>NZ_JBQYMD010000001.1:5192500-5317538 GCF_052682895.1 Bacillus sp. WC2503 | reverse complement strand
AGCAAAAACCATTTTTTCTGTGTTCATTGCTTTATCGTTTAGTTTCCCTTAGAAGTGTATCCCCTTATTTTTTTGGCTCTAAACCAATCGAGCGTAAGATTTTCTCTAACGTCACTGGCCCTACATTTTCTTTCGGTTTCTGATTTTCTTTAGCATCTGGACCCTTTTTCAAGAAGTTTTTCTCAATAAAACGAATATCTGTTTCATCTACAACACCATCTTGATTTATATCTCCATCTTTTACAGATACTTTTCCTTTTCCATACGATAAAGCTGCTATTCTAGCATCTTGAATATCTACCATTTTATCGCCGTTTACATCACCTGCAAGGTTATCATCCATGTCAGCTCTAAAGTTTTGTCCCACTAATTCTCCATCCTGCATTTTCCCTATTTTTGTTGTTAATTTACTATTTAAATGACCTGGCATTTCTACGAAAATATCATATTCTTTATCGCTTACTGGGACACTATGAATTTCAAATTGCCCGTTATCACCAATCGTTCCTGTATATTTCTTTCCATCCTTGCCAACTGCGTACACTTTTGCTCCTAGTTTTGTATAGTCTTTCTTACCTAAATACCCCTCTTCATTCAAGAAAGCTTCAGGGCCAATATATCCTGTAACCGTTGAATGTTTCGAAACAATAGCAAAAGATTTATCTTTAAACGCAGGAATCTCAATGCCTTCAGATGCACCAGCTTTTGTATAAGAGAACTTATCTACTCCAAATGCAGTTAAATCATTAAAGTATTCATCGTTCGCCATCTCGAATGTAACATCTAAAAATGGTGTATCTCCATCTAATCCTTTAAATTCTTTTCCTTCCAATGATGCGCCAACTTTCACCTTGTTTTCCCAAGCTCCTTCTTCACTTATCTTCGGATCTTCTAATTTAAGGTTCAGTCCATGTTGTTTTACATATTCCGTAAGTGCTGGATTTGGTTTCACATCTGTAAATTTAAATAGCTGCTTGTAATAAGGAATTTCAAATGTACCTGACATAAGCTGTTTTACATTATTAAGATTCAAAGTTAACGTAATTTTCTCTCCTAATTTGATTTTATCTTTGTCATAACTTGGAACAGCGTATTCTGTCCCTTCCTTTACAAAGACGTAATCTTTATATCCAGTTGCCATATTCCCTGCAGTTGCAAGATCATATCCAAATAATTTTAGATTTAACGGCTCGTTTATTTCCTCTGGAAGTACTCCAAATTTAAAATCACCATTTGCTTGAATTGTATTCAGCCAACCTGATGGAAAGGCTGAGTTTTGATAATATACAATTTGGTTCGCTTTTTGATCATACTGCAAGCCTTTTGCCTTTAATGCATCTACTGTAGAATCATAAATATTACCATGCACCCATAATGCACGCTGGCCGTCTTCTTCTTTAAACATAGAATCATTGACTTCGTGTATACCAGGTTGTACATCCTTAAATTTCATTTCAGGTATTACATTATCAATGATAATGCTATCGCCTTTTGTATAAGATTTTCCTTCTTTATCATATCCAACGAAGTTCAATTCGTAATCTCCATCAGGCAACATAACAGGTTTATCCGCAATTGGATGAGCTGGATCTCCTGTGAATGGAAGTACATACCCTCCCATACCAGAAAACATCATATATTCAACATTCGGTGTTAGACTACTTGCATTAAGTGTACCAACGACTCCTAATGCCTTCCCTGTCTTTCGGTCCTTCACAACTGCATCAATGGTTTCAAGAGGACTATTTAATTTAAATGTCAACGGCGAACTTGGTCTTTCCATAAATGGATGGAATTTAGAAGCATCTGTTGCCATTGTATCTCTCAGTAAATCTACAGACGCAATCTCTTTTTCTGTGAATTTAACTGCAAATGGTACTTGATATACTTCTTTTTCATTGTTTTTATTTGAAATATGAATATAGCCCTCATATCTACCAAACTCAGCGTTTTCTGGAATGATAATTTCAGGACTAATTTCCTCTGATGCACCAGGAGCTACTTTAATAGAATCTGGTACGTTTAGCTTCACACCATTCTTCGCTGCATCTTGCACACCTACACTTGTAGGTGAAAATTCCACCTCTAATTTAAACTCTTTCCCATCTGTTTTACTGCTGTTCTTAATTAAAACTTTTCGACTATCTTTAATAGGCCCATTTTCAATTTGATTTTTATACCCAAATGCAATAGAACCTGTTTTTTCTTCAATTTCTACTTCTTCATCACCTACAACGTTTGATGTTTTATCAACAACCTCGATAGATGTATCTGCATGAACTGCACGATATGCATCAATTCGCCCTGAGCCCACCTCAAATACAGAACGCTCTTCTTTTAAGTCAACTGCGGTATTCATGAGTGCTTCTTTTACTTCAAATGGACTATAGTTTGGATGTTCTTGTAAAATGAGTGCCGCTACCCCTGCAGTATGAGGAGTTGCCATAGAGGTACCTGACATACGTCCATACGCTACCGGATAATTTTCTCCATCTTTTGGATCATTAATATATTCAGGAACAGTTGAGAAAATAGACACACCTGGTGCTACAATATCTGGCTTAATATCATCTGTCTTAGTTGCAGGACCACGGGAGCTGAAATCAGCTAAGTGATCTCCCTCTGTTTTTATATTACTTAGTTCCCCAAACGCTAACAACACATCTCCTTGTACAGCTTTTGCTTGTAATTTCTCACCATCTACTTTTGTTAGGCGGAACGTTGGAATAGATGAAGTACTTTCCCCAAGATAACTTGTAATTTCACCATCTACATTGTTATATACGATTACCGCCTTTGCGCCTGCTTCCTTAGCATGCTTAATTTTCTCATCAAATGTAATCTCACCGCGTTGGATAAGAGCTAATTTTCCTTTTACATCTTTTCCTGTAAAATCATCTGATTTCCCGAGCCCTGCATATACAACTGATACGGATTGACCTTTCAAATCTTCAATCTTATCAGTAAAGCTTTTTCCAAGTAGCATCATCTTATCCACATGTAAATCACCTGCATCGACGGAAAACGTTGGGATCTTCATTGCAGCGTCACTGGCTCCAACTGTAATTGGAAGTGCCGCTGCACTAGGTGATCCAATGGTACCTTCTTCCGGACCACTATTACCTGCCGCTACTACTGTAACAACACCAGCTAACATCGCATTGTTTACTGCCACAGAAGTAGGATATAAAGGATCATTAATAGACGCACCTAGTGATAAATTGATAACATCCATATCGTCTTTTACTGCTTTATCAATCGCAGCAAGAATACCGCTTGTTTGTCCACTTCCATATGGACCTAATACGCGATATGAATATAAATCTACATCTGGAGCAACTCCCGTAACCGCGTAATCAACATTATTCTTTTTGTCTGCAGCGATTGTCCCAGCTACATGCGTACCATGGGATGTATAATATGCACTCCCCTCATAAATCTCAGGATATCCTCCAGAATTTTGCCAATCCTTATACGTTGTCTCCATTGGATCAGCATCATTATTAACAAAGTCCCATCCTTTTATTGAGTTCGGATCTATTTTGCTTGGATCTTCACCTTGCTTTGCACGATATCCTTTATATGCATCTTTCAAATCCGGGTGATTGTAATCAATACCTGTGTCCAGTACACCTACCTTAATTCCTTTACCTGTTATTTTTTCATCATGCAGCTTGTCTACACCAATTTGCGGTACACTATCTGCCATTTTTGGTTCAACAGCAGTCTTAGCTGTTTCTTTCGGCAAATCAATTTTAACCTCATGATCTTCCCATACACGCTTAACGATACCGGTACGAACTAAGTCTTCAATCATGTTCGCAGGTAACGAAATCGCTACACCATTAAAAGCATTCTTATATTCTCTTGTTATTTTTGCAGATTTTAAATTTGTCCCTTTCTCTTTATTCTTTTGAAGCTGTTCAAGCTCTGCTTTAAACCCTTTATGTGATGCCTCTACCTTTTGTTCCGCATTTGAAAGAGCTACCTTTTTCCCTTTAGCCGCTTGTTTTAATACCTCAATTTTGCTAGGTGCTTGCTTAAACTCTATAATCACATTCACATTATTAGGACTTGCTGTATTGATACCTGGCGAAATAACAAAACCTGGTTTTGTATCTAACGTTTTTAAGGCATTACGTTGTTCCTTTGTAAGACCTTTCAAGATAGCATTTGCATCATCAATTCCAGTTAAAGTAGATGTATTTACCTCTTCAGCTAAGACGTTATATGGAATTCCTTGAGACAATAACATTCCAGCTGTTAACGTTCCAATAAGAATCTTTCCAAATTTCCCTCGTTTCATATTGCATCTCCCCATTATTAATATTATTTTTTGAAACAAATTGATTCTTAACTTCCTATTTAGCATTGGAAACTCTATTAATCTTAATCTTGTGTATCATGAAAGATTTCCATCACTACTACCATCCCCATACCTCATATAGCTAATTACTCACTTTTCTCTTTCTATAAGAGCCCTCCATCATTTATTTCCAACAAAGGATTTTCACGAAATGAATTATTAACACGATTAAAATGTAATTCTATTTTTATTATTTCACATTTTGATTATTCTGAAAATTGAACAAAAGGAGTATCTTTTCTCTAAGGATTCTATACCTACATAGTACAAAAGAACTATCTTGCTCTTTATACTTTGTAATAAAGAATAAATAAACATGATAGTTCTTTTAAACATTTCCTATTTAATCCAACGGAACCAATTGATTTCGAACAGCATAAATCACCGCTTGCGATCGACTTTTCACATTTAGTTTTTTAAAAATTTTATTGATGTGAATTTTAACTGTTTTATCACTAATATATAGAGCTTCAGCGATTTCTTTATTACTAAGTCCCTTTACTAATTCAAAAAGAATTTCCTTTTCACGTTCCGTCAGTTCATTTTCATTTGATTCTAATTTCATTTTTTGCTGATGATATGTAATTAATTTTTTAGTCATACGCGGATGAATAACTGAATCCCCTCGATATAACATCCGGATTGCTGCTACTACCTGCTCCGATGATGAATCTTTCAATAAATAACCATCAGCACCAGCCTGGAGTGCATCCATTAAATATTCATCATGCTCATACATTGTAAACACAAGTACTCGGCAATTCGGATAATTTTTTTTCACCAAATCTGTAGCTTCAATCCCATTTTTCCCCGGAAGATTAATATCCATCAAAATACAATCTGGTCTGCATTCTTCTACTTTTCCCAATACTCCGTCCCCAGAGCTAGCTTCTCCAACCACTTTCATATCAGATTCATCCTCTAGTATGTTCCGAATTGCGTCTCGTAAAAAAGCATGATCATCCACTACTAATATTTTAATCATTTTACGCACCCCTTGTTTGTGAATCTGGAATTAATAGTGTAATTTTTGTCCCTTTCCCTACAGAACTATCAATCTGTAAAGTAGCCCCTAATTGTTCAGCTTGTTCATTCATATGTAATATACCATAATGTGGCTCATTCTTCGTTTTAACCATAGACTCAAATAGTGAAAAGCCAATCCCATTATCCTTAACCCTTAAAAGCACGTGCTCACTTTGATAGCTAAGTAAAACATCAGTCTTGTCTGCTTGTGCATGTTTTACAATGTTTTGCAAACTCTCTTGTAATGTATCAAAAATAACCCTTTCTTTTGAAAAGCTAAGCGCACGTGCATGACCTCTTTCATGATATGTAATATCTAGTTCATATTCTTGTTTTAAAGATTTTATTTTACTTGCTATCGCCTGCTTTAGCCCTAATTGTTGTGTCGGATATGGTTTTAAAGCATAAATAGAATAGCGAACGTCTCCTAAGCTTCCTCTTAAATCTTTTATACTTTTCTCTACTATTTGCTGCATATCTTTTGGTTTATCACGGTATTTTTTCTGCGCGGATTCTAGTTGGAATATCACCCCGGCTAATGTTTGCGCAATACCATCGTGAATTTCACGGGCGATTCTATTTCTTTCTTCTAAGATCATTCTTTTTTCCTGTTCAGAAATCAATATCCTTGTTTTAACAACGTTAGCTAATTGGTTAGAAAATGTAGCTAACGACTGTACATCTTCCGGAAAGAAACCCGCATTTCTACTTTTCCCTGCAACAAACATTCCGACTAATTCATCATTTACTATAAGAGGAAAATATACAAGTGAGCGTATAACATTATCAAATATTTCATCTCCAGGAGCCGTACCAATTTTCCAATCATTAAATACAAGATTTTTAGAAAGTTCCTCAAACGCCCCATACTTTTCTGAATCATCAGATAAATCTAGGCGGACTTTCCCATCTTTTAATAGAATATTCCAGTTCCCATCATCTTTTGTCCATATTACATATGCTTGTATACCAAAAAAACCTTTAAGTGCTTGTTTAATATGTTTCAAGTTTCCTCCGGTTAATCCTCGACTAATTTCGGTCGTAATAAGAAATAACTCATATAATCGTTCCTTCTCCATCCTTATCCGTACAGAAAAAGAACTAATAACGGAAGTTGCTACAAGTGGAAAAAAGAAAAACAGTACTGTAATCTCGTTTACTTCCACACTATATGTACTAATTAATACGTGCATCAGTGCCGCATAAGAGAAACCAAAAGTTTCGCAAAGAAATACCGTTACAGTTTTTTTATACCACTGATAGATTGAATATGGCTGCGGAAGGAGTATCATTAACAAATCGTAAAAACGATTGTTGAAAAAACAAAAAAACACGCAAAATAATAACAAAGATATTAAATTTCCATACAGAACTGATATATCTATTTTGTTAATTAATAAGGACATACATTTGTTTGAAAACCATTCGGCCAAGATTAAACTAAGTGCATGCTGAGTACTATTAAATAACATTCTTTGTATCGGTGAACGGCGGTGCAGGTGAATAATTAGCGTAACGAGTACAATAGAAATAATAGTTATATGGATTCCAAACTGCCAACTCATAGCGTAAATTATCGGAAAGGTAAGCGAGCTAGTCCCTCTCCAAAATCGTACAGGAAAATACTCTGCAATCCCCATAAATATTAATAACAATATTAGTATTGTTGGATGAGAAGGGATTTTAATTTCAAGTAAAGATATAGTTATAGTAACCAAACCAAGAAAAGAAATAAAATAAAGATAAGAACTAGCAATCTTTTCTCTCATAAAGATAGAATTTACAGCTTTCAAAACAACCCCTTCTTTCTTTATAGAACTTTATTTTCTCTATTATCCAATAAAAAACCGGCACTGGCAAAATGGAAGAACCTCCACTAGCCAATCACCGGCTGTGTACTGCACCTAAAAAGGCAAGACACAATACTAATAGTATAAATTGCCTTTCATAAATTTCCTATTCATCGAATGATGTAATTATTTATACCGCTAGGCTTATCCTCTATAGTACAAAAGATTTATATCAACACCGCTAATCTAATATATACTTTCTTTCCATCCCCTACTTCTCATTTTCTTTATTTTAAAAGATGACGTAACGTAACTTTCAAGCTACTTATTTTCAAATAATACAAGCATAAATTTCTCACAAAAAGCAAAAATTAACAGAAGCGACTTTATTCTAAAAGAGGTGGAAATTATGACAGAGCAAAAAGAACAACAAAAGAGTGAAAATCAAAAGCATATGTTTCCATCGCTTCCGGAAAATATTAATTACATTGAAAATAAACTCTGTCATTCAGATGATATAAAAAAATTAGATATCCCTTTTCAAAACGGAAAAGGAACCATTATATATCTCGAATCTTTAGCAGATCCAAATTTAATTCATCAATTAGCTCTCGAGCCTTTATTAACACGATCGGATTTGGCTTTAGATAAAGCTTTTTCCACATTAAATATGAAAAAAGAAACGAATTTAAATTATGGGGTGCAGCTTTTATTACAAGGAAAGTCATTATATTTTCATGAACATGTTGATAGTTTTTGTATTTTCGAAACAGCTCTATCTTTAAAAAGAGATATAACAGAGCCGGATAGTACGTGGACCACATACCGGGTTTGTAGAAGATTTAGCAACCAATTTAGCTTCTATTCGTAAACTCATAAAAAGTCCAAATGTCGTCGTTAAATATTTCACACTTGGTGAAGAAATGCACACGAAAGTGGCAATTGCTTATATTCAAAATATAGCTAATGACGATCTCGTTGCAGAAGTAAAAAGAAGATTGGAAATGATTAAGACAGACGCACTCATGCCACCAGGCTACATACAGGAATTTATAGAAGATACATCTTTCTCACCCTTCCCGCAGCAATTAAATACAGAACGCCCAGATAGAACCGCCGCTAATTTAATGGAAGGACGAGTTGCTATTTTATCTGACGGAGATCCAACAGCGCTCATCGTACCTGTTACGTTATTCGCTTTCTATCAATCACCTGATGATTATAATAATCGCTGGATTGTCGGTTCATTCGTCCGAATGATTCGCTTAGTGAGTTTTTTAATAGCCTTTCTCTTACCAGCTATATATATCGCAACAGTTGCTTTTCATCCTGATGTGTTGCCACTTGAACTCGTTTATACAATTAAAGCTTCATTAGAAAAAGTACCACTTCCCCCCATTTTTGAGGCTCTCTTAATGGAGTTAATTTTCGAGTTATTACGGGAAGCTGGTATTCGTCTGCCGAGCCGCGTTGGACAAACAATCGGTATTGTAGGCGGTTTAGTAATTGGTGATGCGATTGTAAAAGCCGGACTTGTTTCTTATACGATGATCATCGTTGTAGCTTTAACTGCAATCTCATCTTTTCTCGTTCCATCAAACGATATGAGTTCAGCAGTTCGAAT
This sequence comes from Bacillus sp. WC2503, assembly GCF_052682895.1. Classification (NCBI taxonomy): domain Bacteria; kingdom Bacillati; phylum Bacillota; class Bacilli; order Caryophanales; family Bacillaceae; genus Bacillus; species Bacillus sp. WC2503. The sequence continues at coordinate 5,308,732 of NZ_JBQYMD010000001.1, read as the reverse complement.
TCTTCGTTTTCCATTAATGATTCTTGCTGCTATATTCGGATATATAGGAATATCATTCGGTCTAATTATAACTTTCGTTCACCTATGTCAGCTCCATTCTTTTCATACACCTTACCTTTCTCCCCTTGCACCAATGCGGCTAAAGGATATGAAAGATTCTTTTGTAAGACTCCCAATTTGGTCGTTTTGGGAACGACCTCATGATCCAAAGCCGAAAAAAATGCAACGACAACATGTAACGAGAGAGGATGAGAACGGTGACAAACACGCAAAGTAAAATTTCACTTGTTCAATTTACTTTTTTCGTTATTCAATGCCAAATCGGGGTTGGTATCCTTTCTCTACCAAATCGTCTTCACCCGATAGCGAAAGGCGGTGGCTGGATTTCTGTTCTCATCGCTGGTTTTGCGATTCAACTCATTATTTTACTTATGTGGCTTTTCTTAAAACGATTTCCTGATGCTGATATGTATGAAAGTGTTTGTATGCTATTTGGTAATAAATTTGGAAAACTATTAGGTTTTGCTTATGTTTTTTATTTTACCCTTATCGGTATGACGGTTATGTTAAGTGCTTGTAATGTCATTAAAGTATGGATATTACAAGCAACTCCTTGGTCTGCCATTCTCATACTATTTACAATAGCTTGTTGCTATATAGCCTATAACACATTTAAAGTCATCGTACGGTTTTATGTCATGGCCTCTATTCTTATTTTCCCAATGGCACTGTTAATTGGACTTGGGCTCTCACGGGCTGACTTTTCTTATATTTTTCCCATTACAGAAGCTGGATGGTGGAATATTATTCAAGCATCAAAGGAAACAATTACAGCTATGTATGGTTTTGAAATTATTCTTATCGCTTTCCCAAAAGTAAATGGGACTGCTGTGGCAAAACTAAAGGCAATTTCTATCGCTAATGGATTTGTGACTCTCTTTTATACTTTTACTGTTTGGATTTGCTTTATCGTATTTAGTCCAAAGCAAGTTGAGCTTATTCCAGAACCAGTTGCTTACTTATTGCGCTCTTTACATATCGGGATTATAGACCGAACTGATTTACTATTCATACCAATTTGGATGATAACAGTTGTAGCTTCTATTGCTAGTTATTATTGCGCCGCTTCTATCGGAATTGGACATATATTCAATCTTGCTAATCATAAACAAGCTGTTCCAATCGTTGGAGTTATTGCATTTAGTGTAGCCTTATTCATAGATACACCTGAAGAATTAAAAGTAATTGCAACTTTCACTGATAAGTTCACCTATATTTTCATCGTTGTCCTCCCTCTTTTATTTCTACTTTATTCAGTAATAAGAAAGAAGAAAGGAGAACAGTATGTTCAAAAAAAGAGTTAAATTATTTTTTATATTATGTACTAGTTCATTCCTTTCTGGCTGTTGGGATCAAGAACCATTAAGAGAAGCGAGATTAGCTTATAGTATTGGATATGATATTACGGAAGAGAATAAACTACAGCAAACGCTTGAACTCGTAAAAAGTTCAAGCGGAGAGCAATCTTCATTCGAGAATGAAATACATTCAGCAAACGGGTATAACATACGGGATACAAGCGATGCCCTAAAAAAAAATGTGACTGGTAATATTCGCTACTTCAAATATGGTGTTCAATCGCTAGGAACCAAAATTCTAAAAAAGGGTATACTACCCTATTTAGATGTCAGCTTTCGGGACCCAACAAACCCAACTGCTTTAGTAAAACTTATTGCAGTAGAGGGTGAAACATCCGAGATACTAGAAAAAAAGAAAGTAGGAAATTTACTAATTGGAGATTTTCTAAAGAAAAAAGTGAAAAGCTTAGAAGATATGAGTGTATTTCCAAAAGAAACTTTAGAAACAGCTGCTACAAAAATGTTAGATCCCGGTAAAGACTTTACCCTCCCTTCTATAAAAATAAAAGGAAAAGAAGTAATTACAAACGGGTTAGCTTTATTTAACAATGATAAATTAACTGGGCATTTACCTTTGAAACAATCTGTTTTATTCGTATTATTAACCGGAAAAATGGGAACAAGTGCCCGTATAACCCAAAAACTTACTAGCGATGAATCAGAGAAAACATCTGATTATTTAACAATGGAAATTAGCAATCGAAAGTTAAAACGAGACTTAAAAATAACAACAGATAAAAAAGGAAATGTTTATGCTCACATTAAGCTCCAACTAAAAGTAATAGCACTTGAAGCCCCAAGAGATAATATTTATAAAATGGGAGAACGAAAAAAACTAAATAAAGACTTATCGAAACAACTTACGAAAGAAGCGAAAAAAATAACAAACAAACTACAAAAAGCAAATTGTGATGCTTTCGGTATTGGAAGACATCTTATTGCATATCATCCTGACTTATGGAAGAAAAAAAATTGGAATAAAGATTATGCAAAAGTAAAATTCAAACCAGAAGTAGACGTAAATATTTTGTATAGTGGTGTCTTAAAATAAAAGGTTGTATGCCGCGTGGGCATACAACCTTTTATTTCGTATATCGATATATAATTGATTCATATGGTCTTAAGTTAAGTTTTGTAATATCCTTGCTGGAATCTTTATAATTCGACAGTAGTACTTCTTGTTTCATTCCATCTAATTGAACATGGGCTGGTACAGAATACGTTATTTCTTCTCCATAGAAGTTATTAATAATAAGTAATACTTCATTATTTACAGTACGTGTATATGCCCAAATCTTAGGGTGATTTTCATCTAAAATAGCATATTCTCCTTCTGTAATAACATCGTAAGTTTTTCTAAGTTCAATTAACTTTTTATAATGATAAAATACAGACTCCTCATCTTGTAATGCTTTCTCTACGTTTATTTCTTTAAAGGTTTCAGCTACTGAAATCCAAGGGGTACTTGTTGTAAAACCACTATTCACCTCTTCATTCCACTGCATCGGAGTACGAGAATTGTCACGAGATTTTTGTTTTAAAATCCCTATAATCTCTTCTTTTAATAAGCCTTCTTCCTGCTTTATATCATATATATTTAACGATTCCACATCACGATATTGCTCGATGGACTCGAATTTAGGATTCGTCATACCGATTTCTTCCCCTTGATAAATATAAGGTGTTCCTTGCAGCATGTGCATAGCTGTCGCTAACATTTTCGCAGATTCATTTCGGTACTTCCCATCATCCCCGAAGCGTGACACGATGCGAGGCTGGTCATGGTTACACCAGAATAATGCATTCCATCCCCCGCCCTTTTGCATTTCAATTTGCCAGTTAGACATAATTTCTTTTAATTTAATAAAATCAAAATCAGCTTTCGTCCACTTATCACCATTCGGATAATCTACTTTCAAATGATGAAAACTAAACGTCATACTCAGTTCATTGCGCTCAGGGTTTGAGTATTTAATACAATTATCAATTGTCGTCGATGACATTTCTCCAACTGTAATTACCTCTTTCCCTTCAAATACATTTCTATTCATCTCTTGTAAATATTCATGAACACGCGGACCATCCGTATAATATTTACGTCCATCACTTGTCGCGGTACTTCCGTCATCGCTTAAGAAACGTTGGTCTTTTGAAATTAAGTTAATAACATCAAGGCGGAATCCTGTTACCCCTTTATCAAGCCAAAAGCGCATCATATCGTACACTTCTTCACGAAGCTTTTCATTTTCCCAATTTAAATCTGCTTGTGTCTCATCAAATAAATGTAAAAAATATTGCTTAGTCTTTTCATCGTACTTCCAAGCGGATCCTCCAAACTTAGACTGCCAATTATTTTTTTCATCACGCCAAATGTAATAATTGCGATATGGACTATTTTTATCTTCTTTTGCTTCCTTAAACCACTTATGCTCCGTCGAACTATGGTTTACAACGATATCAAGCATAATTTCAATGTCACGTTCTTTCGCTTTTTCTAGAAGCTCTTCAAACTCTTCCATCGTTCCGTAAGATGGATCAATGCTATAATAATCACTTACATCGTACCCATTATCATTTTGTGGTGATTGGTATATCGGTGTTAACCAAATATAATCCACTCCGAGTTTTTTTAAATAATCTAGTTTCTCTGTAACCCCTTTTATATCACCGGTTTCTTTATTGTAATAACTATTAAAGCTCTTCGGATAAATTTGATAGACTACACTTTTATGCCAATCCTTCATGTTTAACTTCCTCCTACTTCTGTTTAACTCTTTTCGCAAATAACCATGTTAACGTAAATGGGATTACAACTGCGATAATCATTCCTACAATAAACATTGGAATCGATTTCGGAATGATCGAAATAAATGCTGGCAATCCGCCAATTCCGATAGCAGGTGCTAATACACCATTTAATGTAATGAATATCGCTGCCACAGCAGATCCTATAATTGCTGCATAAAACGGAAACTTATTTCGTAAATTCACACCAAACATCGCTGGCTCTGTAATACCGAAGTACGCGGAAATTGCTGATGTCGATGCCATACTTTTATCATTTTGATTTTTAGAAATCCAGAACATTGCAAGTGCCGCACTACCTTGCGCAATGTTAGAAAGAGCGATCATCGGCCAAATAAATGTACCGCCGTGTTGTGCAATTAATTGTAGATCAATAGCAATAAACATATGATGCATACCTGTAATTACAAGTGGTGCATACAATGCTCCAAATAATACTGCTCCAACTACTGGTACTGTTTCATATACGCCTACTAATCCAGCTGTTAATAAATCTCCGATATGACGTGTAACTGGACCGATAATTCCTAATGCTAATACACCTGTTACAACGATTGTTGTAATTGGTACAACTAATAATTGAATTGCATTTGGTACATGTTTCTTTAAGAAAATCTCTACTTTACTCAATACAAATGCTGCTACTAACACCGGTAAAATTTGACCTTGATATCCTACCTTTTCAATTTGGAACAATCCTAAAATATTGAAGTACTCAATCTTTTGACCCTCTAAACCAGACGCTGCTTTTCCATAATCCCAGGCGTTTAATAAGGCCGGATGCACAAGCATTAAGCCCATAACAATACCTAGTATTGGACTACCACCAAAACGCTTCGTTGCTGACCAACCGACAAGTGCTGGTAAGAATACGAATGCTGTATTGGCCATCATATTAATTAAATCCCAAAGCCCACCTAAATTCGGATAAACATCTAATAAATTTTTACCATCAAAAAATAAGTCCTTTGCCCCTAATAAATTGTTAATCCCCATTAGTAAACCAGCTGTTACGATTGCTGGTAATATCGGCATAAATACATCTGAAAATACTTTTACAAACTTTTGAGCTGGATTTAACTTTTGATTTCCAGAATCTTTCACGTCAGCCACTGTCGCTTCCTTCATACCTGCAAGCGTTATCAATTCAGCGTAAACACGATCTACATCCCCTGGACCAATTACAATTTGAAATATCCCAGCATTATGAAACGCTCCCTTTACTAATGAAACAGACTGTAATTTATCATTATCTATTTTACTTTCATCTTTTAAAGCGATACGGAGCCTCGTTACACAGTGCGCAGCTTGTTCAATATTGTCTTTCCCACCAATGTACTGCAACACTTCCTCTGCTGTTTTACGATAGTCTTTCCCCATATTCCCGTCCCTCTTTTCTTTTTTTGATACCGTTTACACTTACATATTAACTCGTATATATAAGTTAGTCAACACTCGTATATATGAGTTGATGTTTTTTTTATAAAAAAAAAGATGAAACGTTATTTCGTTTCACCTCTTTACTTTCTTCGCGCCACATCCGAAAAGTGAAAAATATCTAAGCGGTGACGTGATTCCGTATATTCGAACTGACTCCCATCATATAAATGAGTAAAGTTTTTCACAACGACAACATAATCTGTGCCATTTAAATCTAAATACTTTCGGTCATCATCTGTACACGGCTGCACTTCAATTACCCTCTGCGAATAACTAATATGTAGCCCTAATTCTTTCTCAATGTATTTATAAATTGATGCCATTGCAATTTCTCTCGTTAATCCTGGAATAAACTCAGATACAAAATGATTTATATCTAAAATTACTTTTTCTCCATCAATATTTCGTACACGTTTAATATGATCTATTTTTGTTTTTTCTTTCACGTTTAATAATTTTGCAACCTCTTTTGTCGCTTCTTCTTTCTCCATTTCCACGACTTCTGTAATACAATGACGTCCTAGACGCTCATTTTCTTCTTGAAAACTTACAATGCCACCGAAGTTAAACTCAATATTTTTTCGCTTTAATACAAAAACACCTTTTCCATGAATTTTTTGCACATATCCACGCTCTTGCAATAAATCTACTGCTTTTCTTACAGTACCTCGGCTTGCCTCATACTGCTTCATTAATTCTGTTTCTGATGGGATTTTGCATCCCTCTTTTAAGTGCTTATTATCAATAGACTTACTGATTTCTATATAAATTTGCTCATACTTACTCATCATCTACAATAGCCCCTTGTCACCTTCTAATTCTATATGTATTATACCATGCTACACTCTTCTGCCAATCTCTCACTTATTTTCCAGTACAAGAAAAATATAGGTAAATATTTAATCTCTAAAACGTATTTTTATAAAAGTTTTTATATTTTTCTTTTCATTCAAAAAAACATGTAGTATACTAACTTCAAAATCAGAGGAGAAAGGGAGCAAAGAACTATGCTTACTTATACAACAATTGTAGTTACATTTGCACAAAAACATCATCATCATACGTAACCCTTGAAACCTAGCGGAAAATTTACGCGTAGGTACAAGGGTTATTCCCGTTGTACCTACGCTTTGGCGAAGAGCCATGTAGGTATTTTTTATCTACATGGCTCTTTTTTTATTGCCAAAAAGCTAGTAAAAAATGATGTTTAAGCAAATCTTACTACAAAGGAGTTAACAAAAATGGAAACGAAAAAATGGGGATTATGGGTTTTAACAGCTTTTGTTATCGGGAATATGGTTGGCGGTGGCGTATTTATGCTCCCAGCAAATTTAGCACAAGTATCAGGTCCAATGGGTTCTACACTCGCATGGAGTATTACAGGACTTGGCGTATTTATGATTGCACTCGTATTTGGAAATTTAGCAATTCGAAAACCAGAATTAAAAGCAGGACCACAAAGTTACGCTCAAGCGATGTTTCCTTCAAAAAAAGCAGGTAAAGTTGCAGGGTATAGTATGGCGTGGGGATATTGGGCTGCGAACTGGGCAGCAACAGCATCTGTTATTATTTCCTTTGCTGGATATTTATCAACATTTTTTCCAGTTTTACAAAGTAAGCAAATTCTCTTTTCAATAAATGGATTTTCACTAGAACTAGGAAAAGGGTTAACTTTTCTAGTATGTAGCCTTATGTTATGGGGAATTCAATATATTCTTTCTCAAAATATTGATCGAGCTGGAAATATGAATCTTCTTGCTACCATTGCAAAAATTATCGGATTTACAATGTTTATTGTGATTACATTATTCATTTTCAACGCCTCTAATTTCGGAGACGGTCAAACATTTATGAATGAAGCTGGACAATCCATCTCGTTAGGTGGACAAATCAATTCAGCTGCTATTGCAACACTTTGGGCGTTTATCGGCATCGAATCAGCAGTTATGCTTTCTAACCGCGCAAAATCACAGCGTGATGTAAAAAAAGCTACAATTTTCGGCCTAATTATTGCTCTTATTATTTACATGTCAATTACTTTACTTACAATGGGAGCTCTCTCGCAAGAAGCTTTAAAAGAGTCTCAAAAACCATTAGTAGACGCATTAAATTTAGCAATCGGCAATAAAGGCGCATATATAATGGCGTTACTAGCACTTGTATCTTTATTTGGATCTACTGTTGGCTGGATTGTTGTTAGTTCAGAAGTACCTTACCAGGCTGCCAAAAATGGACTTTTCCCTAAGTTTTTCAGTAAAACAAATAAAAAGGGTAGTCCTTCAAAATCATTATTTATTACAAATGTGATGACACAAATCTTCTTATTCTCAACGATTTCTGGCACTGTTTCAGAAGCATATAATTTCGCTATCGTTGTAGCAACATTAGCTTATTTAATTCCATACCTTGTTTCTACTCTGTACCAATTTAAATTGGTTATTACAGGAGAAACATATGATATAATGCCAGGATCTCGAATAAAAGACGGGGTTATTACTACATTAGCATTTGTATACTCTATTTGGGTTATCAAAACGGGAACTGCTGATTTAAAAACGTTTTTCTTAGGAATTGGATTGTTTATATTAGGTCTTATTCTTTATCCCGTATTAATGAAAAACTCACAAAAAACGAATTAAAAAAAGAGAAGCTTTTAGCTTCTCTTTTCTATTAAAAATCCGTAATTAACTTTTCTTTTAACTCTCCTACGGATAAAGGTTTTGCATAATAAAATCCTTGTACATAGTCACAGCCCATGGATTGTAATAAACTTTCTTGTTCTACCGTTTCTACCCCTTCAGCAACTACTGCTAAATTTAAACTATGGGCAATTTCAATAACAGATTTTACAATCGTTCTTTCTGGCTGTGCATGATCATAATGAAATTCACGAATAAAATTACGATCAATTTTTACGATATCAAGTGGCAATTGTTTTAAATAATACAATGAGGAATAGCCAGTTCCAAAATCGTCTAAAGCAATTAATACGCCCATACTTCTTAATTCTTGTAATGTAGCGATAATATAATCAAAATGGCGAACAGCAATACTTTCCGTTATTTCTAAAATTAAACGATTCGGAGGAAAACCAGTTCTCCTTAAGATGCTACGTACAGACAAAATAAAACGCTTCTGCATTAATTGTTGTATGGATAAATTCACAGATAACCTTAATCCTTCTTGGTAATCCGGTAATGTTTTAAACAGGCGACACGATTTTTCTAATACCCAATCTCCTAATTTTATAATAAGTCCAGATTCTTCAGCTACTGGAATAAATTCGCTTGGTGAAATAGGCCCTTCTTCTGTCATACAGCGCACTAAAGCCTCAATGCCAGTATATTTCTTCGTTTTCAAATCAATGATAGGTTGTAATACTACATCTAATTCTTCATCACGAATTGCCTTTTGCAAAGCAAACTCGATTTTCATTCTACGATTTATTTTTGCACGTAACTCATCTGTAAAGAAACACGCCGCATTTCTTCCCTGTTCTTTCGCACTATACATAGCTAAATCCGAATTTTTCAATAGTGTTTCCACGTCTTGTCCATCTTGTGGATATGAACAAAGTCCTAGACTAGCTGAAATGTATACTTCATGACCTTCAAGCATAAATGGTGCCTGAAAACATGACAATACCGATGTCGCTAACTGCCGCATCTCATCTTGTGTATGTTCATTTGTTAACAGCACAAATTCGTCGCCACCTAGCCTAGCCAGAACATCTTTCTCTCCTAACACATAATGCAACCGTGAAGCAACTTCGCTTAAAAGTAAATCTCCTATCATATGACCTAACGTATCATTTACTAATTTAAAACGATCTAAGTCAAAGTATATTATGCCAAATTCCTTTTTCCCTGCAATCAGTTCATTAACAGTCGTTATTAGCTGTAATCGGTTCGGTAAACTCGTTAAAGCATCATGATATGCAAGTTCCCTATAACGGCTTTCACTCAATCGTAATCTCTGTTCTGCTTCTTTTCTACTACTAATGTCATTTCGGATCGCGATAAATTGATACGGCTCTCCTTTCTCGTTTAAAAATGGAACAATTGTGGTTTTAACCCAATAATATGTACCATCTTTTGCTTGATTTTGGATTTCACCTCTCCATACTTTCCCATTCAAAATACGCTTCCATAAGTTTTGAAAAAAAGTTTTCGGATGATATCCTGAATTTAAAATACGATGATCTTTTCCTATTAACTCTTCTCTTTTATATTTGGAGATTTCACAAAACTTATCATTTACATATGTAATAAGACCTTTTCGGTCTGTAATTGCAACAATTGAAGACTCATCTAATGCTAACTTTAAATCTCGCAATGAAGAGTCATATAATGCATGACCTCTTTGTTCTAGCATGCGCATCTCTCCTTGCTTCCTATCTAACTAAAACACAACTTGTTTCTTTTCATAGAAATAGAGATATTTCATTTTCTAATAATAACCCTTTACATACATCACATTTTGAATTATGCCGATTAAAATAACATAATATTATTTGTAAAAAAAAGCAATATAATACCGTTCCAATTATAATTAGTAGCTTCTCATCTCCCTAATTAGCTTGCCTTATTATACCGCATTCCTTTAACTTGCTCTATGCAACCCTTGTTCCTACTCATTCCACTCGCGTCTAACCTCTATGCTTTTTAATAGCAAAATAGACATTAGAACATACTATATAACTATTCACGAATAATAATATAAAAGTTTAAATTGGTATATATGTTTTTGAATTACAATAATAAAATATTAACATATTTTTACCTTTATTTTGGAAGTATTTCATAAATAAATATAGTATTAAACAAAAAAGAGGATAACCTCTTTTTTGTTTAATACTGATATGGTATTTGCTGATAACCTGGGTATGGAACTGGATATGGTGCTGGATATGTTACTGGGTACGGTGCTGGATAATAACCTCCACTTGCTGCACCCGTTAATGCACCTGCTGTAAGCCCACCTAACATACCTCCCGCAAAACTTCCTGGGAAAACTCCGCCTCCCCATGAGCCGCCTCCACCCCAGCCCCATCCACCACCGTGATGATGATGGTGATGATCATAATGGTTGTGTCCTCCATGATGATTATGTCCTCCATTATGATGGTGTCCTCCATTATGATGGTGTCCTCCATTATGATTGCGATAATACACTCCGTTATTTTCTATATAATTCATTATTCACCTCTCCCTTTCAATTTCCTCACTTTAATATTGTATGAATAATACGGATCTTGTTGGTAATCTGGATAATAAGCATAATTCGAGTAATATGGATAACCAAATCCTCCAATTGGACGACCATACATTTTATTCATCCCTTTTGCTATATAAAGTGAAATTTTAATCGGCGCGGGCTTTGTCCCTCCCCCACTGATTATTAGCCCAAATCAATCGGGCATTTATGGACAATCATTTCCCGCCTAACTTCCTTGCACTCATCGAATTTTGAGATGGGATTTTTACTACCCAGCAAATAACGGGATAACAACGTAACAATATACTGTATGTAGGACAAATGCGGAAAGTATAGGACAAATGTCTATATTTTGTAAAAAAAACAAAACACTTTATAATAAGGATGTCAGATTATATCTTCTATTTAAGAAGTCTATATTTAAGAAAGATTAGAGGAATTATATAGAAATGAAGAAACCTATCGTTCAATTATTATTAATATTTACAATCGTATCTATCGTTCTTTTCCTATTAAATACATCGGTTATTTCGTTATATACGTTTGTCGGTGCTCTATGGTCCATCACAATCGTAGGAATTTCATTCGTTATTTTTATAGAAAATAGATCTCCCCAAAGTACTTTAGCTTGGTTTTTAGTATTAGCACTTCTTCCCGTTGTAGGTGTACTTTTATACTCTATTTTCGGGCGTAGCCGTTGGAGAAGAAAAAAACATCTCCATCGTTCAGAAGAACAAAGAAAATTATTCCGCGAAATATTAGAAGGAAGACGACTAGAATTATCACTCACAGTCCCATTACATGAACGTTCCATACATTTAACAGAAGTCGTACAAAAATTTGGAGGCGGGCCTGCCGCAGATAGAACAACGACAAAACTTTTAACAAACGGCGATCAAACCTTTTCAGAAATTTTGCAAGCAATCGAGAATGCAAAACATCACATACATATTCAATACTATATTTATAAATCTGATGAGATTGGTACAAAAGTACGAGATGCTTTAATACAAAAGGCAAACGAGGGTGTTATTGTACGCTTCCTTTATGATGGACTCGGAAGTAATACGTTAAGACGACGATTTTTACAACCTATGAAAAAAGCTGGAATTGAAATTGTCGAATTTGACCCTATTTTTTCAGCTTGGTTACTGGAGACAGTTAATTATCGTAATCATCGTAAAATCGTCATTGTAGATGGAGAAATTGGTTTTACCGGAGGGCTTAACGTAGGTGATGAATATCTTGGTCGCTCAAAAAAATTCCCTGTTTGGCGTGATAGTCATTTAAAAATAGAAGGAAAAGCATTGTATAAATTACAAGCCATCTTTCTAGAAGATTGGCTTTATGCGTCTAGTGGATTGAATACTTATTCTTGGGATCAATTTATGAATAGACAATACTTCCCAGGAAAAGAAATTCTGGATGCAACAGGTGCGGTGCAAATCGTAGCAAGTGGACCAAGCTCAGATGATAAAAGTATTCGTAATACATTACTAGCTGTTATGGGCTCAGCCAAAAAATCTATTTGGATCGCTACACCATACTTTATTCCGGATCAAGAAACTTTAACATTATTACGCTTAAGTGCAATATCTGGCATAGATGTACGCATTTTATATCCTGGTAAGAGTGATAGTATTATTAGCGATCAAGCATCTCAATCCTATTTCACTCCACTTTTAAAAGCCGGTGCTTCTATTTACAGTTATAAAGATGGATTTATGCACGCAAAGATTGTACTCGTTGACGATAAAATTGCAACAATCGGAACAGCAAATATGGATGTACGTAGCTTTGAATTAAATTATGAAATTATTAGCGTACTCTATGAATCAGAAACCGTTCATGATATTAAACGCGATTTTGAAGAAGACTTTAAACACTCTACTGAAATTAAATGGAACTCATTCCAAAAAAGAAGTATCAAAAAAAGAATATTAGAGTCCTTTATGCGACTGATTTCTCCTTTACTATAAGCAATCAATGTGATATTGATTGCTTTTTCTTTTATATTTCCCCCTTCTCCTTTTCTTTGCATACCATATTAAAACAAGTTATCATAAGATGTATTACTTTATGAAAATAATGTTAGGTGGGAAATACATGTTAGAACAATTTCATATACATTCTGATTTAAAACAGCAGCTTTCTACAATTCATGAAAAGAATAAACAAGAAGCTGGTGAAAATGCTCATTTAATCGGTACTAAAATATATAAAGCATCTGATAACAGCATTATCGAAGATGCTATTACGGCACTTCTTCTTGGCAAAAATATTCTATTAAAAGGACCAACTGGTAGTGGTAAAACGGTACTAGCGGAAACTCTTTCTTCTTTATTCCAAAAACCAATGCATAGCATTAACTGTTCTGTCGATTTAGATGTGGAAGGTATTTTAGGATACAACACATTACAAACGAAAGACGGAGCATCTGAAGTTACGTTCGTTAACGGTCCTCTTATGAAAGCAATGAAGAACGGTCACTTCCTATATATTGATGAAATCAATATGGCAAAACCTGAAACGTTACCACTTCTTCACGGTGCACTAGATTACCGTAAAATGATTACAAACCCATTTACACAAGAAGTTGTATACGGTGATGACGAATATCGCGTAATTGCTGCGATTAACGAAGGTTACGTTGGGACAAGTGAACTAAACGAAGCATTAAAAAACCGTTTTGTTATTATTGAAGTTCCTTATATTCAAGGTGACACATTAAAAGAACTATTACTATCTGAATCAAAATTAAATGATGTTGCAACAATTGAAAAGTTCGTTGCATTTGCAAGCGACCTTATGCCTTTAGCTCGTGATGGGCGTGTAAGTGAAGAAGCAGCAAGTATTCGTGGTATTATCGACGCATGCGATTTAGGTGTATATATTCCTGTTATGCGCGCTATTGAGCGAAGCATTATTGCGAAATTAAATGATGAAACAGAACAAATGACTGTCCGTGAATTAGCAGAAAGTTATTTCTTTGAGGGATAATTCATGAGACAAATTTTTAGTGACAAAAAAATTGATGCGTCGCTGTTTCTACAAATGGAAAACTTAATGTATGCCCTTCTAAAAGAAGACGATGCCTATCTTGAATATGGCTATAAAGCATACTACGACGAAATTGAAAAAAAGGTTGTCATTAGTCACTTTTGGGATGATCGAAAAGAAGAAGATACAGTAATCGGATTAAAAAGCGAAGTGTTCTTAAAAGCACTTGGTAATAAACATTACTCGGACATGGCTTTAATTCGTTCTTACGCGATTGAATTACAAGAATCGCCCCTAAAGAAGTTCTTAACACAATTATTTGTTCTATTAGAAGATTTACGTGTCGAGGAAATCGTAAAAAACTTACGACCTGGCACGAAACATATTTTTAAACGCCGAAAAGAAATGTACCGCAATTACTTCGGCTCACAAAATGAAATAAACCGCGTTCGTAACTATCACGGTGATCGTCTATTTTGTCTATGTTACCTTTCATTAACGAGCGATAAATATGAAATGTTTACTAATGAATATTTCGAGCAAATTGAAGTAATTTTGCATGAGACATTCCAAGCCCATAATACCGAAGATATTATGTATATCGTTGAGAAAATTCGCTACCGCTTAGAGGAGCTTCTTGAAAATGATATGCTTAACAATTATTTCGGACATGCTCCGCTTTATTTATCTGTCATTGCAGATGAAAAGAACTGCCGCGTTGAAGATTTAGCAAATGATGATACGCAGCTCATAGATGACGATGACAATAAAAACAAAATGGATGAAAGCTTCTCCACATGGCATCGTGAAAATAAAAATAACGAAAACGAGAACTTTTTACGCTTTGAATTAGAAAGCGGAACAAAAACAAACATGATGGGTGATACTGCTCGTGAATCAGAAGATGGCGATCAAGCACTTGGTTCTGTACAAGGTACTTCTCAAAAAAGTACACAATCCAACTTTGATGGTGCTGATACAGAAGAAGCAAGAGCTTCACACGCTTCTAGCCAAAGCGAGGGTGCATATGGTAAGTATAATGTAGGTGCCTCTCATACATTTAAAGAAGCTCGCAAATCAAATCCTGACGAGAAAAAAGATTACCAAGCTATCAAATCAGTCGTTAATAAAGATGTAAAAGAATTAAAGAAAATTATCGAAAAAACGATTGAAAATAAAACGAATGCAAATAGTGATAAATACTACGGAAGACTTCGGAAGAAATTCCTTCGTATTTATACTGAAAAGCAGCCGCGCATGTTTTATAAAAAAGGACAAGAATCGCAAGAGCTCGACGTTGCATTCCAACTATTAGTGGATTGTTCTGGTTCTATGTATAACAAAATGGAAGAAACGAAGAAGAGTGTTGTCTTATTCCATGAAGCGTTGAAATCTTTAAAGATCCCGCACGCTATTAGCGGATTTTGGGAAGATGCTTCTAGTGCTAAACCTGAAGATAAACCGAACGTTATCCATGAGGTTGTAAATTACAAAAACTCAACGTTACCAAACGTTGGTCCAGAAATTATGCAACTTCGTGAAGAAGAAGATAACCGCGACGGATATATTATTCGTATCGTTTCTGAAAAGCTTGCGAAAAGACCAGAAAAACATAAATTTCTATTAGTCTTCACAGACGGTGAACCTTCTGCCCTAGACTATCAACAAGACGGAATTTTAGATACGCATGAAGCTGTGAAACTCGCTCGTAAAAGTGGTATGGAAGTAATCGGTATCTTCATCGAAGAAGGCGAAGCGAAAGAAGCGACTTATCAATTAATGAAAAACATTTATAATCATCACTTCTTAGTTGCAAATCATGCTGAAGATTTAAGATTGAAGATTAAACCACTACTGAAAAAGCTATTACTGAAGACGATTGAATAGAAAAAAGGAGCCTTTTGGCTCCTTTTTTTCGTTCAATTACTTTGTTTCTAGTTGAAACTTGTATGGAATGGCTACTTCTAACAATGACTCGAATCCTCCATCGTAGAATGGGAATCGTTCATTTGCGATTGTTCGCTCCACCCACTCTATCGCAGAAATTTCTCCCTCATCTTCTGCATGTAGCTCGCCCGTTAGTACTTTCGCTCGAAATGTAAAAAGTAGTGCATGATTCCCGGATTCTTCAAAGAATTTTTCATTGATTGCAACAAGTCCACCTGCCATAGCAGTTAAACCTGTCTCTTCTTTTACTTCCCTTACTAGAGCTTCCTCTAACGTTTCACCCTTTTCAACAGCCCCGCCTGGCAATGACCAAACGTTTTGTTCTACATTATGTACCATTAATATTTTATCTGTTTCTTCGTCATGTATTAGTGCATATACGACATCAACTCTTTGCATGTTATTTTCCCCCTCTCAAAAAGAATGAAGAGCCGATTCCTAAGAATCGACCCTTCCTATTAATTCATCACTAACTCAGCTGTGAGCTTTTTTTTTAACTTAGCCAACATGTCCGTTGTCATTTTGTCTAAATCGTATTCTGCTTTAAAGCCCCACTCTTTCATTGCTGCTGTTGCATCAATAGAGTTTGGCCAGCTATCAGCGATTGTTTGACGAGCTGGATCTACTGCGTAATCCATTGTAAACGTCGGAATGTGTTTACGAATTGATGCTGCAATTTGCTCTGGCTCGAAGCTCATTGCTGTAATGTTGAACGCATTTCTATGCACTAGCTTACTTGAATCAGCTTCCATTAATGAAATGATCGCTTGTAAAGCATCTGGCATATACATCATATCCATGTACGTTCCTTCAGCAATGTATGAGGTGTATGCACCTTTTTTAATCGCCTCATAATAAATTTCAACTGCATAGTCAGTTGTTCCGCCTCCTGGAGGAGCTACGTAAGAAATTAAGCCTGGGAAACGTACACCGCGCGTATCAACGCCAAACTTTTGATGATAATAATCACATAGTAGTTCTCCTGCTACTTTGTTTACCCCATACATCGTAGTAGGACGCTGAATTGTATCTTGTGGCGTATTATCTTTCGGCGTTGATGGACCGAATGCACCGATAGAACTTGGCGTGAAAAACTTACAGTTTAATTCACGAGCTGCTTCTAATGCATTTACAAGTCCACCCATATTTAAATTCCAAGCAAATAACGGATTTTTTTCTGCTGTTGCTGAAAGTAAAGCTGCTAAATGAATAATTGTATCTACTTCATTACGCTTTGCAATATCATGTAGTTTTTGCCCATCTGTTACATCTAACGTTTCAAATGGACCAGACGTTACTACTTCACTATCTGTTTCACGAATATCTGTTGCAATAACGTTTGATGCGCCGTATACATCACGAAGTTTCATTACTAGTTCAGAACCAATTTGCCCTAAAGAACCGGTTACTAGAATTTTTTTCATTTTCCCCACTCCTCATTTGCAAGCTATTCAAAAGATGTCGTTACTTAAATGATGCCCATTTCTTTCCCTACTTTTTCATATTTAAGAATTGCTTCATCTAGCATTTCCTTCGTATGAGCTGCTGTAGGCATATTACGAACGCGTCCTGTTCCTTTAGCTACAGTTGGGAACACGATAGATTTTGCGTATACGCCTTCTTCATTTAGACGTCTACTAAATTCTTGTGTTAATACTTCATCACCAATAATACAAGGTGTAATTGGCGTTTCACTTTCTCCGATGTTAAAGCCAAGTTCTTTTAACCCTTGTTTTAAATAGCGACCATTTTCCCATAAACGATCGTGTAACTCTGTGCTTTCCATTAAGATTTCAATTGATCTCATGCAAGCTGCTGCATCAGCTGGTGTTAATGCTGTAGAGAATAAGAATGGACGTGAACGAACTTTTAACCAATCAATTAAGTTTTGTTTCCCTGCTACATATCCACCAATTACCCCAATTGCTTTTGATAATGTACCAATTTGGAAATCAACTCTATCAGAAAGACCGAAGTGCTTCACAGTACCTGCACCTTTTCCAAGTACCCCTGAACCATGTGCATCATCTACATATGTCATTAAATCTAGCTCTTCTGCAATCTCAACAATTTCTGGTAATTTTGCAATATCTCCATCCATTGAGAAAACACCGTCTGTAATAACCATTAATTTATTGTAAAGACCTGATTCTTTCGCCGCGATTGCTTTTTGGCGTAAATCTTCCATATCAGAATGTTTATAAACGATGATTTTCGCTCTTGATAGACGACTACCATCAATAATAGATGCATGATTTAATTCATCTGAAAGAATCGCATCATTTTTATCCATAACAGCTGAAATCGCTGCCATATTACAATTAAATCCTGATTGATAAGCAATTGCTGCTTCTGTATGTTTAAACTTTGCAATTGTTTCTTCTAATTTAATATGCAAATCTAAAGTACCGTTAATTGTACGAACAGCTCCTGCTCCAACACCGTACTTATGAATTGCACCAATCGCTGCTTCTTGTAAGCGATTATCAGTCGCTAATCCAAGATAGTTGTTTGAAGATAAGTTAATATATTCTTTGCCGCCAATTGTAATAATCGGTCCATTTGGACTTTCAAGCGGATCAATTACGTTATAAAGCCCCTTTGATTTTAAATCCTCTAAATTTTCTTCTAAAAATTTCGCAAGTGTTTTACTAGACATCGTGAAGCCTCCCATCGTTCATGTAAGCGGATTATTGTCTTAATAGTTCTAATAATCCCTCTACTAGCTTAACACGTTTTCAGAATTTATTATAGAAAAATAGTTTAAAGAAACCGCTTACAAATTTTAATTATATATGATTCATTACAAGAAATCTATCATTTACATTCCATATTTGATAGAATTAAAAAAATATTTAGGGAGGCTTCAAACATGGCATTTACAGAATCTGATGTATATAATAACGAAGCGTTTTTTGAGCAATATATGAAACGAAGATACCGCGAAAATAGCCCCAATGAATCCATTGAAAAGCCAGCATTCTTTCAACTCATTGGTGATGTAAAAGGAAAACAAATTCTCGATTTAGGTTGTGGCGATGCTAAGTTTGGCGAGGAATTATTAGAAAACGGATGCCACTCTTACACTGGCATTGAAGGCTCTCAGCTTATGTATGAAAAAGCTAAAAAACAACTAGAAAATAAAAATGGATCTGTTCATTTGATAAACCTCAAAGATTATACATACTCCCCATCCACTTTTGATTTAGTCACATCTAGACTCGCTTTACATTATATTGAACATCTTCATATCATTTTTCAAAATGTGTACAAAACTTTAAAAACAAATGGAACCTTCATCTTTAGCGTTCAACATCCTGTTATTACCTCTTCATTTGAAAGCTTGCAAACGAGTGGTAAAAGAACGAGCTGGTTCGTCGATGATTATTTTAAACTAGGCAAACGGGTTGAACCATGGATTGACCAAGAAGTTATTAAATATCATCGTACAACGGAAGAGTATTTCACATTATTACAGCAAGCCGGATTTACCATTATAAATCTAAAAGAAGCTACACCAAATCAAACCTATTTTCAAAGTGAAGAGGAATATGAACGACGTTTACGAATTCCCCTCTTTCTATTATTTTCTTGCAAAAAATAAAAAGACGATGAATCCCCATCGTCTTTTTTCGTTATCTCATTGCTTGAGCAACTTCTTTAACTAATCGTCTTCCTCTTCCGTGCGGGATACATAGTGGTGTTCCAAACAACGGATCCGTACTGATTTGACACTCCATACGGAATACATCCCGAACTAACTTCTGGTCAATAACTTCTTCTGGTTTACCTTGTGCATATATTCGTTTATCTTGAATAGCTACAATGTTGTCTGCATAACGGCATGCCAAATTCAAATCGTGTAATACCATAACAATTGTTCGTTGCTCTGTTTCATTTAATTCGAATAATAAATCTAGCACTTCAATTTGGTGAGTCATATCTAAATATGTAGTTGGCTCATCCAGTAAAATAATGTCTGTATCTTGTGCAAGCGTCATTGCAATCCAAGCACGTTGACGTTGCCCACCTGAAAGAGCATGCACATCTCGCTCAGCAAATTCTGTCATACCTGTTGCTGCAAGTGCCTTCTGTACCATTTCCTCGTCTTTTTCTGACCATTGCTTTAACCAAGTTTGATATGGATAACGTCCTTGCTTTACAAGTTGCAATACTGTAAGCCCTTCTGGTGCTTGGGGTCCTTGCGGTAAGATTGCCATTTGACGAGCAATTTGCTTCGTTTGCATACTTTGTAACGCTTGATTATCTAACAAAATATCACCATTTGTTGGCTTTAATAATCTAGCTAGTGAACGTAATAAAGTTGATTTTCCACAACCGTTAGAACCGATGAAGATTGTAATTTCACCTTTTGGAATTTCTAAATCCAACTCATCGATAATAATTGTTTCACCATAGGACAGCGTCAAACGTTTTGTCTCCAATGCTTTTTGCATATTCATCTCCCTTTATGAATTCCGACTTTTATAAAGTAAATAAATAAAATAAGGTGCACCAATTGCTGATGTAAATACCCCTGCTGGAATTTCAAGTGGTGTGAAAATTGTGCGCCCAATTAAATCCGCAGCGAGTACTAAAATTGCACCGACAATAGCTGCAACTGGGAGTAATGCACCGTATAAAGAACCAACTAATCTTCGCGAAATATGAGGTGCCATTAAACCAACAAACCCAATCCCTCCGGCAAAGGCAACCGCCCCACCAATTAAAGCTGTACTAAGTAATAACATAAATACACGCGACTTCGTTAAAGGAACACCAAGTCCTACCGCTATATCATCCCCTAGCTCTTGTGCATTTAAATGTCTAGCAGCGATAAAGGATATTACCGTTAAAATGAGAACCCAAGGCGCAAGTACCATCACATTTTGCCATGAAGAGCCGTAAACAGTACCTGTAATCCATACATTTGCTTGGCTCGCTTGATAAATTGGTGCTAATAACATAAATAACGTTGTTGCCGCTTTCGTTAACGCCCAAAATCCAACACCAATTAAAACAAGACTAATCGGTGATAAGCCATCATTTTTCCATGCAAATAAATATACAAAAAGCGCTACAATCGTCGCTCCAGCAAAAGCTGCGAGCGGCATATAATGAATGCTTACTGTTAGCGCATTGTTTTTATCACTAAATATAGCTAAAAAGAGTACAACTGCTACGCTTGCACCACCTGTAATTCCAATGATATCAGGGGAAGCAAGCGGATTTCTAACGAGCCCTTGTAAAATACAACCTGCTACAGCAAGTGCAATTCCTACAAGGATCGCAATTAAAATACGCGGCATACGAAACTTATTTACAACCATATTTGACATCGCATCGCCATTTCCAGTAATCGCTTGCCATACGTCATAAGGAGCAACCTTCATATCTCCCATACCTGCACTTGCAAAAAATAATCCTATTAAAATTACTAATAAACTCACCAAGACGAGACTAGCTCGTTTATACATTAAAAACGAGAATCCATCTTTTCCTATACGAAACGGGATATACTTCTTCATTTGCTAAGCCCTCTCTTACGTGCAATATAAATAAAGAATGGGGCCCCGATAAATGCTGTCATAACCCCTACTGGTACTTCTTGTGGCATAATGACATATCTTGCGGCTATATCCGCTAAGATTAATAGTATTGCACCTAACAATCCGCTATATGGCACTCTCCATCTGTGGTCAACTCCAACAAGAAATCTGGCAAAATGCGGAGTTACAATTCCTATAAATCCTATTGGGCCAGCAACCGCAACTGAACCACCCGACAACAATACAATAATGAGTAGTACGAATGATTTCATTAAAATTGTTCGTTGTCCGAGACCTTTTGCAACATCTTCTCCCATCATCAATGTATTTACTTTTCCTGCCATCATAAGAGATGCAATCCATCCTACTAATAAATACGGGAATACAGATAGTAAAATTTCTATTTTTCTTCCTTGTACAGATCCGGCAAGCCAAAACAATACTTCTTCCATTGCCTTTTCATTTAAAACAAGCAACCCTTGTGTTAATGATGAAAATAAAGCACTTATCGCGACACCTGCTAATGTTAACTTAAGAGGAGTCGTCCCTTCTTTTCCTAAAGAACTAGAAGCAAATACAAGTACAGCTGCAATTGCCGCTCCTAAAAAGGCAATCCACGTAAAAGCCGATAATGACGTCACAGAAAAGATAACAATTGCTACAACTATGAAGAACGCAGCGCCTGAATTTAATCCAATAAAATCTGGTGAAGCAAGTGGATTCTTAGTTAAAGTTTGCATAAGACAGCCTGCAATGGCTAAACTAGCACCAACACTAGCTGCAATTAACGCCCTAGGCAGACGTACATTTTGAATAATAATATGTTCATTGGAACCATTAAAATGGAAAAAAGCATCCAATGCTAGTTTCCAACTCGTATTTGTATATCCAAAAATAATACTTCCCCAAATACAAATAACGACTGCAATGATTCCAACAAATAATCCAATCCATTTTGCTCGATTTGTTTTTAATAACATGCAGCGTTTCCCCTTCAATGTATAATGATACGTTGTTAGTGTATTTCAACTTAATTCTCATTGTCAACGGAAATGAGAATTATTTTCATCCATATGTATTGACAATCAAAAGATAAAGGCTTAATATCATGCTTGCTATTGAAAAATATTCTCAACATGTAGGGGGTACATAATGAATTTCATGCGGAAGAAATCGTTTACATTATTTGTATTTTTACTAGCATTTTCAATGCTTTTAAGTGCTTGTGGAAAATCAAATAACAAAGAAGAATCTACAAAAGAAGATAATAAAAAAGAAGTGGTTACTGTAGAACATGCAATGGGTAAAACAGAAGTTCCCGCTAATCCAAAACGTGTAGTTATCTTAACAAATGAAGGAACTGAAGCTTTACTTGAATTAGGTGTGAAACCAGTTGGTGCTGTAAAGTCTTGGACTGGTGACCCATGGTATCCACATATTAAGGATAAAATGAAAGATGTAAAAGTTGTTGGTGATGAAGGACAAGTTAACGTTGAAACAATTGCTTCTTTAAAACCAGACTTAATTATTGGTAACAAAATGCGCCACGAAAAAGTGTACGAACAACTAAAAGCAATTGCACCTACTGTGTTCTCAGAAACATTACGTGGTGAATGGAAAGATAACTTCAAATTTTATGCAAAAGCATTAAATAAAGAAAAAGAAGGCCAAAAGGTTTTAGCTGATTACGAAACACGTATGAAAGATTTAAAAGGCAAACTTGGTGATAAAGTAAATCAAGAAATTTCTATGGTACGCTTTATGCCTGGTGATGTTCGTATTTATCACGGTGATACATTCTCTGGTGTTATTTTAAAAGAACTTGGATTTAAACGTCCTGGTGATCAAAATAAAGATGATTTTGCAGAGCGTAACGTATCTAAAGAACGTATTTCGGCAATGGATGGCGATGTATTATTCTACTTCACATTCGATAAAGGCAATGAGAAAAAAGGTTCTGAACTAGAAAAAGAATATATAAACGATCCTCTATTTAAAAACTTAAATGCAGTAAAGAACGGAAAAGCATACAAAGTTGACGATGTTATTTGGAATACAGCTGGCGGTGTAATGGCTGCTAACTTGCTACTAGACGACATTGAAAAACGCTTCGTTAAATAAATTTATTCTAACCAGCTCCCCTCTTTTATGGAGCTGGTTTTTTCATTTCACTGAAGTGTCACATTATTTCATTTTGTATTTTTATTCCCAATATGTTATATTATAAAAGTAAATAGAATATATTTTCTCTATATCAGAATAAATATTTTAATCTAAATTTTCTGATTAATCACTATTTTAAATTCGTTTAGAATTCAATTACTACATTTGAAAACGCTTATTATC
This sequence comes from Bacillus sp. WC2503, assembly GCF_052682895.1. Taxonomy (NCBI): domain Bacteria; kingdom Bacillati; phylum Bacillota; class Bacilli; order Caryophanales; family Bacillaceae; genus Bacillus; species Bacillus sp. WC2503. The sequence continues at coordinate 5,285,010 of NZ_JBQYMD010000001.1, read as the reverse complement.
GAGTTTTCAGGGCAAAATACAATAACGGTTGAAGAAAATAGAACTTTTTCAGAAATTTTCTTTCTATTTCCATATAATTCTATTGACTTCTAAATATTTTGTAAATTAAAATGATTACATAAATATCCGTTATACAGGATTAGGGGGAAACAAAAATGGATGCAGCTTTAAAATTAGACAAAGCTGGAGAGCAACAATCACCAAAAAAACATCCACCAGGGTTATACTTGTTGTTCTTTACAGAAGCATGGGAAAGATTTAGTTATTACGGAATGCGTGGCTTATTAGTTCTTTATTTAACAACGAGCTTAGTAAGCGGCGGTTTAGGCTTTGATAAAGCAGTTGCAGTTCAAATTTACGGTATTTTCACAATGCTTGTATATTTCACACCTATTATTGGTGGCTGGTTAACTGACCATTTCATTACGAAACGACACGCCATTACTATTGGCGGTATCATTATGGCGATTGGTAACTTCGTACTATTTTCAATGAATACGAAAACTGGACTATTTTTAGGATTAGGATTATTAGTTATCGGTAACGGATTCTTCAAACCAAATATTTCGACTTTATTAGGTCAATTATATAGCGACAACGATTCTCGTCGTGATAGTGCCTTCACTATCTTCTACATGGGAATCAACTTAGGAGCTCTTATCGCTCCATTCATTTGCGGTTACTTCGCAGATTACAGATACGGTTTCTTAACAGCTTGTATCGGTATGATTATTGGGCAGATTGCATTTAACTTATTAGCACCTCGTTACTTAGGATCAGCTGGAACAACAGTTGTGGGGAAAAAATCTAAAGAACACAATGCAAAAGCTGTTGAGAAAAAACCTTTAACACCACAAGAGAAAAAACGTACTGTTGCAATTTTAATTTTAACTTGTTTCGTTGTATTCTTCTGGGCAGGATTTGAACAAGCTGGTAGTTCTTTAACACTTTACACAGATAAGTTCGTAGATCGTACAATTGGTGGATTTACAATTCCAACACCTTGGTTCCAATCTGTAAACCCATTATTCATTATCTTATTAGCATTACCAGTTTCTGCATTATGGATTAAACTTTCAAAAACAAAAAATGGTGATTTAAAAATCCCTACAAAAATGGCTTTTGGTATGATTTTACTAGGAGTCGGGTACTTAGTTTTAACTTTAGCTGTTCTAAAAACTGGTAGCGATGAAGGTAACATTACAATGAAAGCAAACTTACTATTCATTGTATTCACTTACATGTTCCACACAATCGGTGAACTATTCTTATCACCAATTGGATTATCTATGGTAAGTGCAATCGCTCCTGTTAAATTAGCATCATTATTAATGGGTGTATGGTTAGCTGGTACTGGCTTTGCAAACTTATTAGCAGGACAATTAGCTGCTTTCACTCAATCTTTAGGATATTTAGAAGTATTTGCAAGCATCGGTGTTATCGTAATCGTACTAGGATTAGTACTTCTTATGTTCTCTAAGAAAATTGCACATATGATGGAATAACAAAAAGACGCTTCTAAAATTAGAAGCGTCTTTTTTATTATTTCTCCTCTAAAGCCGTCACGTCCACATGAACGCTCTCACCAGGATTAGATACGTCATACACTTGGGCACTCCCCTTCTGCTCATCACAGCTCTCAATCCATACTGGTACGCCCTCATATGTAACGTCAATTTTACTTGAAGAAGATAAGATTTGTTTCACACGTTGCACATCCATACTACTATCCCTCCTTTTGCTTACTACACTCCTTTCTATTTTTTCTTTTCCTTTTAGAATATATTCCGTAAGGCAGCATGTTGATTGATAGTCATTTCTTCCTCACTTGTTAATATTTACTCTCTCGCTACCTTTCTGACAAATAAAAAAAGACGTATATTCCACACGTCTTTTTCCATAATATTCAAATTTTAAGAAAATAATGTTTTTACTACTGCACTTACTTTATCATTATGGATTTGATAATACACTTCTAATCCTCGTCTCTCAAAGCGCACTACCTTATTTTGCTTTAACTTCGTTAAATGTTGTGAAACCGTTGATTGCGGAATTTCTAATACTTCCTGTAGTTGTGTTACATTACACGTTCCACGTTGCATTAGTTCCATTACTAGGCGTAGACGCAACGGATGCGCTAACGCTCTTAACATTTGTACATCTTCTTCTGAAATACGACATTCGAATTGATTTTGGCTCATAAAGTTCCCCTCATTTTCGTTTTTATTTTCTTTTTATTTATTTATATATCTGTTCTTATATTTCCTGTTACGACATAACTTTATCAACCTATAACGCTGAAAATTTTTTCCACCTTTATCAGCATAGAATTCAGGAAAAAATCCTTACTGATTTTGAATATTATACTATATGATATAACGAAAAAGCAAAACAAAGGGCTACAAATACTTTGCTTGCAAACGTTGTTTTATCAGGCTTTTTGTTATATTTTCACCTCATTGAAACGCAAAGTAATGATATTGTAAAATACCGTCTATAATTGATAAACTTCCGTAAAGTAGTTGGAGTATACTTAACCTCTTTGTTACACTAAAAGGAATTTTCAGTAAAAAGAGATGCTCTAGTATTAAGAATTTGCTTCTTATTTTTTATTCATATTACATTTGGCTGGAATGTTATTCAAAACCTCATAATGAAATAAACCACTCCTTCCCCAACTAGATCAAACAGGACAGATAAGTGCAATATATCAAACTTTATATTCGATACAAAAGACGGCATCTACTATACACCTATTGGGACAATGACATATGAACAAAATACTCACTGAATAAAGTTTCACTTTAAAAAGCGCACTCAAATACATTTAAGTGCGCTTTTTGTCTACTTTATGAACAAAGCTTTCTTTTAACACTATTATGGAATAATTATACTTTTTTACGTTGACAATAGTGTTGAAGGAGAATATACTAAGCATGTAAGTTGATTGTGAATTATTTCACAAACAATGTGAATTTCTTCACATATAATAGATAGGAGTTGTCATTATTATGAGTACTTGGACACAAATTTATGACCCATTAAACAACATTTGGTTATCTGCACTAATCGCAGCACTTCCAATTTTTTGCTTCATTATTTGTTTAGTGGGATTCAAAATGAAAGGTTACATGGCTGGGCTTTACAGTGTAATTGTTGCTATTATTCTTGCTATATTTGTTTATAAAATGCCTACAACTGCAGCAGTAGCATCTGCCGGATTTGGTGTTTTATCTGGATTTTATCCAATTTGTACTATCGTTATCGCAGCTATCTTCCTTTACAAATTAACTGTTAAAACAGAACAATTCAATGTCATTCGTGATAGCATTTCAAGTATTACAAATGATCAACGTTTACAAGTATTATTAATCGCTTATTCTTTCGGCGCTTTCTTAGAAGGCGCAGCTGGTTTCGGTGTTCCGGTTGCTATTACAGCTGCATTACTTGTAGGTATGGGCTTTAATCCATTAAAAGCAGCGGGCATTTGCTTAGTAGCTAATATCGCTGGTGGTGCTATGGGGGCTATGGGTATTCCAGTTACAGTACCTGCACAATTAACTGGAATAGATGCATTAACTGTGGGTCGTCAAGCAGTTTACATTTTGCCATTCATTAGCATTGTTTTACCGTTCTTACTTGTTTCAATGGTAGATGGATTTAAAGGCATTAAAGAAACTTGGCAAGGTATTCTTGTAAGTGGTGTTTCTTTCGCAATTACTCAGTTCGTTGTAACTTACTTCTTAGGCGCTGAACTTACTAATATTTTCGCAGCAGTCATAAGTATGGTCGCTCTTGCATTATTCTTACGTGTTTGGCAACCAAAATCTTCTGCTAAAGAAGAAAAACAAGAAGAAAAAGAATCTCATACATTCAATCAAATTTTATATGCTTGGTCTCCATTCGTATTCTTAACTGCATTTGTAACAATCTTTAATTTAAAACCAATTAAAGCTTTATTTGCTCCGGATGGTCCATTAGCAAACTTAGTATTTAACATTCAATTCCCTGGTCTTCATAATCAAGTTATAAAAACTGCACCAATCACAAAAGCTGATATACCTTTCGCAGCGATTTTCAAACTAGATGTATTCTCTTCTACAACTACTGCGATTGTATTAGCAATTATCGTTTCACTTATCGTCTACCGTGTAAACGGCAAAATGATTAAAGAATTAATGATTGAAACAATAAAAGAATTAAAGGTTCCAGTATATACAATTTGTAGCGTTATCGCTTTAGCTTACGTAGAGAACTACTCTGGTATGTCATCTACACTTGGACTTGCATTCTCTTCTACTGGAAATGTATTCCCTATTCTTTCTCCAATCTTAGGATGGATTGGCGTATTCATTACTGGTTCAGTAGTATCTAGTGGTTCACTATTCGCACCACTTCAAGCAGTAACTGCCGATCAATTAAACATCGTCCCATCTACTCTCGTTTCATTAAACGTAGTTGGTGGCACAATAGCAAAAATGGTTTCACCACAATCCATAGCAGTTGCTTGTGCGGCAGTTGGACTAGTTGGTAAAGAATCTGCTCTATTTAAAACAGTGATGAAATATAGTTTAATCTTCTTAGCTATTATTAGCTTACTTCAATTAAATGCTGTATTTAATATCTTTTAAAAATAAAACACCGATCCAAATAGATCGGTGTTTTTTCACATTACATCTTCTTATTCTTTAATAAAGAAGCACCAGCAATTTCAGGATGCGTCATTTCGAATGGATCTAAAATAATATCCAATTCTTCTTCTGTCAGTACACCATGTTCTAAGCATAACTCCCTAACAGATTTCCCTGTTTCAATCGCTTCGCGAGCAATGCGAGATGCTGCTTCATAACCAATGTGAGGGTTAACTGCTGTAATAATTCCAACACTTTTCTCAACATATTGCTTCAGCAATTCTTCATTTGCTGTAATTCCTTTAATACAGTATTCTCGGAATACACGGAATCCGTTATTCATAATACTAATAGATTGAATTAAATTAAATACAAGCACAGGCTCCATTACGTTTAATTCTAATTGTCCTGCTTCTGAAGCCAAGCAAATTGTATGATCATTACCAATTACTTGGAAAGCAACTTGATTAATTACTTCTGCCATAACTGGATTTACTTTACCTGGCATAATAGATGAACCTGGTTGGCGTGCAGGCAATTGAATCTCTGCTAATCCGACACGTGGCCCAGACGCCATAATACGAAGATCGTTTGCAATTTTAGACATATTCATCATACATACTTTTAATGCTGCAGATACTTCTGTGTATGCGTCTGTGTTTTGCGTTGCATCAACTAAATGCTCTGCGCCGACAAGTGGGAATCCGCTAAATGTTCGTAAATGTTTTACCACATGTTCAATGTACGTAGGATTTGCATTTAATCCCGTACCAACAGCTGTCGCCCCCATATTCACTTCATATAAATGTTGACGAGACTGTTTAATTCTTTTTATATCACGCGCAAGCACGCGGCTATACGCTTCAAATTCTTGTCCAAGGCGAATTGGCACTGCATCTTGTAAATGTGTACGTCCCATTTTAATGACGTGATCGAACTCTTTTGCCTTTGTACGGAAAGCAGCATGAAGTTCTTCCATTGTAATAAGAAGCTCTTCTAACATCATAAGAGTTGCAATATGAATTCCCGTTGGAAACGCATCATTTGTTGACTGAGCCATGTTCACATGCGTGTTTGGGCTAATTTTCGCATACTCACCTTTTTCGTATCCCATACGTTCTAATGCTCTATTCGCAATTACTTCATTTGTATTCATATTAATGGAAGTTCCAGCACCGCCTTGAATTGGATCCACAATAAATTGATCATGGAACTTTCCATCAACAATTTCTTGTGCTGCTTCCGCAATTTCTTGCCCAATATCTTTAGCTAAATAACCGGTATCCATATTCGCAAGTGCCGCCGCCTTTTTCACAATTGCCATTGCCGTAATGAGTGACGGATGAATGCGATATCCTGTAATTGGAAAGTTTTCTACGGCACGTAATGTTTGTACACCATAATAAGCTACACTTGGTACTTCCTTTTCACCTAAAAAATCTTTTTCTATACGTATATCCTTCGTTGCTATCATTTGCATCACCTATACTTTTTCATTCTAAATCCTTATCTAAAAAATCCGCCATCTCAAAATACGAGTATTATTCAGAAGAATTTTTCAGTATCCACCTTCACTATATAGCACCTTTTTTGAAAGCGCAAACATTTAATTTTCTATATATCCTTTTTATTAAAGTTTATAGAAAATCATTCTTCTACTTTCTTTATCTCAACTCGTTTAATTTGATGCATATCCTTTTCAAGGACTTTAAAATAAAAACCATGTTTCTCAATAACATCCCCTTCAGCAACGACTTGTTTTTGTACCATGATCCAACCACCAATTGTATCTACATCATCAGCAACCAAATGTATGCCAAATAAATCATTTACTTCACTAATAAGCACTTTTCCCTCTACAATTTTACATCCTTCGCTTATGTGTTCGATAGGCGGGTGTTCATCTTCATCGTATTCATCTCGAATTTCTCCAACAATTTCTTCTAAAATATCTTCTAGCGTGACAATGCCTGCTGTACCACCATATTCATCATATAATACAGCTAACGGAATTCGCCTTCTTTGCATTTGTAATAGCAAATCATGAATTGGGATATTTTCTAATACTTCAATAACTGGCCTTGTATATGGTGTAATCGAGCACTCTTCCTCTCGATTACCATCCATATAACGAATAAATAAATCTTTTACATTAACCATTCCGATAATCTCATCTTTATCTTCACCAAATACAGGATATCTCGTATATTTTTCTTGCGCAATTACTGTAATATGTGTTTCAAACGGCTCGTCCTCATATAATCCTACAACTTCCGTACGAGGTACCATAATTTCCTTTGCTACTCTATTATCGAATTCAAAAATATTATTTACGTATTTAAATTCCCTTTGATTAATCTCTCCGCTCTCATAGCTCTCCGATAAGATTAACCTTAATTCTTCTTCTGAATGAGCTACTTCATGTTCAGAAGCTGGATGTAATCCAAATAAACCTGTTACAAGCCTTGCTGAACCATTTAAAGCCCAAATAAACGGATACATAACTCGGTAAAAATAAATAAGTGGCTTTGATAATAATAAGCTAACTTGCTCTGACCTTTGTATAGCTAATGTTTTTGGGGCAAGTTCCCCAATAACAACATGTAAAAATGTAATCACTGCAAAGGCAATAATAAATGAAATTGTACTAGCAATGGCAGGAGATAATTGTAACTTTAAGAACAATGGCTCGAGTAAATGTTTTATAGTTGGCTCTCCTAACCACCCGAGCCCTAACGCAGTAATCGTAATACCTAACTGACATGCTGATAAATACTCATCTAAATTTGCAGTTACTTTTTTAGCAGCCAATGCACCTCGTCGTTTTTCAGTAACGAGTTGATCAATGCGACTGCTACGCACCTTAATAATTGCAAACTCAACAGCCACAAAAAAAGCTGTTAATGCAATAAGAATGGCTACCATCAATAATTTTAAAATATCCACATATGCCCTTTAGCTTTCTTAGCTAAAGTTACACCTCCTTTTAAAAAGAAGTTTCACTTTAGTTTCTTCAATTATTAGAAAGCAACCCTATATAAAATTCACCAATTTTTAAACCTCATATAATTCTAAAGGTAAACCGTCAGGATCTTGGAAAAAGACGAATTTCTTCCCCGTTATTTCATCAATACGTATCGATTCCGTCTCAACACCACATTGATTTAAATGCGTCACAGCTTCTTCTATATTTATAACTGCAAATGCTAAATGTCTAAGACCAGTTGCTTCTGGAAAACTTGGGCGCTCAGGCGGACTTGGAAATGAAAATAATTCTATTTGATACTCTTCTCCTACACATAAATCCAACTTATAAGAATCGCGTTCCTTTCTATATACTTCATTTATCACTTTAAAACCTAATATTATAGTATAAAAATCCTTTGACACTTCATAATTCGAACAAATAATTGCAACGTGATGCACTTTACATATATTCATGATTTCTCTATTCCTTTCTTTACCAAAGATGCATATTCTCCCTTGAAATGAAAAACATATATAGCAGAACATCTCTTTTAGGGGGCTTACTATGAAATTTATCACTTTTTTTGTCGGACTTATCGTCGTTTTCTTCCTTGCTTATATTGCTAGCAATAATAAGAAACACATTAAATTCAAACCTATTTTCATCATGCTTATTATACAGTTAATTTTAACCTATTTATTATTAAATACAGAAATTGGTCTCATACTTATTCGGTTCATTTCCAGCCTTTTCACAAAGCTACTCGAGTATGCTGCTGATGGTATAAACTTTGTGTTTGGCGGTCTTGCAAATAAAGGTGAGATGTCATTTTTCCTTACTGTATTATTACCGATTGTCTTTATTTCCGTCTTAATTGGTATATTACAACATTTCAAAATACTACCATTTTTTATTCATTGGATTGGTTTCTTTCTTAGCAAGATAAATGGTCTTGGGAAATTAGAATCTTACAATGCCATCGCTTCCGCTATTGTCGGCCAATCAGAAGTGTTTATTACGGTAAAAAAGCAATTAGCACAAATTCCAAAACACCGTCTTTATACACTTTGTGCATCAGCCATGTCAACAGTATCTATGTCTATCGTAGGTGCCTATATGACGATGATTGAACCTAAATATGTAGTAACCGCACTCGTTCTCAATTTATTTAGCGGCTTTATTATCATACTCATCATTAACCCTTACGACGTTAAAGATGAAGAAGATATTTTGGAAATAAAAGGTGAAAAGCAAAGTTTCTTTGAAATGCTTGGCGAATATATTCTTGATGGTTTCCGAGTAGCCATTGTCGTTGGCGCCATGCTCATCGGATTCGTAGCATTGATTAGCTGCATTAATGACCTATTCCTCATTATATTCGGCATCACTTTTCAGCAATTAATCGGCTACGTATTTGCACCTATTGCATTTCTTATCGGTGTACCAAGTTCTGAAATTGTCGCAGCTGGTAGCATTATGGCAACGAAGCTTGTAACGAATGAATTTGTAGCAATGATGGATCTTAGTAAAATTTCCAATAGCCTTTCTCCCCGTACAGTTGGTATCATTTCTGTTTTCCTCGTTTCTTTTGCCAACTTTTCTTCTATTGGAATTATTTCCGGTGCAGTAAAAGGGTTAAACGAAGACCAAGGAAATGTTGTGGCAAGGTTTGGGCTTAAATTACTATATGGAGCTACTCTCGTTAGTATTTTATCTGCAATTATCGTAAGTATTATGTTGTAATTAGGTAAAATTTTATCATTTTCTTATCCCTATCTTTTGTATACAATAACGAATAGGTGTCTTATAAAGTGAAACTTTACTCAGAGGGGACTATCCCCCTCTGAGTATTAGCCTTCACCAATCGGGCTTTTACGGGCAGTTAACTCCCACCTAACTTCCTTGCATTCGCTGGACTTTGAGGTGGGAGTTTTACTGCCCGTTAATGCGGGATAAATAATCAAGACATCTATTTTTTATACATGTACAATCGCTTTTATTTAGCGTAAAATATTTTTTATGTGTTTTAATACACCTAGATGTATACACTTTGATAGTTTTAAAGGAGAAAAAATGATGAAATCCGACACAAACAACAATATGCGAGCCAAAACAGGACGCTCAAAGAAAAAACGCCTACTTTGGTTCCTTCTTATTCCATTACTAATTGTAGCACTTGGAGCAGGAGGTTACTCCTTCCATATATACAGTAAAGCAAAATCCATTTTAAATAACGCTTATTCTGAACTAGGTCGAGGAGATAAATCCAACAAACGTGAAAAAGCAGTTAAACCTATGACTGATAACATTTCCGTACTTATTATGGGTGTTGATGAAAGTGATATTAGAGAAAAAAATTATGGAAAAGCAACTCGTACGGATGCGCTATTACTTGCAACAATTAATAAAAACGATAAATCCGTTAAACTTGTAAGCATTCCACGTGACTCACGCGTCTACATTAAGTCACGTGATAAATACGATAAAATTACACATGCACACGTATTCGGCGGTGTAGACAGCACGATTGATACAGTAGAGAACTTTTTAGACGTTCCTGTTGACTACTACGTAAAATTTAACTTTAAATCCTTTATCAAAATCGTTGATTCCCTTGGCGGTATTACTGTCGATGTTCCTGTTGAGTTTACAGAACAAAATAGTAAAGACGAAGCAAATGCAATTCATCTTAAAAAAGGACGTCAACATTTAAACGGAGAAGAGGCACTTGCACTAGCTAGAACTCGTCACATCGATAGCGATTATATGCGTGGTCAACGACAACAACTTGTTTTAGAAGCTATTGCCGAAAAAGCACTATCTCTTAATTCCATTAATAAAATCGGTGGCCTACTAGATGCTGTCGATAATGATTTAAAAACAAATTTAACTTTTGATGATATGATGACAATTGCAAAAAATTCAATGGATTCAAGTTTAAAAATGGACAAATTTCAAGTGGAAGGTACAGATAAATATATAGATGGTATTTATTATTACGTTCCAAACGAAAAAAGCGTCAATAATATATCGACAACACTTCAAGAACATCTCGGTGTTACGAATAAAAATGAGCATAAAAAATTATAATAAAAAGGCTGCTAGATTTTTCTAGACAGCCTTTTTATTATAATTTTCAACAAATTTTTCATGCATATTGTGACAAAAAGAGACAATTATTACAACAGTGTAACATTTTTTATAAAAACATTACACACACAGTGGAAATAATAGTATACTAGAACTTACATACTGTTATTTTCATCATTTTTATACAAAAAATGTAATACATATATTTATACACAAATTTCTGGGGGGAAATAAATGAAGCTAAGTAAAATACTGATCGGTTCTGCAATTGCAGGGGGCATATTACTTTGTGTAGGCGGTATTGGTGGATATCAATATGTATCCAAATTAAATAATCAATTAAATAACACCGCATTACCAAATACTACGTTTGAAGGTATTTCTCTTGCTGGAAAAAATAAAGCAGATATTCAAGCAATTATTAATCAAAAAATAAATGAATTAGATCAAAAATCTCTTACCTACATATTCCAAGATGATAAACAAACTTACATATGGAAAGATTTAGGTATAAATTATAAAGAGAAAGATATTGTAAACAAAATCTTTAAAGAACAAGAAGGAAACGTAATGAGTCGTTACAAAATGCGGAAGCAAGCTGAAAACGATGAATTAAAACGTGACTATAAATTAACACCACAATTAAATACAACAGCTTATGAAACCTTTATAAAAGATAAATATAATGAAACATTAAAAAATCCTGTTAATGCAGAATTAAGTATTGAAGGCTCTACTGTAAATGTTAGCCAAAGTCAAAACGGAGAAAAAATTGATAAAGGCAAACTACGCGATTTAACAAACGAAGCTATTACTACTGGTAAATCAGATGTTACATTACCGGTTACATTAATAAAACCAGAACGTTCTACAGAAGATATACAGAAAATGGGAATTAAAGAAGTCATTGCTGAGTACTCTACTCCAATGGCTGGCCGTAATGGTAATCAATCCTTTAACGTAAATAAATCAGCTAATACTTTAAGTGGAGTTATTGTAGCACCTGATGAAACGTTTAGTTTTAATGGCCGTGTTGGTGTAACTGATGCTGCACATGGTTATAAATCTGCCGCAGTATATTCACAAGGTAAAGTTATACAAAGTGCAGGCGGAGGCGTTTGCCAAGTCAGTAGTACTTTATATAGCGCAGCTTTAAGGGCAGATTTAGGAATTGTTTCTCGAAGTAATCATTCTATGCCCGTAAATTATTTACCACTTGGGCAAGATGCAGCAGTGGCAGACTATGGTCCGGATTTAAAATTTAAAAACAATACAGGTAATCATATTTATATTCAAGCATTTTCAAATGGAGGGAGTATTACTACACGCATTTTCGGTACAAATACTGGTAAAAATGTTGAAGTTTCTTCTCAAGTAATTAGTAGAACTAATGATAAAATAACAGCGGTTACGTATAAAAAAGTAACACAAAACGGCGAAGTACTATCAAATGGACAAATTTCAAAAAGCGTATATAAAAGTGCCCCAAAACAATGAGATACTATCAAACGGACAAATTTCAAAAAGCATAAAGAAAAAGGCGTGATCTACTCACGCCTTTTTCTTTTGCAGTAATAGTAAAAAAGTTTCAAGATGATCCTTCGTTTCTTCTAAAGACCATATACGATTCCCTTGCTTCGCAGCCAGTACGCACGCTTCTTCCCACGCGTTCTTGTTCTTCATATATACTAATTCATCGCGTAATTTCAAAACAATTTCTTCATCTTCTTGCTCTATAAACTCTGCCATCACGCTTACTATTTCATCCTCATGAATACTTAACGTACAGTATGATTTAAGAAAGTATTGTAATGTCGTATACATATGTACTCCCCCTTCTTATTTGTCAGATGGATAAGAAGTAATAATCTTATATCCTAAATCTCCTGACTTATCTCTCGCTAAAACAGTAACAGTTTTTACTAACTTATCTTTTACATTCATATTTTTCTTTATTACCGTTTTCCCGACCGGGAATGAATGAGTTGTATTTAATACGAGACGAGCCTCTTTAGAATTTTTTAACCAATCTTGAATTTCTTTATCATGTTGCTTCAAACTATCTTTTACAGCTTTCGTCGCTGTTTCTTTATCATAATATGTACTTGCCGCTGATACTTTATCTGTCTTCAAACGATTCTTCAAATCCTCTTCTGATTTACCTACATGCCTTTCAATCGTATGACCATTTTTAGGCGGCCCTTCCATTTCATCTAAAATATTATCACTAATTTTTTCTACTGACGTACCTTGATTCCCTGTTTGTTTCTCAGTTTTTTGTTCTTTTCCTGCACATCCACTTAAGATCAGCATCAATGCCAGTAAACTACTGAAGAAAAGACTACTTATTCGTTTCATCATATCACCTCTTCCATGATTATTATCGTAACTTCACTAAAAGTCAATTTCACAACGAAAAAACACATACATTTTTTAAACCCTTCAGCTATTTTGCTATGTTTACCACTCTATCTTCATCAAACCACTATTTTTCACCTACTTTAAAATATACCCCTGTGATTTTCTAATTATTTCCCGAATTAAAATACCATTTAAAACACTACATAAACCCTTTAAAAACAAGGTTTATGTAGTGTTTTTCAACAAATTAAAATATACCCCCTTTTTTGTATACCCAATACCTATATACCGTATACAAATGCCGTTCTGTCAACGTTTTCTACATTATGTAAATTTCTCCTTGCCTATCCATTCGAAATATGGTGTAATGCAAAAAAAGATAAAGGATTTTATAATATGGCAGAAACGATTCAAAATTTCCTAACAGAATACTATTCAATCGCAATTCCACTTAGTATCTTAATCAATATCATCATCAGTCTTTTAGGTTTTATCCCTAGCATCTTTTTAACCGCCATTAATATACAGCTATTTGGCGTTACAAATGGCACACTCATTTCGATCGCAGGCGAAGCATTAGGCGCTATTATCTCGTTTTATATTTATCGCATAGGCCTTCAAAAGTTCACTCACGATAAAGTAAATAAGTATCCAAAGGTAGAGCGTCTTCTTTATGTAGAAGGTAGAGAGGCCTTTCTACTCGTTCTATCGTTTCGATTTATACCTTTCATCCCATCAATTATCGTGACTTTATTTGCAGCTCTAGGGAAAATGTCATTACTCTCCTTCAGTATTGCCAGTACAATAGGTAAAATACCGGCCTTATTGATTGAAGTATATTCGGCATATCATGTTATGAACGGAACAAATGAAGCGAAGTGGATTGTAACAATCGCAGGTTGCATTGGATTGTTCTATTTGTGGAAAAAATGGAGAAAAAAATAAAGAAGGAGCCTATGCTCCTTCTTTATTTTTGAAGTATTTTATTAATATCTATCCCTTAAATCCTTAGTTTACACCAACAGCACTAAATGATTGCTTCACTGCATTTACTTCTGCAGAGCTAGCACCATATAAATCCGCTGCAGCTTGTACTGCACCAGCACGAGCTTGACTAAATGTAGTAGATTGCGTGAAATACTGTGTATTTGCACGGTAGTAAATCGCACCTAATTTATCTTTACCAATACCAGTTACAGTTACACCAGAATGCGTACCGCCATTTGCTAATAAATAAGCTTGCTTGTTAATAATACCACTGTTCGTATGAACCCCACCGTTATCACTAGTACCAGTGTAACGCTTAGAATAATGGTCTGGGTCACCATATTTCGCTGGATCACTCATAGAGCGAAGTGCATCTCCTGCTTTACCAGGCGTGTAAATATCTTCACCAATTTCCCAATCTGGATTACGATTATCATAGTATTCTACTAAAGTACCAAAGATATCAGAAATTGCTTCATTTAGCGCTCCTGATTCATTTTGATAAATTAAATCCGAGCTATTTTCCGTAACAGCATGCGTTAATTCGTGACCAATTACATCAATTCCACCAGATAATGAAGTGAATGTTACACCATCACCATCTCCGTATACCATTTGTGAACCGTTCCAGAATGCATTATTATACTTACTTCCGTAATGAACTGTTGATTTTAATGGTGCTCCTGCATCATTAATAGAGTTTCTATTAAATGTAGCTTTATAATAATCATATGTTCTACCAGCATAGAAATGAGCATCTACTGCTGCTGCATCATACGCTGCATTGAAAACATTATCTGCATCTGCCCATAATGTTCCCGGTAATGTTGAACGGTTTTTCGCATCATATGTGAAAATTGTTGCCCCGCGCGTATTATCTTGCAAGTAGTAAGATGACCCAGATAACGTTGTATTAAGCGATTTCGTATCTCCTAATACACCTTTACCAGTTCCCACTTTATTCGTTCCTGTTACTGGCTTTGCAGCAGCTTTTGCTTCCTGTTTAGGAGCATCTTGCTTAACTGGTGACTTATCTTCATTTGTTACATGATCAAGTTTATTATATTTATTTAACACTTTGCCGCTGTCTGCTTCAATGAAATAGTAGTAGTTTCCTGGGCTTGGATCTAAGAAGTTTAGATTTACAACGTATGCATATGTTGTTTCTTCACCGTTTTGATATACATATAAGTCCGCTTTTGGTTCTACCTCATATTTCGGTGTTACACCTAAATCTTGCTGCGCGATTGCAATCGCTTTTGCGCCTTCAATCTTATTTTTATTTTTCAACTTTTCTTTCTTGTCTAAATCAGGTGCAACTGTTCCAGACAATACTTTTAAAGAACCATCTTTACTTACGTGAGCTACTTGAGTAGAACCCCATACAGGTACTCCTTCGTAAACTTGTTGCATACGTACTACTGTTGAATCAGTTACAGCATCTTTTTTCACTTGTTTCACTTTGAAAGAATCTTGCGCACTCTTTTCCCCTAGCTTATAATCACCTTTTGCTGCATTTAAATAATCAAACACAACAGATTCCGCTTTCTTGCCAGTTGCTCCAGTTAGATCACCAGAAATAAACTCAGGCGACTTCACTGTCTCATTGTACTTCTTCGTAGAGAGCACATTTTTTGAATCTGCAAACGCAGAGCCTGTCCCTCCAAATGTAGTAACTGCCATTCCTGCCGCTAACACTAACGCTAAACTTTTCTTTTTCATGAACCTTCCCCCTAATAAAAATTTTTTTGAAAAAGAGTAGTTTCATATTAGCATTATGTTTCCACTATTAATATACTAAAAATTCAAATAATTATTTTCTCAAGTTTTGTAGAATTTTGAGGAACAAATATTGAAAAAACCCTTTCCGTTAGGAAAGGGTTTTTTTTATAAATTAATTTGTTCAACTGTTTTAGCTTCTTGCCCTAGAGTATCCGGCTTCCAAGCATACTGAATATCCAATACTACAGCTGCAATTGCCATAACCACAAATGTTCCTGCAATTAACTTTTTCATACTATCCCTCCTCTTTATTCTTCTAATAAAGTAATTGCTAATTTATAATAGCGATTACTTTCTTTAAAATCTGAGCATTCTTCTAAGTATTCAGCTAGTTCTAAGTATACTTTCTTTAAATCTTTTATATTTTCCTCTGTTTTAAAGAAAGGAACTACTTCTGTTTCTAGAAATTTTTTATAGAGGTCTCTTTCTTCAAAATATTTATATCTTAAATTTAACAATAAATATAACATCCCTTTGTATCTCTCATCTTTCCTTGCAGCAAGGATACCTTTTTCAATCCATTCAGCCGCTTCCTCAAGTTCTCCTAATTGAATACACTGCAACGAGAGCTCATACATGGCATCAATATAATTCATATCCTCTTCTTTTTTATATTTTAAGCATTCTATATAATACTCTTTCGCCTTGGCATAATTTTTTTGTCGGTAGTACAGATAACCAATATTATTTAAAGCAATAGAAAGAATATTATCTTTATCAGCAAAAGAAGTTGCTTCTCTTATGATATGATTATAGATTTCCATAGCTTCATTATATTGTTTTTTTCTAGTATAACTAAACGCAATTAAAAACTTACAATTAATTATATTTCTAAATTTATATTCGCTTTTAAAACCTTCTAATGCCACATTAGCAAAGTATAATGTCATATGATCTATTTCCATCTGACTATATGTCAATGCTAAATTATAATATATTCCTGTTTCATAATATCCTAACTCTTTCGCCATCGATTCTGTTTTTAACAAATACTCTAACGCTTGCGTATATTTGTACTGCACAGAATATAATAATGCCTTATTATACGTATATAACATCTTCTGAAAAGGCGAGTATTTCTTATACACTTTCTTCAATCCGTCCAATTCTTCTTCAACAGCAGGGAGATCCCGCTTCATCATTAAATAACGTGTATACAGCAGTTTATAATAATTTATAATTTCAAAATCCAAAACATGCTTCATTTCACCTTGCAACTCTTCATATATGCGTTCTACTTGTTGCTTATCCAAATGAACTAGTGCATTCAACCATTCATCCAGCTTCCCCTTCACATCTTCTTCTACATCTCTTAAATCCGTTACAGCAATCTCTAATCTTGCGCAGAGCAATTGTAGAATTTCTTCTGATGCTTCGATCTTTCCATTTTCGATCTTACTTAAGTATGAGACAGAACAAATGCCCTGACATAATTCTTCTTGTGTCATTTTTTGCTGTAGCCGTTTATAAAAGACTTGTTTGCCTATTTTTTCTAATGTTTGTTGCATTGTCCTCCTCCATTCTCATTACCCCCATTACTCTAATAATACATAAAATTTAAAGAAATATAAATTGATAAATGTTAATTTTCTAAAAAATATGCATTATTTCATTTTTTTCTCTCTTGACTTCACATCAATATCTCTTCTTTGCTACGAACGTCGTAAAATTGGTATACTATAACCAAATTACGGAGGTGTTTTCGCAATGAATTATTATAAAGACGATAGTTATGCCTTACATACAGATTTATATCAAATCAACATGGCTTATACATATTGGAAAGATGGTATTCATAATCGCCGTTCTGTTTTTGATTTATATTTTCGAAAGCTTCCATTTGAGAATGGCTACGCTGTTTTTGCTGGTCTTGAAAAAATTGTAGAGTACATAGAAAATTTCAGTTTTACCGAGAGCGATATCGCTTATTTAGCAGAATTACAATTTGAAGAAGAATTCCTTCATTATTTACAAAATATGAAATTCACTGGGGTCATTCGTAGTATGCAAGAAGGTGAAGTTGTATTCAATAACGAGCCTTTATTACGTGTTGATGCACCACTCGGTGAAGCACAAATTATTGAAACTGCCCTTTTAAACATTGTGAATTACCAAACATTAATTGCAACAAAAGCTGCTCGTATGAAGCATGCTGCAAATAACGATGAACTTTTAGAGTTTGGCACAAGACGTGCTCATGAATTTGATGCTGCCCTTTGGGGAACACGTGCTGCCTTTATTGGCGGTTTCTCATCTACAAGCAACGTTCGTGCTGGAAAACGCTTCGGGATACCTGTAGCCGGCACACATGCTCACTCTTTCGTTCAAGCGTATCGCGATGAATATGTCGCGTTTAAAAAATACGCTGAAACTCACAAAAAATGTGTTTTTCTCGTCGATACATATGACACATTAAAATCTGGTGTTCCAAATGCGATTCGTGTTGCAAAAGAATTTGGAGATCGTATTGATTTCTATGGCATTCGTCTTGATAGTGGTGATATGGCTTATTTGTCTAAAAAAGCAAGAATATTACTAGATGAAGCTGGGTTTACAAATACAAAAATTATCGCTTCTAGCGATTTAGATGAATACACAATTATGCACCTTAAATCTCAAGGAGCAAAAATTGATGTATGGGGTGTTGGAACAAAATTAATTACATCCTTTGAGCAACCAGCATTAGGGGCTGTTTACAAACTAGTTGCGATTGAAGATACTGACGGGAAATTAAATGACACGATTAAAATTTCATCTAACCCTGAAAAGATTACAACTCCAGGGCTTAAACGAATTTATCGTATAGTCAACAGGGTTAATAATCATGCTGAAGGCGATTATATTGCGTTAGATTCTGAAGAGCCTGAAAAAGAAGAACGCTTAAAAATGTTCCACCCTGTTCACACATACATAAGTAAATTCGTAACAAACTTTGAAGCACGTGAACTGCATAAAGACATTTTCGTTAACGGTGAAAGAACATACGAACTACCAAGTATATTAGATATTCAAAAGTATAACGAACAGAGTCTCGCTCTATTTTGGGAAGAATACATGCGAACTTTAAACCCCGAAGAGTATCCTGTCGATTTAAGCCAAGAATGCTGGGATCATAAAATGAATTATATTCAAACTGTTCGTGAACAAGTTGAAAAAAACATACAAAAATAAACAGAGAAGTTTCCTCCTTCTCTGTTTTTTCAATACTATATGAATATTTGTAAAAAATATATTAAAATAACAAGGTGAATATTTTTTATTTGTAAAATTTAATATTACGTTATTAAAAACTAAAATAATATTTGATATTATTTTATTGAGTCACTTTCAACAAAATAACCGATAAAAAAGAGGACGCAATTGCGCCCTCTTTTTATAAATCTTTCACTCGTAGTACACGCATTGCATTTAATACTGCAATTAACGTCACACCCACATCTGAGAAAACAGCTTCCCACATTGTCGCTATACCAAAAGCACCAAGTAATAAAACTAATCCTTTTACACCTAATGCAAATATAATATTTTGCCATACAATACTTCTTGTGCGTTTTGCAATTTTAACAGCTGTTGCAATTTTTGAAGGTTCATCAGTCATTATAACGATATCTGCAGCTTCAATCGCTGCATCCGATCCTAAGCCACCCATAGCAATACCAACGTCCGCTCGTGCTAATACTGGCGTGTCGTTAATACCATCACCAACGAAAGCAACTTTTTCTTTTCCACGCTTAGCCGCATCAATTTTTTCAATCTCTTCTACTTTTTGTTGTGGTAGTAGTTCTGCGTGAACTTCATCTAAACCTAATTCTTTTCCAACAGCTTCACCAACTGCTTTTGCATCCCCAGTTAACATCACTGTCTTCTTGATACCTAGTTCTTTTAACTTTTGAATCGCTTGTTTTGAATCCTCTTTTACCTCATCTGAGATAACAATATAACCTGCGTATTTACCATCTACAGCAACGTGAACTAATGTACCTACTGTTTCTGGTTGCTTAAATTCAATATTTTCTTTTCTCATTAATTTAGCATTACCTGCAAAAATTTCTTTTCCTTGTACTTTTACAACTGTACCATGACCAGAAATTTCACTATAGTCTTCAATAGCATTTTCATCGATTGATTTTCCATATGCATTTCGAATAGATTGTGCAATTGGATGATTTGAATATACTTCTGCAAACGCTGCATACTCTAACAGTCCTTCACTAGTAGTACCTTCACTTGGCTCCATTTTTGTAACTTTAAAGACACCTTTTGTTAATGTACCTGTTTTATCAAAGACGATATATTTCACATCATTCAATGCTTCTAAATAGTTACTTCCTTTTACTAAAATCCCACTTTTGGATGCACCACCGATACCTCCAAAGAATCCAAGAGGAATGGATACGACTAACGCACATGGACAAGAGATAACTAAGAATACTAACGCTCTATAAATCCACTCGGAGAATGTAGCACCTTCTAAAATAAGCGGTGGAATAAACGCCATGATCGCTGCTGTAATAACTACAACAGGAGTATAGTAGCGCGCAAATTTCGTAATAAAGTTTTCTGTCGGTGCTTTTTTACTACTTGCATTTTGAACTAAATCTAAAATTTTTGATACAGTAGATTCACCAAATTCTTTTGTAACTTCAATTGTTAATACACCATTTTGGTTTACAAAACCACTTAATACGTCATTACCAACTTCTACTTCACGCGGTACAGATTCACCTGTAAGTGCTGAAGTATCCATCATTGATGTTCCCTCGACTACTTTTCCGTCTAATGGTACTTTCTCACCCGGTTTTACGATAATATAATCGCCGATTTGTACATCTTCCGGTGATACTTGTTTCGTTTCATTTCCAACCTTTACATTCGCATAATCAGGGCGAATATCCATTAATGAAGTAATTGATTTTCGAGAGCGATTTACTGCAATACTTTGGAATAGTTCCCCTACTTGATAAAATAGCATTACCGCAACAGCTTCTGAATATTGTTGAATTGCAAAAGCTCCTACAGTTGCAATTGCCATTAAAAAGTTTTCATCGAATACTTGGCCGCGAGTTATGTTTCTTACCGCTCTCCAAACGATATCTCCACCTATTAATAAATACGCAAGGACGAATAATGGAATTGTTATCATTTGTGGTAAATCAGCTAAGGCAGCAATTCCTGTCAAAATTCCACCGACTACTAATCGCCCTATCATCTTTTTCACATTTGCTTCACCATGGTCGTGACTATGTCCGTGGTCATGGCCGCTCTTTTCTTCACGAACAACTTTCACATCTGGTTCTAACTTTTGAACGACATTCTTTATATCTTCTACAGTCGATTCTAACTCTCTTTTATTCGCAACTTCTACTCGTAATTTCTTTGATACGAAATCAACAGTTGCTTCTGAAACTGTCGGCATTTCCTTAACTTTATTTTCAATCTTCATTGCACAGTTCGCGCAATCTAAACCTTCTAATATAAAAACTTCTTTTGCAGCTTTATTTTTTTGCTCTTCTTGCACTTTAATATGTGGTTCTAACTTTGTAACAAGCTGTTTTGCTTCTGTCACAACTTCATTTTCTTTATTTTGTGCTGTTTCTAAAACCATCGTCTTTGTTGCAAAGTTTACAGAGCAAGAATTTACTCCTTCTATATTCCCAACGCCTTTTTCAATTTTCATTGCACAGTTCGCACAATCTAAACCTTCTAACATCAGTTTCTTTTTCACTAATGCTTCTGCCATCGTTCTCCCTCCTCGCGTTTTTATTCTTCCTCGTTTACGTGTTCAAACGCTTGCTCGAAGATATGAATTACGTGCTGGTCAGCTAACGAATAATAAACGACCTTTCCTTCTTTACGATTCTTTACAAGTTTCGCTTGCTTTAACACACGTAGCTGATGTGAAATAGACGATTGTGTCATTCCTAATAAATAAGCTAAATCACAAACGCACATTTCAGCTTCAAATAATGCATGTAATATTCTCGTACGCGTACGGTCACCTAATACTTTAAATAGTTCTGCTACTTTACTTAAACTTTCATCAGTCGGAATTGTTTGCTTCACTTGATTCACGACTTCCTCATGAATTACCGTTTGAGAACAAGTTTCCTGCGGTGTTTCTACTTTATTTTCAGCCATTATAGCTCACCTCTTTAATTGAACATATGAACAACTGTTCATATATCTTATACTTTTATTATATGAGCGCCTACTCATATGTGTCAATAAAATCCGAAAGATTTTTTTGACAATTCCATTCACATTTCAACATATACATATCAATATTCTCCGCACCTATCATACTCTTCATACAAAAAGGATGCACGAAAACTATCGTGCATCCTTCTCTTATTTCCCCTACATTAGCTACCCGTAAAAGCCCGATTGTTGAAGGCTAATAATCAGCAGGAGATAAAGAACCCCCACTGATTAAAGTTTCACTGCATCCACAATTAACGAAGCAAATTCTAATGTACCATCTTGATTTCTATGATCAAAACGTTTCGAGCGATAAATAAAACCATCTTTCTCATTCCAATCATTATAATGAAACTTACCATTCTCATCACAGTATTCTAAAGTCCTAACTTGAAAACCTGCCGATTCAAACATGGACGTGATTGTTTTATAGTTATGAACGATTTTATGACTTGCTGCTGGATGATCTAATGGCCCTGGTCCACCTACTTGTACACCTTGCTGATATTCTTCATCTGGGAAAAATGCATCTGGCACTGCACAACGAATATATCCACCCTCCGTTAAAAACTCATAACAAATTTTTGCAGCTTCGATTCCTTCTTCGTACGATAAATGCTCCCATACATGTTCCGCTAAAATTGCTGATAAAGAATTAGGTTGAAATTTATCAAGCCAAGTTTCTCTTCGCAATAAATTTAATTCTTCTTCATTCGTATGTAACCAACCAGGGTTATTATTATACTCCTCTGCTCCAACAACCACTTTCGTTTCTAGCATTCCTCTTCCTCCCCTTTTTTCATATTCCGACATAAAAATTCGACAATTTAACATTTATTTCCTTCCTTATCCAAAAGAAAAAGCCTTGTGCGCTCCCTAGACGCACAAGGCTTACTATTTTATATCCCTTTAATTAGCTTGATCTAAATTATCCTGCGAACTTCCATCGTCTTTTAAATGACTATGTTTTTTCGAATAAACAAAGTATACAACTACTCCAATTGCTAACCAAATACCGAAGTATATCCATGTTGTTAATGGTAAATTTACCATTAAGAATAGACAACATGCAATTGAAATAATCGGTAAGATCGGTACAAGTGGTACCATAAATCCACGTTGTAATTTCGGATGCGTTTTACGAAGAATGATAACAGTTACACCAACCATGGCGAATGTTAATAACGCTCCAATATTCGCTAAATTCGACAATTCTTTTAAATCGATAAATCCAGCAATTAAAGCACTACCAATTCCTGTTAACCAAACTGAAAATGTTGGCGCTTCAGTCTTCTTGTTAATTTTCGCAAAAGATTTTGGTAATAAACCGTCACGGCTCATTGCGAAGAATACACGTGTTGTCGCATAAATGTAAGCGAAAATTACAGCCATAATACCGATTACAGCTCCAATAGCAATTACACCAGCCACTTTATCTTGTCCTACAACTTCTAACACATATGCCATAGCTTCAGGTACATCTAATTCCTTATAAGAAACCATACCTGTCATAACGAGACAAACTACAACATAAATGATTGTACAAATAACTAACGAGGCAATAATACCAATTGGTAGATCACGTTGCGGATTTTTTACTTCTTCAGCAGAAGTTGCTAATGCATCAAATCCTAAGAAAGCAAAGAATACTGCTGCTCCCCCTGCGAACACTCCACTTAAACCGTAAGGTGCAAATGGTATCCAGTTTTCTGGTTTCACGTAGAATACACCAACTGCAATGAATAAAACAACAATACCAATTTTAATTAATACCATTATGTTATTCACACGCTTACTTTCTTTTGTACCTCGTGATAATAACCAAGTTATCACTAACGTAACGATAACTGCCGGTAAGTTTACCATACCACCTTGCGCTGGAATCGTTAGCAATGCTTTTGGGATTTCAAGTCCCAATCCACTCACTAAATTATTGAAATAACCCGTCCATCCGCCAGCTACTGCGGCAGTCGTTACGACATATACGGATAACAATGTCCATCCCATTAAATGAGCAACAAACTCACCAATTGTTGCATACGAATATGTGTACACACTACCTGAAACAGGGAGTGTAGATGCAACTTCCGCATAACATAAAGCTGCAAATCCACAAACAATTGCTGCAATCATAAATGAAAAAATAACTGCTGGACCAGCATCTCTTGCTGCTACTAATCCAGTTAATACTAGAACTCCTGTACCAATTATCGCACCAATTCCTAGCATTGTTAGGTCGAATGCCCCTAGCGTTTTCGTTAAAGTTTTACTTTTACTTTCCCCTAACAATTGCGTAACGGATTTCTTTTTAAATAGGTTGGCCACGATGAATGCCCCCTTTTGCCAAGAAGAGCTAAGAGGTATTATCTCTTAGCTCTTATCATGTTGTTTTATATATTGTTCGATTTTGTTTTGTATAATGCTTCTATTAGCAAGATACTGTTTCTGCTTCTAATAATTCTTTAGCACCTTTGTACTCTACACCGTGAGCTTCTGCAACAGCTTCAAATGTTACATAGCCATCTAATGTGTTAATACCTTTTAATAATGCAGTGTTGCCTAGGCAAGCAGCTTTGTAGCCTTTGTTAGCAATTTGTACTGCATATGGTACTGTTACGTTTGTTAATGCAAGAGTTGATGTACGTGGAACCGCACCTGGCATGTTTGCAACTGCATAATGAACAACACCGTGTTTTTCGTAAGTTGGGTTATCATGAGTTGTAATACGGTCAGTTGTTTCGAAAATACCACCTTGGTCAATCGCGATATCTACAACAACAGAACCCGGTTCCATTGACTTAATCATTTCTTCTGTTACAAGTTTTGGCGCTTTTGCACCTGGGATTAATACTGCACCAATTACAAGATCAGACTCTTTTACAGCTTCTGCAATATTGTAAGGATTAGACATTAAAGTTTTTACTTGGTTTCCGAAAATGTCATCTAATTGACGAAGACGTTCTGCACTTAAGTCGATGATTGTTACATCCGCACCTAGTCCAACTGCAATTTTAGCAGCATTTGTACCAGCTTGTCCACCACCGATAATTGTTACTTTACCACGTTTAACCCCTGGAACACCTGCAAGTAAGATACCTTTACCGCCTTTGTTTTTCTCAAGGAACTGTGCACCAATTTGTGCAGCCATACGACCAGCTACTTCACTCATAGGTGCAAGTAATGGTAATGAACGGTTTTCTAATTGTACTGTTTCGTACGCAATAGCTACTACTTTCTTCTCGATTAAAGCTTTTGTTAATTCTGGTTCTGGAGCTAAGTGTAAGTATGTGAATAAGATTAAACCTTCACTGAAGTGTTTGTATTCGCTTTCAATTGGTTCCTTAACTTTCATAACCATTTCCATGTTCCAAGCTTCTTCAGCTGTATCAACAATTTTTGCTCCAGCTTCAACATACTGAGCATCTGTGAAACCAGATCCTAAACCTGCACCCTTTTGAATAAATACTTCGTGATTGTTACGAATTAAATGTACAACACCAGCTGGTGTCATTGCCACACGGTTTTCGTTGTTTTTAATTTCTGCTGGTACCCCAATACGCATAATGAAATGCCCCCTTATAATTAACAGAAAAAAGAAAGTCTTTTTTCTTTTTGTAATAATTAATAACTTATGTCCTTATTCTAGCATAACTTAAAAGTTATGAAAACGCTAACATATCATTTTTCTAAAGTTTATATATTTAGAATAGTGTAAATATATAAAACATTGATTCTATTAGGAAGTTCGTTCTATTTCATTATCTATTACTCTATTTTTATTATATCCCTTCAAAATAAGCAGTAATCATTTATTATTTGACAATAATATAACAATGTAAAAACTCCAAATGAAGACGTATACATATACAGTTATTACTTTACACAATATTTTAGAAATATATTCTTTTTACAAAAAACAGCTGCTGGCATTTAGCCAGCAGCTGGATAACTTATAAATAACTTTGAAAACAAATCATCTGTTGTTTCAGTAATTTTATCAAACAGATCACTTTCTTCCGCTTCTTGCTCTTTTAACTCCTTAATTGTTTCACGTGCATCTTCAGGATAATCGGTAATGATACCATCTACGTTTAACTTATAATATGCCTTTAAACTCTCCATATCATTTACTGTCCATACGTAAATTGGCTTATTTAACTTCCTTGCTTCTTTTACTAATTTCTTATTTAACATGTATTCTTCTGCTACATAAAAGTCAGCTTTTACATTCTTTAAGTTAGCTCTACTTGCATACAGTATATATCCTACTTTTATATCTGAATTTGCACGCTTAAACTCTTTAATGAGTGGATAGTGTAACGTTTGAATTACACATTGCTTCTCAAATTCATTATCTTTAATCGCTTTTAATACTTTATTTACAAAGTCTTTTTCGCCCCCATGAAGCTTCACTTCAATATTGAGTTTGATTTTCCCCTTTGCAAGCTTAATGATTTCATCAAGTGTACTTATTTGTCCTGAAAATCCATCTTGACTAAGAGTAAGCTGTCTTAATTCATCCATCGTTAAATCTGACACATGCACATTGGCATTTGCAAGACGTTTTAACTTCAAGTCATGTATAACCGCTAGCTCACCGTCTTTCGTTTGTAATACATCTATTTCAGCGTAGTCTGCTTTTGCATCAATAGCACCTTGCACAGCTTCTTTCGTATTTTCTACCCCTTTTGATATATATCCGCGGTGCGCCATAATAATCGGTTCTTTATACGAATTTGAAATAAACGTTACAATGAAGGCAACGACCATTCCGGCCGTAATAATCCCTACAATATATACACTAATAAATTTCCAGCGATGTTTTTGAAAGAAACATTTATCTGCTTTCGTTTTCGAATAATCTAATCCTTCTTCTAATAACACATCTTCAACCGGAACCTTTTGTAAGTACAATCTTGTTATAGCCATAATATAAAATGGTGTCACAATAAAGCTAAATAAATACAATGTACTTGTTAGGAATACAGAAATCGTTGATTCGGCTAATAACGCAAATGTTCCTTCCGGGTTTGTAAATTCATACACACCCCATAGGCACAATAAATATATTCCAAAAAACAAAATATAAACAATCCCTATTGAAATGAAAAATCCTACTAAAAAGAATAGTACTTTAAAAAAGCTTTCTTTTACTAAAGCTGCACTTTTACGCGCTGCTGTGCGAAACGGCTTTTGTTCTAAAACGACAATAGGTAGAACGAAAATCCAGCGAAGGTTCAAATACGCAACTACGGCAAAGAACGTGTAATAGCCTACTTGTCCCATCGTCGTTTTAAACAGTTCTCCTGTAATAAAGTTAGGAATTTGGATTTGCGGAATTAATGCCGTTTCATATCCCATATTTAAAAGAGGTAATAATACGACAGCATATAAAATAAATCCTGGTAAGCAATATGTGAAAAGCGTAGGTAAGTACGTTACGGTTTTATATAAAATCGGGCGTAATTTCACCTTTTGTCTTTTATGAGCGAAATACGAAATAATAATAAGCACCGCAAATTCCGTAAAGATAAGAAACAGTGCTAACAAGGATAAAATTACGATTGCCAAAATGCCGTATGGTGTTTTCAAAAATGCTAATAATTCATCATTTGTCGCATTTGCGTAACCACCAAAATACAATAATTTATTAAAAATGATCCCAAACAGTGGAACAAACACAATCGCTGCTAACAATTTATAAGCAAGTTGAAAGGTTAATACATTCCAAAAAGCAAATTTTACTGTTTGAAAGGAATGGCTCATTACTCCTGGTATAGATAGTCTTTTACGGTGTTGCATATATTCCTCCACATTCTAAAACGATATTTGAGATGGATTCCACATTTCCATTTCTAATCCATCTTTTTAATAATAATATATTCCGCTTAACATGAACACTCTTATACATACAATGAAAAAAGTGATGGCTATTTCCCATCACTTTTTCATCTACTCTATTTTTTCTCTAATCCTTGCCCAAATGCTTTCAAAAAGCTAAAACCGAATGTAATTGCTCTATTGATATCTGGATCTTTTAATACTTTAAAGAAATCCATCACTTTTGTTTTTTTACCACTATTTAATTCATCTGTTGCAAATTGCAATCCAGTAACTAAACTCGATGTGATTTGTTTTGTTACCTCTGGGTCAACTGAAGATAAAGCCTCTCCTGCCCCCATCATATTGTTCAGTGCATTTTTCACTGGTTCACGATTTAATTGCTCAACAGCAATTTTCGAAACATCTTCTTTCGCAGCAAGTAAACTAATTGCCGCATCTAAAATACCAGCTTTCTGTAATTGCGCTAGTAATTGCATCGTTTCCTCGACTGCTTCACGGTTATTCGCTAACTCCGTGAACAGTTCCTCTGCTAATTGCTGTTTCTTCTCTTCTTCTGTTACAACTTTCTTTTTAATTAACGTAATTTCTTTTGCCACTATCTCCGCCCCCTAGTCCACAAGTGATACGTATTGTTTTCTTTGCCACTTTTGCTGAATTTCAACACCATTTTGTGGATGGCGTTTTTTATCTCGCGGGTTTGAAGATGGTAATGGACGATTTCCTTTTTCACGTAATACGCGCAGTTTCACCATCGTTTGTTTATAAGCTGGTGTACACGTATAAATGTCTGTCGCTGTTCCTGTTAAAATATTAATAGCCTCTTCATTTACTGTCGCATGCATTGGTAAATATAACTCATTTCCCGTTACACGGTCTGTAACAAGTGCTTGTACTTTAATCTTTCCGAACGGCGATGATAATTCTACAAGACCACCATCTTTCACATTACGCTCTTTAGCAAGTTCAGGTGAAATTTCAACGAATACTTCAGATACTTTAGATAAAATACCAGCCGACTTATTCGTCATATTCCCTTCATGGAAATGCTCTAGCATACGACCATTATTTAATAGTAAATCATACTCATCCGGCGCCACAACTGGTGGTACCCATTCATCTAATGATAAACGAGCAAGTTTATCTGGGAAGTTAAATCCATCTACATATAATAGCGGTGTATCGCTACCATCATGGCTACCCCAACATAAACTATTCCATCCTTCTAAACGATCATATGTTGCCTGAGAATATAACGGTGCAAGCGATGCTATTTCATCCATAATCTCACTTGGGTTTTCATAATTCCAATCTCCGCCTAGTGCACGAGCTACTTTTTGTAAAATCCACCAGTCTGGTTTTGAATCACCAAGCGGCTTCAATACTTCATATAATCTTTGAATACGACGTTCTGTATTCGTAAACGTCCCTTCTTTTTCTAAGCTCGGTGCTGCCGGTAAAATAACATCAGCAAAACGAGCTGTTTTTGATAAGAACATATCTTGAACAACAAGGAAATCTAAATTCTCTAAAATATGTTGCACATGGTTCGCATTTGAATCTACTAAAGCCATTTCTTCACCCATAACATACATACCGCGCAGTTTTCCTTCTTCCGCCGCAAGTAACATTGCAATATTATTTAATCCTGGCTCTTTCGGAATCGTCGTACCGTACGCTTTTTCAAATTTAGCACGGAGCGTATCATCAGATACCGCTTGATAACCTGGAAGCCAATTCGGTAAGGTCGCCATATCACAAGCGCCTTGTACGTTATTATGTCCTCTTAATGGGTATGCACCTGCACCAGGACGACGGTAGTTACCCGTAACAAGTAATAAATTTGAAATTGCAGCTGAAGTTGTACTACCACCTGTATTTTGAGTTACACCCATTCCCCAAAGTACACAAGTACCGTCTGCTTCATATACCATACGAGCCATTTCTTTCAGGTTCTCTTTAGAAATCCCCGTAATTTCTTCTGTGTAATCAAGCGAATACTTTTCTAACATTTTGCTATATTCATCAAAGTTCTTTACATTTTCAGCTAAGAACTTTTTATCATGCCAATCTTGATCGATAATATATTTCGTAATACCAGCAAGCCATACATAATCAGTTCCTTGACTCGGATGAACAAATATATCCGCACGCTCAGCCATTTCATGTTTACGAAGGTCTGCTACAATTAATTTTTGTTCGTGTAATTTATGAGCACGTTTCACACGCGTCGCAAGTACAGGATGTCCCTCTGTCGGATTCGCACCAACGATAATAACAAGACCTGCTTCAGCGATATCTTTCACTGTTCCAGCATCCCCACCCATACCGACAGTTTTAAATAAGCCGTCTGTTGCTGGAGATTGACAATAACGGGAACAGTTATCTACATTATTTGTTCCATATATTTGACGAGCTAGTTTTTGCATAAGATAATTCTCTTCATTCGTTACTTTCGAAGAAGAAATAAACCCAAATGCATCGCTGCCGTATTCTGATTTAATATGCTGCATGTTAGATGCAACAACTTCAAGAGCTTCTTCCCAAGAAGCTTCAACAAACATATCTCCTTGGCGAATTAATGGCTTTGTAATGCGATCTTCACTATTTACAAAGTCCCATCCAAATTTGCCTTTTACACATGTAGAGATACCATTAACCGGTGCATCTGAAACAGGTTGTACTTTTAAAATATGACGGTCTTTCGTCCACACTTCAAACGAGCAACCTACACCGCAAAATGTACAAACTGTTTTCGTCTTTTTAACCTTCGTCTTGCGCATCGCAGATTCCACTTCTGAAACTGCTAAAATACTGCTATATCCTGGCTCTACATCTTTTACAAAATCAATCATCGGATCTAACACATCTGGTTTTAATCCTGTCATAAACCCAGCTTCACCTAGCATTGTTTTTTCCATTAACGCATTACATGGACAAACTGTTACACATTGCCCACAACTCACACAAGACGAGTCATTTATACTTACACCATTGTCCCAAATAACACGCGGGCGGTCTAAATTCCAATCAATCGATATAGTTTCATTGACTTGTAGGTTTTGACATACTTCTACACACTGTCCACAAGCAATACATTGATTGGGATCATACCGGTAAAACGGATGTGACATGTCCACTTCACACGCACTTACTTTCGGTTCATACGGGTATTTCTGTTCTTCAATTTCCATCATATGCACTGTATTATGCACTTTACAGTTACCATTATTGTTATCACAAACAGTACAATACAATAAATGGTTCTCTAATATTCGATCCATCGCCTCAGTCTGCGCCTCTTTTGCGCGCTGCGACTGTCTTTCAATATGCATACCGTTCTCTATTTGCGTTGAACAAGCACGCATTAACTTCCCATCTACTTCTACAATACATGTATCACAAGTTTGAATTGGATCTACTTCTGGTACATGACAAATTTGAGGATGTTCCAAGTTACTCTCGTTAAATAATTGTAGTATCGTCTTTTCACCTGATGCAGCAAATTCTTTACCATCAACGGTTACACGGACTGTCTGTTCTGCCATAGTTTCCCCACTCCTTACAACCAACTGTACAACACGTTTATGAATCCGTTTTCAAAAAACAAGTTACTGTACATATTTTTGAAACGCTCTGCTGAAATCCTTTTCTTATGAAGTCGATTCTTGATGTTATAAGGTATAACTACGAAAGCTTGAAAATGTCACTATTCTACAGTTCTATTATATCGTACATATACAATAATAACCAAAATAATCTGTGATTTCCCTGCTAATAGGTGTTTTTATTTTTTCAATGTTTTATGATAAATGTGGGAGAAAAATACATATAAAAGGGGAATTTAATATGGAGTTTACGCAAGAGACATATACGATTGTACGCTATCAATCTGGCTCATTTTCAAAACAAGTTGATGAGATTGTTACAGAATCTCCTATTACTATTAAATTAAATGGTGAAGAATACGTAACAGTTGTATGCACACCAAATTACATTGAAGATATGGTAGTTGGTTTTTTAATTTCTGAAGGAATTATTTCTTCCTATAAAGATGTTGAAGAAATATGGGTTCAAAAAGCGAACGGAATTGTCCATGTAAAATCATCAAAAGTGAATCCACTCTATCAAACTTTATATAATAAACGATACATCACTTCTTGCTGCGGAAAAGGTAGACAAGGTTTTATTTTCGTAAACGACGCCGCAAAAGCAAAAGATTTACATGATATACATGTAAAAATTACTCCTGAAGAATGCTTTTACTTAATGAATGCCTTACAACAATCTTCCACTACATTTCGCCAAACCGGCGGTGTTCACAATACTGCGCTATGTGATCGAAACAATATCCTTATATCAAGAATGGATATCGGAAGACATAACGCATTAGATAAAATATACGGCTATTGTTTACGTAATGATATATCTGTTAAAGGAAAAATTATCGCATTTAGCGGACGTATTTCATCTGAAATTTTACTCAAAGTTTCAAAAATCGGCTGTGAAATTGTTCTATCCAAATCCGCTCCAACAAAACTAGCCTTGCAACTTGCTCATGACTTAGGCATTACAGTCGTAGGATTTATTAGAAATGACTCTTGTAATATTTACACACATCCAAAACGAATTGATGGCTATCAATTGAATGTTTAAAAAATAACTCCTCGATCGAGGAGTTATTTTAGTTATAAAAATGTAATATATTAAGGACTTGAATAGTTAATAAAGTTAATATATAATTTCATTACACAATTAAATCAAAACATTGTAGCATATATCTTTTCATTCTTTTACAAATTAAAAGAGACTGCTAAAAAACGCATACTCAATCTTATAAAAGTAATGGATTTATTTGAAATCCACCAAGGAGGTTACAACTATGGAAATTCGCTTATTAACAACAGAGGACGCAGAAATATATTTAAAAGTTTGTATGGAAGGTTTAACGAAGAACCCGGAAGCTTTTAGCTCTTCTTATGAAGATGTTCTTAAACATGAAAATCCTGTAGCTGCTATGGCAAAAAGATTAAGCAATCCCGATAAGTATACTCTAGGTGTCTTCAACGATAACGATTTGATTGGTATTGCTACTTTAGAAACAAAACCATTCATTAAACAAGAACATAAAGCAAAAATCGGCTCCGTTTTTGTTTCCCCAAAAGCACGTGGCCTTGGGGCAGGACGAGCTCTAATTAAAGCAATTATTGAAAATGCCGATAAATTACATGTAGAACAACTTATGCTCGATGTTGTAGTTGGTAACGATGCCGCAAAAAAACTATATGAGTCATTAGGTTTCCAAACTTACGGCGTGCAAGAACGTTCATTAAAGCACAACGGTCAATATTGGGACGAAGAACATATGGTTTTATTCTTAAATGATTAATACTTCAATATAAAGTGAAACTTTAATTGGTGGGGGTGTCTATCCCCACTGATTATTAATCCACAAATAGCGGGATAGTTTTCCCAAAGCATCTTCTTATTAAGAAAGATGCTTTTTTCATTACAACAATGTAATCTTCATGTCACCTTTATCGATCGTACCAATCCTTTCCATTCATTATACTAAAAATATAAAATGAACGAACAGCATTCAATTGATATGTAGAGGAGAATGTGACATGAAACAAAAAAAACGAGCTATCTTTTTAATATGTGCTACAGCAATGGTAACTTCTGGATTAGCAATTTTACCTTGGTTTATTATATAAAAATATGCCTCTTGATAAAGTAGAACTTTAATCCAGGAAGTCATTCCCCCACTAGTTATTACTCCACACCAATCGGATAAAATAAAAAAAGCTGATTGCTTGTTAACAAGTAATCAGCTTTTATATATTATAAAATCCCCAAAATTTTATTTACGCAACTTATAATAATAATCATAGATACGGCAACACACATTACAACCGTATTACGATCTTGCTTTTCTTTTTTTGAAATTTCTTCTTTTGGATTCATGTGTATTATCTCCTTTTAAAAAAAGTGTGAGATAGGAAATTTTTCTTATCCGATGCGAGGTGAATACGAAAACCCTCTCTATCTCACATACACAATAGAATGGAATTGTCATTTTATAAATAAAATGACATGACGTTATGTCGCAACATAGGGTATTTGTGTCGCTACGTTTTCTATTATAAATAATAGTTGTGCAAAACTAGTGCATTTTTTATGTCAATTGCCCTGAGCGAAAAAATCAGCCATCCATTCAATCACATAAAAAGAGTTTTTTATTATTTTCATGTAAACTATACAAGTAGAATGAATAGTTTGGGGTGCACAAGATTATGGTAAAAATTTTATTAGTAGACGATGAAGAACGTATGTTACGATTGCTAGATCTTTTCTTAAGCCCTCGCGGCTATTTTTGTATGAAAGCTAAATCTGGCCTTGAAGCGCTGGAATTAATCCAGCAAAAAAAATTCGATATTATTTTATTAGATGTTATGATGCCAAATATGGATGGATGGGATACTTGCTATCAAATCCGTCAAATTTCCAACGTTCCAATCATTATGCTAACAGCTCGTAATCAAAATTACGATATGGTTAAAGGCCTTACTATGGGAGCAGACGACTATATCACAAAACCATTTGATGAGCATGTATTAGTCGCACGAATTGAAGCTATATTACGCCGGACAAAGAAAGATGGCTTTGTTAGCTTCAATGGTATTGAGTGGGACAAAACGAAACATACTGTCACAGTGTATGACGAAAAAATCTCACTAACTCCTATCGAATTTTCATTACTTGGACTGTTTTTACAAAATACAAACCGTGCTTACAGCCGAGATGATTTAATCGAAAAAATTTGGGGCTATGAAACAGACATCGAATATAGAACGATTGATTCGCATATTCGCAATATCCGTGATAAATTACGTAAAAAAGGATTTCCAGTCGAGGATTATTTAGAAACCGTTTATAAAGTCGGATATAAATGGAAAAGTGAATAATTATTTAGGTCAGTGGAAATATCATACCACTGACCCTTTATTATGAATAAGGTATGGTGGGAAAATGAGTAAACTTTCACTTAAAATTGGGACATACTTTTTAATATTAGCTTTATGTATTGAAACAATTGCTTTCGTATCCTTTTACAAAAGTATTTCAAAAATGCGGATTACAGAAGAAACAGGTGCTCTATTAGAAAAAGGCAATCGGTATCGTGACAAAATTGTAAACCGCGCAAAATGGAATGAATATTCTAAACAAAAACCAAACACCGAACGACCTAAACGCCCTTGGTATCAAGAGTTCACTATCGAGCATGCAGCTGAAGAATTAATTGGCTCAGAATTAATTGCTAACACCGATACCACTATCATTATAACTGACAAGAACGGCAAAATTATTTCCACCTCAGAACCCGTAACAAAGGAAATGCAAAAACAACTTATTTGCAAAACGAAAAATATCCCCCAAAACGGGGTGATCGTAGAAAAAAACTGGAAAAAATCGAAATTCATCTCTACAGTAAGCCCACTTGAAATAACTGGATTTCAAGGTAACTTACATATGTTATTAAAGACATCTTTTTTAGAAAATATGTTAATTAAACTCATGGACCAATTTCTTATCATCAGTATTTTAACAATTATTTTAACAACGATTTCTGTTTTTGTTTTTTCTCGAGTTATTACAGAGCCGCTTATAAAAATGAAAAGAGCGACCGAAAAAATTTCAAAATTAAATAAGCCAATTCAATTAGGAATTAAACGAAATGATGAACTTGGAAGTTTAGCAAAAACGATTGAAGATTTATCGAGTGAACTTACGTATATGAAAAAAGAACGAAATGAATTCCTCGCTAGTGTTGCTCACGAATTATTAACTCCATTAACCTATATGAAAGGTTATGCAAAGGTAGCAAAGAGAGACTCTTTAACGAAAGAAGAACGCGAAGAATATTTACAAATCATTGAGGACGAAACGGATAGTGTAACCGATCTCGTACAAGATTTATTTATGCTTGTACAATTAGAACAACACCAATTTGTTATTAAAAAACAAACGATGCTTCTTCAACCATTTTTAGAAAGAATGGTTGAAAAAACAAAAACAACATTAACGAACAAACAAATGCAACTTCATGTATATTGTAAAAACGATTTAGAAGTTTGCATAGACGAAAGACGCATGGAACAAGTTATGTTAAATTTATTGCATAATGCTTATCAGCATTCACCAGAAAACACTACTATAACAATACGTGTACTAACGGAAGCAGATTATTTTACAATCAGTGTACAAGATGAAGGTGAAGGTATTCCAGAAGAAGATATCCCGCATATTTTCGATCGCTTTTACCGTGTTGATAAATCCAGAACAAGGGCTACTGGAGGAAAAGGTATCGGACTGGCTGTTGCAAAGGAAATTGTAGAATTGCATAACGGTTCCATTCTAGTAACAAGCCAATTAGGAGTGGGAACAAACTTTATAATCGAGATTCCTTTTGAATAAGATGCGTGTGAAAACACCAGTAGTAGTAAACACTACTGGTGTTATTTTGTTCATAAAATCTGCCCTTAGAAGCTAAGCTTTTGAAATTATTCTTATTTCAATATAAAATAAAGTGAAACTTTAATCCATGGAAAGGTTCACTCCATGGATTATTAGTTGAACCAATCGGGCATTTACGGGCAGTTACCTCCCACCTAACTTCCGCGCATTCGCCGAATTTTAAAATTGGAGCCTTACTGCCCGCGAATAGCGTAGTAAAGGTACATTTGTCAAAGATCTGGAGGGTGATATAATTGGATATCCATGTATTAACAAAAGACGAAGCAGAAATTTACTTAGAACTTCGCGTAGAAGGATTAAAGCAAAACCCTGAAGCTTTCAGCTCTTCTTATGAAGATATTATTAATAAAGAGTGTGCTATTGAATATAAAGCACAAAAACTAGCACAAGACGAAAACTATACACTAGGTGCATTTAAAGACGGAAAATTAATCGGAGTTGCTACACTGGAAACGAAACCATATGTAAAACAAGAACATAAAGCAAAAATTGGTTCCGTATATGTGTCTCCAAAAGCACGCGGACTTGGAGCAGGAAAAGCACTTATTAAAGAATGTCTTGAGCTTGCTAAATCTTTAGACGTAGAACAAGTTATGCTTGATGTTGTTGTCGGAAACGATGGTGCGAAGAAACTTTATGAGTCATTAGGCTTTAAAACGTTTGGTGTACAAGAACGTTCACTGAAATATAACGGACAATATTGGGATGAAGAGCATATGGTCTTATTCCTAGATGAAAATAAATAATAAAAAACATCCTCTCATATATGAGGATGTTTTTTTACTTTTTTATAAACCATGCCTTATTTAATAATTGAATCGCTTTCGCAATTTCTTCTTCTGATAAAATCGCAAATCCAAGTAGTACTATATTTTCAGGTGCAGTACCGTCTTTATAGTACGTAGACACAGGGTATATTTTGATACTATGTTTCGCAGCTTCTTTAATTAATTCTTTTTCCCGCATTCCATTATGCACCTTTAATAAAATGTGCAATCCTGAATCTTCTCCTATCACTTCAACACGATTTGAGAAGTACTTTTCTAGTTCAAAAACAAGTCGATCTCTCTTCTTTCGATAGACGACACGCATTTTATGAATATGTTTTTCCCAATATCCTTCATTTAAAAACCTTCTAATCACTTCTTGGTCCATTCTTGAAACACTTTGTGTATAAAATAAATATTGTTGTTGATACTTTTTAATCAATTTCTTTGGTAACACCATATAGCTCATCCGTAATGATGGCAACAATGCTTTCGATAGCGTCCCCATATAAATAACTTTCCCGTCTGTATCTAACCCTTGCAGTGCCGGTATAGGTTTTCCCGAATAGCGAAATTCACTATCGTAATCATCTTCAATAATATACCTACCTTCTTCTTTCTTCGCCCATTGTAAAAGCTGCATCCTTCTCGTGATAGGCATAATCATTCCGCATGGGAATTGATGGGATGGAGTTACAAATACAATATTTGCATCGCTATTTTCTAAATCTGCCATACAAATTCCGTCCCTGTCTAAAGACAACATTTGAACCTTCTCTTCTCCCTGTTCAAAAACAACCATTTTCCTATGATAACCTGGGTTTTCAACTGCATAATTACTTCCTTTTAATAATTGAAACAGTAATTTCACTAATATTTGTGTTCCCGCTCCTAATACGATTTGACTAGCTGCACAACGCACACCTCTAGATTCATACAAATAGTTCGCAATTTCTTCTCTTAAGCTCCATTCTCCTTGTGGGTGACCAAGAAAGAGCAACTCATTATTATGAGGCTGCCATACATCATTTATAATTTTCCGATACATGTTGAACGGAAAAGCATTTGTATCGACTCCTGTTTGTGTGAAATCAAATTTATAATCCCTCTCCTGAAAGGGTACTTCTTCTATTCTCTCTTCGTTTTCTTCTACATGAACCATTTGCTCAATCTTACATACAAAATAACCTTTTCTCGAAATTGATTCAATATAACCTTCTGCAAGTAATTGCTCGTAAGCTGCCTCTACTGTATTTTTACTTACTTGTAAATGTGTTGCTAACTTTCGCTTAGCCGGTAACTTCGTAAAAGATAGAATCGTTCCATTTTTAATTTCTTTTTTTATATACTCATACAACTGCACATACAATGCCTTCTTACTATTCATATTTAAATTAGGCGTTAATTCTAACATAATATCTGACCCCTTAATAAAACTAAAATCTGATACTTTTTACAGTACCAGATTTTATATATAATTCCTTTTATCATGTCACACAAAAAAAATCAAATACTAAAGAGGAGATGCATGATCATGAACAAAAATAGACGTATTGGACTCATTATGATTATTACAGGAGCCACATTATGGGGATTATCTGGACCGATGATTCAATGGCTATTTCAACATACGAACGTATCATCAATTGATTTTTTAACAATTCGCTTGTTGCTTGCAGGAGTATTTATTTTGTCTATCTTACTAATAAAGAAACAAAACATATTTCAAATTTGGAAACATCCTAGACATTCTATACAGCTTATTATTTTCTCTATTCTTGGCATGCTCGGCGCGCAATATGCCTTTATCGAAACAGTTCATATTAGTAATGCTGTCACAGCAACACTCTTTCAATTTCTAGGCCCTGTTCTTATTACAATGTATGTTGCATTTCAGAAAAGAAAATTCCCTGCTTCTATACAACTACTTGCAATTATAACTGCGCTAACAGGAACATACTTTATTATTACAAATGGCTCAATCGAAAATATTGTTTTATCTAAATCAGCCATTATTTTCGGACTATTAACGGCAATTGGATTTGCATTTTATACCCTTCATCCAGCTTCTCTCATTAAAGAATGCGGAACAACTGTAGTAATTGGTTGGGGGATGTTAATCGGAGGAATTGCACTACTTATTTATAATCGTTCATTTGGATGGAATCAATTTTCACAAACTCTTACACTAAAAACTTTTTCTATGCTTATTCTTATCATTATTAGTGGGACCCTTTCTTTCCTTCTTTATATTGGTAGTCTTAAATATTTAGCAGCAACAGAAACAAGTATTTTATCTAGTATTGAACCACTTGTAGCAGCCATCGTTTCAATCACTTGGCTAAATGAATCGTTTGGATCATATCAATTATTAGGCGGCGTATGTATCGTTCTGTCTGTTATTTTTTTGACGATGCCTCAAAAAGAGACCGAGCCAACCTACACAACTGAACAAATATAAAAAAATGTCAAAAGAGGTCGTACAAAACTTACGACCTCTTTTTATACTTTAAAGGAATTGTCCCGCTATCTAGCAAATACAATTACACTAACAATAATAATTAGGAGCGTGGCACCATGAAAAAAATCGGAACTATGCTACTTTTCTCCTTTCTCATCACTGGATGCACACAGGCTCAACCTGATTCAAAAGCACTAAAAAAAGAAGCCATAGTAACATCATCATCT
Organism: Bacillus sp. WC2503; assembly: GCF_052682895.1. Taxonomy (NCBI): domain Bacteria; kingdom Bacillati; phylum Bacillota; class Bacilli; order Caryophanales; family Bacillaceae; genus Bacillus; species Bacillus sp. WC2503. The sequence continues at coordinate 5,245,159 of NZ_JBQYMD010000001.1, read as the reverse complement.
CAGGTTAACGCACCTTCCTTTTTTCATCTTAGTGTTTTAAAAGATGTAAATTGGGAAGAAGCGCCCTCCTTCGTAGACGGAAAGATACCTTTAAAGGGGATTGAAAGAAGAATTGCAATTGCTGATACATCTATTGTCGCAAATGAACAAAATGAAATTATGTGGTACTTTCTAGATCCTGAAATACCAACTGGAAATGTATCTATTATCGCGCTAAAACAGGGATCTGTAACTCCAACACCAATACTCTATCAACAAGAAACTTCCAAACAAACTTGGACTACTTCAAATACAATCGATTCTACTACAAACGAACTCCCTCTCACTATATCGCTACCTTCATCCGGATTATGGGTATTAAATATATATGTGAATGAAAAATATTATGATCAATTTGTAATCACTGTTGAGTAAGTTGTCAAAACTAATCTACTTCCTTGCATCCACTGAATTTTGGGCGGGATAAATAATGCGGGAGCACGAATAACTCTACACTTCTTCATTATTTTGATTTCTTACCTCAAAAAAGCAGTGCCTTGAAGGCACTGCTTTTTACTATTTATAACTTGGCATTTTCGTAATTTGTGCCACACCTGAATCTATGGCTGCTTTCGCTACTGCTTCTGCAACATTCGGAACAACTCTTTTATCTAATGGATTTGGAATTACATAGTTCGCACTACGCTCTTCGTCCGTAATTATGTTAGCGATCCCATATGCTGCCGCTAATTTCATCTCTTCTGTAATATCAGTCGCGCGTACATCTAAAGCACCACGGAATATACCAGGGAACGCTAATACATTATTTACTTGATTTGAATAATCAGAACGACCAGTTCCAACTACAGCAGCTCCAGCTTCTAATGCATCTTCTGGGAATATTTCTGGAATTGGATTTGCCATTGCAAACACAATCGCTTTCTCATTCATCGTCTTTACAAATTCTTTCGTTAATACGTTAGGCGCAGATACGCCAATAAAGATATCAGCCTGATGAATCGCTTCTTTTAATGTTCCACGCACATATTCTCGATTTGTCTTCTTTGAAACTTCAATTTGCGCTTCGTTCATCCATGTTTCACCTTCACAAACAATACCTTCTAAGCTAACTAACGTAATGTGTTTTGCACCAGCTTTTAATAATAATTTTCCAATTGCAATTCCTGCCGAACCCGCACCGTTAATAACAATTTTCACATTATCCATTTGTTTACTTACAACTTTTAATGCATTAATAACAGCTGCTAAGACGACAATAGCTGTTCCATGTTGATCATCATGGAATACAGGGATATTCGTTTCTTCTTTTAATCGTTTTTCAATTTCAAAGCAACGTGGTGCTGCAATATCTTCTAAATTAATACCTGCAAATGTAGGTTCTAAATTTTTCACAAGGGTAACGATTTCATCCACATTCGTCGTCCCTAAACATAACGGGAAAGCATCTACATTCGCAAACTTTTTAAATAAAATACTTTTCCCTTCCATAACAGGCATAGCCGCTTTCGGTCCAATATTCCCTAAACCAAGTACTGCTGTTCCATCTGAAACAACTGCAACCATATTCCCTCTTGCTGTATAGTCATACGCTGTTTCTTCATCTGCTGCAATTGCTTTACAAGACTCCGCTACACCTGGTGTATAAGTCAGGCTTAAATCATCCGCTGTATTAACTTCTACCTTACTTGTAATCTCAATTTTCCCTACCAACTCTTTATGCAATAACAATGATCTTTCATTAATTTGATTTTCTAACATACTTATAATCTCCCCTTAATTTGACAAGCTAGCTATATGAATATAGCTAGCTTGTTTGATCATGAAAACATTGTTAATAAGATTGTCGCTGTTACAACCATTGCTGCCCCGCCTAAACGCGTCGAAATTTGTGCGAAAGGCATTAATTCCATACGATTTGAAGCTGATAAAATAGCAACATCTCCAGTTCCGCCTAAACCGCTATGACATCCAGTTACAATTGCTGATTCAACTGGATACATTTTCATCACTTTTCCTATAAGAAAACCTGATGCTACCATTGTAAGAACAACCGATGCACAAACAACAACATATCCCACTGAAAGAACTGCCGCTACGTCTTTTAACGGAATATATAGCAATCCTAATCCGACCATTAACGGCCAAGTTAAATTCTTTGAAATAAATTTATATAAATGGAATGCTCCTTGCTCCATTTTTGCTGGCATTAGTTTAAAGTATTTCACAAGTGCTGCTGAGAAAATCATAATGATTGCCCCAGGAATACCGATGAACTTAGAAGCAAACCCTCCGAAGATAAAGAACGTACATGCAATTAATAAACCTGCTCCCATTAATGAGAAATCAATTGGCTTCTCTGTATTTTGTTCTTTTAATAATTCTGCTTGATTGTCTGTTTTCACTAATACACCATTACCACTAAGCTCAGGTCTCTTCTCGCCTAAACGCTTCATATACCCTGCACTCACGATTGCAAACATATTCCCAATAATAGCTGCCGGAATAAGCTGTGATACGAATGTTGCTGATGATTCATTTAAAATGTCACTGTATGCTAATGACAATGGTAAAATCCCTTCTCCAATACCACCGCTCACAATTGGTACGATAATAAAGAAGAATGTATGCTTCATTTCAAACCCGAATAGTGAACCGACCAATAATCCTACTGCTACAGAAGCTAATGTTCCTACTACTAAAGGAATAAACATACGAACGAAACCTTGCACTAACACTTTACGATTCATTCCTAAAATACTTCCGACTACTAAACAAGAAATATATAAATATAAAAAGTTCGATTTTTTCATTAACATAGTCGCAGCTTCCATTGAAGCTGGATTCATCCAGTTAAAAAATACAAGTAATGATGGAATAAATAATGAGAGAATTGCTGGACCACCGATATTTTTTAAAATTGGAATTCTCATCCCAATGTCACCTAAGAAAATACCCATGATCATAATAACTGCAAAACCACCAATCATGTCTGCTGGCAATTTATTATATACAGATGCCCCATAAATAATAGCAGCCAATACTACATATAACGGTAAAGGTATAACACCGATTTTAACGTTCATAATTTTAGAAGCGAAAGATTCATTTTTCAATTCATTTCCTTCAGCAAATGATACCGCTTCCACATTCTTTTGAATTCCCATATGGCACCCCCTTGTTTTCTTAATAACAATATTAAAACGCTTTCAATAGTAAAAATAGTTTTTGTAAGTTTTGTAATTGGTTTTGTAATTAAAAAAAGTATAAGCGACTTATAATAAGTCGCTTATACGTAAAAACCTATTTTATTTTGATCAACACATCTTAATTTACTTACAGGTCTTCCCACATGCTGATACACCATTTCGTTTTCTAACACTCCAATTTCAGTCAAAAACATTACATACTTTCGAATAGAAACTCTTGAAATTCCTACTAATTGTGCCATTTCATCTGTTGTAAACGCTCGTCCATTCAGCGACTCGATCTTCTGCCAAATTAATTGCAACGTTTGCTTCGTTAATCCTTTCGGGAGCTCTTTATTGACAGTAGGCTCTCTTTTTTCTTTTTGTAAAATTAACGAATCTAATTCCGATTGACTAATTTTTTGTTGTTCTTTCATGAAAGTAAGTTTTTCTCGATATATAGTTAATGCATCTTTAAATCGTTCAAATGTAAATGGTTTAATTAAATAATCTACTACGCCATATTGTAATGCTTTTTTAATACTCCCCATATCATGTACAGCTGAAATCATCATAATATCGATTTCTTTTTCTTGGTTCCGAATATACATTAAAAGCTCAAATCCAGTCTCTTCAGGCATAAAAATATCAAGTAAGACTAAATCTATTCGTGATTTCTCTAATACTTCTATCGCCGATTTTACTGAGTTAACTGCTTGAACAAGTTCGAATCCTCCTACTTGCTCTAAATAATGTGTATTTAACATTGCTACCATCGGGTCATCTTCTACAATTAAAACTTTAATCATATTTGCTTCTCATCCCTACCTTTAGGTATTTCAATTGTTATCGTTGTTCCCTCTCCTAATAAGGAGGAAATGTGAATCTCCCCATTTATTCGCTGTATACTTTCTTTTACAAGATACAAACCATAACCGCGATTATCCCCTTTTGTGGAATAACCTTTTGTAAATAATGCATCCACTTCGTCTTCTTCTATACCTTTCCCCGTATCTTGCACTGTAATAGTTAATGTATTCTGATATTGCACCCCAATTTCAACTTGTTTCTTTTTGCAATGTATCACTGCCTCTAATGCATTATCTATTAAGTTCCCTACAATCGTAATAAGTTCATGAGTAATACTTTCATCATATATTTCCGGCAAGTAAGAATCTTCACTTATAATTAACTTAATATTTTTCTCCCTAGCATAGCTAAGTTTACCTAGTAAAAAACCAGCAAATACTGGACTTTTTATTCTTTTCATAACTCCACCAATTTCATATTGATGCTCTGATACCATGCCACTTATATATTTTTGTAATTCTTCATATTGTTTCATATGTGTAAGCCCTAATACAACATGCATTTTATTCATAAACTCATGAGATTGTGCCCGTAATGCTTCCGCATATAGCCTAATACCAGTTAGTTCCTCTGCTAGTTTTCTAATCTCTGTTTTATCACGAAATGTTGCAATTGCGCCAACTATTTCTCCTTTTACATATAAAGGAACACGATTCGTCACAATCGTAATTCCGTAAATATTTTGTTCTTCGTTTAATTGTACCTCTCCCGTTTGCAATACTTCTTTTATACGCGAATTCGGCATATATAGCTCAACGTCTTTACCTATAAAATCTTCTTCAAGTCCACTTTTTTTAAATAGACGTTTCGCTTCATTATTAATTAACGTTACTCTCGCCTCTTTATCTACAGCAATAATGCCTTCCTTTACAGATTGTAACATCGTATTTCTTTCTTCAAGAATTTTCGCTATCCTGTGCGGCTCAAGACCGAATAAACTTTTCTTTATATGTCTAGCTAGCAATATTGCTCCTATAATTCCGACTAGTACTCCAACTCCGACACCGATATAAATAATATGTCTACTTTCCTTAACTCTCTCTTTTACATTATCTGCCGAGATACCAACGGCTACCGCTCCAAGTTGTTCACCTGTTTCAGAAAATATAGGTACAAACACTCGCATTGAAATACCTAACGTTCCTTCTGCTAGCGATACATGTTCCTTTCCTTTCAATGCAGGCCCTTCATCTCCTCCAATAAAATGATGACCTATTTTTTGAGGGTTTGGATGTGATTTTCTTATTCCATTCATATCCATAACTACAATAAATTGAACACCTGTGTTTTTTAATATTCTATTTGTATACGTTTGAATTGCAGAAGTATCTGCTTTTCCAATCAAACCATCGATTACAATCGAATCATTTGCCACAATATGGGCAATCGTTTTTGCTTTCTCTGCCTGGCTATCCTCCGTTGTCCGCTCTACATTATGACTAATTAATATATCTGTAACAAGTAAAGAAAAAATTACAACTGTACAAACTAGCAATGTAATCGTTTTCCATAAATTCCATAGTTTTTTTCTTTTTTTCATCCCACTAATGACTCCCCTAATTGCTGAATAGAAAAATAAGTAAGGTGATATTATTTTCACCTTACTTATTTGCTGTTATTATACTTTAAATTTACTAGTCATTGCTTGTAGTTCTTCGGCCATCTCAGCTAAGTTTTGCGAAGCTGAACTAATTTCTTCCATCGAATTTACTTGTTCTTCTGTTGACGCTGCAACACTTTGCATACTAGCTGTATTTTCTTCTGCAGCCGCTGCAATTTCATCAATAGCATTTGTCACTTCATTTGCATCTCCAGCGATTCTCCTCGTTGTTTCTACCATTTGATTAACTTGAGAAACAATATGAGTAGTAGAACTTAAAATTTCTGTAAAACTTACTTTCGTTTTTGTTACAACATCTAAGCCTTGTTGAACTTCCCCACTCACATTATCCATTGCCTTAACAGTATGTTCAATATCAGCCTTAATTTCTGCAATTAAATTTGCAATCTCTCCAGATGATTCTCCTGATTGCTCTGCTAATTTTCTAACTTCATCGGCTACAATAGCAAATCCTCGTCCCTGTTCACCTGCTCTTGCTGCTTCAATAGCCGCATTTAAAGCTAATAAGTTTGTTTGAGTTGCAATGTTTTGAATTGCTTCAGAAATAGCTCCTACTTGCTTTGACTTCTCATCAAGAAGTTTAATAATAGCATCTGAATCGGATACCGATCTAGAAATAGACTGCATTTGTTTTGCGGTTTGTTCAACTAAATCTTCTCCCTCTTCAGCTCTTTCTCGCGCATGTAATGAGGAAATAGAAATTGACTCTGCGCTTCCAGTTACATCTTGAATTGCTGTATTTACTTGTTGTAATGTAGCCGCGCCTTCTTCAACACCTTGGCTTTGTGACTCAGCCCCACCTGATACTTGTTCCATTGCAATTGTAATTTGATCTGTCGCATCATTCGCTTGCTGTACGCTCGCTGTTAACTCTTCTGCCGATGCTGCAACATGCTCTGCCGAAAAGCTAATTTGGGTAATCACATCTTGTAAAGACGTAGACATTTCATTAAATGAATTCCCTAGTTTCCCTATATCATCCTTGGAGTGGATTGTAATTTTCTCGGTTAAATCTCCCTTACTAATTTTATGTGCCGATTCAGCTATTTTTCGTAATGGCCTTGTAATAGAATTTGTAATGAAATAAATTAATACACTACCAAATGCAATAGCGATAGCTATGACAATCAAAGTCTTATAAAACACTGGACTGGCAGCTTGCATAATTTCTTCGTCAAACATAACTCCAACTATTTTCCATCCTGTTTTCTCATTTGTTGCAAAGATTAAATTCTTTTTATCATCTTGTTCTGTATAAGATACATTTCCTTGTTTGTCTTCATAAATTGGTTTAATCCAAGGATCAGTAACCTTTGAACCAGGCTTTCTAGACGGATGACTAACAATTTGCTTATTTTGATCTAAAATAACTGCATAGCCTTTTTCACCAATATTAATCATTTTTGAAATCTTTAGGATGTTATCCAAATTCAAGTTAATACCTATAACACCTTTACCATCTTTTACTTCTTTAGCAATTGTTACTACCATATTTTTTGTAGATGCCGATTGATACGGTGCAGTAACAATTACCTTTCCTTTATTTTCCTGCGCTTCTTTATACCATGATCTATCTGTTGGATTATAGCCATCAGACATTTGAATAAATGGTTCTCTTATAAACTTCCCCGTCTGCGCTCCAATATAAATACCTTCTACTTCTGGATGAAGCTTTATATATTGTGCTAACTTCGTTCTTACTATTTCTTCTTGTCCATTTGGATATGTATCCTCTGTTAAGATGTCTGCAAAGTACGTCGCATCAACAAATTTCTCTTCTATATTTTGAGAAATAACAGTATTTAAAACTGAAATATTCTCCTTTGCTTTATCTGTCATTTGATGTTCAAAATTTGTTTTGGCAGTTTGATATGAAACACCACCGATAATAAGTCCTGGTATAGTTAAAATAATAAAAAATGAAATGATTAATTTTTTCTTGATACTCATACATTTAACCCAGTTAAATATATTTTGCATAATAAGCCTCCTTTATGTAATGTGAATACTTGTGTAATTTTATACAATCAACATACATAAAACAATATATAATGATAAATTGTATTTTTTTCGTCGATTATGCATTTTTACATATTCACTACTTCTAAGCATTTTAATCATAAAAATAAGAGAACTTTAGCATTATATATGCTAAAGTTCTCTTATTTCTTAACAGCTTCTATTCTAAACAAAACACCCTACAAAACTTTTCTTATAATTCCTTAAACCTCTATCCTTCACCTTATAGCTATATTGTTAAAACTCTCCATCCTAATTTATTTAGAGCTCTTTACATAACTAATTGCCTGACTCCCCATTTGCACCCATGCCTGTTCAAAGTTTTCTCTTGGTACTTTCACATCTAAGCTATCATCAAGCGGGTCTCGAATATATACAGATTCCTTATCGTACCCAATAAGTACAACACAATGTTCATTATATGTAATAGAAACATCCCCACTATTTGTTTTCCATGTAGTAAATTCATCTTCATCTAAAGGAGCATATGTTGCATTTGTAATCATGACTACCGGTTGCCCTGCTTTTACACTCTTATATATTTCCTCTATACTCTTTCCTGTTAAATCCACAGCTTTATTAGATAAATATTTTTTCGCTAACTGAAAAAGTGGCCCATGATATACACCATAACCGGATTCAGAAAAGGTATAAATATTTCCTACAAACCCTTCATTCGGATTTCCGCGTACACCATCAACCATAAAATCAACTTTTTTTATTTCATTTGCTAATTTCATCTTATCTACTGAAACGCCTGCGTATTGTAACATCATTGCTAAACTTGTCACTTCACACCCTCTATCCAGCTCTGGTAACTGCTGAATTAAAGGCACATTTGATAAGAGGATCTTTTCATCATTATTACTAAACTCCGTTCTTTTTCCGCTTTGTATGAAGGATGTTAATTTCTCCATATACTTTGTGATTCCATTTGTATATACACTCCATACTGCTACGCCAAGTAAAGCTATGCATATATACCACTTCAATTTTCGTATCACTCTCACGCCCTTTTTAATTCGTTAAATAAGAATAAAACGCGTCAGCATCCGTTCGAACCATCGGTACAAAATTTAGTTCTTTTCCTTTTTCAGGCTGATCTCTTTTTATTTTTTCTGCTAATTCTTGAATGTTCATATTCATTTTGTCCATATTAAGCTCATCTGCCAATTGTAGCACTTTTTGTTCATTAATTTCTCTTAATACTTGATATATATCTTTACCATACAAATCAATATGATATTTTTTTGCTTCTGCCTGTACTTTTTGTTCGTACACTTCTTGCGCTAACTCTTCTATCTCTTTTCCTTTTTGAGAAATATCTAACTTTCCTGCTTCTTCTCTTACTTTCGTTCCATAAATTTCTTCCGCAACCTCTTCTATTTCTTTTCCTTCAGTCGAAACGCCTAATTTCTCTGCTTCCTTATTAATTTTGATTGCATTGATTTGGCTTATTAAATCCACAATCGATTTGTTCTCTACAGATATCCCTAAGTTTAACGCTTCTTGCTTCACTTTTGTTTCATAGATTTCTTCTGAAAGAATTCCAACATCTTTTCCTTCAATCGAAATTCCTAACTGTTCTGCTTCTCTGCCTACTTCTGTTTCATGAATTTCTTTTTCTAGCGTAATTTGTTCTTTTCCTTCCGTTTCAATACCTAATTTCTCTGCTTTTTCTTCTGTATTTATTACATGTATCTTTCCATTGTTTAATTGCTCTTTACTGCGCTGCGCATAGTCTGTCTTTCCTTTCGATGTTTCAGAAGGAGAGGCACCGCCTAATATACTTAAACTCATTACTCCAATAGTGAATACCATCATCATTTTCTTTTTCAAAATTAATTCCTCCCTCTTATACTTTCTTTCCCATCATTCCCATAAAGTGAAACTATACTCAATGGGAAGCTTCATCTTCCACTGAATATTAGCCTTCACCAATCGAGTATTTCCGGACAGCCCGACTCCAGCCGAGTTTTACTGTCCACAAAATAGCGGGATCATTTTTTAAATACTATACATACATCTCATCACTGCCTGAGATAACATTATGATCGAGAAAATTTACTCACATACACCTCTATAATCTCTTCTTCATGTAACAATTTTTCTTTATGCAATACATAATATAAATAGTTTCTTAACTTTCCCTTAAAAAAAGACGACCTTGTAAAAACAAGATCGTCTTCTTACTTATATTTTTTGATTTTTAGGGAGAACTACTTCAAAACAAGTACCCTCTCCCCATTTGCTCTCTACTAATATTTTTCCGTAATGCTTTTCTACAATCCACTTGGCGATTGAAAGACCTAATCCAGCTCCCTCTGATGTACTCCTTGCTTTATCCCCTTGATAAAAACGATCAAATAATTTTGGGATATCCTCTACTTTCACGCCTATCCCATCATCTTTCACCTGTATACAAATCGAGCTGCTCGTTTGCGTGCAATCAATTCGAATATGACCGCCTTCATTCGTATATTTCATCGCATTATCTAACAATATGACCATCATTTGATGAATCCGTTCTCTATCACCCATAAAAGACATGTTACGTTCTACTTTTAATATCATCTCTTTTTCTTGATAAGAAGCAATTTCTTTATATGGATCTACTATTTCTTCTAACAATTTACCCATTTCAAATGTTTTTTTATCCATCTCAATTTGATTTGAATCCGAACGTGCTAACAACAATAAGTTGCTAACTAGTTTCGATAACCGCCTGCATTCTTTAGATATTGTAGAAATGTCCATCGCTTTTTCTTCTATCGTAGCGGAGGGGGACTGAAATAACACATCCGTCTTTGATTGAATAACTGCAAGTGGCGTTCTTAATTCATGCGATGCATCGGAAACGAACTGCTGCTGTTTCTCCCATGAATTTTGAATCGGTATGAGTGCTCTGCCAGCTAGGAAAAAGCCGATACCTATTGCACAGAGACTTCCTATACTACAACCTATCACGAGAATTAAAAATAAAGTATTTAACATTCCTTCTTCCGCTGTTATATCTCGCACGATTTGAACTATTTCTCCATCTTTTTGAAGCGAAAATGCTCTAAAATATCGTCCTTGCACTTCAATATCTTGCAAATCCTCTAACTTTTTTGGAGAAAACTTTTCCAAATTCTCTTCAAAAATAGAACGGAATTTACGATTATCGCCCTCTATTTTCACTATTTTCCCATTCCAAGTTATTCTAGTTACCCGCGGATCTCCAATTTGGATTTTCTCCATGCGTTTTCTTGGTGGTATTTTAACATCTAGTTTTTCTCCATACTGAGCCATCATTTTTATAGATTGATCCACTTCATTATAAATACGCTTATATGTGTACGAATAAACAATACTACCTAATACTCCTATTAATAGGATAAATACTAATGAGTTCACTATAGTCAGACGAATGCGTGTTTTTTGAAACATACTTCCTTTTTTCATTTCTCTTTTAATATATATCCAATACCACGAACAGTTTGAATATCTTTCTGATAACCGAATGGCTCTAATTTTTTACGTAAATGATGCACATACACTTCTACAATTGCTACTGTCGTATCTGAATCAAATCCCCAAACACGATCGAAAATTTGTTCACGCATTAAAATCTTTCCGCTATTTTGAATGAGATACTCTAAAAGCTCATATTGTTTTAATGTCAGCTTAATATCTTGTCCCTCTACTTGAACATCTTTATCTTTTCCAAACAATTCAATTCCTTTATATCGAATTGTCTGCTTTGTTGTTAAACTACCACTTCTGCGTAATAAAGCACGAATTCTCGCCTTTAGTTCTGGTGCTTGAAACGGCTTTACGATATAGTCGTCTCCGCCAAAATCCAATCCTTTCACTCGATCTTCTAAAGAATCTCTCGCTGTTAAAAACAGGACTGGCGTTTCAATTCTTTCATCACGTATTTTTTGAATTACTTCAAACCCGTCCATTCCTGGCATCATCACATCAAGTAAAATTGCATCATAAATGTTTTGCATTGCCAAAAACAATCCATCTTCTCCATTTAACGCTGTATCTACTTCAAATTCATCACGCAAAATTTGTACGATAGACTCTAATAACGAAGCATTATCTTCTACTACAAGTAAGCGCATATTCTCACCTTCCATACTATAGTTCAATTCTATTTATTATTACATTTCTGCTCTTCATAACGAAAGAATGTAATCCTATTATGTAATTTCATTTTCAACTATTTCCTTCTAAGTTTTTGCTAGATATAAAATTTTGAGCCTTTATTATAAAAACTCTTTCTTAAATTTTGCTTAATAAAAAATTGAAAGAAATAAGATTCCCCTTATCTCTTTCAATTTTTTACTACGTACACCTTTTTACTCGGCAACTCCAAACAATTTAATTGACCGCCATACACAGCCCCGCCATCAATTCCAATAATACGATTACTACCAAAATATACTCCGCAATTCTCACTACCATGAAGCGTTTTTGTTTCCGTATGGCCAAATACAACAACCTTTTCGCCACTATATCCACTATGAAATTCATTACGGATCCACATTAACGTATATGGTTCAGATTCAGAAACTCGTTTCATTGGCTCAACACCAGCATGTACAAATATATACTCTTCTGTTTCAATGTAATGATCTAATTCTTGAATAAATTTTACATGTTCCTCTAATACGTGAGATTGTAAAATTGGCTTTTGGAAGTCCCCTTCATTAACTGCAATATCTTCTTCTACAAATCCATAGCTATATAACGTTTTATCTCCACCATTTCTTTTTACCCAATGGTTCCATGAGCGTTCCTCATCTGTCGTTAGCGCTTTAATCATCATATCTTCATGATTTCCCTTTAAAACGAATGCTCCTTCTTCTTTTAGCTCTTTCACCTTTTCAAGTACAGCACGTGCATTCGGACCACGATCCACATAATCCCCTAATAGAATTAATTGATCTTGTTTTGCGTTGTATTGTATTTCCTCAAGTAACTTTTTAAATTTATCAATCTCTCCATGAATATCACTAATGACAAGTATCCTATTCATTTTTCTCCTTCTTTCTAAATAAAGTTATTTCTAATTATAACTTTATTTAAAGGAATTTTCTGAACTCAACTACTAGAAAGTATTATTATTACAAATGCAGCTAATTTCCTTACAACACTGTAAGTCTCTTGTCATTCAATTCGATAGTTGTAATTACTATATTTCCTTATACTAAAAGTAAGAAATGAAACAAAAAACAAGGAGAGATGAGATATGAAAAAAGTGATGGAAGTTGTAGTAGCGGTGGTAGAGGTTTTCGTAAATGGTAAGCAAGTTGCAATGGAGTTAAATAAATAATGAAAAGGACAATATTCATTCTAGACCCTTTACTCATATAAAAGAGATAAGAGTTCATCATTTCTTTGATCCCTTATCTCCCTATAAAGAAAGCCGTATCCCTTTAGGATACGGCTTTCTTTTATTTTTGGCTCGTACGAGCTGAAATGCTAATCGCTCTATCTGTTGCTTTTGCAGCTTCATCCAACGCTTCTTTACTATTCTTTCCGTCATACATTGCTTCTAATGCTTTTACAACTGCATCTCGTGATTCTGGGAATACACTAATTAATGCACCTTGAGTTGCTGGAGATTGCTTCGTCGCTTGTAATTGTTCTACTGTTACTTTTAACTGTGGATATTTTTCATATTGCTCTTTTACTAACGATTCATTATATGCATCTGGATTAATTGAGAAATATCCTGTTGCAGTATGCCATTTTGCTTGTACGTCTGGCTTCGTTAAATATTTCATAAAGTCCCATGCACCTTGCTGCGTTTCTTCTGAAACCATATTCGTCATCCATAATGATGCACCGCCAATAACAACACCATTTCGCTTTGAATCTTCTGGATACGGAATATACGAAACACCTACATTAAACTTAGATGCATCAATTAAATCACGAACACCTGCTGAAGAATCTAAATACATAGCAACTTGTCCAGATTGGAACGCGGCACGAATATCATCCCAACTTGCTCCATACTTTCCTAGTGCACCAGCTTTATTCAATTCATCTAACATTCCAAATACTTTCTGTCCTTCTTTACCGTTAAATACCGCTTTCTTTGCAGCATCTTTACGGCCATTTTCATTATCTACATATAAAGCCCCTTGTGTCGCTAACAATTCTTCAAAGAACCAACCATAATTGAGCATAGAAAATCCATATTGTTTTACATTTCCGCCTTCTTTAAACGTTAACTTTTTCGCGGCTTCTTTTAATTCAGCATATGTTTGTGGAGCTTTCTCTGGATCTAACCCAGCCTTTGCAAAAGCATCTTTATTATAAATTAATACTGGCGTAGATGAATTAAATGGCATAGAATACATTTTTCCATCAACTGAATAATAATTTGTAATTGCTTTTTCTAATTTTGATGTATCGTACTTATCTTTTTTAATCCAACTATCGATAGGCGTAATCTTTTTGCTATCAATCATATATTTCGTTGTAATTTCACTCGATTGAACAAGAGCTGGAGCTTCTTTCGTAGCAGACATCGTTTTAAACTTCGTTAAAGACTCTTCGTATGTTCCTTGAAACTCTGCCTTTATCTCGTACTTATTCTGCGATTTATTATAGTCTGCAACAAGCCCATCTAGTACACCTTGTGTTTTTCCACCCATCGCATGCCAAAAACGAATTACAGTTTTATCACCATTTTTTTCAACTGGTGCTACTTTTGCCTGCGCTTCAGGTTTCCCCTCTGTTTTACTATTTGAACAAGCAGCCCCAGTTAATGCCATTGTGGCTGCCATTAAAAGAGCAGCACTTTTTTTCAATAAACTCATCTCAATCCCACCTTTTCCTATGTATGCTTATTTAATTGCACCTTTTGTTAATCCTTGTTGTAATTGCTTTTGCCCTAAAAATAGTAAAATCAACGTTGGAATGACGATAACCGTAACACCGGCCATTACGCTTCCCCAATCAGTTGCAACTTCTTGAGATTGAAGTTGCTTCACACCAATTTGAACTGTTCTGACTTTTTCATCAGTGGTCACTAAGAGCGGCCACAAGTACATATTCCATGTTGTTAAAAAGCTATATACTCCAAGCGTAATAAAACTCGTTTTACAATACGGAATTACAACGCTGAATAAAAACCTTACATTTCCAATCCCTTCAATAAAAGCAGCTTCTTTCAATTCATTCGGAAGCGTCATAAAATGTTGGCGTAATAAGAAAATACCGAAAGCTGTTGCAAAAAATGGCACTGTCATCCCAGCAAAGCTATTGATCCAACCAAAGTTTTGAATCGTTAAAAAGTTCGGTACCATCGTTGCTTCCCACGGAATAAGCATCGTTGAAATAAACAAGAAGAAAATTACGTTTCTCCCTTTAAACTGAAGAAAAACAAAAGCATAAGCTGCTAAACTGGATACGATAAGTTGTCCAATCATAACAATCGTCGATACAATTAAACTGTTGTACAAGTATGTAAAAAGCGGTACTTTTCGAAAGATATTCATAAAATTATCGAAAGTAAATTGGGTCGGAAATAACCTTCTCATTTGAATATCATCTGGTGTCATAAAGCTTATTAAAAACGCATAGAGTACAGGAAAAAACACCATTACTGCACTAATAATGAGCAGCATGTATAATAGGAAATTTTGTTTCCACTGTTTAACGATCATTTATAATGCACCTTTCTCTCAGCAAACTTAAATTGAAGTAATGTAGCAATAAAAATGAAAACAAATAATACCATCGCTTGTGCACTTGCTGTTCCAAATTGATGATTCACAAATGCCTCTTTATAAATCGAATACACAATTAAATTCGTTTCATCATTCGGTCCACCGTGCGTTAAAATATCAATTTGTCCAAAACTTTGGAATGCACTAATTAACGTTACTGTCACGATAAAGAATAAAGTTGGTGATAGCATCGGTAATGTAACGCGGCGAAGCTTATATAAATAACTAGCACCATCTATAGATGCACTCTCATATAAAGACGTATCAATATTTTGCAAACCACCTAATATAACTAAAAATGCAAATCCTGTATTCACCCAAACCGTTGTAACCGATACAGAAAACAGTGCCCAGTCCGGACTCGTTAACCATGCGATTGCCGGAAGATTCATAGCGGCTAATATATTATTAAATAACCCTACACTTGGATGAAATAAAAATAGCCAAATCACTGCGCTAGCAGCTACTGATATTCCCATCGTTGAAGAAAAGAGAACACGGAACAATCCAATACCTCTTACTTTTTCATTTGCAATTAATGCAAGAAATAAGGCGAATACAATACTAGTAGGCACTGTATATAAAACAAATAATAAAGTTGACTTTATACTTTTGTAGAAAGCAGGATCAGAAAATAAATATTGATAATTTTCTAAGCCAACGAAAAGATTGGCTTCTCCGTGTATATCTGTTAAATAAAAGCTATAGTAAATCGTCCTAAACAATGGATAGAAAAGAAAAATTGAAAATAACAAAATAGATGGAGCCAAAAACAATAATCCTATTCTTAAATCTTTCGTTCTGCCCCATAAACTCTTCTTTTTTGACACTGCTGTTTGAACTGGTAGCTTCCCTACTTCAATCATTATTTCGCCACCACTTTCAACTCTTCTTCAGCCACCACTTTTAATCGTTCATTCTTATTTTGGTGAAAGAAACATAGTTTTTCTTGCGAGAATAATAATTTTACTTTGTCACCTTTGTTCAGGATTAACTGTCCGATGACTTTCGCACTCCAAGTTGTTCCATTTACCGCAAAGTTTAATATAGACTCATTCCCTAATACTTCTACAGATTGCAGCGTAACTTCTTGTCCTGCCTCAGACAATGCAATATGCTCAGGACGCATACCTATTCGAATTGTCCCTGCTGGTAATTGCTTTAACTGTCCAATAGATAATGGAATTTGCAATTGCCCTATATGTAATACGCCTTTTTCTTTATCCACTTCTCCATCATTTATATTCATAGAAGGAGAACCTATAAAACTTGCAACAAATTCATTTGCTGGTTCGTTGTATATATCAAGAGGTGTTCCAACTTGTTGTATACTTCCTTTATTCAAGACCATGATACGATCTCCCATAGTCATCGCTTCTATTTGATCGTGAGTAACGTAAATCATCGTAATTCCGAGTCGTTGCTGAATTTCTCTAATTTCAATCCTCATTTGCGCACGTAATTTCGCATCTAAATTCGAAAGTGGTTCATCCATTAAACAAATCGGTGCTTGACTCACGATCGCCCTGGCAAGCGCAACACGCTGTCTTTGTCCGCCTGATAATTGGCCCGGTTTCATTTTCACATACTCTTTCAGCCCTACCATTTCAATAGCTTCTATTAATCGTTTTTGTCGCTCTTCTTTTTGTACCTTCCTTACCTTAAGTCCAAATAAAATATTTTCTTCTACAGTTAGGTGTGGATATAATGCATAATTTTGAAATACCATTGATAAATTACGGTCTTTCGGCTCTAAATTATTTGCAACACGTTCATTAATCATTAAATCTCCCGAAGAGATTTCTTCTAAGCCAGCGATCATTCGTAGTAATGTACTTTTTCCACATCCCGAAGGTCCAACTAAAACGAAAAATTCTCCCTTCTTAATATGAACCGATACATCTTTAACCGCTGTCTCTTCCGCATTTATATATATCTTTGAAACATCTTTCAATTCGATCACAAGGTTGCACTCCTTTTTTCTTCTTGTATCCATACTTCATAATGACTCGTTGAAATCGCACTTGCTCCCGCACGAATGGCAATTTCCGCATCTTCCCGCGTTTGAATCAATCCACCTGCAATAATAGGAAACTCTATTTTCTCTGCTAGCTGTTTTATAATAGAAGGCATAATTCCAGGCATAATCTCTACCGCATTTGGTTTAGTCGTTTTACAATTTTCAATTGATTTTGTAAGAGATAAAGTATCGACAATAAAAATTCGTTGAATCGTTTTTAATCCAATTTTATTGGCATTTCGAATTGTCGAACCTTTTGTTGAAATAATACCTTGTGCTCCGATAACATCTTGAATATACAAAAGGGCTTCCTCTGTGTTCGTATTTAAGCCTTGTATAAAATCACAATGAAGAAATACATCATGTCCATGTTTCTGTAATTCGTATACACGCTCTGGTAACTCCAGCATTGAACCAGTCATAAGAAAAACTGTTTTCGGTAATTTTTTGTACGCTTTATACCCTTTCCAATCCTTTATCATCGCGATATGAGGTTCTTTAAACATTTATTCCACCTAGCTTTTCTATTTTTATCCAAACTAAAAACACCTACTTACATAGAACACCCTTCTCCTTATTTGAACTCTAGGGAATAGAGCACACCTAAGAAAGTGGCACGTTATATGTAAGCGGGTGTTCTCAAATGTTCTCTACCCTAGTTATTTTGTTACCTTTACTATATTACGCATTTATTAAGTCAGTTTTGATAAATTGTTAATTAGGTGTTAATCGAATGTTAATATTCACCATATTGTTTTTTACAATAATCCAGATATACGAATAAACTCTAACAGAACACAACAATATTTACATTTCAATCAATATGTAAATTCATTCCATAGTTAATAAGTTTTAGTTTTCTCGCCACTGCTTGTGAAGCACAATTATCCCAAGAGGTACTATAAAGCGGAATACGTTTTTCTTCTGTTATTGACATTTCCCAAGCTTTAACGACATCAGCACCATATCCCTTTCCCTGGAAGCCCTCTACAGTTTCCACACTTGCCTCAGTAGCTATAGGCGTACTTCTTGCACTGCAGCATATAGAAACGACTTGTTCATTTTCAACAATTGCAAAATAAGGTTGCCTCCATTCCATCTGTTCTATTAGATTAGGAAAATTTTCTCGCATGAGCTCTTTATTCTTCTCTGTTATTTGTATCACCCTAGTCGGCTCATTTGAATTATTTGGAAACATGTAAGCAGGACCCATCCAAATATTCTCTACCGTTCTCTCTTCATTTAATACTTTCATGATCTTTGCTATCTCTATGTGATTTGAACGTTCTCGAATTAATTTCTCAATCTTACTTATTATTTCACCATCCAAATTACAATGATATCTCGTTATATTCCCTTCACGAGTTTTGCTAAGAAAAAAACGTGGTGCTTTCGGATTTCCCTGTTCATTTACACTCTTTATTCTTCCCACTTGATTATGAACAAATAAAACCTCTGCCTGAATTACTATTAACTCAAGTTCTGAAAATCGCATTTATGCCCTCCTTCATTACCCTGTGTAGCCTCCATATACCATCCATTCATACTCTATTTTCTGATGTTCAAAACAAAAATCCCATTTAAATACACATTACTGAATCAATCATACTAAAATGACTTCTTCATTCTGTCTATCTAAATGGGATTATTTCGTACTCTTTATGTCTTTTTCTTATTATTCCACCGGTTGTGGTTGCGGCTGCACTACTTCATTCGCACCAGCTATTCTCAACACATTCGCAATATCTTTAAAACCTCTTTTTTCAGCATATTGCAGCGGCGTAATATTTTCCTTATTGGCCATATTTACATCTGCCCCGTGGTCAATAAGCATTTGAATTACTTTCTTATGGCTTTCACTACCATTTCCCAATACAATTGCTTCTATTAAAGCTGTACCACCACGTTCATTTTTATAATTCACATCAATATCTGTATGCTCTAATAATTCTTTAACAACCTCTACATGACCACGCTCAGATGCAGAAATGAGTGCTGTGCCACCTGACTTAGTCGTTTCTTTCGTATTAACTCCTGCATTAATTAATACTTTTACAATATCCGTATACCCTTCTCTACTTGCATAAAGGAATGGATTGCTTTGTTTCTCATCTTTGACTTCAATATTTGCACCTGCACCAATTAATGCTTTAACTGTCTCTACATGATTTTGGTACGTTGCTGCAAGGATAGGGGTTTCTCGGTTGTCACCTTCTACGTTTATATTCGCTCCATCCTGAATCAACTTCATAGCTGTCTCTGTGTCTCCAAGAGTCGCTGAAAGTAACAACTGTTTGTCCAGTAAATTTATACTTTTTTCTTCTTTAACTTCTTCTTGTTCTTTATGCTTTTCTTTTTTCTTTTCGTTTTTCACATGAACCGGTTTCGATTCTGGTTCCTCTTGCTTATCGCAAGCCACTACCGTCATTAAAAGTCCTAATAACATACATAATAAAATTTTTTGTTTTCTCACAACTACAGCTCCTATGAAAGATAATGTTTTCTTAACCATTCCTCCATCACATACAATAACTCTTCTTGAGTACATTTATCCATAAGCCCTTTATATTCCTTCTTTAATCGGATTATCTTAAGCTTATCCTATGTTTCTCAACCTATTGGAATGATACGCCTGATGGCCTCATCATTAACATTATGAAGCAATTAGTTTAGCACGTTTTAACCGCATTTGTATACATTTCTAAAAAGTACATAAAGTGAAACTTTAATTAGTGGGGGTTTTGTTCATCTACCACTAATTATTAGTTGAACCAATCGGGCTTTTACGGGCAGTTGATCTCCACCTAACTTCTTTGCTTTCACTAAATTTTGAGGTGGGGATCTTACTGCCCGTTAATGCGGGATAAATGATTGCTTTAGGTCACTATACTCCATTGTAACCGTTCTTCTAAAAATTTTACACCTTTTCTATATTTGCACCTGAGTAATGCTAGAAAAAGACAACTATATAGTTGTCTTTTTCTAGTATTAATGATGCCCACCGTGATTCCCTGTTTTCGGTTTCCCCATCATTTCTTTATTCATTTCCCATTTATGCTCTGCTAGCTCTTTATACGAAAGAACCTTACCCTTATAGTTAGATACAAAGCTCTCTGCATCTTTTTTATTTTTAAATGAAATGACATTATAAGCCATTGGTGTCGTTATTGTTTTATCATATACGTAAGTAGCGTCTTCTAACGAAACCCAATCTTTCGAATCATAATCTCGAACAAATTTTTCTTTCGTCTTTTCGCCTGGATTAATCTCCATCCATTTATACATACAACCAATATCATCAAACTTTAACGCTTTTCCATTTTCTAAAATGATTTCTGTTGCAAATTGATTATCCGTTACCCCAATTTGGCAAATATCACACTTATCATGTTTCTCATCAATTGCCACAGCTGTTGTTCCCTTTTTCCCACACCCCACTATCGTAAATAAGAAACATAAACATATAGCAAGCACAACATACTTTATTCTCATCACTATTCCTCCCTAAAAACCGTATACTCCACAAGGAGAATATCAAAAACTTGTGTGGGATTTGTGAAAAAACAATGTGCTTTTTGTAATATAGAAAACAAAAAAGATGTGTAGCTATTTCTACACATCTTTCATCATTCACAGCCTGTAATTAATAAATCATCTTCTAACTTAACTAATAATGTATCTGTATTAATTTTCTGCCCAACTTCTACATTTACTAATCTTATATTTCCACTGATACCGACCGCGACTTTTTCAAGCTCACCATTATTTTTTCGGACCATCATTAATTTTTCCCACTCATATACATAAGAAGATTCATTAACAAAAATCTCTTCTATCTTCCCCTCATAAGAACTATAAACTTCTTCTATTCTCGTTTCCATTCAAAATCTACTCCCTACTTCGCACTTCACTATTTTCACCTTATTCTATCACTCTTGTTAGAAGTAAATTATATTTTTAAAAATTCAAAATTACCTTCGTGAACAATATGACCAAAATAAAAATTATGCTTCTAATGGTGTTATTTTTCAAATTATTTACCATTTGGATAGATGCTTTTATGATAAACAAAAAACATTGTTCTGAATTTTTACTTTGTTTTGAAAGCG
Organism: Bacillus sp. WC2503; assembly: GCF_052682895.1. Lineage (NCBI taxonomy): Bacteria > Bacillati > Bacillota > Bacilli > Caryophanales > Bacillaceae > Bacillus > Bacillus sp. WC2503. The sequence continues at coordinate 5,223,599 of NZ_JBQYMD010000001.1, read as the reverse complement.
CAATCATTTTTTTAAGGGGGAGATCGGATGTTAGCTCTACTTGGATTTGCAATGGTATTTGTCTTTATGTTTTTAATCATGACGAAACGTATGTCAGCATTAGTAGCATTAATATTAATTCCAATTACTTTCGCATTAATTGGCGGATTTTATGCAGACATGGGTCCTATGATGTTAGAGGGCATTCAAAAATTAGCACCTACCGGTATTATGCTTATGTTTGCCATTTTATATTTTGGAATTATGATCGATAGCGGTTTATTCGATCCTGTCATTAGTAAAATATTAAAATTTGTAAAAGGGGATCCTTTAAAAATTGTTGTTGGTACAGCCATTCTTACTATTATTGTTTCATTAGATGGGGATGGAACAACAACGTATATGATTACTGTTTCCGCAATGTACCCATTATATAAACGTCTCGGAATGAATCCACTTATATTAGCTGGGGTTGTTATGTTAGGGGCAGGTGTGACAAATCTTACACCTTGGGGTGGACCAACTGCTCGAGTTATGAGTGCACTTGGACTAGATGCATCAGAGCTCTTTACACCACTTATACCAGGAATGATTGCTGGTGCAATTTGGGTAGTTTTCGTTGCCTACTATCTTGGAAAAAAAGAAAGAAAACGTTTAGGCATTATGGATGTGCAATATTTAAAACAAATGCAAACAATGGATGAGCAAGCTGCCACAGTAGAAGCTGCCGTGCATAAACGCCCTAAACTTCTATGGATTAACTTTTTATTGACCGCTACATTACTTGTCTGTCTCATACTAGAAGTTATGCCGTTACCTGTTCTCTTTACAGTTGCTTTCGCTATTGCTGTTATGATTAACTATCCAAACTTAGAACAACAAAAAGAACGTATTGCCTCTCATGCAGGAAACGTATTAGCTGTTGTTTCACTCGTATTTGCTGCTGGAATTTTCACTGGTATTTTATCTGGAACAAAAATGGTAGATGCAATGGCTCAAAGTGTAGTAACTCTTATACCAGATGCACTTGGACCACAGTTGCCAATTATTACAGCTCTTCTTAGTATGCCGTTCACATTTTTCATGTCCAATGATGCATTTTACTTCGGGGTATTACCTATTTTAACGAAGGCTGCTGCTACTTATGGAATTAGTGCAGCTGAAATGGGACGCGCTTCCTTACTCGGTCAACCCGTTCACTTATTAAGTCCTCTTGTCGCTTCCACTTATTTATTGGTCGGAATGGCTAAAGTTGATTTTGGTGAACATCAACGCTTCACTTTATTGTGGGCCGTTGGAACGACAATGGTGATGTTGATTACTGGAATTGTAATTGGGATTATTCCAATATAAGACGCAAAAAACAGTAGAAGAAATAAACCCTCTACTGTTTTTGTTATGAAGAAACGAGAAAATACCTTCTCTCTGGTCTCCCTACACTTCCATATATAAGCTCTGCATGTACTTTCTTCCCAGATATTAAATACTCTAAATAGCGTCTCGCTGTTGATCGACTTACTCCAACCATCGAGCTTAACACTTCTGCGGTAATTCCTTCTTCATTAACTGTTAACATATGCTTTTTTATTTTCGCTAAAGTTAAAGGATCTATTCCTTTTGGAGCATATTCAACTGTATTTCCCTTCACACCTCTTTGAGACCATAAGTGTTCAATTTGTTCTGTAGATAATTGATTGCTTTTCTTTAACTGCCTAATCTTTTTTTGATAACTTTCTAAACTCGCTTTAAAACGGTCAAACATAAGTGGTTTTACGATATAATCAGTTACTCCACCACGTAAAGCATGCCTTACTACATCAGTTTCCGATGCAGCTGTAATCATAATAATATCTGTATCATGCAAATTATGCCTAATATATGTGACAAGTTCTGTTCCTTGTATATCAGGTAAGTACACGTCTAATAAAACGAGTTGTGGCTTCACAAGCTCTAGCCATTCCTTCGCTTGTTCCCCAGTCGTTGCTGTTCCAATTACTTTAAATCCTTCAATTTTTTCAGTAAAACGCCGATGAATGTCCGCAATCCGAATATCATCTTCTACAATTAATACTTCAATCTCCTCACCCATTACAACTCGCCTCTCTCTTTCGGTAATGCAATAATGAACAACGCACCACCTAAATCCCCTTTTTCAATTGCAATGCTTCCATTTAAATCTTCTACTAACTCTTTCACTTTTGCTAATCCATATCCTCGCTTCTCTCCTTCTTTCGTTGAAAAGCCTTTATAAAATATGCTAGTAATTATTTCATCATGAATCCCTTGCCCCGAATCTTCCACTTCAATTAATATTTCTTCTCCGATATCTGTTACAAACATTCTAACTTTCTTATCATGCTCTTGATTTTTTTCAATTGCTTCAAATGCATTCGTAATTAAATTCCCTAAAATCGAAACGACATAATTACTCTCAATATGCGGACTTAATGTTTCTAAACTACTTTCTCGATCTAGTACAAAATCAATCTTCAACTCTCTTGCCCTATTATAAAATCCAATTAAAATTCCACCTAGCCATGGATTTTGAATTCGCTTCATAATAAATTGAACAAAATCTTGATATACCGCCGTCTCCTTATGAATGAGCTCTAGAGCATCTTCATATGACTCTAATTGGATAAGACCTGAAAGCGTATACAATAAATTGTTGTATTCATGGGTTTGTGCTCGTAACGCCTCTGTATATTGCTTCGTCTGAGATAATTCTGCTGTTAACTGGTCCATTTCAGATTTCAAACGTAAGCTCGATACGACGCCGGTTACTTTATTATTTACTTTAATAGGTAGACGATTAGCAATAACAGCCTGCCCTTTTATATTTAATTGACGATCAAACTGTTCTTCACCAGTTTGAAGTACATCTAGTATGGATGAATTAGGAATTATATTTAAAATAAATGATCCAATGATATTTTTTCGGTTGTCTAGTGAAAGAATATCGTAGGCTGCTTGATTGACTAAACTAATCATGCCCTTTTTATCAATTACGATAATCCCTTCTCGTACAGATTGAATCACTGTACTATGCTCTTCATATAAAGATGAAATTTCTTCTGGTTCCATCCCAAACATCATTCTTTTTATACTTGCAGCTAAATATATGGAACCGATTATTCCCATTAACAAACCGATTATTGTAATCCAAAATACACGCTTTCCATACACTTCTACCGCTCCATGAATATCATCCATTGAAAATCCAACAGATACTACACCAATAATTTTATTATCCTGATTACGGATTGGAACTTTTCCGCGTAAGGAAGGTCCTAATGATCCCGTTGCTTTCGAAACGTAAGATTTCCCTTCTAATAGCACTCCTTTATTATCTCCACCAACCATTACTTCTCCTATTTTGTCTTTCTTGGGGTGTGCATAACGAATCCCTTCTTTATTTCCAACCACAATAAAATCAGCATCTGTATCAATTCGAATTTTTTCTGCAATCGGTTGAATAATAGAAGCTGGATTTTCTTTTTGAAAAGCTTCCGCGATTTCCGGTATAGCTGCAACTGTTTTCGCAACATGCAAAGCTCTTTTACCAATTTGCTCTTCTACTGTTTCAGATAATATGTAGTAAAACAAATAACTTGTTAACAAAAGCACAACAAGAATAAGTGTACTAATAGTTAATGTAATTCTCGGTTGTAGTTTTAATTTTTTAAATTTCAAAACCATTCCCCTAACATGGATAAAGATAGAATTTAAAGAAAATACAGTTTTTTCAATTGTTAAACTTAATCATAACACGGTTACTACACATTTCTTTATTTTTATCTCCATAAAAAAAGAAACGAAGTAAAATTACTACCTCGTTTCTTAATATTTTTTATTACACTTTAAACTTGCCAATCATCTCTTGCAATTCTTCTGCCATTTGTGATAAGTGAACTGCTGCTCCATTAATTTCATCTACTGAAGCTAATTGCTCTTCAGAAGAGCCAGCAATATTTTGAACACTTGCTGCATTTTCTTCAATCGTAGCTGCAATTTCATTAATAGATGCACTTACTTGTTTGGCATCTACCGTCATTTGTTTCGCTACTTCTACCATACTATCAATTTGCACAACTGTATCATTTGTAGATTTCAATATTTCAGCAAAGCTTTGCTTCGTTTCATTTGCAACTACAAGACCTGATTGTACTTCTGTTCCAACTTGATTCATAGAGCTTACCGTTTCTTTTATATCAAATTGAATCTCTTTCACTAGTTTTCCAATTTCCGTAGAAGACTGTCCTGATTGTTCAGCTAATTTTCGCACTTCATCCGCTACAATTGCAAATCCTCTTCCTTGCTCCCCAGCTCTTGCAGCCTCAATTGCAGCATTTAATGCTAATAAATTTGTCTGCTCTGCAATATGTTGAATCACTTCCAGAATTGCTCCGATTTGTTTCGACTTATCATCTAATAAAGCAATGACTTTATCTGAATTTGAAACTGACTCATGAATTAATTGCATTTGATTCACAGTTTGCTCAACTAACTTCCCACCATCTTCAGCTTTTTTCTTCGTATACATAGAAGCTGTTGATACTAATGAAGAACTATCAGCAACACGCTGAACTCCTTCTGTAACTTCTTCTAATAACGTCGCTCCTTCTTCAACTTCTCTCGTTTGTATTTCAGCCCCACTCGACACTTGCTCTATAGCTTGTGTAATTTGTTCTGTCGCTTCACTTGTCTGCTTCATGCTAGCTGTTAATTCTTCTGAAGATGCTGCTACATGACTTGCTGAAATATTTATATTGGAAATGACATTATGTAATGATGATGCCATCTCATTAAAACTTTCTCCTAACTGCCCGATTTCATCTTTAGAATGAACTGTAATAGATTCTGTTAAATCACCTTCACTAATTTTCCTAGATGATAGAACAAGTTGTTTTAACGGTTTAATAATAGAAGCAATTATGAAGTAAATTAAAACCCCACCAATCATTAATGAAATCCCAATAACAGTTATCGTTTTATAGAAAATAGGTTCAGCCGCTTGAATAATTTCTTTTGAAGGCATTATCCCCGCTATTTTCCATCCAGTTTTCTTATTCGTTTTAAAAGTAATGTTACGATCTTCACCATCTAATGAATAATGAAAATCACCAGCTTCCTGTTTATAAAATTCCTTACTAAGTTTCTCTTCTAACTTCACACCCGGCTTCAGTGTCGGGTGTGCGACTACATTTTTATCTTGATCAAATATCGCTACATAACCTTCCTTACCGATATTAACCATCTTGGAAGTAGTTACAATATTATTGATAATTAAGTCAATCCCAAGAACGCCACTTTTATCCTCATTTTGTTTTGCCAGTGTGATAACAGTATTCCCTGTCGTTTTTGACTTATATGGAGCAGTTACAATTACTTCTCCGCTTTTTTTCACTGCCTCTTTATACCAATCTCTTTCTGTAGGATTATATCCTTCCGGCATTTGAATTGCCGGTGATTGAATAAATTGCCCGTTGCTAGACCCAGTATAGATAGCTTCCATTTCCGGATGTAACTTATTATATTCTTCTAGTTTATTTTGGATATTTTGTATTTGATCCGCTTGGTAACTTGATTGTGTAAATAATTTCGTAAAATAAGTTGCATCTACTTTTTTACTATCCAATTCCTTATTAATTACATTATCCAAAATTTTTATATTATCTTTCGCCGAGTTTAAAATCGTTTCATTAAAATTTGTTTTCGCCTGCTGATAAGACGTCCAACCAATTACAATACTTGGAAGAATTAAAATGATAATAAATGACACAAGTAACTTTGTTTTTAAACTACTACTCCTTAACTTCCTTTGAAACATATTTCTACCCCTCCATACCGTTTTACATGCAATAAATTACAATTAATCTATTTATAAAAATTATAAGATATAAATAAATTGACGAGACTCTCTATTTCTTTTTACTCATCATTCTAAATTTAAAGGATTATTGCATACTTACTTCATTCTATAAAAATTAAATAATTAAAACAATGTATAAAAATGTATATTATTCGAAATATTATGATTCACAGAAGAACCTCTAGCACATGCTAGAGGTCCTGCCTACCTTACTATTCTTTATCTTTTTCTACTTCTTTTTTCTTATCTTCTACTACAGATACAACCGGTTTATCACTTGATAATTGTTGTACCGCTCCTTTTCCTGCAAATCCTTCTAATAGCTCTTTTAAGTCAATTCCAGAAGAAGCTTTTAAAGTTTCTTGCATCGTTGCCATTAAATCGGTCGCATAGCCCGCAACTTTTCCGGCCCCGCTATTTTTACCACCGCCGCCTGTATCGACAACTGTGATTTTATCAATGTTACTAAGCGGACTTGCAAGTTCCTTCGCATAACTTGGAAGCATTTTAAGAACCATATCCATAATTGCCGCTTGACCATATAATTCAAATGCTTCTGCAATTTTTTGTTTCGCTTCTGCTTCTGCTAAACCTTTTAACCTAATAACATCTGCCTCTGCTGTACCTTGTGCTTTTTGTACTTCCGCTTTCGCTTGACCTTGTGCTTTCTCAATCTCTGCTTTCGCTAAACCTTCTACACGAACTTCTTCTGCACGTGCTCTTGCTTCTGCTTCAATCTTATATTGATCCGCATCTGCCTTTTTCATTTGTTTTACTTTTTCCGCTTCTGCTGATTGTTCGACAGCATAGCGATCTGCATCTGCTTTTTTCTTCACTTCTGCATCATATTGCTTTTCACGACGTGCAATCTCTTTTTCTTCTAATTCAATTTGCTTTTCACGCTCAATGATTTTAACGCGCATTTGCTCTTCTGTAACACCTTGTTGCGCTTTCGCTTGTTGTAATTCGTAAGAAAGGTCCGCATCTGCACGAGCTTGTTCTTGATCTCTCTTATAGGACTGCACTTTTAATTCCTTATGTTTTTCAGCTTCAGCGATTTGTGCATCACGTTGATATTCTGCTTCTTTTGCTTCTTTCTCAGCACGAGCTTTTTCAATTCGTGCCTCTTTTTCACGCTCTGCATTTGCAACTGTTGCATCACGCTTAACCATTGCAATTTGCGGCTGTCCAAGCGCATCTAAGTATCCGTTTTTGTCCATTATTTCTTTAATTGTAAAAGAAACGATGCGAAGACCCATCTTCTTTAAATCTGTAGAAGCTACTTCATGCACCTTTTGAGCAAATTGCTCTCTATTACTATACGCATCTTCTACTGTCATAGAAGATAAGATAGCACGGAGATGCCCTTCTAAAACTTCTTTTGCTTCTATTTTTAACTCTTCCGTTTCTTTTCCTAAATATTGTTCAGCTGCTGTAGAAACTTCTTCAATTGTCGATCCTACTTTAATAATAGAAACACCATTTACTGTAATTGGTACACCTTGTTTCGTATACGTATCACGTGTACCAACTTCTAATTTGTAGTTTAATAGACTTAAAGGCTCTGCTCTTTGCATAATTGGAACTACAAAAGTACCGCCACCGCGAATAATCTTAATCTTCTTTCCATCATCAGTGGTAACAACATTTTTCCCACCACCAAGCCAGTTCCCTGTAACAATTAACGCTTCATCTGGACCAACTGTTCGATACTTCGTAATGAATACTAAAATGAGTAGAATTAAAATTGCGAGTAAAACTCCACCGACAATTAATGGAATCGTCATGTAAATTCCCCCTTATAATTTTGGTTTCTTTAAAGAATAAGCGATGTTTTGTACAAGCAAAACACCATCTTGAACTCCCTCGATAATAACTTCAGTTCCTTGTGAAATATCTTTCTTTCCAATTGTTTTAGCTGGGATTGCATTACTTCCAAATTGGGAGGAGATTAATACTTCACCAAATCCTTCTGTAGGAATTGTCGTAATGACTTCTCCCTTGCAACCAATGAATTCATCCATACGTTGTACGGTATTTTGTTCTGCTTCTGCAATCGGTTTTAAAATTAATATTTTCATTATGAAAACACCGATAAAAGATATAGCAAATGAACCAGCGAAAATAATAGTACTATTAAAGGAAAATAAATATTCTCCTATATAACTAAGTCCACATAACATAGCGAAGAAACTAAGTAGTAAAGTAACAACGGATACAGATCCGCCCCCAAAACTAAATATTGATTCAAATATATCTCCAAAGAAAATATAAATAACAGTGAGTATAGTAGCAATAATAAATCCATATAAATAAATTGTTTCAAGTGGATAACCAAACAAGAACATTTCTTATCCCCCTTTCTTAAACAATCCCTTTTTTGTTATGTGTATGCCTCACCTCTTTCAAAGATTATTAATCTCAATTTTCAGTTATTTACCCTTTAAAGAAAAACCTGTAAGACAGGTCTCTAAAAAAGAACAGGAGAAACCTATTGTGACAGGCTCCTCCTAGAAAATAACCGATATATTATATATCTATATAATACACTATTTTCCACAAAAAGTAAAGTTAAACATACATTGGAAAAGCACTTATTTTAGTGATAATGAGTACGTTCCATCGCCATTATCATATTTATATACATACAAGTAATACTTACCTGGTTTTGCATTTAATTTTGCTTCTATATGATTTCCATTAGCTTGACCGTAAGCAGCATAATTTTGCATATCTGATTCATGGTGAAGTACCCACGTCATCCCAATTCCATACTCATTTAAAACAGAAATATCGATATCTTTCGCTGATGCTACATTAAATGTATAAACATCGGTGTGATCCCCGCCGATAAGGCTACCTTTTATAGTAGTGTTTAGTCCGATACGATTTGCTTCCTCTTTACGATTATTTGGTTCAGATTCTGTTAAACTTCCATCTTTAATCGTAACAGTTGTTTCACTTCTACTCTCTTTTCCTTTATCATCTTTTACTCTTAACACTACTTTATAAGTTCCTTCTTTTTCATATGCATGTACTGGATTAACTTCTGTACTTGTTCTTCCGTCTCCAAACTCCCATGAATAAGAAACGATTTTTCCATCTTCGTCGTTTGATCCATCACTTTTGAATTGAATTCCTTCTTTTACAAGCCCATTATAAGGACCGTTTATATGAACTGTCGGAGCTTTATTTTCTCCGTCATCTTTTGCGATACCATGGAAGACTACGTCATATTCAAATTCATTGGAACTATTCACACGGTAATTGACGAAATATGCTGTAACCGTTTTGTAGCCGCTCCATTCTTTTTGCGCCAATTGTTCTAAAGCTTCATTTACTCTTTTACCCATTGCATTCCAGTCTTCTGATTCACCTTTTGTTACACTACCTGTAAACGTACCTTCTAATGTAAATGTATTAAAGAATTGAGACTCGTGTTTTGTCATTTTTGCATCTTTCATAGACAACGTCTCACTAATTTCTTTCTTCACTTCTGTTAACGACTTTGGTGCATGTTCAGCTAAATAATCATCTGCTACTTCCGGTACAGTGTACTTATCTTGATTATTAATTAACTGCTGCATATACTCTTGATACTCTTTATTTAGCTTAGAATCTTTACTTAGGTTTTCACGATATGCATCATAATTTTTCACGTCATTCGCACGAATTAAATCTTGAATTTTATCAAATGTTTCAAACTGATGCGTATATAAGTAAGACTGCAATGCGAACGAGTAGTTATAGAAATCCCAAGAACCATATTTAGCAAATAGTGTGCGCTCTGCTGTATAACGGCTTGCAGGATCAGATGATAATCCGCTAATGATGCTCTTTCTTGGTACAACGTTATTCGTACGAGTAGATCCTGCGAAAAACTCTGCATTTCCTTCTTGGAACCAAGTTAACCTTTCATTTTGATACATATCTCCTCTTCCAAATAGACCTGGTACTTCATATCTTCCTTGCAGGTAATGAGTAAATTCATGACGGAATAACTCTTCTAAACTATAAATACTTTGCTCTGGTGTACGCTCATATGTAAAGAATGTACCTGTCTCTTCAATATAAATTCCACCATTGTTTGTTTCATATCCATACAATTGTCTATTTAACTGATATTCATCTGGACTATTATAAATTACAATCGTTAATACATCATCCGCATTTCCTGGCTCTAACGCTTTGTCATTTCCAATTACACGATGATACTGTGCCTTTACTTCCTTCGCAGCCCAATATAGTCTCTTAATTTTTTCTTCTGATACTTTATCTCCTGTTTTGAACACAATTGATCCATCGTCGAATGTATACGTTTTTGGTAAGTATTGCTCTTTTCCTTCTTTACGTATTTTCTCTAAATCTACCGTATTCCCGCTATAATCTTTCCCATTATAATTTGTTGTAATTTGTTCTACCGCAACAAAATACGGTTCACTTAAACGCGGATACATATGCATCGCTTGTGTAACAACCTCTAGTCCTTTATTTGGATTGCTATGAAACTTCCCTAAACGGCTAGCAAAATAAATTCCATTATTAACGAGCCATTTATTTTCTGACGTTACTTCATTTAGAAGAGCAATACGATTTATTTCATTAATAAACCCATCTACTTTTCCATACCACATCGTTTCATTCGCTTCTTTACGGGCCTCATTTAAGTAAGACTGTATATCATAATCAATGCCTTGCATCATATCGTATACAGCTTGTCCTTTCATACGATCGTCTACATATGCATTAAAATTATCATTATATTGTTTTAAAATATTCGATGCGTATTGCACTGTTTCAACATCACTTGATGCATTACTAATTAATTTACCGTATGCAGATACTACTGTATCTTGCTCATTTGTTCCAAGCTTAAAGTTTGGATTTTTTGCGATTGCTTTTAAAGCCGGTAAGCATTTGTCCTGGAAGCTTCTTTCATTTAAAGCGCTTAATTCATTATTATAAAATGCAAGATAAAAAGCTGAACGTAACACTTCAGTAAACGTTTGAATTCCTTTTGAATCATCTTTCGTAAATGTACTACCTCTATGAGCTAATTCATCTATAATGACTTGCATTTTTCCGTTATCTTTATAAAAGGCTTTTGCATCTTCATTAAACTGGAATAAGTCTGTAATTTGATGCCACTTAATACTGCCTAACGTTTCAACTAACTCTTGATCATTCATTTTGTTTAAATCAGCCATTGAATAGCTGTCTTTAGCTTGCTTTACTGCCAAGTTCCTCGTAATAGATGCTGGTCGCTGTGAAAAATCTCCTACTTTTAAACGTTCTTGAAATGATAATGTTTCTTCGGCTTTAGAAACGTGTCCGATCTCATCTACTGGTTTTTCAATTCCAACTGGTTTCGAATGCAATACATTATATGGCACCTTTTCTTCTGCTGATACATTCGTTTGAATTGCCCCTAACGATAGCGCCATTGTACTAATACTAAGCATCATTTTATTAATTTTTGATTTCTTGTTCATATCATTGCCCCCTATTTATATATTCCATCCACGAAATTAACATATTATCCGGATAAAAAGATATAAAATGCAATATTTCATATTATTTCTTGATACAATTTGAACGTATCATGAACGAAAAGTACTTACAATTTTCGCTACAGCTTCTCCATTATTTTATTGATTAAAACATCCTCGTATCCATATCCTTCCCCTATTCAAAAAGACCTTATCATAAGCATATTTCAACATGAAATTGCTATGATAAGGTCTTCTCAAATAATTATATATTTTTTGTAATAATAAGATAAAACGTTATTTATTTCTTAAATACTCTCTTTCTAAATACAAACATACTTAATGCTGAAAGAACAAATGCTAATCCAGAAAGTAAACTCGATGTGTTAGCTTGACTACCAGTTGCTGCTAAAGACTTCTGATTTTCCTCTTGCTTATTAACTTGTTGCTTATTTGAAACTTTTTCTTGCGTACTCTCTTGTCCTACCACCTTCACCGGCCCAACTTGATTATCCCCTTTTGGCTCTTGATTCAATCCAGTTGTTGATTCTTTTACCTCTTCTTTTGTACCTTCAACTTCTTTTACTGGTTCTTTCACTTCTTCTTTTGTACCTTCAACTTCTTTTACTGGCTCTTTTACTTCTTCTTTCGTTTCTTCAACTTCTTTTATCGGCTCTTTTACTTCTTCTTTTGTTTCTTCAACTTCTTTTACTGGCTCTTTTACTTCTTCTTTTGTTTCTTCAACTTCTTTTACTGGTTCTTTCACTTCTTCTTTTGTACCTTCAACTTCTTTTACTGGTTCTTTCACTTCTTCTTTTGTACCTTCAACTTCTTTTACCGGTTCTTTTACTTCTTCTTTCGTTTCTTCAACTTCTTTTACCGGCTCTTTTACTTCTTCTTTCGTTTCTTCAACTTCTTTTACCGGCTCTTTTACTTCTTCTTTCGTTTCTTCAACTTCTTTTACTGGCTCTTTTACTTCTTCTTTCGTTTCTTCAACTTCTTTTACCGGTTCTTTTACTTCTTCTTTCGTTTCTTCAACTTCTTTTACCGGTTCTGTCACTTCTTCTTTTTCAACTATATTTTGGATTACCGTTCCGTTAAAACTTATACTAATTTCATCAGAATCTAAATCAAATTTATATACCTTTTCACCTGGGGTACTCCATTTTATTACTCCGTTATTAAGCGTTCCGCCCTCACCTGTCATTTTGATATTGTCAATAGCTTCTCCTTCTAAGTCATATACAGGAACTTGAATTTCTTCATTTACTTTTGCTTCATCTAAAATGATTGTTTGTCTCCCGACATCAATTGAAAACCACTGCCCTAATTGTATTAGCGGTCTTACATCACAAATCTCATTCCCTGCTAAATTCAAGCTAAGTAAGTCCAGCATTGAACCAATAACCGTTACATCTTTAATATGATTGTCTGCAAGATTTAACCACTGTAAGTTTTTTAATGAAGATAACGGTGTTATATCTTCAATTTGATTATGAGATACATTCACAATATTTAATTGTTTCAAATTTGAGATGAACTCAATATTTTTCAAGCCTACTCCTTCTAAAGTGAGGTTTTCTAAGTTCGTCATGTACTCTAAACCTGTTACATCTTTTATCTCTTTTCCTTTTTCTTTAAGTATCTCTAATGTTTTAATCTGTAATAAATCTTCTTTTGTTATAGGAGCGTTTAAATTCTCTCTACCTAAATTCTCTTTATTAATATGTTGTTGTAAATGTTTATCCAGGATTACATTTTGACTTTCTTTTTGTTTTTCAACTATTTTCTGGACAACCATCCCATTAAATCTTATTTTACTTTCACCAGAGCTTGTATCTAATCTAAATTCATATGTTTTTTCTCCAGGACTATTCCATTTTATAAATCCATTATTCAGAATGGCCCCCTCACTTTTTAAATTGATATTTTGAAGTGGCTCCCCTTTAAGATTGTATATTGGAATTTGTATTTCTTCATCTACGCTTGCTTCACCTAAAAAGATTTTTTGTCGTTGAATATCAATTGAAATTCGCTTACCCAATTCCTCAACAGGCCTTACGTCAGCAATTTCATTCGCTCCTAGGTTCATCTCATGTAAATCTGTTAAATTACTCAGCGGTGATATATCAGAGATATAATTCTCTTCTAAATTCAGTACTTGTAATTTTCCTAATTTAGATAATGGTGATATATCTTTTATTTCACTATCAGCAATTTCTAGTTCAATAAGATTACTCATTTTACTAATAGATTCAACATTACTAATTTTATTGTTCCCTATCCATAATAGTTCCACATTACTTAATTGGTTAATTCCAGTAAGATCACTGATTTGATTATTGGCTAAGTATAACTGTTTCATAGTTGATAATGTAAATAATGGCTGGATGTCTTCAATGTTATTACCAACTAAATCTAATGTTTTAATTTTTTTCATTTTACTTAATGGTGTAAGATCAGAAATTTTATTATCTCTTAAAAAAAGCATATTAATATTCTCTAACTGCTCAATTGGATGAATATTTTTAATTGGATTAGAAGTTAAATCTACGTACTTCAAATCTCTCAGTTTCGAGATGGCTGATATATCTGTTACATTAGATTCTCTTAACGTCAACTTCTCTAAATTTGTCATATGTTCTAAACCAGCTATTTCATTTATTCCTTCACCTGAATAAATGGATAATGTTTTAATCTTTAATAAATCTTCCTTAGTTATTGGATCATTTATATTTTCTCTATTTAAATTATGTTTATTAATATGCCTTTGTAATTGCTTATCTAATATTACATTTCCGCTTTCATCTTGTTGTTCCACTTTATGCTCTTTATTTTCCTTTTCTGGAGCATTGTTTTCTAAATTTAAAGCATTTACTTCAAACTGCACTTGATATTTATTATCATAGGCCATCGTTGGAATATAAATATGCATTTTCATATTATATCTTTTTCCCAATTCCCCAACTTCAAATTGAATAACCTTCGTTCCATTTTTCTTTTTGTCTTCTGATATAACCTTTACATCATGAAACACACCAGGAGTATGAATATCCTCTGTTTTCAAGTATTGGAAGAAATCGCTATCACTTAACGTTGCTGTTACAATTTTCTTTCCATTCTCAATTGTTAATTTCGGATCCTTTATATAAACAGCTGCCATAGACTCTTCATTCGTTTTATCTTTATATGCTTTAATAACAGCGTCATATGTACCATCTTCTAAACCTTGTCCCGTTTTATTCGCCTCAATTGCTACCGCCGCTAAAGCAGGTTTCGAATACACAGCAAATGGAAGTGATAACGCCGCCGCTATAATCATTGCATTTATATGTTTTTTTTTATTTTTTTTCAACTTTACATCTCCTCCAATATATATAATTCAAAATGTAATCATTTCTTGAATAAATGATAATGATTTTCATTATCATTGTCAACTAAAAAAATAATCCCTTTTAAAAGGGATTATGCCATTTTCTCTCCTGATTCTTCTTTAAAAAAGCTCTTCATCGCATGGAATACGTCTGCTTTTTGCTTTAAAATATAATATCTAAAGTTCTCATCTTTAATATTTTTATAGGCTGACATAAGCGTACTATGGCGGTTGTACTGATTCACTTCCCCATACCCAAACATATTACATTTCTTCATCAGCTCCTCAACAAGCTTTACACATCTCGCATTATCTGATGTTAAATTATCACCGTCTGAAAAATGGAATGGATAAATATTATAGCGGTCTGGTGAATATTTATTATCGATAAGCTCTAATGCCTTTTTATACACGGAAGAACATATCGTTCCGCCACTTTCTCCTTTTGAGAAAAATTCTTCTTCTGTAACAACTTTCGCTTCTGTATGATGAGCAATAAATTCAATATCAACTGTTTCATACTTTGTACGTAAAAATCTTGTCATCCAGAAAAAGAAGCTACGTGCCATATACTTCTCCCATATTCCCATCGATCCACTCGTATCCATCATCGCTAATACAACAGCTTTTGAATCTGGCTTTAACACTTCATTCCAAGTACGGAACTTTAAATCCTCTTGGTGAATTGGATGGAAAGATGCTTTACCACGCATTGCATTTCGTTTATATGCAGATATCATCGTTCGTTTCTTATCAATATTTCCCCATAGTCCTGTTTTTCTAATGTCATTAAATTCAATATGTTCAATCCGGTTTTCATCCATTTCTTTTCTCTTTAAATTAGGAAGCTCTAGCTCTTTGAAAAACGCTTGCTCTAATTCTAAAATAGAGACTTCAGCTTCATAATAATCTTCTCCAGCTGCATCTCCTGCACCTTGACCTTTTCCTGGGCCTTTTTGCTTTTGACCACCTGATCCATCTCTCGCAACGACATCACCAACTTTGCTATCACCAGTTCCTTGCCCAACGTGTTTGTTTTTATCATAATTGTACCGAATCTTATATTCATCTAAAGAACGAATTGGTATTTTTACAACATCCTTGCCATTAGACATAACAATGCTTTCTTCTGTTACAAGATCGGGTAAATTATTCTTAATTGCCTCTTGTACTTTTTCTTGATGGCGCTGTTGGTCGTCATATCCTTTGCGATGGAGGGACCAGTTTTCCTGTGAAATCGTATAATTTGGTTGATTTTCTTCGCTCATTCCTTTCCCTCCTTACTGTAATTGTCTTTCTCTATGAACAGCAATCTATAAATTTTGTTCTATAATGTTCAAGCTAAAATATTTGAAAGGTAACTGCCCATCGAAAATCACCCCATAAACATATATAACGTTTTACATACAATACTCCGAGCATCCTAAACAAAATTTTGCCACTCACATAATAGAAAGAAATATTCAGCCTCTGATAAGAAAGAAACACAATGCATTGTTGCACACATTTTCACTTTGCAACATATTGTATTGTGTTGGCTTTTTTCGTATGAATGGTTGGTTACTCTATCATATGCATATTGTAAAAATAATTGACAATAAATTCATGAAATTGCATCTTAATTTATTATATTTGGACAAGGTATGACACTTTACACATATGAATGGATAATAAAACGCTGTCCCGCAAAAAACAAGAGACAGCGTTTTGTTATCAAACTATCGATTTAGCAAGCTACCTACATAGCGTAATAATTCATTTGCCGAAGAAGAATTATAGCCATGCTCATCAATTAAACGTGCAACAACATCGTTGATTTTCTTAAGCTGATTTTCATCTGGTGTTTTCGTTGATGTTGTGATTTTCACGACATCTTTTAAATCAGCAAATAGCTTCTTCTGAATCGCTTCGCGAAGACGTTCATGCGAGTTATAATCGAAACGTTTTCCTTTACGCGCATAAGCAGAGATGCGAATTAAAATTTCTTCACGGAATGCTTTCTTCGCGTTTTCTGAAATTCCAATTTGTTCCTCAATTGAGCGCATTAGTTTTTCATCTGGGCTCATTTCTTCACCTGTTAATGGATCACGTAATTTCGATTTATTGCAATATGCTTCAACGTTATCTAAGTAATTATCCATAAGTGTCTTAGCCGATTCTTCGTATGAATATACGAATGCTTTTTGTACTTCTTTCTTAGCAATTTCATCATATTCTTTTCTTGCTAATGAAATGAAGTTCATATAGCGCTCACGATCTTCATTACTAATGGATGGATGCTGGTCTAATCCATCTTTTAAAGAACGAAGTACGTCTAGTGCATTAATAGATGGTACTTCTTTTCTAATAATTGTAGAAGAAATTCGGTTAATAACATAACGTGGGTCAATACCGCTCATACCTTCATCTTGG
This sequence comes from Bacillus sp. WC2503, assembly GCF_052682895.1. NCBI lineage: Bacteria > Bacillati > Bacillota > Bacilli > Caryophanales > Bacillaceae > Bacillus > Bacillus sp. WC2503. The sequence continues at coordinate 5,206,474 of NZ_JBQYMD010000001.1, read as the reverse complement.
TATTCCCGTTGCAATTCTTCTACATCAATCGCATTATAACCCTCTACCATTTCACCATCATATAAACGCATCTTTTTGTTTAAATCAATATCTGGACGCTTCGGATCTTTTAAGCGAGTTAAAATTGTAAACATCGCTGCAACACGAAGTGTGTGTGGTGCAATATGCACATTCGATACATCACTTTCATGAATCATCTTCTCATAAATATGTTCCTCTTCACTCACTCGTAAATTGTATGGAACTGGCATTACAATAATTCTTGAATGCAATGCTTCATTTTTCTTATTTGCTATAAATGAGCGATACTCTGTTTCGTTCGTATGCGCTACAATTAATTCATCTGCTGAAATAAGCGCAAACCTTCCCGCTTTGAAATTACCTTCTTGCGTAAGCGATAATAAATGCCATAAAAACTTCTCATCGCATTTTAACATCTCTTGGAATTCCATCATCCCTCGGTTCGCCTTATTTAATTCTCCATCAAATCGATACGCACGAGGATCTGATTCTGAACCATATTCTGCAATTGTTGAAAAGTCTAGACTACCTGTTAAATCGGCAATATCTTGTGATTTTGGATCAGACGGGCTAAATGTACCAATCCCTGTACGACGATCTTCCGAGAAGAAAATACGCTCTACAACTACATCCTCAATTCTTGACCCATATTCTTGCTCTAGACGCATTACATTTAATGGTGATAAATTCCCTTCAATTCTCACTCCATACTCATCAAAGAAATCATCCCGTAAATGATGTGGAATTAAATGCAGTGGATCTTCGTGCATCGGGCAGCCTTTAATTGCAAAAATCGCTCCACGATCTGTACGTGAGTATGTTTCTAATCCTCGTTTCAACATCGTAACTAATGTTGATTTCCCTCCACTAACAGGACCCATTAATAATAAAATACGTTTTCTAACATCTAATCTTTTTGCAGACGGATGAAAATATTCTTCAACAAGACGCTCTAGTGCATCCTCTAGTCCAAACAGCTGATTACTAAAGAAATTATATTTTCTTCTACCATCAACTTCTTCGATTCCGGCATCTTTTATCATATTGTAAATGCGAGAGTGTGCTGTTTGAGCCACCCATGGTCTTTCTTTCACAAGCTCCAAATACTCCGCAAACGTACCTTCCCATTGTAAACGTTCTTCTGCTGCTCGATGCTGTTCAATCTTTTTTAGAATATCCATTATAGCTCCTCCCCCATCTCCTTGTTCAATCGGATTATTATAAAAGGTATGCTAGGATGTCCTTAAACATTCTTTAAATCAAAACGAAATATATAGTAGTGCTATAAAATTCTCTCCAAAATTCAAAGAAAATTCTGTATAATATAGGTATTAAAGTTTTCACACTGCTATTCATTATAAATAAATTCTTTTCTTCTAAGAACCTTACATACATTTCAATTCATAAATAGAATTCGTAAATCGAAAAAGTAGGGGGAGTATTAATATGAAATTATTATTAATTTTAGGTGTATCACTCACATTTCTTACAGCTATTTTCACATCTGGTTACAACGATAAACCAGGTACACATAAAAAGTGATGTGCTTTTAGCACATCACTTTTTTCTTTATACATCATGTATAATACATATTTTCCACATCATATTTTGATAAAGGGCGACTATAATAATAACCTTGTACAATTTCTACATTTTTTTCCTTCAAAAACTGTATTTGTTCTGCTTTTTCTACTCCTTCTGCAATTACATTCAATTCTAATGTATGAGCTAAATGAATAATTGCAGCCGTAATATTCGTATCACGTTCATCTACATGTATACCTTCCATAAAAGAGCGATCAATTTTCAAAGTATCAATTGGATATGTTTTCAAATAACTTAAAGACGAATACCCTGTTCCAAAATCATCTAAATGAATCTTTAAATTTTGTTCTTTTAATTGTAGCAACACTCTCTTTGATATGTCTTTATGTATAAGGGCTCCTTCTGTCACCTCTATCGCTAATAGATGAGCTGGTACATTGTACTTATTTAAAGCACGTGTAATCATCTCTATTAATGTAATAGATCGAAAATGTCTAGCTGAAATATTAACTGCAATCGGAACCACTTCATACCCTTTATTTAACCATTCACGTATTTGCTGACACACTTGATCTACTACCCACTCATCAAGCTTAATAATAAAACCTGTTCTTTCTGCCAGTGGAATAAATTGATTGGGAGGGACAAATCCTAATTCTTTATTCTCCCATCTTATTAAAGCTTCCATACTAGCTATTTTTTTCGTTTCAATATTAACCTGCGGCTGGTAATATAAGAAAAATTCATTTTTCTCTATAGCACGATGTAACTGATTTTCCATTACAAACCTTTTCTCACGTTCACAATCTAATCCTTTACAATAAAAATGATAATGCCCTTTTCCTTTTTCCTTTGCTTTTTCCAAAGCAGCATCAACTCTTTGAAAAAGTATTTTTTCATCGGCTCCATCTGTTGGTGCCATTACAATTCCAATTGATGCACTTAAATACACGTCCTCTTCTTCAATTACAAAATGTTCACTAATCTTTTCTAATATGTTTTTTGCAACTTCCTCTACATATTCTTTCGTTATATTTTCTATTAACATAACAAATTGGTCATCATGTTCTCTAAATAAATGCATACCTTCTATTTCTAGATTGCTTAAACATTCTGTAACTTTTTGTAATACTTTATCTCCTTCTTTATGACCAAATGTATCATTAATAAGATGAAATTCATCCAAATCCATGAAAACTAGTGCAAGCTCTTTATTTTCATTTAAAAACTCATTTAGCTTGTTTGTGCATGAAATTCTATTCATTAAACCTGTTAATTGGTCATAATAAGCTAAGTATTCCGTCTTCATCTCATTTAATACTTGCCTTGTAACATCCCTCGTAACAATATACACCCCAACAATTTCACCGTTCACAATAATCGGGATCGTTCTCAAAGAAATATATAGTTCATATCCTTCTTTATGAACATATTTCTTTGAAACAATTTGTTTTGCTCTCCCCTGTAAAGCTTCCTTAAATATAATTTGAAAGTCTTTTTCATATTCTTTAATAATAAAGTTAAAAATAAAGTTATTATTTAACTCTTCATATCGGTATCCAAATATTTCATACGTTGCCGGATTAGCATATGTAATTATACCTATAGAATCTATAGATATAATGGAGTCATTATTATATTCTAGTAATGACTTAAATAACATTTGTTTTTCCTCTATCTCTGCTTTCTCCTCAATCTGAGCTGTAATATCCCTTGTAATACAAATAATAAATTGACATACCCCTTCTTCGTCGTATACAGGATTAACTGAAGACTCATAATGTAAATTACCAGTTGGGAAACTGATTACATCACAAAATGTGTGTGCTCTCGCCTCTCTCACCACTTTTGTATATTGCTCTTGTAATATTTTCACCTTTTCTCCTGATAACACTTCTGCAAATGTTTTTCCGTAACATTCTTCACTTAATCCAGCATAATCCATCCCTATTTTATTTATATAAATATATTTAAAGATCTCATCATCAATAACTTTCACAATAAATACTAAATCTTGAATAGCATGTAATAGTCCTTGTCTTATTAAATCCATATCTATCATACTTAAAAAGGTATTTTGATTGTTATATTGTTCCTTCATATTTATCTCAACCCGTCTTATCTATTTTTAATCATATATCCCATTCTATATGAATATGTACCTTTTTTAAAATGTATGACTACATATTATTTTTATTTATAAAAAAAAGCCGCCTAATGGCGACTTTTAATAAACGATTTCTAAATCTAATCCTGGATAATTTTGTTGACGAAACGCTTCATAAATTAAAATTGCTGCTGTATTAGATAAATTTAATGAACGTACTTTATCCGTCATTGGAATACGTAAACAATGATCGAAGTTTTCTTCGATTACATTAGCTGGTAAGCCATTTGTTTCTCTTCCAAACACGAAATAATAATCCTTCTCACGTTTGCTATAATCAAATGCTGTATGAGCTTTCTCACCATACTTTGTTAAATAGAAGAATTCACCGTCTTTATTTTTCTCATAAAACTCTTCAATTGAATCGTAATACGTAACTTTTACGTGCTGCCAATAATCTAATCCTGCACGCTTTAACATTTTGTCATCCGTTGAAAACCCAAGCGGTCTAATCAAATGTAATTCTGTTCCAGTTGCTGCACAAGTACGTGCAATATTTCCTGTATTTGCTGGAATTTCTGGTTGATATAAAACAACATGTACACCCACGCGATATTCACCTCTGTTTTTTGTCTACTACGTATTATACCACTTGAACGAAAAATCTCTACCCATTAATAATATGAAAGAATTTATATTTCATTTGTGGTGTGTATTTACTAGAGTCCTCATAACTCCAATAACGCCGCCGGCTATTTGCTGAATGTGCATTTACAAGTGGCATACCATCTGCGTCTTTTGCTACTACAATCGTCGTATGATTCCACCTACCGTCATCTTCGAAATCGTAAGCAATGACATCACCAAGAATAAGGTCTTCCGGCTTTTCTACAGCTTCTCCTCGCAGGCCAACTGTAGAACCTGACAAGTACCAGTAAAAAGAGTGTGCGACAGCCCAGCTCCAACTCCACTGGTTCTCCCTTTGCCACCAACCTTTACGAATATTAGGATATCCGTTCATTGGTACTTCTCCAGTATGAAGACATTGAGAAATAAAATTTGTACAATTATCAGGAAAATTGCGATACACTGGGTTTCGATCATCCCACCAACGCTCTGCATATTTTACTGCCTCTAAACGATTATACTGATAAGAACCGTATTTCTCTTTCGTAACTTCTCTTTCTAATGTCTCACCTATTCCAATCTCTTCTGGCACTTCAATAGCATAATCACCTATTATCCGGCTATTATTTAAACAAACTCTTCGTTTTAATTGTTCCTCTTCGATATAAAATAATTCTTTATGCTTAATTAAATATTTAAAATGTACTTGATAATCAATTTCTTGATAATCACTACTATTTAGCTGTCTAATGAAAGAAACATCTGCTGTTGCTTTCACTATATCTGCACTACGTTTTTGAAACAATTGTTTCTTTCTTTGTGCTAGTTGTAATAAATCTTTAGCAATACCATCCACATTTGTTCGTTTCTCTGTTACATATGCTAAAAACTGTTGTACTTGTGTTTCAATATTTTCTTTTACAACCATTTCATCTCCCTCCCATATTACAATATGAAAAAGGGAGATATTATCTACTCTTTTTTCTGCGCTAACAATGCAAGCCCGCGATTCATTTCATGAAGAACTTCTTCATCCTTTTCACGTTCCATCGCTTTCTCAATGGCTTCGCCTACTCCATCTCCACCAATTTTCCCAAGTGCCCACGCTGCTGTTCCGCGTAGCACTGGTCTTGGATCATCTTTCATAACACCGATTAGATCAGGAATTGCTGATGCTTCTTTAAAATGCGCCAATGCTAAAATCGCATTTCGTTGCAATGGCTTTTTACCTCTCCATGACCCTGACATAATCCCATATTTCTCTTTAAAATCACGATTACTAATTGTTAAAAGTGGTGTTAAGAGCGGTTTAACTAATTCAGGATCTGGCTCCATCTCAGGATGATTATGAAAATCCATTCCTTTATTTTTTGGACAAACAGTCTGACATGTGTCACATCCATATATACGATTTCCTATTTTATCGCGATATTCTTCAGGTAGGAACCCTTTCGTCTGTGTTAAAAAGGCAATACATTTCTTCGAATCTAACTGCCCACCCTGTATTAAAGCACCTGTAGGACAAACATCAATACATTTTGTACAGCTTCCACATTGATCTTCTATCGGCTGATCTGGTGGAAATGGAACGTTTGTAATTATTTCTCCCAAGTATACATACGAACCAAATTCAGGTGTAATAATAGCGCAGTTCTTACCACTCCATCCGATACCTGCACGTTCTGATACAGCACGATCGCTTAACTCACCTGTATCAACCATTGACTTCACTTCTATATCTGGAAGCTTTTCAATTAAATATGCCTCTAACTTTTGCAAACGATCTCGTAAAACAAGATGGTAATCTTGTCCCCAAGAGGCACGACAAAAAATCCCACGGCGTTCTCCACGTTTACTTAATGGTGCGTTTTTTAATTTTGAAGGATACGCTAAAGCAATCGCAATAATTGATTTCGCACCTGGTAATAAAAGCTGTGGATTCGTTCTTTTTTCTATATCAGACTCTTCAAATCCAGATTGATAATTTAATTGTTGCTGCTGGATTAACCGCTGCTTTAGCTCCTCAAATGGGGAAGCACTCGCAAAGCCTATTTTATCTATACCAATTGTTTTACTATATGCAATTACATCTTGCTTTAATTGTTCAAAATCCATTCTTAATCGCCTCCTCAGATGAACCCATCCCTTATGTAACGACTATATTGATTAGCAATTCACTTTTGGAATACTATTCTTTACTTCTATTTTCGCATACTATTACGCTTTTCAAACATTAAAAAACGCAATGCCTCGTTTATCTCAGAAACGAAACACTGCGTTGATCACAATTTATTAGAAAAACATTAAATAAAATTTGGAGCGGGTGAAGAGAATCGAACTCTCGACCAGAGCTTGGAAGGCTCTTGTTTTACCACTAAACTACACCCGCAAATATGAAATACATATAAGATATTAGAATAACTTATGTAAAGTAGTATAGCATGTAAAAAAAACGGAAGCAAGAATTTTATCGAAAAAAGTCGAAAAAGTGATGAGAGACCTCATCACTTTTTCAATTCTTTATCAATCGCCTTCTTCATACTATCGAAATCAGGATTTGCAAGATTCCCGTTTATATATACTGAAGGAGCACCTTGAACTTTTAATTTTTGAGCACGATCTGAATCTTTACGTACTTTTTCTTTTATTTCTTTACTGTGTAAATCTTTTTTAAACTGTTCTACATCAACTTTTGGAAGTTTCTCTTTCACAATGCTAAGAAGTAATTCTTCTGTAATCCATTCTTCCGTATCTTTCTTTTGACTTTGATAAATCTCATCATAGAAAGTCCAGAATGAATCTTTATCTTGTTTATAAATTGCTTCACCAGCTGCTGCGCCTAAATCAGAGTCTTTTCCAATAAATGGGAAGTTAATAAAATATAACTGCACTTTACCTTTATCAATATATTCTTCTTTTAATCGTGGTAATACCGTTACATCCCAAGTACGACATGCTGGGCATTTGAAGTCTCCAAATTCAACTACCTTAACCGGAGCATCATCTTTACCTAAAGATTGTTGCGTAGAATAAGCAAACATCTCATTCCCTTTATCTTTTTTGTCATTTATGATGCTATACGCAATTGTTCCGATTACAATCAATACTGCGATAGAAAAAACTACACCAAGAGCCATGAGTTTATTTGATTTCATATACATTCCTCTTTAAATTCATATTCTGTATACAGCATTGTACACAATACACATAATATCAACACTTATATACGTCACGCAATGAACACGCTCACATAAATTACAAAAACACAATAATTGTGACGATATTGTGTCACAATTTGTCACAATTTATTCAAAAAAAGAAGCTCCTATGCAAGAGCTTCTCTTAACTTACTGCTTTTTCACGCGCATTATTTAACATCGACTGCTCTGTTTTTATATCATGGCGAATTACTAATTTCTCACTAACTGCTTGCACATACTCATCATGATTGATATATCCTTCTTTTTCCATTAATCTCAAAACTACATTTCGTCTCTCGACCGCTTTATCATAATTTTGCGCAGGTGAGTAATAAGCAGGTGCTTTCACTACAGCAGCCATCATCGCACTTTCAGCCAACGTTAATTGGTTCACCGTTTTACCGAAGTAAAGGTTGGCTGCTTTTTCAATTCCCCATGCTCCTTCTCCGTAATAAATATTACTTACATACAATTTTAAAATTTCATCCTTCGTAAATGTACGTTCAATTTTTTTTGTATAAAAAATCTCTTTCCACTTACGAGAAAATGTACGTTCATTCGTTAAAAAAGCATTTTTCGATAATTGCTGTGTAATTGTGCTTCCTCCTTGCACAACACCACCAGCTTTTATATTCTCAACAGACGCCCTAATAATTGCTATATAATCTAAACCATTATGATGATAAAACCTTTTATCTTCTGTCGCGATAAATGCATGTGTTAATGATTCTGGCACCTCTAACTTAGGCGGTACATGTAATTTACTAATATCACTTTTCTCGATCATTATATTTCCAACGAATAATAACGTACAACTTAACAATAATAATAAAATAATGGCTTTATAAAAGAATTTAGTCATTGGATTTAATGCAACTTTTTGATGATAGTTCACTCTAGATAATACTCGTTCTTTCATCTTGAACACCTCTTTTCCACACAGCATATATATCTCTTAACTTAAGAATACCTTGTTGTAAAAAAATATCCCATCGATTTCTCTTACACCTACCTTACATCATTGTAAGGTATAAAAATGTATTGTATCACAGTCTTTTTTTATCTACTATTCATCTGAAATATTGAATATACATTATTTTAAAACATTCATAACAAACAGCAGCGTAGAAATTAAGAGCGTTATACTTCCTTGATTCCACTTTATTCTTTTATTATATCATCTATAAATTTCTATTTTTAAACATCTAGTAATCTAATTATATATGATATATCATAATTATACAGAACTAATGTTCTCGAAATCAATACTAGCTTTATTATCATTTTGACCTTTTTCTGAAGTAATATACATAAGAAAAGGGTAGCTATTTGAGATACACTCAAATAGCTACCCTTTTCTTACAACCTGCCTATAAGGTTATATGGCTGTACTTCCCACGTTTCGTATGGGATGAAATGCGTTGCTCTCATCGCATCAACTGTTCTTGATTTCATATGAGGACGCGTTATATACTCATCGATGTTCTCTTCATTTAAAGCAATAAATTTAGCCTCTTGTATTTCTTCAGGTTGAATTTTTATATCACCACTCACATATGCCACTTTAAACACAACAGCTAAAATATGCATAGAAGCATTATAATAGACCCCTGTAATTCCGATAGGCTTCACCGATAATCCTGTTTCCTCTTTTATTTCCCTACAAACAGCTTGATCGAGTGCTTCTCCTTCTTCTACCTGTCCCCCAGGCATTTCCCACGTATCCGCTCGCCAATGTACTTTTGTTAAAAGCACCTCATTCTTTTCATTTGTTAAATAGCCTGCTACAGCAACGATATGCTTTGGTGTTTTATGCTCCATAGAAATACCTCCTAGAAATACAATCATTTAAAATACTATCTATGATCCTATTCCATAACTATAACAAAACACCTTTAAAACCTTATCATCTTAATTATTTCAATAAAAAAGACCCAGTTCGTTAAACGAAAGGGTCCTTTTTTATTATTCGCCTAAGTCTACGTTATGGTAAACTTGTTGTACATCTTCTAAATCTTCTAATGCATCAACCATTTTTTCAAATTGTACTTGAGCATCTTCAGGAAGTTCTACATCATTTTGTGCAAGCATTGTTAATTCTGCAACTGTAAATTCTTCAATACCAGCATCTTTAAGTGCAGATTGTACTGAGTGGAATTGATCAGGTTCAGCATAAACGATAACAGAATCTTCTTCTTCTAGAATGTCACGTGCATCTACATCTGCTTCCATTAAAATTTCAAGAACTTCATCTGATGTTTTACCTTCAAGACCGATAACAGCTGTCGCATCGAACATGTAAGCTACAGAACCATTTACGCCCATGTTACCACTGTTTTTGCTAAATGCAGCTCGTACATCTGCTGCAGTACGGTTTACGTTATTTGTAAGTGTATCTACAATTACCATAGATCCATTTGGTCCAAATCCTTCGTAACGAAGCTCATCATAGTTTTCTTCTGAACCGCCTTTTGCTTTTTCAATTGCACGATCAATAATTGTTCTTGGTACATTGTATGTTTTCGCACGCTCTAATACAACTCTTAACGTTTGGTTTGATTCAGGATCTGGCTCGCCTTGTTTTGCTGCCACATAAATTTCACGTCCAAATTTCGCGTATATACGGCTTGTATTTGCATCTTTTGATGCTTTTTTGTCTTTAATGTTGTTCCATTTACGGCCCATACTTTCCACTCTCTTTCTCGTTTTAAATCTACATAAAAATATTAATATGAAATATAATGTGTATTCAACACATTTTTAAAAGAAATATAAAAAGTTCACTTTTGATTCATATTACAGACATAATATAAATCATTATCATTTTGTTCTTTCGACAAGTTATATTATACATGAATTTTTACGTTTATTACGAATTTTAGCATCACATAATATAATTTAACAAAAAAGACTCTAACATTTCTGTTAGAGTCTTTTTACATCGTCGATACCGATTGTCCGGGCCGCACCGACACTCCCGAAGGAACACGATTTTGAGTCTTTCTAGGTGACATTTATATAGTTATATAGAGTGTTCCCCCTAAAATCCTTTATTTTAAAGTATTTTAAAAATTTTGAGCTTCTTTAAACATGATGAATTAAAATGAAACGAAGCCAAAATGGAATCACAATAAATAACTGATACTTTTTACTTTCATTTCTCTCTTGATTAAAATTATCATATTTCATTTATTACTTTATTTCCCGCTAAACAATAAAGAAAAGGGAAAAATTACCACAACCTCCCCCTAATTACTTTTTATTGCTGTATAATTAAAACAGGAAAATAATTTTGGAATTCAAAGATTTGAAGGATGGGAGAGAATTATGACACATTTAAATGAAAAAAAAGCACATGGTCTTAAAGGGATAGGAGAAAAGCTAAACCCAACTATCTATCAAGTGAGATTCATGAAATTAGATGAACCAATTCAATTTGAGTCATTCCCTAAATTAAAGGAATTAGGGGAATGGTTGAGTACTTCAACGCAAATGTGGTCGTGCCACTCAACTATGTACAAGTACAACAGAGAAGAGTTTGAAAAGAAGTTTTTAGAAATTACAAAGTTAACAGTTGATAATGTGCTAATATCTACTGGTGGTGTCGGATTTAACTTCATGTCACCAGGGTGGAGAGATTCTCTATAAAATGAAACACTAAAGGGATAAAAATGAATGTTCATTTTTATCCCTTTAGTGTTTCACAGTTTGCTTTAACTGTATAGCATGAGCTTTGATAGTATTAGTCCTTATTTTGTAGTGCGATGAAAACACAAAAAAACTCTACACAACTAGTGTAGAGCCTTGATGTTACGCCGTTCGTGATACCGATGGTCGGGGTCGAACCGACACTCCCGAAGGAACACGATTTTGAGTCGTGCGCGTCTGCCAATTCCGCCACATCGGCACAATAATAAAGGCGGCAACCGGATTTGAACCGGTGATAAAGGTTTTGCAGACCTCTGCCTTACCACTTGGCTATGCCGCCATATTTAATTTAATTGGAGCGGAAGACGGGATTCGAACCCGCGACCCCAACCTTGGCAAGGTTGTATTCTACCACTGAACTACTTCCGCAAAAATGGCTGGGCTAGCTGGATTCGAACCAGCGCATGACGGAGTCAAAGTCCGTTGCCTTACCGCTTGGCTATAGCCCATCGAATTCTTACTTAATTATATGTAAGTATCAATTAGATTATTTGTAATTTTTAAAATAAAAATGGGGCGACTGATGGGAATCGAACCCACGAATGCCGGAGCCACAATCCGGTGCGTTAACCACTTCGCCACAACCGCCATGTTGTGTAAATATATTTGGCAGGGGCAGTAGGAATCGAACCCACACTGGAGGTTTTGGAGACCTCAGTTCTACCTTTAAACTATGCCCCTATGTAAATGGTGGAGGGGGGCAGATTCGAACTGCCGAACCCGAAGGAGCGGATTTACAGTCCGCCGCGTTTAGCCACTTCGCTACCCCTCCGAAACTTACATGGTGCCGGCTAGAGGACTTGAACCCCCAACCTACTGATTACAAGTCAGTTGCTCTACCAATTGAGCTAAGCCGGCGTATTGTATTAAGATAAATGGTGGCTCGGGACGGAATCGAACCGCCGACACGAGGATTTTCAGTCCTCTGCTCTACCGACTGAGCTACCGAGCCTTATTAAAAAAATGGCGGTCCCGACCGGGGTCGAACCGGCGATCTCCTGCGTGACAGGCAGGCATGTTAACCACTACACCACGGGACCATTTGGTTGCGGGGACAGGATTTGAACCTGCGACCTTCGGGTTATGAGCCCGACGAGCTACCGTGCTGCTCCACCCCGCGATAATACTATTCATATAAAATTTATATGGTGGAGGATGACGGGATCGAACCGCCGACCCCCTGCTTGTAAGGCAGGTGCTCTCCCAGCTGAGCTAATCCTCCAAAGTGGTGACCCGTACGGGATTCGAACCCGTGTTACCGCCGTGAAAGGGCGGTGTCTTAACCACTTGACCAACGGGCCAAATATTATAAATCCTTATGGCGGAGAGCAAGGGATTCGAACCCTTGATACGCTTGTGACGTATACACGATTTCCAATCGTGCTCCTTCGGCCAACTCGGACAGCTCTCCAATGGCTCCGCAGGTAGGAATCGAACCTACGACCGATCGGTTAACAGCCGATAGCTCTACCGCTGAGCTACTGCGGAATAATATTGCCTGGCAACGTCCTACTCTCACAGGGACAAGGTCCCAACTACCATCGGCGCTAGAGAGCTTAACTTCCGTGTTCGGTATGGGAACGGGTGTGACCTCTCTGCCATCATTACCAGACATTATTCTTTTGAGACAATCATTATTATAACTTATTCACTTTAAAAGTCAACAAGTTTTTTTATGTTCTCTCAAAACTAGATAACATTTGCTACATATTATATGGTTAAGTCCTCGATCTATTAGTATTCGTCAGCTCCACATGTCACCATGCTTCCACCTCGAACCTATCAACCTGATCATCTTTCAGGGATCTTACTAGCTTACGCTATGGGAAATCTCATCTTGAGGGGGGCTTCATGCTTAGATGCTTTCAGCACTTATCCCTTCCGCACATAGCTACCCAGCTATGCCCTTGGCAGAACAACTGGTACACCAGCGGTGCGTCCATCCCGGTCCTCTCGTACTAAGGACAGCTCCTCTCAAATTTCCTACGCCCACGACGGATAGGGACCGAACTGTCTCACGACGTTCTGAACCCAGCTCGCGTACCGCTTTAATGGGCGAACAGCCCAACCCTTGGGACCGACTACAGCCCCAGGATGCGATGAGCCGACATCGAGGTGCCAAACCTCCCCGTCGATGTGGACTCTTGGGGGAGATAAGCCTGTTATCCCCGGGGTAGCTTTTATCCGTTGAGCGATGGCCCTTCCATGCGGAACCACCGGATCACTAAGCCCGACTTTCGTCCCTGCTCGACTTGTAGGTCTCGCAGTCAAGCTCCCTTATGCCTTTGCACTCTACGAATGATTTCCAACCATTCTGAGGGAACCTTTGGGCGCCTCCGTTACACTTTAGGAGGCGACCGCCCCAGTCAAACTGCCCACCTGACACTGTCTCCCGGGTCGATAAGACCCGTAGGTTAGAATTTCAATACAGTCAGGGCGGTATCCCACCAGCGCCTCCACCGAAGCTAGCGCTCCGGTTTCAATGGCTCCCGCCTATCCTGTACAAACTGTACCAAAATTCAATATCAGGCTACAGTAAAGCTCCACGGGGTCTTTCCGTCCTGTCGCGGGTAACCTGCATCTTCACAGGTACTATAATTTCACCGAGTCTCTGGTTGAGACAGTGCCCAAATCGTTACACCTTTCGTGCGGGTCGGAACTTACCCGACAAGGAATTTCGCTACCTTAGGACCGTTATAGTTACGGCCGCCGTTTACTGGGGCTTCAGTTCAGAGCTTCGCTTACGCTAACCCCTCTCCTTAACCT
>NZ_JBQYMD010000001.1:4942500-5187500 GCF_052682895.1 Bacillus sp. WC2503 | reverse complement strand
TCTTACTAACTTAACTTGCTCCCATGGCCTTTCCACTTAACACTGTAATTCCAAATAAACATAAGATACCTTTATATAATAAAAAAAGAGGCTGACGTAACCGTCAGCCTCTTTTTTTATTATATATTACGCCTTATGACACTCTGGACAAACGCCATAAATTTCTAAGCGATGACTATTAATAACGAAGCCTGTCGTTTTCGCAGCTTCCTCTTCAAGCTGTTCCAATCCTCCATAAGGAAAATCAACAATCTTACCACATTTTTCACAAATCACATGATAATGTTGACTTGTAACATAATCAAATCTACTTGAAGCGTCTCCATAAGTTAATTCCTTTACAAGTCCAACTTCTTTAAATACACGTAAGTTATTATAAACAGTTGCAACACTCATATTTGGAAACTTACCTTCTAATGCTTTATAAATGTCATCCGCTGTTGGGTGCGTCATAGATTCCACAAGGTACTCTAAAATAGCATGACGCTGTGGAGTAATGCGTACACCCGTATTTTTCAGCATTTCTAGCGCTTCTTTTAATTCTTCTTTGACCACCGTCATGCACCCCGATTCTATACGGATTATTATTTTATAATTCTTATAAAGAGTGTACTCCTTTTCTTATAAATCGTCAATATTTCTACTATAAGTATGTGGTTTATTTTTGTATATAGCCTTATTCTTATGTATCTTTCCCCAGTTTCTATACATTTACATAGAAAAAAGTGCGACATAATCGCACTTGGAATACTATCATCTGAGGAGGTATGCCCTACACTTCCACTTTATGTAAGACGATAAAATATGTATAGACACTTGCCTTACTTCTATATATTTTACCTCCACTATAGGTTTACTTTATATAAGAAAGAACGTCCTCGGTATGCCCTTTTACTTTTACCTTACGCCACTCTTTTACAAGTTCACCGTCTTTATTAATAAGAAATGTCGAGCGTTCGATTCCCATATACTCTTTCCCGAAGTTCTTTTTCAATTTCCAAACATCGTACAATTCTGCCACTTTATGATCTTCATCTACTAAAAGTGTAAATGGAAGTTCATGCTTCTCAATGAATTTCAAATGTCTATTCGCTGAGTCAGGGCTTACACCAAGGATAACCGTATCCTTCTCTTGAAATAATCCATATGCATCACGAAAATCGCATGCTTCTGTTGTACACCCTGGGGTCATATCTTTCGGATAAAAATATAGAACTACATTTTTCCCGCGAAAGTCAGCTAAGCGAACTTGTTCTCCGTTACTTCCTTCTAACGTGAATTCCGGTGCCATTTCTCCTACTGTAATCATTATTATCACTCCTTATTGTTTCTTTTACTATATCAAATGCGATCTTATTTTTCATTGTCTATTACAGACCTCATCACAAAAGCAAACGGTAATGTATATCCAATTAGTGCTTCTCCGATTGCAATCCATCTCCCTATTCCAATCGGAGCTATATCACCATATCCAACGGACAATAAAGTGACTGCACTAAAATATAAACAAATTTCAACAAGCTGAAAAGAATGAGCGGTCAACCTTTCACCATCTTCTTTCAAAACTGTAAAACCCATTTCCTCTAATACAACATAACTTAATCCAAATGCAATCAGTACTGTTGTATAAATTAAAAATAACGAGGCTAAATTATATAACGAAAAGAAACGTTTTGAATCTGAATACGAACTCCATAATAATTGGACACTTCTTAAAATAGCTACTGCTGCAGTTAATAGAATAAATCCCCATAACATGTCCTCCACCTCATTTTATATGTATGAGATGGGCGGCTGATTTATCCCTTTGAAACGAACAAGCTTCTATAATTAATTCCCCGCACCACGATATCGTTTTACCCCTTGATTCCAGAGAGTAATTGCAATAGTAAAGCAAATGACACCAACAATTGGCGTTGCAAATGCATAGCTATTCCACTCTGTTTTTCTTAAGAAGTACGCCGCTGGGTATACTCCAACAAATGCAAATGGTAAAACAAACGTTAAAATGAAACGAATTACACGGTTATAAATATTAACAGGATAGCGGCCGTAATTACCTATGTTATACATAAGCGGCATAATGGAACTTTTCGCATCCGACCAAAAACCAAGGCTCGCAAGCGTAACAAATATCCCGCCGTACACAAGCGCTCCTCCTCCTACCATCAGTAAGAATAGGAAGAAATCATACCAGTAAAAGGATAAATTTAGTTCTACTGCTGCGTATCCCATTACAATAATTCCTGTAACCGCTCCAATTAAAGATTCAAGTTCCATTCTTTCTAATATAATTTGAAATAAGCTATGAATTGGTCTCGTCAATACACGATCCATTTCACCTTTAATAATGTAACGATCATTAAAGTCCCATATGTTAAAGAATGCTGAAAAAATGGCAAACGGTACTAAAAAGAAACCATAAATAAAGATGACTTCTTCTCGGCTCCATCCTTTTAATGCTTGCGTATGCCCAAATACTACGAGAATAAAGATTAAATTAACCGCTTGTAGTGATAAATCCGAGAGTAATCCGACGATAAAATCGCCTCGATACTCTAATTTAGTTTTTATATATTGGCTTGCGTATTGCAAAAATAATTTTATATATAGCATCCTATCATCCCCCTTGTACAATTAGACGTTTTCTCGCCGTTTTCCACATGAGTACAATTGGAATAATAAGTATAATTGCCCAAATTACTTGAAATAACAAAGCTTCATATAACTCACTTCCCTGTATACCTTCAGAGAAAATCATACTCGGAATATAACTAATTGCTTGAAACGGTAAAAACACCATTGCTTTTTGGGCCCATAATGGATAAAAACTAATCGGTAATAATAAACCAGAAAATAAATCAATCACAACACGTTTTGCATACATAATTCCACTATTATTAAATAAGAAGAATGTAAGCATTCCCGTCATTAAGTTTATTTGTGTATTAATGATAAAGCTAAATATTAACGATAAGAAGAAATATAACCACGTTTGAAAATTCGTTGTAATTTGTAATGAAAATAACAAAGTAACGATGACCATACCTGGGATTGAAAAGAACGCAAAACGAAATATCCCTTCGCCAAGACCTTGCATAACTTTCATTCCTAAATAGTTATATGGACGAATTAGTTCTACCGCCACACGCCCTTCTTGAATCTCCATCGCAATTTCTCTATCGATATTATTGAAATAAAAAGCACGTGCCATCCATGCGATCGCAATATACGTAGTCATTTGCGAAATAGATAAACTTTCAATATTCTCTTTCCCGCTATAAATCGCTTGCCATAAAAAATAATACGCACCGATATTAATCGTATAAATTAAAATCCCGCTGTAATAATTTGTACGATAAGCAAGCATCATTAAAAAGCGAATGCGAATCATTTCAATATACTTACCCATGCTTAATACCTTCTTCATAAATGTTACGAATTATTTCCTCTGTAGACACTTCGTTAATTTTTAAATCTTTAATTTGAAAAGCTTGTACTACTTTAGAAATAAGCATTGAAATAATAATTTCTTCATTCGGTATTTTTGCAACCCACGCATTTTCCTCTTTCGCTTTTGACCAAACGACTTGACTATCTGGCATAACCATCGATAACATCTGATAAGAAACTGGAGCGACAAATTGAAAATGGATTTCCTTCTCTGCTCCCCACTGTGTGCGAAGGTTATTTAAAGAACCGTCATACATAATATTTCCTTCATCCAGCATGATAACGCGCTCACATAAAGCTTCAATGTCAGTAATATCATGTGTTGTTAATAAAATTGTTGTTTTATAACGTTCATTCATCTCTTTTAAGAATTCACGTATTTTCAATTTCACAAGAACATCTAGCCCTATTGTTGGCTCATCTAAAAATAGTAACGGTGGATTATGAATTAATGCTGCCGCTAATTCACAGCGCATCCTTTGGCCAAGAGATAACTTTCGGACAGGCTTATCTAATAAAGGACCAATATCTAACGTTTCGATTACGTGCTCCATATGTTCCTTATACTGAGTGTCTGAAACACCGTACACTTTCTTCAATAAACGAAACGATTCTTGTACCGCAATATCCCACCAAAGCTGAGAGCGCTGACCAAAAACAACACCAATTGTTCTCACAAATTCTTCTCTTTGTTTATGTGGATTCATTCCGTTCACCGTGATTTGCCCTGAAGTCGGAGTCAAAATCCCTGTAAGCATTTTAATCGTCGTTGACTTACCAGCACCATTCTCACCAATATAACCAACCATTTCACCTTGCTTCACAGTAAAAGACACATCATTTACTGCTGGTACTATTTTATAATTACGATTTAATAAATCGCGAAATGCACCCTTTAATCCCGGACGACTTGAATAGGCTGTAAACTCTTTACGTAACCCTTGTACCTCAATTACCGATTTCATAATCGGACCCCCTTCCTAAATGTCACAACGAATAGTTTACCCAACTGCTCCTTCTATCACAAACAATACGTCTTTTCTAAAAACATGTTAGAATAATACATAGATTTTTGTAAGGAGATGAATTGTAGTGAATTTCACGAAATCAGAAGCATTACATAAAGAAGCTTTAGAACATATCGTTGGTGGTGTTAATAGTCCTTCTCGTTCTTTCAAAGCAGTTGGAGGCGGTTCTCCCGTTGCAATGGAACGTGGAAAAGGTGCTTATTTCTGGGATGTAGATGGAAATAAATATATCGATTATTTAGCAGCATACGGTCCTATTATTACTGGACATGCTCACCCCCATATAACAAAAGCAATTACAACAGCTGCTGAAAATGGTGTACTATACGGAACGCCAACAGCACTGGAAGTAAAATTTGCAAAAATGTTAAAAGAGGCAATGCCTGCATTAGATAAAGTCCGCTTCGTAAACTCTGGTACAGAATCCGTTATGACAACCATTCGTGTTGCCCGCGCTTACACTGGTCGCACAAAAATTATGAAATTTGCTGGTTGTTACCACGGTCATTCCGATTTAGTACTTGTAGCAGCTGGTTCTGGTCCTTCTACTCTTGGAACTCCTGATTCAGCTGGTGTGCCACAAAGTATTGCACAAGAGGTTATTACCGTTCCCTTTAATAATGTAGAAACTTTAAAAGAAGCGTTAGATAAATGGGGACATGAAGTAGCAGCTATCCTTGTAGAGCCAATCGTTGGAAACTTCGGTATTGTAGAGCCTAAACCTGGATTCCTTGAGAAAGTAAATGAGCTTGTCCATGAAGCTGGTGCATTAGTAATTTATGATGAAGTTATTACTGCTTTCCGCTTTATGTACGGTGGTGCTCAAGACTTACTTGGCGTAACACCAGACTTAACTGCACTTGGTAAAGTTATCGGCGGCGGACTTCCAATTGGCGCTTACGGTGGTAAGAAAGAAATTATGGAACAAGTTGCCCCGCTTGGACCTGCATATCAAGCTGGTACAATGGCAGGAAATCCTGCTTCTATGGCATCTGGTATCGCTTGTCTAGAAGTTCTTCAACAAGAAGGCGTATACGAGAAATTAGATGAACTTGGCGCAATGCTTGAAAAAGGAATTTTAGAGCAAGCTACAAAACATAATATCGATATTACAGTAAACCGCCTAAAGGGTGCATTAACTGTATACTTCACGACAACTACAATTGAAGATTACGATGCAGCCAAAAATACAGATGGTGAAATGTTCGGTAGATTCTTCAAACTTATGCTCCAAGAAGGTATTAATTTAGCACCATCTAAATATGAAGCATGGTTCTTAACGACAGAACATACACAAGAAGATATCGAATATACAATCGAAGCTGTTGGAAGAGCATTTGCTGCTTTAGCAGACAATAAATAATACTGTCATTACAAGGAAAAAAGAAAGGTTACCTTTCTTTTTTCCTTTTTTCTATTTCATAAATCCCGCATTAATAGTATAATTATTCATAATTATCTGTTTTATATTCTTTTAGATCGTTATTATCTCTGTGTACAAGGTGATTTACACCTTAAATAGTAAGATTATTCAATCTTTTACAAGAGGGGGGATTGACGGATGCTCAATAAAAAAAATACATGGACACCGTCTTTATTTCGAGATTATAAAAATGCAGAACATGATGCGTGTGGAATCGTTTCCGTTATGGAAAAAAGAAAAATTCCTACAAAAGAAAATATCGACCTTTGTATACAATCACTAATCAAAATGAACCATAGAGCTGGTTTCATCAATGGCGAAGGCGATGGTATTGGAATCCATATTGATGTACCAAAAGTACTTTGGAACGAAAAATTGAAAAGTAGCGGATATAATCCAACGATTGTGGATCATCCCCACTTTATCGTTGGACATTTTTTTCTAAACAAAAAAGAAAATATTGTTGACTTAAAAAATTACATTCGTACGCAATTAAACAATGAAAACTTTACTATTATTTTCGAAAGTGATGATGTAATAAATTCCGATGCACTCGGTCCACTTGGTAAACAGGAAGAACCTTTATTTTGGCAAGTTGCCCTTATCGCTGAAAATGAAGTTAAAAGTATTGAGCAAACATTATTTGCTGTAACGATAAAAATAGAGGAAAACGAAGCGATTCACGTTGCTTCATTAAGTCGTGATCATGTTGTATATAAAGTTCTAGGTGCTGGAGATACACTTGTTGCCTATTACAACGATTTACAACACCCACTTATCGCTTCAACTATGACATTAGGACATAATCGCTATTCTACTAATACATTATCTAATTTTTTTCGTGTACAACCATTTAGCATTCTCGGACATAATGGTGAAATTAATACAATTGCCAAATTACGTGATCAAGCCGAAATGATTCATGTACCACTAACGGCAGGGGGAAGTGACTCCCAAGATTTAAACCGCACCTTAGAGACTCTTCTTGTTCAATATAACTACAGCTTATTTGAAGCGATGGATATACTATTCCCACCAATTATTAATGAAATAAAACTATACGAAACAAACTTACAAAACTTATACACTTATATAAGAGAAGCTTGGGGACATTTCGCACAAGGACCAGCTGGCATTATTTCACGCTATAAAGATGAAGCTGTATTCAGCGTCGATTCCCTTGGCCTACGACCAGTATGGAAAGTAGAAACAGAAAGCTCTTATATTTTCTCTTCTGAACCTGGAGTTGTATCACCAACCGAATATGTAGAAGAACCGAAACCACTCGCTCCTGGAGAAAAGGTCGGATTAAAATGGAATGAACAAGATGAACTTGTTCTTTATGAATACGACAAATACCAAATTGAAGTATATAATCGTTTCCAAAAACGAATCGATGTTAACAATTATCATTTAAACTTATCTATCCCTGAAGCGAAAGAAATCCAAGGATTATGTGATTCTGTTCAAGTTGAAACGAAACAGTACGTTTCTTTCGGGTGGGATCGAGAGCATATTCAGCTCCTTGAACAGATGGCAACAAAAGGAGTTGAGCCAATTCGGTCACTTGGTCATGACTCGCCACTTGCTGCACTCGATACGGATAGACGAAATATTGCTGACTTTATTAAGGAAAGTGTAGCCGTTGTTACAAATCCAGCAATCGATCGCGATCGAGAGGTCGAACACTTCTCCACACGGACGATACTTGGAGAGCGTCCAAGTTTATTAAGCGGCGCTAAACAGCCATTTGTAGTTGAGATGCTTTCACCAATTATTTTAGAAGGAAGTGTTGCACAATCTATCGCAGAGGAATTGCACACAATTACGTACGAACAATTTATACAGTTGTTCGTTACACATAGTTCTATCGCTACAATTTCTGCCACCTTCAGTCCGTTAGAAACTTTACAATGCGCATTAAATCGAATTAGTTCCGAAGCGATAGCTGCCGTTAACAATGGTGCTTCCCTACTATTATTAGATGACGCAAAAGCTCATCTAAATGAACAGTTATGGATGGATCCACATTTAGTTACCGCTAAAGTACATCAAGTATTAAGTGAAAATAAATTACGCAGAAACTGTTCTCTCGTTATACGTTCTGGTGCCCTTCGTTCCTTACACGATATCGTCACACTATATGGATTAGGAGCAGACAGTATTAATCCATATTTATTGTTCGCGACCGTAAATGATGGATCAAAAACACCAATTATGAATCTGTATAATGCACTTAATAAAGGACTAGAGAAAGTCATTTCAACAATTGGAATTCATGAGTTACGTGGTTACGGCCGCCTCTATTCCTCTATCGGATTACATGAGGAAATCGCAAATATATTACAAATTACGAATTTCTTCGGTTCAAATGATTTAGCTTTTTCACTTGAATCGCTTGCTAAAGATGCGAAATCGCGGGCAAATGATTATAACAACCCTAAAATTAGAATGCGAAAATCATTTCATATATTCCCACGGATTTGGAAAGCAATTGGTGATGTTGCAAAAGGAAATTCTTATGATGATTACCGCGAAAAGTTAAGTGAATTAGAAGACAATAATCCGATTGCAATCAGACACCTTGTTCAAACGAAACAAACAAAGCATGTCGTTCCGGCTGAAGAAGTGTCTATTAGCATTCAAAATCATGATTTACCGTTTATTATTAGTTCCATGTCATTCGGTTCTCAAAATGAAATTGCCTTTCGTGCATATGCAGAAGCTGCCGATCAGCTAAATATGATTAGTTTGAACGGTGAAGGCGGCGAAATTAAAGATATGATTGGCAAATACCCAAATACACGTGGACAACAAGTTGCATCTGGCCGATTTGGAGTAAACGCTGAACTACTAAATTCATCAAATTTAATTGAAATAAAAATCGGTCAAGGCGCAAAACCTGGCGAAGGCGGACATTTACCAGGTTCTAAAGTAACCGCAAAAATTGCTGAGGCACGTAACGCTACAATTGGATCAGATTTAATTTCGCCTTCTAACAACCATGATATTTATTCGATTGAAGATTTAGCTCAAATGATTACAGAAATTAAAACGGCTAATCAACTTGCAAAAGTAGCCGTAAAAGTCCCTGTCGTTCCTAACATTGGAACAA
This sequence comes from Bacillus sp. WC2503, assembly GCF_052682895.1. Lineage (NCBI taxonomy): Bacteria > Bacillati > Bacillota > Bacilli > Caryophanales > Bacillaceae > Bacillus > Bacillus sp. WC2503. The sequence continues at coordinate 5,178,481 of NZ_JBQYMD010000001.1, read as the reverse complement.
TTGCTGTCGGTATCGCTAAAGCTGGCGCTGATTTTATTAACATTAGCGGATTTGACGGCGGAACAGGGGCTGCACGTATTCATGCATTACAACATGTAGGTCTTCCAGTAGAAATCGGTGTTAAAGCTGCTCACAACGCTCTACTAGAAGCAGGTATGAGACATAAAGTAGAAATTTGGGCAGATGGTGGTATTCGAAGTGTAAATGATGCCTTAAAAATCATGCTTCTTGGAGCAAACCGTATTGGGTTTGGTACATTATCAATGATTGCCATCGGCTGTACAACTTGCCGTGGTTGTCATCTAGATACTTGCCACGTTGGAATTGCAACACAAATTGAATCTGAAGCACAAGCGAAAGAACATGGATTACGCCGCTTCGTCCCGCGCGAATTAGAAAGCGCAGTTGCTGGCCTATTAAATTTATTCACCACTTTCGGTTTAGAATTAAAACGGTTAACAGGGCAACTCGGTTATACAAATTTACAAGAAATTGTCGGGCGTTCCGATTTATTAGAACAAGTTCGAAGTCAAGATTTGTTAGAGTTATGTAATTTACTACAAACGATAGAAAATTCAACTGTTACAACAAGAGTATCTGTGGAAGAAAAACAATTTGAAACAGTGCATTCTCCTCACTCAAAAGAATTAGTAGGAGTTGGCGTAGAGCAACGAGTCATGGGCGGTTTAGAATCTTGTTATCGCGTTCGTAGTAAATTATATGAAGATACAAAGCTTGAACCACTTACATTAAAGTATACAAATGGCTCTGTTCCTGGAAATGGATTAGGCGCTTACAATAGTGAAAACTTATTTATACACGTAAATGGCGGCGCACAAGATGGCATTGGCAAAACTTCATTTGGCGGTGGCATTTATATAACGAAAGCAAAAGGTAAAAATGGAACATATTATAATGGGTCTGTCGGAAAAGGATTTGGATATGGTGCACAAAAAGGTGCATTATACGTGCAAGGTAACGCCGACGCTCGTGCTGGTATTCGCCTTTCTGGAGCAGACATGATAATTGGAGGGAGAATGACAAAACCACTCCGTGAAAAAGAGCAAGGAAATATAGGATCATACTCGAATATTAAAGGTTTCGCTTTTGAATATATGACAAATGGGCGGGCTCTTGTTTTAGGAGATCCTGGTCCATGGATCTGTGCTGGTATGACTGGTGGTGTTGTTTATTTACGTCATGATTCAAACTTAGGTTTAACAGAAAAAGCCTTAAAAAGAAGAATCGCAAAAGGTGCAAATGTTACATTACAATCAATTAGTAAAAATGGTGTGCAAGATGTAACTGAACTATTGCTAGATTATATTCGTGTATTAAATGAGCATGAGCAATATGAGGAAGTTGCTTTGTTAACCCCGTTACTAGATGATATGCAGCAGCAATTTTTTGAAATTATCCCGAAAAAGGAGCAGGCTGATCCATCTATCTCAACTGAGTGATATATACCATTTTTATTTTCAATAAAAAATTGACGAAGTATACTTCTCATAGTAATCTATAGTAACAATTTGAAACCTGCTGAAATTCAGCAGGTTTTTTTACTAAAAATTAATGTTTAAAAAGAATTAGGAAAAAATTATAAAGTGAAACTTTAATCAATGGTGGTTTTGTTTATCCCCCACTGATTATGAGCCCACACCAATCGGGCATTTACGGGCAGCCCGACTCCCACCTAACTCCTTTGCTCTAGCCGAACTTTGAGGTAGGAGTTCTACTGCCCGCAAATAGCGGGATAAATGAATCTTAATTTCTTTTTTTATATCACTAAAATATCACTTGCTAACATATTGTAATGAATGTATAGTATCATGTTGTACATTCATTATGACAAGAGAAAGGATCTTATTAAGGGTATGAAACTTGGTGCTCGCATTTTAAAAACGGGTATTGCCATCACATTAGCTTTATTTGCTTGTATTTTACTTCACTTACCGAGTCCGGTATTTGCGGGAATCTCAGCTATATTCGCTGTTCAACCGTCTGTATATCGTTCATATTTAACTGCACTTGAACAAATTCAAGCAAACGTAATTGGTGCGGTATTCGCTATCGTATTTGCTACTGCTTTTGGACATAATCCTTTTATTATTGGATTAACATGTATATTAGTAATTGCTCTTACATTACAATTACGATTAGAAAACACAATATCAATTGCTTTAGTAACAGTTATCGCCATTATGGAGTATCAAGGCGAAGATTTCTTTAGTTTTGCCTTACTTCGCTTTGCGACGATTATGATCGGAATTATTGCGGCTTCAGTTGTAAATTTAGTGTTTATGCCGCCAAAATACGAAACAAAGCTTTATCATCGTATCGTTGATAATACAGAGGAAATTGTGAAATGGATTCGAATGAATAGCAGGCAAGCTTCTGACTTTACAACGTTAAAAACTGATATTGATCGTATGAAAGAAAAAATGATCAAACTAAACCATTACTATTTGCTGTATAAAGAAGAAAGAAGCTACACGAAAAAAGTACAGTTCGCAAAAATTCGTAAGCTCGTTTTATTCAGACAAATGTTAGCGACGACAAGCCGTGCTTTAAGTACGTTAAAATCATTACATCGCACTGAAAATGAACTGCGCTATATGCCAGAAGAATTTCAGGAATCTATTCAAAACGAACTTGACTCATTAACGCATTATCATGAACAAGTTTTATTAAAATTTATTGGTAAAGCAAAGAAACAACAATCCGTTGAGATGCTTGATGAAGTTGAAACAGGTAAACAAGAATTAATTGATATCTTTATGGAGTATCAAAACAAAGATGATGAGGAAGCATATAAAACATGGTTACATCTATTCCCTCTTATTTCTTCAATTATTAATTATAGTGAAGAAGTAGAGCATTTAGATTTACTTGTGGATAGCTTCTACACATACCATAAACCAGAAACAGAACTCCAAATCGACGATAAAAAAGAAGACGAATAAAAAACAGCTCCTTTTACGCTAAAGGAGCTGTTTCTGTTATATTTTGAAGTTGATATAAATTGTAATAGAATCCCCTTTTTTTCATTAACTCTTCATGAGAACCTGTTTCTTTAATTTCACCATCTTCAATGTAAATAATTGTATCAACATGCGTAATCGTTGCTAATCGATGTGCAATTATAATCGTCGTCCGATCAGCAGCTAACGTTTGAAGTGCCTCTTGAATATACCGTTCGTTTTCTAAATCTAAAGCAGAAGTTGCTTCATCTAATATAAGTAACGATGGATTCTTTAGAAATACTCGCGCAATTGCTACACGTTGCCTTTGCCCACCAGATAACTTCACACCACGTTCTCCAACAACAGTATTGTAACCATCTGGTAACTCTATAATAAAATCATGAATTTGCGCGGCTTTGGCTGCTGCAATCACTTCTGTCTCTTTAGCTTTCGGATTTCCATATAAAATATTAGCTCCGATTGTATCGCTAAATAATAAATTATCTTGCAGTACAATTCCAATATGGCTACGTAAATTTCTCATATCATACTTTCTTACATCTATCCCATCTACATAAACTGACCCTTCCGAAACATCATAGAAACGCGGAATTAAACTAGCAAGAGATGACTTTCCTCCCCCACTCGCTCCTACAAGTGCTACCTTCTCTCCTGGCCGCATAGTTAATGACAAGTTATGTAATATCTCTTTTTCATCTGCATTATAACGAAAAGACACATTATCAAATACAATTTCTCCATTTAATTTTTTCGCTTGTACCGCATTTGGCACATTAACAATATCGTACTTTTCATCTAACAGTTCAAACACTCGATCCATCGAGGCGAAAGATTGCGTTAATGTTGTAGATGAATTAACAAGGCGGCGAAGCGGACTATATAAACTATCCATATAACCAACAAAAGCTACCATAGTCCCTAGCGTTAACTGACCTTGAATTACTTCATATGCTGCAAAACCAATGACAAGTAACGGGCCTAAATCAGTTAAAGTATTTACTGCCGAAAATGTTCTCGCCGTCCAACTTGTATGCGTTAATGCTTTCGTTAAAAATTCATTATTTCTTTTTTCAAACTGCTTACCCTCATACTCTTCTAATGCAAAGCTACGCGTCACTTGCATTCCTTGAATACGTTCATGTAAATAACCTTGCATAGTTGCTAACGCTTGTGAACGTTCTTTCGTCAATTTTCGAAGACGTCCGAAAAAATATTTCACCGCAACAACATAAATAGGTAAAATCAATAAAGCAACAAACGTTAACTTTATGTTCATAGAAAACATAACAATAATAGCAATCGCAATTGTCGCAGTATCTAGCCAAACATTCATTAAACCGGTAATTACAAAATCCTTCGTTTGCTCTACATCATGGATTACACGTGAAATAAGCTCTCCTGTTTTTGTATTCGAATAATAACGCAAGCTCAATTTTTGCAAGTGACCAAAAATATGTTTCCGCAAATCATATAGTATTGTATTCGCGATACGTTGCGCGAAATATTGACGATAATATTCAATCGGTGGCCTTAATACTGCAAAAATAAAAAAGGCTATCCCAATCGCCGTTATTAATTGGGACGTTTTATCTTGAAGTGAACCCCCACCTTGGATTACATCGTCGATAATATACTTTAATAACCATGGCATAATAAGCGGGATACCGAACTTAACTAGACCGATAACAATTGTAATAGCAATAAGCCATCTATATGGTTTAACAAATTTTAAATATCTTTTTATACCTTGCACATAATCCCCCCTCTAATAGGACAAACCTGCCGGGAAATCCCCTGCAGGTTTGTTTTAATTTCTGTACATTAAATATCTCTCATACCACATATCTACGAAATCTGGTGCAAATGGACCTTTTCTTTGATGAATCCACTGCGTTAAATGTGCTACATTTCGCTTTAAAATTGTATCAATAACAGGTGGATATTGCATGATTTGACTATGCTTTTCATACTCATCTTCATCTAACAGTGTATATGTCATATCTGGATACACTTTAATATCTAAATCATAATCAATATACTTTAATGCTTCTGAATCATATGCAAAAGGAGAACTTAAATTACAATAATAATATACGCCCTCTTCTCTTAGCATCCCAATCACATTAAACCAATAGTTTGCATGAAAATAACAAATTGCAGGTTCCCGAGTAACCCATGTTCGGCCATCTGATTCTGTAACTATTGTTCGATCATTCGCTCCAATTACAAGACTCTGTGTCCCTTTTAAAATCGTTGTCTCTTCCCACATTCTATGAATGGAGCCATTATGTTTATAACTATGTATTTGTACTTTTTCTCCTTCTTTGGGAAATGCCATATATGCTCCCTTCTTTCAACTGCAAATGCCCTTCTTAAATTAAATCAACTATCCTTTGAACTGCATTCACTTTTTTTCTATTATAACTTTTTTGTCGAAATTTTAAAACTAAAGCGACAAGACTCTATTTTTTACACTGCATGTTTATTGTTGAATACCATATCCCTACTGAGGCTTTTCCTGACTCATTTATAAATAAGGAAATAATAACAGAAAAAGCCCTTCCTTATTTTCATGTTAAGAAGGACTTTTCATCTGAAGGTAAGAACATATCTTATCCTAAATTTGAAATCATTTTTTCAGTTTCAAAAGATTTAATCACACTATTCGTTTGCTTTTCGAATTTTTCATGTAATAGTTTCAATGCTATTTCTGTTCTATATATTTCTTGGCGAATAAAATGTAAGTCTTTTTTATCGCACGTATCCTTTTCACTCACTTCAATTTGCTGATACTTCTCTAAGTGTGATTGCAATTTTAACAGCTCATCCATCGTTTCCAATTGCTCTCCTACCAACTTATCAAAATCCTTCATTACTTACCCCCTTTTAGATTTATTCATTAGTTATTATTCCTAATTACATATTTCTAATCTTTAACTTCCTTCTCCTTTGACTACATTTGTTGACTTATTAGAAGTTATGTCGTTCACTTTCTTTTCATTACAATGACCCGCACACAAAGAAAACACTTCTCTCGAATTGGAGAAGTGTTTTTCTTTCATTACTCGTTTGAACTAGAAGATTGTGATTGTTTTGCAGCTGATTTTGCATTTTGTTTTTTCACAGCATGCACATCTGTTTCAGTTGCAAATTCTGTACCATAACTAGCGTTTGCACTTTGTGCACCAGAAGCTTGTGCTTTCTTTGCTTCTGATTGTGCGTTTGCTTGTTTTACTGCTTGTACATTTGTTTCAGTCGCAAACTCTGTACCATAACTAGCATTTGTACTTTGAATGCTAGCACCAGAAGTTGCCTTGTTATAACCTTGTTGTTTTTTACTCATCTTTCTCACCTCCACAATCAATAATGTAACCAATTCAACCAGAAACTATCCGTAATTTTCTGTTGAAAAATTTCCGCATATATCTCTTAATACTCATTCAAACTATAGGGTACGGAGGTGGAAATATGTATATAGGACGCGATATGACTGAACTAACGATGATTTCAAAAAATGAATGGAAAGAAGATGAATTAGCTTATTTTCATCATTCATTACAACAGATTTTGCCCTATTTAAACGCAGAAGGTCAAAGTATTTATAAAGAAATTGTAGTAGAAATTGAATCAAGAGGTGGCTTACAAGAAGGTGATGCCAGTTGGACTCATGGGACAAAAATTTCTTACGATTAAAAAAGTGTTCCCAATCTAGGGAACACTTTTTTTGTTTATTGCATTGTAATTTTCTCAACACAACTCTCATAAATCGTACGATGCGATTTAGAGAAAGGTAACTGCTCAAATGCTTCTTTCGATACAAACTTTAATGTATCTGTTTCAACAATATCACCAGTTACTTTTCCGTAAAATACGAATATATCCCAGGTGCGATGCGTAAACGTATGTTGCACATTCATTGCGTACTCATCAATAGAAATCGAAAGCTCAAACTTTTCCTTCATATAATCTATAAGCTGTTCTTTCTGACTTCGAATCCCTTCGCCAAGTTCAATATTCGGAAACTCCCACATATTAGCTAATAATCCGCTACTTGGACGTTTATTAATAACGTAACGACCATCTTCAGTTTGAAGTACTCCTGCAACAAGCGGTACCATTGTAGGAGCTTTCGCTTTACTTTTTACTGGTAGTTCTTTTTGAACACCTTCAGCATATCCCCTACAATGCTCACGTACAGGACAAAGTAAGCATGCTGGATTTTTAGGAATACAAATTAGTGCACCTAATTCCATCAAACCTTGATTAAAATAAGATGGATTTTCAGCTGAAATAATTTCCCGCACAATCTCTTCAAACACTTTTCTAGTTTTCGGTTTTGCAATGTCATCCCATACTGATAAAATACGGGATAACACGCGCATAACATTTCCGTCAACTGCTGGCTCTGGTATACCATATGCGATACTTAAAATTGCACCTTTTGTATATGGTCCCACTCCTTTTAATTTTTCAATTTTCTTTACATCACTCGGTACTATCCCGCCATATACTTCTTTTACCTCTTTTACAGCCGTGTGTAAATTTCGTGCTCTAGAATAATACCCTAAACCTTCCCATGCTTTTAATACTTCTTCATCATCAGCATTTGCTAAAGCTTCCAGCGTAGGGAACTTCCCCATAAAATTTGCGTAATATGGTTTTACAGCTTCTACCCTTGTTTGCTGTAACATAATTTCCGAAACCCAAACACGGTATGGATCTTTATTTTTTCGCCACGGTAAGTCGCGTTGCTCTTTTTCAAACCAACCAATTAAATCATTTTGAAACTGCTCTATGTTAAATTTTTCTAATATTTCAAGTGTCAAACTTGATCCCCCTCATTTTTTTGCATATACGTACTATTATAAAGATTTTTAGGAAAAAATTTAAGTAAGATGACATAGGAAATAGAAGGCAAAGGACTTGAGGTATCGAATAAAAAGAGTTACATTAATAAAAAACGGAGGTGGATTTCTATGGACACAGCCACTCACCTTGTTATGGGTGTCACTTTAGGTAGTTTGGCAACATTAGACCCAGCTATAGCGCAAAGTGATATTGGACCACAAGCAGTTATGCTCGCTACAATTGCTGGTTCCAATATTCCTGACATCGATACAGTTTTAAAATTGCGTAATAACGCTAAATATATAAGAAATCATCGCGGGGTTACTCATTCCATTCCTGCAGTAATTCTTTGGTCATTCCTTATAAGCGGCATCTCTTTCGCCTTCTTTTCAGACGCTCCATATCTTCATCTACTACTTTGGTCATTTATAGCTGTCTTTCTTCACGTCTTTGTAGATATTTTCAATGCCTACGGTACACAAGCGTTACGGCCTTTCACAAAAAAATGGGTCGCACTCGGCATAATTAATACGTTTGATACTGTGATTTTCTTTATCCATATACTTGCGATTGCTTGCATGCTCGTAGGTTCCCATAAAGGATATACAGCCTTAGCTGCATATATATTAATGATTGTTTACTATATCGGACGGATTATGATGCATAGAAATATAAGAAGCGTTGTACACAAACGTTTCAAACATGTTGAGAAGATCATCATTTCTCCTTCTTATCGATTTTATCATTATCATTTAGCAGTCGTTACGACTGATTATTACTACGTTGCGAGATGGCATCGTGGTAACATTATGATATACGATAAGTTCGATCGGGTACCGTTCCCAGATAACGCTATTATGAGAGCTGCTAAACAAGATGAAAACATCTCGGCCTTCTTATCTTTCTCTCCTGTATATCGTTGGGATATTTTTGATTATGATAACTATTACGAAATTCGATTCATTGATTTGCGCTATCGAAGTAAAGATTATTATCCATTCGTTGCAATCGTTCAGCTCGATCAAAATTTAAATATTATTAATTCTTATACCGGATGGATTTTCAGCGAAGAAAAACTTCGAAAGAAACTGGAATTGCTTCCACATTAAAAAAAGCGACTTTAGTCGCTTTTTTAATGTTTTAAATGGTCTTCTTGATTAATTAAATGGCTGTATTTCGGATTATTTGTACGCATTTCATGAAGACGCGCTCCATGATTATTAATCCATGTTCTTACTACTTGCTCAGTCATTTCCTCACCTTGATAACGACCTGATTTCGCATAAGTTGTTTGAAAATCTTCCCAAAGTAATTCAACCCACGCACGAGCTTGTCCGTAAGAAAGCTTGTCATTCTTGTCTAATAATTCTTTCGTTAATGCTTCATAAATATCATTCATGTTCTAATCTCCTTTTACCTATTTATCCCTTCATTTCTAAAGGATAGTTTCTTCTATTTTGCACATTCTATAAGTGATACTTCTTAAAGAGGTATCAACTGATGATGAGGAGGGCGTTCGCAATGGGTAAACAAGCCGAATTTTGGTCTGAGTCAAAAAACAACAGCAAAATCGACGGTCAGCCGAAAGCGAAATCACGCTTCGCTTCGAAACGACCTAACGGCACAATTAACACGCACCCACAAGAACGTATGCGTGCTGCAAATCAGCAGGAAGAGTAGTACAGGTACAGCCTAAAAAATTAACTTCCTACACGAGGTGATAAAGATGAGCTACCGTGATCGTTTAGATAGTCGTTCTGAATTATTTAACCATACGTGGACTCGTCCGAAACATGCGAAAGCGCAAGTTAACGGACAGACGCAACAAACCCAGTCTCTCATTATATTGGCCAACGAATGTAAAAAACGCCAATTTTAGAATCTCCTATCTCCTTTAACGCCTACCAAAGATGAAAACCAGAGAGATATTCGCTCTCTGGTTTTTATTTTTCTTGCAACAAGGAAATTGGTATCCCAATCTCTTCATTATCATTTTGCTTATAACCCCAAGCAAATACCCCATTGAAGTACGTAATTTTAAATAATACACCAGGTTCTTCTACTAATTCATATGTCTCACCAATATGGAATTTGTTTATATCAGTCATGTAAGCACGGGCCATGGCCATCTTTCTCATTAATACATCGAATTCATTTACAATTCCAAGTTGCTCAGCCTTTACTGCTTGCTCCTTTAAAGCGCCAATTTCTTCTCTAAGCTCATGCGGTGTCATTTCACTGTAGCGTTTTGGCATATTCATCTTATTATTCCCCTCATCCCTCTTCACTTTTCATTTGTAAAAATATCTCTATTTCATCAATAGAAAATCCTTTTCGATATAACGCTTGTTTCATCTTATTTTCGAATGTCCATCCATCATACTTCTTATATTTCTCATAATATTTATTTCCATGATAGTGTAACGCTTCTTGTTGCTTTTCGTCATCTTTTTCGTCTTTCAATTCTTCCAAACAAATTTGAATCACATCTCTAGAATATCCTTTACGAACAAGCATTTCATCTAACTTTAGCTTCATTTGTAAAAATGAATGCTTTTGATAAGATTTTTTCTTTTTTTCTACAAGAATCAAAGCATTTTCAATTTGCTTCTCCTTTGGATACTCTTGTAAACTATGTGTAATGATTAGATCCTGAACGCCTTTATTTAACAGCTCTCTTTTTATAACAGTTGGACCTTTTCGATTCACATTACTTTGCGTTCGCGTATATAAAATGGCATACTCTTTATCATTAATATATCGGTCATGTAATAATTTCGAAACGACTTCAGAGATGATGGCCTGTCCCACTTCTTTTTTTCGTAAAAAATCTTCTATTTCTTGTTTCGTTCTCATTTGATAGGATAAATAGGAGATTGCTTGTAAATATGCTTTTTGTACCTCTTCATTGAACAAAATATTGCCTAACTCTATTTCATCAATTTCTAAACCTTTTTGTAATCCATGTTTCATTAAGATTACTTGATCCACACTAAATCCGTACTCTTCACCTTGACCTTTATCAATATAAATATTAAATCGCTCTTTCGATCGTTTTTGCACTTCTATTTTTGTAATGACAGCCATACTCTCACCTCTCTATTATTTTAACATAGTCAAGGAACGTTTTTGCTTTTCAAGAATATATATAATGAGGAGGAAATAATTGTGAGAATCGCAATTTCTGGTGGTACCGGCTTTATCGGTAAATACCTTTCTACTTTTTTTATTCAAAAAGGATATAATGTTTACATTCTTACTCGAAACAAAACTACTGAAACTTCCCACCCTAACCTTCAGTATGTACGATGGACACCTGATTTACAAACCTTCCCCCTCTCTTCTATTGATGTAGTTATTAATCTAGCTGGAGAGTCTATTAATAGTAGGTGGACAAAGAAACAAAAGGAATCCATTTTAAACAGTCGAATTCAAACAACAAAAGGACTTATTAAACAATTGCAAACACTTGGTACAAAGCCAAATACATTTATTAACGCAAGTGCTATTGGATACTATGGAACGTCTGAAACTGAGTCTTTTACAGAACAGCATGAGATTCCTGGAAATGACTTTTTAGCAAATACAGTATATTCATGGGAACAAGAAGCATCTAAAGCACGTTCTCTTGGAATGCGAACAATCTACGCAAGATTCGGAGTCATATTAGGTGCAGACGGAGGTGCTCTTCCAAAGATGCTACTTCCCTATCAATTTTATATCGGAGGCACAATTGGATCTGGAAATCAATGGTTATCATGGATTCATATAGATGATGTCGTTCGCATGATTGATTTCATCATACACAAAGAAGAAATTAATGGTCCTCTTAATATTACAGCCCCGTTACCTATAAGAATGAAGGAATTTGGAGAAACCATGGCAACTATAATGAGAAAACCTCATTGGTTACCTGTCCCTTCATTTATGCTTCACGCTTTATTGGGTGAGATGAGTATACTTGTACTAGAAGGGCAACATGTATTACCTAGTAAAGCAATTGAACATGGGTACCAATACACATTTCCGACAATAGACCATGCATTACAAAATATACTTTCGCATACAATGTAGTACTTCTAAAACACAGTTTTACAAGGGGTTCCCTTTCAAAACTTTCATTTTCTAGGATTCAGAGCATTACTACACAAATAACCTTTCAGTTACTTTTTCTTCAATCACATTAATATTGTAAAGTAACAGAAATGAGGTACCTATGAAAATATTGCTCAAACAAGCCATTGTGTATCCTATTACATCTCCCAAGTTTCAAGGTGATGTACTCGTTATAGGAGAACGAATTGCTGAGGTCAAACCTTCTATTCAGCCTACTCAAGATATGACCGTTATAGATGCGCGAGCTCTTCATCTCTTACCTGGATTTATTGACGTCCATACTCACCTTGGTCTCTATGATGAAGGCACTGGTTGGGCTGGAAATGACGCTAACGAAACCTCTGAAGTTTCAACACCACATATCCGTTCTTTAGACGGAATCCATCCTTTTGATATCGCATTTCAAGACGCTGTACAAAACGGGATCACAACTGTTCACGTTATGCCTGGGAGTCAAAATATTATCGGCGGTACTACTTGTGTAATAAAAACTGCTGGAACTTGTATTGATCACATGATTATTCAAGAACCTGCTGGTTTAAAGATTGCCTTTGGAGAAAACCCTAAAAAGGTTCATAGTAATGGAACGAAAGAGTCCATTACACGCATGGGCATTATGGGGTTACTTCGGGAATCATTCTATGAAGCACAGCACTACGGGCATGAAGCTGATTTTCGAATGCTCCCTATTTTAAAAGCATTACGCCGCGAAATACCGGTACGTATCCACGCTCACCGTGCTGACGATATTAGTTCTGCTTTACGCTTTGCAACAGAATTCAATCTTGATTTACGTATTGAGCATTGTACAGAAGGACACTTTATTGTTGAAGAGCTTTCAAAACACAATTTAAAAGTTTCAGTTGGTCCCACTCTTACACGCCGGTCTAAAATCGAACTAAAAAACAAAACATGGGATACTTACCATATATTATCTAAAAATGGAGTAGAAGTTTCTATAACAACTGATCACCCTTATACACCAATTCAATATTTAAATGTTTGTGCCGCTGTCGCAGTAAGGGAAGGGTTAGACGAGAAAACTGCATTGGAAGGAATCACTATATTTCCAGCGAGAAATTTGCGTTTAGAGGATAGAATTGGAAGCATTGAGGTTGGAAAAGACGCTGATCTCGTGTTATGGACACATCATCCTTTCCATTATTTAGCCAAGCCTGTACTAACTATGATTGACGGAAAAATAATTTACAAAAAAAATAAAAAAAACTAGTTTATTTTTTTGACTAGATAAAGTATTATACGATTATAAACTGAATGAAACCATAATCAATTTGTGTCGTGATTATCATTTTCAAATTGATGAATGGGGAAGGCAAATGGTGCGCCACCAGCGTTATAAACTGGTTCTAGTGGGTTCGATTCCCACCCCGAAATTTTTTAAAGATTGATATAAAAATTTCGAGGGTGGGGTGCTTTTTCGTCATGCTACCCTCGTGTGAGGAGGAGTTAGTGTGTTGAAAAAACGCGACTTACACGACAGCCACGTTCTATACGAGTTAATGGTGGATCCAGCTGTCTTCCCTTTTGTGCGTCAAAAGGCTTATTCTTATGAGGAATATTTATTTTTAACGAAACAAACCATTGAAGCCGAAGAGCGTGGAGAGTTAATTTCACGCACAATTTTAGATGAATGGGGTAACCCTATCGGAACAATTACTTTATTTGATGTGCAAGAAAAAGCTGGATTCCTTGGAACATGGCTTGGAAAACCATACCATGGCAAAGGCTATAATAAATTGGCGAAAGATTCATTTTTTAGCGAACTTTTCTATGAGTTAGATATTGAAACCATCTTTATGCGTATTCGCAAAATAAATATTCGTTCTATTAAAGCTGCCGAAAAACTACAATATGTGAATCTAGCAAACGAAACGAGAAAAGCCGTTTATGATGAAATTAACGTAAATGAAGAAGTATATAATCTATATGAAATTCCAAAAGATCAATATACACTTGCAACAATGCGTGATACAACATTCCAAGACGCCCACCACTTAAAAGAAGCGTAATCTAAATTTTTAGAAATAATAATTAATCATTAACCGTTTGGCATATATGTATATCACCCCATGTCTTTGGAAACGATAGATAGTGACTTTAGGACACGAGGTGATTTGTAATGGATAAAAAGAAACGTGACAAAGCGAAAAATACATTATCTAGTACACAAGAAGTTCTATATCAACGAGAATTTCGAAAAGCAGATCGTGCAGCGGGATATCGCTCAAAAAGTATTTAAAGTGAAAATGAATAATTAGAAGTTTTCCCCCCTAATTATTCATTTTCATTACATAATTTTCCCGACTGACAGAAATAACCTAAAAGAGTTCCCTTATACATAAGGGAACTCTTTTGTTGTGGACAACTTTATCCACAACATCGATATGATTGTGAATATTTTTCTAAAAACTTTGATATTTTTATATATTTTCGCACATATCAACTACTGGAATTGTGGATATTTTTCTAAAAATTGTGGACAATGTGGATATAGTTGTTAATATTCCGACTTTACCGTCTAATGAAAGCGCATCCCTTTGTGGATAAAGTGAAGGCTTTTACGGGAAGCTATCTCCCACCTAACGTCCTCGCATTCGCCCAATTTCAAGATGGGAGTCTTACTTCCCTCAAATAGCCGGATAAAGGAATCCTTACAATAAAAGGAACCCTCTTTAAACATATAAAAGAGGGTTACATATTAAGTAAATGATTCTGCAAGAGCAGGTGATTTCATAGGTATATGATTCGGCTCTGCATGATTTTCTTCCAAAATTGTATCCACGATATGACATGCCGGTTCAGGACGATAAATATTTTTCATTGCTTCTTTCATTTGGAGAAGCTTCATATCATCTTGTAATAACGCCTCTGTTTTTGCAAAAACCTCACTGTCATCACGGATTACAACTGCAGCTCCTTTTTTTTCAAAATACAACGCATTTTCATTTTCTTGTCCTGGGACAGGCTTATATAAAATGACAGGTACTTGTAATGCTGCTGCTTCGCTTAATGTAATACCACCTGGCTTCGTAATCATACAAGAAGTAACACGGAATAACTCATCAATGTTTTCAACATAACCAAATACTTTTAAAGCATCCGAATTTTGTTCCTGTAATCCTAATAAATCCTGTTTTAAAGCTTCATTTTTTCCGCAAACGACAACTACTTGTAAATTAGGTACGGCCATAAATGACTGGCATAGTTCTTTTACACTTCCTAGTACCCCATGAGCACCTGCTACAATTAGTAAAATCTTTTTATTCTTACATAACTGATACTTATTATATATAATGTCTTGATTTATCTTTAGCTCAAAACTATTACGAATTGGAATTCCAGTTTCAACAATTTGTTCCGCAGGTACACCAATATCAACCATCACCTTTTTCACGTGATCAGTTGCTACAAAATAACGATCTACTTCACGATGAATCCATATTTTATGCACACAAAAATCCGTCAACACATTATAAACAGGGATTGAAATACCTGTTTGCTTTTTCAACTCAGGTACAGCTATGATTGGAAAGGTATTAATAACGATATCCGGTTTCTCCACTTGTAAAAGTGATTTCAAACGTTTCCTTCCAAAATTTGCGTACCAAGATGCTATTTTTTTATCATAAATTTTTTCTACCCCGTAATAAAACAAACGATATAATTCTTTTCCTATTGTATAACTTTTTAAATATAAATATTTTGTAATGTCAGTTATAAATGGATGTGATTCTCCAAACAAGTCGCATACAATTACATTTTCAATTCCTTTTTGGCGAAATGTTTGTTCTAATGTTTTCGCTACTTGCACATGACCATTACCGTAATGTGCAGTTAAAATTAAAACCTTGGGGTTTTTTATCAAACAAATCCACTCCTAGCTTTTTGTTTCTCCATATTGCATATACGACAATAGGAAAAACATTTTCCTTAAACATTACATACTTGGATTCCAATATTCCCCTGTTAGCTATGTACCTGTCGTGGATATGCAAAGCATATAAGATTGACCCCTTAATCCTATCCGTGCTCATATCTTTACATTATACTTTCCTATAAGAGCTTTCGCAATAACTTACAAATGTTCTCTATTCCATGATACTCACTCTTTTACTTCTTAATTCTTTTTACTATTTTGATTTCCCTTTACAATTATGTAAATTTCTCCACTTATTCCTTACAAAAATATGGATATTCTTTTTTCAGTATACTCTTTTCTATATATATACTCTAGGTTTTATTGTAAAGAAAGCAAAAAGTCTAATCCAATATTTGGATTAGACTGCTTTTAAAATATGTCTCGCTTGTTCTACATTTTTTTCCGTAGGTGGTTCTACATTTGCGAGTGGATATTTATGCCCAAGCGCCTCCCATTTATATACACCAAGCTTATGATATGGTAGCACTTCAACTTTCTGAACATTAGACAGACTTTGAATAAAGCTAGATAATTTTTGCAGATCCTCTTCATTATCAGTAACACCTGGAACTAATACATGTCGTACCCAAATCGGTTTATTCTTATCCGATAAATAACGAGCAAATTGTAAAATATGTTCATTTGATTTCCCTGTTAATTTACGATGTTTCTTTGAATCAATATGTTTCAAATCCAATAAAACTAAATCTGTATAATCCATTAATTTATCCAACTTTTGCTGGAATTCTGGCTCTTCAGAATAACAACCTCCAGAAGAATCAATTGTTGTATGAATTCCAACTTCCTTACATTTCTTAAATAATTCAATTAAGAAATCTAACTGTAATAATGGTTCTCCACCACTAACTGTTATACCGCCTCCAGAAGCTTCAATAAATGGAAGGTAACATGTCACATCCTGCATTACTTCTTCAACTGTTATTTCTTTTCCTTTACCGATCTCCCACGTATCAGCATTATGGCAATATTGACAACGTAATAAACACCCTTGTGTAAATATGACATAACGAATCCCTGGGCCATCAACAGTACCACAAGACTCTACAGAATGTATTCTTCCTTTTACCATGTTACTTCCTCCTTTATTGAAACAGCCTCCCTCCACTACATATTAAAAGCGGAGGGACACTTTTTTCACTTACATGCTTTCATGCATTGTACGGTTAATTACATCAATTTGTTGTTCACGAGTTAATTTAATAAAGTTAACAGCGTAACCAGATACACGAATTGTTAATTGTGGATATTTTTCAGGGTGCTCCATTGCATCCATTAATGTTTCACGATTAAATACGTTAATATTTAAGTGATGTCCTTCTTTTATTGCATAACCATCAAGCATAGATACTAAGTTGCGTACTTGTACATCATCTTCTTTACCAAGTGCTTTTGGAATAATAGAGAATGTATTGGAAATACCATCTTGTGCATCTTCATATGGTAATTTAGCTACAGATAATAGTGATGCTAATGCACCTTTTGTATCACGACCATGCATTGGGTTTGCGCCCGGTGCAAATGGTTCTCCAGTACGACGGCCATCTGGAGTATTACCAGTTTTCTTACCGTATACGACGTTAGATGTAATTGTTAAGATTGACATTGTATGAACAGAATTTCTGTATGTTTTATGCTTACGAAGTTTATTCATAAATGTTTTCACAAGATTTACTGCGATTTCATCTACACGATCATCATTGTTACCATATTTAGGGAAATCACCTTCAATTTCAAAGTCAACTGCAATACCATTTTCATCACGAATTGGTTTTACTTTTCCGTATTTAATTGCACTTAATGAGTCTGCTACTACAGACAATCCTGCGATACCTGTCGCCATTGTACGAAGAACATTTGTATCATGAAGCGCCATTTCAATACGCTCGTAGCTATATTTATCGTGCATATAGTGGATAACGTTTAATGTATTTAAATATAGACCTGCTAACCATTCCATTGTCATATCAAACTTATGCATAACTTCTTCATAATCTAATACTTCAGAAGTAATTTGTGCGTACTCAGGGCCAACTTGAGCTTTAGATTTTTCATCTTTACCGCCGTTAATCGCATATAGTAATGCTTTCGCTAAGTTTGCACGTGCGCCGAAGAACTGCATTTGCTTACCGATTCTCATTGCAGATACACAACAAGCAATACCGTAGTCATCACCGTAGTCATCACGCATAATGTCATCATTTTCATATTGAATTGCTGATGTTTTAATAGACATTTTTGCACAGTAGTTTTTAAAGTTCTCTGGTAATTGTTTAGACCAAAGAACTGTTAAGTTTGGTTCTGGAGCTGGTCCTAAATTATCTAATGTATGCAAGAAACGGAATGAGTTCTTTGTTACTAATGGACGACCATCTAAAGCCATACCACCGATAGATTCAGTTACCCAAGTTGGGTCACCAGAGAATAATTCATTATAATCAGGTGTTCTTGCGAATTTCACAAGACGTAATTTCATAATGAAGTGATCCACGATTTCTTGTACTTCTTCTTCTGTTAAAGTACCATTTTCTAAATCTCTTTCAATGTAAATATCTAAGAATGTAGAAGTACGTCCAAGACTCATTGCAGCTCCGTTTTGCTCTTTAATCGCTGCAAGATATGCGAAGTATAACCATTGGAAAGCTTCTTGTGTATTTGTTGCTGGTTTAGAAATATCAAAACCATGAGAAGAAGCCATTTGTTTTAATTCTTGAAGTGCACGCATTTGCTCAGATAACTCTTCGCGTAAACGCATCGTCTCTTCGCTCATTACACCACCAGTTAAATTAAAATCAGCTTTTTTCGCTTCAATTAAATGATCTATACCATATAGCGCTACTCGGCGGTAATCACCGATAATACGTCCACGTCCATATGCATCTGGAAGACCAGTAATAACACCTGATTTACGAGCCGCTTTCATTTCTGGTGTATATGCATCAAATACACCTTGATTATGAGTTTTACGCCAGTCTCTGAAAATCTTACTAAGTTCTTTATCCATTTCGTATCCATAAGATTCACAAGCTTGTTCCGCCATACGAATACCACCATATGGTTGTAATGAACGTTTAAATGGCTTATCAGTTTGGAAACCGACTACTTTTTCAATATCTTTATTTAAATATCCTGGTTCATGTGATGTAATAGAAGAAACAATTTTTGTATCCATATCAAGAACGCCACCGTTTTCACGTTCTTTTGTTGTTAAATCCATTACTTGATCCCAAAGTGTTTTCGTTGCTTCAGTTGCTCCCGCTAAGAAAGATTCGTCCCCTTCGAAAACGTTTACATTATTTAAAATGAAATCGCGAACATCAATCTCTGCTTTCCATTTTTCACCTTTAAAGTTTTCCCATGCGTTTTTTACATTTTCTAATATTTGAGTCATCCTAATCTCCTCCATTTTTGATTAGTACAGGAATAAGATTTTTTATATAACAGCTTACACACTTAGAATACTACTTTTTTGCGAAAGTGAACGAAATAGTTGTGACATGTTTGTGAAATGTTGAGCAAACTACTGTATGCATAGTGTTAACTTCGCTCAAAAGTCTTTATAATTAACCCTTTCTTTAATTGTATTTTTTTGGTATCCTTATATACGAGTCCTATTTTGTAATATAAGAACAATACCCATTGTAGAGCTGTAATACTCTTATCTCCTAATCTGTTATAGTTTTTATAACGGAACAAAAAAGTGTACATATGTTGTACACTTTTTTTGTTACCTATAAAACATCTCTTTTTCTATTTCCATCATAGAATCCACCCCGACTGCCCTTTAATGCAATTAATTGCTCTAATCCTTCCATATGATCACCAATAATTCGAAGTACAGCTGGAGGATGTCCTATTTTTGCAAAATGTTCACTGGGACGAATACGGTTCATTTTATCGACCTCAACACGACTGACACATGCAATTTCGAATCCTGAAAGAACAGCTTTCACTTGCGCTACACAAGGTGACAGTAAAGAACTATATCCTATTGCTTTCAAACACGTCTTACTAAATGCATTAGGTACGGCAATAAGAGAGCCTACTCCTAAATCTTTTCTATCACAAGCTAAATTTAACGCATATTTAAATGCAGTTACGAGATGAAGTGGTACTCTTAAATCTAAATAATGATTTAGATCATTTAATGCGACATCTTGCCCATCTGCAATAGCTTTTGCAAAAGGATATAGCTCACTAGCTGGAATAACAAAATCACCGTCTATAAATAACACAATTTCTCCTTTTGCAAAATAAGTTCCAAGCGAACGCCCCACATCGTTTCCGAGTGCTTCTTTATATATAATTGTTGTTGCTCCTTTTTCTTTTGCAATTGTTGCCGTTTTATCTGACGAACCATTTACAACAACGATGATTTCAAAAGGTTCAATTTTACGAAGCTCCTCTATAACGTTTCCAATTGTTTTCTCTTCATCTTGTACAGGAATAATTACCGATAATTGCTTTCCTTTATACAAATTAGATGTAACGCCCCATCCTTGATAAAAATCTTCAAAATTTAAAGTATGATAGACACTCTCTCTTTTCCGATTTCCATCATAATATCCTCCACGCTCATCGCTGCCTATTATCCGCTCCGCTACAGCTTCTATATGGTCACCTATCATTCGTTTTTCAGCTTGTGCAAGATCTGTGCCATATGCTGCATGCTCGAGTGGCCGAAATTTATTCGGCGTAATGACGTCAATTGCACAATGACGACTAATTTTCCACTTACTTTGTGCTAAGCGTAAATGAGCTACAATAGGATTAACAAAACATTCATATCCAATACTTTGAACGACTTCTTTCGTCAACGCATGAGGTACAGATAATAAAGAATCAATTTTTAATTCTTCGCGCTCTAACATTGCATTTAATATTTGGCGCCATACTGTAACGGAATGTGGTTTTTGTTTTTTTAAAAATAATGCATCCAAATTATTTAAAACGATGTCAGCCTGATCATGTAAAATCGGATTAAGAAATAATTGCAATTTTGAAGTTTGAATAGCGAAATCTCCATCTATAAACAGTAATACATCACCTATCGCATGTTTTGCACCAACTGCGCGGCCAACGTCGTTACCAAGTGACTCTTTATTCTGAATTACTCTACATCCTAAACTCTCAGCAACCCCTTCTGTACCATCATTGCAACCATTAGCTACTACAATAATCTCTACTGGATTGAATGGCTTTACCGATTGAATCACGTCTGAAATCGTATCCACTTCATTACATACGGGAATAATAACCGATAATGACTTAGCCATTGTTTTCTTCACGAAACCATTTAATAGTTTCTTTCAATCCTTGTTCCCACGTTATTGTCGCTTGAAATTGAACAAGTTCTCTTAATTTTGTTACGTCTGGTCTTCTATTTGGAATTTCCTCAAAACCATGTGGATATACTTTTTCAAAAGGAACTTGTACAATTTTTGAAGAAGAATTTGTTAGTTTTTTGATTACTTCTGCTACTTCTTTAATATTTTTTTCATTCTCAGAACCTATATTAATAATCTCACCATTTACATTCTCATCCATTGCTCGAATCGTTGCCTCTACTGCATCACTTACGTACGTAAAGCAACGTGTCTGCTTTCCATCGCCATATACGAGAATGTCTTCACCTTGCAAAGCCGCCCGGATAAATCGTGGGATTACCCCTGCATACGGACCATCTTTCGCTCTTGGACCATAAATATTAAAATAACGAACAATCGTTACCGGCAAACCTTCTAATGCGTATCCTAAACATAATGTCTCTTCTAACGTTTTACAAACTGCATAACTCCAGCGTATTTTAGAAGTTGCCCCGTATAATCGATCTCCTTCTTCAGAGAAAGGTGGCTTGCCCTTACCATATACTTCTGAAGTAGACGCAAAGACTACTTTTTTCTTGCCTTTTAATGCTGCTTGTAAAATGTTTCTCGTTCCATCAAAATTTGTTTCAATGAGTTCTATACTTTTTTCCATTGTCGTTTTAACACCTAATATTGCTGCCAAATGGAATACTACATCGTGTTGATTTACTAATTCATCGATTGCCTTTTTGTCTAAAACACTGATTGGAATAACTGGAATCTCTTTCATTAACTCATTATGATATTTATTTTTCCCTTTATAGAAGTTATCCACAATTGTGACTCCATAACCTCTTTTCACTAATTCTTCAGCTAGATGTGATCCAATAAATCCTGCTCCACCTGTAATTAAACATTTCTTACTCATGCACTCACCTTCTTTATAATTCCACGTGTATCGATTACTCGCTTTATTCTTTTAAAAAGCTCCCAATCGATATTAGAGTGATCAGTTAAAATTAATATACAATCTGCTTGTTTAACCTTTTGTTCATCCAAGGAAACAGATTGATACACCCTATCTCCAATTTCCGCAGAAGAAATATATGGATCATGGTATTCTATCTCGTATCCTTCTTTTATTAGTAATTGAATAATTGGCAATGCTGGTGATTCTCTCAAATCATTTACATCTTTCTTATACGCAATCCCTACAATTAAAACCGTTGCGGGTGATTGCACCATGCCTTTTACCTTTCCGACTATTTTCTCTGGCATTTCTTCATTAATTACATGTGCCGCCTCAATTAATTGACTAATAGCCCCATTTTTCTTTATTCTCCATTGAAAATATAAAGGATCTACAGGAATACAATGTCCTCCTATTCCTGGTCCTGGCCAATACGGAGTAAATCCAAACGGTTTTGTAGATGCAGCTTCAAGCGCCTCATAAAAATTAATATTCAAACTTTCACATAGCATATTTAACTCATTTACTAACGAAATGTTAACTAAGCGCTGAATATTTTCAAATAGCTTACACATCTCCGCTACTTTTGGAGAACTAACAGGAACAACTACATCGAAGATAGTGCTATACAAATCCTGTACCTTTTGTTTACATTGTTCTGTTTGTCCACTAATAACCTTTGGAATCGATTGAACTGAATATTGACTATTTGCCGGATCAATTCTCTCCGGTGAATAACCAATATAATAATCCACTCCTACCTTTTTACCAGTTTGAGAAATAATAGGAATGATAACTTCCTCAAGTGTACCTGGATATGTGGAGCTTTCAAAAATGAAGGTTTGTCCTTTTTGAAGGTTTTGTTGTATATAATGCGAAGCTGAAATGAGAGCACTTAAATCCGGTTCTCTTTGCTCATTAATTGGAGTCGGGACAGTAACAATAACATAATCACTCTTTTGGAACTCAGTAACACCTTTATCTGGTGTATTTACTAGTAAGCTTTTTTTAGTTAATAAACTTTGTAACTCTTTAGAAGAAACATCTGGAATATAACTTTCTCCTTTTATAATCGATTCTATTTTCCTAGTATCTTTATCTAGTCCAAGTACTGTATATCCTCTTTCTGCGAAATGGACCGCTAAAGGAAGACCAACATACCCTAATCCAATAATAGCTACTTTACTACTAGCATTCATCTGTATTCTTTTCTTCCTTTCTCAATTGTTGAATAATATCTCTATCCCGTTCTCCATCTGTAAAACTCCCGCGTTCGTCTGTATATTGTAATAGATAAGCAATCGCCTCAAGTTGATCACCGAAAATACGGTCAAATGCTGGAATACGTCCATTAACAAATCCATGTTGCTCTGGGCGTACTCGATTTGTTTTTATAACATCTACAAATTGTACTGCTGTAATAGAGAATCCCTCCAAAATAGCTTTCATTTGAGCTAATGGCGGGATAATGAGAGAGTCATATCCAATTTTATCTATTACCTTCTTATGCATAGCATGTGGCACTGCCGTTAGTGAGTTATTCCATAAATCTGGTCGTTTCGCTACTAAATTTACAAAGTATTTTCCCATACTAATTGGATCCGCGGGATGAAACATATCTAATAAACATTGCAAATCATTTAATGCCATATCACTCCCATCTTCAATAGCATGCAAAAAGGGAGTTAGTTTTTTTGCCGGAATAGCAAAATCACCATCAACAAATAAACAAATATCAGCTGTAGCATGCATGGCTCCTATCGCTCGCGCTACATTATGTCCAAGCGCCTCCCCGAATTCAACAACAATAACATTCTCTAGCTGTGCCTGTTTAATAGTCTCGATATCCGCTCCATTCGCAACAACAATAATTTCATCTACTCCTGCTTTTTTCACTTCTTGTATAACAGATTTTATAGTCATCTTTTCTTCTGACACTGGTATAATCGCACTATATTTCGCTTTTTCCTTCTTTAATACAGCTGGTTTATATTTCCCTATAAACTCTCTATCTCTGTTTCCCTCCGAAAAACCACCGCGTTTACCATATATTTCAATTACATATTGCAAAGCACGTAAATGATCACCCATAATACGACTAGTCGCTTTCGGATAAGGAGAACCAGGTGATATTCCCGTATGCACAGGACGAACCTTATTTGTATGAATTACATCGACCGAAGCCACATCGACAATATCTACTCCTCTAGACATCGCCATCGCTTGAAATAATGCTGGATCTGCTAAATTCCACCACCCAAGTTTCTCAATAACTTCCCTACTCATCGCATGTGGAATTGCGATTAAAGATCCAACAACAAGCTCCTTTTTATTCAAATAGCGATTCAGCATGAATTTTCCAACTGTCGTATAATGTGGTCTCATCTTTAAATAAACCGACCATGTTAAATTATTCACAACAATTTGGTGCCCCTGCCGAATCCCTTTCACGAAACATTGTAACTCTTTACTCTCAATAACGATGTCACCATCTAAAAACAAGACAATTTCACCTTTTGCTTCTCTTGCTCCAATTGCCCGTCCCACATCATTGCCAAGAGAATGTTTATAATAAATCACATGACAATGATGTTGTATTGCTATTTCTTTCGTCCCATCTGTCGATCCATTATCTACTACGATAATTTCATACGGCTTCAGCTTCTCCACTTCTACTAAAACTTGAGATAACGTACTTGCTTCATTATGCGCCGGAATAACAACTGATACTCTCATACTTGTATCACGCTTACCCTTCCAAGCGAACATAGGCAATAATAGGAGTACGCACAATTACATCTTCCGGTGGTCCATAGGAAGGAGAAGTACGAACACTTACTGCCCCGTCTGTCACAGATAAAAGAATGCCTGCAACAATTTCTACAGCTGTCACAACTTGCACTAACTCACCAACATGGTTACGCAGTTCATCAGTAAATAACATATATAACTCTCCTTTCTTACACTTCTTTAATTGATATAATACTTGTAAATGGTAATAAAACTTCAGTTCCTATTCCTTCTTGCAGTATTAAGAAATCGTCGCCAACTGCTACAATAACACCTGTTAACTGCCCAACCGTCACAGTAATTTCGACATTTTTACCTAAATATTGCTTTGCAATTTCTTTAAACGGTGATGTATTACATTCTTTTAAAATGTTACAAATAATCGATTGAAATTGACTTGATTTAATAAATTCTTCTGTAGCTTGCTTAGAATTTCTTTGAATAAATCTCGCAAAATTTTGCGAAAATAAAAGTCGTTCCACAGCAGGCAGTAACTTGTCATCTAAAAAATAACCTAATTGTCTATTAAACAGTCGGGATAATTTATGCCAATATTTTCTGAACAGACACATACACTTCTCCTCCTATTTATTTTTAAAATATAAAAAATACATTCATACATCTTAATGTATACAAAGCAGGCTTTTTATGTGATAGGTAAGACATACATTTTTCAAAGAAACAAGAATTTTTAACTAAATAAAAAAGATAGACGGTATCCCATCTATCTTTATAAGTATTTTAATTTTTAATTGTAACAATGGCAGCTGTACTGTAATAAACCGCTCGTGGTAATTCTGCCTGTTCACTGATAGAAGCTGTAACAAGAGAACCACCGCTTGCCGAAAAATACTTAACAGCTTCTAACGGAATACCATCTTCTTTCACATCAATATGCGTGCCATCTCGCCAGTCTATTTTCTGCCTTGTTGCTGAAAGGTCCCCAGTCACTTTACCAAATTCTTTACCATCCACCCCTAAAAAGATTCATTCCCATTTTGTTAAACTTAGTACTTGTTTCAACTCCCCAATTTTCTTTCCATCCATATTCGAAAAAATATAGAAGTTGCGTACTCCCATATTCTTTTGAACACGCAACAATCTTTCTCCTGAGTGATTATATAAATAAAATTGTTGCTTATGTAGTCCCTTAAAAAGAAAAGAGAGTACAGCTTGCCATACACTTTGAATAACAAAATCATACTCTTCTTTTAAAAAACCTACTGTATTTCCTTCTAATCCAAAGTACGTTATTACTTGAAATATCCCTACCTCTTTCCGAACAACAAATTTTTGTTGCTCAAGTAATTCAGAAGTCTCTATATTATAATTTTCCTGTTTAAGTATTTTTGATCTTCGTTTTTCTATAAAGCTATATATTAATAATCCAATTGCTGGTAGTAAAATACCTATTAATTGCAGATTGTCTTTCTCTGAAGTGAATAGCATCCCTTTTTTATATTCCATCACTAATCCAATTGCAACGATAATCCATACAATGACAGATACAAAAAAAATACGTTTCGCATTACGTGCGTGATGCTTATGTATACTCATATCACGTCCCCTTTTCCATTTATCCCGCTATTTGCCGGGCAGTAAGACCCACACTTCAAAATTCGGCGAAAGCAAAGAAGTTAGGTGGGTGATCGACTGCCCGTAAAAGCCCGATTGGTGAAGGCTAATAATCAGTGGGGGATGAAGAAAACCCCCACTGATTAAAGTTTCACTTTATTTCATTATCCCATTGCACATACACTTCCTCAAGAAAAAAAGACTATCCAAAAAAGACAGTCATTTACACTTCAATATTTCGTAACATCGTATAAATATCGTTATTCACTTTACCAAATGATTTAATGTTATTTTGAATGTTAGATAATAAAACAACATATACACTACCATTTTTACTAAAACCATTTAAACAATTCCAACCTGGCATTACACCATGATTTGAATAGCTTCCTGGATCTACATACCAGCCAAATCCGTAATCTTTTTTCACAGCAGTAAACATTTGATTATAACTCTCTTTTGAAATTAATTTTCCAGAGAAGAGTGCTTCATTAAATAAATATAAATCATGTGCGCTCGTATATATATCACCACAACCATATAGTTGTGACATGCTCGGAATATTAGGTGTTGTCATATTGTTATTCACTATTTTATAACCCGTTGATGGGAATCTTGTTTGTTCCAACGCTGTTCCAAAACCAGAATGTTTCATACCCGCGGTCGCAAAAATATGCTGTTTTATATATTCTTCGAGCGACTGTCCACTTACCTTCTCAGCAATGTAAGCAAGTATAGAATAGTTTGAATCAGAATACTTCCATTTCTCTCCCGGACTCCCAATACGCTTTTGCTTTCCTATTCGTTTGATCAATTCTTCATGAGAAATATCCTCTGTCCCCTGCTCATACTCTGGAATTCCTGATGTATGTGTTAATAGATGTTTTAACTGTATGCTATTACCTTGAGGAAAGTCTGGAATATACTTTGTAACTGTATCCTCTACTTGTAACTTATTTTGATCTTTTAATTGCATAATAGCAGTCGCTACAAACGCTTTTGAAATAGAACCAATATAAAAGGTCGTCTCTGAATTATTCGGCACTTGATTCTCTTTATTAGCCATGCCGTATCCTTTATTCACAAGAACTTTCCCATTCTTCACAATAACAGCTGTTCCACTAAATCCCATGCTCTGTAAATATTGATCCAATTGAGCATTTTCATTAATTTCTTGAGGTGGTCCCTCAGCAGGCTTCTCCACAGCTTGCGCTTGCTTCACTTGTTCTTCCTGCTCTTTTTGTTTTTGTGCTTCTTGCTTCTTTTTTTCTTCTTCTTTCTTTTTTAGCTCTTCTTGTTTTTTCATTTCTGCTGCCGCTTTTAAAGTTTCCTCTTTCTTATTAAGCGCAACAATTTTTGTATACATGAAATATACAAGTGATAATAGTAAGACGAGAATGATTGTTCTTTTTATGTATACAATCGGCCGACGTGCTTTCCCATTTGCATTATTTTTTTCCTGATCCATGATTGCCTTTTTCCCCTTATTTACCGATAATTTACTTTTAATTTCCACCTATATTTTGGATAATCTATTCTATAACATCACTACTTTATCACGCACTGTACATATAACCAACCTATATGTACAAAAAAGAAAAAGAAAATTTACAAAAGTAAGATTCCCGTTAAATTTTTAACATAAAAAAAGAGGATATCCTCTAAAAACTGATATTATCAGTCTTTTTGGATATCCTCTTATTTAATTATTTATACGTGTTTTTTCATATCATCGGCAACAGATTCAACATTTGTACCTACGATAACTTGTACACTTGTGTTACTTAATTTCATAACACCTTTCGCACCCGCACGTTTTAATGCAGCTTCGTTTACTTGACTAGCATCTTTCACTTGTAAGCGTAGACGTGTTGCACAGTTATCAATAACTGTTAAGTTGTCTTTTCCACCTAAAGCTGCTACGTAAGTTTCACCAATTGAACCTGCAACTGGTGCATCACCCTCTTCAACTAACTCATCGTCATCTTCACGACCAGGAGTTTTCAAGTCAAACTTCTTAATTAAGAAGTAGAATACTACAAAGTAAATTACTGCGTAAATTAAACCGATTCCCGCTAGCAATACTGGTTTCGTTGCAATACCAAAGTTTAAGAAGTAATCAATTGCACCGGCACTAAATGTGAAACCATCGTGAATGCCAAGTGATGTTGTTACGAATAAAGAAATACCTGTTAACACGGCATGAATACCATATAATACTGGTGATAGGAACATGAATGAGAATTCAATCGGTTCTGTAATACCAGTTAAGAATGAAGTCAATGCTAGGCCACCTAACATACCTGTAACCATTTTACGTTTTTCTGGTTTAGCAGCTGCAATCATTGCGAAACATGCTGCTGGTAAACCGAACATCATAACTGGGAAGAAACCAGTCATAAACATACCTGCTGTTTTATCCCCTGCAAGGAAGCGAGCAATATCACCATTTACAACGTTACCTGCTGCATTTGTAAAGTCACCAAATACGAACCAGAAGTATGTGTTCATTACATGGTGTAAGCCAATTGGAATTAATAGACGGTTTAATAAACCAAATAGACCTGAACCAACTGCACCTAAATTAACAATTCCATGAGCCAATGCATCGATGCCATTTTGAATTGCTGGCCAAATTTGTGCGAATAGAATTCCTAATATTAGCATCACAACCGATGTAACAATCGGAACGAAACGTTTTCCAGCAAAGAAACCTAACCATTCTGGAAGTTTAATCTTATGGAATTTATTATAAAGGAATCCTGCTATAACGCCGACAATAATACCACCTAAAACTTTCATATCCACTTTAGTCGATAATTCGGCGGCCTTAGATACTTGTGTCATTGTATCTGCCAGCTTAGATGGATCTATATTTGCGCTATTACCTATTAAATCTTGAACTTTACCTAATTTATCTTGTAATTCTACAGTAGAATATCCCTTACTAAGTGCATCAATACTGTTTTTCATAACCAGATAACCAATTGCACCTGCAAGACCTGCTGCACCACTACCATCAACTGAAAGACCGATTGCAATACCAATTGCAAAAATAAGTGCTAAATTATCAAAAACCGCTGCGCCGGCCTGTGCCATAACAGGAATATCAAATACATCTGGTTGCCCTAAACGAAGCAATAATCCTGCTGCTGGTAGTACGGCAATTGGAAGCATTAGCGCTTTACCAATACGTTGTAAAAACTGCAACATTTTAATTCCCCCTATCAAATTTATGAAATCGTTATCATTATAAGTACGCTTTAGAAAACGCTTTCTATTTACATAACCATAATAACATATAGTTGTATAGATGTGTAGTTTTTATTTCCGAACTTTTTATGGATAAGTTTTCTATTTCCAAACTGTTATATAAAAGGGGAATTCTCCTCTTTTATTACAGAATAATCTAAACTAAAGACCCACTATAGAACATGTAACTTTCGTTTTATCATTCCACTTTTTCATGTTATTATTTATTTCCGAGCATATCGGGAAAAGTAAACTTAGTTAATTCGAAATAGGAGCGGTGGTACTATGCAGTGCATTGAAACAAACAACTTACAACAGTTGTTAGAACAAGTAAAACCATATACGAAAAAAGGAAAACTTGCTACTTATATCCCCGAACTAGGAAATGCAAATCCAGACGATTTAGGGATTGCCATTTTCCATAAAGAAACAGAATATATCCATGCTGGTAACTCACAGACATTATTTACTCTTCAAAGTATTTCCAAAGTAATTACACTTGCACTTGCACTTTTAGATCGCGGTGAAGAATATGTATTTTCTAAAGTTGGAATGGAACCAACTGGTGACCCATTCAATTCTATTATTAAGTTAGAAACGACAAGCCCATCTAAACCTCTTAATCCAATGATTAATGCGGGAGCATTAGCTATCACAAGCATGTTAGCAGGACAAGATAACGAAGAAAAAATGGAGCGTATCCTTCATTTTGTACGGGAAATAACAGATAATCCTACTATTAATTATTCTTCTAAAGTTGCCAATTCAGAATTAGAGACGGCTTACTTAAATCGTTCACTTTGTTACTATATGAAACAAAATGGAATTATCGATTGTGATATTGAGGAACTTATGGATTTATACACTCGTCAATGTGCAGTTGAAGTAAACTGTATTGATTTAGCACGTATTGGTTTAATTTTTGCAATGGACGGATATGATCCATATAAGAAAAAACAAATTATCCCTAAACATATTACGAAAATCTGTAAAACATTTATGGTTACATGCGGTATGTATAACGAATCTGGTGAATTTGCAATTCGTGTTGGTATCCCTGCAAAAAGCGGTGTAGCTGGTGGTATTTTCGGTTGCGTAAAAGGCGAGATGGGTATCGGCATTTTCGGGCCAGCTTTAGATGCAAACGGAAATAGTATCGCTGGTTTTAAAATTCTTGAACTTCTTTCTGCTCAAGAAGGTTGGAGCATTTTTTAATTGGGCGGTATCCTGCTAATATAGCAGGATTTTTTTACGGAAAATTCATTGTTACTGGTCATCAATATCCTTACAAAAACAGTACTGAAAGTTTCTCTTTATTATGCATATTTGCTCCCCCCTCCTGAATAGTATAGTACAACCTAGCGCTATATGTGGAGGTGTAAAAGATGAAACTAATATTTCAAATGGCGAAACAACCTGTTCTTGAAAAAACAATTGTTCTTTTTATATTGAGTATTGTAGAAAGCTTAAAGCTAAAAGTTGTTTCACTCGACGAAGCTCACCGATACATATTCAATTTAGAAGTACTTGAACTATTAATGGATCGAAACATCGATGATCAAGTACTAGAGCTTATACATTTCGGAATGGGACTCGAAGATATTCATCATGTACTCCCTGAAGAACTTGAGCATAGTATTGAGGAACTAAAATGGCTTTGTATCCAAGTTTTAAGTGAATATAGTATGCACGAGGAATCGGAACAATTAATTGAAGATATACGCTAAGAAGCACCTTTGTAGGTGCTTCTTATGTTTATTAAGAAATAAATATCCGATGTCGATATATGAAATTTATTCAAGTATTTCCGAGGAAATGCTCGAACATTGCCTTTCTATGTTTACAACAACTGATCTATCCCAATAAGAATTAATAATACGCCTGCAATTACCGTCGCCCATTTCCCTAAGTATTCCGCTAAAAATCGTTTTCCTATATATGAAAAGCCACTAATACAAATGAAACTAAACACCCCAGAAATACATGCCGTAAGCCACAGATTCAAATTTGTTACTCCAGCATCAAACCCACCTGCAATATTATTAATAGATAATGCCACCCCTAAAACAAGAGCCTCAGAAAAACTAATTGTTTTCGATCCATCAAAATCTGCTTTTTCTGGATCACGTAAAATCCCCAAAAGTACACTACCATCTTTAGATTCTATGGTGTCCTTTTTACTCAAGAAAGGCTGACATAAAATAAACACTCCGATTATCCCTAAAACAATTGCTCCAATCAGGTTTGCTGTAAACTCTGAAATAAATAATGCGATCCAATTCCCCAAAAAACCAGCTAATAAAGTAAATAAAAAACCAAAAAATGCGATGATAAAATTGTTAAACCACGAAATACGAATTTTACGAATGCCATATGCAATCCCAACACCTGCATTATCTAAATTAGAAGCAATTCCGATTAAAAGAATTGAAAATATACCTGCCGTACTCATAAACAGTCACCTCTTTTTCTCACTTCTCAATGCATATTATGAAAATGTTGAGCAACTGTGCCTGTCTGTTTCATATACTTGTAATAAATGCTCAACATTTTTTCAACAATAAAAAGGGGTGCCTTCACTATGCCTAAAGAAAACCCAAACGATCGTCTTGGTAAATTAATCAAAAAGCTTTTAAAAGAACGTGCCTTATCCATGCGCCAACTAGGAATACTTACAAATATTGATCCAGCAACAATCTCAAGAATTATGAATGGTAAACAACAACCAAAACAAAAACATCTACAAAAATTTGCAGAATGTCTGCAAGTTCCGCCTCAATTGTTATTTGATGAAATGTATCCTAATTCTCCTCACATAAATAAAGAAAAGACGGATATGTATACATCTCTTGATACAATTCAGCAAACTTTACAATCCTCTAACTTATTCGACTTCGATTACACAACAACTCGCGTAAAACAAGAACTTGAAACTTATGAACGCTATGCTCAAACAACAGAAGGTGAAAAACGTATTCATGAAAGTTTTTCAAGCAAGTTAGAACAGATTGATAGTGCAGGCCCTTTCATTGAACAATTAACAGATATGTATCAACAATTTTGTAATGAAACCATTTCAAAAGAAGAACGTGCAATTCTTGGGGGTGCATTACTGTATTTCATTTTATCGACAGACATTATCCCCGACTATCTCTTTCCAATTGGCTATTTAGATGATGCAATTGCTGTTGAATTAGCAAAAGAGAAATTAATTGAACTAAAACGAAAGACATAGAAAAATAAAGTAAAACTTTAATCAGTAGGGGTTTTGTTCATCCCCCACTGATTATTAGCCTTCACCAATCGGGTTTTTATGGGCCGTTGATCTCCCACCTAACTTCTTTGCTTTCCCTGAATTTTGAGGTGGGGGGCTTACTGCCCGGCGAATAGCGGGATAAAAAACTATTTCAGTTGTTGTTTAAGTTCAACTCTGAAATAGTTCACTAAAAAATCGTACAAGTTGCAGACCCGTACGATTTCAATATACAAATCTATTTTTTCGTATGACACCATTCATATATGAACGCCGTTATTACTTTTGTAAATTCAATTAACTGTTCAACTTCAACTTTCTCATTTACAGAATGGGCCTCTTCTAGTGTACCTGGCCCATAAATAATGGCGGGGATATGAAATTCACTAAACCACCCACCATCCGTTACTGTTGCAGACATATCTAAAATTGCATTTTTAGATAAAATAGATTCATGTACCGCACTAAGAGTTTTTACAGCTACATGTTCACTATCTACTTCTAAAGAAGGAAAAATTTCACCACGATCCACAATCATCGACTCTCCGCCCCACTTAAATTGCGGTGGATTTTCACTTAACCATGGATCAGCAGCTGCTACTTTTCTTATATACGCTTCTATTTCTTCTATTATTTGTTCATGCGTTTCGTTTGGATAGAAGTGTACTGTTATCCACAATCGGCACTCATCAGCAATAAACGCTGCATGCCGGCCACCTTCAATAACAGCTGGATTAATTGTTGTTGTTCCCGATGGATAGCCTTCATACGTTTTCATGACTGCCCAGTGGCGCTCCAGTTCTTGTAAGCTTTGCACAATTTTCATCATTTTTTCAATTGCACTCGCTCCAAATAGACGTCCTCCGGCATGAATCATTTGTCTACGTGTTGCATCATGAAACGTTCGCGGGCTTTTCACAGTAATCCATCCAGTAATTACGCCCCCCTGTCCTTGCATATGTAAATTGCTCGTATCCACTACGACTGCAAAATCAGCATCATAACCACGTTTACAACATTGAAGTGTTCCTGCTTCTCCTACTTCTTCTCCAATTACTGATTGAAATATTAGATCACCCGGCAATTCAATTCCCGCTTCTTCTAAAAGCTGAATAGCAAATAAGGATCCAGCTAATCCACCTTTCATATCTGCCGCGCCTCTTCCAACTAACCAGTCGTCTTTTATAAACGGCTCAAACGGATTTGTTTCCCATGCCTCATCTATCGACACTTCAGCTACATCCATATGTCCATTAATAATAAGACTTTTATATGTCCCGCTTTCCGTCCCTTTTTTTACACCAACAACGTTCGGGTCATTCGGATATACATCCCATTTATCAATACTAAAATTTCGTTTTCTTAGAAAATCTGCAACAAATTCTTGTGCTTCATTTGTATTTCTCGCTGGTGGCGCTGGTGTTTCAAAACGAATTAATGTTTTTGTAAGTTCGAGCAATTCCTCTTTCCTTGAATCTATTTGTTTTAACAACTGCGAAATTTCTGGATTCATCGCTAATTCCCCTTTGCATACGTAGTATGTTTCCAGCTTTATTTTCACAAAAAAAGAGACTGTTTACAATTTTACAGTCTCTAAATGACTCACTATTATAAAGTGAAACTATAATCAGTGGGGAGGTTCATCCCCCACTGATTGTTAGCCTTCACCAATCGGGCGTTTACGGACAGTTTATCTCCAGCCGAATTTTGAAGTGGAGTTTTACTGCCCGTTAATGCGGGGTAAACTTTCTAATTCAGTTGTGTTTGTCTTTTCAATATGTTCTACGCTACTTCTCTTATTTCTGGTAGCGCGATAAAACAGTAAACAAACAATCATAAATGGAATACCACAATATAAAGCCATTCTTTGTTCAGGAATAAAAGCCATGCCAACAATTACTGTTAAATTTAATACTAACGCAAGAAGTGGAACAAATGGATACAATGGTGTTTTAAATTTCAAATCCTTAATATCTCCGCCCTGCTTTACGTATGTCCTTCTAGCTAATAAGTTAGATAAAGCAATCGATGCCCAAACTAATATTGCTCCGAACCCTGCAATTGAAAGAAGCCATAAATAAACTGTATCTTCCGCATAAATACCTGATAATAATGAGAGGCATCCTACAATCGTGCTTACAATCAACGCATAAATAGGAACACCGTTTTTAGATAACTTACCAAAAATCGGGCTAATCATTCCTTGATTAGACATAGACCATAGCATACGGGAAGTTGCATATAATCCTGAATTCGCAACCGATAATACCGCTGTAATAATAACAAAATTTATAATATCAGCCGCATAAGGAATACCAATTTTATCAAATACGACTACAAATGGACTTTCTATTACGCCTGCTTGCTGCCAAGGAAATAGTCCTGCAAGAATAAAAATAGATAGTACAAAGAAAACGAGTATGCGCCAAACTGTATTATTAATTGCCTTCGGGATCGTTTTCTCTGGATTTTCACTCTCACCAGCTGCAATTCCAACTAGTTCTGTTCCTTGGAAAGCAAAATTAACTGCAATCATTGTAATTAAAATTGCTGATAATCCATTTGGAAACAACCCTCCATAATCAGTAAAACTAGAAAACATCGGTGCTGGTTCGTTTCCTTTCATATCTAGAAAACCGAACATCGCTGCCCCGCCCAAAATAATAAATGCAATGATTGTAATTACTTTAATACTTGCAAACCAAAATTCAACTTCCGCAAAACTTCTTGAAGATAACGCATTAATAGCAAAGAGCAGTACTGCGAACACTACACACCAAATCCATGACGGTACATCGGGAAACCAGCGTTTCATCAAAATACTAACTGCAATTAATTCAATGCCTATCGTAGCAGACCAGTTTAGCCACGACATCCAGCCGACTACATAACCCGCTGCAGGCGAAATGTGCTTTGTTGCATACGTTTGATAAGATCCTGCATCAGGCATTGCAACCGCTAACTCTCCTAGACAGAGCATCGTTAAATACATAACAAATCCGCCAACAAGATACGCTATAATCGCTCCTCCAGGTCCAGCTTCATGAATTGTATAACCAGATCCTAAAAAAAGACCCGTACCAATAACCCCTCCGAGTGCAATCATAAATATGTGCCGACTTTTCAATTCCCTTTTTAATCCTTGGCTTTGATCCATCACATAAATCCCCCCTTTTCATTTTTTAAAACCCATTAATTGTAAGCGCTTTTAAAACTCTTCATCGTAAAATTAATTATTAAAAAGTGCAAAATACATATCACTTATATTAATCACTACCTGTTATTAAAAGGTCATCCCTTACTGTTATTAATAGTTTTTGATCAGCGATAGCTTGTCCTTCTACCACTTCTAAAGATTCGATATAACCACTGATGCCTACCTTAATTTCTACTTTCTGTTTATCTATCGTTTCAATTAACGCTAATTTCTCCCACTCATATACGTAAGAACTTTCAGTAACAAATAATTTCTCTACTTTCCCGTAACAAGGACTATACACGCCTTCTATAACCGTCTTCACTTAATAAATTCCTCCTCTTAATTAATTTGCACTGAAATGTCGCATACCCTATGAAAAGTTCTAATTCATCCACTCCTTTCATTTAAAGATTTCAATTATTATTTATGCAAGATACGTACCAACCTCAATATCTATATAAAAATTAAGATTTCGTACAAAAAAATCTACATAACCGCAAAATTTTTCTATCATTTAAAAAGTTTTGAAAGAAAATAGCAAAAAAATTTTGCGATTTTATGAGAATTTTAATAAAATTATAAAAAGTCAGTCTTCATAGGGTGAAACGAGGAGAAGATGATACATGCATACAGAAGAAATTAATTTTAAACAAATTATTGAAATGAATGCGCTATATGAAGCTTTACTCAATGAACTCGATATCGGGATTCATATTATTAATGAGGAAAGTAAAACGATTATCTATAACCGCAAAATGATGGAAATTGAATCAATGAACCGCTTAGATGTGCTATATAAAAGTCCCTTAGAGGTATTTGCATTTGAAGAAAATAAAAATAGTACTCTTATAGAGGCATTAAAATTTGGAAAAACAAAAAAAAATATAAAACAAACGTATTTTAACAATAAAGGACAAGAAATTACGACGATTAACGATACTTTCCCTATAATAGAAAATGGAAAAATTAAAGGTGCTATTGAAATTTCAAAAGAGATTAGTCACTTAAAGCAACCAATAAAAATGAGCCCTTCTCGAAAACAAAATACTAAATTCACCTTTGACCACATAATTGGTGATTCTGGAGCTATTCAATCAATCATTGCAGAAGGAAAGAGGGTAATTCGTACATCCTCATCTATACTTCTTGTAGGAGAAACAGGGACTGGCAAAGAACTATTTGCACAAAGTATACATAATGAAAGTCAGCGTTCAACAAAACCGTTTATTTCACAAAATTGTGCAGCTATACCTGATACCCTAATGGAAAGCTTATTATTTGGTACGAATCGAGGTGCCTTTACAGGAGCAATAGATAAATCTGGTTTATTTGAAGAAGCAAATGGTGGGACTTTGTTGTTAGATGAAATCAACTCATTAAGCCCAACGCTTCAAGCTAAGTTACTACGGGCTATACAAGAAAAAACAATACGAAGAATCGGAGGCGCACAAGAAAAAGAAATTGATGTTCGTATTATAGCAACTATTAATGAAGACCCTCTTGAAGCTATTGCACACAATCGGTTAAGAGAAGATTTATATTACCGATTAAGCGTCGTTACTTTATGTCTTCCACCTTTACGGGAACGAAAAGAAGATATTCCAGCTCTTGTTCAGCACTTTATCGAAAAGTACAATATTCAATTCGGGCTCAGCGTAACGGATGTAGATGTACATGTAAGAGAATTCTTTTATGTATACGATTGGCCCGGAAACGTACGAGAATTGGAACATATAATTGAAGGTTCAATGAACTTAATAGAAGATGAAAATATCATTACAGCGTTTCATATACCCACTCACTTTCGCGAACGAATAAAAAAAGAATTCAATATGCAACCTTCACTAACTAATTACAATGCTGATACACCTAAAACTTTAAAGCACACGATAGAAGAAATAGAAAAAAACTACATCACTCAAATTCTTAAAGAGAATAATGGTAATATCTCACAAGCAGCAAAATTTTTAGGATTGAGTAGACAAAACTTACAATATCGAATTAAAAAACTTCATTTACAAATATGAAATGAACCTTTCTCCAATCGTAGAAAAATTGGTAAAATATGTTAAACTAAACATATAACATGCTAGAAAGGGGCGATATATATGAGTAATGATAAAAAATTAAAGTTAATACAATACTTATACTTTTTCCCTACTATTCTCTGTATGATGTTATTCATTAATGCCGATGTAAGCAGCTCTCCTTATGCAAAGCTATTAGGAACAATTTTCGGCTCCTTTGCAGCTATTATGCTTGCTGCTTTTTGGAATTTGAAAATACGTATGAAGAAAGAGAAATCTTCTTAACAGCAAAACATAAAAAAATCGAGCCTACACAGCTCGATTTTTTACTGATTAAAACTCAATACTCTCCAAATACAAACCACTTGCCTCAGCAAGACAATTAATTTGATTGCGCTGTTTTTCCTCTAAAATGTTCGGAATTGCTTCAGCATCTAATTGTCCTAATCCAACTTCAATTAATGCTCCAACAATTTTTCGCACCATATTATGAAGGAAGCCGTTACCACTTACTCTAATTTGTACAAATCCTGCCTCTTCAGAAACCTCAAGCGTATATACTTCTCGAACCATAGACTTTTTCTTAGATTTTGCATTTGAAAAAGCAGTAAAATCATGTGAACCAACTAAATGTTTCGCAGCTTTTTTCATGCTTTCCACATTTAATTTTTTATTCACGTGCATGCTGTGTTTACGCATGAATGGGTTCGTATGCTCTTCATTCCAAATCTTATAAAGATATGTTTTCGCCTTAGAGTTGTAACGAGCATGGAAACGATCTGGCACTTCTTCCACACTTGTAATACTAATATCATTTGGTAAATATTGATTTAAATACTTTTTCACTTTATGTTCCACTAACTTCTCATCACTCTTAAAGTTAGCCACTTGATTCAAAGCGTGTACACCAGCATCCGTTCTACTACAGCCGATAATTTCAATTTCTTTCCCGACCATTTCAGATATGACACTCTCAATTTTCCCTTGAATCGTATTATCATTATTACCGAGACGTTGCCACCCTTTATAACGCGCACCGTCATACTGAATCGTTAATTTATAATTGTGCATAGTATTCTCCTTCATAGAAAATATTCCCTCATATCGTGAGGGAATATGAATAAACTTTACTTTTTAACAAGTCTTACTACATTTTCTACATGAGCTGTATGTGGGAACATATCAACTGGCTGCACATATTCCACTTCATAACTCTTCATTAATGCATTCACATCACGTGCTAACGATGAAGGATTACAAGATACGTACACAACTCGTTTCGGCTGTACTTTTAAAATTGTTTCCAATAATTTATCATCGCAACCTGTACGTGGTGGATCGACAACAATTACATCTGGACGCCATCCTTCTTTTACCCACTTTGGTAACCATTGTTCAGCTTTACCTGCTTCATACTTCGTGTTTGTAAATCCGTGACGTTTCGCATTTTTTCTTGCATCTGCAATCGCTTCTGGAATTACATCCATACCACGTACTTCCGCCGCATCATTCGCAAGCCAAAGACCAATTGTACCAACACCACAGTACGCATCTACAATTTTCTCATTCCCTGTTAAAGCAGCTGCTTTTTTCGCTTCATCATATAAAACAACCGTTTGCTCTGGATTCAGTTGGAAGAATGCACGTGCTGATAATTCAAATGATAAATCACCAAGTGTTTCTTGAATTACTTCTTTTCCAGCTAATTTAAATGTTTTGTCGCCAAAAATAACAGATGTTTTACGCCAGTTTACGTTTTGCATAATTGATTTAACAGCTGGCATCTGTTTTTGTACTTCTGCAATAAATTGTTCTTTATTTGGCAGTTCTTCTTTTGTTGTAATAAGTGTAACTTGTACTTCCCCTGTTTGAACTGCAGTACGTGTTACAATTGTGCGTACTAAACCTTTTTGTTTTTTCTCATTGTAAATAGAAACATTTAGTTTTTCTAATATACGTCTTACAACTTTTGTCGCTTCATTCGTTGCTTTATGTTGAATCATACAATGGGCAATATCAATTAACTGATGTGAGTTTTGTTTATATAACCCTGTAATAACTTTCTCGTCTTTACGCCCCACTTGTAATTGACTCTTATTACGATAATGCCATGGATTTTCCATACCAAGCGTCGGACGAATTTTCTCTTCCAAAGTGTTATTCATGTACTTCTCAAATGCTTGTACAACGATATCACGTTTTTGATTTAATTGTTCTTTATAATCTAAATGTTGTAGCTGACAGCCACCGCACTCCTCATATACTGGACATGGCGCTTTCACACGATGTGGTGAAGCTTTACGAACCTTTTTCACTTTCGCTTCAGCGAAGCCACGCTGAATTTTCGTTGTCTCAGCAACGACTTCTTCTCCTGGTAATGCCCCTGGAATGAAAACAACTTGTCTCTTAAAATAACCAACGCCTTCTCCGTTAATCCCAAGACGTTTAATTGTCACAGGAAACGTTTGACCAACTTCCAACTTACTCTCATGTTGCTTTTGTATCATGATTACACCTCTACTCTATACTTTTCCATAAATATAACGCTGCATAACTGCAGTATGGTTCACACTCTTGTTTCACGTTTTCTAAAAATGCATCATCAGGTTTATCATCTAATTGAAATACACCTTGCACTGCACGCTGAATCCCAATGTCCGCTTTCGGAAACATATTTTTCCGCCCAAGCCCAAACATTAAAAAGTTTTGCACTGTCCATGCACCAATTCCCCTAATTGGCAACAATTGTGCTGAAACTTCTTCTTCCGTCCCAGTTTCTATACTCGCTAAATCTAATGTACCACGGGCAATACGTTCTGCTAATCCTACTATATATTCAGCCTTTCGCTGACTAAACTTCTGCTCTCTCAATTCTTCTATTGAAATATTTGCTACTATTTCCGGAGTAGGGAAAAAGAATACACCGTTCTTCTCTGTTCCATACCGTTTCACAAATTGTTCTGTTAGCACAGTAGCAAATTTCAAATTTATTTGTTGGTGAATGATACAGCGAAGAAGACAAGCAAAATAATCAAATTCTAAAATAATTGGAGTATAAGCATATGTTTCAAATAGTGGACGTAATGATGTGTTTAAAAAATGATTTTGTATATCTTGAAACGGTTCATTCCAATGAAAAATGGCCCTCAT
This sequence comes from Bacillus sp. WC2503, assembly GCF_052682895.1. NCBI lineage: Bacteria > Bacillati > Bacillota > Bacilli > Caryophanales > Bacillaceae > Bacillus > Bacillus sp. WC2503. The sequence continues at coordinate 5,137,053 of NZ_JBQYMD010000001.1, read as the reverse complement.
TCGTTTCATGACTTTCTCCGGATCTCCTGTCTGACTAGAAATCCAAAACTGTGGATTTTGAACAGTACCAATCCCTTGCAAGCGAACAACAACCTGTTCCTCGTCTATACAAAGCGGGACATAAATGACTTTCTCATCTAATTGAATGACGTTGAGAGGATCAAAAGATAAACGTTTTAATACTTCTTCAAAATGATACGGATACTCTAACGTAACATGTTCGCTCCACATACGTTTCCCCATCCTTTTTACACATCATTATAGCATGAGAAAACCGCAAGCATACATGCTTACGGTTGATTGCTTTTCACTAAGTCATCTAGACTTTTAAAATGATACCCTTTCTCGCGCAAATCATCAATGATTTTCGCAAGTGCTTCTGCATTATCTTTTGATATTGCATGAAGTAATAAAACAGATCCTGGATGAATCATCGTCATTACATTGTTATGCGCATATTGCCACCCTCTTTGCTGATCCACTTTCCAATCAAGAAATGCAAGTGACCAAAATACATTATAGTAGCCCATTTCTTTCGTAAGAGCTAATGTTCTTTCACTAAATACGCCGCGCGGAGGACGTACATATTTCACTTCTTTTTGCCCTGTTACTTTTTTTATTTCCTCTGTTACACTCGTTAATTCTTCACGAAGTTTTGCATCGTTTACTGCTGTAAAATCTGGGTGACTCCAAGAATGATTCCCAATAATATGCCCTTCATTTTTCATTCGTAACAACAAATCTTTTTGGGTTTTAATATAATGCCCTGTTACAAAGAAAGTGGCTGGTACCTTCTTCTCTTTTAATACATCTAAAATCTGGCCTGTATAACCATTTTCATATCCATTATCAAATGTTAAATAAATATCTTTTTTCTTCGTATCCCCTAAATAAAATCCGCCATTTTTTTGTAGCAATTCTGTATAAAGTTTCCCTGCATCTGGTACTATTTCATTTTTAGGACGCGGAATTCCCCAGTTATGTGGAGTGTTTGTATAAGCCAATGTTGAAACTGGAACAAGTGCCATCATAATTGAAAAAATGAGACCTATATATAACCATTTATATTTCATAAATAGTCTCCTTTCCATATATAATCGTACCTGTAGTTTCTGTTTCTCTGCTTTCTTTCATGCTGAACATGTTTTTCTATATATACCAAAAAAATGCACCTCGAATCATTCGAGGTGCATTTTTGTTTACTTAAATACTGGCTCTTTAAAGCTCGCTAATTTTTCAAGCGATGTTTTATCAACATCAGCATGTAAACTATTACCATGAGAGTCCATCGTTACAACTGCTTTAAAACCTTCAATGCGTAAATGCCACATTGCTTCTGGAATACCAAATTGTAAGAAATCAACATCTTTCACTTCTTTAATACATTCCGCATAATATTGCGCCGCACCACCAATTGCGTTTAAGTACACGCCGCCGTGTTCTTCTAATGCTGCTAATGTTTTTGCACCCATGCCGCCTTTACCAATTACAGCACGAATACCAAATTTCTTCATAATATCCCCTTGGTATGGCTCTTCACGAATACTTGTCGTTGGTCCTGCTGCTTTAATTTGCCAATTGTCATTCTCGTCTTTCACTACAACTGGACCACAGTGATAAATAACTTGTCCATTTAAGTCTACTGGACAATCGTTATCCATTAAATGTTTATGGATTGCATCACGACCTGTATACATCATGCCATTAATTGTTACAACATCACCAACGCGAAGTTCACGAATTTGCTCTTCTGTAATTGGTGCTTGCAATACAATTTCACGTTGCTCTGTTTTTTCTTGCACTTCTTGCTCCAGTGTATCGTCGCCTTCTTGATATAGCCAATCCATAATTTCTCCTGTTTCAGGATGGATTTTTACACCAAGGCGGCGATATGCCCAACAATTATACGCAACAGATACGTAGAAGCTAGCTGGCAGGCGATTATATACGCCAATTTTACAACCAAGTAAAGTTGTTTCTCCGCCGAATCCCATCGTACCAATGCCAAGCTTATTCGCATTTTCTAATACATATTCTTCAAGTTTTTGTAACTCTGGTACAGGATTGATGTCATCTAATGTACGGAATAATTGATTTTTCGCTAATTCGTAACCTGATGTTCGGTCTCCCCCGATACCAACACCAATTACACCTGCACTACATCCTTGACCTTGTGCTTGATATACAGCATGAAGAAGGCATTTACGAATTCCTTCTAAATCACGGCCTGCGCGTCCAAGTCCTTCTAATTCACACGGTAAGCTATATTGAATATTTTTATTCTCACAACCGCCGCCCTTTAAAATTAAACGTGCATCAATATAATCTTTTTCCCATTGCTCAAACTTAATAACTGGTGTACCTGGTCCTAAATTGTTTCCACTATTGTCTCCAAAAAGAGAATCAACAGAGTTGGGACGAAGTTTACCATCTTTTGTCGCCCGCTCAAGCGCACTATAGATAGCTTCCTTCAGTTTTAATTGATTCACACCAACTGGTGTATAAATTTTAAAAGTTGGCATCCCTGTATCTTGGCAAATCGGCGAGATGTTATCATCTGCCATTTTAATGTTATTCGTAATTGTGCCAAGTGCCATCGCTGAACGAGTCCCTGCGTTTTCTCGCTCTTTCGCTTGTTGAATCGCACGACGAACATCTTTCGGTAAGTTCGTTGACGTTTCAACAACTAGTTGATACATGCTTTCTTGAAGCTTTTCCATTGTTACTTCCCCCTCAATTGTGAACGCTACCAAAACGTTACGAGATGAAAATTCCATCGTTATACTCTTCAGCCCTTTATTTATCCCGCATGAACGGGCAGTAACACTCCCACCTCGAAATTTGACTAGAGCAAAGAAGTTAGGTTGGAGCCCTGCTGCCCGTAAACGCCCGATTGGTGAAGGCTAATAATCAGTGGGGAATAAACTTCCCCACTGATTAAAGTTTCACTTTATTTCATGCTATTAAAGTATAAATGAGATTTTTCACAACTTGATTATACCTTTTTTTCTATATTCCTTCTATTATCCGTACAGAAAAAGGCTACCAATTTTGTATTGGCAGCCTTTTTAATATATTATTCGTCTTTTTTAAATTGCTCACATTTTAATTCTAATTCATCTAACATCGCAAGAAGACGATCTACATCTTCTAACTCTACTTCTTCAGGTTCAATTGTATCAATTACTTCAATGAACATATTTAAACGCTCTTTTAAATATACTAATTGTGTATCTTTATCTTGAATTGCTTTTCCCATGAAGGCACTCTCCTTTTAATTCGAGTTGCTTTTATTATACCGCAAAAATGATTGCTATGGGCATGAAATTTCATCAATTTTGTCACGATTATCCGCTATAATGTAAGCCCTCTCTCTTTTTCCGCTAAAAAGTTTCACTTTATAAAAAGTACATATTCTTCTATTATAGAGAATGGACAAATTGTTATTTCAATAGTCAAAGGAGTATTTCATATGACGATATCACAAAAAATGAAGCCGATTACTCCTTCTTACGATCCATGGGAAGCGTATATGGACCTTGAAGAGTACGGCAAACTACTATTAACAAACGTTGAGTTTACAACGACAACGTTATGCAATATGCGTTGCGAGCATTGTGCTGTTGGTTACACATTACAGCCGAAAGATCCAAATCCGCTTCCGATGGAGCTTTTATTAAAACGATTAGATGAGATTCCTCATTTACGTTCTTTAAGTATTACTGGCGGAGAACCTATGCTTTCAAAGAAATCCGTCGACAACTATGTAACACCACTCTTAAAATACGCTCATGAACGAGGCGTTCGCACTCAAATCAACTCAAACTTAACTATAGATTTAGCACGTTACGAACAAATTATTCCTTATTTAGATGTGCTGCATATTTCTCATAACTGGGGAACAATTGATGACTTCGTTGAAGGCGGATTTGCAATGATGGAGCGTAAACCTACTTATGAACAACGTGCAAAATTATTCGAACGAATGATTACCAATAGTAAAGCTCTATCCGATGCAGGTGTACTCGTATCAGCCGAAACGATGTTAAACAAAAGAACTCTACCACACATTGAACATATTCATCGTCAAATCGTTGAGGAAATGGGTTGTAAACGTCATGAAGTGCATCCGATGTATCCAAGTGACTTCGCTAGCACACTTGAAATTTTAACAAAAGACGAAATTCGAAAAGCTATTGAACATTTATTAGAAATTCGTGACGAAAATGTATGGATGTTATTTGGAACATTACCTTTCTATGCATGTAGTGATGATGAACGCGATTTAGCTACATTTAAGAAATTACATGAAAGTAAAAATGTAACTGTACGTAATGATCCAGATGGCCGTTCTCGTTTAAATGTAAACATTTTCGATGGAAATATTATTGTGACGGACTTTGGTGATGTTCCGCTTCTAGGAAACATACAAACAAACACATTACAAGAAGCATATGAGAAATGGAGCGCTTCAAAAACAGCAAAATCATTAAGCTGTCATTGCCCTGCGGTGAAATGTCTTGGACCGAATGTTCTTGTAAAGAACAGCTACTATCCAACAGAAAATTTCTTATCAAAAAAATCAAACCTTATGTTATAAATAAAAACGTCAGCTTATATGGGCTGACGTTTTTTTATTTCATTGCGCATGCGACGAGGAAATAAATTTAAAAAACAAATGATCATGAATTGGAATAGCTGCTCCAATTCCTTGAGAGGTAACATTTTTTACAACAAGTCTTTTTTGATTTCCTTTTAAAACAAGGTACACTTCTCCAAACGTTACTTTTCCTTTTTCATTTACTGCTGGCGTATAAGCATATAAATATCCAAGTTGACTCGGACTAATATTATACACACGCTCATGTCCTGTACCATAACCAATGGTCGTTTTAAATGAAAGTGGCAACTGTACTTTTTCAAGCGCTTTTAGCAGCATCATTTTTTTCACGTCTGTAGCATCTTTCATATCTGCTGTTAAATCGCCTTCAATCGTCTTTTGAGTTTCTTGCTTATAACGAAGTGGATATAAGCGATCTCCTCCTCGATTATCGTACACATTACGATTCACTTGTTTATATTCCCAATTAATCGATGTATCTACCGATTCATAATTTAAAGCCCATTGACCTAAATAAATTTTCGCGCGGTACCCTACTGCAAGCGGTGCATTTGAAATTGTCGTTTCATTAAACATCCGAATTAAGTCCGGATTTTCAATTTTAATATTTGCTGTTTTCAATAGTTCTTGAGCAAATTTACTAGGCTGCAAGCGCGGCAAATCTTGCGCATCGTTTGGAAACGTATTGTCTTTTGAAATATTTAAAACAGATGAAGGCATTTTTGTTTCTACCGTTGTCTTTGCAAAACTACTGTTAGGAAATAATAAAATAAACGAGACCATGGCTGAAAGACATATGCTGTATACTCGTTTCACCTGTCTGGCTCCTTCCTACATAAAGGTATATATACTACTTTGTTTATTGTTTTCTCTGAGCACAATTGTTATGCCTATTTTTCATAATAAATAAAAACCAATTCCCATAATGACGTACGCAGCTAATAAAGTGCCTCCTTCAAACCAGTTTGTATCCCCATCATTGGAGATTGCAATCGTTAAGAAAACAGCTGTAATCATGGACACAAGTTCTGGTATTGTAAACACTAAAGGCATCCTTTGTACAAAAAACATAGAAAGCAATACTAATACAGGAGCAACAAACATCGCAATTTGTAATGTAGAACCTACTGCAATTTCAACTGCAATATTTACTTTATTTTTATAAGCCATAATAATTGCAGATGCATGTTCCGCTGCATTTCCAACAATTGCAACGATAATAACCCCTATAAATAACTCTGACCAGCCAAATGACTTCGCAACCGTCTCAAATGTATGCACGAGAGCCTCCGACACATAAGCTACTGCAATCGTCGCTATCGCTAAAATAAGGAGTGCTTTACCTTTCGACCACTCTGGCTCTTCTTCATGCGCTACTTCGTCACTTTTATGTTGATATACACCACGGTGCGTAACTAACTTAAATAGCAATGCAGCAAGGTACATAATAATCATAATAATAGATACGCCAATACTTAATTGATACGTCTTTCCCGCATCCATCTTCATTGAAAAAATTTCTGGAATAACAAAGGCTACGACAACAGCAAAAATTAATAAAGCTGAATTATGTCTTGCGTCGTAAACATTAAAGCTTTGTCTTTTATATTTTAATCCACCTATAAAAAAGGACAGCCCTCCTACTAATAGTAAATTTCCAAGTACAGAACCCGTTAACGAAGCTAACACAACTTCAATTAATCCTGCCTGAAGTGCGAAAATTGAAATGATAAGTTCAACGGCATTACCGAAAGTTGCATTTAATAATCCACCTATTCGAGGTCCAGAAACAATTGCCAAACTTTCTGTTGCTCTCCCCATAAACCCCGCTAATGCGATAATTGTAATGCAATATACAGCAAACATAATCGTTTGAGGCCAATGCATTGTTTTTCCGAGTACAGAAAGTGGTACACCTATAAGCGCTACTATAAGAAATATTTTATTAAACATGCTTTCCATCCTTCCATCGTATGTATTTCTCCTCATCATTAATATTATTCTTCTCCTAACTTGTCCGATTTCATCACAATTACGTTTAAAAAATCAGATTGAAGAAAACAGTATGAAAGATATTTAATTTATCTTGTTTAAACGGAGAAAATTATAAATTATGAAAAGAGGTTAAAAGTATGCACTTAAAAGAAAAAATTGCAACGATTATTCAAGGACAAAGAACAGGTGTGTTATCTACTGTACGTAATGAGAAGCCACACAGCGCTTTTATGATGTTTTTCCATGAAGATTTTGTACTATACGTTGCAACAGATCGACAATCAAAAAAGATAACAGATATCGAAAACAATCCAAATGTACATGTACTGCTTGGACGAGAAGGAAAAAAATTAGATGAAGATTATATAGAAGTTGAAGGCTTAGCTTCAATCGAGGAAGACTCAACATTAAAAAACAAGTTTTGGAATAATAGCTTAAAACGCTGGTTACTTGGTCCTGAAGACCCTAATTACGTATTAATAAAAATCAATCCTGACACAATTTATTACATCGATGGTGCAGGTACGACGGAGCCCGAGTTTTTACGACTATAAAATAAAACAAGCCCCCCTTAGGTGGGCTTGTTTTGTCGAAAAGTTCTTCTGAAAAAAACAATAAAATAGGTGGAACTTTCTAAAGATTCTGTTATATAATAGCAGTAACTTAAATAAACTGTATTAAAACAGACTGAGAGGAGAAATAAAATTGATGAAAAGAGAAGAACGTAAAAACATGATTGAGTTTATTGAAAAGAAAAAAGGAATTGAGCGTGACGAATTATTGTTTATGACAGACGATGAAGTAGAACATATTTATAATGTAACTTACTTTTTATATGAGGAAATTGCAGAGTAGTATAATAATCCCCACCTTATTAAAAATATAAGGTGGGGATTATTTCGTTATTAATACATGAGAATGATTTTCATGTATAATAATGTAAGATTGGAGGAATTTTACTATGAGCTCATGGCTATTATTCGCACTATTATCAGCAATTGCTGCTGCCCTTGTATCTATTTTTGGAAAGATTGGTTTAGATGGAATCGATGCCAATGTTGCTACGACAGTTCGTTCTATTATTATGGCATTATTTATGATAGGCGTTATTATTATACAAGGTAAATTTCAAAATATCGGCGACGTACTGCTAAATAAAAAAGCACTGCTATTTATCACATTAAGTGGGGTTGCAGGTGCTTCGTCATGGCTATTTTATTTTCTTGCCTTAAAAACAGGAAAGGTCTCTCAAGTAGCCCCTATCGATAAATTAAGTGTAGTGTTTTCTATTATTCTTGCGATGATTATACTCGGTGAAAAGTTAAACTTTATGACTGGTATCGGTGTAGTCTTTATTACAGCTGGTGTACTATTTATTGCTTTCAGCTAAAAAAACCGCTATTAGCGGTTTTTCTTTTTCTTTATGTAAAACCATACAATGCATGTAACAACTGCTGAAATGATTAAAATCCATATTCCATAATGATGTAAACTATACTCGACAAATCGCCACTTCTCTCCTAACTTCCAGCCAAGTCCGATAAAAACACTTATCCAAATGAGCGCACCACCGTAAGCGTACAAGCAAAAACGCCAAAGTGTTAAATTCGAAACCCCAGCAAAATATGCTGTTAAATGACGTACTCCTGGTATAAAGTAACCAATCATTAAAAGAAATGGACCGTATTTTTCAAATAAAACATGTGTTTTTTCAATGTGATGTTCTTTAATTCTAACTTTCGGCCCATATTTTTTTAAAACAGGCAGACCGAGTTTTAAACCTAATATGTAACTTAATGTAATACCTAACATCGCACCCGCCATCCCACTTGAAAAAGCAGCAGTTCCTGACATAACGCCTTTTGAAACATTATAACCAACAAAGGTCAATAAAAACTCGTCTGGTATCGGTAATCCGACAATCCCACCAGCCAATGCTATAATAATTCCAAAATACCCATAATGCGCGATTAACTCGCCAATATGTTGTTCCATTCGGAAGACACATCCTATGCACGATCGTTATTCCACATTTTGCCCGTTCTCTCTTTAAGACAAACATGGTATACATATTCACTATACATTGTTTTTATAATGAACTCTACTTCTACCCATTCTTTTAACAGCGATCAAGTGAAACTTTAATCAGTGGGTATTTTGTCTATCTCCACTGATTATTAGCCCACACCAATCAGGATTAAAAAATAAAAATTCATATGCTTGTTTTTTTGTTACAATAAAGGAAAGCTACTTTTCGCAACGGTTTAACTCTCAAGAAAAATGATACATCTAGCAAAAACATAGTTTGGTCTATATAATACAACTTCTATCTATTAAAAAACATGTACCCTTTTACATACAACATCATTTTTCTAAATTATACAGGGGGGAACGAACATGACCATTGAAAATCAATTTATCCAAAAAGTTTACTATAAAACATTTTTAACAGAAGAAATTTCTACTCCAGTATCGGAAGTACTCGGTGAAGCATACATAAATGAATCTAAAAATGAATTCTCCAACATTTCTAATATTCGCTTTGCTCAAGGTGAATTTTATTATCAAAATAAAGATTTTGAAGCAGCCATATTTAAGTGGGAGAAAGTAAATAACGACCTTGAACTTTGGGCAACCAAAAATATTGCTGATGCCTATTTTGAACTCGGATTCTTACCAAAAGCAGAAGAAATTTATCAATCTATTCAAACTGAAGGTACAACTCTTACGATGGAAGTTTCCTTGCAACTTCTTTCTCTTTATATCGAGCAAGATCGTTTAGGATTAGCTTTTAAGACGATTAGTGAAGCTGTGGCATTTCAACCAGACTATCCGAATATTACTGCAATCGCACGTTCTTTCTATGAAAAACAAGAAGATTGGAACAACGCTATCGAACTTGCAGTTCAAGAGGGAATTCGAACAAAGTCATTACATTGGTTCGATACTTTAATCCATTACGTAAACCAAGGATTTACTAAACAAATCAAACCAGAATATTTCTATGATTCTTTAAAAGCTTTATATGCAATTGACCAAGTCCAATTTAAAGAGTTTGTTATTGCCCTTTGGAACAGCTATCAAAATGAACCATTATACCTTTCTTGGATCCAAAGCATGAATCATTTATTTTTACATATTGAAACAGATAACAATGACAATTGGAATGAAATTTCTATCCGCTACCAAGAAACATACTTTGCATTAATTACTGGCGATCATTTTATGCATGAATTAAACGGTCTTGTTCCTGATTTATTAACAAATTGGTTTAGTTTAACAAAAGCAAAGGATTCCTTACTTGTTTCTGCCGCCGTATTAGCATGGAATGAAGTTGCACCTACAACTTTAGAATCATTACTCGTAAAAAGTGCTGGAGCCTTACTTTCTAATTCATCAGCTGAAACAAATGTAGATATGGAAACCGTTTCTCATCTATTCGAAACAATTGCTGAATGGGCCGAGAAAAATGATGTAGATTTAAGTCATCAATTTACGCTACTCGTCCATGAACTATGTGATTTACATGTTAATAAACTACTAATAGCTGGAACAAGTGACCATGATAAAGCGTCATTCGTTAATTCAATATTAGGAGAGAACATCTTAACTGAGACTTTAACAGCTCCTATTCTATTTAAAGACGATAGTCAAACTGCAATAACGGAATTCAATGATCTAGATGTAAAAAACATCTCGAACTTTGATGAAGTCCATCAAATAATGGATACATCTTCCCAGTCAGAACTTGAGAAAAAATGTATAGAAATTAAGTTACCAAGTAGATTTTTAAGAAAAAATAAGTTTGCATTTCTTGTTACACCATCTGTTCAAGGACAATTGGATAAAAACAGCTCATACTTTGAATACTTACAGGCAGCAGAGAGCCTTATTTACATATTAAATTCTGCCTCACCATTACATGGCGAAGAACTTGATACATTACTTTATTTACGTGAACAAGTGCCAAACTTACAAATTCATTTCGTATTACACACAAATAATACGACTACCAATGAAAATCTAATTAGTAAACTTACAGTCCATTTCCCAAATGCAAAATTCTTCCCGTACTCTCCTTCCCAAGAGAGTAGCCAGCAACTTGGGGATGTAACAGAGTCCATTCTCTCTAATCTTGCAGAACGTGACATAGAGAAAGAACGTATAGAAAAGCTAATATGGTTTACTCAAAAGACAATCGCTTACCTTGTAAATGAACGTGTAGAATTAGAACATACATTAGTGAAATCAGTACGCTGGAATAAACATATATCTGTAAAACTTAATGGATTTATTAACAATCTTACTGCTCTTGAAAAAGACAAAATCCGTTCTATTACAGAATCTTATCTTTTAACGAAAGAAGAAATTACACAAGATATACATTCTCAAATTCCTGAATTATTACAGAGCTGTTCTGACCTTGTTCAAGAAGATAGTGATTTCAAATTAGTTCATGAAGAATTAAATGCTGCGATGAACGAACGAATTGACAAACATGTACAACAAGTGCTTCTTCCTAAATTTACTGGGTCTATTCAAGACTGGATTGAAACAGCACATAATGAATTTATTCAAGCTCAAGCTTATTTAGATGAAATGAGTGAAACGTTCAATAAATTATATAAAGAAGAACGTATGAAACTTCCTTGCGATTTCAAATTACTAGATGATTGGCATCGAGATGTCGTACGAATGACAAATAGAATTACAGTAACGAACATCAACATTTTATTACGCTTTACACCGACACAATTTTTCTTAAAGAGTGCCGGAAAATTATTTGGTAATATGCAAAAAAACCAATCTATGCTCGCAAACAAATATAAACAATATATTGAAACGGAAGACTATACAGAAATTGCCCAAACAATTTCAAAACAATTCTTCCTTCAATTTGAAGTATTTGAAGGTGCACTAGAGCGTGATATCATGATGTTCTTTAAAGATCCACTTAGCGTATTGAAACAAAATGTAGAAGTCGCTCAACTTGAAATACAAGAAGACGAACAAACATTAGCAACGCTAAGAAGCAACCCAGAAACTTATCATGATCCTTTAGCATTATTTAAACTACAACTATTGCAACACAAATTTGTTATAAGTACTAACCAAAACAATGAAGACGTCTTTGTATCTAACGAGTCTCCTACTGTTTAACATAAAAAACCAAGCAAACTGAAATTTGCTTGGTTTTTTACTTTAATTTATTATTTTCACATGTTCAAATGGATAATAAATTGCCGCTAACTTTCCTAATACATCTGCTCTATCAATAAGTCCTAAACCATTTCTACTATCCCTACTGATTAAGCGATTATCTCCCATAACAAAAATCTTATTTTTAGGAATTGTAATAGGTCCAAAGTCCTCTGTTAAATTCATTAGTTTTTTTTCAGCTTGTTTTTTATTACTATGCAAATACTCCTCATTTTTCACCTCATGATTCACATATAATTGGTCATTTCTCATCTCAATTACATCACCCGGTAACCCAATCACTCTTTTCACATAAAAATTATCCGTCTTCACAACAATAATGTCTTCTCTACCATAACTTTCAAATTGCTTTGCCAACTTATTAACAATTATCTTATCCCCATCTTGTAACGTTGGCCTCATAGATGCTCCTTTTACAGTTGTAGGGAAAAACAAAAAGATTTTTGCCAAAAACGCTAATAAACATGCACTTGCAATTATTCCAAAGAACTCACGCAAACGTTTTTTCTTTTGCATCATTCCACCATCTCATTGTCTTTTTATTTATATTATAAATACTTCAGATAGTTGTTTTCCATAAAATTCTAAATTATATAATTATAATATTACAAATTCAAAAACACTATTCCTTACAAGTTTATTTTTTTGATATATCATATTTTATACTTATTAAGCAGAACTTTTCCTATGAATTTTACACTTAACAAATACTAAACTAATTAAACAAATATATTAGAATATCAAAGAAAAAGATACTCTCAAAATAGTCTATCTACTATTTTTGAGAGCATCTTTTTATAGTCCTACATATACAATACACATCTGAGCAGCGACATATGTAAACCAAATCCAAAGTGGTTCATACTTCAGCTTGCGGCCACCAATATCTGTCACACCAATAATAAAATCAGAAATCACAAACAGCAAACCACCAAGCGCTGGTATCCACCATATTCCTGTATTCTCATAGTATAAGGCGAATGCAAAGCAAGCCATTCCCCCAACCCACAAGCCGTAAATTAGGGCTCCTATCGTAAACAGTTTGTCCTGTTTTTCATTTCGAATAAAAAAGAACCACCCTATAATTAGAAAGAGTCCGTATACGAGTAAACCAATCCAAAAACCATTCCATGAAATACCTGTTTGCAAAAATGCTTTTACATAAAAACAATGGGCAAGAGCAAAAGTAACCATCCCTCCAATTAATCGATGGCCAAAGGGAATCAAACCTGCCATAAATAAATCTCCTAAAGTCGATAAAGTCATTCCTAATGCAACCCAGCTGCTATACTCTATCGATGGATCTTGTAGCCATATCCAAATCGCACTACCTGTTAAAGAAAAACTAAGAATAAGACGAACTGCTAAAGGTAACGGCATATTTTCTCTTGTTCTTTTTGTCTGTCCTATTGCATAAATTGCTCCTGTTAAAAAAATAATTATTTGTCCGATTAACACAATGTAAAATACATTCATAATATGTTCTCCTCAATAAATGCTTTAATGTATCTTTTTTCGTTATATATAGTCTGTTCTCCTTTTTCTACATAAAAAAAGAAGAACAATACTGTTCTTCCATTTTAATCGCTTTTTTGTTCTCTACGCTACTTGTTTTTTTTGCTCCATTTTCTGCTTAGCCGGGGTACGATTTACGACAATGATTCCCGCTGCTACACATGCTAGACCGAATAATACAAATGAATGAATTGCTTCTCCTAAAATCATGCTCGATAATAACACACCAAAGACAGGTATGAAGAACATATACATCGAGACTTTTCCTACTTTGTTATACTTCATAATTGTATTCCATATACAAAATCCCGCTGCCGATAAGAACGATAAATATATGAGCATAAGTATCGTATATAGGTTAAAAGTAAATGGCATCGCTCCAACTTGTAATGCACCTATACATAGTAACCCAACTGATCCAAAAATCATTTGGTATGCTGTCATATACCCAATATCTAACGTTTTACTACCCTCTTTTGCTAATATATTTCCATACGAATACATCATCGCTGCCCCAAGAAGTAATAAGCTACCTATTCCAAAATGGAATGATAAACTTCCATCACTCGGTACATTCACTAAAATGACACCACAAAATCCGATTGATACGCCCATTATTTTTCTCATATTGAGAGCATCATCTTTATATAAAAAGTGTGCGAGTAAAATTTGAAAGAATGATGATGTTCCTGAAATAATCGCTCCTTCAATTCCTGAGCTATAACTCATTCCAATATAAAAACATATATATTGAAGAAAAGTTTGGAACAAACCAATTTGAACTAACTGCTTCCCTGTTCCTTTTTTGAACTGCATATCTTTTCCTAGCGCTTTAAAAAATAATAAGAGCATTATACCAGATAAGAAAAAGCGATAACCAGCAAATAATATTTGTTCTCCGACTTCTTGTGGCCGAATCCCAAGTTCAGCATAGCTTAATTTAATAAAGGGAAATGCGCTTCCCCATAAAAAGGTTGCTACTATCGCAGCAATAAATACACCAATCGGATGAGTAAAAAATTTCTCTGTCTTCACTTGTTGTCTTCCTTTTCGATCTTTTTATGAACAATATTCATATATACCAAAGGAACTGTAAAAACACAAGTTTTCGGTTTATACTTGAAACAAAAACATATCATCTCTCAAAAACATATGCTATACTATAGAATAATTACAACATAATAACTATTAAAATCAGTTTTAACAGAAATGCTGCTATCCGTTACGGATGGCAGCTTTCGTCGTTTTATAGGGGTTTCGATTTTGATTCTTTTTCTCAATAAGAATTTGAAAGGGGCGAGTAATAATGAACTCGGAAGTAAAAACATTACCATCAAAACAGAACGTACCTAATCCATCTTGGATTCAAACACTAAAAAAGCACTATGAACTTATATTTGCAATCTTATCTGGTATTTTCATTTTAGCTGGCTGGTTATTCACAAAAAATGAGGCGATAAGTGTAGGTATTACTTTCTATATCCTCGCTTATGTAATTGGAGGATTTGCAAAAGCGAAAGAAGGCATTGCAGACACAATTGAAGAGAAAGAGCTAAATGTTGAAATGCTCATGCTCTTTGCTGCTATCGGTGCTGCCATGATTGGCTATTGGGCAGAGGGTGCTATTTTAATCTTCATCTTTGCGCTAAGTGGTGCAATGGAATCTTATACGTTAAGTAAAAGTCAAAAAGAAATTTCAGCACTTCTTGATTTACAGCCTGAAGAAGCATTACGTATTTCAAATGGAACCGAGGAACGTGTTCCTGTTGGAGAATTACAAATTAACGACATTATTTTAATTAAACCCGGTGAACGTGTTCCTGCTGATGGCACAATTCATAATGGTGAAACAAATATTGATGAAGCTGCTATTACAGGAGAACCTATTCCGAATGAGAAAAAATTCGGCGATGAAGTGTTTGCTGGAACTGTGAATTTACGTGGTGCTATTGAAATTACAATTACAAAGCCGAGCGATCAAACATTATTCCAAAAGATTATTCGTCTCGTTCAAAGTGCACAAAGTGAAAAATCACCATCACAACTATTCATCGAAAAATTTGAAGGAACATACGTAAAAGGTGTACTACTCGTTGTTGCGCTTATGATGTTCGTTCCTCACTTCTTACTGGATTGGAGTTGGAATGAAACATTTTATCGCGCTATGATTTTACTTGTAGTCGCTTCTCCTTGTGCACTAGTTGCAGCTATTACACCCGCAACTTTATCTGCAATTTCTAACGGAGCGAGAAACGGTATTCTCTTTAAAGGCGGCATTCATTTAGAACGTCTAGCTTCAGTAAAGGCGATTGCCTTTGATAAAACAGGAACATTAACACAAGGAAGACCTACTGTAACAGATGTATATGTTCGAGAAGGTATAGCAGAAAGTGAAGTACTTTCTATTACAGCATCAATTGAAAGTCACTCTACACATCCTTTAGCTGAATCCATTGTTAAATATGCAAAACATGCTTATGATATTTCGATAAAAAAACCCGAAAACGTTGAAGATGTAACTGGTTTTGGATTAAAAGGAACATTAGAAAATAAAGCTTATAAAATTGGTAAAGCTGATTTTATCGGGGAAGAAACAAAGACATTTCATAATGGTATTTCTACCTCCCTTGAAAAAGAAGGGAAAACTGTCGTTTATATAAGTGATGAAGATGGTATCCTTGGACTTATCGCTTTAAAAGATACACTCCGCCAAGAAACCATTGCTGCTATTCGCGATTTACAAAGCATTGGTGTGGAAGCAATCATGATTACTGGCGATAATGAAGAAACCGCAAAAGCCATTGCTGCTGAAAGCAATATAAAAGAATATTATGCATCCTGTTTACCAGAAACAAAAGTTGAAACGATTAAAAAGTTAAAAGAAAAATACGGTACAGTAGCAATGGTCGGAGATGGTATAAATGATGCACCCGCGCTCGCTACTGCTAGCATTGGTGTTGCAATGGGTGAAGGAACAGACGTAGCTTTAGAAACTGCAGACGTTGTACTTATGAAGAACGAATTGTCTCGACTTTCCCAAGCCATCCGTTTATCAAAACGAATGAACCGTATTGTAAAGCAAAATGTAGTATTTTCTCTAGCTGTAATTGCACTGCTAATCTGTTCAAACTTCTTGCAATTTTTAGCTCTTCCATTTGGTGTTATTGGGCATGAGGGAAGTACAATTCTTGTCATTTTAAACGGGTTACGATTATTAAAAGGAAACAAATAAAAACGGGTCCCTCATAGAGGACCCGCTTTTTTTAATGGTAGCTATTATGCCCGTTCGCACTACTACTTGTTTTATGCTTCGGATGCGAACTGCTCTTTTGTTTATTGTTGTTTTTATTATTGTGGTTCTTTTTATTATTACTCATGAAATATCCCCCCTGTTCCTTTTTATTATGGAACAAGAGCTCATTATTCATTACGGGAATTATTGTCACCCGTTCTATAGTGATGGAGTAGACCATTAATTTCACCGCCAAGTAAAATTACCCATCCAGTTAAGTAAAACCATAACATTAAAATAATAATTCCACCGAGACCACCATATGTATTGGCGTAATTCGCAAACTTATCTACATAATAAGCAAATGAGTACGATACCACAATCCACCCTACAGTAGCAAATATTGCTCCTGAAATGACTTCTCTTCTTTTTAACTTTCGATCTGGTGCAAATGTATATAAAAAACTAAACAAGGCAAATAGTACGAAGAAACTCGCTACTAATCGTGTAATACTCCATACGTAAGAAAAACTATCCGATAAACCAATTGCTTTAAATACCGCTGCCCCAATCACTTGTCCGAACACTGGGACAATTAGAGCAAACACAATCATAAAAATGATGGCTAATGTAAACACAATTGATAAAGCTCTTGTTTTAATAAAGGAACGTGTTTCGGTTACATCATACGCACGGTTAAAAGCATTCATAACCGCATTTACTCCATTTGAAGCAAACCATAGCATCGACAGTAAACCAAATGATAATAAACCACCATTTTGCTCATTTACAACTTTATCTACGTTTACTTCAATTAAGTACATTGCATCTTCAGGTACGTACGGTTCTAATAAATTGAGCACACTTTCTGTTTGAAGGTCAATAAATCCAAGAAGCGTAATTAAGAAAACAAGCCCAGGAAAAATAGCAAGTAAGAAGAAATAAGCGAGCTGTGCTGCCAAGCCCGCTACATCATCACGCATCGTCCGATCGTATAAATCTTTACCGAACGAATAAGTGCGATTTCTTCTTACCTTTTCTAAAATTTTTCTCATATATGTTTAAACGCTTTTCTTCTCTTCTTTATCTTGCTTTAACTCAATGTACGCTTCAGTTTTTTTTTCCTCTGCATGTGAGTCTTTCATAAATAATTCACGTGCTTCTTTCATACCACCATCTTCAGCAACTACTGGCTCTTCTTCTGCTTTAAGCTCATCTGCCTTTGGAGATACAGCTTGAATTTCAATCGTTTCTGGCTTTTCTTCTCGCTCAATTTTTTTCTTACTAAAAATTTCTTTCGTTTCTTTTAACGTCTCTACAACTGACGGCGTCAATTTTTTAATTTCTGCTACTTTCGCTTTCACTACATTGAAATCAGCAAGTTCGCGTCCTTTATCTGTAACAGTTTGCACTTTTTCTTTAATCTTTGCATTTTCACCAATTTCAATCATCTTTGTTTTTGCTTTTTCAGCAGTGTTTTTTACCTTTTCACGGTTTTCTTTCTTTAACATGGATACAGCTACACCTGCCGCTACACCAAGCGCAATGTTTCGAGCAATATTATTTTTCTTTGCCATATTCCTTCACCCTTTCATTTCTTATGTTAGAAAGTATTTCTTTCTAAGCTTCCTCATATTCCTTGTTCATTTCGAATGAAAGCTAATAGCTTTGCACACCCTTCTGTTACAAGGTCATACACTTCTTGAAAGTTCCCTGTATAGTAAGGGTCAGGAACGTCTGTCCAGCCACCGTCTGGAACAAAGTCGGACAGCCTACCAATATAGCCTCCAGTTTTACCTAAACTTTTTAAATCTGCTATATTCTTGTTGTCCATGGCAATAATATAATCAAACTTTGTTAAGTCTTCTTTTTCTACTTGCCTTGCTTTAATTCCTTCAAAAACGACTTCATTTTCTTTTAAAATTTTTTGTGTTCCTTTATGTGGCGGATGACCAATGTGCCAATCTCCAGTTCCTGCAGAATCAATGACAATTTTCTCTTCAAGTCCCTCTTTTACGACAAGATCTCGAAAAATCGCTTCTGCCATTGGAGAACGGCAAATGTTCCCAAGACAAACAAATAATACTTGAACCATATTTTTGTTTCTTCCTTTCTTGGTGCATTTCTTAATATATACTTATAGTATAAACAACCAATTATTAAATATAAAGGAAATCCCTACTAATTTAATAGGATTGAAAAGATTCATTAACGAAAATGATAAAAAAATGTTAAGATAGCCTTATGTTATTTTAAAGGGGGACACTTCGGTGGATTTATCCGTAAAGTCAGAAGAAAACGTTGAATATATGGTCGAAGCTATTAAAGAAAAATTACGTATGGTTAATGCTGGAGCGATGAGAGCCGCTAGCTTTAACGAAGAAATGTACGAGGACTTACGTGACATCTATGAGCATGTTATGAAACGTGAAACATTCAGCATTAGTGAAATGCAAGCTATTACAGAAGAATTAGGTACATTAATTAAAAAGTAAAAAAGCCTCTCTTATATGAGGCTCTTTTTTATTTCCAACAAATTCATGACAACTCTTCTCTTTTCCTCAACCAACTGTAAAATATTGTACAATAGAAGTAGAAGCTCATCTTAGATTTTTTCTCCGTACATACTACTCACAAATAATAGCAACACTACCATTGCTAACTGTTTTTACTGGAGGTGCTTACTTATGAGCAAATGGTACAGTAAGACGAAAGATCAAATATTAACGGATCTTAAAACAAATGAACAAAGTGGTTTAACCGCTGACGGTGTAAATGAACGCTTAAAACAATTTGGTTCAAATGAATTAACAGTAAAACAAAAACGTACTTTATGGCAGCGGATTTTTTCCCAAATTAATGATGTCCTCGTATATGTTCTTCTTATAGCTGCCCTTATTTCTGCCTTTGTAGGTGAATGGGCAGATGCAAGCATTATCGCGCTCGTTGTCATATTAAATGCAGTTATTGGTGTCATCCAAGAGTCAAAGGCTGAGCAAGCTTTGGAAGCACTAAAAAAAATGGCAACACCTAAAGCTATCGTAAAACGAGACGGCGAACTAAAAGAAATTCCATCTGAACAAGTCGTTCCAGGTGATATCGTCATGCTCGATGCTGGACGTTATATACCATGTGATTTACGACTTATCGAAACAGCAAATTTAAAAGTTGAAGAATCTGCTCTAACTGGTGAGTCCGTCCCTGTTGATAAGGATGCACTTTATCATCCTTCTATGCAAACTGATGAACAAGTGCCACTGGGCGATCAAAAAAACATGGCCTTTATGTCGACGCTAGTAACATACGGACGTGGCGTTGGTGTTGCTGTTGAAACTGGTATGAACTCACAAATTGGTAAGATTGCTACCCTTTTACATGAATCAGATGATGATATGACACCACTTCAAAAAAGCTTAGCACAAGTAGGAAAATATTTAGGCTTTGTCGCTGTAGCCATTTGCGCTATTATGTTTCTCATCGGTTTTTTACAAGGACGCGATACGTTAGAAATGTTTATGACTGCAATTAGTTTAGCTGTAGCGGCTATTCCTGAAGGACTACCAGCTATCGTTTCCATCGTTCTTGCAATTGGCGTGCAGCGTATGATTAAACAAAACGTTATCATTCGTAAACTACCAGCTGTTGAAGCTCTCGGGTCTGTCACAATTATTTGTTCAGATAAAACAGGTACATTAACGCAAAATAAAATGACCGTTACTCACTTTTATAGTGATAACACATACGCTCAGTTAGAAAATTTGAATGTAAATAATGATGTACACCGTCTATTGTTAGAAAATATGGTGTTATGTAATGATGCGTCTTATAGTAGTGAATCCCAAACTGGGGACCCTACTGAAATTGCCCTTCTCGTTGCTGGAAGCACTTTTAACATGCAAAAAGATCATTTAGAAAATAAACATGAACGTGTTAACGAGCTACCTTTTGATTCTGATCGTAAAATGATGTCAACAGTGCATACATACGATGAAAGCTACTATAGTATGACGAAAGGTGCTATTGATAAACTTTTACCTCACTGCACCCATATCTTTATAAATGACAAAGTTGAGGTCTTCACAAATTCTGATAAAAATCAAATATTAGAAGCTGCCGGGGCAATGTCTCAAGAAGCTTTAAGAGTACTTTCATTCGCATTTAAACAATATAATGCGAACGATGTGGATATTAATCATCTCGAAGAAAATCTCATCTTTATCGGTCTTGTCGGTATGATTGATCCACCACGCACAGAAGTAAAAGATTCCATTACAGAGTGTAAAAAAGCTGGTATTCGTACAGTTATGATTACTGGTGATCATAAGGATACCGCCTTTACAATTGCCAAAGAACTTGGTATTGCTGAAGAAAAATCTGAAATTATGATTGGAACTGAACTAGATAACATTTCAGATACAGAACTAGCAAACAAAATTAATCACTTACATGTATTCGCTAGGGTCTCTCCAGAACATAAAGTGAAGATTGTAAAAGCATTACGTGCGAAAGGAAATATCGTTTCTATGACTGGTGATGGCGTCAATGATGCTCCATCTTTAAAACAAGCAGATGTTGGCGTAGCAATGGGCATTACAGGGACAGATGTTGCAAAAGGCGCAGCAGATGTCGTTTTAACAGACGATAACTTCTCATCTATCGTTAAAGCCGTTGAAGAAGGCAGAAATATTTACCGTAACATAAAAAAATCGATTCTCTTCCTACTCTCTTGTAACTTCGGAGAAATTATCGCTTTATTTTTAGCTATTTTACTTGGCTGGGCGACACCATTACGCCCAATCCACATTTTGTGGGTTAATTTAATTACCGACACACTTCCTGCATTGTCACTCGGTGTTGATCCTGAAGATTCAGATGTGATGAAAGAAAAACCACGACGTGCGAAAGAAAGTCTATTTAGCGGGAGCGTCCCTTTTCTTATTTTCAATGGTGTTGTAATTGGATTTTTAACGTTAGCTGCCTTTATCGTTGGGGCGAAACTCTATGCTGGAGATACAAACTTATTTCCACTTTTCCCAGAGCAAATTGATGAAGATGCTCTATTACATGCTCAAACGATGGCATTTGTCGTTCTTAGTTTTTCTCAGCTCGTTCATTCATTTAACTTGCGTTCAAGAACGAAATCGATTTTCTCAATTGGGATATTTACAAATAAATACTTAGTCTTCTCACTTCTTATTGGTGTTCTTATGCAAGTATGTATCATCTCCATCCCTCCTCTAGCGAATATATTCGGTGTACATGCATTAACATTACGCGATTGGGGATTTGTTCTCTTGTTAAGTATCATTCCGCTCGTTGTGAATGAAATCATTAAATTAGTTAAGAGAAACTAAAAGGCAATGAGGACTGTTCCTCATTGCCTTTTCTTTATCCCACTATTTTCCCGGTAGTAAAACTCCCACCTCAAAATTCAGCTTGAGGTGGGAGATCAACTGCCCATAAACGCCCAATTGGTGAAGGTTAACAATCAGTGAGGATGAACAAAAACCCACTGATTAAAGTTTCACTTTATCCTTGTAATTCTTTTTTGATGTTTTCTGTTAGTGTAGCCATGCGCTTACGACTTTCTTCACGCTCACGTTTATTTTGCTCTTCAATTTGTTGTGTTTCTTGCATACCTCTTGAAATAATGTTCCAAGTTTCTTCAAGTGTTTCCATCTTAATACTAGAAGAACCTGATAATCTCGCTACTTCCACACTTTGAGTTGCGATATTTTGTGCATTTTTCTTCAGTAACTCATTTGTACGACGATCAAGTTCAGCCATAGAATCTGCAACAAGCTTTTGACGTTTCGCATTTACCGCTTGAATGATACCATTTTTAAAGATAGGAATCGTTGTAATAAATGCTGTATTAATCTTACCTATTAATTTATTGTTACCACGTTGAATCATACGAATTTGTGGTGCTGTAAGTAGAGCAACCATACGTGCCTTTTCTAAATCATCAATACGTTGCTCTAAAATTTCAACAGAGTTTTTAAGTGATTCTAATTCAATACCTGCTAGTTGATCATTATTACGTACGCGCTCTTCATACATCGGGACTAACTCTGTATTTAAACGCTCTAATAACATTTCTCCTGCCACTACGTACTTTTCTAAATCTAAATAATACTTTAAGTTTTGCTCATACAAGCCATCTAACGTACCAATTGATTTTTTCATTTCATCTTGATACTTCGTAATTTCTACGTATACTTTATCCATTTCGCGACCCATTGTCTGATACTTACTAAAGATTTGTTCAATCATTTTATCTGCTTTTTTGAACATACGTGAGAAGAAACCACTTTTCTCTTCCGCAAAATCTTTACTATCAAACCTGTCCATAATTTTACCAAGCTGTTTTAATAATTCACCAGAGTCTTCTATTTTTGATAAAGACATTGTATGTAAAATTTGATCAGCGAAACGTGAAATTTCTATAGACGGTTCTTTTCCAAGCTCGATTAATTCTAACTGATCTTTAATATCTACCGCATTATAAATACGTTGTACTTCCGCATCTTGTCTAAGTTGTAAACGGACATCTTGTGCGGTTTGCTCATTTAATTCTGTTTTTGAATCTAGTACGACTGGGTTATTCATATGGTATTCTCCCTTTCCTTATAAAAATGGACGAAATAGTCCTTTTATTGTTTGTGATAAATTTTTATAGGCTGATGAACCATGAAACTCAAGATCAAAATTAACTTCCTCAAGCCAATGTGAATCAAATGCGCCTGCTTCAATATACGGTTCAATATCGTTTCTCCCCGTTGGATTGAAATGGAATACATCTACTCCAATTTGATTTAAAAATAGTAGTAAAACAGCATCGGAACGAGTTAATTCTCCACTCTTCTCATTATTAAATATAACAATTTTCGGTACATCTTGTGAATAATCAAATTTCTCAAGCTGTTCTAAAATATTCGGTGGTATTTGAGAGAGCTGCGCGAAAACATATAGTGCTACCTCTTGTTTCATCTCTTTCCCAACTGGTTTACACATTTCACTTTCACACGTATGGATGATTGCCTCTGCAATACCATGCTGTAAACCTTCCGGTAAACGCTTATGCGGCCACCAATGGCTATTCATAATTAAATCCGGGTGTAACTTTCCTCCGCGGTCCAATGCATCTCGGTAATGATATTGGAAATTCGCTTTTTGTTCTTTCGTAAACGGGAATGTATTAATTAATAAACTGTTATCGAATGATGTAACTGCCTTTAATCGTTGAAAATATTCTTTATCGTTCTTTGAAACGCCTGATATTTTTGCAAATAAAGAAGGGATATAAATGTGTTTATTTTCAACAAAGAATGTTGGGCGTACAAACGACTTTTCTTTCGTAATTAAAAAGAGTTCATCATATGTCGTTTTTAATGTACGTGCTACAGGTGTATACGAACGGAATTGCCACGGCTTATACAGTAGTGAATTATCATGGTGAAGTACTTGCTCAATTTCCTTTGAAGCTTGGTACGCTACTGTTGCGACGCGTTCGCAACGACGATCGGGAAATGGTTCAAGAGAAATACGGCTTGAATGAGACACAACAAAAGTTCTTCCCGCTTCATCGATATTCTCAAAGCCATCTTTTCCTTCCGGGTGATAATAAAGTACATCACAGCCGAGCATAATAAGAAAGTATAAGAAATATATACGACTTTCCTGTGCATCACCATACCAAATGATACGCGGCATTTGTTTCTTATAATTAATCGTAGAAAACCACTTCGTTACATAATTCTCACTTAACTTAATCATATCGATTAAGAAACGACGGAATCCTTCTGTCTTTAAAGATTGATTATGTTGTTTCTCATACAATTTCAATACAGAAATAAACGTCGTATGTATATAATGTTGCAAATCAGGATTGTCTACTTGCGGTAATAGTTGCTTTCCAGACAAATGGGCTACAAGCCTATTTACTGTAAGTCCATTTGGTGCTTCTTGATGTAACGCAAAAACTTCTTGAATATGACGCAGTTTTTCGGAATCAATCACCTTATTTAAATTTTGTTCATGCAAAACCTCAATCCCTTTTGCTTCACTATAATCAAATAAATCATTGAAATATTCATCTACATCATTAGGAACACCAAGAATACGCGTTGCTATATAACTAAATTTCATTTCATTCTCTGTCAGTTCATATTGTGGGCGTTTTTCTAAAAGCGCTTCAAATTGTTTTAAATCTGATTCTTCTTTTAATGCACATGGTTGAAGTGTAAAACGTGAAAACACAACAGTTCACCTCCAAAAACATTTACGTTTTTATAAAGTCTCTCTTCTATTATAAACTATTTTTAGTTATAAAAAATGGGCGCTCGCATAACGAGCAAACCCATTTCAATTATTTATGATTATTTTTAGTAGCTGCAACTTCTTCTTTAGCCTGTCCAGAATTCTTCATGTAGTGAATTATAAATGTTGCTCCAAATGCTACAAGTAAAATAATAAAGAACAGTGTATGACTAATGTGAATATCAATTAGAGACAATAACATTTTCGCTGCAATAATTAGAATTAAAATATACGCTGTTGTTTCTAATTCTGGAATACGCTCTAACAATTTTAAAAATACGCCAGCAATACCACGCATCATTAAAATACCGAGCATTCCGCCTAATAGTAAAATCCAAACTTCATTTGATACACCAAATGCAGCAAGTACGCTATCTACAGAGAACGCGATATCCATTAATTCAACCATCGCAACCGTTCCCCAGAAGACACCGAACATTCTAAAGAGAATACTATTTTGATTCATACCATGAGCTTCCTCTTCTTCACTTGCACCTTTACGCTTATCAATAAAGTATTTCACTGATAACCAAGCAAGGTAAAGCGCACCAAGAAGTTTTACCCACCATAATTTAATTAAGAACATTCCAATTCCAATCGCAATAAAGCGGAACACATAAGCTCCAATAAGTCCGTAGAATAATGCTTTTTTACGTTTCTCTTCCGGAAGATGTTTTACCATTACCGCTAACACAAGTGCGTTATCAGCAGATAGTAACCCTTCAAGTACAACAAGTGTACCAATTAATCCCCAAGATACTGGATCTTGCAACACTTTAATCCACATATCTAAGTCGAAAAACTGAGCATACGTATTAATGATTTCTTGCAAAATGCTCATCTTACCTTTATCCCCTATTCTTTGCTAGATTTATAGAAAGGTCAAAAAAAGGAAACGAATGTCGTTTCCCTTCTTATGCATCCAAGCCATACGCTCTTACAAGCGCACCTAATCCACCTTGGAAACCGCTTCCTACTGCATTAAACTTCCACTGTCCATTATGACGGTATAATTCACAAAAGACAACTGCTGTTTCAATGGAGAAATCTTCCCCTAAATCAAAACGAAGAACTTCTTCGTTTGTTTCCTCATTCGCTAAACGAACGAATGCGTTTCCGACTTGTCCAAAGTTTTGATTACGGCCTTCACCATCATAAATTGTAACTGTGATTGCAATTTTATGTACATCTGCTGGAACTTTCTTCAAATCGACAACAAGTTGCTCATCATCGCCTTCACCTTCACCTGTACGGTTATCTCCTGTATGCAGAACAGATTCACAAGGAGACTGTAAATTGTTATAGAAAATAAAATCAGTTTCCTTCGTACATTTTCCGTTCGCATCTAATAGAAATGCCGATGCATCTAAATCGAAATCAGATCCACCATCATAAGATTTAATATCCCACCCAAGACCAATTACCGCTTTTGTTAAACCAGGGCTTGTCTTACCTAAATCGATCTTCTGTCCTTTTTGTAACTGAATAACCATTTATATTCACCTCTATATTTTAATCTTTAAAAATATATCCATCAGTAAACATGCGTTTCACCGATGGATATATAAATCTATTACTCTACATCTAAACCAAAGTTATTACATAGAGAACCTAATCCACCTTGGAATCCACTTCCAATTGCATTGAACTTCCATTCACCTGCATGACGGTATAATTCACCCACTACTACCGCTGTTTCAATAGAGAAGTCTTCTCCTAAATCGTAACGAATTAATTCTGCATTTTTCTCTTCATCTAGAATACGTACGAAAGCGTTAGAAACTTGTCCAAAGTTTTGGCTACGGCCTTCTCCATCATAAATTGTAATTGTGAAACAAATACGTTCGATGTGAGCAGGAACATTTTTCAAATCTACTTTAATTGATTCGTCATCGCCTTCACCTTCGCCTGTGCGGTTATCTCCTAAATGCTCTACAGCACCATTCGCACCTTTTGGATTATTGTAGAAGACGAAATCCTCTGCGCCTGAAACTTTACCATTCGCACCTACTAAGAAAATACTAACATCTAAATCGAAATCGTTTTGTCCGTCATAACGATTCGTATCCCAACCAAGTCCTACAAGAACTTTTGAAAGACCTGGATTCGTTTTTGTTAAATCTACCTTTTGTCCCTTTTTCAACGAAATTGATGCCATATACAATTCCTCCTCGGTTTATTTTATTGATAACGTGATACAATCTCACTTAAATTTTTATCTTGTGTTCCTTCTCCAACCGCTGAAAACTTCCACTCACTTCCGTGTCGGTACATTTCTCCTGCAATTAGAGTCGTTTTGCCAGCATAGTTATCTGACAAGTTATAACGTGCTAATTCTTCACCTGTTTGCGGGTTTTGAATACGAATATATGCATTACGAATCATCCCAAAATCTTGACGACGATTTACACAGTCATAAATATTTACAACGAATACTAAACGATTAATACGGCTCGGAACTTTATGTAATTCTACGAAAATTGTTTCGTCGTCACCAGCGCCTTCACCTGTTAAATTATCTCCTGAATGAATAATACTACCACAAGTAGAAAGTTTGTTTCCAAAGTAAACTAAATCATTTTTATTTAAAAAACGCTCT
Organism: Bacillus sp. WC2503; assembly: GCF_052682895.1. Classification (NCBI taxonomy): domain Bacteria; kingdom Bacillati; phylum Bacillota; class Bacilli; order Caryophanales; family Bacillaceae; genus Bacillus; species Bacillus sp. WC2503. The sequence goes on along the minus strand of NZ_JBQYMD010000001.1, from coordinate 5,109,549 downwards.
CCTTCTAACATAACAACTGATGCATCACAATCTACATTTGGTTTACTTCCAAATAATGAAGACAGAAACCCACCTGATTGCCCAATTGGATCCCAGCCTAAGCCAACCTGTAGTTTTGCTACTCTCGGTTGTCCTTTCGTTAAATCGATCTTTTGTCCTTTTTCTAAAATAATAGGCATGAAGTTTCTTCCTTTCTACAAAGCATTTTCCTAATCGGAAAATATTGTATTCTTCTCTTATATTGTAGCATTATTTATCTATTGAGAAAAAGAATAAATTCTCAATTATATGAAAACACCTATATCATTTATTTATATTGATGTAAGAAGTGGTAAATCGAACCAATCACTCCTGCGTGATTACGATTTTGTGCGATTTTAATCTCGCAATTACTATAAATCTCAGGATTTAAATATTTTCGTACCTCTTCCTTTACTTCTTCTAAAAATCGATTACCTCTATTAGTAATCCCTCCACCAATAATAATTACTTTTGGATTGAAGATATAAGCAAGATTACTAATTCCAATGGCTAAATGTTTAAAGAATATTTGAACGGCATGTATAACTTCTTTATCCTTCTGATCATATAATTCAAAAATTTTTTCACCGTTCCAATTCCCGCTACCTTTATACTTCCGCACAAGAGAAATTAACCCTGAAATCGAGGCAACCTCTTCAAATTGTTTCCCTTCGATCAACATATTGCCCCATTCACCAGCACTAAATGAATGACCTCTGTACAGTTTTTTATTAATAACAATAGCTCCCCCTATTCCCGTTCCAAGGGTAAGCATAATGCAATTATTTTCATTTCTTCCAACACCTTGCCACATCTCTCCAAACAAAGCACAATTGACATCATTTTCAATGGATATAGGAACTTTTAATACAGCTTGTAATCTATCAATAATAGGAATACCAGCATAGCGTGGAATATGATCCACGCCGCCAGTTATGATTCCTCTATGAATATCTACAATTCCGGCTGTACTAATACCGATTCCAGAAACAACATGTTCATTCATTAATTGCTCCGCCAAGCTAATAATCTTTTGAACGATTTGTTCCCCACCTAAATGGGCCTCTGTTAATGTAGTTTCGTGATTTAGTAATATCCCAGATTTTGAAATAATCCCATATTTAATCTGTGTACCACCAATATCAAATGCGATATATTTTTTCACACTGTCACTTCCTCTAACATTATGAACTTCACTTTTCTGCATTGAAATGATGATGTTTTCCTTTAATAAGAGTTCACAAGATTTACAGATCCAGCTTTTACGTAGACACTGTTGTATTCTTTATTATCCGAAACAATTTCATAATACGATCCTTGTGGTGTATTAACTGTTTTCTTAATGGCTACCATAATGTTGCGAGATGTCATTCCAGTCTGACCTTCAGCCATACTTTTGAATATCGGAGAACCTGCCGTTAACGTTCCAAGTCGATATTTATTTAAATCTTTACTTCCATTCATTGCATCAATTCTATACATAAGCGAGGCAATTTGCTGTCCCCAATTTTCATCACTTGCATACATGACGTTCATTCCTTGTGCCTTATCTCCTAAGTTTCCACCATTATATGTATTTCCACTTGGATTTAAGTAATGCTTATCTATATATGCCGCACAAAAATCAATACCTTCTTCCCATGTTTTGAATCCAGTTGCACCATTATATGGATCTGAATCTACCGCTCTAAAGCCAAATAAATTTTTCTTATCTTGCGCGATACGACTTGTTCCCCATCCTGATTCTAAAATTGCATGTGACACTAAGTAACCGGCATTCATCTTATATTTCTCTGCTGCACTTACAAAATATTTTCCTAATCCAATAAGTGGACTCTTTGCATTCGATTTACGTAAGAAATTATCAATTTCATCTCCTGTATAAGTAGATGTTGCACGAAGTGGCATATACTCAAAGTATTGATAACTATCTTGTCCTCCAATTTGCTTCTTATCAAAAGCCTCGTAACGCTCTCCTTCTTTTAAATGTTTCGGAGCATTACCAATTTGATACGTTGCATGTTTACCATTTTCCGGATTGTATACATAATGATATAACTTGCCATTTTTAGTTGCATAATACGACGTTTTCTCACCAGTCATTGTCGGATGTAATGTAACATCATTTATATTCACATAACCTGTCATACCATCAATTTGGACATGAATACGATCATCAACAGCTTTTACAAATTTCAGGTCAGCTCCACCCTTTACATATGTGAGCTTTTTACCCGTCGTAATATCATAAATATTAATAACACCATTTGCACGAACGAAACCTTGCTTCATATTTACAACTTTACCGTCACTTTTAATGTAAGCATCTTCTTTCATATTCTGCATAATTTGTGTTGCTTCCGCTTCATTTGGTTTTTGAACCTTTTGTGATGAGGTAACAATTTCATAAGAAGACGAACCTTGTTTAACTTTTAAGAACTGTAACGAAACATACCCCTCTCCGCCATTAAAACGGATTTTTGCCCAGCCATTTTCTTTTCCTATGATCGTAACAGTCTCTCCATTTTTCAAATGACCGACAGCTGCCGCACCTGTTGATGGACCTTTACGTACATTTAATAAAGACGCATTTACAACTGCTCGTTCTTCTGTTACCTGTCCAGGGTTTGTTGGGTTTGTTGGATCTATGGAATCTTTACCAATCGTTATAAACTCTAACGACACATAACCTTCTTTTCCTTGGTAATTGATTTTCGCCCAGCCATTTACTTTTCCTAGTACTGTTACTTTTTCACCATTTTTTAAGTTTCCTAGAACCGAGCTACTTGTATTCGCCGCACTTCTTACTCGGAGACTTGTCGCATTGATCGTTCCTACTTCTTGCGTTCCATTCGTAATGTCTTCCGCTGGCTTTTCTTCTTGTTTTCCTGCTTCTAACTTCACAAACTCTAACGACACATACCCTTCTTTTCCTTGGTAATTGATTTTCGCCCAGCCGTTTGCTTTTCCTAGTACTGTTACTTTTTCACCATTTTTTAAGTTTCCTAGAACCGAGCTACTTGTATTCGCCGCATTTCTTACTCGGAGACTTGTCGCATTGATCGTTCCTACTTCTTGCGTTCCATTCGTAATGTCTTCCGCTGGCTTTTCTTCTTGTTTTCCTGCTTCTAACTTCACAAACTCTAACGACACATACCCTTCTTTTCCTTGGTAATTGATTTTCGCCCAGCCATTTACTTTTCCTAGTACTGTTACTTTTTCACCATTTTTTAAGTTTCCTAGAACCGAGCTACTTGTATTCGCCGCACTTCTTACTCGGAGACTTGTCGCATTGATCGTTCCTACTTCTTGCGTTCCATTCGTAATGTCTTCCGCTGGCTTTTCTTCTTGTTTTCCTGCTTCTAACTTCACAAACTCTAACGACACATACCCTTCTTTTCCTTGGTAATTGATTTTCGCCCAGCCATTTGCTTTCCCTAGTACTGTTACTTTTTCACCATTTTTCAAGTTTCCTAGAACTGAGCTACTTGTATTTGCCGCACTTCTTACTCGGAGACTTGTCGCATTAATCGTTCCTACTTCTTGCGTTCCATTCGTAATGTTTTCCGCTGGCTTTTCTTCTTGTTTTCCTGCTTCTAACTTCACAAACTCTAACGACACATACCCTTCTTTTCCTTGGTAATTGATTTTCGCCCAGCCATTTGCTTTTCCTAGTACTGTTACTTTTTCACCATTTTTTAAGTTTCCTAGAACCGAGCTACTTGTATTTGCCGCACTTCTTACTCGGAGACTTGTCGCATTAATCGTTCCTACTTCTTGCGTTCCATTCGTAATGTTTTCCGCTGGCTTTTCTTCTTGTTTTCCTGCTTCTAACTTCACAAACTCTAACGACACATACCCTTCTTTTCCTTGATAGCTGATTTTCGCCCAGCCATTTGCTTTTCCTAGTACTGTTACTTTTTCACCATTTTTTAAGTTTCCTAGAACCGAGCTACTTGTATTCGCCGCGCTTCTTACTCGGAGACTTGTCGCATTGATCGTTCCTACTTCTTGCGTTCCATTTTTAATCGTTGCATCTGATGTTTTCGGTTGTTCCGGCTTTTTTATCTCTTCTGTGTTGCCATCAATTTTCACAAACTCTAACGATACATACCCTTCTTTTCCTTGATAGCTTATTTTTGCCCAACCATTCGCTTTTCCTAGTACTGTTACTTTTTCACCATTTTTTAGGTTCCCTAAAACCGAGCTACTTGTATTCGCTGCGCTTCTTACTCGGAGACTTGTCGCATTGATCGTTCCTACTTCTTGCGTTCCATTTTTAATCGTTGCATCTGATGTTTTCGGTTGTTCCGGCTTTTTTATCTCTTCTGTGTTGCCATCAATTTTCACAAACTCTAACGATACATACCCTTCTTTTCCTTGATAGCTTATTTTTGCCCAACCATTCGCTTTTCCTAGTACTGTTACTTTTTCACCATTTTTTAGGTTCCCTAAAACCGAGCTACTTGTATTCGCTGCGCTTCTTACTCGTAAGCTTGTTGCATTGATTGTTCCTACTTCTTGTGCTCCATTTTTGATTATTGGTTGCAGTTGCTTTTGGCCAGAAGTGTCAGGTGTTTGAATTGCATCTCCAAATTTTAAAAACTCTAAAGATACATATCCCTCTTTTCCTTTATATTCAATCTTTGCCCAGCCGTTCGCTTTTCCTAATACCGTTACTTTTTCATTTTTTTGAACATAGCCAATCATTGAACTACCTAGAGTTGGACTATTACGTACATTCAAACGAGTTGCCGTAACAATTCCCTCTTCTTTTTGTCCATTATTAATCGTTAATTGTTGTTTTTGTTCAACGTTTGGATTTCCATTCGAAAATCCTAAAAATTGTAATGTGACATACCCCTCTTTTCCATCATGAGAAATTTTAGCCCATTCTTTTTCCTTACTTAAAACTTGTACATTTGTTCCCTTTTTTACTGTTCCTATAACTTTCCCTTGAGTTGTAGGTTGTTCACGTATATTTAAATTTGTTGCATTTACTGTCGCTAAATTATCACTTTCTGCAAAGGCATGCGTCGAAATAAAAGATGTTGCTGTCGCTAGAAATGTACCTGTTATTATTTGTTTTGTTGTTTGTTTCATAATTTTTTATAAGAATATAAGAAATCCTATATTCTTCAGCCCTCCCTTTTTTATTCTTCTTACTATTAATCTTAACATATCATTCCGAAATATTTATTTTGAATATCTAAATATAGCCATAAAATTTGTGAACATCTTATCTATATAGTTTTTTGCATAAAACTATATCTCCTATGAAATATTACAAAGGGATGTATTTTAGATGGAATATTAATTTTTCAGGAGGAAAACAATGACGAAAATCTTCATTTTAGCATCAACACTTTCTTTATCTTTTTTTAGCGGCTTGAATATCGGTAATGCAGCCACGGAAAACTTCTCTCCAACAAACGCTATTGTACAAAACAGCGATCATTTAGCAGAAGGAAACTCAAAAGATAATAATAAACCTCCAGGAAGCAACGGTTCTGGTGGTAGCGGTTCTGATGACAGCGGTTCTGGTGGCAGTGGTTCTGGTGGTAACGGTTCTGGTGGCAGCGGCTCTGATGGCAGTGGTTCTGGTGGTAACGGTTCTGGTGGCAGCGGCTCTGATGGCAGTGGTTCTGGTGGCAGCGGCTCTGGTAGCAACGGTTCTGGTGGTAGCGGCTCTGGTGACAGCGGCTCTGATGGCAGTGGTTCTGGTGGCAGTGGTTCTGGTGGTAACGGTTCTGGTGGCAGCGGCTCTGATGGCAACGGTTCTGGCGGTAGCGGTTCTGGTGACAACGGTTCTGATGGCAATGGTTCCGGTGGCAACGGTTCTGATGGCAGTGGTTCCGGTGGCAACGGTTCTGATGGCAGTGGTTCCGGTGGCAGTGGTTCTGGTGGCAACGGTTCTGGTGGCAACGGTTCTGGTGGCAGTGGTTCTGGTGGCAACGGTTCTGGTGGCAGCGGCTCTGATGGTAATGGTTCTGGTGGCAACGGTTCTGGCGGTAGCGGTTCTGGTGGCAACGGTTCTGGTGGCAACGGTTCTGGTGGCAACGGTTCTGGTGGCAGTGGCTCTGATGGCAGTGGTTCTGGTGGCAGTGGTTCTGGTGGCAACGGTTCTGGTGGCAGCGGCTCTGGTAGCAACGATTCTGGTGGCAACGGTTCTGGTGGCAATCGAGTTAAGGGCGATAGCAGTTCACAAGGTGGTAACGTAAAAGATAATGCGACAAAACAAGGTGATAAGTTACCTAATACTGCAGCACATTATCCTGCATCTATTTTAATAGGACTTTCAACATTCCTAATTGGTATGTTATTGTTTATTCGCCGTAAAAATGCAAAATAAAGACCAACATCCTTCCATCTAAAAAATACATGAAACCAATATAAAACTAAAAAGGGCTTTGGATTGCAGTTTATTATGCAACCCAAAGTCCTTTTGGCATCTATCAGAAAGCGTATTAATATGCTTTTCCCCAATAGACCATGTGCTTTGCTTCTTTACTACAGCAAATACATTCGTCAGCTAAATGTTCTTGCTCAAAAGGCATACAACGTGAAGATACTCCAACTTCTTCTTTTAATTTCTCTTCACAAGCTAGTTCTCCACACCACATCGCCTTAATAAACCCTTGCTTTTCATCAGCTGCTTTTTTCATCTCTTCGAAATTCGTCACACTATACGTATTCTCATCGCGAAATACTTTTGCTTTATTAAATAAAGAATGATGAATTTCCTCCAGTAATGATAGAATGCGTTCTTCTAATTGATCCATTGATATACATTCTTTTTCTTTCGTATCTCTTCTTACAAGTACAACTTGATTCTTTTCAATATCCTTTGGACCCACTTCTAATCGAATTGGAATTCCCTTCATTTCATACTCATTAAATTTCCAGCCTGGTGTTTTAGTGCTAGCATCTATTTTTACACGCGCAACCTTCTGAATACGTCCTTGTAACTCTGTTGCTTTTTCTAACACACCTTCTTTATGCTGAGCAATAGGTACAATAACAACTTGTACTGGAGCGACTTTTGGCGGCATTACAAGTCCGTTATTATCACTATGGACCATAATAAGTCCACCTATCATTCTCGTTGATACACCCCACGAAGTTTGGTGTACATATTGCCACTTACCGTTACGATCTAAAAACTTAATATCAAATGCTTCAGAGAAATTCGTTCCAAAGTTATGAGATGTTCCTGTTTGAAGTGCTTTTCCATCATGCATTAAACTTTCAATCGTATAAGTTGCCTTCGCTCCCGCAAACTTTTCTTTTTCTGTTTTTTGTCCTTTAATGACTGGTATCGCTAAGTATTCCTCGCAGAAAGAGGCATACAGATTTAAAATATTTAACGTTTCAGCTTGCGATTCTTCTGCCGTTTCATGAATCGTATGGCCTTCTTGCCATAAAAATTCAGTTGTACGAAGGAATGGTCTCGTTGTCTTTTCCCAACGAACTACTGAACACCACTGATTATATAACTTTGGTAAATCATTATATGATTGAACAATCTTTGAGAAATGCTCACAGAATAAAGTTTCCGATGTAGGACGTACACAAAGTCTTTCCGCTAACTTTTCATCCCCGCCATGCGTAACCCATGCTACTTCAGGAGCAAATCCTTCAACATGATCCTTCTCTTTTTGCAATAAACTCTCTGGGATAAACATTGGCATATACACATTCTCATGACCAGTTTCCTTTAACTTTTCATCCATCACTTTCTGCATATTCTCCCATAAGGCATAACCGTACGGACGCAGAATCATACACCCTTTTACACTTGAATAGTCAACAAGTTCAGCTTTTTTTACAATATCGGTATACCACTGCGCAAAGTCCTCTTCCATCTTCGTAATGGCTTGCACTTGTTCTTTTGCCATAGTCAGTCTTCCTCCTTTTAGAAAATACAAAAAAGCCCGCGCCCCTAAATAGGGACCGAGCTTTGCCGGCGTTACCACCCTGATTCATACACAAAAATTGTATATGCTCTCTTTTTGATAACGGGAATTTCCCGCTGCATATGCAGAACTCAAAGGTAGGTTCCATATCGCCCTTTAAGAATCTTTCAGCCAAACGGATTCTCTCTCTGCAAAAAAGGTTGGACATGTACTAGTCCTTTTTCAGCGTTATAACGAAATAAATTTGTTGATTATCATAATACAAATTCTTTTTTAAAACAATAGCTAATTTTCTTATTTTTATATATTCTTTTCATTTTTTGTAGTTTTATACGTAGCTCTTTCGAACGATTTTCACAAGTTGATGTGCAACCATACCGATAAGTGTACCAAGTAGAACGAAGAAACAAATAAATCCATATCCCATTCCTTCCCACCCACCAATAGCTATCATTGTTACAGGAAAGAAAGCTAAACAAAGAAGTACTAAACTAAGTGAAAATATAATATCAAACTGTTTGTCTGGAAAACGTTTCTTTAGTAAATATGAAATAGCAAATACTAGGAGAATCGTGATTCCACCAATGATGTAAAAAATACCAAATCCATCTAGCCAGTCCATAGTATTCCCTCCTTTCATTCAATCCCTTATACTTATTATATGTTTAATTTTTCTGAAAATAAATAATAAATTTTATTCAGAAACATATTTTTATTACTAGGTATTAATAGTAATATATAAGAATAGGTTTTATATAATTAGGAGGATTACTTTATGGATAAAGCATTAACTAATCGTGTCATTATTTTATCATTCGACTGTTTATCAGCTTTAGATTTTCCTATACTACAAAAATTACCTAACTTCCAATCTCTAATAAAAAAGGGCGCGGTTGTAGAAAAAGTAGAACCAATTTATCCTTCTGTAACATATCCAAGCCACTCAACAATCGTTACTGGAAACTACCCTAATAAACATGGTGTTGTTACCAATACTTTACTTCAACCAGGACGTGAATCACCAGATTGGCATTGGTACCGAAAATCGATAAAAGGAACAACATTATATGATGAAGCACGCAAAGCAAATTTAACGACAGCAGCCCTTCTTTGGCCTGTTACTGGAAGAGCAAACATTGATTACAATTTACCGGAAATCTTTCCAAATAGACCGTGGCAAAATCAAATTTTAGTTTCATTATTTAGCGGTAGCCCGCTATACCAATTAGATTTAAATCGACGGTTCGGTCATATACGAAATGGATTATCACAACCTGAACTCGATGATTTCGTTCTTGCTTCTGCTGTACATACAATCCTTACAAAAAGGCCTAATGTCATGTTTGTGCATTTCACTGATTTAGACACACAAAGACACTATCATGGCTTTGAATCTAACGAAACAATAGCAGCTATCCATAGGCACGACGAACGTCTAGGAAAAATTATTCATGCATTAAAAGAAAGTGGAATATACGAAGAAAGTACAATTATTGCCCTTGGTGATCATAGCGCTTTAAGTGAAAACAAATCAATTCAATTAAATGTGCTATTCCATCAAAAAGAGCTTATATCTCTAAATAAAGAAGGTAAATTAGTAGACTGGAAGGCCTACTGTCAAAGTTGCGACGGTTCTGCCTATGTATATGTGAAAGACAAAAACGATACGGATACCATTCGGGAAGTACAACTACTTCTTGAAGAACTGCTTCAAAATAAACAAAATGGCATTGAATTTATACTTCATGATGAAGCGGCGAAAGAATCCGGTGCAGATGGTAATTGTTTATTTATGTTGGAAGCACAAGAGGGGTATTATTTCACTGAAAATTATACCGGTGATTTTATAAAAGAAATTACTAAAAAAGATGTTACTTCTAGTAAAAAATATACATTTGGAACTCATGGTTACTCCCCAACAAAGCCTAACTATGAAACAATTTTTATCGCTGCTGGAAAAGGTATTCAAAGTGGCGTTACAATCCCGTATATGAGACTTATTGATGAAGGTCCGACTATCGCAAGATTACTCGGTTTGCACTTAGGCGAAACAGACGGATCCATTATAAAGGATTTACTACAATTGTAAAGAACTGTGTATATATGTAAAAGTTATGTAAAAATCATCACTGTTTCTCTTTTTATAATTTTTATTTTTGTACACTGTTAGTAGAACAATTTAAGGGGGAACATTATATGAAAAAAATGTCCAGACAAGAAAAAAGCTGGATATTATATGATTGGGCGAATTCGGTATATTCGCTCGTCATTACAACTGCACTATTCCCAATTTACTTTAAAGCAGCTGCAAAAGAAGCTGGACTATCTGGTGCAACTTCAACAGCATATTGGGGATATGCAAACTCATTCGCTACACTTTTAATTTCTATACTTGCTCCTATTCTCGGCACAGTTGCTGATTATAAAGGGTTTAAAAAACGATTTTTCACATTCTTCTTTGGACTCGGCATCGTATTTACAAGTATGCTAGCAGTCGTCCCAACATCCCAGTGGTACTTATTACTAGGTTGCTATATGCTAGCACTAGTCGGTTTTGCTGGAGCAAACATTTTTTATGATGCATTTTTAGTAGATGTTACCTCTAAAGATAGAATGGATCGAATTTCTACACGAGGCTTTGCATTAGGCTATATTGGGAGCACAATTCCTTTTATCGGTTGTATCGCTCTTATTATTCTTGCTCAAAAAGGCACTATCCCTTTATCAGTCGGCATTGCCAGTCAAATTTCATTCGCAATAACAGCTCTTTGGTGGGGATTATTTACAATTCCAATGCTAAAAAACGTAGAGCAAACACATTATATTGAACGCCATCCAAGACCAATTGCAATGAGCTTCAAACGCCTTGCTGATACTTTTAAAAATATTAAAGAATATAAAACAGTCTTTATGTTCCTAATCGCCTATTTCTTCTACATTGACGGGGTCGATACAATTATTACTATGTCTACCGCTTACGGAACAGATCTCGGTATTAGTGCAACGAATCTATTAATCATCTTATTTGTCACACAAATTGTAGCTTGTCCATTCGCTTTATTATACGGAAAATTATCAGAAACATTTACAGGGAAAAAAATGCTATATGTTGGTATTATTATTTATATCATCATTTGCACATATGCTTATTTCTTAAAAACGACACTCGATTTCTGGATTTTAGCAATGTTAGTTGCCACTTCTCAAGGTGGTATTCAAGCACTTAGTCGTTCCTATTTTGCAAAACTAGTACCTAAAGAATCGGCAAATGAATTCTTCGGATTTTATAATATATTTGGCAAGTTTGCCGCGATCATGGGTCCAGTATTAGTCGGTGTTACAACGCAATTAACGGGAAAAACAAACGCTGGTGTCCTTAGTATTATCGTATTGTTTATTATAGGTGGATTCTTATTAACTAGAGTTCCTGAAAATGATACACCCGTTACACCACCTAATCCGAAAACTAAAACGCTATAAAAAGAAGATCCCCTTCACACAAGAAGAGGATCTTTCTTTATTTTTAACGATAACGCTTTACAAGTAAAAACTCTACAGCTGGCTTTACAACTCTAGCGGCACATAACGTAAGTAAAAGCGGTACATCATGAAAATCTATCCATTTATTAAAACCTACCGATGCGAAAAAAAAACAAAAAATAAATACAATGCGTACATAATATGTAACATTTGCACTTGTTTTTCATACATGTTTTTCTAAATCTTTCTTCTCCTCATTTGCCCTTCAACATTATGCGATGCTACAAATAAATAGTGCATACCAGTTTACTTGAAGTTCAATTAACCAATAGTAAAGTGCAAATGCTAGCATACTTATAACTACTAATGTCGTAACTAAAAGACTTATTTTCTCTTTCCCCTACAGCTTATACAAAAATAGTTTATCAACAGTTGTTCCCAATACTTCCGCTAAACGAAAAGCTAACGCTAAGCTTGGATCATATTTATTATTCTCAATTGCATTTATCGTCTGTCTTGATACGCTACACTTATCAGCTAATGCACCTTGTGAAATATTATTTTCAGTGCGTAATTCATAAATTTGATTTTTCACATCTTTTCTCCTAACATGTAAAATCGTTTTTACAACATTAGTATATAATCGGTACATTTCATTGTCAAAAGACTGCCACAAGAAAAGGGAGCAATTCTGCTCCCTTACAATGGTTATTTCGAGGCTAACGAATTTGTTAGTTCCTCTTTATTAGCGACATCTTCTTTATTTATTTGCATGCGTAGAGCTGGTCCAATCGCTAATAAAATAAGTGACATCGCTATACAAAATACAATAACTAATGAAGTCATTTCCTTCAATCCTCCAGCTAGTGATGTTCCAATTAACATTGCCCCCATAAACATTGGTAAAATGGTTCCATTCACTCTTCCAATCATATTTGCTGGTACAAGTTGAATCATAAGCGTACCGACAACGATATTAACACAAGCTAAACAAATACCTGTTCCAAATCGCATCAAACTAGTAATCCAAAATGATGTGGACAACCCTTCGACTAAAAATGAGATTGCTAATATACTCATACCAAATACAAACATCTTTTTCGGATTTACTTTTGAAGCGAAAACCGCAGCAACAATACCACCGATTAGCATACCTATTCCATCCGCTGCTGCTAAATATTGAACTGCTTCCTTTTCCATTCCAAGACGTTCTATTACAAGAAACACCTCTAATGGATTCGTTAATCCAACAGCTAAGCCCATAATTGTGAAAGTGATCGTAATCATACGTAAATTTTTCGTATGAAGAACGTATTTCCATCCTTCTTTTATATCATTTTTTAATGATCCCTTCACTGCTTGCTCTTGTTCAATCCATTTCGGTAAAAATGAAAGGGCGATAGCAGATAATAAAAATAAAATGATTAAACTATATAGTGACGTAAATAAACCAAGTTGTGTATACACAAGCGATCCTACAACTGGTCCGAAAATCATAAACAATGACTGTAATGTTTGGTTAAATGCAATCGCATTTGCTACCTGTTCTTCCTTTACATAGCGCTTAAATATGCGTGAAGATGAAGGCTGAGAAAACTGACCTACAATTGCGGAAACGAGTGTCGCAAAAAATATTGCCTGCCAGTAATCAATCTTTAACAATAAAACAATCCCTATAATAGACAGTACACTTAACACATCCCCAGCAACCATTGTTCTTTTCGGGTTCCAGCGATCTGCTAACGCGCCACCAATGAAAGAAAAAATAAAAATAGGTGCATATTCCATGACCGATAATAGTGACACTGAAACTGGATCATTATTCGTCCGCTCCATTATGAAATACAATAGGGCCATATTTCTTATCCAAATCGCAAATTGTTGTAAAATATCGGATGCCATAACGAGCATAAATGCTCGATTTTTAAATAAAGCTTTCATTTCCGCTCCTCCTTTTATAAACCGACCATTCGGTCTAATTTGTTTTAAAAGAAAAGCCGCTGACTTATTATTCAGCTGCCATCCCTTTTAACAATACATCTATTGCCTTTTTATAAACTCGCTTTAACTCGTTATAATCTAGCTCATAGTAAAGCACTCCAAGCCCTGATAATAAGCCATGTACAATATACATCAAATCGCGCGCATTTTCTTCACGAAACTCTCCAGACTGTATACCTGTTTCGATTAATCTCTCAAACATAACATATGATTCTCTAGTTAAAGCTAATAATTCATCTAGAACCTCTTTGCTCACAACTTGGCTCATAGAAAATTCCTCTATTGCACTCGAAATAGGTTGTTGTATATCCTCTACATAATATTCTGCGAGACCATATAATTTTTCAATACTAGTACTATACAACTTCTCTTTTTCATTCCATTTTTCAAGCCAATCATACGTATGCTGTTTTACTACAAATAAAAATAATTCTTCTTTACTTTTAAAATGGTAATAAATACTCCCTTTACTTCGCTCTGTAATTTCACAAATATCTTCCATAGATGTGGCTGCATAGCCTTTTTGTGAAAACAGATTTTCTGCTTTGTATGCAATTTCCTTCTTTATCTCTTCTGCGCTTTTTCTCATACTCACACCTCTTTAAACCGACCGTTCAGTCTAATGATAACAAATGAAAAACCTCTTTCGCAAGAGGCTATATTCCTTATTTACGAAAACGTACTTTCAAACCAAGTTCGGATCATATGTATTGTTCCAAATTTAAATCCAAGTTTAACAAGAAATACACCTCCAGCAACTAATAAAAACAATGCTACTTTCCCTTTATTTTTCACTTTCGGTTCCCTTCCCATTTCCATTCTCCTTATCATGTTAAAAATATTAAACAAACGTTTATTTAACTGTTAGTGTGCGTATGTAAGCCAACTAATCAAACGTTTGTTTAAAAAAGAAATACGCCTATATAAGGCGTATTCTTATCAATCACCGCCACCACCGCAACTACCTCCACTATCTCCTCCAAAAGACCCTCCACAGTCATGTGAACTGCTATCATGTGAGCTGTCATTATTATCAGATCCAGCAAAGAAAAAAAGCGGTGATGAGTTATTAGACGAATTATGTATGTTATTTTGTTTCGTAAGGTTTACTTTCTTTTTGTTTGATCGAACAGCTATTACAATTATTCCAATGACAACAAATAATAGTATGACAATAATAAATTCCATATAAAAACCTCCCTAATTCTCGAATAATTGAATGGTTCTCTCTAAATTTTCAAGTGAAATAAAGCGCGATTCACGAAGGATCTCTTTTCCATTATGAAATAACAAAATTGTCGGCCCTGTAAATACTGCATATCGCCCCGCAACTTCTTGCATGTCTTGTAGTAATATCTCTATTTTCTCTACGTAATCATAATTCTCTAATACGTAATTTACTTTCCTTAACATGACATCACAAACACCACAATTTTCTGTTTTAATAAATAGAAGTACTAATTGCTGTTCTTCAATATATGTTGCTAATTCTTCTATCGTTTCAAATGTATTCATCTTATCCCTCTTAACTTAATTTAAGAAATGCTGAACTATCTTTCTCTTTTCCATTACCTGCTGAAAACACAACGTTTTTGCTGTTAACCCTTCTTGTAATTTTTTCCTCTCTACTTCATCATAACAGCAAGCAATTAAATCTTCTATTTTTAATATATCTTTTGTAATTCCATTTCTGCTGGAATCATTCCCGCATTTTTTAAATTTTATAGCTCATCCTTAACTCTAGAGGTACCATTAAAAGATCTTCTAATTGTAGTGGTTTTCCTTTTCTCGAAATATAATCCAGATCACCATTCCAGATTGCTTGTCGAACCTTTTCTTCAGCAATGTTCAAAAACACATCCACACTATCCTCTCACTTACATATTTTTACTATTATTTTATATGAAATTTCACCATCTTACCACACCATTACAAGTTGACTTCATACAATTTTTTCTCAAATTTATTTATAATAAGCTATTTTCTTCCTCACCGGTCTTTCATTTTCATATGCAGTTTGTATTAAAGCCTTTTTGTATTGAGAAAGTCTTTCTTCATACAATAAAGCGTTTACACTAAATCTTACATTTGTTACGATTTAATCACCCCAGCTCCCTTGTATAGACTTCGTGATGTCTGATCATTTTTATCTAGACGTTTCATACGTCTAGATTCACTTTGATTTATCGGCAAATGCCTTTAAATATATCTTTTACCTTGAAAGGGGAAATGACTATGAGGTCAAAAAAATTCACATTACTATTGCTATCTCTACTACTCTTCTTACCTCTTTTTCTCGCAAATTTTATTACTCCAAATCTCGCATCAGCAAATTCACCAACGCAAAACCAAAAAATTATTGGGTACTTTCCTTCGTGGGGCATCTACGGACGTAATTATCAAGTTGCAGACATCGATGCATCAAAGCTCACTCATTTAAACTATGCGTTTGCTGATATTTGCTGGAATGGAAAACATGGAAATCCTTCTACACATCCCGATAATCCAAATAAACAAACATGGAACTGTAAAGAATCTGGTGTACCGTTGCAAAATAAAGAAGTTCCTAATGGTACTCTCGTATTAGGTGAGCCCTGGGCTGATGTCACAAAATCTTATCCAGGATCAGGTACAACTTGGGAAGATTGTGATAAATATGCCCGTTGTGGCAACTTCGGAGAATTAAAACGACTAAAAGCTAAATACCCTCATTTAAAAACCATTATTTCCGTCGGAGGCTGGACTTGGTCTAATCGATTTTCTGATATGGCAGCTGATGAAAAAACTAGAAAAGTATTCGCAGAATCAACAGTCGATTTCCTACGTGCATACGGATTTGACGGCGTCGATTTAGACTGGGAATATCCAGGTGTTGAAACGATTCCTGGTGGTAGTTACCGTCCTGAAGATAAACAAAATTTCACGCTCCTTCTTCAAGATGTCCGAAATGCTTTAAATAAAGCCGGTACTGAAGATGGAAAACAATATTTATTAACAATTGCTTCAGGGGCAAGTCAACGTTATGCCGATCATACAGAGTTAAAGAAAATCTCTCAAATACTCGATTGGATTAATATTATGACATATGATTTCCACGGCGGTTGGGAAGCAACTTCTAACCATAATGCCGCATTATATAAAGATCCGAATGATCCAGCAGCTGATACGAAATTTTACGTAGATGGAGCTATTGACGTTTATAAAAATGAAGGTGTACCAGCTGATAAACTCGTATTAGGCGTACCATTTTACGGACGTGGTTGGAAAAGTTGTGGAAAAGATAATAATGGGCAATATCAACCATGTAAACCAGGTAGTGATGGCAAACTAGCATCTAAAGGTACTTGGGATGATTATTCTACTGGTGATACGGGTGTTTATGATTACGGTGATTTAGCAGCGAATTACGTAAACAAAAATGGTTTTGTACGCTATTGGAATGATACAGCTAAAGTACCTTATTTATACAATGCTACTACAGGCACATTTATTAGCTACGATGACAATGAATCTATGAAATATAAAACAGATTATATAAAAACGAAAGGTTTAAGTGGGGCAATGTTTTGGGAACTTAGTGGTGACTGTCGCACAAGTCCAAAATATAGCTGTAGTGGTCCAAAATTGCTTGATACGTTAGTAACCGAATTACTTGGTGGACCTATCAGTCAAAAAGATACTGAATCACCAACGAACGTAAAAAACATTGTGGTTACTAATAAAACCTCAAGCTCAGTCCAATTAAGCTGGACTGCATCTACTGATAATGTAGGAGTTACTGAGTATGAAGTTACTGCTGGGGAAGAAAAATGGAGTACAACATCAAATAGCATTACAATTAAAAATTTGAAACCTAATACGGAATACACTTTTTCAATACTAGCAAAGGACGCTACCGGGAATAAATCACAACCTAATTCTATTATTGTAAAAACTGATGATGCTAACACAACACCTCCTGATGGTAATGGTAAGGCTACATTTTCAGTTACTTCAAATTGGGGAAGTGGCTATAACTTCTCAATTGTAATTAAAAATAACGGCACAAGCCCTATTAAAAACTGGAAGTTAGAATTTGATTATAACGGCAATTTAACACAAGTTTGGGATTCTAAAATTAGTAGTAAAACAAACAATCATTATGTAATTACAAATGCCGGATGGAACGGTGAAATTCCTCCTGGTGGATTCATTACAATAGGAGGTGCAGGAACAGGTAACCCTGCCGAACTTTTAAATGCCGTTATTAGCGAAAACTAGACGTAACATTCTTTAATTGTTTCATTAAAGTTTGAATTTAGGTTTGAATAATCTTTCCTAAATTCAAACTTTTAATTTTGCGAAAAATCACAAATCAAAATTACAATAACCTATTATAATTATATTTAGTTTTCAATATGAAGTTTGCGTGAAGTTCATCTGAATTTTACATGAATTTCCTTTAATTTCTATTGTCTTCCCATACTAATCACCTTATTCTTTATATATAGGAATAATTTTCATTCCATTTCAAGCTATCTATATATACAAAAAGATAGTTGCCTATTAGGGAAAGGCGTCTAATATTATTATAAATATAAACATAATCGCAGAAAAAGCACGCTTATAAGCGCACCATAAGAGTGCTTCTTCATACAATTCTCATGTAAGAGTTCTCGAAAATCATGTTAATCACAAAGAAAAGGCCGTAGCTTATATAAGCTACGGCCTTTTCTTTGTGATTATTTTTAAACGTTCCATTCTTCGATATTCCATACTTTCGTTATCCACGTTTCATAGAAAGAAGCTCATGTGAAACGATTAAAACTGTTAAAAGACTTTTTCTATTTTTTCATATAAGGAGCTAATACACTTAAAATTTCTTCCTTATCCTTCTTTAACTCCAATGATGTTAACATATCCATCGTTCGAGGACGAGGTAATTTCACTTGCACTTCACCAACTATTGATGCTGGTCTTTGAGATAAAATAAATACGCGATCAGAAAGTAAAATTGCTTCATCTAAGTCGTGTGTAACCATAACAATTGTTTGCTTTTCTTGATGCCAAGAATTTAAAAGCCAACTGTGTACTTCCATTTTTGTAAATGCATCTAATTTTCCAAAAGGCTCATCAAGTAGCATAATTGGCTTCTCACATAAGTATGTACGAAGAAAGCTAATTCTTTGGCGCATACCACCAGATAATGCATCAGGATAATGATCCGCATATTCATCTAACTCAAACTGCTTTAATGCTTCCATTCCTTCTGTTAACCTTTGTTTTTTAGATTTCCCCTCAATTTCTAATGGAAGAACAATATTTTGTAAAGCCGATCGCCACGGTAATAATAAATCTTGTTGTGGCATATAGCTTACAACATCTTGTTTTCTCACATGTTCCTCATTATAAAATACCTCTCCACTCGTTGGCTCTTCAACACTCGCAATCATATTTAACAATGTGCTTTTCCCACAACCACTTGGACCGACAAAAGAGACAAACTCTCCCTCCTGTATAGAGGCACTAATATTTGCTAATACATTCTTTCCATCGAAAGATTTCACAATATCTTTTATTTGTAATCCGCTCATTTTTCACTTGGAAGGAATTCATTTGTAAAAGCATCTTTTACATCAATTTTCTTTTTAATAACTTTGTTGTCGTATAAGAAATTCATGTAATTCGTCCAAACTTCTTCCTTCTGTACTCCCCACGCTTTTGCATCATCTTGATACTTCGTACTTAACCACTTTTGACTTTCTTGTACTAATTCCTTATTCACATCTGGAACAGCTTTAATTAAAATATCAGCAGCTTCTTTCGGCTCTTTAATTGCAAAATTATAACCTTCTGTCGTTGCAGTCATAAACTTTTTCACGAAGTCTTTATCTTGCTTCGTATGTTTTTCACTCGTAATAATAACAGGACTATAGAAATCAAGCGCTGGATCTAAGTCTTTCACCATAATCGTATTTAACTCTTTTCCTTGACGCTTCGCTTCAATGCCATCCCATCCATAATAAATCCATTCAAAGTCCGCATCACGACCGATTGATTTGAAGAAGTCTGTTTGTCCTAAGATAATTTTTTCGACTTTATTAAAATCAGCTTGATGTTTCTCCATAATTGTTTTTAACGTTGCTTCTTCTGCTGGTCCTCCCCAGCCACCATAACGTTTACCTTCAAAGTCTTTCGGTGACGTCATATTATCTTTTTTTAGTGATGCAAAAGCAGAGGTATTATGCTGAATAATTGCACCAACAGAAACAACTGGGATTCCTTCAACACGAGCTAATGTTACATTTTCCTGTGCGCTTATCGCAAAATCTGCTTTCCCAGAAGCAATCATCTGCTCTGCTGTGACATTATCACCAGGCTGGATAATTTCTACATCAAGCCCTTGTTTTTTGTAATAGTCTTTCGTTTTCGCTACATATAAGCCAGTATGATTCGTATTTGGAAACCAATCTAAAACAACTTTTACTTTTTTATCTTTACTTGCACTTTCTTCTTTCTTCGCCGGATTACACCCAGCCACACTTACTGCTAATAAAGCAGCTAACATAATTTTTAAACCTTTTTTCATTTTCTGCCGTCCTTTCTATATATCCATGGTGCTGTTATTCTTGCCATAAACTCCACGATAAAATACAGGCATAATGTCACCATGACGATAATTGCTGCAACACCAAATACTCGAGCAGTTAAAAAGGATTTTGTAGCTCTCGTAAGCATAACCCCTAACCCTTCACTTGCACCGAGCCATTCTCCGATAATTGCCCCCATCACGCTATATGTAACTGCAATTTTTAAACCCGAGAAAAAGTATGGGAGCACTGCCGGAAACTTTACTTTCTGGTAAACTTGCCATTTCGTTGCTTTCATTGTTTGCAACAATTTCAACATATTTTTATCTACAGTTTGAAAACCTTCTAAAATACTAAGCGCAATTGGGAAGAAACAAACGAGTATGACGACCATTACTTTCGGCAACATCCCATATCCAAACCAAATAATAAATAACGGTGCAAGTACAACGATTGGAATTGTTTGCGAAATAACGAGCAACGGATTTATTAAAATACGAAATAAAGGTATCACGTCCATAATAATTGCAATACTCGTCCCAAGTAAAATCGCAAAAAATAGTCCGATTATAACTTCCTGCAGTGTTTGCATCGTATTTGGTAATAGTAAATCCTTCATTCCAATTAATTCTTGAACAATGGCAGAAGGCTTTGGTAAAATCCACGGTTCGATTTTAAATAATGAAACAGATCCTTCCCATATCGCAATGAGAAGGATAAGCCAAATTGTTGTAATAAGTTTAGATTGCTTCTGGTTTTGCATATTCATCACGGTACTTCCAAACCTTTTCATCTATCGTTACACCAGTGCTTGGACGATAATGGATTTTAATAGAAGTAATCACTTCTTCAGCTCCAGCATCGACGCAAGCTTGCTGCGCACGTTTCACGACATCAAGAAGTACATCTAATTCTCCTTCCAACGTTGTTTCCATTGCTCCTACTTCATAACGAACTCCCGATTGTTGTATAACTTCAATTGCTCTATCAACAACAGAATATACATCTTTTGTTTTTGCTTGCGGTACTACTGAAAATGACATTGTAACTTGTTGTGACATAATAAAATCCCCCTTATAAAATATGTTTCCAAAAAAAGAAAAGGCTTTCCTACCATGTAGGAAAGCCTTGTATACAAGTTATTCTATAATAACTTATGCTACATCACTTTAAAGTAACTCCCTACGCTGGCATTATCCAGATCAGGTTGAGGGTCGATGTATACTTACATCCTCTCAGCCAATTGGCTCCCCGGTTCTTAATTCGTTCTCATTGTAGCATGATTTATTTTATTGAACAAACAAAAGCGTACATAATCATTTCATTACTTTTGGAAAATATCCAACTTTTTCACCATGAGCTAATAACAGCTGAATAAATTCTTTATTAATCGCTGGCACTATCAGCTCTTTTTTCTTAATCCATTCATTTGTTCTACGAGTACCCATGACAATTTCAGATTGCTGTGCTCCATCTCCTGCAACTTGAGAAGCAATTAACTCTGCTATTTCTTCATTTCCTTTTGCTAATTCAAGCCCGATATTTACATATTCCGAAAGTGGAACCATTTCAAGATTGTATCCACATCCCTCAATTAGCTTTATAAAATGTTCAAATTCAACTTGATGTGGATGACAAATATGTAACGTCTCTCCTACAATTTTTGGATCTTGTAAATACGATACAATCGACTTACTGGCAAAGTCAATTGGTGTAAAATCAACTTTCCACTTCACATTTGGTGCCTTTCCAATTAGAAGCATCGTTTTAATAAGACGATAAAATGCATTTCCTTCAATGTTTTGTTGGAACGAACCCGTTTCTGAATGACATGCTAGGTTACCTGCACGATAAATGTTCCCTCGTATACCGCTCTTCAAAGCTTCACGAACAAGATTTTCCGCCTGTAGTTTACTATCGGAATACACATTCTCTAACTCTACATTATAATTGAAATCACCTGTTTCCATATATGTATCCCATTGCTCTACCGCTAATTCTATCGGAATACCAATTGTAGAGATAAAGTGGAATGTAGCACCATTCTCGGCTAACGCTAGCATACGGCTCGTGCCTTGGACGTTCACATTTTTAAATTGTTTTACATCTCCAAAATGTCTTACATCTGCACCGCAATGAATTACCGTATCGACCTTAGAACTAATTAAAATAAATTCCTCTTCGCTCATCCCAAGATACTCTTCTCCCAAATCACCAGGTACAGCCTGTATACGCTGTAACCACTCTTCACATATATCATTAAAGTAGCTTGTTAATGTATCGATAATTCTTTGTTGCACATCTTTTGTCGGTCTTACTAAACAATAAATGGTAGCAGATGTATCTCTCAATAATTCATATAATATGTGCGACCCCAAATAACCAGTAGCTCCAGTTAAAAAGACATTTGAGATGTTAGTGTCTTCTAAAACATTCGAATAAGTAATAGTATTCGGTTCGTGAATCACCTTATATTCACGAAATACTTCTTCTGTCTCTACTTTTACTTCTCTCTCAATTCTAGCTAATCCATATATCGTTCTTTCTTTAAAGAAATCTTGAATTGTTAAATGTGAAAAATCTTCTTTTAACAATGTTAAGACTCTCAATACTTTCAACGAATGTCCACCAATTGTAAAGAAATCATCATGCACTCCAATTTTTGAAATTCCTAATACCTCTGCCCAAGCTTTCGCTATCTGTTTCTCCGCTTTAATAGAAGGCGCGACATATTCCTGTAGACGAACCGGCTCGTACTTTTCTTCTAATTGAGCTAACTTTTTAACATCAACCTTTTTATTTGGTGTAAGTAGTAGTTCATTAATATAAATTAATTTAGATGGTACCATATAATCCGGTAACTGCTCTTGTAACTGATAAACTAATTCTGGTATTTCCTTTTTGTTCAAAGTTGTATAGAATGCGATTAAATATTGGCTACCTTCCTTGCTCTTCTTAGCAAAAACAGCATTTTCTTTTATATTATGATTTTGAGAAATTTTACTTTGGATTTCTCCTAGTTCAATACGATGTCCTCTAATTTTTACTTGATCATCTTTCCGATGTAAAAACTCTATATTTCCATCCTCTAGCAACTTAACGATATCACCTGTTTTATATATATTAACTATAGGATTAAAGGGGTTCGGAATAAAAGCTTCAATTGTTTTATTAGGCTTATTAAAATACCCTTTTGCTAATCCTACTGAATCTATATATAATTCACCAGGTACACCAATTGGACAAAGATTCATATTCTCATCCAAAATCATAACTTGATAATTAGCACATGGTTTACCAATGGGAATACTCGCAACATCCTCATTTAACTGATTAGGTATTTTATAGGTTGTCGTCACTACAGTACATTCTGTCGGTCCGTATACATTATGAATTTCAACATTTGTACTTATTCTTTCTCTCCACAATTTAATAACCTCTACAGGCAACATTTCACCGCCAATCGCAATTCTTTTCAGGGAAGCTAGCTTATATATATCTTCTTCTGCTAAATAAGTTGCTACTTGTCGAACAAAAATTGTCGCTAATGCCAAGATCGAAGTTGCTTTCACTTTATAGATTGCATTTGCAAATGCTTCTACAGACAATCGCTCTTCCTCTAATAATACATACAAGTTTCCTCCGCAGAATAAAGAAGCAAATGACTCCCATACAGAAGCATCGAAACTAAAGGAAGGAAATTGGGCAAATACATCCTCTTCTGTCAATTCATATTGCTTTTGCATCCAAGTGTACAGATTAACAACGCCTCTATGTGCTAACATCGTTCCCTTTGGATTCCCTGTTGAACCAGATGTATAAATCATATAAGCTACATCATCACAATGAATAGACAACTTTACATCTATATCTTCATAAGTTTCACTATCATACATTGAAACTGTTTGAACCCCATCACATGTTATAGGCGTCTCTTTCATCAATATAACTTTCGCTTGGCTATCTTGAATAATGTACTGTATTCTACTTTCCGGATAATCTGGATCAATCGGAACATACGCTGCACCAGCTTTTAATATAGCTACCATACTTACTACTGTGTCTATGCTACGTTTCATAAATATTCCAACATAGTCTCCTAATTGGACGCCGTTTTTCATTAACATATGAGCTATTTGATTACTTTTTTTATTTAGCTCCTCATAAGTTAAAGTACCTTCCCTTGAAGATAAAGCTATACGATTTGGAAATTGAGTAACAGTATTATAGAACATATCGACGATACTTTTCTCAGGATATACTGCTGTCGTATCATTCACTTGACTATAAAGTGCCATCTCGGCCTCTGTAACAACACTAAAATGTTTTATGCATTTATTAGAATTTTGTGATGTATAAATTAAAACACCTTGTATTTGTTGTGCATAACGAGTAATCGTTGTCTCTTTCCAATTAACGCTATTAAATATCATTTCTACACTTTGCATATTTTTATTGAATACAAATTGTAACGTATTCTTGTCTTGTAGCTCATAATACGTTTCACCAATAATAATAGGTGACATTTCATATAATGTATTACCGTTTTGAAACTCTTCTATTTCTTCCTTATTCATTTCTTTAATTTGTTCCAGTTGCTCTTCAATCTGTAAATTCAAACTTTCATAGGAGAGAAAATTAGAAACTTCAATAGTAATCGGAAATAACCTTCCTCTTACATGATAAAGCACGACAATATGTTTTTCTTTAGAAATATGATATAACCACGTCGCAGTCGCTCCTATTAAATCTACAATATGAGTCAATTTTGGAAATGGTATAGTTTTTCTTTTTATTCCAAACTCTATCTTTTGCGCATCTTTAGGTATTTGAATACTCCCTTCTACTTTCCCTAAAAATTCTTTTACCATCCCATTATAAGAAATCGCCAATTTCATATTTATGTAAATTCCTCTCCTAAATATAATAAAGGTGTGAAAATTCACACCTTCTTTATCCCGTATTAACGGGCAGATTTGTTCAACTCATAATCAAGGGGGCTGCCCCCTTGATTAAAGTTTCACTTTTCCTTATTCGCTTTTAAACTCACCAATTAGCTCTTGCAATTCCTGAGAAAGCCAACTTAAAGAAGTCGCTAATTCTGCAATATCTTGTACTGATATTTCTTGCTCCTTCATGCTTTCTTCAACATTACTACTACTATTCGCATAAGTATTTGCAATATGTGATAATTCATTTACGACTTGAACGATATTCTGGCTATTTTGTAAAATATCACTCGAATTGCCAGAAACAGCTTTCACTTGATTTTTAACAGATTGTGCTGATTTCGAGATTTTTTCAAAGAAAGCACCACTACTTTGAACAAGTGTAATTCCAGATTCTACTTCTTTTGAACCTTTTTGCATTGAAACTACAGCCTCTTCTGTTTCAGCTTGTGTTTCACTAATTAATTTTGCTATATCTTTCGCTGACGTTTCAGTTTGTTCTGCTAATTTACGTACTTCATCAGCAACAACTGCAAATCCTCTTCCAGCTGCTCCAGCACGAGAAGCTTCAATAGAAGCATTTAAAGCTAATAAATTTGTTTGATTTGAAATACCTGTAATTACAGTTACAATATCACTAATTTCTTTTGATCTTGTTTCTAACGAATAAATAATAGAAGATAAATCTTTCACTGCATTTTGGATTAAACTCATTTGATTAATAATTTGTCCAATCACTTCATTACCTTCAATTGAATGTTGCTCCATACCTTCTGAGGCAACCGCAACTTGTTTCGCAGCTCCAGTTATCTCTTCTACCTTATCTTCCATTCCATGCACAATTCCTAAGCATTGTTGGACTGAAGTTTCTTGAGACTGTGCCCCTACTCTTAAACCTTCAATAGAACTTGCAATCTCTTGAACTGCCATGCTATTTTCCTCTGTGCTTGCCGACAATTCATGTGAAGAAGAAGAAACTTGCTCAGCGGTCTGCCTAACTTTATCTATAATCCCTTTAAATTTCTCAATCGTATCATTGAAATAAACATTAATAATTCCAATATCATCTGGTCTTTCTTTTAATTTAATACTTAAGTCACCTTCACCAATCTTACGTAATCCCTCTCGTAAATCTTTTAATGGAGCTAACGAGTTACGTACGATAAAGAATTGAGCAATAGTCGCGATTACTAATGAAATAATAATAAATAGTAAACCCTGTATCAAAAAATTCTTCTTTGTACTAGGAACGATAGAAGCATCTAAATCAGCCGCAACAATTGCAACAATATTGTTTTCTCCATCTTTAATTGGTTCTAATATTGTCACCCACGAACCTAATTCATCTTCATATACTTCTGTCATTTGGGCCTTTTTCGTGTCCATCACTTTATCATATGCATCCATCCAATGAGTCGGTTGTTCATAATAATCTCCCGGCTTTACAGGCACTGCATTTGTTAGCTCTGTAGTCAAACCAACGAGTTGTAATTCTCGTTTTTCATTCGGCTTTGCTCCTGTAACATACGTTTGTCCCACACTTTTTAAACCTTTTGTCACTTCATCTAATTGCTCTGTTAACTTTTCTTTTTTCACTCTTTCGGTTGTAGGATCTTTCGCCATATCTTTAACTAATTCTGTATCCAAGTCATGTACTACTATCTCTCCTGTTTCAATAGACTGCCTTTCAAATAAAGACATCATACTATTTTGAAACAAATTGAAACTTAACGCGCCCATACTTCCAACAAGCGTCAAAATAACTAATACAGTTAATAAGACGTTCTTTTGAAGAAACGATAACTTATGCCAATACTTTTTCATCAATATTCACCTTCCTTAATTACTTAAAACAAAAAAACAAAATATATCAATATTTTGTTTGAAATGATTCTCAATATGTTCGAGAATAAAAAAAGACCAATGTAAAAAGCATTGGTCAAGACCAACCCTATCCGTCCGGTAACTGGCTAGCATAGCCTTTCGACCTTAGCCCCTATAGTTTTGCGCCCTCATGTTTCCATCAGTTTGCCTTTCTCGCTGAACGAGTTGAACGATATGGGAGTTCTATGAGAATTAAATTATTCTCTTTCCAAGGTTACAACATTTAAATTAAAATGTCTACTTATTTAGAGATATAAATATAAAATTCCAATGTATTATTTTTTCGAAATAATTTAACAAAATACGTGAATGTTACTTTTTTTATGTTATATAATAAAAAACGTATATAAATCAAAGATCCCTTCGGATATTTCACTAATTTTCATTTAAATTAAATTATTCGAATATATCTTAACTTATGAATTTCGGAGGTAATTTATCATGTTTTGGCTACAATTTCTTACCTTATTACTCTGCATTTTTATTGGTGCACGCCTAGGCGGAGTTGGCTTAGGAGTAATGGGTGGAGTTGGTATGGCAATACTCGTTTTTGTCTTCCACTTACAACCAACCGCTCCTCCTATCGATGTAATGCTTATGATTTTAGCAGTAATTACTGCCGCTGGTGCTTTGCAAGCCGCTGGAGGAATGGAATATCTTGTTCATCTAGCTGAGAAAGCTTTACGAAAAAATCCAAAGCGCATTACATTTTTCGCACCAATTGTTACTTATTTGTTCACACTATGTGCTGGCACTGGTCACGTTGCCTATTCTGTACTTCCTGTTATCGCAGAAGTCTCTCGTGAATCAGGAATTAGACCGGAACGACCAATGTCAATTGCCGTAATCGCTTCTCAACAAGCAATTACAGCTAGTCCCATTTCAGCTGCCACAGTTGCCCTTTTAGCAATGTTAGCTGACTATAAAATTACCTTATTAGATATTTTAAAAGTAAGTATCCCTTCTACTTTCATCGCTTGTATGGTAGCTGCATTCGTTGCTAGTAAAATGGGGAAAGAACTAAATGAAGACCCTGAATACTTAAAACGATTAAAAGAAGGTATGATTCCTAAGCTTGAAAAGAAAAAAGAATTTGTAGGTGTAAAAGGCGCTAAATTATCAGTTATTCTTTTCCTAGTAGGAACTTTCCTTGTCGTACTTCTTGGTTCATTTGAAGCACTTCGTCCGGGATGGATGGTTGACGGGAAGTTAGTTCGTCTTTCCATGCCAAACACAATTGAAATGGTTATGTTAACCATCGCAGCTCTTATTATTATTTTCTGTAAACCAAATGTAGAAAGCATTGTGTCTGGTAACGTCTTTAAAGCTGGAGCAACAGCGGTTGTTGCTATTTTCGGTATCGCTTGGATGGGAGATACTTTCTTTAACGGAAACTTAAATATGATTCAAGGATCAATTCAGCACTTAGTTACAAGTGCACCATGGCTATTTGCTATCGCATTATTCATTCTATCTATTTTACTGTACAGCCAAGCAGCAACAGTTCGTGCCTTAATGCCACTTGGACTATCTCTTGGTATTCCGCCAGCATTACTGATTGCTATGTTCCCTGCAGTAAACGGATACTTCTTCATTCCAAACTACGGAACAATTGTTGCTGCCATTAACTTCGACCGCACTGGTACAACAGGTATCGGTAAATACGTTTTAAATCATAGCTTCATGATTCCCGGCTTAATCGCAACCTTTACTTCTATCGGAATTGGAATGCTCTTAATTTCAATTATGTTTTAAATAAAAAGCACAAACCTATAAATTAAAAGGGTTTGTGCTTTTTTAATTAAACGTTTGTTTAATTTTTTCAATCAATAACTTCTACAACATACCCTTTCTTTTTTAAACCACTCAATATTTCTTCAATATGATTTCTATCTTTCGTTTCTAATGACAAGTGCAATTGCGCATATCCTGGAAATACCTTTGTACCAATCCGTTCTAAATGTATATTTAATACATTCGCTTCAAAATTTGTTACAATCTCGAGCAAATGATGCAAATAGCCTGGCTTATCTTTAATCATTGTCGCGATGTGAATGAAGCGTCCTGCTTCAACCATTCCATGCTCAATAATACGCGAAATAAAGTTTACATCGACATTTCCACCACTTAGTACGGATACGACCTTTTTTTCTTTTATTGGGACTTTGTGATAAAGCAAAGAAGCTAATGAGCTCGCACCAGACCCTTCAACCAACAATTTGTTCCGTTCAAGAAGCATTAACATCGTTCGTGCAATTTCCATTTCATCTACACAAAACACATCATCCACATAACGTTGTACAAGTTCAAAAGTCAAATCACCTGGCCTTTTAACCGCGATTCCATCCGCCATAGTTGGCGTCGACTCTACTGTTATTACCTTCTTTTCCTCAAGTGACTGTTTCATTCCCGGACAAGCAAGTGTCTGCACCCCATATATTTTCACTGATGGCTTTTGTTCTTTAATTGCCATCGCAACTCCTGCAATTAATCCTCCACCTCCAATAGGACAAATAACAGCCTCTACCTCTTCCAGCTGTTGTAATATTTCCAGACCGACTGTACCTTGACCAGCAATTACTGCTTCATCATCAAATGGATGTACAAATTTCGCTCCTGTCTTCTCTTTTAAATCTAGTGCATAAGCTAATGCATCATCAAATACATCACCTTGTAATTCTACATGTGCACCGTACTTTTTTGTCGCAAGTACCTTACTTAACGGAGCACCTTTTGGCATCACAATCGTACAAGGAATACTAAGCATATTACTAGAATAAGCGACTCCTTGCGCATGATTTCCAGCAGATGCCGCAACAACACCATTTTCTAAATCACCTTTCTCAAGAGAAACCATTTTATTATAAGAACCACGTACTTTAAAAGAGCCTGTCTTTTGTAAATTCTCCAGCTTTAAATACACTTCATTCTGTGATAACTCACTAAATGTACTTGAATAATCTAATGGGGTCATATGTACAATGCCCTTCATTTTCTCATAAGCAGCTATAATATCCTGAAATACAATCATGCCTTCGCCTCCGAAACAATATATGTTTATACATACTAGTTTAGGCGGCATATTTTGTTTTATACGACAAAAGACCACGTAGTATTTTCATACTACATGGTCTTTTATCTACAAACACTTATTTACTTCCCCAGCTAATCGCTTCGTACTTTCATACGCAGAATCCGCTAGACTAATTGCAGAAATAACTGAAACACCATCCGCACCCGCTTCTATAACGGCAGCAGTATTTTCAATTGTAATCCCACCGATACCAACAATCGGCACTGTAATTCCTTGTTCTCTAAAATGAGCTAAACCTTTCGTTCCTTGAACAGCTTTCGTATCTTTTTTCGTACTCGTTGGGAAAATAGGGCCAACTCCTAAATAATCAGCTCCGTTTTCAATCGCCCATTTTGCTTCTTCAATTGTATGTGTAGATACACCGATAATTTTATCTCCCATCTTTTCACGAACAGATGCAATCCCTTCATCATCTTGTCCTACATGAACACCATCTGCATCTAATTCAACGGCCAATTCTACATCATCATTTACAATGAAAGGAACACCATATTCCTTGCAAAGCGCCTGCAATTTCTTTGCAAAACGCACTCTATCCTCTCCAGTTAAAGTCCCTTCTCCCTTTTCACGAAATTGAAAAAGTGTCACTCCACCGTCTAACGCTTCTTTCAATATAGCTAACGGATCCTTCATGCAATTATTGCTTCCCATAATAAAATACACTTGTAATAGGTTAGACATTTTCTTGGTTTCAATGCGCATCATGTGTTTCATCCCCTTACTCTAACTCCTCAATCTTCCCATACTTCTCAACATCACCGGAAGTTGTATTCGCTAATTGATTTAAAAATTCAATTTGGAAACTACCAGGCCCTTTTTCTACCGTCTTAGCAGCTGCTAGTTCCGCAGCTACACCATAAAATGTTACTGCTGCTACTGCTGCCTTTACATAATCTTTTTCTACCGCAATAAATGCTCCTATTACAGAAGTTAGTAAACAACCCGTTCCAGTAACCTTTGTTAAAATAGAGTGACCGTTTCGAATAAGAATCGTTCGCTCTCCATCTGTAACGACATCTTCTTTTCCAGTAATGACCGCAACTGTATTCAATTCCTCTGCTGTCTGTTTTGCAATATTTACAACATTGCCATTTCCAGTACCAGCATCTACCCCTTTAATTTCCCATCTCTCATTAATAACGTTAGCTACTTCAGCTGCATTCCCACGAATTATCGCTAGATCTATTTCAGCTGGAATATGTCTCGCAACTTCTGTTCGATACGATGTTGCTCCTGCGCCAACAGGATCAAACAATACTGGTACATCATTCGTATTAGCCGACTTACCAGCAAGTAACATCGCTTCTACTTCCTCGGGACGAAGTGTTCCCATATTTAATACTAACGCTCCCGCAATGCTAGCCATTTCTGCTACTTCTTCTTTTGCATACGCCATTACAGGCGATGCCCCTAGTGCTAACAAACCGTTCGCTGTAAAGTTTGTTACAACAACATTTGTAATATTATGAACGAGCGGATTAGATTCCCTCACTAAATCCACTACTTTACTAATTTCTTTCATATTCATCCTTTTCATCTCCTAACTATAATGATGGGAGATACACAAAAAGGCACTTTGCGCGTATGCAAAGTGCCTGAACATGTGCTTTTACACTCTCCCTACGCTGGCATTATCCAACAGGTTCAAATGGTCAATGACGGATTAGTCATACTCTCAGTTTGCATCCACAAACTCCCATGTGTTTCTTATTCATCTACTTCAAAGTCTACTCTTATTCTAGTAAAATAACAAGTTCTTTACTTTTCCGTATAAAGTGAAACTTTAATCAGTGGGAGTTTTGTTCATTCCACTAAAACAGCTCAAACCTCGAGCGAAACTGAATCTCAAGAAAATGTATGCTATATTTAACTTATGGAAATTTGAAAGGATGTTTTTAATATGTCAAAAAGCGTTGTAATCGCTGAAAAACCTTCCGTTGCGCGAGATATTGCTCGTGTACTGAAGTGTGATAAAAAAGGAAACGGTTATCTTGAAGGTAGTAAATATATTGTAACTTGGGCTTTAGGTCATCTCGTTACATTAGCAGATCCAGAAAGCTATGATGTGAAATATAAAAAGTGGAATTTAGAAGACTTACCGATGCTACCGGAGCGTTTGAAATTAACGGTTATTAAACAAACTGGTAAACAGTTTAATGCTGTGAAAAGCCAGCTACTTAGAAAAGATGTAAATGAAATTATTGTCGCTACAGACGCTGGATTATCTCTATAAAACTTTCTTGTACATAAATCTTAAAACATGTTACACCTTTGATTTAACAACAATATCTAGAGTTTATTAAATTGCACATAAATAAAAAGTATACATAGTTCACTTTTTATTTAGAAATTACTATCTGTGATTTACAAAATAATATCCAAATATAAGTTGTGAGTTTAAAATAAATATCAGGTGGTTGTAAGAAAGACGCAAAATTTCGAATGAACTTGCTGCGTTTACAAAAAAAGATGTGATATGTTATCCCCTCAATCAAAGAATTCTAAATAAGTTTTAATCAGCCCTCTTATAAAATAGAAGTTCATTCAAAAAGAAGCAAATTTAATTTTATAATTTATATATTATGTTTCCAACTTTGCGGAATTAGTATAGTAATTTACTTTAATTGATAGATTTTATAATTATCGTGATTTAAAAATATAGTAATATATATTCATATCACATTATAGGAGGGATCTATGAAGATGAATTTTTCAGCTATTGAAATTAAAGGAGCTTGCTTTAAAGAAAATAGTGAATTTGCTTTTTTTGATAAAGTTAATCAAAAATCTTCAATTATCTATGGAAAAAATGGAAGTGGTAAATCCAGTTTATCTAAAGCTTTTTATGAGAAAAGAGTTACGTTAATGGACCCCTTACACAAGGGGAATTACGAAACTCTAATATTCAAGGAATTGGGTGAGGATAACGAAACTAGGAATGTAATTTCAGAAGAAACTCTTAAGGAAGTACCTATTTTTGTCTACAATGAAGACTTTATTTTGAATAATGTTCATTTTAAAGAAGAAGGCTTAGATACAATTGTTATGTTAGGCGCTCAACAAGATATCTCAGAAAAAATAACAAAAACAGAATTAGAAATATCAGAACGCCAAAAAGAATTATCTGATTTAAGAGATCGTGAAAGAGTTTATTTAGATAGAAGTTCTACAGATGCACCAGACTATTATTTAGGAAAAATTATAGAAAAACTTCGAAGAAAATGGGCTGAACGACAAAGAAAAATTCTTGGTAATAAAACAAACTCACCCGTAAGTGAGCAAGGTGTACATAGTTTAATGCACATTCAAGAACGTGAAGAGGATCTTGAATGTTTAGAAGAGAGATACACAACTAAATATAATATTTATGAAACTTCTAAACAAGCAAGTCTACTTCCAGTCCCTCAAAATATACATAATATTTCAAAGGACATTGAAATAATCAGGCG
Organism: Bacillus sp. WC2503; assembly: GCF_052682895.1. NCBI lineage: Bacteria > Bacillati > Bacillota > Bacilli > Caryophanales > Bacillaceae > Bacillus > Bacillus sp. WC2503. The sequence goes on along the minus strand of NZ_JBQYMD010000001.1, from coordinate 5,076,186 downwards.
TCATTTATCGCTTGAAATCCCTATACCTGATTTAACAGAGCGTGAAAAGAAAATTTTAAATATTATTGAAGAAAATAATAATAACTTCTTAAACCAATCTACGGAAATTCTATCTTTAGAAGAAAAAACTCATTGTCCAGTATGCTATCAAGATTTAAGTAATGAATATAAACAATCAGTTTTAAAGTCACTGTCTCTGATATTAGAAACTGAAGATGCCAAACTCCATATAAGAGATTTGGAAAAACTTAATATAAATTACATTCAATTTGATTTTTCAGCTTATGATAATTTTGACAATAAAGATAAAATTTATAAACTTAAAGAACTGTATACAGAATATAATCGTCAAGTTGAATTAATTAATGACAGTATATCTGCAAAAAAAATAAATGTTTATATACCTATACATCTTGAATTTGAAATTTTAAAAGTACATAGATTAATTAATGAGACTTTAGATGAATTTAAACATCAAATTGAAGAATTTAATTTACAAATTTCAAAAATTGAGGCTATTAAGCAAGAATTAATTGAGATAAATCAACAGATAGCTTTAAAAGAAAATAAAGAAGACTATAATAATTATTTAGATAAAAGACAAAATTATAAAAAACTCTGCTTCAATATAAAACAAGGAACAAATGCATTAGAAAAAGTAGAGAGTTATTTAACTAGTTTGAAGGCACAAATAGCAAACACAGAAATTGCTTGTGATACAATAAATAAATTTTTAAGTTTCATTTTTTATGCTAAAGACAGATTAACACTACATGCAGATAATAATCGATACATCATAAAATCCCGTGGGGAGCAAATTCAATTAAAATCTCTATCTATTGGAGAAAGGAATGCAGTAGCTTTAAGCTATTATTTCTCACTAATGTTCCAAAATAAATCTGAAGAAGATAAATTTTCTTCTCCTTGTATATTAGTACTAGATGATCCAATTTCTAGTTTTGATTTTGAGAATAAGATAGGCATATATTCGTTTTTAAGATTTATCTTAAATCAAATTCACAGTGGTAACGCTGAAAGTAAGGCTATATTCTTCACCCATGATTTAGAAGTATTCTATAATGTAGAGAAAATCTACAACGACATCGGAATAAAAGGAAATAAAGAGATTTTAAAATCTAAATTAATGAACCATGCTTTAATTCCTTTTAAAGATGTTAGTAACGATTATAGCTTGTTTTTACAACAAATATATGAATATGCAAGTGGGGTAAATCAAGATACGTATGAAAATTCTATAGGAAATACTATGAGAAAAGTACTTGAAGCATTTGGAACCTTCAATTATAAAATGGGTATTGATAAGTTAACTACAGATTCTAGAATTCTAAATCAACTACCTAAAGAACCAAAATATCAGGAGCATTTTAGTAATAGTATGTATAGATTGGTGTTACATGGTGACAGTCATCTTGAGAACCGTGCACATATTTTTATGGATAAAGATTTTTACCCCTTCATTGATCGAGATGAAAAAGTAAGAACGGCAAAAGATATTCTTATCTTTCTAAAATTACTTAACCCAATCCATTTAGAGACGCATCTAAAGAAAAATAATGATATAGCCCCTGAAATCAAATTGAGTCAAATAAGTTCTTGGGAATCTGAACTTTTTGAAGACGGATTAGTTGTTTCATAAAAAGTAGAAGCCTTAATATAAAATTACTACAAAAACTTTATACTTTATATGTGCCCTAAAGCACACAAGTTAATATGTTGTAGCTTTAAAATAAAGTTTGATTAAAAGTGCCTCGTAAACCCATATTTACGATAAATAAGAAGAATCTATTTTGAAAAAAAGTTTGATCAAAATGGATTCTTCTTCAGCAGATTTAAGTTTGGTTTTTATAAAAAAGTTTGATCATTTTCTACCTATGATTTTCAACAATCGTGCCCGTTTGTTGAACAAGAAAAAGTAGTATTTCTGTTAATCGAAGGTTGTAATCACTTAATTTAATTCATTTAAGGCTCGTGGTGGTCTATATTTTTTTGTACCTTTTTATTAAAGGTAACTTAGCTTCTAATTCTTCGAAAAAATAGTTCTTATTTCCTTTTAGGAATAAATATCTGTGATTATAGGGTTCTTTTTCAAATAGGGAATACCAATCATTATCATTTCTTAATGGTTCCTTATCATACGTTATTGTGATTGATTGAAAATTGTGACCCATTTCTTTTACATTCCATATTCTAGCCATATCTTGTAAGGGAACAGGAATTTTCTCGCCAACCTTGAATTTTCCTTCGTTACCTTTAAGAAAAATATCTTTATATTTCACAATTAAGGGATTTATAAGGCAAGCTTTTCTTAAATCACCTTTCTTTTCGCTTCCCTTGATTGACATTACAATTTTCAGCTTACCATCTACTTCTACAGTATTGTCTAACTGTTGTTCTTTTCCATAATTAAACCCAAGAGTATGAGTTTTTGCTTTGTAACGTTTATTTAGAAAAGGAACTACCTCTTTTATATCCACTTGGCTGTTTATTCCACAATAGCAACACAGTAGTCTTAATATTATTAACTCGGTATTAAGCATTTCGTTATTTCGTTGTAACTCATATATCTGCTCACAAGTAATGTTTTCGTTAGTAAAAAAATGTTCATATTCTCCCCTAAAAATGATTGAAAAGTCTCGCTTATTCATTTCTAACTCTCCCTTTTCTACTAATGTTAAATAATTCTTCACCTTTTTTTATTTTTTAAGAAATATTCAACATGTGGTTTAATTTTTAAAGTAAATGTTTTAAGGGTAAAAAGAAAACCCTTTATTAATTAACAGGGTTTTATCAAACTTTATTTTAAATCAACAAATTTCAAAATAACACACAAAATTTTCACCTTCACAAGGTTAGTTGTAAGAATTCATCCTAATTAATGTTCAGTCTATAACTTAGTCGCATCCCCCTCTTTATTACTAATATATGGAAGGGAAAAGGACTCATTTTGAACAAAGATTGATCAAAATGAGTCCTTTTTATTAACTTATTAAGTTAGCTTTTATAAAATGGTTTGATCAAATTAATATGCATGTTCTTCAAGACATCCTATAAGAACTCCTGTAAAACACATAGTGAACTTTAAAAAATATTATTAGATTCTCCATTCATTACTTCGCTACCTTTAATAATTTTATATTCCATTCTACTTGCAGCCGCAGTTTCTCTAGCTGCACGTTCTTTAGCTAAAACTACAGGATCTTCAATTTTATTATCACCTTTAACTTCAACTATTACATAATCTCCATTAGTCTTTTCAACTAAAAAGTCGGGGTAATAATTTCTTACAATATTTGAGTCTGGATCAATATACTGAATATAAAAATCCGTCTGGCCATGAGTCAGCATACCAGTGAAATAGATTTTTTTTATATCTTGCAGATTGACAACATCTTCGAAAAATCTTTTCTCAGGTTTTGAATCAAAACAATACGTGTCTAAATGAAAGCTTTTTTCTTTAAAGGCTGTATATTCACTTTGTGATAACTCTGCAACTAGCTCTGGCTTTGCAGTTACCTGATAGTAACCCTCTCTTGGTTCCTTAACTAAATCGATTTGATATTCTTCTTTACTTTCGTAAGGTTTTAATTCATAAAGGAACTCAAAAAGTTTAGGAATAATATGATCATACAATACGTCATTATAATCACTTACTAATTCTACGAGTTGCTCGATACCAGGTAATGAATTCAATAAAAGATCTTCTATTTCAATACAGGATTTATTGAGGTATTTAGCAATTTCAGCCACTAATGTGTATTGACTAAATTGTCTTTTGTCTCTTTCATCTTTTAAATCTTCACTGATTTTCCGATTACCTTTTAACCCATCCTGACTAATTCGTTTTAATTGGTACTTTGTTAAATCAATTTTACCTAGTTCAAAATTAATTACACCTGTAATAGTTTTATCTCTTAATGAATGTAATTTTTGTGTCCTATTTAATGTAACTTTAACAGGAGGTGGAACTAATCTAATTTTATATTTTTCTTTATTAGTTTCTACTTTGTTTAAATCTTCGATATTTAAACGGAAATTTTTATTTAACTCATCATCTAAAATCTCTAAGTTCTCCTCTGATAAATAAACTTGTCCTGTTTCTTGCACTGGTCCAATTGCTCGTAAACATCTCATTGTAGCTTGTAGTACAAATACCTTTGATTTAGGTTTTCGATATAATGCTACACCGAATAATGAACGACAATTCCACCCCTCGCGTCCTTTATTTACTAATAGGATGAATTGCTTGTTAGATCCAGGCGAATCTAACTTATTAAATTCTCGAATGTCATCATTTGAGGTGATTTTATCATCACCAACATTCACCAAAATTTTATCAATTGGAATACCTAAATCATTTAAGGTCTCTTCTAATTCTGGACGTAATTCATTTTGTAACTCTTCTACGGTACTAGCAAAAATTGCGAGTTTAGGTAACATTCCTTCGTACCTTTGATTATTGTACTTCTCCCAGAAATCTTTTACTGCAATTCGTAGAAATTCCTTTGATTTCGGATTTGTATAACCCTCAATATGAACCTTTTTCAAATACGCTTTATTTATAGCTTCTTGTAAACCATAAGAATAGACTACTTCAGGAAAAACTTCTTTACCCGAATATGGTGTACCAGTGAAATTGTAGCACCCGATCACAGATGTACCAGATTTTTCAAGAGAAGATGCTAACTCGTTAATCGTTAATCGTAGACTAGTTTTAGCTGCTTTCAGCCCCATATCCCTTGCTAGAGCATCACCAAAAGCATGATGTGCTTCGTCAATAAATACACCTAAATTACCTAAGCGAGTTAATTTAGAAAATCTTTGATTGCCCAGTAATTCGCCTTCCTCTAAAGGCTCGTCAAAACCATATAAATCGCCTAGTTGATCATAGGCGGAGCCTGTTGATGAGGCGGAATTAAAAAATGTTTCGATCTTTGATTTTTCCTTATGTTGACGTTTTAAAATAATCTTTTGCGTATTTGAAATAATAATATTATATTTTGAACGATCAATCGTATTTAATGTTGTACCAGTATCCTCTAAAAAATGGATCTTTAAATTGCTATCTAGCCAGGCTAAATACTCAGGCGGAATTACTTTTGATTTATCGAATGTTTGAATTTCACGTAGAGATTCTAAAACGGTTTTGTCTGGTGCAAATACAATCGCATTATGACAAAAGCGCTTATCCTTTGGAAACTTATTAGCTAATAAAAATTCGTAGAAAATACAAGTAGCCATTAAGATTGTTTTACCCGTGCCCATCGTTAACGCAAAAATATAGTTAGCATAAGTTAATTCAAACTTTTTCATTCGAGTAAATACACTTTTATACTGATCTACTTCTAGCGCAAGCCAAGACATTTGTTCATTCTTATCCAGACCCATATCATCGCGCTTTTCAAAACCGTTTTTTCTTTCATACCAATCAGTAAATATGTCATGAATTTTCTTGTTGTCTTGATATTCCTTTAAGAAAATATAGATTTCTAACGCTTCAAATTGTGGTTGACGTAAAAAAGAAGTTGGATTTTGATAATTATTAAAATCTAAAAACTTCTTTGACAACAATTTATATTTTGTACGAATACGTGCTTTATTTTGAAAGTAGAAATCCCATAGGTGTGTATGGAAAGCAAAGTCTAAAGCGAAAGAATTCTTTTTACTCATTTTCGATACTCACCTCTAACGATTCAGACAATAGATCTGTTATTTTCACACGAATAGTACCCGCATCTTCCGGAATTTCATATACACCTTCAACAAATTCATTTTTTGCAGGTATATCTAGGATTGTAGGTTCTAAAACTGCACCATCATAGTTCCAATCAATCATTACTGATTCAACAAGCTCTTTCCAATTACTTACATTTTCTTGCATAATGCTGAGTTTTTGTAAAAGGTTCATCGGATAAAAACTATCTATCAATAATTTTCCATTTTGAATTGATACTGTAGCTTCCGAATCACGTTTAAATTCCAATTTTGAACGATCTCGTAAAATATCTATTACTTCAACTTTCACTTTAAATGGTATTTCCTTTTGTAAATATGGTCCTATTTCTGAATCGTGTCCCATACATACTAATATTATATTTTCGACAATTTGCATTGGGTTTTCTTGTTGACGTTTTTCATACATTTTATAATCTATATTTGTAATCAAGTCATTCAAATCGGCTTTAGTAGTTATTCTATTAACAGGCATTATTTTCACCATCGCGCCGTCTTTCTCTCCATCAAACACTGAATTTGAAATCAAAGGTTGTACTTCTAAAACTTCTAATAATATATTTTTTGCTTCAACAGGGTTTTTGAAAACATCATAATTATTAACATTATAAACATTAAAGCCTGTATAATATTCCGATATACTATCGGAAGTAACTTCGTCTTCAAATTCAGTTTTAAATGTCATTTGCCCTGAGTCTGCTTTTAAGAGAGCATCTATTTTTCTCACTTCATTGATGAGTCTTTTTGTGGTAGTTTGAATAGATCCTAAATTAATATCTGCACCTATAAATTTTCTCCCTAAATTCATTGCAGCGTTTTGTGTAGTTCCTGACCCCATAAAGCAATCAAAAACAATATCCCCAGGTTTGGAAGATGCTAGTATTATTCTCTCCAATAATTTAACTGGTTTTTGAGTAGGATAACCAACACGTTCTTCTGCTTGTGAATTTATTAGAGATATATCATTCCAAAAGCTACCTACAGGTTTACCTTTATCACTTTCAGGTCTTAGTTTTCTAAATGGTTTACCTGTTTTAGACCATCCTAAGTTTCCCTCTAAATCTAATTTTTCTAATGAGCTTTTTTTCATACGCCATCCTGCCGGTCCAGGAGTAAATCCTTTATATTCATATACTAGATGCGGTCTTTCCCCCATACCATTTGAACGTAATATTGGAGCATCGTAGTACCTACCAGTCTCATCTTTACGACTATACTTTTCTTCGATTTCTTTTTCTGTTAAAGGTATTCTTACAGCATTTAGATTCAGTTCTGCTGACGGTGTCTTAACATAATAAAATATAGTATCAGTAAAGTGACTAAAAGTTCTAGATTCGTGTTGAGATCCTTTAGGATTCGTTGAACGAACCCAAATGATTTCATTTCTAAAATTACTCTCTCCAAAGATTTCATCCATTATCATTCTCAAATGATGAGACTTATGCCAATCGCAATGTAAATAGATAGATCCATCATCCGCTAATAGCTCTCTTAAAAGAATTAATCTTTCATACATAAATTGTAAGTAATCATCATTGGCCCAAATATCGTTATATTGTGTATCTTCAAAAAACGAAGTATCATTCTCGGCGCTTTTGCCCTTTATAGAAACAGATTTTTTATATTGAGCCTTAGAGTCAAATGGAGGATCAATGTAAATCAATTTGAATTGTCCCCTATATTTTTTTAATAAATGACTCATTACTTGTAAATTATCACCCCAGAAAATTTTATTCATCCATCCATTTTGAGGTTCTCCATAAGACTCTTTTAATTGAGCTGGATAGTATTGAGTTGATGTGTATGCTCGCTTTCCTTTCCAATTCAAAGTAGGAAAGCCTTTTATCGGCTCATCAAATATATATTCTTCTACATTTTGTGGTTCTTGTTCATTGCTCATTCATTTCACCTCATAAATTTCGATCACAGTAAAAACGCATATCACAGTTTCCACAGTGTTTTTTCGGTCTTTGTTTGATTGTATAATCATGACTTTCTATACGGTCAACAATTCGATCAAAAGATTTAATCGTTTGATTAATTACAGATGTGTCTTTTTCAAACGTAACATACGGATTACTATCTTTTTCTCCTGTATAGTAAAGGTGCATCTTGCTTACTTTATAGTTTGTTCGTTCTTCTACTAAATGTGCATACACTTCAAGTTGTCGCTTATAACGATAAAGTGCATCTTGCTCTTTTACTAAATCTGGTTTCTTTTCGGATTTAAAATCGACAATTTCTACTGTATCTCCGTCACCTTTTACTAAATCGATTGTTCCCTTGAGAATATATTTATCCTTTACTAAGGATACATCAACTTCCGCCTCTTGAATATGGGACCAGTCACCATACTGTTTTTCTACATAACTTTTCACTTGTTTCAATGCAGCTTCTTGTGTTTGTGGTGCTAGGTATACACGCTCTCGTTTAGACAGGTGCTGATAATTAGTATTAAACCAATCTTCGATATTTGCTTCGGTGATTAAATATGCTTCGTTTTTCAGCGCAGATTTATGAATATCTTCTATTGTTTGATGAACTAATGTACCAAAGATTGTTGCCCCCTGACGTACAGGTGCAAAACCTAGTTCTTTATAAAATTTATATTGTAAAGCACATGTTTCAAATAAATTAATATGAGATGTGAAAGAGTACTCTCGCTTAATATTAACATCCTTTACCTGCGCTAATTCGATATTATAAATAGTTGGTTCATCTCGCCAACTTTTTAGTTGACCATAAGATTCAGTAAAGTATTTGGATGGTATATTTCTCGTTCCTGGCCCATTCGCCACATTCTCCTGACAACTTAAAACGAGTAAATTTTGCGCTCTCGAATAAGCCGTGTAATATAGTCGATAGAAGTCATAAATTTTCGTCCGTTCTATTGGTTCAAAGGGTGGCTTTTGATAAAAGTCAGTTTGTAATAGCTCATCAATGTCTGTATACTGCTTTCTCGGCGTAGATTCTAGAGACCCTACAATTACAATTGGAAATTCCAAACCTTTAGATTGGTGAATCGTTAGGAATGATACACATCCACTTGGTGCATACTCAGAATCATCCTCGTATTCATCAATACCACCTTGTAATAGGAATCGTATATATTGGTTGAAAAATCGTACCACTGAATCGCCAATATTTTTTTGTGTGAATACCGAAATATGATGAAGGTACTCAAATTTAGTGAGTAATTTAGAAAACTGGGACAGATTGCGTACTTCTCTACTATCCTTCACGGTGAATACATTATCACTCAACAAATCACTAAATAACTCAAATTGAATAAGTTGATAAAATAATCCTGAAAACGCATAATCTAAGTTTTTATTCAGTGTCATATGGGTTCTAGCTTTCTCTTTGCACCAACGTAACAAGTCATGATTTTCTGGCTTTCTTAATTCCTCTGCAAACTCTAATAAACAAGCATCATAAAAATCCCATTCAGGAAGAAAAGCACTATCATTCCATTTTCTAAGTTGCGCATACATCGGAAATAAAAATAAGATTGCGCCTAATGCTAGTCTGATTTCTCTTCTTTCAAAGAACAGATTTGAACGAGGCGAATAAACTAGGATACCTCTTTCTTCTAAATAACGAGAAAGATTCAATACTCTTGGATTTTTTACTGAACGAAAAAGAAATGCTACTTGATTCCAATCAGAAATTTTACCTTCTTTTTTCATTGCTTGAAGGAATAAGTATACTTCACTCTCCCAATCATCCAATCCATCTTCTCCAGATACTTTAACGACTGTTTTTTGATTTACTTTATTAGATTCATGTGCAGTAATTTTTTTATCAAAACGGTAGGTTGTACCATTTTTCGACCAATTATTTTGTTCCATCCATTGATTATAGAACTGAACAATTGCCGGACTTGAACGATAATTAGTTGAAAGTTCTACTTGCTGGCAAATACCTTTCGGGAAATTTTGTGGGAATTCTAAAATATTACGGATCGTAGCTCCCCTAAATCGATATAAACCTTGATCATCATCACCAACAACACAAATATTTTGTTGCTTACCAGCTAATAAAAATACCAATTTTTCTTGAATCGTATTCGTATCCTGAAATTCATCGATCATTAAGTAATGTAATTTTTCATTTAGATTATTTCTTACATCTTCATGATTCTGAAGAAGATTATATGTTTCAAGTTGGATTGTTGAGAAGTCTAATGCATTTTCTTCAATTAGTAGTTGTTCATAAACTTTGTAGCATTTCCCTAGCACGCTTAGTCGTGCTTCATCGCTATCAATTAATTTATTAATATCAACTATCTCTTCACTTAATTTGTTAATCCACTTTAATAATTCCTGTGATTGCTTCCAACGAGATGTATTAAAATTTACTAAGGATTCAATTTCATCAAGTTCTAAAAATCGGTTTAATTTTTGATAAAGCATGTATTGCTGGTCAAATTGATCCATTAATATATAATTTTTCTTTAATCGTGTATATTCTCTATTTTCCTCTAGTATACGAAGACATAAAGAATGGATTGTACCAACATACATTTCGTTAAGATTAAATTTAATATTTGCTTCATGGAGTTTATTTGATATTCGAGTAACTAATTCATTAGCTGCTTTTTCAGTGAAAGTAGCTACTAAAATATTTTCTGGTTCGACTTGCTTATGTTCAATTAAATATAAAATACGTTCTACTAGTGTATAAGTTTTACCTGAACCTGGTCCAGCTATAATTAGTAATGGTCCTTCAGTCGTTTCTACAGCTTTTTTTTGTTGTACGCTTAATCTCCCCGACACAATCATCACCCTTATTCATTTATAAGATTCAACACAGTAACTTAGGATTGATCTCTTGTAAATCAAAATTTTCATATTGAAAGTAGTAGCAAAAGCGAAAACTCACATATCGTAGTACCTTGTCTTAATTTGCAGTTAAATCATAATCTTATTATACCAAATCTAGTACTATTAAAATCTATTGTTAAAACCATCATTCAATGAAAGAAATCGGGAAAATTCAGGCTATATATAAACATAGACGCAGTCTTCAACTGGACTCCGTTTTTTCTGTGTACAATGAATTACAACAATTACTAGCCACTGCCTAAATATTGTTATTCATTCATCAACTGATTTATGCTTTTTTCAAATTTTGCAACAGGACCAAATTAATTCATTAGGATATGGATTTGTGAAAAAGTAAATCTACATAAAATTCCTCCCTTAGACTTTAAAATAATTTATTAATTCTATAAACAACATTTACTGTATAATATTAGGATAATAGGAATATAGAGGTGAAAAAACGAAAATGTATCCACAGCTGTTGTTTGTCTATACTGAAAAATTACGTGATTGCTTTAAAAACCAGTCCTTCTCTTTCACAAATGATTTTGATATTTATTTTGATAATAATCAATTAGTTATTAATGAAAAGTCTAATCCTTATGAAAATCTTTGGGGTAACAAAATAAATAATATTAACTTAGTGGTTGGGAAAAATGGATCTGGCAAATCTACTTTATTTGAACTAATCGGAGCTACAAAGCAAGAAAGAATGAATTTACTAAGAAAAAAAACAGGAGAGTTTTTCAGCTATATCACACTATACTATTTAGAAGAAAATAAATTTATATTAGAAGGAACAAATTTTGATATCATTAGAAATATTAAAAACATTCCGAAGGGAACGTCTCCTGAATATAGTATTATAATCTCCTATGATTACGAAAATAAAATAGCTAACTTCGAAGACTATATTCAATTTGCTACTGACCCTCAAAACCAACACAGGATAAATGAAATAGCTCATATTCATTATTACAGTAATGAACTTAACTATAATTGGATGACCAAAAAAGAGTATTCTGAAGAAGACTATCATGTTGGAATAAATAGAAGATACTTAAATAGGCCATTTATACATTCTATATATCAATTTCTTTCCAAAGAATCTGATGCTAAGCAATCTTTAGGTTTATCTGATACAAAGAATGTTTCTATAAATATTTATCCTTATGAAATAAATTATTTAGAAGTATACAAAGAAGAAATATTTAATTTATATGGAGATCATTCATTTACTATATTAAAAAAAAGTTCAAAAAATTTCATTCCTAATAAATATAACGAAACTAAATTGCCATATTCCCACAAGGAAATATTTATCCTTCAATATTTAGAACTCTTTACTTTAGGAATTATTGAATACACTTATAAAAACCTTAAAAATACCACATACAAAGAAACATATATAGAAGATCTAAATCTATTTACTCCAACTGCAAGATTCAAAGAAGAATTCAAAAGTCGCGTGAATTACCTTAACAAATTAATAATTTATTCAAATAAAATGATTAAAGAATCAGACCCATTTCCTAAGGAATTCAATGACACTAAAAATAGGATGTTAAATTTTTTAGTGTCTATTGAAGAGGTATATTATACTAATAATACAACTATAAAATTCCCTTTAAATGAAGGGTTCGATTTTCAAAAATACAAATTATTATATTTTTTAGAATCGGAAAATGCTAGTTTCATGTCAGCAATTGTAGATGTAAAGTTAGATAATATGAGCTATGGTGAAACTTTATTTATCAACATATTCTCAAACATATATACTTCTATCAATATTATTGAGGCAAATGAAAGATTTAATACTATAATACTAATACTAGATGAACCGGATTTATCCTTTCATCCAGAATGGTCAAGAAAATTCATTTTCTACTTATGGAAAATAATAAATGAAATCAATATTTTAAGAGAGTTTAAATTTCAAATAATAATTTCAACTCATTCCCCTTTTATGATTTCTGATATTCCTAAAGAACATATAACTTGTATAGATATTGTTAAGGAAAATGATTCATTTCAGAGAATAGTTGAGAAAGGAAAATTCGGTTTAATGAGTAACTTTTATGACATTATTCATTCCGAATTTTTCATGGAATCACCTATAGGGGAGTTTGCGAATATGATTTTCAAAAACATTTTAAAAGATATCAATAATTTGGAAACCATTGATAGAGGTCAACGTATTAAGGAAGTCGATAATATTAAGTCCTTAATAAACTCAATTGATGACGTTGTTATAAGAAAAAAATTACTACAACATTTATATGAAAAAAACATTGAGCGTGAGGATTATAATTATGATTAAACTTGATATTTCAATATTAGAAAAATGCAAAGTTAATTATTTTAAAGAAATTAGCCTTATATTAGACAACAAATATACCGCAAATAAACTTAAAATGTATTTTGCTAATCCATTTAATCTAGGTAAACTTGGTTCTTTATTATATAATTGGGAATCAGAATTTATAAAAGATTTAATAACTAAACCTATCAATCACAATATAACAAAATACAAGGAATTAGAAAATTACTACAAATCTGCATCAATAGTATTTTACGGTAAATTTAAAATTAATGATGAAATAGCTCGTATTGGCTGGCAAAAAAATAATCAATCAAGACAAAGGTTTAGACAACAATTTATCAATAAATATTTGAACGATTGGATAACTCCTATTATATCTAGACATCAGAATTATCACTCAACTAATGCTACTTTTAAAGATTTCATTAATGAAATTGAAGCTAAGCTAACACAATTAAACAAATTAATTTCAAATTTTATTAACTATGACTTTTTGAGCGGTGAATTACGGCATAAATTATTAGTGGACATGGACATTCCCGTATGTCCCTACTGTAATAGACAATATATAACATCTTATTTCGATGGGAATAAAAATAAAACAACTGCAGATTTAGATCACTTTCTTCCTAAATCTCATTTTGCTTTATTTTCATTAAGTTTATATAACTTCGTTCCAGCTTGCCAAATATGTAATTCAAGATTCAAATCAGATAAAGGTGTAGAAATCATTAATCCTTATCAAGGAGATTTCAATGCTAAATTTCAAGTAAAGCTTAGAAACGACTCAGAAATCATCTCCATTACTGGCGGGAATACAATTTTTGATTTGGATTTAGTTATTACCGAAGGAGATCCCAATAATCAAATTTTAATTGAGAACACAATTAATTTATTTCATCTCAATGATATTTACCAAATACACAAAAATTCCGTTAGAGAAATTTTATATAAAAAAAATGCCTGTGCTAGAACTTATAAAAAGGAAATGAAAAAATTATTCGAGCAAGATTTAAAATTAACGGAAAATGAAATCAACATTTTCTTATATGGTAATGACCTTAATACTGATAACTTTACAAATAGAAGACCTTTATCTAAATTAACTTATGATGTATTAAAAGATAAGTGAGTTAATAATTCGCTTTTTCCAACGGTAAATAATAAAGTTCAGAAAGCCGTACTATAAACAGCTCCCTGGCAAGTAGACAGTGCAAATAATAAAAATACTTTAAGCGGTTTGAATCCTATATTCGAATGGACTTAAGCCGTTTAATTTTTCTTGATGACGTTCGTTATTATAAAACTGGATAAAAGTAAGCATCAAGTAACTTCAAAACATACAATAAAGATTGATTTTAGAGTTGCTTGACGTTTATACAGAACCTGCAGACCTAAAGGAGCGTTATCAAGATAGAATTAAAGATTCCAATGTCCTCTAAGGCTTAACAAAAAAGGATTTTATTATTTCCGTTGAATTTTAAATGTAAAAGTTACAGGTGTCTTGGGGTTACCCGCTATTCCAGAATATGGACCATGGACCTTTAACGGAACAACTCTATGTCACTCAATAATTCCTTAATCCACCTTTTATTCAGATGTTCTTTTTCTTTTAGTTATAAAAATCCCCCTTCAGACAAAAGTATCCAAAGGGGTAAAGCTTCGCAACTTTATTTCAAATCAACAACTACTATTAAAAACAATGCTAAATAACAGTTTAAAAAAGAAAACGGCAAAAAACTCGAAAAAATAATAGAAAAAGATAAGTCTCCATATTAGTTAATTTAATCAAATTTTAATTTCTTGAGTGCTTCTGCTAATGCATTATTCAATGGTTCTTCTTCTTTTTTTTGTTGTTTCATATATTTTTGGACGTCACGTTTATCGGCTTTGTTACCCGATTCTTTCTTGCGTCTTTCTTGGAATGTAGAAAGCTTTTCACGATAGCCACATTTACACGCAAAGATTTGGCCAGCACCTTCACCACGAAGTTCTAGTTTCTTTTTACATTGAGGACAGCGTGCATTTGTAGTGCGGGATACATTTTTACGATGACCACATTCGCGATCTTGGCATACAAGCATTTTTCCTTTTTTACCGTTTACTTCTAGCATTGGTTTGCCACAGTCTGGACAAGACTTTGTTGAAATGTTGTCGTGTTTATATTTTTTATCGCTCGATTTAATTTCAGCAACAATTTTTTTCGTATAGTTCTTCATTTCTGAAATAAATACTTCTTTTTTTAGTTTACCCTTTGCAATCGCCTCAAGTTTTTGCTCCCATTCACCAGTTAGTGTAGGAGATTTTAATTCTTCTGGCACTAAATCAAGTAACTGACGTCCTTTTGATGTGATATGAATATCTTTACCACGTTTTTCAATTAAGAATGAATTAAAGAGTTTGTCGATAATATCTGCCCGTGTCGCTACAGTACCTAATCCACCAGTCGATTTTAGCGTATCGGCAAGTTGTTTATTTTGCGTATCCATATATTTTGTTGGATTTTCCATCGCTGAAAGTAATGTTGCCTCATTAAAGCGTGCAGGTGCTTTCGTTTGACCTGATGTTTGGACAATGAGTTTTACGTTTAATGTATCACCTTTTTCGATGCGAGGTAAGATTTGTTCTTTGACATCATCTGTTGCATCGTCATCTTCAAATCGATTCTCATATACTTCTTTCCAACCAGAACTCAAAATTGTTTTGCCACGTGCGATGAATGTTTCATCGCCAATTTTCGTGCGTAATGTTAGTTGCTCATATTCAAAGGCTGGGAATAAAACGGCTAAGAAGCGTTTTACAACTAAATCGTAAATTTTGCGTTCTTTATCTGTGAACGCAGAGAAGTTTACATAGCCTTCTGTTGGGATAATTGCATGATGATCGCTTACTTTACTATCATCAACAAATGCCTTAGAAACTTTTATAGATTTATTTAAAACCTTATGAGCTAAAGGACGATATTCTCCTACTCCACACGCTTTTAGACGTTCTGGAAGTGTTCCGATAATATCGGATGAGATATAACGTGAATCTGTACGAGGATACGTCAGTACTTTGTGCTGCTCATACAATTTTTGCATAATATTTAACGTTTCTTTTGCAGAGTAACTAAAGATTTTATTTGCATCACGTTGTAGTTCAGTTAAATCATAAAGACCAGGAGCGAATGATTTTTTCTGCTTTTTCTCAATTTCCGTGACAGTAGCATTTTGTTTATCGAGTTTTTTCACAATCGTATCGATTTTCACTTTATCAAAACTACGACCATTGCCTTTTTCATCTTGCCAAGTTAGCTTTAACTTATCTATTGTTTGGGCTTCAATTCCGTAGTATGTTTGAGCTTTAAAGTTTTTTATTTCGTCTTCGCGACTAGCAATAATAGCTACAGTAGGTGTTTGGACACGACCACAGTTCAGTTGCGCATTAAACCTTGTAGTTAATGCACGTGTCGCATTAAGACCGATATACCAGTCAGCTTCAGAACGAGCAACAGCTGAGGCGTATAAGTTGTCATATGCTTTACCTGGTTTTAAGTTTGCGAAGCCGTCTTTAATTGCTTTGTCTGTTACAGAAGAAATCCATAAACGTTTAATTGGTTTATTCACTTTTGCTTTTTCAATTATCCAACGTGCAACTAACTCTCCCTCCCTTCCAGCATCTGAAGCCACAACCACCTCATTAACATCATTTCGGGTAAGTTGATGTTTCACAGCATTAAACTGTTTCCCCGTTTGTTTTATAACAACTAATTTCATACGTTCTGGAAGCATTGGAAGATCTTCAAGATTCCATGTTTTATACTTATTATCATAAACCTCAGGGTCTGCGAGCGTCACTAGATGTCCCAGGGCCCAAGTCACGATGTATTTGTCACCTTCTAAAAATCCATTACCTTTTTTTGTACACTTTAATACTTTTGCTATATCACGTGCAACTGATGGTTTTTCAGCAATTACTACACTCTTTGCCATTTATTCAAACTCCTTTACTAACTATATACCGTTTAATATACCACAGTTTTCAAGAAGAACAGTAAGGAACACCTTCTATTTGGCAGTCATAATTGACATAGCTTGTTTAAGAATCTCTACTTCTTGTCTTAATTTCTTATTCTCTCTATAAACCTCATTAAACTGCTTTGGAGTAACTATCACTTGCTGTTTTGAATACAACTTAATCCATTTATAAATAGAAGTAGGAGATATTTTATATTCAATACTTAAATCCGTAACAGATTTTCCTTCAATGTGTAAATTTACAATTTCTTTTTTAAAGTGTTCATCATATTTTTTGTTTGTCATTACTTAAAAACCCTTTCTAGTAAAAAATTTTATCACCTAGATAGTTTATTATTGTATCACCACCTTCTTTTGATGACTATAGTCGGTCGATTGAAATGCCATTTTTCTTAGTTAATTAACTAAGAGGTGATGTCATGGAAATCCCAAAAGCTTTTGGTGAAGTGTTAAGAAAACATAGAAAAAAAGCTAATTTTTCACAAGAACAATTAGCTCTTCAATGTAATTTAGATAGAACTTATATTGGGTTACTTGAGCGTGCTCAAAGACAACCAAGCATATCTACTATATTTGCTATATGTAAGGTATTAAATATTGCTCCACATGAATTAATTAAGGAAATAGAAGAACTGATACGCTCTTAATAATAAATTGGTCTAAGAAGTTACTATAAACATTATTTAATGATTTTTATAAAACTCTGTTGTGGGGAATAAGTTTCAAATAAGAGCCTTACTATAAACATTCCGTAAGTCTCTTATTTGTTATTTTTTTAATTTAATCTAGCTATTTTCCCAATCTAAATTAAATAACTCGTTAAGCTTTTCTATTTTTTTATTATTTACATCAACAGTATTTAAATTTGCTGATTCATTTTGAAAAACCTTATTAGGACTGTTTAATTCTAAGACTTGTGAAATCTGATTTGGTAAAGTAATAACTTCTGCTTTCACATTAGCCTGTTTTAAATTTTCTGAATGTCCGTATAAATGAGGGAAATAACTTTCAGCAACAATTTGATTATAAAGCGTCTCATAATGATTCTTCTGAACTGTCACTTTAGATAGTTGTTCTTTTAATTGCTCTGTTTCTAACTTCATTTTTTGCGTAGCTTCTTCAAGTGTTGCTAATTTTTTAGCGTCTGTGTAGAGATCGCTAATAATGTTTAATAACTTTGCGATTTCATTTTTTAATTCTATTGTATTAGTACCATATTTTAAAAACAATTCTTCAACACTAGGAATCGTTATAATCCCACTTTCATCAAGTTTAGGAATGTGAACAGGTGAATTTAAATGATTTATAAATTCTTTCATTCGCCTACTCCAAGTATTCCTCCCTATTCCAGTTTCCTTTTCTAATAATAACGACGTTAATTTTCGATTAGGCTGTTTATATTTAACCTCTAGAGCCATTTGCTTTAAATCCTCATCAGACCATTTTTTTGGTTTACCCCTTTTAGTATTTACCATTCATATCACCCGCAATATCCGCATCTATTTTCGATTTCAATTCCATATAATATTGTAACTTTTTCGCTGCTGATTTTCTTTCAATTATATTTAAATCATGGCCATATCTTTGTGGCAATGAAAATAAACTTTCTAAAAGCGAAATAGCCTCTTCAATTCGCTGTTTTAAATCTTCAGAATGACTAGATAGCCACTTAAAAGCGTCGTCTTTTTCATTTATACTAGGTGAGAAAATATATTTTGGACAAAACTCACAAAACTCAATACAAGTATTTGGGAAATTCTCTTTAAGCTCTGAGCATAAACCGTATTGAACTCTACCTACGTGTATTTCGGCTATCTTCTCTCTCTCAATGTTAGATTTATGAACAATATATTTTTTCCATCCGATGATAGAATTGTCCATTCTATAGCCAATCTCTGTTTCAATCTTTAGTTGAGCCAGCCTATATACATACGATTGCGCGAAATGTTTAACATGACTAAAATA
Organism: Bacillus sp. WC2503; assembly: GCF_052682895.1. Lineage (NCBI taxonomy): Bacteria > Bacillati > Bacillota > Bacilli > Caryophanales > Bacillaceae > Bacillus > Bacillus sp. WC2503. Next base: position 5,057,302 of record NZ_JBQYMD010000001.1, on the reverse strand, counting down.
ACCTTGCGTAACTCTAAGTTCCGTATGACCAGCTAGTGTAGCGATATTATGCATACTAAAACCTTGTAAACACATATTGATGATAGCAAAGTGTCGAGTATCACCAGCTTTCACGCGTTCCAAATTGTATCGTCCATATTTCTCTTCTACGATTATTTTATAGAATCTATCTTTTAAATCATTAAAATTTCGTAAGTTCATTATTGGATTCTGCTTTTTCCTTCTAACTTTATAATTTAAGCTAAACATTTCTGATGGAAAAAAATATTCCGAGTAAGGAAAATACATATTTACCTTGTTCCTTACTTCTATTAAAAGTTGATATGTTTTTTGATCAATCACAACTGAATCATATTTTATAGAAAAATCAATGGTAGCAGACTTATTTTTTATTCGCGGAACCAAAATTGTATAGGACTCGTTTTTACTGTCATCATAAGATAAGCAATCTTTCTTGAGTTTTAGAAGTTCACTTGGGCGCATAGGCAGCGTATTAGTAAGTAGCCACCAAACCAGAATTGGCGTGTAACTTATCGTTTCTTCTACAGTATGATTTTTAAAATAATGGTTAATGATATCATCCAATTCAAGTACATCTTGAAAATCAGGTAAATCTCTGGATGTTTTAGGGTGTTTGGGCATTTTTGAGCAAATATTAAGGATTTCTTGATAATTATCACTCCTATAGAAATCGATAAAATTAGACGTAGCACTAACCAAGTGATAACCAAGGTATTTATATTTCGCAATACTCTCAGCTAGTAGACTTTTTAATTGGGTTAAATTTTCAAAACCTTGCGAACTAAGTATAATCTTTCGTAATGAAGCTAACTCATCGTAAATAGTTTTAGGCGTTTTACCTGATATAAGCCTGAGCAACACATAAAATTTTAAATGCTCATTAATTTTTGGATAACTAATTAAATCAAACTTTATTTGTAAATTTAATTGTGATAAAGGATCATAAACAAACCATAGATTTTCTTCAAAAGAGTTATTTTTTATAATCTCTCTTTCGACTAAATCATCAAAAATCTGCTTATAGTCTTTTAACAATAAATCATCTTTAGAAATTTGTTGAATAGATTCTATCTTATAAAAACTTGATTCATTTAAAAGCTTTCTAATTTCCATATTCAACTCCTGGCAAATAGATTTTGTGAGCATATCGCTTCAATAAACCATTAATTTGATTAACATCTACATAAGCTTTTACATAACTTTTACCGAAAGTGTTATTAGCTTCACTCAGTATCAATAAACATTGCAGTAGAAAGCGACTTTGCCTTTTTAAAAGATTTTCATTATCATTTTCCTGTATTGAAGTTAAAAGTCTTAGAAGTTCCTGATTTAATTGAATTAGAATCAAATTTTGTGGAAGAACATATTCACAATACATGCAATTCATTAAAGCTGGATAAGCACAATTTGGGAATACTAAACACTGTGCATGTTCAATTTTAGATGGCATAGAATGGGTTGATAATTCCGAAAATAAGTCATGTAATTGCTGTTTATTTAAGCGCATAACTTGATGTATAACTTTTAACCTCTTTTCATAGATTGCATTCATTACTTCCACAACTGAATCATTATCAGTCTCCTCTATAATGGTAGGAGTTAAATAATTAGAAACATAAGCAGCTATTGATTCGGTTTCTTTAAGAGAGATGTGTTCTTTTATTTCTTCAATAATAGTAGTTCTATCTTCTAGATTTAGGGTTTTATAATTATCCGTATACATAAATTTTAATAATTGCTCATATAGCCATCCAAAATTTCCTCTTCGAAAAATATTTATGGCAACTCTTCCAATAGAGCCATCTTTATTCATAAGCTGTATATAAGTTTTTGTGGTATCTTCATTTTTATGTGATCTTGCATTTTGAGCTAAAGTCAGTGCTAACTCGGAATCAAAAGCATCCCCTTCAGTTACAGATCCATATAAGTATGTTGCTAAAGAGCGATTCATTATTAAACTACTAAATCTAAGTCCCTCAAATTTTTTATACTCGTTAAAAAATTTTAAATGAGTCATACCACCTTGAGTTTTAATTTTGCGATACTTCCCCGCGATAAAGGTTTCTAACTGACATGTTTTATTTTCTCTTAATCGCTCGGATAAAACTAACGCGTAAGCTAGTGGCATCTCTAGGTTCGAAGGCACTAAGAAAGTAAGTAGCTCACCTGTTTTAGATGCACGCTTATTTCTAAAAGAAAGATACAAAGTCTTAATTACTATTTGAACTTGATGCTCATTCAATTTAAAGTTATTACTGTGAAAATCTGCTTCCTGAATATCAAGTTCTTTTAAATTTAAGCTAGGTGTGTTAAGAACCAAATCACTTCCTCGTATAAAATCACAGCATAGTAAAGTAACATATGCCCACATATTTGCATACTGTCTGCTATTAAGACTTTTTTCGATATGAAGTTCTATATTTTGTACATGCTTATATATTTGATTAAAAGTTGAAGCCGAATAAATTTCCTGTTCTTTATGTTTAGACTTTTGAACAGCTAACAATTTATTCTTTAAAGGCATATTTTTTTGATCAAATACGTATGATAGAAACCGAGTAAATAACAATTTTTCCTTCGCAGTAAGCAGACCTTCTTTTAAAAACAATTGATTTAATTCCTCTATATCAACTTTGAAGATTTCCCTAGATAAGTTTCTTTGGAGTTTATTATGAAAATTAATAAATTGACTAATAGTATCTTTTTTATGAAATGTAGAGCCTGTACACTTATTAAAGTAAGCTTGTGAATACGTTATAAATAGCGTTCGAGTATCCATAAACAAATTATTTTGTTGTGTTTCGTTAGATATTTTATTTATCGCATATTCACAGTCAATCTCCACAAGATTATCACGGTCTTCGAGAAACTGTTTGTATTTTATCAGCTCTTCTTTTGGTATAAAAACTCGACCATTTATTTTATTTACATTCATTTTATGATTGGATTGCTTTGAATAAATGCTATTTTGAATAGAAACCATACTTCTACCAAGAATCTCCGAAGCTTCTTTAATTGAATAATAATCTTTATTTAATTGAATCATACCCCTTCAACTTCCTTTCAATAAGCTTAGGAATGTATTCCTCATGCATATTATCTAATTTCTCTTCAATTTTTTTATGCATTCGTGGTGTTGAGACCATATAAGAGAGAGCAGATTCTAAACTAGAATCACCTCGTAAATGTGCAATTTCATAAGGATTTTGTGCCTCATTTGCAATGAGATTTGTAAATGTTCCCCGTCCTATATGCGTAGACCATTTAATACTTTTTAAATGCTGGGCTACTAAGCGATGTTCAATATTATTTGAAGTTTCTAAGGTGGATATTAATTTAGTTTTGCATTTGTCGAAGTACTGTCTATAGCTTCTACCTGACATCGGTTGTTCATTGGTGTTTAAAAACAAAGCATTAGTTTGCTGAGAAGAATATAGCTTTAAATGCTGTCGAATCAGGGTAGTTCCCCAACCGTTCACATCTAACGCTACCTGAGATCGTGTCTTTTTTACTGAGGCATGTTCTTTTAGATCTGTTCTAAAATTTTGATTTTCTACTTTTAATATCAACTCTTTATTTGTTATAGATTTTGATATTTGTGTACGTTTTAAATTAACTACTTCTGAAACTCGTAGCCCTCCAAATATTTGTAAATATATTCCTAAAGCGATTCTGGGAGTATGTGTAGAGGCAATCTCTAAAAATAATGGTATATATTCAGATGGTAAAATGTGTTCAATTTCTTTAATTTTCTTTTGTGGATAAACCACTTTAAAAGGAGATTTATAATATAACGTATTGTATTCGTTTTTTTCTTGTTTAAAATTAGTTAAACTAACTTTTGAGAATAACAATTTGTTTATTCCCCAAGTATAGAAGTGCACTAGGGTTCTTTCAGCGTCTTTAACAGTATCTTGAGAAACCTTATTGGTACCCAGCCAATTTAAGTATGATGAGCCATGTGAGATAGTCAATTCTGTTAAATTTTTGATTTTCAAACTTGGATAATACTTTATTAAGTAGTTAAAAAATTTCACTATATTTGAAGCATGCTTTTTCTGAGTATTAAATGACTTATACCCCCATTTTTCAATAATAAAATTGCTAAGATGATGAATTACATATGTGTCCTTTTCGATGTTTTTAAGAGCAATTAATAAAATATGTTTTTTCTCTTTAACTGTTTGATTTTCCTCAATTACATAATCAATCCAAATTGGTTGCGTTATAAACTTAAAATTTTCATTCACACTTTTTACTGAGATTAATTCCCCCACTAACTCTCCCCCTTTTTAATTATGTGCAATGAATTTTAAAGTTTATCATCCCCTATCTCCTTATGGAATTAATAATGAAGCATCTTTGATGTTCTTTAATATTGAGTATATTATTATTGTACATCATTATGGAGATAAGCAGGTCGTGAAGGCGAATTAGTCGCACGCTGGATTATCGATAAAGTTAAGTTGAATAAACCAATTAAACGTTTATGGATTTCTTCTGTAACCGATAAAGCAATTAAAGATGGTTTTGCAAATTTAAAACCAGGTAAGGCATATGACAATTTATACGCTTCAGCAGTTGCGCGTTCAGAAGCTGACTGGTATATCGGCCTTAACGCGACTCGAGCTTTAACAACTCGCTTTAACGCTCAACTAAATTGTGGTCGTGTACAAACACCTACTGTTGCTATGATCGCTAGTCGTGAAGATGAAATAAAAAACTTCAAAGCTCAAACTTACTACGGTATCGAAGCTCAAACAACTGATAAGTTAAAACTAACTTGGCAAGATGCAAACGGTAATAGCCGTAGTTTTAATAAAGAAAAAATTGATGGTATTGTAAAAAATCTAGATAAACAAAATGCCACTGTTGTGGAAATTGATAAAAAACAGAAGAAGTCATTCTCTCCTGGTCTTTACGATTTAACTGAATTACAACGTGATGCAAATAAAAAGTTTGGTTACTCTGCTAAAGAAACATTAAACATTATGCAGAAATTATATGAACAACATAAAGTGTTAACGTATCCTCGTACAGATTCACGCTACATTTCATCTGATATCGTTGGAACACTTCCAGAACGTCTAAAAGCGTGCGGTGTCGGGGAATATCGTCCGTTAGCACATAAAGTACTACAAAAGCCAATTAAGCCTAATAAATCATTTGTTGATGATAGTAAAGTAAGCGATCATCACGCAATTATTCCAACAGAAGGATACGTTAACTTCTCATCCTTTACAGATAAAGAGCGTAAAATTTATGATTTAGTTGTGAAACGTTTCTTAGCTGTTTTATTCCCTGCATTCGAATACGAGCAACTAACGTTACGCACAAAAGTTGGTAATGAAACATTCATTGCACGCGGAAAAACGGTTTTACACGCTGGTTGGAAAGAAGTATACGAAAATCGCTTTGAAGACGATGATGTAACTGATGACGTAAAAGAGCAGCTTCTACCTCACATTGAAAAAGGTGATACATTAGCTGTAAAGTTAATTATGCAAACATCAGGTCAAACAAAGCCTCCTGCACGATTTAATGAAGCGACTTTACTTTCAGCAATGGAGAATCCTACAAAATATATGGATACGCAAAATAAACAACTTGCTGATACGTTAAAATCGACTGGTGGATTAGGCACTGTAGCGACACGTGCAGATATTATCGACAAACTCTTCAATTCATTTTTACTTGAAAAGCGTGGTAAAGATATTCACATTACATCAAAAGGCCGTCAGTTACTTGATTTAGTACCAGAAGAGTTAAAATCTCCTACACTAACTGGTGAATGGGAACAAAAACTTGAGGCTATCGCAAAGGGTAAACTGAAAAAAGAAGTCTTCATTTCTGAAATGAAGAACTATACGAAAGAAATTGTTTCTGAAATTAAATCAAGTGATAAAAAATATAAACATGACAACATTTCAACGAAGTCTTGTCCAGACTGTGGTAAACCAATGCTAGAAGTAAACGGCAAAAAAGGAAAAATGCTCGTTTGCCAAGACCGTGAATGTGGTCATCGTAAAAATGTATCTCGTACAACAAACGCTCGTTGTCCACAATGTAAGAAGAAACTAGAACTACGTGGTGAGGGTGAAGGTCAAATCTTTGCATGTAAATGTGGCTATCGCGAAAAATTATCGACATTCCAGGAGCGACGTAAAAAAGACTCTGGAAACAAAGCTGATAAGCGTGACGTTCAAAAATATATGAAACAACAGAACAAAGAAGAAGAACCATTAAATAACCCGTTCGCAGAAGCATTAAAGAAATTAAAATTTGATTAAACAAAAAGGTTCCTACCGGAGGTAGGAACCTTTTTTTAGTGAATGATTTTACTTCCTTTTGCATTCTCAACGAATTTTTCACTTGATTTATTAATTGGTGTTTTCAGTAATAATGCAGCAACAATCATAACTACTACGAAAGCACTTAGTACAAGTAAATCTCTCGTTACGATATCCCAAAGCATTCCACCCACTGTTTCACGAATTGCACTAATTGCATACGTGAATGGTAAGAACGGATAAAGTGCTTGGAAGAACGCCGGTGTCATTTGAATTGGGAATGTTCCGCCCGACCCTGCTACTTGCAGTACAAGTAAAATGATCGCCATCGATTTCCCAACGTTTCCGAAAATAGAAACGAGTGAGTATACGATACAAACGAAGACTCCACCAATAAATAAACTAAATAACACAAACCAGAATTTATCGACTACGTACGTACCGAGTAAGAATATATCTCCCATTGATACGATAAACGCTTGTGAAAGACCTATCGTTAAGAATGTTAATAAACGTCCGAAGTAAACTTCATGGCTCTTATAATTTGCGCCCTCTTCATGTACTTCTACTGTTAATAATGAAACCATTAATAATGCGCCTACCCATAATGCAAGCACTGTATAGAATGGTGACATCGCTGAACCGTAGTTCGGCATCGCAAATAATTTATTCTCTTTTAAATTTACTGGATTTGCAAAGTAATCACTTTGCTTTTCAACATCATTTTTCAATAGGCGTATGATGTCTTTTAAATCTTCTTCAGATTCAAAATCACGAATTTTATCTGCTAATTCTTTAATCTTTTTCTCAGTCTCCGGCATTTCGGCTTTAATGTCTGCTAATTTCTTTCTACCGTCTACTAAGCCTTTTGATGAATCTTCTAGTAATTTTTTAACATCTGGAAGCTTTTTGTCTGCTTCGCTTAAAATTTGAGTTGTGTTTTTAGACATACGTTTCGTACGTTCAATTGCTGTATTAAAGTTTGGAACGATTTCTGAATCATATGTTGCTAAGAAATCTCCTAATTGAGCTGAGGCATTTTTAGTTGCTTCATTAATACTTTCTACAACCTCTTTTGTAGGCTTCTGTCCATTGTTAATTAATGTAGTTGCCTTATTTGTTGCATCTATACCTTTTTGAACAGCATTTTGTGCTTTATTCAATTTTGCAATTCCATTATTAAGGTTTTTGTCACTATTTACATCTGCTAATACCTTATTTGTGCTTTCTAGAACCGGAATCGCATCACCAATTAGATTCTTAGTAGCTTGTAATTGACCATTTAAATCGTTTAAATATACTTTTGTGCTATCTAATCCATTAACACCTCTATTATTTACGTCTGCTATAATACCTTCAAAAGTATTTTTTGCCTTATCATATTCATTTTTCACAGTATCGTATGCTCCATTTGCATCAGCTTTCGCTTGATCAACTGTGCTAACTGCTTTTTTATAATCTGCTACAAATGTTTCATTATAATCTTTTTCCGCTTGATCAATTAATCCATTTGCTGCATCTAATTTTTGATTTGCTGCATCTGTTACATCTTTCTTTACTTCTTGTCCTGTACCAATAACATTTACAATATCTTTAATACCGTTGTTTGCATTTTCCATACCGCTTTTCAGCTTAGTTAAGCGATCCACTCGCCCTTGGAAAAAGCTTTGACCAAAATCAGTCGTAGCCGATTTTTGAAGTTCAGTAAATACATTAATAAGGTATGCAACACTATCTGTACGACCTTGAAGATTTTCAGAAACCGCATTAAGATCTTGCTTTGCCTTTTCTGGATCAAACTGACCATTTTGCAATCCGTTTACAACACTTTTCCCGTATGTTGTTCCTGCACGTGCCGAGTTCAAAACATTATTCACTGTTTGATTAATATTTCTTGCAATATTTTTATAACCTTCATCATTCAACTTTGAAAGGTCCGGACGCGCTGGAAACTCAGGTAATCCCTTCATACCAGAAAGGTCTATCCCTGGATTCATTAAAAAGTTCGTAAACGTATTTGCTTTGTCCATTACATCTTTAGCCGTTGTTAAATGATTTCGTATCGTCCCAGGAGCATTTTGCAATGTTTGATCGTTGTTTGCAAAGAACTTATCTAAATTCCCTAACGCTTCTTGCCCATCATTAATAACACTTTCTACAACCGGTAACTCTTTTTGTGCTACTTTCACAACATCTTCTGCTCGAGTCGCATCATCTAACGCCTTATCCATAAGTGTATTCATTTCTGGGAACTGCGCTTCTAACTTAAATACAAGATCTTTTACTTTCTCGATGCTTGGTAAGTTTGTTTCTAAATCGATTCCAAGGTCATTGAAAATTTTAAAAATCTCACCGTTTGCTGTTTTAACAAAGTTTTTACTAATTTCTTCTGTAATACCTGATGCACCTTTTGCTGTAATTTTCGGTGCAATCGCATTTACTTTTTCATTCACATAGTAATCCAGTTCTGGTTTCTTTGGATTTTCATCCAGAACAGTTGCAATTTTTTCAGAGAAGTCTTTCGGAATCGTAATGCTCGCATAATAATCCCCACGCTCAACTCCGTAAATTGCTTGTTTTTCATCTACAAATTTCCAGCCAAGATTTTTGTTTTTCTTAAGAGAATCTACAATCTCGTCCCCGATATTGATATCTTTCCCTCTTAAATTAGAGCCTGCATCTTGGTTAGAAACTGCAATGGGAACTTCTTTTGTATTTCCATATGGATCCCAAGAAGCTTTAATGTTAAACCATGCATATAACGATGGTAAAATCATTAACCCTAAAACAATAACAATTGCAGCCCAATGTTTAGCTACATTCCGTAAATCTGTCTTATAAATACGCCAAATTTGTTTCATAGAAGTTATCACCTAATTATATATTTTTCCTTCTTTAGAAAATGATACATACATTTTGCAATTATATCACTTTCTACATCGTGGATTAAACGAAAACACACTATTTTTTCCATTAAATATTTCACTTACTTCATTATATAACGAAGTAAAAAAAGTATGCATACAAAATGACCAAATTAGTTTTACATTCAATAATAACAAATATATAGGAAATGTCATAAAAAATACAAGTATTTTCTCTTGGAAATACTTGTATTCCTAAAAAAAATCCTCACAGCTTTTATTACCTGTGAGGATTTCTTCTATTATATATCTAATTGAACCTCTACACCGAAATGATCTGAAATTACATTTCGGTTTGTACCATTAAAAATAACTTTTGAAGAACGAACTCTTTTACTTTGGTTACACACTATTAAATCGATTCGCAAATTATGTTTATTTTCATCCCAACCAGCAATCTCGCCTTGGACAGTTGTTCCTTCATCCTTCTCTATCGCTAGTTCGTATGTGTCGTACAAACCTTTTTGCATCAAATATTCATAACCTTCACCCTGCAAACGAGCATTATTATTAAAATCCCCCATTAAGAAGGAAAGCTCATTGCTATCTACACGCTCCATCAAACGATCGACTTGACCTTGGAATGATTCTTCTTCATCATTCCACCAACCTAGATGGCAAGAATAAAACGTTATATCCTTACCATTATAAGCAATTGTTGCACTTACAATTTTACGTGTTTTCCAATACGTTGTATCTTTATTTTCTGATATAAAGAACGTATCTTCTTTTATAATAGTATGCTTTGTTATAATCGCTAATCCTTCTTCGTACACATCATAACCAATATGAGAGAAATCCCAAGTAATATTGTAATCTTTTACATGTAACGCTTTTAACTCTTCTAATAGTAAAAGTCCAAAATTATCTTTTTTCTTGTTACCGCATACATTTTCAGCTTGTATCGACTGACTGACTTCTTGCAATGCGATGACATCGTATTCTTCTTCTTGAATGACTTTAGCAAGATATTTTATCTTTTCCATTTGATTCTCTTCTTGCCAAGAGTGACAGTTTAAAGTTAGCAATTTCATATTATTACGCACCTAACATATCTTGAATGTCTGACTTTAATACGTCAGCTTTCGGACCATATACTGCTTGTACACCTTTATCTTTTACGATTAGTCCTAAAGCACCATTTTGTTTCCACTGCGCTTCTGGTGCAACAACATCTAAATCTTTTACTGTTACACGTAAACGCGTCATACAAGCATCTACGTCAGCAATATTTTCTTTTCCACCTAATAAATCAATAACTTTTGTTGCTAATGAACCATCTTGTACATTTCCTGTTCCTTCTGATGACTCATCTTCATTATCAATATAGTTACCTGCACGTCCTGGTGTTGGTAAATTGAACTTTTTAATTAAGAAATTGAATAATGTAAAGTTAAGACCGAAGAATACTAATGAAACGATAACGAAATTGATTAAATCTCTTGTTAGTCCTGCATTAACCATCATCGGTGTACGAGTAATTAACTCAATAAATCCAAATGCGTGAACACGTAAGTTGATTAAATCTGCTAATGCAAATGCAAGTCCTGTTGTAATAGCATATACAACATATAGTACTGGTGCAATAAACATGAACATGAATTCAATTGGTTCTGTTACACCTGTTAAAAATACTGCTAATGCTGCTGATAAGAACATTGGTTTATATTTTGCACGTTTTTCTTTATCAACATTACGGAACATCGCAAAAGCAATTCCCATTAACGCTGCTGTTGAGCCGATAACTTGTCCAGCTTTGAAACGAGCTGGTACAACGTTATTTAATAAATCGTTATATGCTTTCGTATCTCCACTTGCTAATAAATTATTTAAGTCTGTAATCCATGCAAGCCATAATGGATCTTGTCCTGCTACAATTTGTCCAACTTTTGAGCCAGTTAACATCGTATATGTTCCGCCTAGCTCTGTGTAATTCATCGGAATCGTTAACATATGATGTAATCCGAATGGTAATAATAAACGTTCTAACGTTCCATATACAAATGGCGCAACAACTGGCGCACTATCTTTAGATGCTGCAATCCAGCGACCAAATTCATTTAATCCACTTTGGATAAATGGCCATAAAAGTGATAATACAATCGCAGTGACTGTAGACCAAACAATTACAACGAATGGTACGAATCGTTTTCCATTAAAGAATGCTAATGCCTGTGGCAGTTTATTATAGTTATAGTATTTGTTATATAAAGTAGCTCCTAAGAAACCTGTGATAATACCTACGAAAACTCCCATGTTTAATGCTGGTGCACCAAGTACAGAAGTAAAGTAATCTTTTACAACTAAATCTCCTGCTAATACTGAAGAAACTGTCGCTTTTGAATCCGCTAACATTTGAGCGTTTACGCCAAATATTGCTCCTGTAATTCGATTTGTTAAGACGAATGCTAATAGTGCTGCAAATGCACCACCTGCGCGATCCTTCGCCCAAGATCCCCCAATTGCTACTGCAAATAAAATGTGTAAATTTGTAATAATTGCCCAACCGATGTCTTCCATTACACGAGCAATAGTATGAACTGCGTTAATATCCCCAGCAGACATTCCAATTAGCTTACCGATGGAAATCATTAAACCAGCTGCTGGCATTACAGCTACAACAACTAATAATGCTTTCCCGAACTTTTGCCAAAAATCAAAAGACGTAATTTTCATCTGTTCTTCCTCCCCTTTATTTATAACAACATAATGATTTAAATTATAATTTCTGTTTCTCTTATGAAAACGATTCCTCATATTGCTTTATCTTTTTTTGTTACGCAACCGTTTTCATAAATCTATTTTAATAAAAGCGTTTTCACATTGCAATAGAAATTTATTTTTTTTCATAAAAAAAGATGCTCAAGGAGCATCCTTTTTTATTATGAAATGCGATAAACCCTTGTTTCATAAGGTTTTAACGTGATTGTAGTTAATTGTTCATGTTCCGCAACTTCATAGTTATTTAAAAGCAAACGTTTGCGTTCTAGTGCGAATAAAGGCTCATTATACACAGCTTCCTCTTTTGAGATATTACTAATTACAATGACTTTTTCATCCTGTAACGTACGTGTATATGCATAAATTTGTGGATCGTCCTCTAAAAGTAAATCGTACGTACCATAATTCAATACATCGTGCTCTTTTTTCAAGGCAATCATTGTCTTATAGAAATTGAAAATAGACTTTTCGTCATTTTTTTGCTTTTCAACATTAATTTCTTCGTAATTTGGATTCATGCCAAACCAAGGTGCATTTGTTGTGAAACCAGCATTCATCTCATCGTTCCACTGCATAGGTGTACGTGAATTATCACGGCAAGAGGCCCATATAATTTCCATCATATCTTGATGTGATACGCCTTCTGCAATTTTCTCTCGATATAAATTTTTAATTGCTACATCATCGTAATCTTCAATATTTGGTAACTGAACATTTGTCATACCAATTTCTTGTCCTTGATAAATAAACGGTGTACCGTGCATAAAGAAATACATCGCTCCTAGAGCTGTTGCACTTTCACGCCAATATTGTTTATCATCTCCCCACGTTGAAACGATACGTGGCTTATCGTGATTCTCGATATATAAAGCATTCCATCCTTTATTCTCTAATCCTTTTTGCCATTTCGTTAATACCTTTTTCAATCCTACAACATCAAGGTCTTTCTTCTTTTCTGCATCCCATAAGCTTAAATGTTCAAACTGGAATACCATATTGAATTTACCTTGCTCTTCTCCAACCCAAAGCTCAGCATCTTCAATCTTAACGCCATTCGCTTCACCAACAGTCATAATATCGTACTTAGAAAATGTATTTTCTTTTAACTCTTCTAATAAAGGTTGAATACCATCCACATTCATATGTTTATCAAAAGATGGTACATATTTTAATCCTTTTGGATTTGGCATATCGTTGAAGCCATCTTCTTTTTTAATATGGCTAATTGCATCAACACGGAAACCATCAATTCCCTTATCAAGCCACCAATTAACTGTATCGTATAACACTTCACGAACTTCTTTATTCTCCCAGTTTAAATCTGGTTGTTTACGTGAGAATAAATGTAAATAATATTGTTCTGTTACTTCATCATATTCCCATGCCGAACCATTAAAAATACTTTCCCAGTTGTTTGGTTCCGCACCATCTTTACCATCATGCCAAATGTACCAATCACGCTTCGGATTGTCTTTAGATGAACGAGATTCAATAAACCATGGATGTTCATCACTTGTATGATTAATAACTAAATCAATAATAAGCTTCATGTCACGCTTATGAACTTCATCTAATAAAGCATCAAAATCCGCCATTGTACCAAACTCATCCATAATATCTTGATAATCACTAATATCATAACCATTATCATCATTGGGAGACTTATACATTGGACAAATCCAAATTACATCTATACCTAAATCTTTTAAATAATCCAGCTTTGCAATAATACCTTGTAAATCTCCAATACCATCACCATTTGAATCCATAAAGCTTCGTGGATAAATTTGATAAGCAACTGCTTCTTTCCACCATGTCTTATTCATAGTCATTCTCTCCTTTTGCATCCCATCGGAATTTTATGCAAACGTTTTCGTAACACTATCATAACAAAATATGAATAGTTTGCAACTGTTTTCATTGAACTCTATGTAGATTCCTTATTCTTATGCTTTATCCCGCTATTGGCCGGGCAGTAAGAACCCCACCTCAAAATTCAGCGAAAGTAAAGAAGTTCGGTGGGGATCGGGCTGCCCGTTAAAGTCCGATTGGTGAAGGCTAATAATCAGTGGGGGAGGAACAAAACTCCCACTGATTAAAGTTTCACTTTATTTATTTCTCGCAAAGGTAAATCTCATTCCTTACCTGCTCTTGTCCACGCACGTTACATACGCTTTTCATATATTAATAAAAAGCACTGCTTATTTTAGAAAGGAGTGATAAATTGAAACAAACAAAATTAACAGGTCGTATCGTTGTTCCCTCAGATCCTGACTATGACGTAGCCCGAATGAATTTAAATTTAAGTATTCCAAAACTCCCTTGTATTATTGTTTTTTGCCAAAATAAAAATGATGTGTGTAATGCCTTAAAATGGGCACGTGAACGTCATATACCATTTCGCTTAAGAAGCGGACGTCATAGCTATGAAAATTTTTCTCTTTTAAATAGAGGACTTATTATTGATGTGAGTGAAATGCATCGCATTACTGTTAATACAAATAAATTAACAGTAACAATTGAAGCTGGTGCAAATCTTGGCACGGTTTATAAAGAGCTTTGGAATTATGGTGTTACAATACCGGCTGGTACAAGTGCAAGTGTTGGAATTGTTGGATTAACACTTGGTGGTGGTATCGGTATGCTTTCACGCTTATTTGGATTAACATGTGATCAATTAGTAGAAGTTGAAATGGTACAAGCATGCGGTAAATTGAGCGCAAAAATCATTCGTGCAAACGAACAAGAAAACCCTAACTTGTTTTGGGCGTGCCGCGGCGGTGGTGGTGGAAACTTCGGAATTGTTACTTCTTTAACTTTTCGAGTACATCCTATAAAAAATGTATCAATCTTCTCCATCACATGGGAATGGGAAGATTTTATCGCTGCATTTCAAGCTTGGCAAAACTGGGCGCCTTATATAGACGAACGTCTCACTTCATCAATTGAATTATTCGCAAAGCGACAAAATAAAGTTGAGGCACAAGGTGAGTTTGTTGGCTCTCCCTCTGAACTCCATTCCTTATTATCACCTCTTCTTGAAACTGGTACCCCCTCTCTCTTTATAGATGAAGTTCCTTATATAAAGGCTATTGAATTTTTTAACAGTGGCAACATCCCTGAAAACTTCAAGCGCTCCGGTTCCTACGTATATAAACCTATCCCTCTTAAAGGCATTCAGATTATGCAATATTTTCTTTCTCATGCACCAAATAAAGATGCGAGTATTTGGCACCAATCGCTCGTAGGTGCTGTGGAAAATATTTCGCCTACTGAAACAGCTTATTTCCATCGCAAAGCAATTATTGCGCAAGAATACATTACCTCTTGGAAATGCGATGATGAAGAAAATCGAAATATACGCTGGGTTAAAGATTTAAGAGAAAACTTAGATCCTTATACGCTAGGTGATTATGTCAATTGGCCCGATATCGACATTAAAAATTGGCAAACTAGTTACTATGGTTCTAACTTTCAAAGATTACGTAAAGTGAAAACCATATATGATCCTTGCAATGTTTTTCGTTTTCAACAAAGTATCCCACCCTTTCATACGTAAAAAAGGGGATAAAATAAAAAATCATCCAATATGCCGTTACCTCGCAGCATGTTGGATGATTCAAGTTGATTTTCTATATCGTTTCAAATTATTGCTCCTACTCATAACCTTTCAATTACGGATTAATTGTATTTCTCATCATTTTTATGCAATGAATGTAATTTTATATTTGGTACTTTATCTTTCTCAATACCGGTATTATAAGCAACAGGAATTTGAAATTCGAATTGCTTTGTCTCATGTTTTTGTAAATAGACTGGTTTCGGTACTGGATAACTTTTGGAAGTCTCTGTTGCATTATCATATAAAACAATTTTTAATGCTTGTGAATGATTACGATAATTTTTTAAAGTAACAATGCACTTTTGTTCAATATCCCCCCCATTTTTCTCCATTCTACATTGACTATCTTCTTTTTTATATTCTATCGCCTCTACCCCTGTTTTTCCTGCGTAGTACCATGTTTTATTCAATGTCTGGAGGATGTTATTTAGCATAAAAGGCATCATTAAAATCAAAATACTAATGCCTACTACTTTTATCTTATTCATTGTTCTAAATGTACTAGCTTTCTTTTTTACTAACCATTTTACAAATAATATAAATGCTATTACATGTAGTATGAAAGAAACGATTACTATATTTGAGACTTTATAATCCATATAAGTATATGTATATACCGGAACATTAAAGAAATTGAATAGTTTTTCCCCAATTAATTCATTATCGTTTGGAATTTTTAATAATAACAAAACCCCTATACTGTAACAAATAGCTACTAATCGATCATACTCAATTCGGACCATTCTTTCTCTCCTTCCCCTTACTTTTTTATTATCGATTTTAGCTATTATTACCATGCTATACAATCTTTTTATAGAGGATAACGTAAAAAAGCTCCTTATAAATATATAAAGAACTTTATTAATATACAGTATGAATTAGAAAATCCATATGCAATTTTCACATAGAGATTTCCTCAAAATATGTTGGATTATGTATTGTAATTTTTTTATCCAGAATTGTAACAATACTATCGTTTTTTAATTGTTTTAATACGCCGCTAACCGTCTCTCGAGACGTACCAGATATTTTCGATATTTCAATTGTTGTAAGTGGGCATGAAATTACAATCGTTTCGCCACTCTGTTCTCCTAAATCTTGCATTAAATAATTTAATGTTTGAATGACTCGATCTTGTGCATTAGGAATTGTAATGTTTTGCACTCGATTTTCGTTTAGTTTTAATATTGATGATAATTGCTGAACAACGTACATTAATTGCGTCCTACTAGATTTCACCATATCTTCAAAAATTACTGTCGGAATATAATATACCTCTACATCTGTCATCGCTTCTGCCGTATAGTTATATCCTCTGTCTGTAAACATACCACCATAAGGAAAAATAGAATACCGCTTTACATAGTCATCATATAATAAATTTCCACTTTGATTTACCCGCTCTAACTTTACAAAACCATCTAACATGAAGTAAATTCTTTCTCTTGAATCCCCTTCTAAAAATAAAAATTGACCCTTTTTATAAGTTCGCCAATAGACAAACTCCGTCAAACCTTTCAATTTCTTTTCTGTTAAATGAGCAAATAATTCAAATTGCTTTAAATCTTTAACTACGTTCCGTCTATTCATAAGATTCCCTCTCTCTTGCTGTATGTTGGAGCGAAAAATCAAGAAAGCGTATTCAAATTTAATTTTATCATAATTAACTTATATATTCAGATTTCATCATGAAAACTTTATGAACAATGAGTACAAAAAATATTAATACATAAAAAGAATGAAGTTACTAACTCCATTCTTTTTTACTAATAAATAGCGTACATAATTATTTAAACATACATGCATACATTCTGTTTAGAAATAATAGTACCAGCTTTTTCTTCTAGTGCTTCATATACTTTTTCTAAAGACGTAATAATTGTTTTTCTTTTTGGATTTGTATTAACAAAATTAATAGCAGCTTCAATTTTTGGAAGCATACTTCCCGCAGCAAATTGTTGTTCTTCCATGTATTCTTCTAATTGATTCACTGTGACATGCTCTAATTTCTTTTGATTCAGTTGATTATAATTTACATACACATGATCAACTGCAGTTAAAATTACGAGCGTATCGGCATCTACTAATTCAGCTAATTTCTGCGCAGCGAAATCTTTATCGATAACCGCTTCAGTTCCTTTTAACCCTTCTTCAGAATCAATTACTGGAATTCCACCACCACCAACAGCTATCACTATATTTCCATCCTCAACTAAAGAATTAATTACTTTATGTTCATGAATACTTACAGGCTTCGGTGATGGAACAACACGTCTCCACCCTCTGCCAGCATCTTCTTTAAACACTGCTTTTGTTTCTTCCATTAATCTTCTGGCCTCTTCTTCTGTATAAAAAGGACCAATTGGTTTAGTTGGATTTTTAAATGCCTCATCTTTTTCATCCACGACAACGCGTGTTATAACCGTTGCTACGTCTTTTTTTATATTCCTTTTTTTCAATGCCTTTTCAATCGCATTTTCCATCCAATATCCAATCATCCCTTGGCTCATTGCACCACAAGTATCTAATGGCATTGCAGGTGTCTTTTCCGTTTCTGCAGCTTTTTGCTGTAATAAAATATTTCCCACTTGTGGACCATTTCCATGCGCAATTACTATATCTACATCATTTTCCATTATTTTCACAAGTTGTTCCGCTGTTTTTTCTAACGCTTCTTGCTGTGCTCCCGCAGTAGCTTTTCCAGACTGTATCGCATTTCCCCCTAGTGCAACTACAATTTTTCTTCGTGCCATATTTCAGCCCTCCAGTTGATTTCGATTTCACAACGCTTTATAAAGTAATACTGCCTGTAATTAATCCATAAATCGCAAAGAATGCTAAAGCACCAATTGCTACCGATGATGCTAATTCCACTCGAGTAAATATTTGCTTCGAACTCTTTTGCCTTTGAACATTGTAAAAAATAAAAATACCTGGCGCATATAAAGTCATTGTTAATAATAAATACTCTAAACCAGCTGCATAAACTAACCACACACCGTACATACTTGCTATCAAACCAATTATTATATTTTTATTTCGATCCGCTTCTTCAGACTTTAAGCTATGCTTCAGTTGATAAAATGCTGAAAAAGCATATGGGATTAAAATAGCTGAAGATGCTAATGAGAATGCAAAGTTATACGCCTGATCGGAAACGACGAATGTTAATAAGAACATTTGAATTAAGCCATTTGTTATCCATAATGAATTTATTGGAGCTTTATTTTTATTTTCTTTTGCAAACCATTTTGGAAATACTCCGTCTTTAGCCGCCAAATACGGAATTTCAGATGCGAGTAAAGTCCAACCTAACCAAGCACCTAATACAGAGATAACTAAACCTAAATTAATAAAGATAGCACCCCATTTTCCAACAACACTTTCAAATAAATAAGCCATAGACGGATTTTTTAAATTAGCAATATCTGCTTGCTGCATAAGTCCAAGAGACAGTAATGTAATTAAAATGTAAATGATGAGTGTACCAATTAAGCCAATAACCGTTGCTTTCCCTACATCACTTCTATTTTTTGCTCGACTTGATAAAACAACAGCCCCTTCTACCCCAATGAACACCCATAAAGTTACAAGCATTGTACTTTTAACTTGGCTGCCAACTGCTCCCCATGAAAAAGAACCAGTTTGTCCCCAAAATCCATCTAGGAACGTATCAATATGAAACGCGAAGATTCCTATAACAATAAATACAAATACAGGTACTAATTTTGCGATTGTAGTTACTAAATTCACAAGTGCTGCTGATTGAACTCCACGTAAAATTAACATGTGAACACACCATAATAATACGCTTGCACCAATAATGGATGCTACATTTTGACCGCCCTCAAAGATTGGGAAGAAATACCCTAATGAAGAAAACAATAATGTGCCGTAAGCTACATTACCAAGCCAGGCAGATAGCCAATATCCCCACGCACTATTAAATCCCATAAAATTCCCAAATCCTGCTTTTGCATAACTAAAAATACCACCATCTAAATCTGGCCGTTTTACAGTTAGATTTTGAAAAGATAATCCAAGCGCAATCATCCCAATTCCTGTTATAACCCAACCAATAATAATGGCTCCAGCACCAGCACCTTTTGCCATATCACTTGCTAAATTAAATGCTCCACCGCCAATCATAGACCCCACTACAAGCGCCGTTAATGTAAACAACCCTAATTTCTTATCTTCACCCATTCCACTCACCTCTCTTTAATTGCAATAACAATACGAAAGCAATAGTGAATGATAGTGTCTAAAGGAGGAGAAAGAAGAAAGGAAGACCCCCTTTCTTCTTTACTCCATGTTTCCTAAAGTAGCTGCCATAACCGCTTTAATTGTATGCATTCTATTTTCAGCCTGATCAAATACTTTTGAATGTTTACTGCGGAATACTTCGTCAGTTACCTCCATTTCTCTCAGCCCATATTTCTCATAAACTTCCTCACCATACATCGTTTCAACATCATGGAATGCGGGTAAACAATGTAAGAAAATCACGTTTTCATTCCCTGTTTCTTTAATCATTTTCATATTTACTTGATAAGGTTTCAATAACTCGACACGTTCAGCAAATTTTTCTTCTTCTCCCATAGACACCCATACATCTGTATAAATTACATCTGCATTTGCAACAGCTTCTTCCACATTACTTGTTATCATTACCTGTTCATTATATTTTTTTGCTAAATCAATTACTTCTTGCTCTGGCCATAAAGATTCCGGTGTACAAATACGTACATCCATTCCAACAATCGCTCCACCAACTAGTAAGCTATTAGCAACATTATTTCGTCCATCTCCAACGTAAACAAGCTTCACATTTTTTAATTTCCCTACATGTTCTCTAATTGTTAATAAATCTGCAAGTGTTTGTGTTGGATGCCACATATCTGTTAATCCATTCCAAACCGGTACACCAGAATTTTGTGCTAAAGATTCTACAGTTTCATGATTAAATCCACGAAACTCAATTCCGTCAAACATACGTCCTAACACTTTTGCTGTATCCTCTACGGATTCTTTTTTTCCAAGCTGAATATCACCTTTCCCTAAATATTCAGGGTTCGCACCTAAATCTGTACATGCTACTGTAAATGCACATCGCGTACGAGTAGAGGTTTTTTCAAATAATAGCGCTACATTTTTACCTTCTAAATAATGATGTGAGACACCGTTTTTCTTTTTCTCTTTTAATTCTGCTGCTAAATCTAGAAAATATAATAATTCTTCTTGTGTAAAATCTTTTTCAGCTAGAAAACTTCTTCCTTTTAAATTTGGTCTAGTCATTAACATACTTCATCCCTACTTTCTCCGTTATTTATACTAAATATCTTTACGAACAATTGGCATACTCATGCAACGTGGACCCCCACGCCCACGAGATAATTCCGAACTTAGCACCTCAATGACTTCTATACCATGTTCCCGCAATAACGTATTGGATACATAGTTGCGATCATATGTAACAACTACACCTGGCGCAATTGCTAATGTATTAGAACCATCATTCCATTGTTCACGAGCGGAAGCAATTGCATCTCCTCCTCCACAAGGAATAAGAACTAATTCACTTAAACCTAATACCTCTTTTAATGCTTCCATTAAAGAAGTGCGATGTGTAATTTTAAGAGTTTCCACATCTGGACCTTTTTCTAAAATATAAATATTCATATTTCCTTTTGGCCCTTGAATGGCTGGGTGAATTGTAAACTTGTCATAATCAACCATTGTAAACACTGTATCTAAATGCATAAATGCTCGGCATTTTGGAATTTCTATTGCTAACACTTTCTTAATTTTATTTTGTCGACTAAAAAGATTTTTAGCTAAACGTTCAATTGCTTTAGCTGACGTACGGGCAGATACTCCAATTGCAATTGTTTCTTCATTTAAAATTAGCTCATCGCCACCTTCAATTGGAAACTTATAATCACGATCTAGCCAAATTGGCACATTGTGATTTGCAAATCTTGGATGATATTTAATGATGTACTCCATGAATAATGATTCACGTCTACGCGCCGGTTCTCTCATCTTATTTATCGTTAATCCATCGCCCACGCTAGCTGCTGGATCACGAGTAAAATATAAATTAGGCATTGGGTCTAAGTAAAACGGATAATGATCTTCCATTAATTCATATAAATGTGTCTTCTTACTTGTTTCAATCTCGTTTTTCCGTACACCACCCATAATTTTTTGAATTAATTCTTCATTTGAAAAGGAAAGTAAATATTCTTTTAAAGTTTGATGTGCAACATTTACGTCAGCCTGTCCTTCTTCTAAAATACGATCAACAAATTCTTCTCGAAGTTTTTTATCTACTAATGCCTCAGCAGCTAGTTTTTCTAAATAAAGAACTTCAACACCCCGATTGCGTAATGTTTGTGCAAAATAATCATGCTCTTTTTGAATAATTGGTAAGTATGGAATATCGTCAAATAATAATTGTTGCAAATAATCTGGCGTTAAGTTTTCCACTTCTTTACCAGGTCGTTTTAATAAAACTGTTTGTAATTCCCCAATCTCTGAAGTAACATGTATCGGATGCTTCATTTGTTGTACCTCCTTTTAAATATGTTTGATGTCTTACAAGTACATAATAAATGCTACGCGCCTTCATCTTTGTGAAAGCATCCACATTATCATTGTGAAATATTAAACAAGTTATTTTTTTAAAATCATATGAATTTGTATTTTTATAACACTTCATCCCGATTTTTCAATAAAAAAACACATATATTACGCATATATGTTGAATATTTAACTTCCGTATTTAAACAAAAATCCTGTTTTTAATTTTTATTAAAAACAGGATTTTGCATCTAAATAATTAAATTTAACCTTTCTTCTAAAATCTCCCTATCTGATTTTGACTGAGAAATGATAAGGCATGTATCATTTCCACATACACATCCTATTTTTTCTTTCCAATCTAGCTCATCAAACAAAACACCAATAACATGTGCATTACCGGGTAATGTTTTAATAACCATTAATTGATCTACACAATCAATTTTTACAACAACCTCTCGTAATTTTTTCTTTAACTTTATATCAGTTTGTAAATGCTCTTCTGAGAAAAATTTATATATCATTAATCCTTCTTGAGAAGGTACCTTCGTTAAATTTAACTCACGAATATCTCGAGAAACTGTAGCTTGTGTTACTAATACATCTTTTTTTGCTAACAATTCTACTAATCTTTCTTGCTTCTCTATTTCATACTCCTTTACAAATTGTTTAATTAATCGTTGTCTTTTTTCTTTTTTCATAAAAGACACCCCTTTTAATATTATAGCTCGCTATAATTTTCATCCGAAAGGGACAGAAAAGAATGTTGCGGAAACGTTCATAGTTTATACTTTTTAACTGTAGATATTAAATCTAGCTAAAAAAAGGGAAGAACAGCATTCTGTTCTTCCCTTTTACATTGAAAACCGTTCAATTGTTTGTTTTAAATCCGCTGATTGTTTCTCTAAGTCTTTTAATAATTGATCGATTGCTATCATATTTTTAGACTGTTGCAACGTCACACGTGCCACTTCTTGTGAACCAGCTGACGTTTCTTCCGCAATTGCTGCTACAGCCTTTGTTTGTGCTCCTGTTTGATAAATGTGATTCACTTGTTCATTCATATAATTACTAATTTGCTTAGTTGCATCGGCTACTTCCATAACACTTGATGACATTTCTTTTAAAATTAATTCTGTAGCTTCTCCGCGTTTTGCCTCTTCTTTAGCTGTCTTCACCTGCTCTGTCATTTTCAATGCGACTTGCTGTACTTCATCTTGCATATTCCGTAATAACTGCGATATGTTTCTTGCGGAATGATCACTTTCATCAGCAAGTTTACGTACTTCTTCTGCTACAACCGCAAAGCCCCTTCCATGCTCTCCTGCACGAGCTGCCTCAATAGAAGCGTTGAGTGCTAATAAATTTGTTTGGCTAGCAATCTCACTCACAACAGAAACAATGTGTTCAACTTGTTTCATTCGCTCTTCTAATTTCTGTACATTTTCCATCGAATCTTCATTTTCTCTCGCCAATGTTTGAATACCTTGAATTAAAGAAGTAAAGACACGTGTACTTTGTCCTAAAGCTTGAACCATTTCTGAAGACAACTCGTCAGACTGTTTTGCTTTTCCTTCTACTTCATTTGCAATAGAAGTCGTTGTATCAACAGTAGAAACGATCGCTTGAATCGATGCTGCTGATTGCTCGGCACCGGAAGAAATCTCCGCAAGGGTTTCAGACACACCTTGTGCTTGCTTTGTCGCTTCACCTGTTTGTTTTCTAATTTGCTGAACTTGATTATTTGTATACGAAAATGTAGTATCGATATTTTTTACCATGCCCCTTAAGTTCCCTAGCATCATATTAAATGCAACACTTAAAGATTTTATCTCATCATCGGTCTTTGGCAATGGGACATCTTCACGAATATCACCTTCAGCCGCTTTCCTTGCTGCTTCTTCCAACTTTCGAAGTGGTTTAATTAAAAATATTGCTGCCCCATACGCTAAAATTCCAGACCATACTACACCTAATAACATAACGATAATATTATAAACAGTTTGACTTACATAACTTTGAAAATAATCATATATAACGTAAATGAAAATTAAACTTGTTGAATATGTAATGAAAGCTAGAATTGTAGTAAATAACATAAGCTGTATACGCAAGCCAAAGGAAAATGTTTTTCTTTCTTTTCCCATCTCTTCTTTCCCCCTTCTTATAAGCAATATAAGTACTACCTATATATTATTATCCATATTTTCGTTATAGAAAGATATAGTGATTTTAAAAATCATTATTTCTTTGAATATTAAATCCCCTGAAAAAAATAAAGGATTCTGACAATTTATGACTAATAACAGAAATAAGGGGCAACATTTGTAAAATATATTTTTGACTGGGGGTTTTGTATGATTCAAGTTCGAAATCTAGTAAAATCATTTGGCTCACTTGATGTTTTAAAAGGAATTGATTTAGAAGTAAAAGAAAAAGAAGTTGTTGTTTTAATCGGTGCCAGTGGTTCCGGCAAAAGTACATTACTTCGTTGTCTTAACTTTTTAGAAATGTACGATGAAGGTGAAATTCACTTACAAGGTGAACGAATTGATCCAAAGCATTCAAATTTAAACAAAGTCCGTGAAAATGTCGGTATGGTTTTTCAACACTTTAACCTCTTTCCTCATATGACCTCACTAGAAAACATCATAGAAGCACCTATTCACGTAAAAAAATTGGAAACAGCAGACGCGAAGGACGTTGGGAATCAACTCCTACAAAAAGTCGGCCTACAAGATAAGGCGGATGTAACTCCTCACCTACTTTCAGGTGGTCAAAAACAACGCGTTGCGATTGCACGAGCTCTTGCTATGAATCCTAAAATTATGCTATTTGATGAACCTACCTCAGCCTTAGACCCTGAACTCGTTGGAGAAGTATTGCAAGTTATGAAAGAACTTGCTGAAGAAGGAATGACAATGGTGATTGTTACTCATGAAATGAATTTCGCAAGAGATGTAGCTGATCGCGTCATCTTTATGGATGACGGAAAAATTGTAGAGGATGCTCCGCCAGCGCAATTCTTTTCAGCTCCATCACATGAACGAGTAAAACAGTTTTTACGTAACGTTTTATAATGTAACTTCTATTTCAAACGTAAAGAAATACATTCATACGGTGCACAACTAATTGTCCAAATAAAATATCTCGATAACATACTTAAAACCATCCGTATGATCAATATATAGGAGGGGTCTTATGAAAAAAAAACTATTAACCATTGTTGCGAGTATTACACTATGTACATCATTCATACTGGGAGCCTGTAGTAAGGAAAGCTCGACTACTTCATCAAATGGTGAAAAGGAATTTCGTTATGCGATGAGTGGATTATACAAACCTTTTAACTATAAAGAAAATGACGGAAAACTTGCCGGATTTGATGTAGAAATAGGTGAGGCGCTCGCGAAAAAGATGGGAATGAAACCCGCTCCTATTACAAATCCGTGGGAAACGCTAATTCAAGGTCTACAATCAAAAAAATATGATGCGATATTAGGAAGTATGGCCATTACAGAAGAACGATTAAAAGCTGTTAGTTTCTCAAACCCATATTATCGCTCTGGTGCCCAGATTTTCGTAGCTAAAAAGAATACGTCTATCTCTTCTCCAGAAGATTTGAAAGGAAAGAAAATTGGTGTTGTAAAAGCTAGTACCTTTAAAACTCTTGTTTCAAAACATACAGATCAAATTACAGAATACGATAGTGATATTACCGCTCTTATGGACTTAGAGCCTGGGCGTGTGGACGCAGTAATCACTGATCAAATGGTTGGTCTTCGAATGATTAAAGAAGGTAAATCAAATATAAAAGAAGCTGGAAAACCATTAAATCTTGATGAAATGGGAATTGCTATTCGCAAAGATGATAAAGAAATGGTTAAAAAAGTAAATAAAGCTTTAGATGAAATCATTAAAGATGGTACGTACGAAAAGATTAGTAAAAAATGGTTTGGTCGTAATATTCTTGGAGAAGAGGCAAAAACGAAGTAAGTTAACTATTCAAAGATTCCATAAATCATGCCCCACTTTTTATGTGGGGTATTTCATTCCCTACTAAAATCTATACACTATGAGGTGAAACGCATGTTTGAAATTTTTATCTCTACCTACCCCACACTCTTAAAAGCTACTATTGTCACATTACAATTAACATTAACTTCCCTAGTACTCGGCTCATTAATTGGATTACTATTCGCTTTCTTTCGAATCTCTAACAATAAAGTTCTAAATAGTATCGCTCATGTCTACATCGCCATTATTCGTGGTACACCTTTAATTGTTCAAATCGCAATTCTCTATTTTGGTATTACATCTGTTGTTGTGTTCACCCCTTTTTGGGCAGGAGCAATTGCTTTAGCAATTCATAACGGTGCATATATTACCGAAATTTTCCGTGGATCCATTCAATCCGTTGACCGTGGACAATTAGAAGCTGCTCGCTCTTTAGGCATGCCTTACCCTTTGGCGATGCGCCGAATTATATTACCACAAGCATTTCGTCTATCTCTTCCTCCTCTAGGTAATCAATTTATTATTGGATTGAAAGATTCCTCACTTGTTGCTTACGTAGGACTGTCCGAATTATGGGGATCGGGTTTATCAATTGCCGCAAGTAACTTCCAACAATTAGATACATATGTAATCGTTGGTTTATATTATCTCGTACTCGTTCTCCTATTTACTTATTTTGTTAACCTTTTAGAAAAACGATTACAGCGCAAAGAGACAAACTCTATCCAAGTCCATACAAAGAATAAAAAAGAAGTTTCTTTATAAAAAAAAGCAAGCCTGAGATGGCTTGCTTTTTCACTGCAAAATATATCAAATTTTACTGATTTACTTTTTTAATACTCTCTTTTTCTTCTATATGTTCCTCACGATATGAAATATTATGAGGGTCTAATCCATTTCCTAAAGAACCGTAGAAATGTTCTCTATGCGGATCAACTAATTCACTTCCGTGATAATACACACGTGGTGTATTCCAAAGTGCTGCCAATGCTTTTGTCATCGGCATTTCGTGATAACGTTCCGGCCACATTTCTTTAATCTTCTCTTTTACTAACGGATAGTATTTAGAGCTCATAGCAGGGAACAGATGATGTTCTGTATGATACGAGAAATTGAAATGTAAAACGTCTACCCAGCGCGGCACTGTTACTGATAAACAGTTTGCTAACGGATCATTTACTGGAACAATTGGATTTAAGCGGTGATTTGTTGCGATATATGCCATTACAATAAAGTTAGCAATTAACAACGGAATCACATATGCAAATAACCATTTTCCAGGTCCCATAATAAATAATAAACTAATCCAAACTGTCCAAGGCAAAAGAAGTTGAAGCCATACAGATTTTTGATTCGATGACTTAAATTCTTTTATAAAATGAAAGAACATTCGAGTTGAATGCAATGTAAATTGAATTGTTAGTGACAGGAAACTAAAGAATGAACGTACATGAAGAGGCATACGATATACCCAACTTAAAAACTTACTTTTTTTAAGCTTCTCAAGTGTCGGCCATGCATCTGGATCATTCTCTTCATGCTGTGTATGAACATGATGAGTTGCATTATGCCACTTTCTCCAAAGTTTTGGTCCTGTTGATAATGGCATAAATGCAATCGCGCCTAAGAAATCACGAAGCCATGCCTTTCTTACAACAGTTCCATGTAAAATTTCATGCCCTAAAAATCCAAGTGAAGCAAAACATAATCCAAGAACAATCGCAATTCCTAGATTCGCCCACACATTCAATTCAAATACACCAATCGATATTAACCCCGCCAATGCCACAAGCAAATAAGCCAGTCCACCAAATAAACGAGTAGGCACTGGTTTAAATGCTTTTTTCGGCAAATGTGGTGATACACGTGCTGCATACCACCCAAACGTATGAAGCTCCTTCATCCTTTTGCTCCTTTCTTATGCCGCGCCTTGCGCAACTTACATATATCAATTCTTGCTTCCAGATTGATTTTACTAGATGATCCAAAAAGCATCTATTATAAGGAAAATATACTCACTCTATCGTCACTTATTTTTCGCTTTTATTATCAATGAAAAACATTTCTCTTTTTACTCTCTATCAACCTTTCCACATGATGAATCATAACAATAGAATTTCTATATTGTCAACACCTTTTATGACCTAGTAATAAAAGGTGGTTATATTTTTATAATCATACTTTATTTCACTAAAGAAAATGTATAGATTCCATAAGGATTTACCCACTATATATAGACATTTTCTTAAACGCCATAGACTCTATCTCATTCAATAACTCCCTATGTAATCAACAAACAGAATCACTTGAATTTAGTTTTATATAAATCCTACCACTTCATAATGCCCCATCTAATTAATTATATTAAAATAATTTATAACCTCTTTTAATAAAAATAGACTACTTCTAAAACAACACACATGAATTTCATATATTATGGAAATATTAAAAGGAAAATTGTTCTAAAATCAGGAGGTTTCCGCAATGACAAGTGATACATTTCCACAACTGCCGCTATCTTATTGGATTGAATCTACTCAGTTTCCTACTTTCCCTCGTTTATCCGAAAATATAAAGACAAAAGTTGCTATTATCGGTGCTGGTATTACAGGTATTACTACTGCCTATTTACTTGCAAAAGAAGGCATCGATGTTGTTTTAATTGATTCTGGTCGTATTTTAAACGGAACGACTGGGCATACAACAGCAAAAGTAACAGCACAACATGATCTTATTTACGATGAATTAATAAATCATTTCGGTGTGGAAAAAGCCAGGCTTTACTATGAATCAAATAATCATGCTCTACAATTCATAAATGACACTGTGCAAACATATAAAATCGACTGTAATTTTTCAAATGAAGATTCATACTTGTATACAACTACTGATAACGGTTTAAGAAATTTATCGAAAGAATATGAAGCTTATCAAAAATTAAATATACCTTGTGACTATGTTCAATCTCTATCGATTCCTATTCCAGTACAATCTGCACTTGTAATGAAAAATCAAGCGCAATTCCACCCCCTCCTTTATTTGAAAACACTTTTAGAAAAGTTTGTGGAGATGGGAGGAAAGGTCTATGAACAAACAACAGCTATGGATGTGGAAAAAGGAGATTATCCACAAGTAATTACAAAAGAGGGGCATCGCATCACTTGTGAATATGTCGTCTCTTGTTCTCACTTTCCTTTTTATGATGCGAATAGCTTTTTCTTTACGCGAATGTACGCAGAACGCTCCTATGCTCTTGCAATAAAAGCAAAAACAGATTATCCAGGTGGCATGTATTTAAGTATTGATGATCCAAAACGCTCCTTACGCTATATAACAAACAATGGAGAAAAGTTGATTTTGATTGGCGGAGAGAGCCATAAAACGGGACAGGGAATAAATACGATGCTTCATTATGAAGCACTCTATTCTTTTGCTGAAGCAACTTTTGGATTAGATGAAGTTCCCTATAGATGGTCAGCGCAAGATTTGATTACGCTAGACAAGCTCCCTTATATCGGACATATTAACGAAAGCAATCCAAATATATTTGTTGCAACTGGATATCGCAAATGGGGAATGACAACAGGAACTGCTGCAGCTCATTTACTGAAGGATTCCATTCTAAAAGTCCACAGCCCATATAAAGAGCTGTTTGCACCATCACGCTTTCATGCAAATCCAGATATAAAAACATTCCTTTCTCAAAACATTGATGTTGCTAAACATTTAATTGAAGGGAAACTTGAAACTGCATTACGTAAACCAGAGGATCTTGAAGTTGGCGAAGGATCCGTTGTACATGTCAACGGTAAACGAGCAGGTGCTTATAAAGATAAAGAAGGAAAACTACATATCGTCGATACGACTTGTACACACCTCGGCTGTGAAGTTGAATGGAATAACGGTGATTGTACTTGGGATTGTCCTTGCCACGGTTCTCGTTTTTCAATTGATGGCGATGTTATGGAAGGGCCAGCAGATCAACCATTAAAACGAGTTGATAACGAATAAAAAAACAAAGAAGTTCAACAAGAATCCTGTTGAACTTCTTTGTTTTTCATGACACCTTTTCATATAAATTTCGACATAAGAAGGGGAATATTAACAGTAAATAAAATAATATATTCATCTACAAATAAAAGGGGTGAATACTATGCAACCTTCTGCTCCACCTCATCTAGAATCTACAGAAACTATCTTTTCAAGCTCTATTACAAAACTTGTTGTTTTTATTTGTTGGCTCGCCATTCTAGCTGACGGATATGATTTAGGTATTTACGGTGCCGTTCTGCCAAAGCTTTTAGAAGACAACAGCTGGGCACTATCACCAGCTCAAGCTGGAACAATTGCCAGCTATGCTCTATTTGGGATGTTTATTGGCGCTATTCTAATCGGAACCATTACAGATTTAATTGGACGAAAGTGGACACTTATATGCTGTTTAGCTCTTTTTTCTATCACAATGGGCTTAGCTGCAATTGCTCCTTCTCCTGAAGTATTTGGGCTATCTCGATTTATCGGAGGAATCGGATTAGGCGGTGTTATCCCAACGGCTTCCGCACTTACTGTTGAATATTCATCAAAAAAACGGCAATCTTTTATTTATGCTCTTATGTTTACCGGCTATCCTTTAGGTATCGTGTTAGGTGCTATTTTATCCATGTTTATGTTAGAAGATTTCGGATGGAGAATTATGTTTGGCATCGGAATGATTCCGCTACTCCTCATTCCTTTCATTATTCTTTATTTACCTGAGTCCATTCAATTTTTATTATCGCGGAATCGACAAGAAGAAGTGAACAAAATTCTTAATCGCTTTCAAATTGAATTCCATGTAAAAGATGAAATTTCTGAAGCACCATCTAATATACAAAAGAAAAATGGATTTCTTACGTTATTCTCAAAAGAATACATAAAAGCAACGCTACTTTTTTGGATCACTTATATAATGGGAATGTTTTTAATATACGGTTTAAATACTTGGTTACCACAGATGATGCGTCAGGCAGGATATCCTCTTGGATCTAGTTTATCATTTCTACTTATGCTAAATATTACTGCAGCTATCGGCGCATTATTTGCTGGGGCGATTGCCGATCGTATAGGAGCAAAAATTGTTATTAGCATCTCCTATCTTATGGCAGCCATATGTATTGGACTACTAACAATTAAACCATCTGTTACAATCATTTATCTTTTAATTGGTCTTGCTGGAATTGGATCAGTCGGTATTACTCAAATATTAAATGCTTATGTAACACAATACTTCCCATCACATATACGAGCTACCTCCTTAGGCTGGGGACTTGGACTTGGCCGAGTTGGTGCAATTGCTGGACCTATTCTTGTCGGTATTATTATGACAATGCAATATGACTTAGCATGGAATTTTTACTTATTCTCTTTTGCAGGTCTTATCGCAGCTATATCTGTTTTCTTTATTCCTACAAAATAAAGTGAAACTTTAATCAGTGTTGAGGTGCATCCCCAGCTGATTATTAGTCCACACCAATCAGGCGTTTACGGGCAGTAAGGCTCCCACAAATAGCGGGATAAAAAAAGAGCACAAATTTACTTGTGCTCTTTTTTATTTACTTCAAACAACATATTTCTAAATAGTGTATTCAAACTCTCAATATCAATCCCTAATCCCTTTTCAATCCCTTTCACGTATTGCTGATAATAATCAATTTGTTCTTCTAAAAATTGATTTAACACTTGAATTTTCAATCCAACATCTAATTCCGTACCCGCTTTTTTCTTTATTAACAACTTCTCAATCTCATTCAATACACTACGTTCTATAGATAGTTCTGTAATCAAACGATTAAATTCTACTGGAGGTAATGTCCCTTTCTCTTCTAGCCACTGACAAGCTAAAATAGGACGTAATACATAAAAGTACTTTTTCAACTTTACATTCTCGCCTTGCAAAAATTCACGATAATTTTTTGAAGCCATATGTAAGTAATGATATATCGTTGCTTTTGGATCAAAATTCTTTTCACTCATTTGCTGAAGCTGCTCTGGAAAGTTAGAGTTTTTCGAATAAAAAATTGGTGATCGAATCCACTCAAGTAAAGCTGGATTTGACTTCGCAAACAGTTGTAATGCCTTTTTAATATCCCAGCCACTTATATCTAAGTCATCACTAATTGGATATTCAATTACATCACGTTTATCATGAATTGATAAATACCATTCTACCGGATGTATATAAACAAACCTAACATCATAATCGCTATCTTTCGATGGAAATCCCCAAGCACGACTCCCCGATTCCACTGCAAATAAAATTTTCACATCATTCTCTTCTTCAATTCTTTCTAACTCTAATTCAATTTTTTCTCTCATTTCATACCATCCCCATTTTTTGATTATTTCCTTGGAAATTCGACAAATATACTATTAATTTTACTACACACTAAAATAACTGCCAGAATTTTTCTGACAGTTTAACAAAGACTATTTTTTCTTTTCAATTACAGTAGCGGTAATTCGTTCAAACTCTTTTTGAATTTCCTCTTTATATGCATCCACTTTTGAAAAATCCATGGCAGCAATATAAATTCGTTCTAATTTATCACGAACTGATTTTGCTTTTGCTAAGAAAGACATCGCCTCATTCATTTTTGCTTTATATTGAATGGAAACGTCACGAATTTCTGTAGCATACTTCTCATCCGTCCCCGGTTTAACAATAAGAGCATACATATCTATAATCTCATCACCCACGCGACTTGGAAAATATTCATGTGGTGCGGTACTATCAAAAATTGCAAATCCTAATTCTCTTACAATAACCATATCAAGACTATTCGGGTCAAATCCGCAATGATATACTTCAACGTCAAAACCTTTTTCTTCTGCTGCCTTCGATAACTTTTTGAGCATTGTTGATTTTCCAGAGCCCGGGCGTCCTTTTATAAAATAACGATGTGGCAATCCTTCTGTTAAATTAGGAACAAAATCAACTGCTCCTTTCGGTGTAGCAGCTCCTAAAAAACGATGTTTCACAATCGATTGTTGCCCCTTTTTATCTGCAAATAATTTCTGAATTAGCTGATCTGTTAGTTCATTTGCTTTATTAAAATCAATGTTATTAATATATATTTTCTCCCACTCATCATGTATAACTAATGCCTCTTTAAAACATCCGTAAGCAGATTTGAAAGCCTTGCTCGCTTCTGATACAAACCGTTCAATTTCTACCTTCTGCTTTCTTAATTTACCTGAGTCCCAAGCAACTCCTAAATTTATATACTCTTCAATAACTCCTGGCATTTTCGGCTCAATAACATGCGGTGATGTTCCATCAACAATTCCTACTTTTAATTTTGGAATAATCACCCCATCAACCGACTTATTATCAGAAGAACAATGCAAAAGCTCAATATCATATCCTTTTTCAACCCATTCACGACCTATTGCCTTAATTAAAGAAGATTTTCCCGTTCCTGGACCACCCTTTAAAATAAACAACCTATCTAGCCCTTTTAAATTCTCTTCGTATAAATTATGAAATCCTCTAGCTGTATTACCACCAGCATAATAATTTAACACATTCCCTGTCACTGCACTCACTCCTTCGCAACAGTCTACTTACATAAGCTACAATATGCGAGCAACTTTATTTGGGTGAACACCTAATTTGTATTGCATGAAAAAAGGAAATGAATTACAATTTAAATATCATGAATATTTCGAATTCCGAAACTGAATAAACCTTTATCAAGAGAGGCAGAGGGACCGGCCCTTTGAAGCCCAGCAACCTCAGTTTATAAGAACTGAATAGGTGCTAATTCCTGCAAAATGCATTGCATTTTGGAAGATAAAACGCAACTAGTATGTAAAGCCCATCTTTCTTGATCATGAAAGATGGGCTTTTTATTATTTGAAAAACATATATTGGAGGTATTTAAAATGAAAGTAATTGATCTATCACAAACGTTTGAAAATAATATGTCTCAATTTCCCGGAACACCAACAATCCAACTAGAAGCCATTACAAGCGTTGAAGAAACAGGATATCAAGTTACAGATTTCCATTCGGTCGTTCATGTCGGTACACATTGCGACGCTCCTGCGCATTTTATTTCTGGTGCAACAACGATTGATCAATTGCCCCTTGATCAGTTTGTAGGTGAAGCAGTTCTCATCGATGTCACTCATGTTCAAGAGAGAAAACTCCCTAAAGAAGTATTGCATAATGCCGACATAAAAAAAGACGATATTGTCATTTTCCATTCTAATCTATCTAATAAATGGAATACAGAAGCTTATGAGAAAGAAGCATTTTATCTTTCCGAAGAATTAGCTGAAGAACTAGTTGAATTAAAAGTAAAATCAGTCGGTTTAGATTTTATTTCTCCCGATGAGGTAACGACAGAAACATCACCCATTCATCACATACTGTTAGGCAATAATATTTTCTTAATTGAAAACTTAACAAATCTAGATGCTATTAAAGCGAAACGTTTCTTTTTCTCAGCAGCACCTTTAAAAATTAAAAATAGTGACGGTGCTTTCGCAAGGGCATTCGCTGTTATTTTTTAAAATATGGACTACAAAAAAGCAAAGATCATCACTGACCTTTGCTTCTATATTTTTTATTTACATTAAGGAAAAATTGTTCCAACCGGGGACGTACCCAAGCTAAATAATCTTTCTCTTTCTTCTTTGTACAAGCTATCTCTTCCCCATCTACCATTCCAACAAGTTCTAGCTCTAACAGTTGCCTCGTGAATGCTAGTATATTTACTTCTTCTGCTGGATACTCTTCTTTTAATTTCTCCTCAATTTCTCCCAATAAAAAACCGTCACGCATCATTGCCAATGCATCAATCCAAAGTGGCGGCATTTCATATTTTTCTCCTGTAATTGTATCTTTTACAATATAATTCTTTTGCTCTTTTCGAAATTGAATCGTGTGTAAGCATACAGTCGAATTTAATGTTAATTCCATCAATACCACCTCTTTCATCATATCTGCATAGAAAAAAGGATGCGCGGGCACCCCTTCTTTTCTTTTCATAACACTACCGAACCGTTACATGAGTAACCAATCTCATGTCGATATTTTCCTCCATTATAAACGAAGTATTTTATAAAAAAAACCCTTCTTGAAACATTTTATTAAATGTTTATATTTACACAAGAAGAACACTTTTCTGAAAAATATTTTCTTCTACTTCGCTACATCGTCGGTAAATAAATTTCCACTTTCGTTCCCACACCCATACTACTTTGAATCGTGATACTCCCTTGATGTTCTTTAATAATTTTATATGTAATCATTAAACCAAGCCCTGTACCATTCTCCTTCGTTGTGTAAAAAGCCTTTCCAATCTTCTCTAATTTTCCTGCCTCTATACCAAATCCTTGATCCTCGACAGCAATACACAAATACCCCTTAGTTTTTTCATATGCCCGAATATGAATATCCCCACCTTCTGGCATTGATTCTATTCCGTTTTTAATAATATTTAACAACACTTGTTTTAATTGTTTATCATCACCGTTTATAACGGGTAAGTTTCCATCTATTTGCAAATAAACTTTCACTTTATATTGACTCGCATAACTTTCCATTAACTGCACAACATATAAAAGGATTTCCCGTATGTTACACCATTCATAATTTGTTGGTTTCGGTTTTCCTAATAACATCAATTCGCTAACAAATCCGTTAATTCTCTCAATTTCTTGTAACATTATTTCATAGCTCATCATATCTTCAGGGTTTCTTTCTTTTTGCATTTGCGTAAACCCCTTCAAAGCCGTTAATGGATTTCGGATTTCATGCGCAATTGTTGTAGACATAGTCCCAATTACAGCTAAATTTTCCGTCTCTTTCATATTGTTCATCATTTCAACAACCGTTCTTACATAAGATTGAAATCGTTTCAACAAAGAATGTGAAATAATGAAATAGAATACACATAAGACAAGCGGAATCACAACTTTTAGATCTTGTAGTATCAATGTAAAAAGTACGTACTTTCCAATTACACTAAAGGAAACTAAATAAAAATATTTTCTGTTCACGAAAACCGGTGCAAATAAAATTAATAACATTTCTACCATACTACCATGTTCAAAAGCTCTATCCGTTCGCAAATAAATCATTAAATTATTTATAAGATTGATAAACATGTAGCCAAATAAAAATAAATATTTTATAGAATATACATAACCTCTTTTTTGAAGATACATTGAAATAGGGAATAATGCTATTACAAATATATATACGCCTATCCCAAGGCTTCCTTCTGGCCATCCTACCGTTGTTCCATTAATATTCATAGCAGGATATACAAAATAATATATAGCGTCATATGAAAAAAATATAATATAGAATAATAATATAAATACCTTTAAAGCTTTTCTTTCTTCATAAATCAAGCTCTTGTATTTGTTCATATAAAAACTCCCCTTGATCGATACGAAAAAAAATCCCCACCGTTATCTCCTTAAATTATAAGTATGAAATTGCTTTCAGGGCAATACGTAACCTTATAATACTAAAAAGGAAGGAGACTTCTCCTTCCTTTCTAGTCACAACTTATATCCATCTGACCCTATCATGTAGCAGTCCATCCGTAAAATCATTATGCCCTATTACAAAATCCTTCATATATAAATTTAAATATTCACCGTACTTACTTTCTGTATTTAATAATAATTCCTCGACATAATAAGCACCTTGTCCAAAGTGATCTAAAAGTAAACTACACAAACCTGCATAAATTCCGCACCCTACTTGGAAGTAAGTTGCATTCGTTTTATATTTATGAAAAACTTGGCTACTATTCATTACGTTATACATATACGTCTCGCCATTTTCATAAACGAGTAATACACCTACTAGATCCTCTCCTGCAACCTCTTCTTCCGCTGGATTGAATACTTTACGATTCCAGTTCCATAAATCTTCTACCTTATCTAAGTTCTGTCTAATTACATTTGTTGTATACTCATTAATTCGGTAAAGAAAACCAACTTCCATGTTGAAATTTTTCCCTAAAATTAAAACTTCCTCATGTGGCATTAAGCAACCATAAAACTCTCTTTTTCCTAACTTCACTTTATACTCTGAAGCATATACATCCTCATAAAAATAAAGAGGACGATGATGACTCATATACATCGGATAACTCCATATCGCTTCGTCTAGAAATCGCTCTACTGCCCATGACGTATAAAGTGTATACGGCTTTATAAGTGCCGTATCATTCAAAAACGACGTATCATGTTCTACAATATAGCATGCTTGTGGCTGTTCATTCGGCCGTTCTTTCATAAGTTCAACAACCATCCATTGAACAACACCTGGATTCATACCTGAACCTATAATCGCTTTTGTATTTGTAAATTTTTCTTTCTCTTTCTCAAACCTCGTATATCGTTCCGTAAGCTGAAATCCAAGTAAACTATCGTCCTGATCTACTGCCTCATTTTCCAAAGCTGAATTAATATAAAAGATTCCAAGTTCATTACAACAGCTCAGTACCCTGATCGTATCTGCACCCGAAACATCAATAACAACACTCGTACTTTTTTCTGTTAAATGCTGTTTAAATTTCACTACATCTTGAAGGTCTATTTCATATAATGACAAATGACCTTTCAAATTTGGAAACAACTCATCATAATAAGCCCTATCTTTTTGTTTTATATCAACCAAATGAAATGTAACATTCTTTATCACTTCATAAATTGGATCTTTTTCATTTGCTATCGCTTGATTTAAAATTGCTAAAACTGCCTTCGCTGCTCCACCAGCACTACCAAGTAATGTAATCGATAACGAATTTGGAAACGGCTCCACAAATAAAACCCCTTTAGTAAATTAGTTGAGCAGTTCTTCCTCAAAAAATAAATTGAATACATCAAAAGGTGGCTCGTACATATTTTTTATAATTTAGCACAAGATTGCCTCTTCAAAAATCATACTAACATAATTTATATTCAATTCATTTTTCCCCTCATATCCAAATCGAACTAAACAAACAGGCCCGACCTTTCCTTCTGCATATAAAAGAAAAAGCCAGCCCTTTCAACTAGCCTACGGACAATGGACAGATTTTACATGTTGAATATTCACATACATTTTTGCATCACGCGCTTTTAATATTTCAATATGTCCTTCATCGATCTTCGCCATTTTTCCAATTTTATTGGATTCCTCACCTAAATCGAACACCATAATCTTTCCATACATTTTAATAAGTTGCTCCTCAAACGTTCGAGCTAACGTAATATTTAATGGATTTACGGGGAGTTCATTTTTATTGAGGGAATAAGGCACTTGGTTTTCTTTATACGGAATTAACCATTTTAAGTGCTTTAAAGATATATATACAGTTTTATAGACTGGACTATAAAAAACAATATAATCGTTCATTACACTTGTAACATATCCATGTATTGGAGCATTACCTGCTACATAAATTTCTGTGAAAATCCCTTTAGATGTGCTTAATACTTTCCTCAAAG
This sequence comes from Bacillus sp. WC2503, assembly GCF_052682895.1. Classification (NCBI taxonomy): domain Bacteria; kingdom Bacillati; phylum Bacillota; class Bacilli; order Caryophanales; family Bacillaceae; genus Bacillus; species Bacillus sp. WC2503. The sequence continues at coordinate 5,018,624 of NZ_JBQYMD010000001.1, read as the reverse complement.
AAATTGAAGGAGATTCCCTTTTAATTACAGAATCTACATCAGGTTTTAATATTTCTTCATCATATGGTCTTAAAAACTTATAATATTGGATATGATATAAAGATATATATACGTAGTCTTGTCCATTGTAAAGAACAACAATATCATTTCCTACATCGATTAATACGCCTTTAAATCTCTTTTCACCAATTAATTTAACATATATATTTTCTCCAATACTTTTGTGTAACTCATTCATCTATATCCTCCTTCCTATGAAATTACAATTTCCCTTTCTTTTATTCTAAAAATAATCAGGGGCAATGTTCTGTTTTTTAATAGTAAGAAACCCTTTTTCATATATCCAAAAATAATTACAGAGAAATATGAAATCATTCTTCATTTTCAATCATAATGCCCCTTTTATTTATTAAACATTATTCTTCTTCATTCTTTTTGTTTTTAACTATTTGACTCACACTCTTAATATGGGAATTAATCACATAAATGACCTCATCACCATTAACTAGTGTAATATTTCCATCATGTATATCACTTAATAAACCTTCCACACACTCTGGTCCACCACGATTAATCTTTATCCATTTATACTTCAAGTCATTTAATGCATCTAAAAAAGTATCTTCTTCCGCATAAAAACATGAACCATATTCTCCTTGTGCCTCTTTCACTTTTCTGACTAGACTCTTCACATGTTTCAGTTGATAATACACTAATTCTCCATGAGGTAATTGTAGTGTAAGGTAATCTTTTCCTAACAATGACAGTACACCTACTCGACTTTCCGGTCCACGAAGATTTACTTTTACATTCTCACCAACTAAACCTTTGATTTGATCACAGCATAATACACTCTCCAATTTTGTACCCTCCTTTCTTATTATCTTCCTCTACTTGATTGTCTTTGTGCACGAGCGCGACCTGAATTATTGCTGTTTTCATTACTTTTCTCATCGCTACTCTCATCACTACTCTCTCCACTTACTGGTGCATTATAATTAACACTCTTAATATGAGATAGTGCAATTAATACAACTTCTTCTTTAATAATCAATGTTACATAACCGCCAGAAACATCTTGTAAAATACCTTCAATTTTCTCTGGTCCACCACGGTTAATTTTCACCCAGCGGTATTTGAAGCTTTGAAGTAGCGTTTCAAAGTCTTCTGCAATGTCTTCTTCCACCCATTCTAAATCACCTACTCCACCATCTTTCGTATTTTGGGTAATGCTTTTCAGATGGCGAAGCTGGTAGTAATGGCTCTCTCCTTTTTCATTCTCTAATCCGAAGTAGTCCGCACCTAATGATACTATTGTTCCTTTTTGAGATTCTGGTCCACCTCTGTTCACTCTTACATAAGATCCAATTAAGTCTTTCAAAAAATCCCAATGAAATAAACTCACGAGAAAACCCCTTCCATTAATTTATAAGCTTTTGCACTGATAGTATATGTATCTGTACAGGTTACGTTCTCTATGTTTGTCCTAGCTCGAAAAAAATATGCTTTTAACATGGTAGACTACTACCTATCAAAATTCTAAGAAATCCTGAGGGCTCCTTAGGATTTTGATGTCTTTAGATAAAAAAATCCCGTATGAAGATACATTTCTGCATATCTTCATACGGGATTTCCTAAAGTTTAGTCTTCGTCTTTAACGTCCATATCTTCTGGAATTGGTTCGTTTAATATTTCTTCTACTAATTGTTTATATTTCTCCATTTGTTCTAAATGCGTGTTGAATTGTTCTTTATTTAATAAATATTGCTCTCCATCGAATAGCGCACGAACTTTCTTTTGCTGAATTAGCTCTTCAATATACGATTTTGGTAAATTCAAATACTCCGCAGCTTCTTCTATTGTTATATACAATGCGTTCATTCCTTTATTATTTTTTCATATATACTGTATCTTACTTTATTTTTGTAAACAAATAAAAAAGATTTTGTAAATGCAGTTTAAAAAGCAGGTAGAACCATTCCATATATTGTATAATAATATAGTAAGTATTTTTTTAAATATAGAATGGTATCACCCATTTACACAAAGGAGAGTTAACATATGGCTACTCGTCACATCATTACAATGTTAGAAAAAACATTACAAGTTGAAACAGAAAACACAACTTCTCATTTAACTACATCTTTATCTGATCGTATTCTTTCTCAAGGCGTAGCAATACACGAAATCAATTGTTATCATACAATTGGTGAATGGTACAAAAATCATTTCTTATTCCAACAAGATGATTTTCTATGGGCTAAATATGCTTTCTACGACGCATATTGTGAAGCGATAAAAAAACAAGGGCATCTTACAAAACGCGTTCGTCAAATATTAGAGTCATTGGCTCGAAAACATGGAAAACAATACATTGCTTCTATACTAAATATGCCATTTCCTAACGAACGAGCAAAAGGAACAGCGTAAACAAAACATAGATTCATTATTTTCTAGACTGATTTACAAATAAAATGTTCATGTCATATGAACTGATGAAACCGGTGTCATAATAATGATTGAAAATATAGTAAACAGGAAAACCCCCATTTACATCTCTCGTCTATTTGAATAGAGAAGTAAATGGGGGTATACTTGTACCTTTATCCCGCTATTTGTGGACAGTAAAAGCCCGATTAGTGAAGGTTAATAATCAGTGCAGGATAGCCCCCACTGATTAAAGTTTCACTTTATTATTTCATCATTTGCTTTATCAATTCTCGATTTCGTTTTTTAAATACTTCATTATGCGAAGAAACCATTCCGTACTCACTTGCATCTGGCTGAATAAATTGTTTCGCTTTATTCACAGCATTTCCAGCATCTTGGAATGCTCCCGCAATTAAATGCAATTTCCCATCATGTTTCAAAATATCTCCCGCAGCATATAATCCATCTACAGAAGACTCACTATTTGCATTACCTGCAATATAAAAATTATCTATAATCGCAACGTCCAACTCACTATTTTCTAATAATGTAATGTCACGTTCATATCCATGATTAATAATAACTTCATCAATAGGTAAATGAGAAACTTCACCTGTCTCATGATTCGTTAATTCTACATATTCAATCGCTTCATGATTATCACCAGCAACTAATTTTGTAATCGATGTATTCAGAAAACACTCCGCTGAGCTGTTCATTAGTTGTTTTACTTGTGCTTCATGACCAGATAATTCTTCTTTTCTATATGTTACATACACTTTTTTCGCGATTGGTTCTAATTCGTTCGCCCAATCAACGGCAGAATTTCCTCCACCAGAAATAATGATCGTTTTATCTTTGAAACGCATTAAAGATTTAACTGTATAATTTAAATTCGATACTTCAAATCGCTCCGCACCTTCAATCGATAACTTTTGCGGTTTCAATATACCGCTTCCAGTTGCGACGATAATTGTTTTTGAAAAATGTTCTTCGCCAGTACTTGTTTTTAACGTAAAAGTTCCATCTTCATTACGAATAATTGATTCTACTTTTGTATTTAATACAACTTCCGGCTTAAATGTTAGCCCTTGCTGTACAAGTTGTTCAATTAATTTATCACCTGTAACTGGCAATAGCCCTCCTACATCCCAAATCATCTTCTCCGGATAAACATGTATTTTTCCACCTAACTGTGGTTGAAATTCTATTATTTTCGTTTTCATCTCTCTAAGTCCACTATAAAAAGCTGAATAAAGCCCTGCAGGTCCTCCGCCTATTACAGTTACATCAAACAATTCTTCTCGATTCATTCGTGCTCACTCCTCAGCTATCAATCATTGATTATCATTCTCAATAAAATATAACCTGTTTCCGCAAAATTTACAATCAAAATTACTATTGACAATACACCTATATAAAATTATATTATTTAAAGAATCAATAGTGATAATCATTATCAATTTGTTAATAATTAGCAAATTGAGATTACATCTTCTTTCATTAATATGGTTAATACTATATTGTGAAATCTCACATTCAAGATTTTTAATAAATTATTTTGCATTACCACTACTCTTTCAAAAAGATTGCAGTTAAACAAATTATTGTATACACATACATCTACGTTAAAGGAGAAAGACGATGAAAAAGTTATTTATTTCACTAACAGTTCTTTTCGTTCTTGTTATGAGTGCTTGTAGCAACGGCTCTACAGACAAAAAGAATGATGCAAAAGGTAGTAAATCAGAAACAATTACATACCAATCTGAAAATGGTAAAGTAGAAGTTCCTGCAAATCCAAAACGCGTTGTTGTTTTATCATCATTCGCTGGTAACGTAATGTCATTAGGCGTAAATGTTGTTGGGGTAGATTCATGGTCTAAACAAAACCCACGTTTTGATAGTAAACTTAAAGATGTTGCTGAAGTATCAGATGAAAATGTTGAAAAAATCGCTGAACTAAATCCAGATTTAATCATTGGTTTATCAAATATTAAAAATGTTGATAAGTTAAAGAAAATCGCTCCTACTGTAACATACACTTACGGAAAAGTTGATTACTTAACACAACATTTAGAAATCGGTAAGTTATTAAACAAAGAAAAAGAAGCAAAAACTTGGATTGATGATTTCAAGAAACGTGCACAAGAAGCTGGTAAAGAAATTAAAGCAAAAATTGGTGAAGATGCAACAGTATCTGTTGTTGAAAACTTCAATAAACAGCTTTATGTATACGGCGAGAACTGGGGCCGCGGAACAGAAATTCTGTACCAAGAAATGAAATTAAAAATGCCTGAAAAAGTAAAAGAAAAAGCTTTAAAAGAAGGTTACTACGCATTATCTACTGAGGTATTGCCTGAGTTTGCTGGTGATTACTTAATCGTAAGTAAAAACAAAGATACTGATAACTCATTCCAAGAGACAGAATCATATAAAAACATTCCAGCAGTAAAAAATAATCGCGTATACGAAGCAAACATGATGGAATTCTATTTCAATGATCCACTTACATTAGATTTCCAACTAGACTTCTTCAAGAAAAGCTTTCTTGGTAAATAATACAAACATGAGGAATTCTTAATTTAAGAATTCCTCTTCCTTTATTCTATGAACAGAAAAGATGTGAAACGAATGACAAAAGATCATGACAATCCACGTTCTATAGCTTTTACATACAAACTAATTTTGAGCATAATTGCATTCTTTCTTATTTTTATGGTTGCAATGGTATTAGGGGCTGCAGATACTTCAATAAAGGATGTATGGTTAGCACTTACTTCCTCCGCTAAAGGAGACAAAATATCTATTATTCGTGAAATACGTTTACCACGTGAAGTTGCTGCTATTTTTGTAGGGGCTGGACTAGCCGTTTCTGGGGCAATTATGCAAGGATTAACACGAAACCCCCTTGCAGACCCTGGCTTACTTGGGCTAACGGGTGGCGCAAATGCTGCACTTGCACTAACACTTGCTTTCAACCCTTCCATAAGCTACCTGTACTTAACATTAGCTTGCTTTATCGGCGCTGCGGTAGGGGCAATTATGGTATTTGGAATTGGTATGGTGAAAAAAGGCGGACTTTCTCCTCTTCGAATTGTATTAGCAGGTGCTGCAGTTTCAGCATTTCTACTCGCAATTTCGGAAGGAGTCGGCATTTACTTCAAAATTTCACAAGATGTATCACTTTGGACTGCTGGAGGGGTGATTGGAACTACTTGGAGTCAATTGAAAATTATTATTCCAGTCATTTCAATAAGTATCTTTATCGCTATCTTATTTGCAAGAAAATTGACAGTCCTTAGTTTCAGTGAAGAAGTTGCTGTTGGACTCGGTCAAAAAATCATTGTTATTAAAACAATTTTGTTTATCATTATTATCTTACTTGCTGGTGCTTCTGTGGCGCTTGTCGGAAATATGGCATTTATCGGTTTAATGATACCTCATATGGTGCGTCCTATTGTTGGTCCAGATTACCGATTTATTATTCCGATGTCAGCAATTGCTGGTGCTTCCTTTATGTTACTTGCAGACACAATCGGACGTACAATTAATGCTCCGTATGAAACACCCGTTGCTGCTATCGTCGCAATTGTAGGCTTACCATTCTTCCTATTCATTGTTCGTAAAGGAGGAAAAACATTCTCATGATGCCATCTATTTTAAGAAAACAACGTCTTATTATACTCGCATTACTTATACTAACTATTACAACCATTGTAATTGGAATGGGACTCGGTTCAGCATCTTTATCTTATGATCGACTACTCCCAACGCTAATGGGACAAGGTTCATTTAAAGAAGAATTCGTTTTATATTCTTTAAGACTACCTAGAATTATCATTACAGTATTAGCTGGTATGGCACTCGCTTTATCAGGTGCTATCCTTCAAGGCATTACACGTAACGATTTAGCTGAACCTGGTATTCTCGGGATTAACTCTGGTGCTGGTGTTGCTGTTTCTATTTTCTTTTTATACTTTCCAATAGATGTAGGTTCATTTCTTTATTTACTACCAGTCGTTGGATTTATCGGGGCTTTTCTTACAGCTGTTTTAATTTACGTATTTTCATATAGTCAATCAACAGGGCTTCAGCCAATACGATTAACATTAACCGGTATCGGTTTTTCATTTGCACTATCTGGAGCAATGATTGTCCTTATTTCATCTGCTGATCGTATGAAAGTCGACTTTATCGCCAAATGGATTGCCGGAAACATTTGGGGAGATGATTGGATCTTCATTTTCGCAATGCTCCCATGGTTAATCGTATTAATTCCATTTGTTTTCTATAAAGCAAATCGATTAAACATTTTAGCATTAAACGAACCAGTCGCAATCGGCGTTGGAATTGAAATTGAAAAAGAACGCAGATACTTATTAATTGCAGCCGTTGCACTTGCAGCTGCAGCAGTTTCCGTAACAGGAGGAATTAGCTTTATCGGGCTGATGGCTCCTCATATCGCAAAATCTTTAGTAGGCCCAAGACATCAAATCTTCATGCCTATCGCCCTTTTAATCGGCGGATGGCTATTACTATTAGCAGACACAATCGGACGAAACATCGTTGAGCCTAACGGTATTCCGGCAGGTATTGTCGTTGCTTTAATTGGTGCTCCTTACTTTATGTATTTATTGCTTAAGAAAGCATAAAAAACACCCTCAAGAGTGCAATCTTGAGGGTGTTTTCGTTTCATTCTACTGCTGCCCATATCCTTCAAACTTCTTCGCTAAATTCTCCATCTCATCTTCTGGCAATAACTTCGGTTCTCCGACGCTTTTCGTTTGATAATAAATTTGCGCACAAAACTCAATTTCTTCCGCAACAGTAAATGCCATTTTTATACTATTTGCACCTGCAATTAAACCGTGGTTCGCAAGTAATACTGCACGGCGATTAATCATGCCTTCAAAAGCAGCCTCTGCTAATTGCTTCGTACCAAATGTTTCATACGGTGCACAGCGTACATTCGGGCCTGCGAAAGCAATTAAATATGAAACAGCCGGAAGCTCCCACCCTAATGATGCAATCGTCTTCGCATAAGGTGAATGTGTATGAACGAGCGCATTTATATCTTCACGATTCCTATAATAAATAAGATGCATATCTAGTTCACTTGACGGTTTTCTCTCACCTTCTACTACTTCACCATCTAAGTTTAATATAACTACATCCACGGGCGTTGTTTCATAATAATCTAAACCACTTGGGCTAATTGCAACTAGGCCTTGTTCACGATTGAAAATACTAATATTTCCGCCGGTCCCCTTTGTTAAACCGCTAGAAATCATTTTCCTTCCGTACGCTACAATTTCTTCTCTTTCTTTTTGTAATAACATATACATCCCCCTAAGTATGAAGCTTATGATGACTGACTATATACCTATTTACTAAAATAGATTTTTTAAATTCTCCGTAAACGGTGCCTTTACAATCCCTTTTTCCGTAATAATTGCTGTTATATTTGCATGTGGCGTAACATCAAATGCTGGATTGTATACTTTACTTACTTTCGGAGCTGAATATTGTCCGAAACGATTGATTACTTCAGAAGCATCTCTTTCTTCGATCGGAATTTCGTTTCCTGTCGGTGTGTTTAAATCAATTGTCGGTGTTGGTGCTGCTACATAAAACGGAATGTTATAGTATTTAGCTAAAATAGATACGCCTAATGTTCCAATTTTATTTGCTACATCACCATTTGCTGCTACTCGGTCACAGCCGACGATTACCGCATCAATCTTCCCTTGTGACATGACCATAGCTGCCATATTATCGGTAATGACTGTTACATCAATTCCCGCTCGCTGTAGTTCTAATGCTGTTAACGTTGAACCTTGTAATCTAGGTCGTGTTTCATCAGAGTAGATTTTAAGGTCCCATCCTTTTTCTTTCGCTAAATACATTGGAGCTGTCGCAGTACCATACTTAGTCGTTGCTAACGCACCTGCATTACAATGAGTTAATAATCCCATGCCATCATGGAATAATGTTAATGCATGTTCTCCAATTTGACGGTTAATTTCTTCATCTTCTCTATGAATCTCTTTTGCCTCTTCTAACAATCTATCTTTCAACCGTGCAATCGATAAGTGAACATTATCTATCGCTACACTTTCCATTCTTTCCAGCGCCCAAAATAAATTTACTGCCGTCGGTCTTGATGTTGCTAAATATGCACATACCCTTTTTACTTCTTCAATACATCCTTCTACCGTACTTTCAGCAAATTCCTTTACCCCTAAATACACACCATACGCTGCTGAAACCCCAATCGCTGGTGCACCTCGCACTTTCATGACTTGAATTGCATCCCACACACTTTCAGCTGTTTTGAAAGATTCATAGACAACTTCGTTCGGTAATAACGTTTGATCTAATAAAACTAAAGCATCATCTTTCCATTGAATTGGTATTAATTGCTCTTTCATCATTTTCTCTCCTTACTTCGCGCTATGAATGGACTGTTTTTTTAACATTTCTACAAAACTCGTACCTGTTTTATATTGATTCGCTCGTAAAATAAACTTCTTCGCTACTTGAAGACAAATTCGCTCCGCTCTAGCACGTGCTTCATCATTCTCAATACAAGTAATATCCTTTACTTTTGCTAATCCAACAATACGACGAATTAACTCAAGACCCGTCACTGCAGCTGTATCCTCTAACACAGATTGTAAATATACGCCATTAAAGCCTTCTTCCTTCGCCATGATTTCTGTCACATGAATATCCCAAGCAACTAAAAACTTCTTCTTAAATAAATCAATTACCTCTACCATCGTCGTTTTTAGCCAATCCATATACGTATCTTTCTCAGTTCCAGGTAGCATCGTTGCATCTGCATTCACCCAAGCAAATATTAAATTCGCCATTACATTCCCAATGTCATATCCCATAGGTCCATAAAAAGCAAACTCAGGATCAATAACTTTTGTAGAATCACTTTTTACGAAAACAGAACCAGTATGTAAATCACCGTGAAGCAACGCCTGCGCATTCGTCATAAAAGAAAACTTAAGTTTCGCTACTTCCATACGAAGCTCTTTATCACTATAAATATGCTCTCTAATCCATCCTTCATTTAATTGAAATAACTCATTACGTTTATTATGATTTGTAAATGGTTCAGAGTATACGAGGTCCTCTGTAATCTCACATAACTCTGGATTTATATAATTCTTCACAAGTTCCTTCTTCTCTTTATGATTCATTACAACATCTGATGTTAATAGAAGAGTATTTACCATAAAAGTAGTTAAATCTTCAGCAAGCCTCGGAGATATTTGATGATTTATAAGTGCTGTACGTAATATTGTGTGATCTGATAAGTCTTCCATCACGCAACAATTCATCACACTATCAAACAAATATACTTTTGGAACAAGCCCAGGTGCTAACTCCTCCTCTAACTGCAAAACATCTGATTCTATACGAATACGATTCGTCGACAACTTAAACTCATCTGAAATACGTGCTGTATTCCCGGCCTGCTTTACGATGACAGACATGGTCTCTTTTTCATCCCAAACGCGGAACACATAATTTAAATTACCATCACCTATTTCTTTACACTGTAACCCCTTTGCATGTTCAAACTTAGATAATTTCTCTTTCACATATGCAATCACATCTTTATCTTCCATTAAAAAATACTTCGTGAACTTAGACATGGTTTCCCCTCCCACACTAATTGTAAGCGTTTTCTAAAGGCTATAAAAAAATAATAGGTTGAATGTTTTTCATCCTATATTATATATTCTTCTTTTTGAAAGATATATCTAGATTTTATTATATCTTGTTAGCACTTTGAGTCAATGTTTCTAATTATCATTGCAATATACTTCCTAATTATATATTTGAGCGGACAAAAATTGTTCAAAAAGATTCCGATTCATTTTATTTTATTTATCGCACAATTCTTTGTAAAATAGAAATAAGCAGTTCCTTTTCAAATCTACAACTTCTAAGAAATATCTCCTTCCTAAGAATTTATACTTACACCATGTCTCTAACATACACACTACTCTTTCAAACACTCATTGAAAATTTATGACATGAAAATTACCTTTTCATTCCCTAACAACCTTAATTGAGAATAAATATTAATTAAATTGGTATAAAGTTGGTTTATTCTCTTGACAAAATAACCACTTCTATATGATAATTAATATCGAATTAGAATTATTATAGTTAATTAAAAAATATATTTTATGAGCAAACTATTTTTTGATGCTCAAAACCAACATTTAGGAGGAAATTTAATATGTTATTAATCGGCACAGAAGTAAAACCGTTTAAAGCTAATGCTTACCATAATGGAGAATTTATCCAAGTTACTGACGAAAGTTTAAAAGGAAAATGGAGTGTAGTTTGTTTCTACCCAGCTGACTTCACATTCGTTTGCCCAACTGAACTTGAAGACTTACAAAACCAATATGCAACTCTAAAAGACTTAGGCGTTGAAGTATACTCTGTATCTACAGACACTCACTTCACTCACAAAGCATGGCATGATAGCTCAGAAACTATCGGTAAAATCGAATACATTATGATTGGTGACCCAACTCGCACAATCACTACAAACTTCAACGTTTTAATGGAAGAAGAAGGTCTTGCTGCTCGTGGTACATTCATCATCGATCCAGACGGCGTTATCCAATCTATGGAAATCAACGCTGACGGTATCGGCCGTGATGCAAGCATTCTTGTTAACAAAATTAAAGCAGCTCAATACGTACGTAACAACCCAGGTGAAGTTTGCCCAGCTAAATGGCAAGAGGGTTCTGCAACACTTAAACCAAGCCTTGACCTTGTAGGCAAAATCTAAGGAGTTCGATCAAAATGATACTAGATGCAGATATAAAAACACAACTATCCCAATACCTTCAGTTAATGGAGAACGATATTTTACTTAAAGTTAGCTCAGGAGACGATAATGTATCTAAAGATATGTTATCTCTAGTAGATGAATTAGCTACTATGTCATCAAAGATTACAGTAGAAAAAGTTGAACTAGAGAGAACACCAAGCTTTAGTGTAAATCGCCCTGATGAAGACACTGGTGTAGTATTCGCTGGTATTCCATTAGGACACGAATTTACTTCATTAGTGTTAGCTTTACTACAAGTTAGTGGACGTGCTCCAAAAGTTGAACAAAAATTAATCGATCAAATTAAAAACATTCAAGGCGAATATCATTTTGAATCTTATATCAGCCTAAGTTGTCATAACTGTCCTGATGTTGTACAAGCTCTTAACGTAATGAGCGTTCTTAACTCTGGTATTACACATACTATGATTGATGGCGCTGCATTCAAAGAGGAAGTAGAAAGCAAAGACATCATGGCAGTACCAACAGTTTTCCTAAATGGCGAATCTTTCGGAAGCGGTCGTATGACACTTGAAGAAATTTTAGCTAAAATGGGTAACGGTCCAGATGCATCAGAGCTTTCTGATAAAGATCCATACGATGTTCTTGTTGTTGGTGGCGGCCCAGCTGGTGCAAGTGCAGCAATTTATGCAGCACGTAAAGGCATCCGCACTGGTATCGTTGCTGAGCGCTTCGGTGGTCAAGTAATGGATACTATGGGTATTGAGAACTTCATCAGCGTAAAACGCACTGAAGGTCCTAAGCTAGTAGCAAGCCTTGAAGAGCACGTAAAAGAATACGACATCGATGTAATGAATCTACAACGTGCGAAACGTTTAGAGAAAAAAGAACTTATTGAAGTGGAACTTGAAAACGGCGCTATTCTGAAAAGTAAGAGCGTAATCGTTTCTACAGGTGCTCGCTGGCGTAATGTTGGCGTACCAGGTGAAGCTGAGTTCAAAAATAAAGGTGTAGCATACTGCCCACACTGTGACGGTCCATTATTCATCGGAAAAGATGTAGCAGTTATTGGCGGAGGTAACTCTGGTATTGAAGCAGCTATCGACTTAGCAGGTATTGTTAAGCACGTAACTGTTCTTGAATTCATGCCAGAATTAAAAGCTGATGCTGTATTACAAGAGCGTCTTAACAGCTTACCAAACGTAACTGTTCTGAAAAACGTTCAAACGAAAGAAATCACTGGTACTGACAAAGTAAACGGTATTTCTTACATCGATCGTGAAACTGAAGAAGTTCATCACGTTGAATTACAAGGTGTATTCGTTCAAATCGGTCTTGTGCCAAACACAGACTGGTTAGGCGAAACAGTTGAACGCGCTCGCGGTGAAATCGTAACAGACAAGCACGGCGCTACAAACGTACCAGGAGTGTTTGCTGCAGGTGACTGTACAAATAATCCGTACAAACAAATCATCATCTCTATGGGTTCAGGTGCAAACGCTGCTTTAGGCGCATTTGATTACTTAATCCGTAACTAATAAAAAAAGCAGGTGCCTTAGCATCTGCTTTTTTATTATCCTAACGTATACACTAAAAACCTCTCATTCCCATTCTTCTCATAAGCACCTGGCAATCTAACTTCTTTCTTTAGCTCAAACGCAGTCTGATTTTCTAAGAAGAAAATATAGTCCTCAGAAGGATAATATAAAATAATACCCACTTCTCTCCCCGTTTCTTCTACTGAAAGCAAAATGTTATTGACTACATTCATAAACACTTGCACAGAAAACGGATTAAAGAAATAAAACCTATTATCATGTGGATCAATCTCATATTCCTGCGCTAAACAACATTGGAATTGAATTTTTCCCTTACTGTTTCGTGCCTTTCGTGCATAACGATCTCTATTATCCATCGCTTCTTTATAAAACTCTTCATTCATTTCAATTCCAACTACTGAAGCACCACATTTATGATGCATATAAAAGTTTAATCGCCCTTTTCCGCACCCAAAGTCTACAATTCGGTCGCTACTTCGTATTTCATATTGATTCAATAACTCATCTAACCCGCTATACGGCGTCGGTTCATAGCGGTGATAATGCATAGACTTGTTAAACCCTTTTTGCTCACCGACTGTTTTTATATGTAAAACTGCATCATAATATTGTTCGTTCATTCGTTTTCTCCTATTAAAAAATGGTACTTATTATTATACACCATGTACTGGAGGCTCATTTTTCATCAAATTAATAGGTCCGTGAAATTATACCAACGATTTTCTTAATATATCTATCGTAACTTCAAATATATCAACGATTTTCTCAATATATCTATCATAACTCAAAATATATCAACGGTTTTTCAAATATATCGATTTACCGTCAATTCACGATAAAAAAACAGGAGCTCTCTAGCCCCTGTCTTCTAACACTTTCAATACAGTTTGCTTCAATATTTCTACCCCATCCATAATACAACTATGATCAAACCTCATATGCGGATGGTGTAATCCAGGTTGTAGATCTGCTCCTAGTCCAAGCATGACAGCTTTTAAATGTGGTCTCTTCACTGTGTAGTAATGGAAGTCATCGCTTCCTGTCGTATAAAGCGGCCCTGTGCATTGCTCTTCTCCATACACTTCGAGAATGCCTTTACGCATGTAACGCTCCGCTTCTTCTGACACCTCTGCTCCTGGAGCAAGATCAATCCATTCGTATGAAGTTTTCGATCCCATTGATGCGGCTGATTCTATTACATGCTCTATCTTTTTCTTTAATTCTTCTAATAATGTATTATTCTCCGCTCTTACATCTAAGCTAAAATGGCCGTTACCTGGAATGATATTTAAATTATCTCCACCAGCTTGGCACCGCGTCATCTTCACTGAATATGAACTTTGTGGCGGCAACCATATATTTTTCAAACCGATATTAATCATGGAAATGACATCAATTGCATTCACACCTTGGTGTGGTCTTGCCCCATGTGCATCCTCCCCATGAATCATACCCTCTAGAAATCTTGCTGCTCCGTGACGAATAGATGGGGCTGCTTGTTTCAAAGATAATTCTTCGATTGGTCGTAAATGGACACCGAATAAGAAATCAGCATCATCTACAGCACCTTTCTCTACCATCTTTAAAGCACCATTTCCCTTCTCTTCTGCCGGTTGAAAAATAAATCTAACCGTTCCACTATCCCATCTCATATTTTTCAATTGTAAAATAAGCCCCATTACAATCGTCATATGAGCATCATGACCACACGAATGATTCGCTTTAAATTCTCCATCTACTTCTTGCCAAAGTGCATCCATATCAGCACGAATCGCAATAACCGGGTTCCCATTTCCAATCTCAGCGATTACGCCTGGGCAATCATCAAATGTTTTATATGAAATTCCTTCTTCTTTTAAAAAGTTAGTAATATAAGCTGTCGTTTCATACTCTTTCCAACTTACTTCAGGGTTTTCATGTAAATGCTGAAAAATTTCCGTTAAACGCTCTTGTAGTTCTAATGTTTTCAAAGCTCCATTCTCCTTCCCAAATTACAAACCATTCAGGTTAATTATACTTATGAAAAACAGATGTTTTTATGAACATATTGAATTTTAAGAAAAAAGTCAATTGTTTATTTTTAAACTTTTTAAAAGCTTACTCTGTATCTATATTACAAACTGAATAAACAACTAGAACATTCCTTATTTTCTGTTTTTTTGTTGACGCTTACATATATTTTTAGTTATCATAACCTAATAACCGTCTATTTTACGACAATTCCAAAAAATACAAACAAACATACGTAACAAGGAGGAAATTTATGAAAAAAGAAATACCTTTTGGAATAGCGATTATCCCTATTATCATTACCGTTGCAGTTATGATGGTTACAATTGTTGTATTAAAACAAAGCCCTCACGTTCCACTTATTATCGGTACGACCGTTGCTTCTATCGTCGCTTGGCGTTACGGTTACAAATGGAATGATCTTGAAGAAGCAATGTATAAAGGGATTCGTCTTGCATTACCCGCTATCGTCATTATTATTCTTGTTGGCTTAACAATCGGTGCTTGGATTGGCGGTGGAATCGTCGCAACAATGATTTATTACGGTTTAAAACTTTTAACTCCATCACTATTTTTAGTATCCATTACCATTATCTGTTCTATCGTTGCATTAGCGATTGGTAGCTCTTGGTCTACAATGGGAACAATTGGTGTTGCCGGAATGGGCATTGGTCTAAGTATGGGTATTCCAGCTCCAATGGTTGCTGGTGCCATTATTTCAGGCTCTTATTTTGGCGATAAAATGTCACCGCTTTCAGACACAACAAACTTAGCCGCAGGATTAACAAATACAGATTTATTCGCACATATTCGTCATATGTTATTTACTACAATTCCAGGTTTAATTATTACTCTTATCGTCTATGCTTTCTTAGGAAGAAGCTTCGGTGATAACAATATTGATGCGCAAAGCATCGATCAAACATTACAAGTCTTACAACAAAACTTTGTTATTTCACCTTTCCTATTAATCATACCCGTAGCCGTTATGGTATTGGTCGCTAAAAAGGTTCCTGCCATACCAGCCATTCTCGTCGGTATTATTTTAGGATTCTTATCACAAGTCTTTATTCAAGGTGGTTCTGTCTCAGCATCTGTCGGTGCACTCCAAGCTGGATTTGTTATAGACACTGGAAACAAGCTAGTAGACGAACTATTTAACCGCGGTGGCTTAGATTCGATGATGAATACAGTCTCTATGACAATTGTCGCTATGACTTTCGGAGGAGTATTAGAACATACAGGTATTCTTCGCTCAATTGTAAATCAAATTTTAAAGTTAGCAAAATCAGCAAAAGGGCTTATCGCTTCTACTATCGCATCTTGTTTTGTAACAAACCTTACTTGCTCTGAACAATATATTTCAATTGTTGTTCCTTCAAGAATGTACGCAAATGCATACACAGAAAAAGGACTACATTCAAAAAATTTATCCAGAGCATTAGAAGATGGCGGAACATTAACTTCTGTCTTCGTTCCCTGGAATACGTGCGGTGTATTTATTCTCGCTACACTTGGCGTAGGTGCATTTGAATATGCCCCTTATGCTATTTTGAATTTCATCGTACCTATTATCTCAATCATTTATGGTATAACAGGCTTCACAATTGTAAAACTATCAGACATTGAAAAAGCAGAACTACTAAAGAAACAAAAAGCGCAACTAGAAGCTTAAAAATAGCGGTAAATTCAGTTCATATAGTGCGCGAGGTCGCCCTTGTTGATAGGGCATTTCCTCGCCGCAAATATGAGCATACCCGTAATCAACTAATTTTTTTAACAATCTTTCTGTCGATCGCCGGGTCACTTGTAAGTACTCAGAAAGGTCAGCTGCTGTAAACTTCAATGACGGATGCGATTGACTAAATTGAATGATTTTTGACAAGTTGGCCGGACTAAGCTTCGTTTCCTTCGCTATTTTCATTAGTTCCGGATTATCATTTTTCAAACTTTGTACTCTCTGTTCTTTCGGGAACGGACCAAATAAATCTTTATCACTTGTTAGTATATAAAAACAACGATCTATTGGATTATTCTTTGCAAAACTTTGAGCAATTTTTGCATTTTTCTCCGCCTCTTTCACGGTTTTTCCATAACCAAATCCAATAGCTATCGTTCCTTCTACGCTCGCAAACAAGTTATGTATCGCATTTGTCTTAATAATCGATTCGATATCACCACGAGTTGTATACAAAATGCATGTCATTTCATCCACTTGTTTAAATGAACCACGTAGTTCTTTTGAAATGACATCTAGTTTTTCAAGCAAACTCGTTCGTAATTCTAAGGAAGAAATAATACAAGCACCAACAGTAGCTGAATAGCTTTTTGCTAACTCAGCTTTTATTTTTGCATCTTTTAGCCCATGTATAATGGACTGTGTTGGATCAATCATACGCTCTGAAGGAACACCTATTTTTTGAAGCTCATCGTAAACAGCGTGAATACTAGTTAAAGCTAAATGAGCCTCTCCGGATTGATATTTAGCTACATGAAAATCAATGACTCTATTTATTTCCTCTTTACTCCACAACATATTTTCATAATCCAACACTTGTGGCTTTTCTTTTATACCGATATCGCGGCATACATTTGTAATAAACGAACGGTCTACTAAATCGATTGAAATTTTATGTGGTTGAATACCTTGATGATATATGACAGAAAGAAGTGAAGATGCAACCGTTGTCTCATCTTGCTGTAAGTACGTACTTGGAATTCGTAATTGTTCTCTTATTTCTTTTGCCATATAATAAGGTAAGGCACCTGAGAAAAAGATAACATCACAAGGCTTTAAACGCTTTAATAGTTCAGAAGATTCTGCCGGATGAAGGTAAACATATGGATCAATTTCTATTTCTTCTAATTTATGAGCAATAGGGAAAAGATTCTCCATAAACTCCTTTGAACCGACAACTGCAATTTTTATTATCATTTTCTCTAACTCCTTATTATTAATTAACGACTATTTAACGTCAACTATATCGAATGTATAAAACTATTGTAAACAGGAAGGGGTTTCTATTCAATGAAAATTACAGCTATTCATCTTTACGCAATTCGTTTACCGCTTCGCGATCCGTTTGTTATTAGTTATGGTTCTTATTCTGATATGCCTTCTGTTATCGTCAAAATGGAAACAGATGAAGGCATTATCGGTTACGGTGAGGGCGTTGCTGATGATCACGTTACAGGCGAATCATGGGAAAGTACTTTCCATACTTTAAAACATACACTTGCTCCTGCGCTCATCGGGCAAAATCCAATGAATATTGAGAAAATACACGATATGATGGACAATACAATTTACGGTGTGCCTACTGCGAAGGCCGCGATTGATATTGCTTGTTTTGATATAATGGGCAAAAAACTAAATCAACCTGTATATCAATTAATTGGCGGACGCTACCATGAAGACTTCCCTGTCACTCACGTCTTAAGTATCGCCGATCCAGAAGACATGGCTGCTGAAGCTGCTTCCATGATTCAAAAAGGTTACCAATCTTTCAAAATGAAAGTCGGTACGAATGTAAAAGAAGATGTAAAACGTATTGAAGCGGTACGTGAACGTGTAGGAAGTGATATTGCGATTCGCGTTGATGTAAACCAAGGATGGAAAAATAGCGCCAACACATTAACGGCACTTCGTTCATTAGGTCATTTAAACATCGACTGGATTGAACAGCCTGTTGTCGCAGACGATATTGACGCAATGGCTCACATTCGTTCTAAAACAGACCTTCCGCTTATGATTGATGAAGGATTAAAAGGTTCTCGTGAAATGCGCCAAATCATTAAATTAGACGCGGCTGATAAAGTAAATATAAAACTAATGAAATGCGGCGGCATATATCCCGCTGTAAAACTCGCTCATCAAGCAGAAATGGCCGGCATTGAATGCCAAGTTGGATCCATGGTCGAATCATCCGTTGCCTCTTCCGCAGGATTCCATGTCGCTTTCTCGAAAAAAATCATTACGAGCGTTGAACTTACAGGTCCATTAAAGTTCACGAAAGACATCGGAAACTTACATTACGACGTACCATTTATTCGCTTAAACGAAAAGCCAGGACTCGGCATTGAAATAAATGAAGATACATTACAAGAACTAACCGTCTTTCAAGACGTTGTACGCTAAAGGAGGACTAACGCATGACTGTTCTATATGAAGGAACATTAAAACAAAACGAACAACCATT
The DNA here is from genome assembly GCF_052682895.1 of Bacillus sp. WC2503. Taxonomy (NCBI): domain Bacteria; kingdom Bacillati; phylum Bacillota; class Bacilli; order Caryophanales; family Bacillaceae; genus Bacillus; species Bacillus sp. WC2503. The sequence goes on along the minus strand of NZ_JBQYMD010000001.1, from coordinate 4,999,590 downwards.
TCACGTTACATTACTATCAAGAAAGCACATCGAACAAATTTTATCATTACAAAACATTATAGTTGAAGCGTTGGAAGATAAAAGTCGTTTACAACCACTCTCACAAGAAGAATTTCAATATATTCTAGAAGGAAACGGCATGATGATTGGCGCTTTTATCGAAAATGAACTCGTCGCATTTCGTGCTCTACTCGTCCCTCCTATCGACGATGAACATTTAGGACTCGATATCGGATTACACGAAAGCGAACTACAAAGAGTTATCTATCAAGAAATCTCAAACGTTCATCCGAACTGCCGAGGAAATGGGATGCAAAAAATATTAGCAAAAGTCATTATGGAAGAATTGCAAAAAGAAGATAGCAAATATGATTATGTATGTTGCACCGTTGCTCCTTTTAACATTCCAAGTTTGAAGGATAAGTTTGCGCAAGGGATGGAGATTGCTGCGCTGAAAGAGAAGTATGGTGGTAGTATGCGGTATGTTTTTGTGAAGGAATTGCGCAGAGATAAAGAAAGAGATTGGACAGATGTTCAAAGTATTCTAATGAGTGATGCTAATGGACAGCAGGCTTTGCTTTCGGAGGGGTATCGTGGGTATGAGATGGAGAAAACAGCAGATACTTTCATTGTGAAGTTTGGGCGATAATCTATATGCTCGAAAAAAGGGGATGTCCCTTGTGACATCTCCTTTTTTCGATCCTTTGAACAATTTTGTGGTAAATGAAATTATATCAACGATTTTTCGAATATATCTATCATAACTTACAATATATCAACGGTTTTTCAAATATATCTATCAAAACTCACAATATATCAACGATTCGACAAGGAATATCGATTTACCGACAAAAATCGATATTCCTAAATCGTCATCTTCCAACTAGATAACGCTAACCAATTCTCCATTTCCTTATAATCAGGCATTATCTTTCCGACAAGGCGCCAAAAAGAACGATCATGATTTAAATGAACCATATGGCACATTTCATGAACAACTACATAGTCAATCACTCGCTGTGGTGCCATCGCTAGCTTCCAATTAAATGTTAATTGTAAATTAGAATCACAAGTTCCCCACGTACGACTACTATCTGTAATACGAATAGATCGCGGTTTTGTTTTAAAATTACTTTGATGCGCTTTAATACTCTTCTCTACTAGCGCTTTACACTGCTTATAATAAAATCGTTTTAAAGCTTGTTGTATTTTCTCATCCTTAAGCTCTTTCACATAAATATGTAGCTTATCCCCTTCAAACACTGCATTGTCTTGCTCCATACTTGTATCTTGAGAAATCTGTATCGGATACGTACTTCCTAAATACAGAAATTCCTCTCCTTGATCATAATCTTTTTCCTGTGGTCCAAGCACTCGCTCCTGCATTTCCTTACGGGTTCTCTGAATCCAATCCCACTTCTCCTCTAGCAACTGGACTAAGTATTCAACAGGTGTCCCTTTTGGAGCTTGCACTTCCACATTTCCGTACGAATCTACAAAAAGACGCACGGACTTTTTCTTCTTATAAGTTATATGAAAATTAATTGTCTCACCTAAATATGTATGTATCATTTCATCACCTAGCGTATTATTTTACAAATAAAAAAGAGTAGGATACAAACGTCCTACTCTACTTATTATATCATTTACTGCTTTAACAAACTCATTATCCTCTATACTTTACAGCTAATCCTTTAATGAAATTCCTTGCGTATCTATCGCCGCACTCTTTGTAATTCTTATGGCCTTTCTTTCTTAATAAGGCGCCTAATTCTCCTTTTGTCACCGTAACTCCTACGCTATCTAATATATCAAGCACATCCTCAGTCGTTAACGATAGTGCAATTTTCATTTTCTTTAGAAGAAGGTTATTGGCACTCTCCTTGCTCTGTACAGGTGCCGGTTGTCCTGGTTTCGGATCTTGCTTTCCTCTTTTTAAAGTAATAAATCCATTTAAAAATGCCTCTAACATCATCATATCGCATGTTTTTACGTACTCATCTTCGATTATATCAGCATCTTCAGGTTCATGCTGAGGAGCTCTTTTTATTTTTGTAAGCATATCAACTACGTCTTCTTTCGTTACTTCCATCCCGCCAAGTTTAAAGATTTCCACCATATCTATATCTCTTATATCTAAAGCATATCTTACTCTCTTTAATATATCGTTGTTGCTCATTGCCATTGTTTTGCCTCCTGAAATATTGATTATAGTAATGCTTTTAGCATGTATAAATTAATGTCGTCAAGTTACTACTTTAACATTTTAGGGGGAGGTTTTGTAGTCTTAGGTGGATTAATGCTTTTGGGGATGATTTTAAAACAGCAACATATGTTGTTTAGGCACTTGTCATTATCCATTTATACCCAATTAAATTATTTAATTGGGTATAAAAATGCTGAACGAAATTTCGGACATGAGGACCCAATGCTAACAGAATATACATATGGAGAGTCAGGAGCTAATACCGAAAAGCTCCTAAAAGTACAGAAGGGAGATTCACTATTAATTAACACACTTGAAAATGGACTAACCTAATATAGGTTAGTCCATTTCTTTTTATGCAACTCTAATTTAGTGGGCAACTCAAACATGAATGTTACGCAAAATTCAGGTGAAATATATTGATTATGTTTACTTAGGTTTTACTTTTTATTTGCGTTACGGTTCACCGTAACTAATCTAAACGAGGTTATTGTTTATTATTTGCATAGTTAAATTTAGCAAAAAAAGTCGTGCCTTCCGATCCTGTTTGAATTTCTATTTTTGCATTATGACGGGCAGCAATGGCATAACATATACCTAGCCCCAATCCAGTTCCATTATCTTTGGTCGTGTAAAATGGAGTACCCAGTTTCTCTAATACTTCAGGTCTGATACCTTTTCCTTGATCACGCACTGCAAGCACCACACAATTTTGACCTTCCTTGTAGGTACTGATGGTTAGAACTTGCCCTGTGCTCATCGCTTCTAAGCCATTACGGTATAGGTTTATTAATAATTGCCGTATCTCGTTACGATTTAAAAGTAATTCCGGAATGTCATTTGTATCGACTTGAATATATTTATTTTGATTATGCGTATCAATCTTTATTAAAGGAATCGTATCATGGATAATTAAATTTAAATCTAACATCTGCAAATCCGATTTCTTTGTATTACCCATTGAGAGAAATTCAGTAATAATAGAATTGGAGCGGTCAAGTTCTTCTATCATTAAATTAAAGTATTTATTATGTTTCTCATAGATGTTCTCTTCTTTTAATAACTGCAAAAATCCTCGTACTGTTGTCATTGGATTTCTAATCTCATGGCTAATACCTGCTGCCATTTGCCCTATTAAATCTATGTTTGATAACCTTTTCAATTCCTGCTCATATTGCTTTTTTTCCGTTATGTTTTTAAAAATACAACAAATACCATCATCATACGGGTATGCACTAACTTCGTACCAATATTCATCAGATATAGAAAGAAATTCGAAATGAACTGTAGTTCGCTCTGACATTGCACTATGAAATTCCTTATACATAACTGTGTCGACGCTACTCGGGAAAACCTCCCGTATATTCTTGCCTAATACATCTTTTGCTGTTTTTCTTTGTGGAAAATATTGATGCTTATTTACGTACGTAAATTCCCATTTATTATTCAAAGTAAAGAATCCATCCGTAATACTTTCGATCACACTTGTAACTTTTTCATTAGCAGCAGCTAGTTCTCTCGTTCGCTCTTCCACCATGCTTTCAAGTTGATCCATATATAACAAGTTTGAAAACGTAGGAGCTGTAGCATCAACGATAGATTTTGCCAATTGAATTTGGGAATTATCGTAATTGTAAAATTTTCCCTCTTTACCAACAACAATTACCCCTAATACTTCTCCCATTGAAACCAATGGGATCATCAAAAGACCCTTACTATCTATATTTTTTGTTTGAATAACCTCTTGGATCTTGGCGTCATAGCTTTTTTCCATCCAATCCACTTCTGTCCAATTACAGTCCTTACTTAACTTCGTTGTTTTAATCGTTTTTTTGTCTAACGGGTCTAAAAGGTGGGCAGCCACGTTTTTACTCTCTAAAATCTGTCCTAAGTAAAAAAAACATTTATCAAAACTCTCCTGTATCGAGGAACACATTGATAAATCACGGGTAACATTTAGTAACAACTGCTTCTCGGCAATAAGGTTTTCCTTTTGTGTTAAATTATTTGCGTTTTGAATTGCGACCGCAGCCATATTTACATAAGCTTCAACACTTTGAATTTCTGAATCTGTTAAGTTCATTGGAGTTCCATAATCAAATAAAAAAACCAGACCAAATAACTCTTGCCCGAATGAGATAGGCAAGGCTAATAAGGACTTAATTTTGAACGCATCAACTGGTCTAGGATCCGGCCGATGATCCTTTGAGGTATCAGGAATATAGATCGTTTTTTTGGTTTCAATAACTTCTTTTGCCAGTAAGTCTATTTCAGGATCAATTACTTGCGTATCGAGCGTTACACCATTTATGGTCTCTGGTTTTCCTGCAAACCCTCTAAATGTTCCATCTTCCTGGGGTAAATAAATTCCAACAGCATTGCACCTAACAATCTCCTCTGATATCGCCATTGTTACACGCTGCAATACTTCACGTAGTTCTAATTTTGTATTTATTATTTTTGTTATATTCGCGAGCCTAGAATATCTCGCCTGATCACTTAACATTCACATGGCCTCCAATTATAGGCATAATAAAATAAACATGATAATATCAGTGAAAATCAAGATCAACCTGCCATTTCCGATTTTCTCCTGTATTCTTTTCTTCCCCCTGTTTTACATAGAATACCTCAATTACTTATGATACAGCTCACCTTAATTAAACTGAAACAAACGCTCATAAAATCGATACACCCCAGCAGCTCTAACTTTCAAAAGTTACACTGTTTCACTATCTCCAGCCGTGTTAACACTTGCCTCAAACTTATCAAGCAACGCACGCACCTCATCAGTCGATTTCGTGCTCATCAATTGATTTCTTAGTTCCGCAGCTCCAGGGAATCCTTTTACATAAATTTTGAAGAAGCGATGAAGTCCCGTGATTGAGCGTGGCAGTACTTCTGCATATTGATCTTGTAAATCAAGCTGTAGTCTTAAAAGATCTAAGTGTTCTTTACTGCTATGCTCTCTTGGCTCTTTTTCGAAAGCAAACGGATTTTTAAAAATACCTCGCCCGATCATAACGCCATCAATACCGTATTTTTCAGCAAGTTCCATTCCAGTTTGACGGTCAGGAATGTCTCCATTGATTGTTATTAACGTATTTGGTGCAATGCGGTCACGTAATTTTTTAATTTCCGGAATTAGTTCCCAGTGCGCATCTACTTGGCTCATTTCTTCTCTTGTACGTAAATGAATAGAAAGGTTTGCAATATCTTGTTTAAAAATATGCGTTAACCAATCTTCCCACTCACTTAACTCTTTAAAGCCAAGTCGCGTTTTTACGCTGACAGGTAATCCGCCCGCTTTTGCTGCTTGAATTAATTCTGCTGCAACGTCTGGACGTAGAATAAGGCCGCTACCTTTTCCTCTCGATGCTACATTCGGTACTGGGCATCCCATATTAATATCGATACCTTTAAATCCTAACTCTGCCATACCTATACTCATTTGACGAAAATATTCAGGATTATCTCCCCAAATATGTGCTACCATTGGTTGTTCATCTTCTGTAAAAATTAAACGGCCACGTACACTTTTCATACCTTCTGGATGGCAATAGCTATCCGAGTTTGTAAACTCTGTGAAGAATACATCCGGTCGGCCAGCTTCACTTACTACGTGACGGAAAACGACGTCTGTCACATCTTCCATTGGTGCAAGTACGAAAAATGGTCGTGGTAATTCACGCCAAAAATTATCTATCATTTCAAATTCAAATCCTCTCATTATGAATGCAATTTCAAACTCTCAATTTATAATTTGTGAAAATCAGCAATATTTATTTTAACTAAAATCGCTTATGAATGGTATTTTTGTAAACCAAAAAGCAGATGGTATAGATTTTTCCTATATCAACTGCTTTTCTATTATACCAACTTAAGCCAAGCCACACACTCCACATGAGTCGTATGCGGGAACATATCAACAGGCTGTACTTCCTGTGTTTTATATCCGCCTTCTTCTAGTACTTTTAAGTCGCGTGCTAATGTTGCTGGGTTACATGATACGTATACGACGCGCTTTGGTTTCATGTCGATGATTGTGTTTAATAGCGCTTCGTCACAACCTTTACGCGGTGGGTCTACGACCATTGTGTCGGCGATTACGCCTTCTTTGTACCATTTTGGAATGACTACTTCTGCTTCTCCTACGCCAAATTCAGCGTTTGTCATGTTGTTTAGTGCTGCGTTACGGTTTGCGTCTTCGATTGCTTCTGGGACGATTTCAACGCCGTACACTTTTTTCGCTTTTTGCGCTAGGAATAAAGAGATTGATCCGATTCCGCAATATGCATCAATTACTGTTTCGTTACCATCTAACTTTGCGTATTCTAGCGTTTTATCGTATAGCACTTTCGTTTGTTCTGGGTTTACTTGATAGAATGAACGTGCTGAAATCGCGAATTTAATGTCACCGATAAAGTCATAAATATATTCTGATCCGTACAGTACTGTCGTTGTATCACCGAAAATAACGTTTGTTCGTTTCGTATTTACGTTTTGAACGATTGATTTTACTTCTGGGAATTTCGCTGCAATTTCCTCAATGATTGCTTTTTTGTTTGGTAATTCTGCTGTACGTGTAATGAAGACAAGCATAATTTCCCCTGTTACTTGTCCGTAGCGAGCCATTACGTGGCGTAGTGTTCCTTTGTTACGCTCTTCATTGTATGCCGAGATACCATGTTTCTCACAAATACGTTTCACTTCTTGAATTAATGCATCGTTTTCTTCTGCCTGAATTAAGCATGATTCCATATTAATGATGTCATGCGTTCCTTGACGATAGAAGCCAGCTACAAGTCCGCCTTCACGTTCCCCAATCGGTACTTGTGCTTTATTACGGTATACCCATGGGTTTTTCATGCCTAGTACAGGATGAACAGGGACATCGCTTAACCCGCCGATACGCTGCATAACGTCACGTACTTGTTTTTCTTTCGCTTGTAATTGTCCTTCATATGTTAAGTGCTGAAGCTGACAACCGCCGCACTGGTTGTATACTGGGCATTCTGCATCTTTACGATACGGGCTCTCTGTATGAAGTTTTATCAAACGACCAAACGCGAAGTTTTTCTTCACTTTAATAATTTTAATTTGTGCTTCTTCACCTGGTAGTCCGTTTTTAACGAAAATAGGATAACCCTTTATTTTCGCAACACCGGCACCATCGTGTGTTAAATCTTCAAATACTACATCTATAAACTCGTTTTTTTCAACTGGTGGCGTCATTTTTGTACTCATTTTCCGACCTCTCTTTTTCATAACACTGCGTTACATTTTATCATACTTATATGGTCTATTTCTATTGGAAGAAAAAAAGCTATTGACGATAGTTCTCTAGTAATGTTACGCTACTACTAATTTAATACGGACGATGTTACCTCATATATACTCGATAATATGGATCGAGAGTTTCTACCCGGCAACCTTAAATTGCTGGACTATGGGGAAAACTAATGAATATTAGCCTATGCGCAAAAAAGGACTCATATTGATTAGCTTTCTCTCATAGATGAAAGTGAATCCATATGGGTCTTTTTTTATTTTTACTTTTCTAAAAGGTCAGACATCTTACGTATGACATAAAACCTCTTTGTTTTATTTTTAGTAATATAACGAGCGTTTTATGTACAAACTTTATACGAACTTCTGAAAGGGGCAACTACATGCAATATGTAATGAGCATTATCGGTATTCTTGTCGTTTTAGGTTTATGTTTTGCTTTGTCAAACAACAAAAGTAAAATCAACTTCCGCGCAATTGCAATTATGATTGGTTTCCAAATTTTAATCGGTTGGTTTATGTTTGCTACAAAGGTTGGTCAACAAATCATTATTTTCATTAGTAAAGTTTTCAACAAACTAATTAAACTTGGTACGACAGGTGTCGATTTTCTCTTTAATGGGATTCAAAGAGATTTTGTCTTTTTCTTAAATGTATTATTAATTATCGTATTTTTCTCAGCACTACTTTCGATCTTTAGTTATTTAGGTGTTTTACCATTTATTGTTCGCGTTGTCGGCGGTGCAATTTCAAAAATTACTGGTTTACCACGCGTTGAATCATTCCACGCAGTAAACTCTGTATTCTTCGGTTCAAGTGAAGCGTTAATCGTTATTAAAAATGATTTACAGCATTTTAACAAAAACCGTATGTTTATTATTTGTTGTTCTGCGATGAGCTCCGTTTCTGCTTCTGTTACAGCATCATACGTAATGATGTTAGATGCGAAATATGTACTAGCTGCTCTTCCGCTAAACTTATTCTCAAGCTTAATCGTTTGTTCGTTATTAACACCAGTTGATACGAAAAAAGAAGACGAAGTGATTCAAAAATTTGATAGAACTCTATTTGGAGACAGTTTTATTGGCGCAATGATTAACGGTGCGCTTGACGGGTTAAAAGTAGCTGGGATCGTTGCTGCATTAATGATTGCTTTCATCGGTGTTATGGAAGTTGTAAACTACGTAATTAGCGCAGCTTCAGGTGCAATGGGACATGCTATTACGTTACAACAAATCTTCGGTTATATACTTGCTCCATTCGCATTCTTAATGGGTATTCCAACTCAAGATATTATCCCAGCTGGTGGTATTATGGGTACGAAGATTGTATTAAACGAGTTTGTAGCAATCCTTGATTTAAAAGAAACAGTTACAACATTAGCTCCACGTACAGTTGGAATCGTTACAGTATTCTTAATTAGCTTCGCAAGTATTAGCCAAATTGGTGCGATTGTTGGTACAATCCGTGCCCTTTCTGAAAAACAAGGAAGCGTCGTATCTAAATTTGGTTGGAAAATGCTATTCGCGTCAACACTTGCTTCTATTTTATCTGCGACAATCGCTGGATTATTTATCTAATAAAAAACTCCACCTTACTTCTATTTTTCTAAATGAAGTTTGAGTGGAGTTTTTTACTATCTTCTATATATAAACTACTCCAAAAAAACGCAAGACCCCTTTCCGAATTATTCCAAAAATGTATTCCCCTATATATTCTATGATGATATGATGGACAAGGGTATAAGTGACTATAATTAAAACACAATAGAAGGATGATAGAATGAAGAAATATACATATATCGCTTTACTTTCCTCTGCTATTCTCGTAGGTTGTAACACTAGTAATGCTAGTGATAAACAAATAAAAGAAACAACAGCGGAACAAGCAGTTGAACCAAAAAAAGCACAAGCAAAAACAGTAGAAATCCCTTTAACGCAAGGGGCTATCACATGGGATTCGTATGAATATAACGCACAAAACACCACGCTTTATACAAAAAACTTAAGAGATTCATTTAAACAAGTACGTTACAATATTTGGCGCACTGCCGATGGACCTGAAAGCAAACAAACTTTTACTTCACAAGAAAAAGATCGTGATTTTGCCCTCCCACTTCATTTAAAAACATTTCATTTAAAACGTGGAGAATTTCAAATTGAAACAGTAGGGATTAAAGAAGATAATACGGAAACAAATCTAGTAACATCTAAAATTACATTCCAGCAACATGTACCATTTTTGATGTATCATGCGATTGAAAAATACCCTGGACCAGGTGATGGTGATTACGGCTTATACGTACCGCCTGAACAATTCGAAAAACATATGCAGTATTTAAAAGATAACGGTTATACGATGCTCACATTTGAACGTTGGAATGATATAAACCGTGTTAATAAACCTATTTTTATAACAATGGATGATGGTCGAAAAAATAATATGAATGCTCTTCATGTTTTACAAAAATTAAAAGATGATACATTCCAACCTGCAGCAACTGAATTTCTTACTTCAAATGAGATAGACAAACCGAACCGTCTATCAACAGATGATATAAAACAAATGATAGATTCAGGTATTTTTTCTATTCAATCTCATACTGCAAATCATACAATGATGGCTCATTCAGGTAATTATGATGAGGAATTAAGCGGTTCTAAAGAAAAAATTGAAACTCTTACCGGTAAAAAGGTCATCGCTCTCGCCTACCCAGTCGGCTCTTATAATGACCCAGCTGTCGAAGAAACAAAAAAACATTATGAGTTCGCAGTAACTACCGATCACGGCAATCATATTACAAAAGGCACCCCAAACGAGCAACTCTTAATTAAACGCCATTTTGTAGGACCTGATATGTCAATGGAGAAATTCGCATCTCTTATAAAGTAAACCATAAGATATTTTAAATCTTACTAAAAAATGAAAGAAGAGATCTGTTTACAGTCACTAACCTATCCCCCATCTAAAAATGATACGATAAACAAGGGTAAGTCCCCACCGCTCTTACAGCGGTGGGGATTTTAAATATAAGTATGCAACATACTACACAATAGAAGGTGATTTTATGAGAAAATACGCAACAATTGCTTTATGTACGTCTGCTATTCTAGCAGGATGTAATACTAGCACTATAAGTCCAGAACCTAAAAAAGAGAAAAAGGTTCAAGAAGTTAAAAAACAAGAGGAGACTGTGCAAGAACAAGGTAAAATTTCTTATAATCCGATTACACACGATTCTACAAACACAAGTATCCATATTACAGAAATAAAAGATTCTCTAACCGAAGTACAATATAAAATTTGGCGCACTGCGGATGGAAAGGAACATGCTAAATCTTTTTCTTCTAAAGAAAAGGAGAAACAATTTACACTTCCATTTGACATAAAAGAATTTGAAGGAAAACGCGGTGAGTTCCAAATTGAAGCAACAGGAGTCAAGGAAGATGGAAAAATCATCTCACTCACAAAATCTGCTATTACTTTCGAGCAAAAGGTTCCCGTTCTTATGTACCATGCAATCGATGATTATCATGGACAAGGCATTAAAGACTTATTCGTATCACCTGCTAACTTTGAAGGCCAAATGAAATATTTAAAAGATAACGGTTATACATTATTAACGTTTGAACGCTGGGGCGATATTAATAAAGTCAACAAGCCAATTTTTGTTACATTTGACGATGGTATGAAAAATAATATGACTGCATTTCATATTTTGCAAAAACTAAAAGACGATACTTTCAAGCCGACAGCAACAGAATATATGATTGTTGATAATGTCGATGTTGAAAGTTCTCTCTCTACAAATGAAATAAAGGAAATGGTTGATTCCGGTATTTTCTCAGTGCAGTCTCATACAGCAACACATGCTGATTTACCGAAGATTACAAACTACGAAGAAGAATTAAAAGGATCGAAAGAAAAGCTAGAAAAAATAACAGGTAAGCCCGTTATCGCAATTGCTTATCCATTCGGCCATGTAGATGATAAAGTCATTACAGAAACGAAGAAATATTATCAATTTGCGACGACAACAAAGCCTGGAAAGTTCATTACGAAAGGTGAACCAGATGAGTTGCTAAAAATGAAACGTGTTCGTATACACCATACAACTACAGTTGAACAGTTCGCTTCTTCCATTAAATAAATGTGAGAGCTCAATAAATTTTGAGCTCTCTTTTTACTTTATATTTATATATATTTTTAGAATTTTCTTGTATTATATATAGTAAGAAATCTTTCAAACTAAAGGAGATTATACATATGTCATTTGAACAAACGTTAGAGAAGTATGCTGCCCTTGCAGTTAATGTTGGTGTTAATATTCAACCCGGACAAACTTTATCAATTAGCGCACCTCTTGAAGCTGTACAATTCGTACGCCTCGTTACAGAAAAAGCATATAAATCTGGTGCAAAACACGTATATGTTGATTGGAATGATGAGACGTTAACACGCTTAAAGTTCGATCTAGCTCCTGAAGAAGCATTTGCTGAATTCCCTTCTTGGAAAGCACATGCTCGTGAAGAATTAGCAAAAGAAGGCGCTGCATTTATGTCTATCTATGCAGAAAACCCTGATTTATTAAAAGGTGTAGAAGCAACACGTATCGCAACAGCTCATAAAGTAGCTGGTGAAGCGATGAAAGTATACCGTGATTACGTACAAGCCGATAAAGTAAGTTGGTGTGTAATTTCTGTTCCTACGAAAGAATGGGCTGCGAAAGTATTCCCTGACGTAGCGCCAGATGAACAAGAAGCAAAGTTATGGGATGCTATTTTCAAAGCTACTCGTGCTGATTTAGAAAATCCTGTAGAAGCATGGAAAGAACATGATGAAACATTACATACAAAAGTGGATTACTTAAACGAAAAGCATTATAAAGCTCTTCACTATACAGGTCCTGGAACAGATTTAACAATCGAACTTCCAGAAAAACATGTATGGGCTGGTGCCGGTAGCTTAAATGAAAAGAACGTACCATTTATGGCTAATATTCCAACTGAAGAAGTATTTACAATGCCACTTAAAACAGGTGTAAACGGCCAAGTTTCTAGTACAAAACCGTTAGTATTTGCAGGTAATATTATCGATAATTTCACGTTAACATTTGAAAACGGACGTATCGTAGACTATAAAGCTGAAGCTGGTGAAGAAGCTTTAAAACATTTAGTAGAAACAGATGAAGGTTCTCACTTCTTAGGAGAAGTAGCTTTAGTACCTCATGACTCACCAATTTCAAACACAAATGTTTTATTCTACAATACACTATTTGACGAAAATGCATCTTGCCACCTTGCAATCGGAAATGCTTATGCATTTAACTTAGTTGGCGGAAAAACAATGTCTAAAGAAGAACTTGCTGAAAACGGAGCAAACACTAGTATCACACACAACGACTTCATGATTGGATCAGCTGAGCTTGATATTGACGGTATTACAGCTGATGGCAGACATGAGCCTATCTTCCGTAAAGGTAACTGGGCGTTTTAAATTAATTACCATAAAGAAACACATTGGATAATCCAATGTGTTTTTTATTTATTTGGTTTCAATTCAAATTTTATCGTTCTATTCTCACGTGTAAACTCCGGCCTGTATGTGGCGATATATGTATTTTCTTTATCTACATCAAATCGCATGATGTCTTGGATTTTTTCATCTGGTGCTACCTTTTTACTAATGAAGCTATCATATTTATATTCTTTAAACTTTGTACCTTTCTTATTTGTAATCTCAAATTCGTAAAATGCAAAAGGTATTTCTTTTTTACTATTATTTTTCACCGTGAAAACAATCCCTAAAATATCATCTTTCTTTTTATCTATGGTGTAATCTGGATACCCTAATTGGACTGAATCGAGAGTTACTTGCAAACCATCTACATCTACTGTCTCACCTATTTTATAAATTTTTTCTTGAACGTTCTCTTGTTTACTTTCATTACTATTTTCAGTCTCGGTACAAGCACTTAAACTAAAAACTATGCCACAAATTAAAACAATTTGACTCACCTTTTTTAACATACTTTTTCCTCCACATAAGACAACATTTCATATGTATCATAACAAAACCCTTCACACTTTCTTGTCATATTTTGTCGTATTAATTGCTAACTTCACAAATAGAAAAAAGCTATCTTCTACACAAGATAGCTCTCATGATGCCGATGATACTTTAAGTCCAATTACACCTAAAACGATAAATAAAATACAACACGCTTGGAATAAGTTAATATGCTCTTTAAAGAAGTATATACTAATAATCGTAATAAGTAGTGTCCCTAGGCCAGACCAGATCGCATAAGCAATACTTAAGTGAATCTTTTTTACAACGATAGCAAAGATACTGAAACAAATACCATAACAAACGAAAATAAGTACACTTGGAACAAGCTTTGTTAAGCCATTCGATAATTTCATCGCAATCGTTCCAGCTACTTCAAAAATAATTGTAACAAGTAATAATAGCCAATATATCATACTGGAATCTCCTTCTCTGTTACCTTATAGAGATTCTAGTGTACTACTTATAATCCTAATGAAATGTATTTGATTTCTAAATATTCCTCGATGCCGAAATGACCGCCTTCACGCCCGATACCACTTTCTTTAAACCCACCGAACGGCGCTTGTGCAACTGACGGAAGACCATCATTTAAACCGATAATACCGTACTCTAGCGCTTCACTAATTTGGAACGCTTGGCTAATATCCTTCGTAAAAATATACGCAGCTAAACCGTATGGTGTATTATTTGCACGTTCAATTACTTCTTCAACTGTTTTAAATTTCGCAACTGGTGCAACTGGTCCAAATGTTTCTTCAGTCATACAAAGCATTGTATCATTTGCCAATCCAATTACAGTCGGCTGAATGAAATGTCCATCTAGCTCTGTAACCTGTTGGCCTCCATATAAAAGTTCTCCACCTTTTTGAACTGCATCTTCAATATGTTCTTGTACTTTTGAAACTGCATTCTCATCAATAAGTGGTCCTACAGTAGTTCCCGCACCGAATCCTTCTCCGACTTTAAGTTGCCCTACTGCCTTTTGGAACTTCTCTACAAATACTTCGTATACTTCTTCTTGAACGAATACTCGGTTTGTACATATACACGTTTGTCCTGCATTACGGAATTTCGAACCAATAACGGCTTCTACCGCTTTATCTAAATCTGCATCATTCATTACGATAAATGGAGCGTGACCACCTAATTCTAATGAAACTTTTTTCATCGTTTGCGCAGCGCTAGCCATTAACTCTTTCCCAATTTCCGTTGATCCTGTAAAGGACACTTTTCGAACGCGCTCATCTTCCATCCACGTATCAGCAATTGCTTTTGCACTACCTGTTACAATGTTTATTACACCTTTTGGAATTTCCGCTTCGTGTGCTAATTCAGCTAACTTCAATGCAGTTAACGGTGTTTGACTTGCAGGCTTTACAACTGCTGTACAACCTGCTGCAAGCGCTGGAGCTACCTTTCTCGTAATCATAGCCGCTGGGAAGTTCCACGGTGTAATAGCTGCCATAACCCCAACTGGTTGCTTCATAACTAAAATACGTTTGTTCGGATGAGAAGCAGGAATCATTTCACCGTATACGCGCTTCCCTTCTTCTGCATACCATTCAACAAAGCTATTTGCATAATTCACTTCACCAAGCGCTTCTGCAAACGGCTTTCCTTGCTCCTTCGTCATAATCGCTGCGATTTCTTCTTTATTTTCATCAATAAGTGTGAACCACTTTTTTAATTTCGTTGCACGATCCGCGGCTGTTAATTTTGACCATGTTTTAAAAGCCTCATGCGCCGCATCAACGGCTTGCTTTGCCTCTGTTATCCCGCCCTTTGGTACAGTTGCAAATATTTCTTTCGTTGCTGGATTGTTTACTTCGATTTGCTCTTGCAGTGTAATCCACTCACCATTTATATACATCGCTTTTTTCTCTACATTTACAAACGTCGATTTTTTATCCAATGTTTTCTTCCTCCTCTATGAACTTCTTAATCTTCCTAGTGGCAGCAGATTGACTTATTTTTAAAAACTCTGCTACTTTATAGCTTGATCCACATGTTTTATACGCTTTTAAAATAATATTTCGTTCCACTTCTTCCAACATTTTATAGAGACTTTGACCTGAC
Organism: Bacillus sp. WC2503; assembly: GCF_052682895.1. Classification (NCBI taxonomy): domain Bacteria; kingdom Bacillati; phylum Bacillota; class Bacilli; order Caryophanales; family Bacillaceae; genus Bacillus; species Bacillus sp. WC2503. Next base: position 4,983,947 of record NZ_JBQYMD010000001.1, on the reverse strand, counting down.
TGTTCAACTGTTGATTCCTGCATTGCTATTGGTAAATCCTCTATCGTAACGATATCGTCAGCAGTAATAACAATTCTTTCAATTACATTCTCTATTTCTCTATTGTTTCCCTCCCACGGGTATCCAACAAACATTTGTAACGTACTAGGTGCTAACTTTACATCACGTCCGTACTTTTTATTAAAGTGCTGTAAATAATGATAAACGAGTGGTAAAATGTCTTCTGTTCTTTCCCGAAGTGGCGGAATTGAAATCGGAATGACATTCAGACGATAATATAAATCTTTCCGAAATGTTCCTCGTTTCACCATCTCACTTAAATCTCTATTTGTTGCCGCTACAATTCGAACGTCCACCTTTTTTAATTCTCTTCCGCCTATAGGACGAAATGTTTTTTCTTGCAATACTTGCAGAAGCTTCGCTTGAATTTCAAGCGGCATTTCACCAATTTCATCTAAAAATAGAGTCCCTTTATGTGCTGACTCTAATAATCCCTTTTTCCCTTCACGATTTGCACCTGTAAAAGACCCACCTGAATATCCAAAAAGCTCCGATTCAATTAAATTTGTTGGCAAAGCCGCACAATTAATTTCATAGAAACTTTCATTCTTCCGGTGACTTACTTCATGTAGATGACGTACTAAGCGGCTTTTTCCCACGCCTGTCTCACCTAAAACGAGAACAGTACTATCTACCACAGATACTTTTTTAATCGTTTCTATTATTTTTTGCATAGCAATGCTTTTAAAAATAAGTCCTTCATGTTCATATGTTTCCCTTAATTCTTTTTTGTATGTTTTTAACTGATTATCCATTTCCTCTACCTTTTGTCGTAATTGATAGAGTTCAGTAAGATCTCGAGAATAACTAATCACTCTTCTTAAATTTCCCTCATCATCAAAAACTGGCCTCGTCCGAACATGTAAATACTCTCCCGATTTCGTCGTTTGAACGAGTTCAATCGGTCTCTTTTTTTCAATTACTTCTAATGTTGCAGATGGATAAAAGATTCCATCCTTTTGTAGTTCCTTTACATGTTTACCTACTAACTCTTCAGCAGCTAGTTGATAGTGCCTTTCGCATGTACTATTTACACGTACAACGATTCCCTGCTCATCTGTAACAAAAATTTCGTCAAACGCATATTCAAATACATCTTTTAAATCCATTAACACTCGTTCCTTTTCTGCAACCATCCTAGCCACCCCTAACTTCAAATCCATCGATTCACTTCACTACCTTTATTATAAAGTGAATTTTCTGCATTTTATATAGAGTCAGCTAGAATGTTTGCGATTTATCATTCAGTTTTTATACACGGGCGATATTTGCTTGCTCATAACAAGCTTGTAATGATTCTTCAATAATCGTTAAACCTTCCTCAAGTTGCTCACCTGTAATAACCAATGGCATTAATACACGGACAACATTTCCATATGTCCCCGCAGATAATAAAAGTAATCCTCGTTTATTTGCTTCCGCACACAAATTAGCTGTTAATATTTTGTCAGGCACTTTCGTCTTACGATCTTGAACGATCTCAAATGCACACATTGCCCCTAATCCGCGCACATCACCGATGCAATTATATTTATTTTTCATCTCTTGGAATCGGTCCATTACGACTTTTCCTAATTCTATCGCTCTATCATTTAATTTTTCTTTTTCTATTACATCCAGAACCGCTAATGCAGCCGCACATCCTAATGGACTTCCTGCATACGTTCCACCAAGCTCTCCAGGTGCAGACTCATTCATAATTTCTTTACGTCCAATAACACCGCTTATCGGTACACCAGCTCCTAATGACTTAGACACTGTAATTAAATCTGGAACGACATCATAATGATCAATTGCAAAGTATTTTCCTGTACGGCTAAATCCAGTTTGAATTTCATCCGCTACAAATAAGATGCCATGTTCTGAACAAATATTGCGTACTTCTTGAACAAATTTCTTACTTGGGACGATAAATCCGCCTTCCCCTTGAACCGGCTCCATAACAACAGCTGCAATTGTTTCTGGTGCTACTTCTGATATAAAGAAGTTCTTAAACTCTTCAATGATAAAATCATCGTACTGCTCTTCCGTTAACCCCTCTGGACGACGGTATTCATATGGGAATGGCGCTTTATATACTTCTGGAGCAAATGGACCGAATCCAAATTTATATGGCTTTACTTTACTTGTCATCGTCATTGTCATCAATGTACGCCCGTGGAAACCTTTAGAAAACGCAATAATACCTGATCTTTTCGTATATTTACGGGCGATTTTCACTGCATTCTCTACCGCTTCAGCACCACTGTTTAAAAATAGTACTTGTTTATCAAAACTTCCTGGCGCTAATGCAGCAAGCTTTTCCGCTAATTCAATATATGGCTCATACATCATGACATTAAATCCCGTATGAATGTATTGATCTACTTGTTTATGAAGTGCTTCTTTAACAGCCGGATGACAATGCCCTACATTAATTGTCCCTATTGCCCCAGCAAAATCAATATACTGATTACCATCAACATCTGTTACAAGAGCTCCATTTGCAGATTGTACAAACGTTGATATGCCGTTACTTACTCCTTTTGGTACTATATTTTGGCGGCGCTCTAATAAAGTTGCTGCTTTTGGTCCTGGAATTTGTTCATTTACTTTAGCAAATTTTTTTGTGTTCATTGCGTACCCCATCCTTTTCTTTACATTGTTTTCTCTTTTTATTGCAAAATACATGCCAACTTTCCGTTCTAGTATTCATCCTATACTCTTTGTATCCAGGCATAAAAAATAAGTCTATAAAGACTCATCAAGAGTCTTTATAGACTTATTTCCCTTGCATACTAGACTTTCCTTGTTCCCAAATAAACTCACCTGAATGAGAAATAAACTCACCAACAGATTCTACGACTAAGTCCGCAAGTGGTTCTAAAGTTTTACGGTCCCCCGTACCAGATAGTACTCCAATAGCATAACAATCACCACCGTTTTTAGCTAAATATAGATCGGTTGGCGTATCTCCAACGACTGCCACCTCACATGCCTCTAAATGAAACCTTTCACAAAAGGATTCTATAATTCTTTTATCAGGTTTCTGTGCCGGAAACGTATCAGAAGCTACAATATAATCAAAAAAGGATTCTAATTGATATTGTTTTAAAAATAATTCTGTCGGCGCAAAATCATCAGCTGTAACAACACCTAAAATAAATCCTTTATCTTTTAAACTTTGTAAAATTCTTGGTAGATCTGCCGTCATTTTCATATAGGAACGATGCTCGTACATAAGCGAAAATAATTTTTCACTTACCCATTCATGCATCTCCTCTTCCTTAGATGACTTAATATACTTACAAAGCCCCTTTGCTACATCGAGGCTTGTTCCAGCCGCTAGTGCGCTACTTGGATGAACAAATACCCCATCCACACCAATCTCTTTTAATAAAGCTTGCTGCATTGACTCTGGTAATTGATATAAATTTATACATTCCGCTACAAGCTCTTCCGCTACTTTTATCCAAATTGAGTGAAAATCCATTAATGTCCCATCTTTATCAAATAGTATTGCTTTTACCTTCTCCATAGCACCCTACCTCTCATTTCTTATCCTCTTCAGTGTATCAATAAAATATGGATATAAAATAAATGAATTGTAAAAATACCATAAAAATCAAACTAACTTCCAATTTACAATTCTAATAAAAAAAGATGCCCTTACAGGGCATCCTCTTGATGTTCAGGAACAAATAATTCCAGACAATGATATATGTTTTCGAATTCCATCGGGGCATCCCCACCGTACTCACCATCTAAATTAATCATTAGTTTATCTGGTGAATGCACTTTAATTCGATTTGCTTGTGTGTATAGTACTTTCGGATTGTTAATATGTTCCCCACGCTGCGCTTGTGTTGCTGCTTTAATTAAATCAGCGATAGAACCTTTTTTCAGCACTAATAAGTCAAATAATCCATCGTTAATCGATGCATACGGTGCTACTTTTTCAAATCCACCAACTGAACGAGTATTTGTAATTAAAAACATCGTAATTTCTTCTTGTAATAACTTCCCATCATACTCGATTTCAACATATGTTGGATGTAATGATGGTAACATTTCTATTCCTTTTAAATAGTAAGCAAGTTGGCCTAATACTGTCTTTAGCTTGCTTGGTACTTCATATGTTAATTCTGTAATACGGCCGCCACCAGCAATATTAATGAAATATGTATCATTCGCTCTACCAAGATCTAAAGGAACTGTTTTCCCTTCACAAATAATATCGGCTGCCTCTTCTATAGCGCGAGGTACACCGATCGCACGTGCGAAGTCATTTGTCGTTCCAACTGGAATAATTCCAAACTTCGGACGATGCTCATGTCCTACTAAACCATTTACCACTTCGTTTAACGTACCGTCACCACCAGCGGCGATAACAACATCAAACTTACGATCCGCAGCTTGTCTCGCCGCTACAGTTGCATCTCCAGGACCAGTCGTCGCATGACAAGACGCTTCATATCCAGCTTGTTCTAATTTTTGTAATACTTCTGGTAAGCTCTTCTTAAATAGCTCACGCCCAGAAGTAGGGTTATAAATAATCCTTGCTCGTTTCATCATTTATTAGCACAGGAAATTCCTTATTCATTGAAAAAAAGAATACACCGAATTCTTATTCAGTATCCCTATGCCTACCTCCTCTCATCTTCCTATCCTTCTTTTATCCCGCTCAAACAGGCAGTAAGAACCCGATTGGTGAAGGCTAATAATCAACGGGGGATGAACACCCCCACTACTGATTAAAGTTTCACTTTATGTCTATCCATTCTTCCATAAAAATTTACATATAACGAATAATAATTATCTATTATTTCATGAGATGAAAAAAAACCTCTATGTCTAGATTTATCATTATTCCCACCTTTTTGCAACTATCATACCATAGTTGCTATACAAACATTTTTTCACTTTTGACAGTTAATCAAACGTTTATTTAAATTATTTTTCACCATTTAAACAAACGTTTGATTAACTCAGAAAAAACACCCAAATAAGGGTGTTTTTTCTGTTTAATCTTTAAGAATCTATACTATTTTAGCATTCAAAAATAAGAATCTCTCTCTTATTTTATCGCTTATTAATCTCTTCAAGTAAGATTTTGTTAACAAGCGGTGGGTTTGCTTGTCCTTTTGTCGCTTTCATAATTTGACCAACTAAGAAGCCAATTGCACGGTCTTTACCGTTTTTGAAGTCTTCAATAGATTGTTCATTATTATCAAGGATTTCTGTTACGACTTTACGAAGTGTACCTTCGTCAGAAATTTGAACAAGACCTTTCGCTTTAACGATTTCTTCTGGATCTCCACCTTTTTCAATTAACTCGTTAAATACTTTCTTCGCGATTTTAGAAGAAATTGTACCTTTTTCAATTAATTGAACCATTTTAGATAAACCAGCAGGCGTTAATGCAACATCTTTTAATTCTTTTTGTTGTTTGTTTAAGTATGCAAGTACTTCACCCATTAACCAGTTTGATGTTAATTTCGCATCTGCTCCATCTGTAATTGTTGCTTCAAAGAAATCAGACATCTCTTTCGTTAATGTTAATACGTGTGCATCATAAGCTGGTAATCCAATTTCAGCAACATAGCGAGCTTTACGTGCATCTGGAAGTTCTGGAATAGAAGCACGCACTTCTTCTTTCCACGCATCATCGATATAAAGTTCAACTAAATCTGGCTCTGGGAAGTAACGGTAATCGTCAGATCCTTCTTTTATACGCATTAAGATTGTTTTCTTCGTTGCTTCATCATAACGACGTGTTTCTTGTTGGATGATACCACCAGATAACAATTCTTTTTCTTGACGCACTTGTTCGTGCTCAAGACCTTTTTGTACGTAAGTGAATGAGTTTAAGTTTTTCAGTTCTGCTTTTGTACCGAATTTCTCTTGTCCAACTGGACGAAGGGAAATATTCGCATCACAACGTAGAGAACCTTCTTCCATCTTACAATCAGATACGCCAGTGTATTGAATGATTGATTTTAACTTCTCTAAGTATGCGTATGCTTCTTCTGGCGTACGCATATCTGGCTCAGACACGATTTCGATTAAAGGCATACCTTGACGGTTATAGTCTACTAATGACCCGTCAGCTGTATGCGTTGATTTACCAGCATCTTCTTCTAAATGAAGACGTGTAATACCGATACGTTTCTTTTTGCCATCTACTTCGATTTCAATCCAACCATTTTCTCCAATTGGCTTATCAAACTGAGAGATTTGGTAAGCTTTCGGATTATCTGGATAGAAATAGTTTTTACGGTCGAACTTCGTTTCCGTTGCGATTTCACAGTTTAATGCCATTGCAGCTTTCATTGCAAAGTTAACTGCTTCTTTATTTAAAGTTGGAAGTACCCCTGGGTATCCTAAGTCAATTACACTCGTTTGTGTATTTGGCTCTGCTCCGAATTCTGTTGGACTCGCAGAGAAAATTTTCGAATTTGTTTTTAACTCAACGTGAACCTCTAAACCAATAATTGTTTCTAAATTCATCTATGCTCGCCTCCTTACAGACTTGCTTTTTTTGTATGATAGTCTGTTGCTTGCTCAAACGCATGTGCAACGCGGTAAATTGTCGCTTCATCGAAGTGTTTACCAATGATTTGTAATCCAAGTGGCATACTATTAGCACCGAATCCACATGGAACAGAAATCGCTGGAACACCTGCTAAGTTTACTGGGATTGTTAAAATGTCGTTTGCATACATTGTCATTGGATCATCCACTTTTTCGCCCACTTTAAATGCTGGAGTTGGCGTTGTTGGTCCAATAATAACATCGTAGTTAGCAAATACATTTTCAAAGTCGTTTTTAATTAATGTACGTACTTGTTGTGCTTTTTTGTAATATGCATCATAGTAACCAGAGCTAAGTGCAAATGTACCAAGCATAATACGGCGTTTTACTTCGTCACCGAAACCTTCGCTACGTGTGTTTTTGTAAAGATCTAATAAGTTATTTACATTATCAGAACGAACACCGTAACGTACGCCATCAAAGCGTGAAAGGTTAGCAGATGCTTCAGAAGAAGATAATAAGTAATACGTTGCTAGAGCGTATTTAGAGTGTGGAAGAGATACTTCCTCCCAAGTTGCGCCCATACCTTCTAATACTTTTAAAGCAGCTAGTACTGACTCACGAGCTTCTTCGCCAACACCTTCGCCTAAGTATTCTTTCGGTACAGCAATGCGTAAACCTTTAACATCGCCTGTTAAACCAGCTAAGTAGTTTCCAACTTCAACATTTGCAGAAGTTGCATCCATGCGGTCAATACCTGAAATAGCTTGTAATAAGTATGCATTGTCTTCTACTGTACGTGTAATCGGTCCGATTTGGTCAAGTGAAGATGCGAATGCTACTAATCCGTAACGAGATACGCGTCCGTAAGTTGGTTTTAAACCTACAACACCGCAATATGCAGCTGGCTGACGAATAGAACCACCCGTATCAGAACCTAGAGAGAATAATACTTCTCCTGCTGCTACAGCTGCTGCAGAACCACCACTAGATCCGCCTGGAACGTAATCTAAGTTCCATGGATTTTTTGTAGCGTAGAAACCTGAGTTTTCATTTGAAGAACCCATTGCGAACTCGTCCATATTTAATTTACCGATTGTAACTGTGTCAGCAGCTTTTAACTTTTGCACAACTGTCGCATCGTAAATTGGATCAAAGTTTGCTAACATTTTGCTCGCACAAGTAGTACGAAGACCGTTAGTTACAATGTTATCTTTTACACCGATTGGCATACCGAATAATAAACCATTATCTTCAGCGCCGATCTTAGCATCTAATTCTTTCGCTTTCGCGCGTGCATTTTCTTCATCTAATGTAAGAAAAGCTTTTACGTTATCTTCAACATCCGCAATACGTTTGTAAGATTCTTCTACTAAATCCGTAACGGAAATTTCTTTGTTGTTTAACTTCTTATGTAACTCTGATACAGAATGATCAAATAATGACATCGAAATTCCCCTCCTCTATTCTAATACTGCTGGAACACGGATTTGATTATCTTTGTGATCCGGTGCATTTTTTAATACTTCTTCTACTGGTAAACCTTTTTCTGGCACATCTTCACGCATAACATTTTTCATAGTTAATACATGAGTTGTTGGTTTTACATCTGTTGTATCTAATTCATTTAACTGTTCTGCAAATGTAACTATTGCATCTAGTTGTTTTTGAAATTTTTCTGCTTCTTGATCAGTAATTGCAAGACGTGCTAAATGTGCTACGTGCTTTACATTCTCAACGGAAATTCTTGACACGGCTAGGCCACCTCCATAATATATCGTTCAATCTACAATACTATTGATGATACCAAATTTTCAGTACTTCAAGCAAGTCAACACATGGCACTTACGGCATTTTTACATAAAAAAAGAAAGGCAAACGCCTTTCTTTACAATTTACTCTTTATCTAACGGTTTATTTTTTGGAAATCTCTCGTTATCTTCTTCATTATCACGAATTGTTTTTTGTAATACAAAACAAGACATCGTTAAAAATAACGTTCCAATTAAATAGTACCCTTTTACACTAAGCGTTTCATCTAACGTGTAAATCCCAATTAGCATCCCTGAAAGCGCACAAACAAATGAAGTCCATGCTAAAAACGTGAACGCTTGCGTATTTCTTCTTCTCATCATTATCCCCCTTGTTAGATGCACATCCATTATAGATAAATATATTTACCGTTATGGATTTTTATGTAAAATTCTTTTTCTATTTATTAATCTATCATAAAAAAATGCCCTTTTAAAGATTGTTTTCTGTCTAATCTGAAAAATAAATTAAAAATATTGACATTTATTTCTATTCTACATAAAATAAAAACAAATATTACGAACCTCGAAATATACGGGAGTGGAATTAATTGTTGCAATATGAACACTTTTTAGACTTACTGCTAGATAACGCCAAGAAACTTTTCTATCCTGAAGAATGGGTAAGCCTTGATTTAACACTTTCCAAGACAGAAGTATTTTGTTTACTTTGGATGGAGCGAAATACAGATATTACAATGACAAAAATTGCTGACCTTCTTGATATACCGATGAGTACAACGACAGGTGTTGTAAATCGCCTTGTAAAAAAGGGGTATATTGAACGGTACCGTGATGAAAACGATCGACGCATTGTATTAATTCGTTTAACAGAAAACGGCGTAATGCTCGTTCAAGAAGTAAAACAAAATGCAGCCCATTACTTTAGCCTAGTGACAGAAGCATTGTCAGAAGAAGAAAAAGCATTCTTACTACAAATCTTCCAAAAAATTATGAATCACATTGCTACGTCACAGCAAAAAATAGAAGAAAAGGTTTCTACACCTAGAATGAAAAACATTCCGATTGAATAAAGTGAAACTTTAATCAGTGAGGGGTTTTCTCATCCCTCACTGATTATTAGTTGAACCAATCGGGCATTTACGGACAGTTGCCCCCCCACCTAATTTCTTTGCTCCAGCCGAATTTTTGGACGGAAGTCTTACTGCCCGTTAATGCGGGATAAAGCCCTAACTGGGTTTTTATTCACTTAAATACTTCGATGTTCGTAATATTCGATAACCGAAACAAAGGGGATAGAATGATGAGAATTATTTTGTATACAGGTAAAGGCGGCGTAGGAAAAACTAGCATTTCAGCAGCAACAGCACTTCAAAGCGCAAAACAAGGATTAAAAACATTAGTAATGAGTACAGATCCTGCTCATAGTTTAGGAGATTCATTTGGTATAAAGCTATCTTCTGAGCCATTAGAAATTCGCGAAAACTTGTGGGCACAAGAGATTAATACGATTTATGAAATGGAAAAAGGCTGGGGAAAGTTACAGAAATACATTACCTTGTTATTCACTTCCAAAGCAGCTGATGATATTACAACAGAAGAATTAACGATGTTTCCTGGTATGGAAGATTTAATTAGCTTACTTCGCGTGCTCGATTATTATAAAAAAACACATACGACGTTATCATCATTGATTGCGCTCCAACAGGAGAAACATTAGCAATGCTTAGTTTTCCAGACATGCTCGGCTGGTGGATGGAAAAATTATTTCCTATTAAAAGAAAAGTTTTAAAAGTCGTTCGTCCTGTAGCTCAACCACTTCTTGGTGTCCCCCTTCCAACCGATGATATTATGGACGAATTAACAAATACACTTGAACAGCTTGGAGAAATGAGAGATATTTTATCGAACCGAGAAATAACAAGTATCCGCATCGTTGTAAATCCCGAAAAAATGGTCATTAAAGAAGCTCAGCGTAGTTTTACTTATTTAAATTTATACGATTATAACGTAGATGCCATCATGATTAACCGTGTCATCCCTAACACTGTCACCGATCCTTATTTTCAAGCATGGAAAGATACGCAAAAGAAATATAAAACATTAATTCAAGATAGTTTTCAGCCGCTTCCTATTTACGAAGCTCCCATGTTTGAACAAGAAGTTGTTGGTTTACCTATGTTAGAGCGTGTAGGCAATGCTTTATTTAAATCCGATCCCTCTCCTACTGAAGTGAAATTCAATGGTCGCACACAATATGTGAAAAAAGATGGCGATGAATATATTTTCGTTCTGTCCATCCCCTTCTCAAACAAAAGTGAACTTTCATTAAATCAAAAAGGTGATGAGCTTATTATTCGAGCCGGCTCTGTTAAACGTAACATCACATTACCAAAAACATTAACACACCTTTCTATTCAAGGAGCCAAGTTTGAAGAGGATGTACTAAACATTCGATTTGGAGGTGTGGTGCATGCATGAGGAATTACTACGAAAAGTAATTCGGACAAAAGTAAGAGTCGGTATGCGTATATTAGAAGAGCTACCTACTCCAATCCAGCAATCAGCTAAGCAAATGCTAAGTATTTTGCAAGAGGAGCTAGCTGCTTATCCGAAAGAACGAGAGCATCATGAAGATAATTTAAAAAGTATCATAATTGAATAATCATCTCTGTATAGAGGGCCTTTTTAGGCTTTCTATACTTTATTGGAGTGATATAAGTTGATAAAAAAACATTCCACTATTACGCTTTGGATCATTCCTTTATTATTTTTCATTCATAACCTTGAAGAAGCTTTCCAAATGCGACAATATCTTGCTAATCAATTTTCAATTCATCTTATAACTAGCCAACAATTTTTCATTGCCATTTCCATATTAACAATCTTCGTCGTACTTATCGTCTTTCTATATCAACTAAACTTCTTGTCTTCTATATACTGGATTATTTTTATACAAGGGGCCATTTTCTTTAACGCAGTGCAACATATTATTTTGTTTTTGATTTATCGCTCCTATAATCCTGGCGTAATATCCTCAGTTTTCATTGTTATCTTTTCTATTTTCTTTTTTTCATCCAAAAAACAATTAATTCATAAAAAGCAATTCGTAATTACACTCATTTTCAGCTTACTTTCTTATCCCATTATAATTTGGATTACCTTACTATTCGCTAGCTGCTTTCAGTAATAAAAAAAGACCAGGAAAACTCCCGGTCCATCACTCTACTTAACAAACATTGGATTCTACGTTATACAAAATTGGAAGGTACAAAATTAGGGTTTTGTTTGTTAAGTAGATTATATGTTGAACGAACTAACAGCGGAGGGGTTCCTTCTATTAGTTCATTAAACCCAATGATTATTTTACGATTTTTTCAAGCTCCTCAAATGAAAGATCTACTGAAATTGAACCATCCTTTGTTTCTTTCTTAACTGCATCTGTTACTTCTTTTGAATGATATAATTCAATTACTTTTTTCAGTGTTGGATCGTCTTTATCTTTCGTACGAGCTGCGAAAATATTAATATAAGGCTTCGCATTTTCATTCTTTGGATCTTCTAAGAAAATAGGATCCTTCGCTGGATCTAATCCAGCTTGACCAGCCACACCGTTATTAATAACTGAAGCAGCTACATCTTTTAATACACGAGGTGTTTGCTGTGCAATAACCGGTGTAATTTTTAACTTCTTCGGATTTTCAGCGATACCACTTGGATCCCCAAATAGACCAAAATCTTTTTTAAGTTTCAATAACCCCGCTGCATCAAGAAGTTTTAATGCACGTGCTTGGTTCGTTGGATCATTTGGAATAGCAATTTCTGAACCATCTGGGATTTCATTTGCTTTCTTATATTTTTCAGAGAATAAGCCCATTGGTGCAATTTGTGTTGTACCGACAGCTGTAATATCTAACTTATGCTCCTTTTTAAATTGCTCTAAGAAAGCAATATGCTGGAATGAGTTTAATTCAATATCTCCATCAGCTAACGCTTTATTTGGCGTTGTATAATCAGAGAACTCAACCAGTTTAATTTTAATTCCTTCTTTTTCAGCTTTTTTCTTCAAAATTTCCCAAACGTCTCCATCCGTTCCAGTTACACCGACGCGAACTACTTTCTCTTTTGCTCCTGCACCTGTGTCTCCACCCGAGCAGCCGCTTAGTGCTGAAATTCCTACAATCGCTGATAATGCAAATGCTAAAATTTTCTTCATTTTCTTTTCCCCTCTTCCTTTTTATGATCTGCGTAAAAACACTTTCGCAAAGTAGTTTCCTAAATTTTGAGCTATCTGTACGAGAATAATAAGTAAAACGACCGTTACGAACATAACTGATGTATCAAAACGTTGATAACCATATGTCATCGCTAAGTCACCAAGACCACCACCACCGACAAGCCCAGCAACTGCAGAAAATTCAATTAAACCAACTGTCATAAACGTAACACCTAAGATCAATGGTGCTAACGCTTCTGGCACGAGAATTTCAAAAACAATTCTAAGTGGTGAAGCGCCCATCGCTTGTGCAGCTTCAATTACTCCTTTCGGAACTGAGACAAGATTTGTTTCAACCATTCTAGCAATACCAATAGATGCCACTAACGTCATTGGGAAGATTGCTGCCGCTGTTCCAATCGTCGTTCCGATCACGCTTCTTGTTAGTGGGCTTAAAGCTACTAAAAAGATAATGAATGGAACTGGACGAATTGTATTAATGATGACGTTAAGAATAGAAAAAACCCATTTATTTTCTAAAAAATTACCTTTTCTCGTTACATATAAAAGTAAACCTAGAGGTATACCAAGAATTATAGCGAATATAAGGGTTACAATTACCATTAAGAGGGTGTCCCCCGTCGCATCTAATATGCGAGGCCAAAATATACTCCAATCAACTCGCATGAGCTTCTACCTCCTTCAGCTTCACTTGCAGTCTTAGATGTTGTAATGCTTTTTGAATTTCCTTCTGTTCACCTTGCAATTCTACAAGAAGATTTCCAAATAGCACATTTTGAAGTTCAATAATATTTCCGTACAGTACATTTACATCGACGTTATAGTTTTTTGCGATATATGATAGTACCGGCTGTCCTGTCTCCTCACCAGTAAAAGTTAAGCGATAAATCTGACCACCATTTTGAATTTTCGCTAGAACACTTTCTGGCAAGTGGTCATTAATAACAGAACGTACAAAGTTTTGAGTTGTCTTTGTTTTTGGTTGTGTGAAAACATCAAACAGTTTTCCTTCTTCAATAACTTTTCCCTTCTCCATTACAGCTACACGGTGACAAATTTCTTTCACAACATGCATTTCGTGTGTAATAAGAAGAATTGTTAAATTATATTCACGATTGACTTTCTTTAATAAGTTTAAAATCTCTGTCGTTGTTTCTGGATCTAAGGCTGATGTTGCCTCATCACATATAAGTATATCTGGTGATGTTGCAAGTGCCCTAGCAATCCCAACACGTTGCTTTTGTCCGCCTGATAACTGCTCCGGATAATAGTTTGCTTTATCTTCTAGCCCTACAAACTTCAGCAGTTCATTGACTCTTTCTTTTATTTCATTCTTTGGTACTTTCGCTAACTTTAATGGATAAGCAATATTCCCAAACACTGTTCTTGAATTAAATAAATTAAAACTTTGAAAAATCATCCCAATTCTTTGTCTAAGTTTCCGTAATTCTTTCGTTGATAAGGATGTAATATCTTTATCATCTATTGAGATCGTTCCTGCAGTCGGTCTCTCTAACATGTTTACTAGGCGTAATAACGTACTCTTTCCAGCACCACTAAATCCGATAATGCCAAAAATTTCGCCCTTCTCAACTGATAATGTTACATCCTCCACAGCATGAACAGATTGCCCACCTGATTCATATACTTTACTTACGTTATTAAAAGAAATCATTTTCTTCCCTCCTATATGCTGTAAAAACTAGAAGTAGAGCTTTCGAGGTAAAATAAAAAGTGCTCTCCTTCTTATCAGTAATAAAAGATAAGAAGGAGAGCACTTATATGTACTCGTTCACATCTTCTCATCTTCCAAGCCTATAAAGACTTGCTGGAGTTAGCACGGTATTAAAAAACCCGTTGCTGAGGTATCGTAGGGCCAGTCCCTCCACCTCTCTGGATAAGAATGTATCGATTTAATTGTCGTTTAATTAATTCTCATTATAGAACTCAGAATAGTGAGAGTCAATACATTTTTTAGAAAAATATTAATTATTTCTTTATTAAAATTTTCAAATAAAAATTCATAATAAAATAGTAATCTTGAAGGTTATGTAAAATTCTTCTCCCTCATATTTTTTAAAAGGATTATTTTTTCTATGAATTGAATACTATTATTTGAATATGAAATCAGAGGAAGGTGAATATATGAAAACAGCTCTATTACTCGTTGATATCCAAAATGATTATTTTCCAAATGGAAAGATGGAATTGCGCAATCCGGTAGAAGCAAGTGAGTATGCCAGTGAGCTACTAAAACACTTTAGAATGAACGGCGGACCTATTTTTCATATCCAGCATGTAGCAATAAAAAATGATGCTACTTTTTTCCTACCTAATACAGAAGGTGTCCATATTCACGAGAATGTCCGTCCGCTTAGAGAAGAAACTGTTATACTCAAACATTATCCAAATAGCTTCCGAGAAACTAATCTTTTAGAACAATTACAACGTTTAGACATTGAACACATCGTCATATGCGGGATGATGACTCATATGTGTATTGATGCTACCGTAAGAGCTGCTTTTGATTTCGGCTTTCATTGTACCGTTATACACGATGCTTGTGCTACAAAAGATCTTTCTTTTAAGAATGCTACTATACCAGCTGTTTATATTCACAATACAATTTTGGCCAGTTTAAATGGAGTATATGCAAATGCAATGAGTACAGAGGAATTTTTGGTTACAAAAAAACACTCCATTCAGTGAGCAAAACCGAAAAGAGTGTTTCTTGTCAAACCATAGATTTTCTTTCAAATTGTATTATACAGGAAATTCTTAAAATGAATACTAAAAAATGTGACTAATAAATCAACTTTTCCCGTCACTTTATTTCTATTTACATGTTTATCCCGCTATTAATAGGGTTTAGCTCGTCCTCTTCGAATAATAGTAATATATGGGATTCTAATTTAAAAGGAGCTCTTCACATTCTGTGAAAAGCTCCTCTACTATTTCTTATAAAGTTTCAGAAGTAGTTTTTGCTTGCATGTGAAGTGCTAAGTAATCTGGGCCACCAGCTTTAGAGTCTGTACCAGACATGTTAAAGCCACCGAATGGTTGGTAACCTACGATTGCACCAGTACATCCACGGTTGAAGTATAAGTTACCTACGTGGAAGTCTTCACGTGCTTTTTCAATATGGTCGCGGTTATTAGAAACAACTGCTCCTGTTAAACCGTATTCTGTATTGTTTGCAATTGCAAGTGCATGATCGAAGTCTTTTGCTTTACAGAATGCTACTACTGGTCCGAAGATTTCTTCTTTCATTAAGCGAGCATCTTCTGCAACATCAGCAACGATTGTTGGTTGGATGAACCAGCCTTTAGAATCGTCTCCTTCGCCACCTGCTAGGATTCTACCTTCTTCTTTACCAATTGCAACATAGCTCATTACTTTATCGAATGCAGCTTGGTCATTAACAGGACCCATATTTGTACCTAATACAGCTGGGTTATCAACTGTTAATTCTTTTGTTAATTCAACAGCACGATTTAATACGTGATCATATACATCTTCGTGGATTACAGCACGAGAACATGCAGAACATTTTTGTCCTGAGAATCCGAATGCTGATGCAACGATAGATTTAGCTGCTAATTCAAGATCTGCTTCTTTATCAACAACGATTGTATCTTTACCGCCCATTTCAGCGATAACACGTTTTAACCAGATTTGACCTGGATTTACTTTCGCTGCACGCTCATAAATGCGGATACCTACATCACGAGATCCAGTGAAGCTTACGAAACGTGTACGAGGATGATCTACTAAGTAGTCACCAACTTCAGAACCATTACCTGGCACGAAGTTTACTACGCCAGCTGGTAAGCCAGCTTCTTCTAATACTTCCATGAATTTCGCAGCTACTACAGGAGTTGTACTAGCTGGTTTTAGTAATACTGTGTTACCAGAAACTAAAGCAGCTGTTGTCATACCTGCCATAATTGCGAATGGGAAGTTCCAAGGAGAAATGATAACACCTACTCCTAATGGAATGTAAGAGAAACGATTATATTCAATTGGACGGCTTTCTACTGGAATACCGTCTTTCAATTTCAACATTTGACGAGCATAATATTCCATAAAGTCGATTGCTTCCGCTGTATCAGCATCTGCCTCATTCCATGGTTTACCTGCTTCTTTTACAAGGATAGCAGAGAACTCATGTTTTCTACGACGAACAATTGCTGCAGCACGGAATAAAATGTCTGCACGCATTTCTGGTTTTGACTTTCTCCAAGTTTGGAATGTTGCATCCGCTACTTGCATTGCTTTTTCAGCTAATTCACGGCTTGCTTTTGAAACACGACCAACAAGTTCCTCTTTATTTGCAGGGTTTACAGAAACAATTTTATCTTCTGTAGTGATTTTTTCTCCCCCAATAATTAATGGATAGTCTTGTCCAAGATAAGATTCTACTTTCTTTAAACCTTCTTCAAACGCTAATTTGTTAGCCTCTACTGAAAAATCTGTAAATGGCTCATGTTTGTATGCTACTACCATTCTTTTTAGCCTCCCCTTAGAAAAACGTTTACATTTTACAACATTATTCTACACGATAATTTAGATTTATTCAAATATTCCTAGACTTATATTTTAAAAATTAATAAATTTTTAAAATATAATAAAAAAAGAGATTCATACATGCGTATGAATCTACAAAATATGAGTATATTCCAAAACATTTTTTCCGATCAATAATATAGTAACTAATAAAAATAAAGTCCTTACATATCCAACGCCTTTTTGAACTGCAAACTTCGATCCAAAATAAGCACCTAAAATCATTGATAATCCCATAATAATACCGTATTCAAAATGAATTATATCTAAAAATAAAAAAGTAATTAAAGATACGATATTACTAACAAAGTTCAAAAGTTTTCCAGATGCCGCTGCTTGAATAAAATCCAACCCTATTAATAAAAATGCAAAAATTAAAAATGATCCTGTCCCTGGTCCAAAAAAACCATCATAAAACCCTATCATTAAAATAACAAAGAAAAATATTAATGTTTTCCTTTTCGTCATCTTCTTATAGGTAGATACGCTTCCCCAATCCTTTTTTGCAATAATATAAATGGCAATAAACACCAACATTACAAGTACTAATGGACGTAAAATATCCGGTGGAATAAATTTTACCACTAAAGCACCTGCGACCGCTCCAATAATAGTTAATGGGATTAACTTTCCTACAATTTTAAAATCGACTTTTCCTGATCGAATAAAATAAATTGCACTCGTAAACGTCCCCATCGTTGCAGCTAATTTATTCGTTGCAATTGCCGAAGCTGGTGACAAACCGACAAACATTAGTGCAGGAAGCGAAATTAATCCTCCACCTCCAACAACTGAATCAATAAAAGCTGCTAAAAATCCGAATGCAATTAATAAAATAATGACTTGAAGACTTAGTTCGTCCATGACCTTTACCCCTTATCCCCTTATTTATAACATTTAAAATTATAACAAAATTCCTCAAGAAAAAAAGCTGTTCCTTTGTGGAACAGCTTTTATCTTTAATCTAAAATTTTTACGAGTGGCTCATCTTGCTTCGCTTCACGTATAATAATCGCTTCTGGACGTTCTACAGATTTAATCGTTACTTGTACTCTCATATAATTTGGGAAGTATTCCATAACAAGCCCTGCTACATATTGTGTAAAACCAATTATTTCCGCTTTTCCATTAAACTGGACAGGAATATCCAGCTTCATTTCTTTTAATTCCTCGTCTCTATACATACCAGTACCGATAACAGCGGAATAATCGCCTTGGAAATAATCGCTTAGTTTTGCTTTGAAGTTAGATACCCTTGCAAGATCTTCACGCTTATTGTCTGTTTTTGCTTGTTCAGACGGGAACAAATAGTATTTCTCGTTAATTTGTTTCCAATCTTCAACCGTTTCACTACCTTTTTCCACATTAGCATAAGAAACAAAGTTTCCTGGCACAAGTGCAGACTTTGGAGATTGACGATAAATCGCAAATGTAATCGGAACGTTTTTTATGTCGGGCTTTTTTTGGTGCATAACTTTCAAGATTTCTTGCGCCATTTTTTTCCCTTCAGCTAACATTTTTTCGTCCTCGATTTTAGCCTCACGCGGATAACCATGCTCTTCATTAAAATATTGAACAGAATTCATTGCTAAACCAACTACAATACCACCAAGTTCAACATCTTTATCGCCTTTTTTCACATAATAATTATGCTCTAAAATATTTGTAATATATATTGGATTTTTTTTATTTTTCACTTCTAGTGATTCTGATCCTTCGCCTAACGCTGGATTGAGCCCTATATTCGGAAATTTAACTGCATCTTTTTTTAATTTGCTCTCTAGTTCCTTTTGTTCGGCATCTGTACGCTTTCTTTTTACAAGCATTTTTACGGTTTGATCATCTAGAGTACTTCCACCTTTAAAGAAATAATCTTTCGTATTAAATGATTCTTTTGCAATACGCATTAATCCTGTTTCAAATTCATCTATATCAAGACGATTATTTAATCCCTGCACAACTAATCCACGTGCAGATCCTGCATCAAATGGAACAGTCGTCTTATAATATTCATCCGAAATAGCATACTTCGGAACGACTGCTTGCTCTTTTGCTTTCCCTGATTTCTCAGCCACTTTTTCATCTTTGTCGGCACCTGCGCTACAACCACTTACAAGTAGGCCAAGACTTAATACCGCTAATGCTATTTTTTTCATGGTAAGTTTGCACCTCTTACTTATTTAGCTCTTGTAAGAACCTCTCTTCATTCCAAACTTCAACATTGTGCTTCTCTGCTTGCGCTAATTTTGAGCCAGCAGCTTCACCAGCAACAACTAAATCCGTACTTTTACTAACACTTCCTGTTACTTTTCCACCTAATGCCTCAATCTTCTTCTTCGCTTCACTGCGTCCCATCACTTCTAATTTCCCAGTTAAGACGACAGTTTTCCCTGCAAAGTAAGATTCAACATTTTGTAAATCTGCACTTTTTATGCCTTTGTATGTCATGTTCACGCCATACTCTTTAAACTGTTGTAATAGCTCTAATACATCTTCATTATCAAAATATGTCACAACGGATTGCGCCATTTTTTCTCCAATTTCATTAATTGATTTTAGCTCTTCTTCCGTCGCTTTCACAAGTGCATCCATCGTTTCAAAATGCTCTGCAAATGTACGTGCTGCTTTCGCCCCGACATGGCGAATTCCAAGGCCAAATAATAATCGCTCTAACGAGTTTTCCTTCGAATTCTCAATTGCTTGTATTAAATTTGTTGCTGATTTTTCACCAAAACGCTCTAGCTGTAGTAATTGTTCTTTCGTCAATGCATATAAATCTGCAAACGTACGAATATAATCTGCATCAAAGAGCTGTGTGATGACACGCTCGCCAAGTCCGTCAATATTCATTGCATTTCTTGAAACGAAATGAATTAATCCCTCGCGAATTTGGGCAGGACAAGTTGGATTTATACAACGAAGTGCAACCTCTTCTTCTAAACGAACTAGTTCACTCTCACATGCCGGACAATGCGTTGGCATGCGGTATTCTTCTTCCTCACCAGTACGCTTATCAAAAATAACGTTCACAACCTCAGGAATAATATCTCCAGCCTTTTTCACAACAACGTAGTCACCAATTCGAATGTCTTTTTCACGAATTAAATCCTCGTTATGTAAGGAAGCACGACGAACGATCGTACCAGCCACTCGTACTGGTTCTAACTCTGCAGTCGGTGTTACAACCCCTGTACGGCCAACACTTAATTCAATGCCCGTTAATCTCGTTACAACTTCTTCAGCCGGGAATTTATAAGCAATCGCCCATCTTGGACTCTTTGCAGTAGTTCCTAGGCTTTCTTGAAGAGCAACATCGTCTACTTTTATAACGATCCCATCAATCTCATAATCAAGATTCGGACGTTTTTCCTGCCATTCTTCTACATAAGCTATAACCTCTTCAATTGTTTCACATGTACGGCGATTTGGATTTGTCTTAAACCCCAGTTCACCTAAGAAATCAAGTGATTCGCTATGCGATGAAATTGTTTTTTCTTCTACATTTGCAAGACCATATACAAACATGGATAGGTTACGCTTTGCTGCAATTTTCGTATCAAGTTGACGTATTGAACCTGCTGCCGCATTACGCGGATTCGCAAATACATCTTCACCGTTTTGCTCTTTTTCTTCATTTAGTTTAACGAATGAACGCTTCGGCATATAAGCCTCGCCTCGCGCTTCTAACGTTACCTCTTCATTTAATCGAAGTGGAATTGCTTTAATCGTTTTCAAGTTTTGGGTAATATCTTCACCTGTTATACCATCACCACGTGTTGCACCTTGAATAAAGCGTCCTTTTTCATAATGAAGTGAAACAGCAAGTC
This sequence comes from Bacillus sp. WC2503, assembly GCF_052682895.1. Classification (NCBI taxonomy): domain Bacteria; kingdom Bacillati; phylum Bacillota; class Bacilli; order Caryophanales; family Bacillaceae; genus Bacillus; species Bacillus sp. WC2503. The sequence continues at coordinate 4,962,972 of NZ_JBQYMD010000001.1, read as the reverse complement.
CGTCAATTTTTAATTCGCATATATATCTTACATTCGCATCATCAATTCCTTGACGTACTCTTCGGTCAAAATCACGCAAATCTCCTTCGTTAAATGCATTTCCTAAACTTAACATCGGTGACTTATGCGTTACTTTTTCAAATATATCAAGAACAGTTCCCCCAACGCGCACGGAGGGAGAGTCTTCACTCATGAACTCTGGATTCTCTGCTTCTAATTTTATAAGCTCCTGCATATTACGGTCATACTCCGCATCAGAAACAGAAGGATTGTCTAATACGTGATATTGATAGTTAAATGTATTTAACAAATCACGTAGTTCTTCTATACGTTTTTTTGCTATCTCTTTTGACATATCCTCATTCCTTTCCTATTGTTTCGTCACAGGTGCAAATTTTGCTAATAAACGTTTAACACCAATCGGGCTTGGGAACGCGATATCTAATTCTTTTGAATCACCTTCGCCTTTTACACTTACAACTGTACCGACTCCCCATTTTTGGTGGGAAGCTTTATCGCCTACTGCCCAGCCAATTTGCTCGCCGCCTGTTGTCTTAACAGCCGGACGTACGAAAGCTGAACGAGAGCGTGTTGTTGTTGCCGCAGCTCCTGTCGTTCTTCCTTTTGCACTAAACGAAGTTTCACGCTTCGGCGCTGTTTCATTTAATGGTTCCACCAACTCTGCCGGGATTTCTGTAATAAATCGAGATGCTGCATTCATACTTGTCCTACCAAATAAAGTACGCATTTGCGCATTCGATAAGTATAATTCTTCTTCTGCACGAGTAATACCTACATAAGCAAGGCGACGCTCTTCTTGCATTTCATCTTCTTCCATAAGAGAACGCGTATGCGGGAATATTCCTTCCTCTAAACCAACGATAAAGACTACAGGGAACTCTAGCCCTTTTGCTGAGTGCATCGTCATTAAAATAACTTCTTCACCAGCAGTTGGATCTTCATCTACACGATCAATATCCGCGACAAGAGCTAAGTCTGTTAGGAATGCAACAAGGCTCTTATCTTCACTTTGAGATTCGAACGTTTGCGTAACAGATAAAAACTCATCTAAGTTTTCTAAACGGCCTTCTGCTTCTAAAGAACGCTCATTTTTCAACATCTCGCGATATCCTGTTTTTTCAATGACTTCTTCTACTAATTCTGTAACAGATAAGTACTCTTGCATATTTACCCAGTTGTGTAGTAAACTTGCGAATTCTTTTACTGCCTTTGTAATTTTTGCACTTACACCAACATGCTCAATTTCATCAAATACAGCCGTTAATGAAATTCCGTTTTGCACACCGTAATTAATAATTTTATCGATAGAAGTCGCACCAATCCCGCGCTTCGGCATGTTAATAATACGTGCGAAACTAATCTCATCATCAGGATTCCCAATTAAACGTAAGTACGCCAAAATGTCTTTAATTTCTTTACGGTCGTAGAACTTCGTACCGCCGACAATTTTATAAGGGATATTAGATTTCAGGAAAATCTCCTCAACCATACGAGACTGAGCATTCGTACGATATAATACTGCAAAGTCAGTATATTTTCGGTTACCCATTTGAATATCATCACGAATTTTTTTCGCAACAAAATACGCTTCGTCCTTTTCAGTTGCAGCACGATAATACGAAATTTTGCTCCCAACTTGGTTGTCTGTCCATAATTTTTTCGGTTTACGATTCGTATTTTTTTCAATAACAGCATTGGCTGCATTTAAAATATTTTGTGACGAGCGATAGTTTTGTTCTAACAGAATAACTTGCGCATTCTCATAGTCTTTTTCGAATGACAAAATGTTAGAAATATCCGCACCACGCCAACGATAAATAGACTGATCTGAGTCACCCACAACACAAAGGTTTTTAAAACGTGTTGCTAAATGTTTAACAAGAAGGTACTGTGCTTTGTTCGTATCTTGATACTCATCCACGTGAATATATTGGAACTTGCGCTGATAAAACTCTAGTACTTCTGGAACACGTTCAAATAGCTGAATCGTTGTCATAATTAAATCATCAAAGTCTAATGAGTTATTTTTCAAAAGACGTTTTTGATATTCTGTATATACATCGCTCGTTAATTTTTCATATGGATCAGCGATTGTAATTTTTTTTGCATATTTATCTGCAGATAACAGTTCATTTTTCGCATTACTAATGCCGGCTAAAATAGAGCGCGGCTCAAATTTCTTCGGATCAATATTACGCTCTTTCATAATTTTTTTGACTACAGTTAACTGATCGCCTGAATCTAAGATTGTAAAGTTACGATTAATACCAATACGATCGATATCACGTCGTAAAATACGTACACACATAGAGTGGAACGTAGAAATCCAAATATCTTCTGCTTCTGGTCCGACAAGTGTATCAATACGCTCGCGCATTTCACGAGCAGCCTTATTTGTAAAGGTAATAGCTAGTACATTCCATGGCGCTACACCTTTTTCACCAAGTAAATATGCAATACGATGTGTTAACACACGTGTTTTACCACTACCCGCTCCCGCCATTAATAGTAGCGGTCCATTCGTTGTTTGCACTGCTTTTTGTTGCTGTGGATTTAAACCATTTAATAACTTATCCGTCATACTCATATACGCCTGCACCTACTCTCCTTTTACTGCTTTAACTGTTTTTAACGCCGATTTTATATCATCATAAATAACATTTCCAACAACTACTGTATCGGCATACTGCGCTACTTCTTTCGCTTGTTCTGCATTAGAAATGCCACCGCCATAATATAAATTAGCTTGTTTCAATTCTGCTTTTACATTTTTAACAAGTTCAATATCTCCATACGTACCGCTATATTCTAAATAGAATATCGGTAAATGTAATAGCTTGTCTGCTAAACGCGCGTATGCAATAACGTCATCTTCTGTTAAATCACATTTTGCATCTGTAAGCTGGGCTACTTTCGCTTCAGGATTTAAAACACAATACCCTTCCATGAAAATTTCGTCCCAGTCCATAATATCCCCAAATTCTTTCAATGCCTCGTGATGAACACCTGTTACCCATTCTACTTTTCGGCTATTTAATACGCTTGGGATGTAATAAAAATCAAAGCCTGGTGTGATTGCTTCCACATCAGAAACCTCTAACACGCAAGGAACTGCATATCTACGAATGCTAACTAGCATGTGTAATACGTTATCAATTGTAACTCCATCACTTCCGCCTACAATAACAGCATCGGTTCCAGACTCACAAATCATTTCTAAATGTTCATCGCTTAACTCCTTATTTGGATCAAGCTTAAATACATGTTTCCATCCGGAAATATCGTACATGAAAACACCCTTTCTTTTCTCTAGTTATATCTATGTCTGTTCAAAATAACAGTTAATTTGCATCAGGATTTTTTAAAATTCCTTTTAAATCTCCTCTTCCCTATTTGTTCAAAAAGAGGATCTAGTTTTAAACTTCTTTTTGTGCATTCTTTCATTATAACAAAAAAAGCTACTTACACACACGCCCATTCCAACATCTTTTTTAACGTCAAATGTTGGATTACATATCACAAAAATCACATGGAATACTAATAAAAGAAATAGTATTTGCTATTTCGAAGTTCATCAAAAAGGAGTGTTTTTCAAATGAAGCAAAACATCGGTACAATAAACGCTCTAATTCGAATTACACTCGGACTTATCCTCTTCGGTTGTAGTACAGCGAAACTCGTACGCAAACCGTGGTGCACTTGGTCTAAAGTTTTACTATGGATTGGTGCCATGAAAATTGCAGAGGGGATTGTTCGTTTCTGCCCTATTGCTGAAGTATGTAAATTTGGAAAATACATGAGTATGGGCGCATTTAAAATGCCTAGCATGAATTTTACTGAAAAAGGACATGCTAAAGAAGAAGTGAATCAAACTTCTACCCATGACAAACCAAAGTCAAATGGAAGTTACGACTCTTCTGACAAAGAGATTGAGTCAGCGATTGAAGAAATAATCCTGGCCAAACCGCTTTGAATCATTTGTCACGATGCAAGATGCTCTCAAAGGGACTTAGCTGCTGCAGTGGGCGGTTAAGTCCTCTTTATTTTACCACAAAACAGAACATACATTCTTTTTTCATCCCTAACACGTACATAAAAGATACCAAATAAAAAAATTCAGAAAATTAGGTGTGAACCCCTTGCTTAAAATGATATAAAAATGATATCATTTTTATATCAGGAGGCGATCATATGAAAGAAAAACAAGTATTTTATGTAAATGGGTTTCTGGGTGTTATTGGAATTTTAGTTTTAGCCGCTATCGGTGTATTTTGCCTTGTACAAGAAATGTTTGTAATAGCTATTTTAGCTCTCATATTAGCATCTGTTTTGGCTACAGGCATCGGTATCGTTCAACCGAATCAAGCGAAAGTTATTACGTTCTTCGGTAATTATTTAGGAACAATTCGTCAAAACGGTTTATTTTTAACAATTCCATTTGCATTCCGTCAAACTGTATCTTTACGTGTTGAAAACTTTAATAGTAAGAAATTAAAAGTAAATGATATTGAAGGAAATCCAATTGAAATTGCAGCTGTTATCGTATATAAAGTGGTTGATTCTGCAAAAGCAATGTTTGGTGTTGAGCATTACGATCGATTCGTAGAAATCCAAAGTGAAACAGCAATCCGCCACGTTGCAACAAAATATCCTTACGATAATTTCCAAGATGAAACTTGTATTACGTTACGTGGAAATACTGAGGAAATTTCAGAAGAGCTAAAACGCGAATTAGAAGCGCGTCTTGAAATCGCTGGTGTAGAAGTATTAGAAACTCGTTTAACGCATTTAGCTTACGCAACAGAAATTGCCCATGCAATGCTACAACGTCAACAAGCAAAAGCAGTGTTGGCTGCTAGAAAAGAGATTGTTGAAGGTGCTGTGAAGATGGCCAAAGATTCAATCCATATGTTAGATGAAGAAGGCGTACTGGAACTCGATGACGAGCGTAAAGCAAATATGGTAAATAACTTATTGGTTGCCATCGTTTCAGATAAAGGTGCGCAACCAGTTATTAATACAGGAAGCCTATATTAATAGGTTGTAAATAATAATGGCTAAAAAGAAAAGCTTTCCATTACGTATTGATCCTGAATTACACGCAGTCATCGAAAAATGGGCGAATGATGAGTTTCGTAGCGTCAATGCACACATCGAGTATTTACTTCGAGAAATGGCAAAGCAAAAAGGAAAATTGAAAAAAGATAAAGATGCATAAAAATCCCGCTGATTTCTCAGCGGGATTTTTTATACATTAACTTCTCGTCATCTCATGCCCAATTGCACGATATCCTATATCACTTCGATAAAATAGACCATCACTCTCAATTTTACCGATTTCTTTATATACTTTATCTTTTGCTTCTTGTAAACTATTCGCCTTGCAAGCAACAAATAATACACGGCCACCATTTGTTACAAAATCACCGTGTTTCATTACTGTCCCCGCATGGAAAACAATCACATCTTGCAATGTATCTAATCCGTTAATAACTTCACCTTTTTTATACGCTTCTGGATATCCTTTAGAAGCAAGTACAACACCGATAACAGCATCTTCTGACCATTGTAAAGTTAGTTCACTTTCATCTAACACAGCGTTGCATACATCAACTAAATCATTCTCTAAGCGAGGTAATACAACTTCCGTTTCAGGATCACCAAAGCGAGCATTAAATTCAATTACCTTTGGACCATCATTTGTTAAAATAAGCCCTGCATATAAAATACCTGTAAACGAACGATTTTCTTGGATCATCGCTTTAGCAGTTGGGTGTAATACTGTTTCAATCGCCTCTTGAACTGCTGATTCTGGAATTTGTGGTACTGGAGAATATGCGCCCATTCCACCTGTATTAGGACCCTTATCGCCATCAAAAGCTCGTTTATGGTCTTGAGCAATTACCATCGGATGTACAGTTGTTCCATTTACAAATGCCATCAATGAAAATTCTTGTCCATCTAAAAACTCTTCAATAACGACCTTCTTACTTGCCACGCCGAATTTCACATCTTGTAGCATTTCTTTCACAGCTTGTAATGCCTCTTCAAGCGTCATTGCTACCGTTACACCTTTACCAGCAGCTAATCCATCAGCTTTAACAACAATTGGCGCACCAACTTTTTGAATGTACTTTACTGCTTCATCATAGTCTGTAAAAGTTTCGTATGCAGCAGTTGGTATATTATACTTTTTCATCAACTCTTTCGTAAAAGCTTTACTGCCTTCAATAACAGCAGCCGCTTTATTCGGACCAAATACGCGAAGTCCTTCTTCTTTAAAACGATCAACAATTCCATTCATAAGCGGAATTTCTGGCCCAACGAAAGTTAATTCAACATTATTCTCTTTGGCAAATAAAACTAATGCATCAAAATCATTTTCATCAATATCAACTGGTATTGCAACATCTCGCATACCTTCATTACCTGGTGCTACATACACCTTCTCCACCTTTTCAGATTGTGCAAACTTCCAAGCTAAAGCATGCTCACGCCCACCGCGGCCAATTACTAAAACATTCATATTTCATCCCCCAATAATTAAATAGGTACAAACTAGAAGCTATGCTCCTAGTTTGCTTTTTCATATCAATAGAAGTTTAAAAGGGAGGATCGAGAGAACCGAGCAGGTCGAGGCGCATTTTCCAAGAGGATACGGAGTATAGTTTTCCTACATGAGTACCGCACTGGCATTGCAACGACGACATGCGAAGATTATCTCGACCGGACCTTTTAGACATCCTCTATTAGTGTTTGAAATGACGTACGCCAGTGAACACCATCGTAATCCCATACTTATCTGCCACTTTAATAGAATCCTCATCACGAATTGATCCACCTGGTTGGATAATTGCTGTAATACCAGCTTTTGCTGCTTCTTCTACTGTATCTGGCATTGGGAAGAAAGCATCAGATGCAAGTGCGCTACCTTGTGCTTTTTCGCCAGCTTGTGTAATTGCAATTTTTGCAGAGCCTACACGGTTCATCTGTCCCGCGCCTACACCAACCGTCATGTTATCATTCGCTAAAACAATTGCATTTGATTTCACATGTTTTACAACTTTCCAAGCTAGTTTTAAATCTTTCCACTCTTGCTCTGATGGTTCACGTTTCGTTGGAATTGAAATTGTGTTCTCATCTAATGATAACGTATCTTCCTCTTGAACAAGAAGACCACCTTGTACAGAAGTTAGTTTTTTGCTTGCACTTGTCGCTTTTTCAATATTTACAGTTAGTAAGCGTAAGTTCTTCTTGCTTTGCAACACTTCTAAAGCTTCTTGCGAGAACGAAGGAGCGATAACAATTTCTAAGAAAATTTCGTGTAACTTTTCTGCTGTAGCTTTATCAATTTCACGATTTGCTGCAATAATACCGCCGAAGATTGATACTGGATCCGCTTCATAAGCACGAGTATATGCCTCGTGAATATCAGTTCCTACTCCAACGCCACATGGATTCATATGTTTTACCGCTACTACTGCTGGTTCTGTAAATTCTTTTACGATGCTAAGCGCTGCGTCTGCATCATTAATATTGTTATAAGATAATTCCTTACCATGTAATTGTTCTGCATATGCAACAGAAGAAGTTGCAGCAAATGGTGCTTTATAGAAAGTAGCCTTTTGATGTGGGTTCTCTCCATAACGTAAGTCTTGCTTTTTCTCAAACGTCACAGTTAACGTTTCTGGACTTTCTTCACCCATTTGTTCTGTTAAGTAGTTAGAAATTAACGCATCATATGCCGCTGTATGACGGAATACTTTCGCTGCTAATTTACGTTTCGTCTCTTCTTTTACTTCGCCGTTCTCTTTCAGTTCTGCTAATACAACATCATAATCTACTGGATCTACGATTACCGATACAAATTTATGATTTTTCGCAGCAGAGCGAATCATTGTTGGGCCACCAATATCAATATTTTCAATTGCATCAGCAAATGTTACATCAGGCTTAGCGATTGTTTCTTTAAATGGGTATAAGTTAACAACAACAAAGTCAATTGGTTGAATGCCTAATTCATTCATTTGCGCTACATGTGTTTCATTATCACGAACTGCTAATAGACCACCATGAATATTTGGATGTAATGTTTTTACACGGCCATCCATAATTTCTGGGAAACCAGTTACTTCAGAAATACCGATTACTTGTAAACCATTTTCTTCTAGTAATTTTTTCGTACCACCTGTTGAAATAACTTCAATCCCTTGTTCTAGTAAACCTTTAACAAATTCTACTACTCCTGTTTTATCTGAAACACTTACTAATGCACGCTTTTTCATTTATCCTTCACCCCTGGTTGTATGTTAGTTAACAGTTGGTTCTTTCACAGACTGAACAATTTGATTCACTGTATTTACGTATAATTTATGTTCAACTTGTTGAATTTTCTTTTGTAAGCTTTCTCTCGTATCACCTTCAGAAACAACTACTGCTTCTTGCGCAATAATTGGACCTGTATCCATACCTGCATCTACATAATGAATTGTTACTCCAGTTACTTTCACACCTGCTTCTAACGCTTGACCGACAGCATCTTTCCCTGGGAAACTCGGTAGTAGTGATGGATGAATGTTAATAATCTTCCCGCCATATGCTTCTAGTAAAGTTGGCCCAATTAAACGCATATATCCAGCTAAAATAACATAATCAATTTCATACTCTTCTAGCTTCTTTAATATTTCTTTTTCAAATGCTTCTTTTGACTCATATGCTTTCGCTGAAAAAGCGAAACATGGGATATGATGATAATGTGCCCGTCCAATAACGCGTGCTTCTGGTTTATCACATACTAATAAACTAATATCTGCATCCAATCTCTTTTCTTCTACCGCATTAACGAGAGATTGAAAGTTAGATCCGCTTCCAGAAGCAAAAACTGCTAATCTACTCATAGTGCTGTGCCCCCATTGAAGGTAACGCCATCCCCTTGTACAGTACGACCAATAATACGAGCTGTTTCTCCTTGCTCTTCAAGAAGACGAACAATATCTTTTGCATCTTCTTCCCTTACCGCTACTACCATACCAATACCCATGTTAAAAATATTGAACATTTCTTTCTCTTCTAGTTTCCCAACTTCTTGAAGCAAATTGAAAATCGGCTGAATTTCCCAAGATCCAAGTTCAATCTCAGCACCAATTCCTTCTGGCAACATACGTGGAATATTTTCAATGAATCCACCACCTGTAATATGAGCCATACCGTACACTTCATGTTTTTTCAATAGTTCTAAAATAGGTTTGACATAAATTTTCGTTGGTTTTAATAACTCCTCACCAAGAGGTAGTTCTAAGCGTCCATAAATGCGATCTAAAGATAGTTCTCCATCTTCTAGTAACACTTTTCGTACTAAAGAGTAACCATTACTATGAATACCGCTAGATGCTAAGCCAATTAATACGTGACCAGCTTCAATCTTTTCACCTGTTACAATTTTCTTTTTATCAACAATCCCAACTGTAAAACCAGCTAAATCGTATTCTTCCGTAGAATACATTCCTGGCATTTCAGCTGTTTCCCCACCAATTAATGCACAACCAGCTTGGCGACAGCCCTCTGATATACCTTTGACGATGTTTTCAATTTTACTAGGTTCAGCTTTACCACAAGCAATATAATCAAGGAAGAAAAGCGGCTCTGCCCCTTGGACAACAATATCATTTACACACATCGCTACTGCATCAATACCAATTGTGTCATGTTTATCTGCCATAAAAGCGAGCATCAATTTTGTTCCCACGCCATCTGTTCCAGATACTAATACAGGTTCTTCTAATGCAAATTTTGATAGATCAAACATACCTCCAAAACCGCCTAAACCGCCTAGTACTTCTTTTCTCATTGTTGTTTGTACGTGTTTTTTCATGCGAGATACCGCTTCATATCCAGCTTCAATATCTACTCCTGCTTGCTTATATGCATTCGCCATCGTTATTTACACCTCGTCTTTTAATTTCTCCCCATCCAGGGCGGCCGTTTTTAAGAAAGAAGCTAGCTTCTACATCAAAAGAAGTAGAAGCTTTTTTCACTTTCTTATTTCATACTTTCTAAAAGCTCTTGCTCATAATCATAAAGAGCTGTTGGATAGTCTCCATTGAAGTAAGCCATACATAGGCCGCCATATTTCCCTTCATATGGACGTCCAATTGCATCTACTAATCCATCTTCACTTAAAAATGTTAAAGAATCCGCTCCGATCATTTCACGGATTTCTTCTACTGTATTATTTGCTGCAATTAATTCTTTTCTCGTTTGAATATCAATACCATAGAAACATGGATATTTTAGAGGCGGTGAAGCAATTCTTACATGAACCTCTGTCGCTCCAGCTTCACGAAGCATACGAACAATTCGTTTGCTTGTCGTTCCTCTTACGATAGAGTCGTCAATCATAACAACTCGTTTCCCCTCAACTACACCTCTTACTGCGGAAAGCTTCATCTTTACCCCTTGCTCTCGCAGTTCTTGAGAAGGTTGAATAAACGTACGTCCAACGTAACGATTTTTAATTAATCCTAACTCATATGGAATACCTGTCGCCTCAGCATAACCGATCGCAGCTGAAATACTAGAATCTGGTACACCAGTAACAACATCAGCTTCAATAGGAGCTTCTGCCGCTAAACGTTTCCCCATGTTTTTACGTGCTGCGTGGACATTAATACCAGCGATATTAGAATCCGGACGCGCAAAGTAAATGTACTCCATACTACAAATTGCATGATCTACTTCATTTGTAAAACGATCTACGTGAATTCCTTCATCATTGATGATAAGTAATTCACCCGGTTCTACATCACGAATGTATGTTGCACCTACTACATCGAAAGCACATGTTTCTGATGCTACAACGTAAGCATCACCCATCTTTCCAATTGAAAGAGGACGGAACCCATTCGGATCTAGCGCAACAATCATTTCATTCCCAGTTAGTAAAAGGTATGCAAACGCACCTTTCACTTTATTTAGTGCCTCTTTTACACTTTCAATTAAAGAATCTTTCGTACTACGCTTAATAAGATGTAAAAGTACTTCTGTATCTGAACTCGTTTGAAAAATACTTCCCTCTGCCTCTAATTCGCGGCGAAGCATTTTTGCATTAATTAAATTTCCGTTATGAGCTAATGCCATACTATGATCAGAAAAACGGAATAATAATGGTTGAACGTTAGCTACTTCACTTCCACCAGCCGTCGCGTATCGTACGTGTCCGATTGCTGATTTTCCGTTCAATCCTTCTAGCTCACCTCTTGAGAACACTTCCGATATTAAACCTAATCCCTTGTGACCGACGATTTTTTCCCCATTATTTACAACAATGCCTGCGCCCTCTTGCCCACGGTGCTGCAAACTGTGCAATCCGTAGTACGAAACTTGTGCCGCATTTTCATGCCCCCAAATTCCAAAGACGCCACATTCTTCATTTAACCCCTTTATTTCAGCAAGCATGGGATTGCCCCTTTCCAAGCCTGTCTCATTTCATCTACATTTGCTGTAAGTAATACTTCATTTTCTTCATTATGAATTGTTACCTCATTTGTATCTGTCACTGCTCCAACTTGAATTGCTTCGACGACTTTCTCGAACGCTTCTTTGTTTTCACGTTTTACAGTTAGAACGAAGCGAGATTGTGATTCCGCAAATAATACCGCCGTTGCTTCACCGTCTAATTTCACAGTAGCACCTAAACCGTTAGCACCAATTGCACTTTCAGAAATTGCAACTGCTAAACCACCTTCAGCAACATCATGTGCCGATTGAACAAGGCCAGCTTGAATTGCTTCTAATACTTGTTTTTGGCGTTTTAATTCTACATCTAGATCGATACTTGGTGATTGGCCGAAAATTTTGCCGTGGACCATTTTCTGTAATTCACTTCCACCAAATTCAGCTTTCGTCTCTCCAATTACGTACACTAAATCGCCAGCTTGCTTAAATTCTTGTGTTGTTACATGTTTTAAATCATGGACAAGACCAACCATCCCAACAGTCGGTGTTGGATATACCGCTTCACCACTACGCTCGTTATACATCGATACGTTTCCGCCAATAACTGGCGTTTGTAATGTGCGACAAGCTTCACTCATACCATCTACCGATTTCTCAATTTGCCAGAAGATTTCCAGTTTTTCTGGGTTACCAAAGTTTAAGCAATCTGTAATTGCAAGTGGCTCTCCACCAGAACATACGATATTACGCGCTGCCTCTGCTACTGCAATTTTACCGCCCGTTTCTGGATCTAAGTAAATATAGCGAGAGTTACAATCTGTCGTCATTGCTAATCCTTTTTCTGTACCGCGTACACGTACAACCGCTGCATCTGAACCTGGTGTAACAACTGTGCTTGTGCGTACTTGATAATCATATTGATCATATACCCACTCTTTACTTGCAATTGTCGGTTGTTGTAGTAAAGCGAATAACGTTTCTTTATAATCTTCTACTTGCGGTGTTTCCACTTTCATCTGCTGGAACTCAGCAAAGTATGCTGCTTCTTTTGATGGTTTATGATAAATTGGCGCTTCTTCTGCAAGAGCATCTGCTGGTACTTCAGCTACCATTTCACCTTTATGGAATAAGCGAAGCATTTTGTCTTCCGTTACTTTCCCCATCGTAACTGCTGCAAGACCATACTTCTCAAATAAATCTACTATTTCTTGCTCTCTACCTTTTTTGATAACAATTAACATACGCTCTTGTGATTCAGATAGCATCATTTCATATGGTGTCATTCCCGTTTCACGCTGTGGTACATCATCTAAGTACATTTCAATACCCATACCTGCTTTACTTGCCATTTCTGCAGAAGATGAAGTTAAACCAGCAGCTCCCATATCTTGAATTCCAACAAGTGCATCAGACTGAATAAGTTCTAAACATGCTTCGATAAGAAGTTTCTCCATAAATGGATCTCCTACTTGAACTGCCGGACGTTTCGCTTCTGAGCTTTCAGATAGTTCTTCAGATGCGAATGTTGCACCGTGAATACCGTCACGACCAGTTGATGCTCCTACGTACATTACTGTATTGCCAGCACCGTGTGCTTGCCCTTTTTTAATATCCTCGTGGTTAATTAAACCTACGCACATTGCATTTACAAGTGGATTTCCTTCGTAACATGGATCGAATTGTACTTCGCCACCAACAGTAGGAATACCGATGCAGTTACCGTATCCTGCGATTCCTGCTACTACTTCTTCAAATAAATATTTCACACGTGGTGATTGTAGTTCACCGAAGCGAAGTGAGTTTAATAGAGCTACTGGACGTGCTCCCATAGAGAATACGTCACGGATAATACCACCAACGCCTGTTGCTGCTCCTTGATATGGTTCAATAGCAGAAGGATGGTTATGGCTTTCCATTTTAAATACAACCGCTTGATTATCACCGATATCTACAATTCCAGCGCCTTCTCCAGGGCCTTGCAGGACACGCTCACCTGTTGTTGGGAACTTGCGAAGAACTGGTTTTGAATTTTTATAACTACAATGTTCAGACCACATTACAGAGAATAAACCTGTTTCTGTATAATTCGGCAAACGGCCTAGAATCTTTTCAACCATGGCAAACTCTTCGTCTGTTAGCCCCATTTCCGCATATATACGCTCTTCTTTAATTTGTGTTGGATTTGGTTCAAGCATTAACGACATATGTTTCCCTCCACTGTTTTAAGATAGATTGAAAGACTTTTAACCCTTCAGCACCACCAAGCAATTCATCTACAGCACGCTCTGGGTGTGGCATCATACCAAGTACATTTCCCTTTTCATTTACAATACCAGCAATATCTGAAACGCTACCATTCGGATTTTCTACATAACGGAATGCGATTTGATTATTCTTTTCTAATTGTTTAAGAGTTACTTCATCACAATAGTAATTCCCTTCACCATGTGCAATTGGAATATTGATTACTTCATCTTTTTCATATTGTGATGTAAACATCGTTTCGTTATTTTCAACACGTAACTGAACCGTGCGACACATAAATTTTAAGTTTTCGTTTCTTATTAGTGCTCCTGGTAGTAATCCTGATTCAACAAGAATCTGGAATCCATTACACACTCCTAAAATTGGTTTTCCTTGCTCAGCAGCTTTTTGCACTGCTTTCATTGCGTTAGCAAAGCGAGAAATAGCACCACAACGTAAATAGTCACCGTAAGAGAATCCACCAGGTAGTAAAATTGCATCATATTCATCTAAATTCTCTTTATCGTGCCAAACGTAATCTACTTCTTCACCAAGCTCATCTTTAATTGCATGGAACATATCGACATCACAGTTCGAACCCGGAAATACTATTACGGCAAATTTCACTGTGCGACAACCTCCTCAACTTCATAACGGAAGTCTTCCATTACAACGTTTGCTAATAATTTTTCACACATTTCCTTTACCTTTGCGTCAAGGTCAGATACAGATTTATCAATTGTTAGTTCCATGTACTTTCCGATTCGAACATCCTGTACTTCTGTAAATGAAAGACTATGAAGTGCCCCTTTTACTGCTGTTCCTTGTGGATCTAATACGCTTTCTCTTAACGTTACATATACCTTAACTTTATACATGTGAAATTCCCCCTAAACGTTTTAAAATCTCTTCATAAGCTTCTGTTAAATTTCCAAGATCGCGACGGAATACGTCTTTATCAAACTTTTCATTGCTCGTTTCATCCCATAAACGGCAAGTATCTGGTGAGATCTCATCCGCTAATATGATTTCTCCTTCTTCCGTTACACCAAACTCTAATTTAAAATCTACTAATCTTACACGACAGCTTGCGAAATGCTCAATCAATACTTGATTGATTTGTAGAGCCATATCTCGTAATACGCTTACTTGCTCTGGTGACGCAACATTTAATACACGAATATGATCTTCCGTTACAAGCGGATCTCCTAAATCATCATCTTTGAAGTAAAATTCTACGATTGGTTCTGCAAGTACAGTTCCCTCTTCCATTCCTAATCGCTTTGAAAGGCTTCCTGCAATTACATTTCTTGTGACAACTTCTAAAGGAATAATACTCACTTTTTTTACAAGTTGCTCTGTTTCAGATAACTTCTCAACAAAATGTGTTTTTATTCCTACTTCTTGTAACTTTCTGAACAATAAAGTTGTAATCTCATTGTTCAAACGACCTTTTCCTGTAATCGTCTCTTTTTTCTCCCCATTGAAAGCAGTCGCACTATCTTTGTACTCTACCCAAACCATATCTGCTGATTCTGTACGATAAATTCTTTTTGCCTTACCTTCATACAGCAATTCTAGCTTTTGCATTTCGCAAGCCCCCTGTAGTTTGAAAAATGTGAATAATATTTTTATAAAGAATGGCACAGAATGACTCTATTCTGTGCCATATAAAATTTTACGCTTCGTTTAATCCTAGGCGTTCAAAGATTGTATCAACATGTTGCATATGATGCTCATAGTTGAAGCATTCGTTAATTTCCTCTTGCGTTAATTTGCTCGTAATACGCTCATCAGCTTCTACAAGCTCTTTAAATTGTACTTGTGTTTCCCAAGCTTCCATCGCTTTAGGCTGTACGATATCATAAGCTTCTTCACGTACCATACCTTTGTCGATTAGTGTAAGCATTACGCGCTGAGAGTAAATTAAGCCGTATGTTCTTGTCATATTGCGTTTCATATTCTCCGGGTATACAGTTAAGTTTTTAACGATATTACCAAAGCGATTTAACATGTAATTTAATGCGATTGTAGCATCTGGTAGAATTACGCGTTCTGCTGAAGAGTGAGAAATGTCGCGCTCATGCCATAATGGAACATTCTCGTAAGCCGTCATCATATAACCGCGGATAACACGAGCTAAACCAGTCATATTTTCAGATCCAATTGGATTACGTTTATGTGGCATTGCAGAAGAACCTTTTTGACCTTTTGCGAAAGCCTCTTCAACTTCACGTGTTTCACTCTTTTGTAAACCACGAATCTCAACTGCCATCTTTTCAATAGATGTTGCGATTAGCGCAAGTGTTGACATGTAATGTGCATGACGATCACGTTGCAATGTTTGTGTTGAAATTGGTGCCGCTTCTAATCCTAAGTTTTCACAAACAAATTTTTCTACGAATGGATCAATGTTCGCGTATGTACCAACTGCACCAGATAATTTACCAACGCGAACTGTATCCGCAGCTTGTTTGAAACGCTCTACGTTACGTTTCATTTCTTCATACCAAAGACCAAGTTTTAAACCAAATGTCGTTGGCTCTGCATGAACACCGTGCGTTCTTCCCATCATAATCGTGTATTTATGCTCTTTCGCTTTGTTAGCTAAAATGCTAACGAAGTTTTCTAAGTCTTTTAACAAGATTTCATTTGCTTGTTTTAAGATGTAAGATAAAGCTGTATCTACTACGTCTGTAGATGTTAAACCGTAATGAACCCATTTGCGTTCTTCACCTAATGTTGGTGTTTCTGATACAGCACGAGTGAAAGCAACTACGTCATGACGTGTTTCTTTTTCAATTTCATAAATACGATCAATATCAAATGATGCATGCTCACGAATTTTTTTAACATCTTCTTTTGGAATATCGCCAAGCTCAGCCCATGCTTCACAAGCTAAAATCTCAACTTCTAACCATGCTTTAAATTTATTCTCTTCCGTCCAAATAGCACCCATTTCAGGGCGTGTATAACGATTAATCATCTTTTTCCCTCCAACAGTTGTTCTTGATGGTCCCAAATATGCAAACTCTTCGCTTTTTCTAGAGCGACTTCAATATTATCATTTAAAATATTAACATGCCCCATTTTTCGCTGCGCTTTTGCTTCTTCTTTTCCATACAAGTGTAAATAGCACCCGGTTAATCTATTCACTTGTCCTAGGACCCCTTCTATATGTTCGCCTAAAATGTTTACCATGACAACTGGTTTTAACAAATTTGTTTCTCCAAGAGGTAAATTACAGATTGCTCGAATATGTTGACCAAATTGACTCGTTTCACATGCATCCTGTGTATAGTGTCCTGAATTGTGAGGTCTTGGTGCTAATTCATTAATGTAAATCTCACCATTAGCTGTAGCAAACATCTCTACCGCTAGTGTTCCCACAAGTTCTAATTCATCCGCAAGTACCTTTGCGTAAGCAATTGCTTTTTGAGAAAGTTCTTCTGTAATGCGAGCTGGAACGATAGATTCATGTAAAATGTTATTCACATGAATATTTTCCGCTACTGGAAACACTTTCGTTTCACCACTTACACTACGAATGACAATAGCTGATACTTCTTTTTCAAAAGGCACCCATTTTTCTAGAATGCATTCTGCTTCATTCGCAAGATTTCGTGCCTTCTCAACATCAGCTTCACTTCTTAAAACAACTTGCCCTTTCCCATCATATCCACCTGTCGTTGTTTTTAAGACGGAAGGATATGATAACTCAGCAATCGCTTTAGTAAGCTGCTCTTGATTTTGAACTAATCTATACGTCGCTACCGGTAACCCGGCTTTTTCAATTGCATTCTTTTCTGTAAAACGATTTTGCGTTTTATTTAACAACTGACTACCTTGTGGTAAGTAAGCATGTTTTTCAAGCCATTGTAAACATCTATAATCAATATTCTCAAATTCATATGTGACAACATCACTTATCTCTGCTAAATGCTGAATTGCTTTTAAATCGTCATATGGTGCAACAATTTCAACATCAGCAACTTGTGCACATGGTGAATGCTTTGTAGGATCTAAAACAGCAATTTTATATCCCATCTCCTTAGCTGCCAATGCCATCATTCTTCCAAGCTGGCCGCCTCCAATAATGCCGATTGTTTTTCCAGGTAAAATGATTCTCGTCATACTAGCTCACTACCTTCACGCACATCTTTTTCAATCGCTTCTCGTCTCAATTCCAATGCATCATGTATATCATCATGGAATGATCCAAGTATTTGTGCAGCAAGTAATCCAGCATTTGTTGAACCAGCTTTACCAATTGCAACAGTTGCAACTGGAACCCCTCCTGGCATTTGGACGATGGATAATAATGAATCTAATCCGTTTAACGCTTTTGATTGAACTGGAACGCCAATTACAGGAAGATTTGTCTTCGCTGCAACCATTCCTGGTAAATGCGCTGCTCCACCAGCTCCAGCAATAATAACTTTCAATCCACGTTCACGAGCCGTCTCTGCATATTCAAACATATAATCCGGAGTCCGATGAGCGGATACAACTTTTTTCTCATACGGTATATTTAATTCATCTAAAATGTCACAAGCAAATTTCATTGTTTCCCAGTCTGACGTACTTCCCATTATGACTCCAACTAGTGATTTCATATTAGAATCCCCCCGATTCAAATAAAAAAAGCCTGAAATAGAACAGTTTCTCTTTTACTATGAGAGAAAGCGCTCTACTCAGGCATACGTATCCCTTGTGAATAGAAAAATACCGAGTGACTTTCCCTCATAGTCTAACGAATAACGGTCGTTAGGTAGAGACTTGCAGGCCATATCCCCGCGATTATATGAGGTCTTATATATTATTGTTTCTATGGCTATATTAACAATATTTTATAAACAATGTCAATAAATAATCGAATGTTTTTTTACTAGTTACCAATAACGTTCGTGTTTTAGTTATATTCAAAAGAAGAATTGCAACTATATGCAAGAAGGAAAGGGAATTAGAATATATATTTCTAGAGATCTATTTTACGTACAATTGTTTATATGGTACTTCAGTACATTTTAATAAAAGTATATAAACTCTTATTCTCTATACATCAATAGAACTTATATTATAGCGATTTAATTTTTAGGGGGAGAATAACCGTGAAAAAAAATAACTATGCTATTATCTTATTTATTTTTCTCTATCGCAGTAATTGCTATAATGATTGAATACTTATTTATATCATCCCATTTTTTCTACTCTCATTTTTTAAAATATATACTTATAATAGAAATAATGTTTCCTGTTCTTAAGTATTATTTTAGGGCAGTCGGAAAATCAGGAACACCAAAAATCATTGCCATTATTTTAAACAGTCTCTATTTCATTCTTTTTTCATTTTTGGCGTTATTAAATTTATGGATTATGACATTTGGTAAATAAAAATAAACACAAAAAAGACGAGTCATTCTGACTCGTCTTAAGCTTGCTTGGCGACGTCCTACTCTCACAGGGACAAGGTCCCAACTACCATCGGCGCTAGAGAGCTTAACTTCCGTGTTCGGTATGGGAACGGGTGTGACCTCTCTGCCATCATCACCAAACTATGAAGGCATATTCCTTCAAAACTAGATAACATTTGCTACATATTATATGGTTAAGTCCTCGATCTATTAGTATTCGTCAGCTCCACATGTCACCATGCTTCCACCTCGAACCTATCAACCTGATCATCTTTCAGGGATCTTACTAGCTTACGCTATGGGAAATCTCATCTTGAGGGGGGCTTCATGCTTAGATGCTTTCAGCACTTATCCCTTCCGCACATAGCTACCCAGCTATGCCCTTGGCAGAACAACTGGTACACCAGCGGTGCGTCCATCCCGGTCCTCTCGTACTAAGGACAGCTCCTCTCAAATTTCCTACGCCCACGACGGATAGGGACCGAACTGTCTCACGACGTTCTGAACCCAGCTCGCGTACCGCTTTAATGGGCGAACAGCCCAACCCTTGGGACCGACTACAGCCCCAGGATGCGATGAGCCGACATCGAGGTGCCAAACCTCCCCGTCGATGTGGACTCTTGGGGGAGATAAGCCTGTTATCCCCGGGGTAGCTTTTATCCGTTGAGCGATGGCCCTTCCATGCGGAACCACCGGATCACTAAGCCCGACTTTCGTCCCTGCTCGACTTGTAGGTCTCGCAGTCAAGCTCCCTTATGCCTTTGCACTCTACGAATGATTTCCAACCATTCTGAGGGAACCTTTGGGCGCCTCCGTTACACTTTAGGAGGCGACCGCCCCAGTCAAACTGCCCACCTGACACTGTCTCCCGGGTCGATAAGACCCGTAGGTTAGAATTTCAATACAGTCAGGGCGGTATCCCACCAGCGCCTCCACCGAAGCTAGCGCTCCGGTTTCAATGGCTCCCGCCTATCCTGTACAAACTGTACCAAAATTCAATATCAGGCTACAGTAAAGCTCCACGGGGTCTTTCCGTCCTGTCGCGGGTAACCTGCATCTTCACAGGTACTATAATTTCACCGAGTCTCTGGTTGAGACAGTGCCCAAATCGTTACACCTTTCGTGCGGGTCGGAACTTACCCGACAAGGAATTTCGCTACCTTAGGACCGTTATAGTTACGGCCGCCGTTTACTGGGGCTTCAGTTCAGAGCTTCGCTTACGCTAACCCCTCTCCTTAACCTTCCAGCACCGGGCAGGTGTCAGCCCCTATACTTCGCCTTACGGCTTCGCAGAGACCTGTGTTTTTGCTAAACAGTCGCTTGGGCCTATTCACTGCGG
>NZ_JBQYMD010000001.1:4910000-4937500 GCF_052682895.1 Bacillus sp. WC2503 | reverse complement strand
AAGCAAAAAGATACGAGGAATCTAGAAAACAACTTTTGTCTAGTATCTCGCATGATATCCGAACGCCACTCACCTCCATTATTGGATATATCGATGCTTTAAAAGATGGAGTAGCTGCTTCTGAAATAGAAAAGCAAGAATATCTTAAAATACTTTATATGAAATCAAATAACTTAAAACATCTAGTTGATGAAATATTCAATATGGCAAAGCTAGACGCCAATGAATTCCCACTAAAAGAAGAAGAACTCGACTTTTCTGAAGTTACTAGAGAAGCTTTAATCGATTTTTTACCTGAACTCTCAAAACATAATATCGAACTACAGGTTCTTATACCAGAATCTACTTGTCCTATCATCGCAGATCACCTTAGCCTTATGCGAATTATAGGTAATTTAATAAAAAATGCCATTTATTACGGAAAAGATGGGAAAACAGTAGGAATCGAACTACTAGAAACCAATACAGAATATGAACTTCTTATTTGGGACAAAGGCCCTGGCATTCCAAAACATGATTTACAAAACATATTTGAGCGAATGTACCGAAGCGAACAATCAAGAACCTCCTCTTTTGGTGGTAGCGGTCTCGGGCTTTCGATTTCTAAAGCGCTCGTGGAGAGAAATGGTGGGCATATATGGGTTGAAAGTATCCCATGGAAACGAACTACTTTTGGTTTTTCCATTCCAAAATACACTTCTTTTAAGAAATAGTTAAGAAATGATTAATATGCAGTTAAGCCTTCCTTCTTATTATGTAAGTAAGAACTTATAGAAAGTAGGTGTCTCCTATACATACAATTATAAAAACGACTAACCTTACTAAAGTATATGGCACTCAAAAATCAGTAGATAATCTAAATATTAATGTTCAACAAGGAGAGGTTTATGGATTCATAGGACGCAACGGTGCGGGCAAAACAACAACCATACGTATGCTACTTAGCCTTATAAAGCCTACAAGTGGAAATATTGAAATATTCGGAGAAGACTTATTTCAAAATCAAAAAAATATTTTAAGAAGAATTGGTTCTATCGTTGAGGTTCCAGGGTTTTATGAAAACTTAACTGCAAAAGAAAACTTATTAATTAATGCAAAGATAATTGGGATCCACAAAAAGAATGCCATTGAAGAAGCATTAGAAATAGTAGGCTTACAGCATGAAACAAAAAAGTTAGTAGGAAAGTATTCTTTAGGAATGAAGCAGCGCTTAGGAATTGCACGTGCTCTTCTCCACTACCCTGAACTACTCATACTAGATGAACCAACTAATGGACTCGATCCAATCGGTATTAAAGAAATGCGAAAACTCATTAAATCTTTAGCTCAGGAAAGAAATATAACGATACTCATTTCTAGTCACATATTAGTTGAAGTAGAACAACTAGTCGATCGTATGGGAATTATCCATGAAGGAAAGTTACTAGAAGAAGTTTCTCTTGATACGCTACGCAAAACCAACCGTAAGTACATAGAATTTCAAGTGAATAATGACAATAGAGCCACGATGCTATTAGAAAATCATCTTCAAATTTTTGATTATGAAGTACATGATGAAGGGAATATTCGTATTTATTCTCATTTTGGACAGCAAGGACACATAAACAGAACGTTCGTTCTTAATGATGTCGATGTATTAAAAATGGCGATGAGCGAAGACAGATTAGAAGATTATTTCACCAATCTAGTTGGAGGTGGAACAATTGGTTAATCTGCTCTATACAGAACTATTAAAATTAAAACGTTCCAATATGTTTTTAATTAGCATTATCGGGGCTGGTGTCGCACCCTTCTTAGTGGTCGTAGCGTCTTATATACACATAAAAACAAAACAACCTACTCCAACTATTTTGTTCCATCAACTATTCACCGAAGTTAACTTATATACTACTTTAATTATAGGATTCCCCTTATATGGGGTAGTGATTGCTTATCTGTTTACCCGTGAATATACAGAAGATACACTAAAACATTTACTAACTATTCCAGTCTCACGCATTAGCTTTATTATAAGTAAGTTCATCATTCTCTTTCTTTGGATTATAATGCTTACTTTAGTCGCTTGGACACTAACTTTATTATTAGGGCTAATAGGTAGCTTCCCTGGATTTAGTACCATCTTACTCTTAAGCTCTCTCGTAAAATTTTTAATATGTGGTGGACTTCTCTTTCTATTGTCTTCACCTATTGTACTATTAACCGTTGTAATGAAGACCTATGTACCACCTATTATATTAACGGTCATTATTACAATGATTAACCTTATGCTCGTGAACTCTAAACATAAAGATCTATTTCCGTGGACCGCTACTCTAGATATCGCAAATAACGAATTACAACCCACATATCCACCAGAGTATTCTTATATCATCATTGCAGCAACAGCAATTTTCGGATTTATTGCAACACTATTCTATTTTAAGAGAGTAGATATTCATTAATTTATAGGAGTGAAACTATGAGCGATATCATCATTGCCTTCATACTCGGTATTGTAGAGGGATTAGCAGAATTTTTACCTATCTCTTCTACTGGCCACCTTATATTAGTCGGACATTTATTAGGCTTCGAAGGAGAAAGAGCAAAGACCTTTGAAATCGTTATACAGTTAGGCGCAATTTTAGCTATTGCGATTTTATACTATAAACGCCTTGTTTCTTTATGTAATATTAAACCTCTTCTACGAAAAGAGAAAAAATTCAACGCATTCCATGTATTTCTTGGTGTATTCCCAGCGGTAGTTGCTGGATTACTATTACATGGTGTTATTAAAACATACTTATTTCAGCCATATACTGTCGTCATTGGACTTGTAGCAGGAGCAATTCTTATGATTTTTGCAGAAGTAAAAAAGACAGAAGCAACCGCCTATTCACTGGATGATTTAACCTACCGTCAAGCATTAACAATTGGATTATTTCAATGCTTAGCGGTATATCCTGGCTTCTCTAGAGCTGGCTCTACTATTTCTGGAGGGTTATTAGCGAAAGTAAATTATAAGACCGCATCTGAATTCTCTTTTCTCATTGCTCTTCCTGTAATGGTTGGAGCTACAGGCTTAGACTTATTAAAAAGTTGGAAGTATTTAAGCGTTGATGACATCCCTATGTTTGCGGTAGGATTCATTACCTCTTTTATAGTAGCAATGCTAGCCGTAGTAACTTTTTTGAAGCTTTTAGAGAAGATCGGTTTAAAACCTTTTGCATATTATCGTATTTTGCTGGCTATCTTATTTACGCTGTTCATATTGCTATAGATTCATATAAGTCACATATTACTAAACTGATATTCAAGTTGGAATATCAGTTTTTTCTCTATTTCACCTCTAGTATTACTCACTTCAATATGGCATAGTTGTAATAAACCGCCCTTAATAATCCGAATATTCTTCAAACAGTTATATCCTTTACCGTACGACACAATTGGAAAATTAAAAATCCCATATATGGACAGAACGTGTTTACAAACCATATTCATTCCGCATATTCTCTTTCTTAATTCACAACACACCGATACAAATTTTAAATGCGTACAAAGGCATACAAATAAGTAAATTTCTCAGGGATTATAAAAAGACTACATATTAATTAGAGTGAGGTAACGATACAAATGAATCCATTAGCACAAACATATTGGGATACTTATTGGGGAAACAATGAAAAACCAGCATCTGTTACAGCTTGGCAATTTGGGGATTCCCCTAATTATCTTGCACAATTAGTAATTGATGGTATCAAAACCGCAACATGCTCCTGTCACATTTTTTATGAGTTAGAAAATGAACCACTACCGACGACTAATGATTATAGTATTATACTCAATAGTCAGGATGAACCTGTAGCGATTATTAAAACAATAGAAGTAACTGTAACACCGATGAATGAAGTAAGCGAAGAATTCGCTATCGCTGAAGGCGAAGGAGATTGCACGTATAATTACTGGAAAGACACCCATGTTCGTTTTTTTACAAAGGAACTAAATGAGTTTGGTTTTACTTTTTCTGAAGATATGCTACTCGTTTGCGAACGATTTGAGCTCATTGATGTGAAAAATACAGCAGAACTATAATAAACAGAGCTTTACTGAATTTTCATGTTGCTATTTTTTAACACAAATAAGCTCGTTATTTATAGCTCAAGAAAACTACAGATAACGAGCTTATTTTATAAAACATAAAAAAGACGAGTCATTCTGACTCGTCTTAAGCTTGCTTGGCGACGTCCTACTCTCACAGGGACAAGGTCCCAACTACCATCGGCGCTAGAGAGCTTAACTTCCGTGTTCGGTATGGGAACGGGTGTGACCTCTCTGCCATCATCACCAAACTATGAAGGCATATTCCTTCAAAACTAGATAACATTTGCTACATATTATATGGTTAAGTCCTCGATCTATTAGTATTCGTCAGCTCCACATGTCACCATGCTTCCACCTCGAACCTATCAACCTGATCATCTTTCAGGGATCTTACTAGCTTACGCTATGGGAAATCTCATCTTGAGGGGGGCTTCATGCTTAGATGCTTTCAGCACTTATCCCTTCCGCACATAGCTACCCAGCTATGCCCTTGGCAGAACAACTGGTACACCAGCGGTGCGTCCATCCCGGTCCTCTCGTACTAAGGACAGCTCCTCTCAAATTTCCTACGCCCACGACGGATAGGGACCGAACTGTCTCACGACGTTCTGAACCCAGCTCGCGTACCGCTTTAATGGGCGAACAGCCCAACCCTTGGGACCGACTACAGCCCCAGGATGCGATGAGCCGACATCGAGGTGCCAAACCTCCCCGTCGATGTGGACTCTTGGGGGAGATAAGCCTGTTATCCCCGGGGTAGCTTTTATCCGTTGAGCGATGGCCCTTCCATGCGGAACCACCGGATCACTAAGCCCGACTTTCGTCCCTGCTCGACTTGTAGGTCTCGCAGTCAAGCTCCCTTATGCCTTTGCACTCTACGAATGATTTCCAACCATTCTGAGGGAACCTTTGGGCGCCTCCGTTACACTTTAGGAGGCGACCGCCCCAGTCAAACTGCCCACCTGACACTGTCTCCCGGGTCGATAAGACCCGTAGGTTAGAATTTCAATACAGTCAGGGCGGTATCCCACCAGCGCCTCCACCGAAGCTAGCGCTCCGGTTTCAATGGCTCCCGCCTATCCTGTACAAACTGTACCAAAATTCAATATCAGGCTACAGTAAAGCTCCACGGGGTCTTTCCGTCCTGTCGCGGGTAACCTGCATCTTCACAGGTACTATAATTTCACCGAGTCTCTGGTTGAGACAGTGCCCAAATCGTTACACCTTTCGTGCGGGTCGGAACTTACCCGACAAGGAATTTCGCTACCTTAGGACCGTTATAGTTACGGCCGCCGTTTACTGGGGCTTCAGTTCAGAGCTTCGCTTACGCTAACC
The DNA here is from genome assembly GCF_052682895.1 of Bacillus sp. WC2503. Lineage (NCBI taxonomy): Bacteria > Bacillati > Bacillota > Bacilli > Caryophanales > Bacillaceae > Bacillus > Bacillus sp. WC2503. Next base: position 4,932,088 of record NZ_JBQYMD010000001.1, on the reverse strand, counting down.
CCTCTCCTTAACCTTCCAGCACCGGGCAGGTGTCAGCCCCTATACTTCGCCTTACGGCTTCGCAGAGACCTGTGTTTTTGCTAAACAGTCGCTTGGGCCTATTCACTGCGGCTTTCCGTTAAGAAAGCACCCCTTCTCCCGAAGTTACGGGGTCATTTTGCCGAGTTCCTTAACCAGAGTTCTCTCGCACACCTTAGGATTCTCTCCTCGCCTACCTGTGTCGGTTTGCGGTACAGGCACCTTTTATCTCGCTAGAAGCTTTTCTTGGCAGCGGGGAATCAAAGACTTCGCTCCATAAGGAGCTTCCCCATCACAGCTCAGCCTTCACGATAAGCGGATTTGCCTACTTATCAGCCTAACTGCTTGGACGTGCACAACCAATCGCACGCTTCTTCTATCCTTCTGCGTCCCTCCATTGCTCAAACGATAAAGAGGTGGTACAGGAATATCAACCTGTTGTCCATCGCCTACGCCTGTCGGCCTCGGCTTAGGTCCTGACTAACCCTGAGCGGACGAGCCTTCCTCAGGAAACCTTAGGCATTCGGTGGACGGGATTCTCACCCGTCTTTCGCTACTCATACCGGCATTCTCACTTCTAAGCGCTCCACCAGTCCTTCCGGTCTGACTTCACTGCACTTAGAACGCTCCCCTACCACTGATACCATTGGTATCAATTCGCAGCTTCGGTGGTGTATTTAGCCCCGGTACATTTTCGGCGCAGAGTCACTCGACTAGTGAGCTATTACGCACTCTTTAAATGGTGGCTGCTTCTAAGCCAACATCCTAGTTGTCTAAGCAACTCCACATCCTTTTCCACTTAATACACACTTTGGGACCTTAGCTGGCGATCTGGGCTGTTTCCCTCTTGACTACGGATCTTATCACTCGCAGTCTGACTCCTAAGGATAAGTCATTGGCATTCGGAGTTTGACTGAATTCGGTAATCCGATGAGGACCCCTAGTTCAATCAGTGCTCTACCTCCAAGACTCTTACACTTAAGGCTAGCCCTAAAGCTATTTCGGGGAGAACCAGCTATCTCCAGGTTCGATTGGAATTTCTCCGCTACCCACACCTCATCCCCGCACTTTTCAACGTGCGTGGGTTCGGGCCTCCATTCAGTGTTACCTGAACTTCACCCTGGACATGGGTAGATCACCTGGTTTCGGGTCTACGACCACGTACTAAACGCCCTATTCAGACTCGCTTTCGCTGCGGCTCCGTCTCTTCAACTTAACCTTGCACGGGATCGTAACTCGCCGGTTCATTCTACAAAAGGCACGCCATCACCCATTAACGGGCTCTGACTATTTGTAGGCACACGGTTTCAGGATCTCTTTCACTCCCCTTCCGGGGTGCTTTTCACCTTTCCCTCACGGTACTGGTTCACTATCGATCACTAGGGAGTATTTAGCCTTGGGAGATGGTCCTCCCAGATTCCGACGGAATTTCACGTGTTCCGCCGTACTCAGGATACATTCAAGAGAGAACGAAGTTTCGACTACGGGGTTGTTACCCTCTACGACGGACCTTTCCAGGTCGCTTCGTCTACCTCGTTCCTTTGTAACTCCGTATAGAATGTCCTACAACCCCAAGAGGCAAGCCTCTTGGTTTGGGCTAGATTCCGTTTCGCTCGCCGCTACTCAGGAAATCGCATTTGCTTTCTCTTCCTCCAGGTACTTAGATGTTTCAGTTCCCTGGGTCTGTCTTCCATACCCTATGTATTCAGGTAAGGATACCATACCATTACGTATAGTGGGTTTCCCCATTCGGAAATCTTCGGATCAAAGCTTACTTACAGCTCCCCGAAGCATATCGGCGTTAGTCCCGTCCTTCATCGACTCCTAGTGTCAAGGCATCCACCGTGCGCCCTTTCTAACTTAACCAAACTAAAATTAAAAAATATGAGCTACACTGTTATCTAGTTTTCAAAGAACATACATTTATATATGAGAGATAGTTCTCTCAAAACTGAACAAAACGAAACACGGAAACTTATATTGATGAACAGCGTTCATCAATTCTCCATAGAAAGGAGGTGATCCAGCCGCACCTTCCGATACGGCTACCTTGTTACGACTTCACCCCAATCATCTGTCCCACCTTAGGCGGCTGGCTCCAAAAAGGTTACCCCACCGACTTCGGGTGTTACAAACTCTCGTGGTGTGACGGGCGGTGTGTACAAGGCCCGGGAACGTATTCACCGCGGCATGCTGATCCGCGATTACTAGCGATTCCAGCTTCATGTAGGCGAGTTGCAGCCTACAATCCGAACTGAGAACGGTTTTATGAGATTAGCTCCACCTCGCGGTCTTGCAGCTCTTTGTACCGTCCATTGTAGCACGTGTGTAGCCCAGGTCATAAGGGGCATGATGATTTGACGTCATCCCCACCTTCCTCCGGTTTGTCACCGGCAGTCACCTTAGAGTGCCCAACTTAATGATGGCAACTAAGATCAAGGGTTGCGCTCGTTGCGGGACTTAACCCAACATCTCACGACACGAGCTGACGACAACCATGCACCACCTGTCACTCTGCTCCCGAAGGAGAAGCCCTATCTCTAGGGTTTTCAGAGGATGTCAAGACCTGGTAAGGTTCTTCGCGTTGCTTCGAATTAAACCACATGCTCCACCGCTTGTGCGGGCCCCCGTCAATTCCTTTGAGTTTCAGCCTTGCGGCCGTACTCCCCAGGCGGAGTGCTTAATGCGTTAACTTCAGCACTAAAGGGCGGAAACCCTCTAACACTTAGCACTCATCGTTTACGGCGTGGACTACCAGGGTATCTAATCCTGTTTGCTCCCCACGCTTTCGCGCCTCAGTGTCAGTTACAGACCAGAAAGTCGCCTTCGCCACTGGTGTTCCTCCATATCTCTACGCATTTCACCGCTACACATGGAATTCCACTTTCCTCTTCTGCACTCAAGTCTCCCAGTTTCCAATGACCCTCCACGGTTGAGCCGTGGGCTTTCACATCAGACTTAAGAAACCACCTGCGCGCGCTTTACGCCCAATAATTCCGGATAACGCTTGCCACCTACGTATTACCGCGGCTGCTGGCACGTAGTTAGCCGTGGCTTTCTGGTTAGGTACCGTCAAGGTGCCAGCTTATTCAACTAGCACTTGTTCTTCCCTAACAACAGAGTTTTACGACCCGAAAGCCTTCATCACTCACGCGGCGTTGCTCCGTCAGACTTTCGTCCATTGCGGAAGATTCCCTACTGCTGCCTCCCGTAGGAGTCTGGGCCGTGTCTCAGTCCCAGTGTGGCCGATCACCCTCTCAGGTCGGCTACGCATCGTTGCCTTGGTGAGCCGTTACCTCACCAACTAGCTAATGCGACGCGGGTCCATCCATAAGTGACAGCCGAAGCCGCCTTTCAATTTCGAACCATGCAGTTCAAAATGTTATCCGGTATTAGCCCCGGTTTCCCGGAGTTATCCCAGTCTTATGGGCAGGTTACCCACGTGTTACTCACCCGTCCGCCGCTAACTTCTTGAGAGCAAGCTCTCAATCCATTCGCTCGACTTGCATGTATTAGGCACGCCGCCAGCGTTCATCCTGAGCCAGGATCAAACTCTCCAATAAAGTTAGTTTGTCTAGCATCTAAAAATAAAAATTGACGTTTCACGTTGTTTGTTTCGTTCAGTTTTCAAAGAACTACTTGGTCGCTCATTTGCGACTCCCTTATGTTAACATCTTCATGTTTCAATGTCAACTAAGTTTTTTTATTTCGTTTGTCGTTTTCTGCATTATTGCATCGGCGACTTGTTTTATATTACACCTCAATATAATAATAGTCAATATTAATCTTTCGTTTTTTTTTAAAAGATGAAAGATACTCTCATACCCCTTCTTTATTTCTCATACATATTAATAAGATAACTGAAAGGAGTGTAGAGATTGTTCGATTCTTCTGTATTACGCATCATAAGCACCCATTCAAGAATTCCAAACTATCATAGAAATTTCCCCATCATTCTATTTTGGAGTCAAAAAAGCGGTTGCACCTCTCTTGCTAATTGGTTCTTTTACCAGATTGATTTATTACAAACAGCTCTAAGCTACAGCCCTTTCATTCATAATTATGAATATCATATATACAAAAATACACCTGCCTATAGTGTACAACTAGGTATAGCGTTACGAGAAAAACAAAAAGAAACTTTTAAACTTGTTCGCAACCCTTATAGGAGGGCAGTCAGTTCTTTCGTATCCTTAATTGCACCTCCTTATGTGGAAAATCCCGAATGGAAACCCATCCGAAAGTTTTTATATCAAGATGAAAACTCTCCTAAAGGGATCTCATTTAAACAATTTCTATACTACTTATTTATTAAAGGTGCTCAAGCAGATGACATTAACCCACATTTCACACAACAATATATAACTGGTGAAGAAGAATATGTGACCAATTATATATACTTAGAAAACTTCAATCAGGAAATGAAAGAATTAGAAAAGCGTTTCGAATTAAAAGTTGCACCAATAAATGAGTTCTCAACATCTTGGCATCATCAAACTCCCACCATGATTTATAAAGGGGATTTTAGTGAAGCCGATATTACGAATCCTTTATTCCCTCGCCATCCTACTTTCGAAAGTTTTTACGATACTGAGTGTATGCAGCTCGTTCAAACAATATTTCAAAATGATTTCGATACATATAGATATAGCAAAGAATATCCATACTAATTTCAGTCTATTTTCTTTGCTAAATATAAAAAGATACCTCATATATATAAGGTATCTTTTTAACATTTTTAATTATATAAAACATACTGTTTAACAGTCCCGACTCTACACCTTATTACCTTTTAATAGATTACGTATTTTTTGCTTATCCGCCCATCCTACTCCAATTAAAACTAGACTTGCCCCCATTATTACCCTCCATGTCAGAGATTCATTTAATAGGATAATTGAAGTAACAATGCTTATTAACGGTAATGCATTTAAATATAATCCACTTACTGATGCAGAAACTCTCTCTAGCGCTTTATTCCAGAACCAATATGCTAAAATTGTTGCTCCAATAACAAGGTACATTACACTAAATCCCGTTTTCCAAGTTTCAATCTTTGGGAAACCGTAATAAAGAATTTCTACCAAGGCAAACGGCAATAGAATAACAGCTCCGATAATTAAAGTTAATGTGGTAAATACCTCATTTGATAAATACTGTTCTTGTTTTGGTCGTTTTAACAAAACTGTGTAGAAAGCAAATAGAAAAGTGCTCAATAATATAAGTACATCTCCTATTAAAGATACTTCTTGATCAACACCTTTAGATGGAATCGTAATAAAGAGTACTCCTATAGCCCCCAATATAATTCCTATCCAATAATTCAACCGAATTTTCTCTTTCAAAAAGAATGCTGAAAATAGAATTGTAACTAATGGTAATGCAGCATCTATGATACTAACATGTAATCCACTTGTTAAAGAAATGCCGTAGGATGTAAACATAAAATATCCAGCTACACCGGTAAAAGCTAACAAACTCATTCTTTTCCATGGAACTTTTTTATGTACAACTGATTTTTGTAGTTGTTTAAATGAGAATAGCATACAAATTCCACCCGCAAAGAAAAGACGAATAAACAACAAAGTAAACGGTTGAATAGATTCTAACGCCCATTTCGTTGGCGCAATGGCTGTCCCCCATAATATAACAGCCACTAATAACATGCATATTTCTTTCATAATCCCCCACACCCATCAAAAATATATGTTAACTACCTTAATTATAGATTCAGCCTTATGTAAAACCCTAAAAAAACAAAGAGGTTATGTAAGAGTAAAAATTTTTTTGTTCATTTTACAACTAAATTCATGCAAAAGGTAATTCTTACCTTTAATTTACATTTAAATATATTACTTTATAACCTTCTTATCACTTTATATCGTTTCTATTTTATCTTTTTTCTTCTTTAGGACTATTAAAATTATAGATTATAACAGCTGATAAATAAAAATAAACATAAAAAAACCTAAGTCGAATCGACTTAGGTTTTTGCTTGGCGACGTCCTACTCTCACAGGGACAAGGTCCCAACTACCATCGGCGCTAGAGAGCTTAACTTCCGTGTTCGGTATGGGAACGGGTGTGACCTCTCTGCCATCATCACCAAACTATGAAGGCATATTCCTTCAAAACTAGATAACATTTGCTACATATTATATGGTTAAGTCCTCGATCTATTAGTATTCGTCAGCTCCACATGTCACCATGCTTCCACCTCGAACCTATCAACCTGATCATCTTTCAGGGATCTTACTAGCTTACGCTATGGGAAATCTCATCTTGAGGGGGGCTTCATGCTTAGATGCTTTCAGCACTTATCCCTTCCGCACATAGCTACCCAGCTATGCCCTTGGCAGAACAACTGGTACACCAGCGGTGCGTCCATCCCGGTCCTCTCGTACTAAGGACAGCTCCTCTCAAATTTCCTACGCCCACGACGGATAGGGACCGAACTGTCTCACGACGTTCTGAACCCAGCTCGCGTACCGCTTTAATGGGCGAACAGCCCAACCCTTGGGACCGACTACAGCCCCAGGATGCGATGAGCCGACATCGAGGTGCCAAACCTCCCCGTCGATGTGGACTCTTGGGGGAGATAAGCCTGTTATCCCCGGGGTAGCTTTTATCCGTTGAGCGATGGCCCTTCCATGCGGAACCACCGGATCACTAAGCCCGACTTTCGTCCCTGCTCGACTTGTAGGTCTCGCAGTCAAGCTCCCTTATGCCTTTGCACTCTACGAATGATTTCCAACCATTCTGAGGGAACCTTTGGGCGCCTCCGTTACACTTTAGGAGGCGACCGCCCCAGTCAAACTGCCCACCTGACACTGTCTCCCGGGTCGATAAGACCCGTAGGTTAGAATTTCAATACAGTCAGGGCGGTATCCCACCAGCGCCTCCACCGAAGCTAGCGCTCCGGTTTCAATGGCTCCCGCCTATCCTGTACAAACTGTACCAAAATTCAATATCAGGCTACAGTAAAGCTCCACGGGGTCTTTCCGTCCTGTCGCGGGTAACCTGCATCTTCACAGGTACTATAATTTCACCGAGTCTCTGGTTGAGACAGTGCCCAAATCGTTACACCTTTCGTGCGGGTCGGAACTTACCCGACAAGGAATTTCGCTACCTTAGGACCGTTATAGTTACGGCCGCCGTTTACTGGGGCTTCAGTTCAGAGCTTCGCTTACGCTAACCCCTCTCCTTAACCTTCCAGCACCGGGCAGGTGTCAGCCCCTATACTTCGCCTTACGGCTTCGCAGAGACCTGTGTTTTTGCTAAACAGTCGCTTGGGCCTATTCACTGCGGCTTTCCGTTAAGAAAGCACCCCTTCTCCCGAAGTTACGGGGTCATTTTGCCGAGTTCCTTAACCAGAGTTCTCTCGCACACCTTAGGATTCTCTCCTCGCCTACCTGTGTCGGTTTGCGGTACAGGCACCTTTTATCTCGCTAGAAGCTTTTCTTGGCAGCGGGGAATCAAAGACTTCGCTCCATAAGGAGCTTCCCCATCACAGCTCAGCCTTCACGATAAGCGGATTTGCCTACTTATCAGCCTAACTGCTTGGACGTGCACAACCAATCGCACGCTTCTTCTATCCTTCTGCGTCCCTCCATTGCTCAAACGATAAAGAGGTGGTACAGGAATATCAACCTGTTGTCCATCGCCTACGCCTGTCGGCCTCGGCTTAGGTCCTGACTAACCCTGAGCGGACGAGCCTTCCTCAGGAAACCTTAGGCATTCGGTGGACGGGATTCTCACCCGTCTTTCGCTACTCATACCGGCATTCTCACTTCTAAGCGCTCCACCAGTCCTTCCGGTCTGACTTCACTGCACTTAGAACGCTCCCCTACCACTGATACCATTGGTATCAATTCGCAGCTTCGGTGGTGTATTTAGCCCCGGTACATTTTCGGCGCAGAGTCACTCGACTAGTGAGCTATTACGCACTCTTTAAATGGTGGCTGCTTCTAAGCCAACATCCTAGTTGTCTAAGCAACTCCACATCCTTTTCCACTTAATACACACTTTGGGACCTTAGCTGGCGATCTGGGCTGTTTCCCTCTTGACTACGGATCTTATCACTCGCAGTCTGACTCCTAAGGATAAGTCATTGGCATTCGGAGTTTGACTGAATTCGGTAATCCGATGAGGACCCCTAGTTCAATCAGTGCTCTACCTCCAAGACTCTTACACTTAAGGCTAGCCCTAAAGCTATTTCGGGGAGAACCAGCTATCTCCAGGTTCGATTGGAATTTCTCCGCTACCCACACCTCATCCCCGCACTTTTCAACGTGCGTGGGTTCGGGCCTCCATTCAGTGTTACCTGAACTTCACCCTGGACATGGGTAGATCACCTGGTTTCGGGTCTACGACCACGTACTAAACGCCCTATTCAGACTCGCTTTCGCTGCGGCTCCGTCTCTTCAACTTAACCTTGCACGGGATCGTAACTCGCCGGTTCATTCTACAAAAGGCACGCCATCACCCATTAACGGGCTCTGACTATTTGTAGGCACACGGTTTCAGGATCTCTTTCACTCCCCTTCCGGGGTGCTTTTCACCTTTCCCTCACGGTACTGGTTCACTATCGATCACTAGGGAGTATTTAGCCTTGGGAGATGGTCCTCCCAGATTCCGACGGAATTTCACGTGTTCCGCCGTACTCAGGATACATTCAAGAGAGAACGAAGTTTCGACTACGGGGTTGTTACCCTCTACGACGGACCTTTCCAGGTCGCTTCGTCTACCTCGTTCCTTTGTAACTCCGTATAGAATGTCCTACAACCCCAAGAGGCAAGCCTCTTGGTTTGGGCTAGATTCCGTTTCGCTCGCCGCTACTCAGGAAATCGCATTTGCTTTCTCTTCCTCCAGGTACTTAGATGTTTCAGTTCCCTGGGTCTGTCTTCCATACCCTATGTATTCAGGTAAGGATACCATACCATTACGTATAGTGGGTTTCCCCATTCGGAAATCTTCGGATCAAAGCTTACTTACAGCTCCCCGAAGCATATCGGCGTTAGTCCCGTCCTTCATCGACTCCTAGTGTCAAGGCATCCACCGTGCGCCCTTTCTAACTTAACCAAACTAAAATTAAAAAATATGAGCTACACTGTTATCTAGTTTTCAAAGAACATACATTTATATATGAGAGATAGTTCTCTCAAAACTGAACAAAACGAAACACGGAAACTTATATTGATGAACAGCGTTCATCAATTCTCCATAGAAAGGAGGTGATCCAGCCGCACCTTCCGATACGGCTACCTTGTTACGACTTCACCCCAATCATCTGTCCCACCTTAGGCGGCTGGCTCCAAAAAGGTTACCCCACCGACTTCGGGTGTTACAAACTCTCGTGGTGTGACGGGCGGTGTGTACAAGGCCCGGGAACGTATTCACCGCGGCATGCTGATCCGCGATTACTAGCGATTCCAGCTTCATGTAGGCGAGTTGCAGCCTACAATCCGAACTGAGAACGGTTTTATGAGATTAGCTCCACCTCGCGGTCTTGCAGCTCTTTGTACCGTCCATTGTAGCACGTGTGTAGCCCAGGTCATAAGGGGCATGATGATTTGACGTCATCCCCACCTTCCTCCGGTTTGTCACCGGCAGTCACCTTAGAGTGCCCAACTTAATGATGGCAACTAAGATCAAGGGTTGCGCTCGTTGCGGGACTTAACCCAACATCTCACGACACGAGCTGACGACAACCATGCACCACCTGTCACTCTGCTCCCGAAGGAGAAGCCCTATCTCTAGGGTTTTCAGAGGATGTCAAGACCTGGTAAGGTTCTTCGCGTTGCTTCGAATTAAACCACATGCTCCACCGCTTGTGCGGGCCCCCGTCAATTCCTTTGAGTTTCAGCCTTGCGGCCGTACTCCCCAGGCGGAGTGCTTAATGCGTTAACTTCAGCACTAAAGGGCGGAAACCCTCTAACACTTAGCACTCATCGTTTACGGCGTGGACTACCAGGGTATCTAATCCTGTTTGCTCCCCACGCTTTCGCGCCTCAGTGTCAGTTACAGACCAGAAAGTCGCCTTCGCCACTGGTGTTCCTCCATATCTCTACGCATTTCACCGCTACACATGGAATTCCACTTTCCTCTTCTGCACTCAAGTCTCCCAGTTTCCAATGACCCTCCACGGTTGAGCCGTGGGCTTTCACATCAGACTTAAGAAACCACCTGCGCGCGCTTTACGCCCAATAATTCCGGATAACGCTTGCCACCTACGTATTACCGCGGCTGCTGGCACGTAGTTAGCCGTGGCTTTCTGGTTAGGTACCGTCAAGGTGCCAGCTTATTCAACTAGCACTTGTTCTTCCCTAACAACAGAGTTTTACGACCCGAAAGCCTTCATCACTCACGCGGCGTTGCTCCGTCAGACTTTCGTCCATTGCGGAAGATTCCCTACTGCTGCCTCCCGTAGGAGTCTGGGCCGTGTCTCAGTCCCAGTGTGGCCGATCACCCTCTCAGGTCGGCTACGCATCGTTGCCTTGGTGAGCCGTTACCTCACCAACTAGCTAATGCGACGCGGGTCCATCCATAAGTGACAGCCGAAGCCGCCTTTCAATTTCGAACCATGCAGTTCAAAATGTTATCCGGTATTAGCCCCGGTTTCCCGGAGTTATCCCAGTCTTATGGGCAGGTTACCCACGTGTTACTCACCCGTCCGCCGCTAACTTCTTGAGAGCAAGCTCTCAATCCATTCGCTCGACTTGCATGTATTAGGCACGCCGCCAGCGTTCATCCTGAGCCAGGATCAAACTCTCCAATAAAGTTAGTTTGTCTAGCATCTAAAAATAAAAATTGACGTTTCACGTTGTTTGTTTCGTTCAGTTTTCAAAGAACTACTTGGTCGCTCATTTGCGACTCCCTTATGTTAACATCTTCATGTTTCAATGTCAACTAAGTTTTTTGTTTCGTTTGTCGTTTTCTGCGTTATTGCATCGGCGACTTGTTCTATATTACACTTCTAACCCTTAATCGTCAATACCTTTTATGTTTTTTATTTTATAAATTATAAACCTCTTAATTTCTAATCCATCCCTAGAGATTCTAAAACTCCTTTAGTTAAATTAATAATCGACAATTTATAACCTTTAGCTTAATACTAATACTTTTCTAAAGAATGAATGTCAGGCTAAGTAAATATATATTAAGGGTAGTAGTGCACCCGAGCTAAAATTACCATTTTCCCCTCTCGCTTATCTCTAGGGGGATTATAAATAAAATACTTCCTTATCTTCTTTTCCTTTACTAAGTCGATAGAAAGGTAAAGAAATCTAATAAACTTAGGAGGCGTTATGAAATGCATGTTAATAAGAAAATCATTTATGTATCCCATGATGCCCATTTCCACGGAGCACAGCTGCTTTCTTTACATACTATTAAAGCTCTTAAAGAAAACTTCGATTACTCCGTCGCAATTATTTCTATTGGATCAGGCATTTTAATCCCCGATTTTCAAAAATATGGTCCTGTTTATTGCTTAGAGGAAGACTACCCCACGGAAGAAACGGTCGAATTATTAATAAAGACTTTATTATCACAAGACTATACCATTGCCATATGCAGTACGGTCATAAGTGGTGATATGGTTGCATTACTAGCTAGGCACAATATAAAAGTTATTTCGTTAATACATGAATTACCGCATTTAATACAACAGTACTCTGCCGAAGGAAAAGCTAGAAACATTGCTGAATCTGCTTACAAAATTGTCTTCCCTTCACAATACGTATATGAAAAATTCCTTACAATCACGCAATTAGATCATCAAAAATGTCACATTCTCCCTCAAGGTTTATTTAACCACAATCCTTATAAGAATAATATTACAGTGGCTAGAAATGAATTACGCAAAAAACTCAACCTGCCTCTAGATAGTAAAATTATTTTAGGTGTAGGTTTCGCCGATTATCGAAAAGGAATAGATTTATTCTCATTTATTGCTTACTCAGTAAGAAAGGTTCATACTAATATTCATTTTATTTGGGTAGGGAGAACAGATGTTCATCTTATGGATACTCTATCACCAAGATATAAAGCACATTTCACATTAGTTGATCCTACTCCAGATATCGGTTTATATAATGCCGGGGCTGATTTATATTTATTAACCTCAAGGGAAGACCCTTTTCCAAATGTTGTTTTAGAAGCATTAGATACAAAGGTTCCTGTGATAGGTTTTAAAAATGCTGGAGGTTTTGAGGATGTTGTTACAGAAAAAACCGGTGCCTTAGTAGACTTTTTAAACTTACCAAAAATGGTCGAAAGAATATATGAACTTATTGGAGATGAAGAGTTACGCTTACAAAAGGGGAGCTTTGGCCAAGAGCTCATTGAAAAAAACTTTAATTTTCTTAATTACATTTATCAATTATTAGCGCTTCTCGAACATAATTACAAAAAAATAAGTGTAATTGTACCAAACTATAATTATGAACACTACTTACCTGACCGAGTCAGATCAATATTAAACCAAACCTACCCCCTTTACGAACTAATTTTCCTAGACGACGCCTCTACTGACAATAGCGTATCAACATTTGAAAAGCTGCTCTCAAAAGAAAATAAGCCTCATCTGAAAGTTCAACGAATTATTAACGAAAAAAACTCTGGTTCTGTATTTAAACAATGGATAAAAGGAATCTCCGAAGCAACCGGTGATTATATTTGGATCGCAGAATCAGATGACTTATGTGAGAAGACATTTTTACAAGAGGTGATACATGGATTTCATATAAATAACAAGGTTACCTTAAGCTACACACAATCAAAACAAATAGACGAACAAGGAAATGTAATAGCTGATCATTATTTAAATTACACAAATGATATCGATAAAGAAAAATGGAAAACCCCCTATTTTCGAAAAGGCATAGATGAAATACAAGATACGTTACTTATTAAAAACACTATACCTAATGTCTCAAGTGTAGTTTTTAAAAACATAGATATAAAAAACACAGAAAAACAACTAGCAAAATTTAAAGTTGCTGGTGATTGGTTTTTCTATGTTTCCATCCTGCAAGAGGGACATATTCACTTTAATCCAAAGTCCCTAAACTATCATAGACGACATACAAATAGTGTAACGAAAACAGAAGATTCATATTCTCATTATAATGAAGTTGTACAAATGCAGAATTTCATTAAACAGAACTTTACTATCGACGATATTTCTAAAATGAAGATGTATACATATAGAAAATACCTAAAAACATACTTGAACATTTAGCCTTGAACTTTATTTACTATCCGCATTTTTTATAAGACGCTACTATTATTTAGGGGGAATACTCTTTGAAAGCATTTATAGAGGAAAATAAAAACTTAATTTCTCAAATCGCAAACAACTACAATGTAAACGCAAATATCCATCCTGAGGATCACATTTTTCAGTTCCTTGTCACTAATCCAGTCTTTCCTTCTAAAAAAGAAGCGATAGATTATTATTTTAAAGATGGACAAAAATCAGCACAAATACTCTTAGACTTAATTACTTCCTTTTATCCTCCTGCAGACAATCCAATTAAATTATTAGAATTTGCATCTGGATATGGCTGCGTAACACGCCATTTATTAAATCTACAAGCAAACTTGAGTATAACTGCTTGTGATATACATGAAGAAGCTATTACTTTTATTGAAAACACATTAAATCATTCTTCTATATTATCTCATCCTGAACCTGAACATTTAAAATTGGAAACTTCTACGTACGATATTGTTTTTTGTCTATCCTTTTTTTCTCATATGCCTGATACAACTTGGTTTCGTTGGCTTCAAACATTGTATAGTGCTGTTTCACCTGGTGGTTTATTCATTTTCACCACCCATGGGTATCAAAGTAAAAAATACTTTGGATTTCCAAATTTAAATGAACAAGGCTATTGGTTCCTTCCTTCTAGTGAACAATTCGATTTAGATGTTAACCAATATGGCCAAACGATAGTTAGCCCCTCTTACGTGTGTGACAAAATTAAGTTATTACCCTATAACCCTATCATTAAAAAATACACTGAAGGGTTTTGGTGGGATCATCAAGATCTTTGGGTAATAAAAAAAGAAATAAAATAATAAACCATGCTCTGCTTATATAAGTAGAGCATGGTTTATTATTTTTTACTATATAAGAACTCTTCAATCCATAACTTATTTAATCTAATTCCACTTTTGAAATCTATTTTAGGTTCCCAATTAAATTCTTGTCTCACCTTATCTATATTTAAAATGATTTTTTGAACATTTTCTTGTTTTGGTTTATAACAGATAAAGTCTACTTTTCTTTCTGTTATTTTCTCCAATTCCACTATAATTCGTTTTAAAGAAAGACCTTTGCCACTTCCTATATTATATACACAAGATTTCAATCGATTTAATTGTGATAGTTGTATAGTAATTTCAACTAAATCATCGATATAAATATAATCTCTAATAATCTCTTGTGGATTCCCGTATATATTAATCCTTTCATTACTAAGATGTTGGTACAAAAAACAATTTATTGCCCCAACTTTCTTTAAAGGATTTTGATATTTCCCATATGGATTAGAGTATCTACATACAACATAGTCGATGCCGTAGTTTCGCTTATAAAAATACAAATAATTCTCAAGCGAAACTTTTGTGATTCCATATGGAGAAAGTGGTTTCAACGGATGCTTCTCATCAATAGGCAAATATTCAGGTTCCCCATAAACTGTACCCCCTGAAGATGCTAATACAATTTTTTTAATACGAAAATCTTTAACACTTTCCATGAAATTAAGAAAAAAAAGGCTACTGTTAATATCCCCAAAAATATCTTCGATGGAAGTTGCTACATTAGACGTCGCAGCTAAATAAATAATAATATCCACATTCACTAAAGCTTTATATATATCTTCAACATTTTCTAAATCACCTGTAATAAATTCAACTTCATTTATAATATTTCGAGGAAAATTATTTATATGCCTGGAAAATACTTTTACATTTTGCCCCTGTTCTAATAAACCTAACGTGAGGTTAATACCAATGAAACTATTTCCACCTACTATTAAATAATTATTCTTCCTCATAATATCCTCTCTCTAGTAAGCAAATTTTTTACTCGTCACACCTAGAAATGCAAATACATGAACTCGATCATTTTTATTATTCATCCTCTTGTAATTGTATGCCCCTTATACATTTTCATTATCTTTATTTTATATTTTCATTTTAGAATCACTACCTTATCTAAAGTGTCCGAAAAAACACTCATAATATTTACTCACCCCCATGAATATAGTTTATTAATAAAAAATCAACCTTCTCTTCCTATATTTCCACTCGTGTATTCCATTTAAAGAAGCTTCTACATACACAAAACTCTCGAAAAAGGAGTACAGAACTCATGAAAAATATAAATCAAAAACTTTTAAACCACGTAATTCTACATAAAGATCGAATTCCACACTTCCATAAAGACTTTCCCCTTATACTATTTTGGAGTCATAGAAGCGGATGCACCACATTAGCTAATTGGTTCTTTTTTCAAATTGGATTATATACTGAAGCAAAGAAATACAATGACTTTATTCATTACTATGAGTTCTGGGTATACAAAAACAAAGAAAATTACATACCTGAGTTACAAAATGTTCTTCTAAAAGGGAAAAAAGATGTTTGTAAACTCGTACGAAATCCCTATACAAGGGCCGTTAGCTCATTTCTATTACTTGCTGACAATCCATATGCTAGCCCACAATGGGAAAGTATCCGAAAATGTTTTTATAATGACAAATATAGTAATGAAGGAATATCATTTAAACAATTTTTATATTACGTTCAAGCACTTGGTCCCAACTCCCTAGTAATGGATATACATTTTAGTCAGCAATATGTTCAGGGGGAAGAAGCCTTCATCCAACGCTACATACCTTTAGAAGATTTTAATAAGCAAATTCCCAAAATAGAAGACGAATACGGTTTAATTAAGTCCGACCTAGCCATACTTACGAATTCAGATCATCATCGCACTCATAAGATGATGTATGAAGGCAGCTATGCAGAACTTAGCATTACAGATGAAGCCTTCCCCCGATTTCCAACATATAAAAGCTTTTACGATAAAGAAACTATGGATTTAGTTACAGAAATATATGCACAGGACTTTGAAATGTATCCATACAAGAAAGGGATATTTTAAGTCTATACATTCTTCAATGAATAAAAGCGAATGTCTCGCATAGCATAAATTGACACTGTAATTCGCGCGAGATTATCCCTCAGCTGGTTATCCCCTTCTATCAATCGTACTTGTATGAGTTTCCTAATTTTCAGCCACTCTCTTTGATTCCTTTGATTGTTGAAGTGTGTCATACTATCCATCAATACATTGCATTTAAAACAGGAGTGATGTCATGTGGAAGACAATTTGAAACACAATACTGGGTATTGCGTTATTTGCGAGAAGGAAACTACATTTATAGAACATAATGATTGGCTTAGAGATCATTACTTATGTTCTACATGCCAATCTATACCAAGGCAGCGAGCTTTAATCCATGTTTTAAATACATTTTTTCCAAAATGGAATTCCTATAATATCCACGAATCCTCTCCTGGAGGAATTACAACTCAGCTACTAATAAAAAACTGTAAAAACTATACATATTCTCAATACTTTAAAAACTATCCTCTCGGCCAATACTTTCAAGGAATTAGATGTGAAAATTTAGAAGACATGACCTTCCCAAGTGAATCTTTTGATTTATTCATTACTCAAGATGTTTTTGAACATGTCATGACGCCAAACAAGGCATTTAAAGAAATAGAACGAGTATTAAAACCTGGTGGTGCTCATGTATTTACTGTCCCTTGGTATCATACACTCACAAAGACTGTGCAAAGAGCAAGAGTGAATAAAGAAGTAATTGAGCATATTGAAGAGCCCATTTATCATGGAAACCCTATCGATGAGAATGGGTCTTTAGTAACATTTGATTGGGGGCTAGATATGATTGAATATATTTACACACAGGCAAATATGTATACTACTGTTTATTTACAAAAGGATAGATCATTAGGGTTAGATGCTGAATTTTTGCATGTTTTTATTAGTACAAAAAAATCGTAAATAAATTTTATCATTATGTAATTTGGAGGTTTAACAAATGAATAATTTTAAGTTAGGAAGTGATTTTGATAACCTTGTTAGTCCATTATCTGACGTTGAACTTCTAAATCTATTTATACAAAGTTGCTCAGAAACAACAATAAACGGTGTACCCGTACCTATGTTCCCCCCTGAAGAAATCCAAAAACAATTTGTAGGTGCTTCCTATGAACACGCCCTATATGAAGCATATTTGTTTTATAGTCATATAAAAACATACGCTCAAAATTTAGGGGTTCCCTTGAATAAAGAAAGTAAAGTTTTAGACTTTGGTTGCGGTTGGGGACGAATTATACGCTTCTTGTTCAAAGATGTTCGGGATGAAAATCTGCTTGGGATTGATGTAGACCCCTTCATGATTACTCTTTGCAATGAAACATTAGGAAGAGGGATATATAAAACCGCAAGCCCACAACCTCCTGTAGAATTTATTCGTGACAATTCATTAGACATCATATTCGCTTATTCTGTATTCTCACATTTATCCGAAGAAACTGCAGAAAATTGGATAAAAGAATTTTCAAGAATTCTGCGTCCAGGTGGAATCTTCATCGCAACAACACAGGCACGATATTTTCTCGATTTTTGTCAACAATTCAAGGAACACCCTGAATTAATTCAAACAGGATGGCATAAAACTTTATCTCAGGCTTTTCCAGATATACATCGCGCTATCTCGGATTATGAACATGGGAATTTTGTACACAGTCCTACTGGTGCAGGAGATGTTAGAGATAGCAGCTTTTATGGAGAAACTGTTATACCTATGACCTATATTAAAAAGCATTATGAGAAGTATCTAAAACTGCGGGATTTTTTTGATGATGTAAACCGGTTACCACAGGCCCTATTTGTTCTCCAGAAAGATTAACTTCTTTCGTTCATAGTAATCCGCTTAATTTCATGATGAATGATACTTTTTATTTCAGACATATATATGAGAGCACCCAAGACTCTCGTATTAAGCAAACTATAAAACTAAATCCAATACGTAGCATACAAAAACAGTAAGAGAATATAAAATCTCTCGTTTTAAACTTGCTCCACAAAATCAAAAGTAACTTCCCACCACTTGAACTTCGAAGAACATAAGGGGGATATAGCTTGAAAATAATCGCTTTTTACTTACCACAATTCCATCAAATAAAAGAAAATGATCGCTGGTGGGGTAAAGGTTTTACTGAATGGACGAATACTAAAAATGCACAACCTTTATTTTCAGGACATTATCAACCTAGGGAACCTTATCAAGATTTTTATTATGACTTAACTACCCCATCCGTAAGAAAATGGCAAGCAGAAATCGCGAAAGCATACGGTATATATGGTTTTTGTTATTATCACTACTGGTTTAAAGGTAAGAGGCTATTAGAAACACCTTTTAATGAGGTACTTAAGATAGGGGAACCAGATTTTCCATTTTGCCTTTCTTGGGCAAATGAGCCATGGACAAGATCTTGGGATGGTCTTGATAAACATATATTAATGCCTCAAGATTATGGAGATGTATCAGATTGGAAAGAGCACTTTGAATATTTATTACAAGCGTTCCAAGATAAAAGATATATTCGTATAGATGATAAACCTCTATTCATTATTTATCGCCCGGGACATATTCCTGATTGTGAAAAAATGCTTAATTATTGGAATGCATTAGCACGAGAAAACGGTTTAAAAGGTATATACTTTACAGAAACATTAAACAGTTTTCCACTCCCTGATATAAATGGGTTCGATGCTAGCATTCAGTTTGAACCATTTTATACAATTGCCCATGATAGCTCTTCAGACATAAATAAAACAATATATGAGTCTGGTATGCAATTAAATGCTTGGGACTACGATAAAGTATGGATGTATATATTAAAGCGATTTCCTCCAAAGAAAAAAACATTCCCTGGAGCTTTCGTTGATTGGGATAACACTGCACGACGCAAAAATTCAAATAGCAGTATTTTTATAGGTTCTACTCCTGAAAAGTTCGCAATCTATTTAAGTAAGCAAATTCATCGTACTTACTCTCTTTATAACAGTGAGTTTTTATTTATCAATGCGTGGAACGAATGGGCAGAAGGAACCTACTTAGAACCAGATCAAAAATATGGATTTTCCTATTTAGAAGCGGTTAAAAAGGCAATCGATAGAGGTATGAAAGCATACAAAAAAGACGAGTCATTCTGACTCGTCTTAAGCTTGCTTGGCGACGTCCTACTCTCACAGGGACAAGGTCCCAACTACCATCGGCGCTAGAGAGCTTAACTTCCGTGTTCGGTATGGGAACGGGTGTGACCTCTCTGCCATCATCACCAAACTATGAAGGCATATTCCTTCAAAACTAGATAACATTTGCTACATATTATATGGTTAAGTCCTCGATCTATTAGTATTCGTCAGCTCCACATGTCACCATGCTTCCACCTCGAACCTATCAACCTGATCATCTTTCAGGGATCTTACTAGCTTACGCTATGGGAAATCTCATCTTGAGGGGGGCTTCATGCTTAGATGCTTTCAGCACTTATCCCTTCCGCACATAGCTACCCAGCTATGCCCTTGGCAGAACAACTGGTACACCAGCGGTGCGTCCATCCCGGTCCTCTCGTACTAAGGACAGCTCCTCTCAAATTTCCTACGCCCACGACGGATAGGGACCGAACTGTCTCACGACGTTCTGAACCCAGCTCGCGTACCGCTTTAATGGGCGAACAGCCCAACCCTTGGGACCGACTACAGCCCCAGGATGCGATGAGCCGACATCGAGGTGCCAAACCTCCCCGTCGATGTGGACTCTTGGGGGAGATAAGCCTGTTATCCCCGGGGTAGCTTTTATCCGTTGAGCGATGGCCCTTCCATGCGGAACCACCGGATCACTAAGCCCGACTTTCGTCCCTGCTCGACTTGTAGGTCTCGCAGTCAAGCTCCCTTATGCCTTTGCACTCTACGAATGATTTCCAACCATTCTGAGGGAACCTTTGGGCGCCTCCGTTACACTTTAGGAGGCGACCGCCCCAGTCAAACTGCCCACCTGACACTGTCTCCCGGGTCGATAAGACCCGTAGGTTAGAATTTCAATACAGTCAGGGCGGTATCCCACCAGCGCCTCCACCGAAGCTAGCGCTCCGGTTTCAATGGCTCCCGCCTATCCTGTACAAACTGTACCAAAATTCAATATCAGGCTACAGTAAAGCTCCACGGGGTCTTTCCGTCCTGTCGCGGGTAACCTGCATCTTCACAGGTACTATAATTTCACCGAGTCTCTGGTTGAGACAGTGCCCAAATCGTTACACCTTTCGTGCGGGTCGGAACTTACCCGACAAGGAATTTCGCTACCTTAGGACCGTTATAGTTACGGCCGCCGTTTACTGGGGCTTCAGTTCAGAGCTTCGCTTACGCTAACCCCTCTCCTTAACCTTCCAGCACCGGGCAGGTGTCAGCCCCTATACTTCGCCTTACGGCTTCGCAGAGACCTGTGTTTTTGCTAAACAGTCGCTTGGGCCTATTCACTGCGGCTTTCCGTTAAGAAAGCACCCCTTCTCCCGAAGTTACGGGGTCATTTTGCCGAGTTCCTTAACCAGAGTTCTCTCGCACACCTTAGGATTCTCTCCTCGCCTACCTGTGTCGGTTTGCGGTACAGGCACCTTTTATCTCGCTAGAAGCTTTTCTTGGCAGCGGGGAATCAAAGACTTCGCTCCATAAGGAGCTTCCCCATCACAGCTCAGCCTTCACGATAAGCGGATTTGCCTACTTATCAGCCTAACTGCTTGGACGTGCACAACCAATCGCACGCTTCTTCTATCCTTCTGCGTCCCTCCATTGCTCAAACGATAAAGAGGTGGTACAGGAATATCAACCTGTTGTCCATCGCCTACGCCTGTCGGCCTCGGCTTAGGTCCTGACTAACCCTGAGCGGACGAGCCTTCCTCAGGAAACCTTAGGCATTCGGTGGACGGGATTCTCACCCGTCTTTCGCTACTCATACCGGCATTCTCACTTCTAAGCGCTCCACCAGTCCTTCCGGTCTGACTTCACTGCACTTAGAACGCTCCCCTACCACTGATACCATTGGTATCAATTCGCAGCTTCGGTGGTGTATTTAGCCCCGGTACATTTTCGGCGCAGAGTCACTCGACTAGTGAGCTATTACGCACTCTTTAAATGGTGGCTGCTTCTAAGCCAACATCCTAGTTGTCTAAGCAACTCCACATCCTTTTCCACTTAATACACACTTTGGGACCTTAGCTGGCGATCTGGGCTGTTTCCCTCT
Organism: Bacillus sp. WC2503; assembly: GCF_052682895.1. NCBI lineage: Bacteria > Bacillati > Bacillota > Bacilli > Caryophanales > Bacillaceae > Bacillus > Bacillus sp. WC2503. The sequence continues at coordinate 4,910,658 of NZ_JBQYMD010000001.1, read as the reverse complement.
TGACTACGGATCTTATCACTCGCAGTCTGACTCCTAAGGATAAGTCATTGGCATTCGGAGTTTGACTGAATTCGGTAATCCGATGAGGACCCCTAGTTCAATCAGTGCTCTACCTCCAAGACTCTTACACTTAAGGCTAGCCCTAAAGCTATTTCGGGGAGAACCAGCTATCTCCAGGTTCGATTGGAATTTCTCCGCTACCCACACCTCATCCCCGCACTTTTCAACGTGCGTGGGTTCGGGCCTCCATTCAGTGTTACCTGAACTTCACCCTGGACATGGGTAGATCACCTGGTTTCGGGTCTACGACCACGTACTAAACGCCCTATTCAGACTCGCTTTCGCTGCGGCTCCGTCTCTTCAACTTAACCTTGCACGGGATCGTAACTCGCCGGTTCATTCTACAAAAGGCACGCCATCACCCATTAACGGGCTCTGACTATTTGTAGGCACACGGTTTCAGGATCTCTTTCACTCCCCTTCCGGGGTGCTTTTCACCTTTCCCTCACGGTACTGGTTCACTATCGATCACTAGGGAGTATTTAGCCTTGGGAGATGGTCCTCCCAGATTCCGACGGAATTTCACGTGTTCCGCCGTACTCAGGATACATTCAAGAGAGAACGAAGTTTCGACTACGGGGTTGTTACCCTCTACGAC
>NZ_JBQYMD010000001.1:4905000-4907500 GCF_052682895.1 Bacillus sp. WC2503 | reverse complement strand
AAGTGCACCAACAAAAGTTTCAAGTGGTTGCGCACCTGAAATAGCATACTTCTGATTAATAATAAAATAAGGTACTCCCGAAATTTGATATTGCTGAGCAACCGCCTCATCAATTCTAACATCATTGGCATACGCATTTTTATCATTAATAACATGTAAAGCTTCTTGCTTATCTAAACCTGAAGCTTCAGCGATAGTAGCTAGCGTATCCACATCACTCAAGTTCTTTGATTCAGTAAAATATGCAAAAAGAAGATTTTCTGTAATCTCCTTTTCCTTCCCTTGATCCTTCGCAAACTTCGCTAGACGATGCGCATCAAAAGTGTTCGTTGGCTTCATCTCATCAAAATTAAAACTTAAACCCATACTAGCTGCATGATTTCCTAGTTGTACATTATTACGCTTAGCTTCTTCAATACTAATCCCATACTTTGATGCAAGCACTTCATTAATACTCGTTCCAGAGTAAACGGGAGTATTCGGATCTAGCTCAAAACTTTTAAACTCAACTTCAACATCCTTCTTATGCGGAAATTGCTCTAAAGCCATCTCTAATCTACGCTTCCCAATATAGCAAAATGGACATACAAAATCTGACCATACTTCAATTTTCATATTAACACCTCTTTAAAACTTAGTTTTCAATCATTGTAGCACTGAGATTAAGGAATTCAAAAGTTTTTGCTCTATTTCCTTCTATAGTACATACAAAAATATACTTATAGCAGAATACCTAATTAGAAAAAAACGATAATCAAAAGGGCAGACTATTCCCTCCGATTATCGTCTATAAAAATGAAACAACTTTAATTATGCCGGAATATACTTCTCTACGAATTTCCATACAGTATTCCAATATTTATTTGAATCTACTTTCTCCGCTTCCCCATGCCCCGCACCTGGAACAATTAACTTCTCTTTTTCTACTTTTGCAGCATTATACACCTGATCTAACATTTCAAAAGGAACAAATGTATCAGCATTCCCATGGATAAATAGCATAGGTGTTTTACTTCTCTCAACTTGTTTCACAGCTGAAGCCTCTTCTAAATCATATCCCGCCCTCAATTTAGTAACTGTATTGGCCGCATTCATAACAGGAAACTTCGGTAAGTGGAATAAATCTTTTAGTTGATACGTAAATTCATCAATAACAGTTGAGTATCCGCAATCTTCAATAATAACTTTAACGTTTGAAGGTAAATCTTCGCCTGAAGTCATCATTACAGTTGCTCCACCCATAGAAATACCATATAGAGCTATTTCAGCATTAGGATCTTTCTTTAAAATTTGTTGAATCCACAGTAGGACATCTTTACGATCATGCCAGCCCATACCAACATAATCCCCTTCACTATTTCCATGTCCACGAAGGTCTGGTGCTATGACATTATAGCCTCGTTCATAAAAGTTCCGAATATATTTCGTCATTTCTGATGCTCTGCCATTATATCCATGAACTACAATTGCCCATTTATGGCTAGATGATTCATTCATATATTCATAACCTTTTAAATTCAGCTTATCGAAAGAACGTACAGTTAATGTGTTCGGTTTATATTTCGATACAAAATCCGCATTCTTTTTTTCATTCGTAGCCAATACATCTCCCGATGCATTCACTGTTTCCGCCAAATGAGGGTTATCTTGCAAAAATTCTTTTTCTTGTTTCGCATTCAATGCGTAGTTATAAAAATAATTCCCAACTAACATATACGCGATTGTTAGAAGCACTAAAACTACTATAGTAATCATACCTATCTTTTTCATATTATCTCCTTTTTCCAAATTAAATCTCTTATGTTAACGTACCTCAAAAACAACTGTACTATTTTAACATACCGGTGAATCTTATCTATAAGAAATAAAATAGAAAATCTTAAATTACATATTAAAAATCACGAAAGAAACAGAATAAAACTTATATAGATATGTAACCAAAAATCTTAAAAGAATAGGGAGTTCTTTAAAATCCAAGTAGTATTTAGCATTGAAAAGAAGTTATAAAACACAAAAAAGACGAGTCATTCTGACTCGTCTTAAGCTTGCTTGGCGACGTCCTACTCTCACAGGGACAAGGTCCCAACTACCATCGGCGCTAGAGAGCTTAACTTCCGTGTTCGGTATGGGAACGGGTGTGACCTCTCTGCCATCATCACCAAACTATGAAGGCATATTCCTTCAAAACTAGATAACATTTGCTACATATTATATGGTTAAGTCCTCGATCTATTAGTATTCGTCAGCTCCACATGTCACCATGCTTCCACCTCGAACCTATCAACCTGATCATCTTTCAGGGATCTTACTAGCTTACGCTATGGGAAATCTCATCTTGAGGGGGGCTTCATGCTTAGATGCTTTCAGCACTTATCCCTTCCGCACATAGCTACCCAGCTATGCCCTTGGCAGAACAACTGGTACACCAGCGGTGCGTCCATCCCGGTCCTCTCGTACTAAGGACAGCTCCTCTCAAATTTCCTACGCCCACGACGGATAG
>NZ_JBQYMD010000001.1:4882500-4900000 GCF_052682895.1 Bacillus sp. WC2503 | reverse complement strand
TTAACAAACGTAAGTCCATGCTCTTCCGCTTGCGGTACTAATTCTTCTATTAATTGTTCCAGTAACTCATTTATACATACTTCTTGTTTTTCTAATACAACTTGTTCATTCGTTAACTTCGTATACTCAAATAAATCTTCTATTAAATTTTTTAACTGCTCCGACTTTGCAAAAGCAATTCTCGTATACTCATCATGTTGTTCTTTATTTTCATATTTAGAATCTCGAAGTAATCGTAAGTAACCCATAATAGAAGTAAGTGGTGTACGTAAATCGTGAGATACATTCGTAATAAGCTCATTCTTTTGCTTCTCTAATTTACGTTCCTTTTCTATATTATCCATAAGCTCTTCCGCCATATTATTAATATTCTCAGTTAAAGACGCAATCTCATCTTCACCTTTCTTCTCAATACGGTACGCTAAGTTACCTTTTTCTATTTCCTTTACACCTTGTGCCATCGCTTCAATTTGCTTCATCTTTCTCTTTGTTATATAGAAAAAAGAGAAAATGAATACAAGGACACCAATTAAAAACGGAAATGGTCCTTCTTGCGTGTCATACATTACCTCTCCCTCTGGAATTCCGCTAACAAACATGTACAAATTCTTTCCTTCAATAGTAATAGGTGAAAAAGCTATAAACTCTTTTCTTGTACTTTCAAATTCATTTCTACCATCTGTATAATTAATCGCAAATGATGCTGCATTACGAATCGTATTATGCAAATCGATTTGCTCTTCTTGCGCCTGCTTTGTTTTATATAAAACTTTACCACTTTCATCAGTAACCAATATTTTTAAAGCTCTATTTCCTCGCTCTAAATTTTGATTCTCCATTTCGATCATATTAGATATAGCTTCTAATTTATTTTCATGAACCGAACTATTCGCTGCTCTTTGAGCTTGGTAATTAATTTGTTCCATACCAGCTCGATAATCGATAGTCGCTTGACGATTCGCATTCTCAAAAAATGGCGCAGCCGCCTTTGCTGACAAAACTCCTAATAACGCACACGCAGCAAAAGTAGTAATCAATTGAATTCTTATACTCTTCCGTACGCTCTTTACTAATTTCTCAATTAGTTCTCTTGTTTTCCTTACATAAGTAAACGGATTAAATATCTTTTTCAATCTTATACCCCACTCCCCATACTGTTTTTATATATCTAGGCTTCCTTGGATTCTCCTCAATCTTTTCACGTACTTTTCGAATATGCACCATTACAGTATTATCAGACTGGAAAGATCGTTCGTTCCACACCTTTTCATAAATTTGCTCCGCGCTAAAGACCATACCTGGATTACGGGCTAGTAATTCTAAAATTGAAAATTCCCTCGGAGTTAGTTTCACTTCTTCTCCATCTACAATAACTTTATGGGTCGAAATGTTTATTCTCATCTCTCCAATTTCTAACTCGTCCTCATTTTGTATAACGAAACCATTCATTTTCATATAACGACGTAACTGGGATTTAATTCTCGCGATTAACTCTAACGGATTAAACGGTTTCGTTACGTAATCATCTGCACCAGTTGTTAACCCTAAAATTTTATCCATATCTTGCGTTTTCGCAGAAAGCATAATAATTGGCATTTCTTTCGCTTCTCTTACTTTCATACACATATGAATACCATCTACTTTCGGCATCATAATATCCAACACAACTAAATGTACTTCATTCTCTTCTAACATACGTAGCCCTTCTTCTCCATCTCCGGCCTGCAGTACTTTATATCCTTCGTTCTTTAAATATATTGTAATAAGTTTCCTAATTTCTTTTTCATCATCTACGACAAGTATTGTTTCCCCGGCCATAATATTTCCCCCATTCATTTTTTATCCCTAACTTCTATTATAGGAAAACTTCTGAAGAAAAACGCTCGGAAATCCTTAAGATTTTCTGAAGACGCAAAAAAGGCCTAGACTCCCCTTAAGTCTAGACCTTTCAAAAACCCCTTTATTTACGAACGTAGATGAAATACAGTACGAATAAAACTCCCATAACATACATAATCGGATGAACCTCTTTACGACGACCACTCACAACCATTGTAATTGGATAGAAGATAAATCCAATCGCAATTCCCGTTGCGATACTATACGTAAGCGGCATTGAAATGATAGTAAAGAATGCCGGTACTGCAATCTCGAACTTCTTCCAGTCGATTTCTCCTAAAGAAGAAACCATTAAAATCCCTACAATAATTAAAGCTGGTGCCGTTACAGCTGGTGTTACAACACTTAATAATGGCGAGAAGAATAGTGCCAGTAAGAAGAATCCTGCTGTTACAACTGCTGTAAATCCAGAACGTCCTCCCGCTGCTACCCCTGCAGACGATTCAATGTAAGACGTTGTTGTTGATGTACCTAAGATCGCACCAATTACAGTTGCAATTGCATCTGCGAATAATGCTTTTCCTGCACGTGGTAATTTATTGTTCTTCATTAATCCTGCTTGATTCGCAACCGCTACAAGCGTACCTGCTGTATCAAAGAAATCGATAAAGAAGAACGTTATAATTACAATCCCCATTTGAATAGTGAAAATGTCTCCGAAATGAGTTAACGCAGCACCGAACGTTGGTTCTAGACTCGGTATCGCCCCCACTACTGCTTTAGGAGTGTCAATTAATCCTGTTGCTACTCCTAAAATTGCCGTAAGAATCATACCGTAGAATACCGCACCATTAACTTTCTTAATCATGAAGATGATTGTCGTAACAACCCCAAAGATTGCTAGTAACGTTGTGCCCTTTGTTAAGTCCCCCAACCCAACAAGAACAGCATCATTTTTCACGATAATTCCGGCATTTTGGAATCCAAGAAAGGCAATGAACAATCCGATACCTGCTGCTACTGCAAACTTTAACTCCGATGGAATTGCATTAATGATTTTTTCACGAATACCTGAAGCTGTAAGAATAATAAAGATAATACCTGACATTAACGTTCCGGCAATTGCTGTTTGCCACGGAATACCCATCGTTAAAACTGCTGTATAAGCAAAGAACGCGTTAATTCCCATACCTGGGGCTAAAGCAATTGGATACTTTGCGAAAATACCCATAATTAACGAACCGATCGCGGCCGCTAATGCTGTCGCAACGAATACTGCACCTGGATCCATTCCTGTACCTGCTGGTAACCCTTTAACATTTCCAAGTGACAGCGTAGCAGGATTGACAAATAGTACGTAAGCCATAGATAGAAATGTCGTTAACCCTGCTATGAACTCAGTCTTATAATTCGTACCGAGCTCATCAAATTGAAAATAGCGTTTCATCCTACGTTTCCCCCGTTATATGATTACTCGCCGCATTTCACCCTAGCCCTCTTTTATCTATAAAAATAAAAAAGGCTTCCATTGCATATACATGGAAGCGTTCTATAAACAAAGACAAGTTTCCCCTCATCTTTATAAAAACGCCTCGTAGTCAAGCCATTTACGGTAGCTAGGTAGAAACTTTCGGGCCATATCCCCGATATTATACGACGGCATAATATTCACTTTTCGTTTGAATTACATACTCATATTAACTCTTGAAAGTATTTTTGTCAATTTAAAAACGAACAATTTTATAAAATTTTATATTTTCGTTCGTATTAATACTGAAAATAAAAAGATCCATCTATGCATAAGCAAAAGATGGATCTTTTTTATAATACTATTCCCACTCAATAGTTGCTGGTGGCTTACTCGTTACATCATACACGATACGGTTAACGTGTTTTACTTCGTTTACGATACGTACAGAGATTTTCTCTAATACGTCCCAAGGGATACGTGCCCAGTCAGCTGTCATACCGTCGATAGATGTTACTGCACGGATACCTACTGTGTAATCGTAAGTACGCTCGTCACCCATAACACCTACGCTACGCATACCAGGAAGCGCAGTGAAGTATTGCCAAATTTCGCGGTCTAAGCCCGCTTTAATAATTTCTTCACGTAAAATCGCATCAGATTCACGAACGATTTCTAATTTCTCTTCTGTGATTTCACCTAATACACGAATACCAAGTCCTGGACCTGGGAATGGTTGACGCCATACGATTTCATCAGGAATTCCTAATTCAGATCCTAATACACGTACTTCATCTTTAAATAACGTGTTTAAAGGCTCAATTAATTTGAACTGCATGTCTTCCGGAAGTCCACCAACGTTATGGTGAGATTTAATTGTTTGTGCAGTTGCTGTACCACTTTCAACGATGTCTGTGTAAAGTGTACCTTGTGCTAGGAAGTCCATACCTTGTAATTTAGAAGCTTCATCATCAAATACGTAAATGAATTCGTTACCGATAATTTTACGTTTTTGTTCTGGATCTTCTACACCTTTTAACTTGTTCATAAAGCGTTCTTGTGCATCCACTTTAATAACGTTCATATGGAAGCCTTCGCTAAATGTTTTCATAACACCTTCTGCTTCACCTTTACGAAGTAAGCCGTGGTCAACGAAAATACATGTTAACTGGTCGCCAATTGCTTTATGAATTAATACTGCTACAACAGAAGAATCTACACCGCCACTAAGTGCGCATAGTACTTTTTTGTCTCCAACAGTTTCACGGATCTTCTCTAATTCTACTTCGATAAAGTTCTCCATGTTCCATCCTTCAGAACAACCACATACGCCGAATACGAAGTTTTTAATTAAATCGTTACCGTGCTCAGAATGACGTACTTCTGGGTGGAATTGTACACCGTATAAGTTTTTCGCTTCATTGCTCATACCAGCAATTGGGCAAGACTCACTTGTTGCGTCTACTACGAATCCTTCAGGTAAACCAGTTACTAAGTCACCATGACTCATCCATACAACTTGCTCTTCTGGAAGGTTCGTATATAATTTTGATTCGTTCTCTACTTTAAGAACAGCTTTTCCGTACTCACGGTGGTTTGCACGTTCTACTTTACCACCGAAGTGTTGTGTCATAAGCTGCATACCGTAACAAATACCGAAAATCGGTAATCCTAGTTCAAAGATTTTTTCATCACAATGTAATGCACCTTCACCGTATACACTATTTGGTCCACCAGAGAAAATAATCCCTTTTGGATTCATTGCTTTAATTTCTTCCGCAGTAATTGTATGTGGATGAAGTTCACTGTATACACCGAACTCACGAATTCGACGTGCTATTAACTGATTGTACTGACTTCCAAAATCTAAAACGATAATTGTATCGTGCTGCTTTTTCAAAATAATCACCCCAACGTTAGTTCTCGTATATAAATATTTTCACCAATTTGGCGAAAAGCATTACCAATATAATAAAAAAAGCCAGTCCTCCGCCTCTAGTCTCATAACAAAGAAAAGGCAGGGGTCTGGCTTTATAAAGAAAGATAGTCTCCGCTCTTTATAAATATAAGACACACTGCCTTCATAGTCAGGTTGTTTACGGTAACCCGGTAGAGACTCTCAAACCATATCATTGAGGATATATGAAGGATCGTTTTATATTATCTTCCTAGATTCTAACAATGAAGTGTCGATGTGGTCAAGAGAGAAAGCGACAAAATTCTACAGAAATTAATTTCTTTCCCACTAAAACACAAAAAACATTTCCATATAGAAATGTTTTTTGTGTTTTATCCTATTATTCAACTTTTTTCTGTTGTTTTCTACCCATTAATCGTGTAACACCATTTTTTATTACAAATACCCCGTATCCCACAAATAAAAACATAACGGGCAAAATGTCAAAACGATACCTAGTTTGAACTTCGACAAACAAATGAATAACCACATATCCACCAAACAAAATATATAAAAGAGGATATATTGAATCATTTCTTCTATATAATGAAATGGTACCAATCGCAAATATACAACATGTAATATACATAAGCCTTTCATATTTTGTCAGCATTTGTTGTAAGTGTGGTTTATTCAGTTCCCCCCACTCCAAAGCCCAACCAGGTGCATCATCAGGATTACTCCACATTTTTTCAACTTTCAATACAAGTAATTGACGAACTTTCTCTTTGTCCTTCAATCTGTCCTTGATCAAAGCAACGGAAGCATCATTTCTTTCCTTCCCAAGTTTAAATTGACTAAGGTAAACAACATCTGGCTGATTCCATCCACCAATCGAGTCATAATTGAATCCCACAACAAATTTCCAATATGGCATTTGGTTCGACAATGGTTTTTTCGCTAATCCCGTGTTCATTAAGAAAATACTTACAATTTGCATCACTAGAAAATATACAATCACTATTCCCACTAATTTTTTTACGTAGTTAAACGTTTCTTTTTTTCTAAACGGAAGTATCTTATAAATTAATACATAAACAAAAACCGCCAATAAAAAGAAACTTCCTAACGGTCTCATAATATTTCCAATGCTTAACAGTAACCCTGTTAAACCCCAACCGTATTTAGTTGAAAAACCTTTTGTAATTAAAACATACAGTCCTAAAAAAAAGAAAAAGGTAGAAATATATTGATTTGTTAATACAGAGCTATAGATAATATTAGGTATGTAAAACGCGTAAAATATTGCCGCAGTTCTCGCACTGTATTCATTAAAAATGGTTTTACCCATAAAATAAATAATCACGGCAGTACCTACGCTCCAAAAAATATTAAATAACTTCAATATAAACAGATGATTACCAAAAAATTTTATTAATATAGCCTCATAATATGTGAATCCCAATTGGTATGTCCAACTCATATAGTATTCATCTGTAATAAATGCAAAATTACCCTTTACAGCTTGTTGAGCACTTTCATACATTACAGAAAAATCCGAGATAGGTACTGTTTTTTCAAAAATGATCCATAACAACCTAATTGCAAAGGCTGTAACTATGAGAATGAGCAAAAATTGATTAACTGTTAAAAAACGATTTGCTAAAAATGATATTATTCCGAGCACCAAAATAGTTGCTACTATCTCCAGAATTAACACAGCGACCGAAGAATAGGTAGATTTCTCTATTTGAAATGAACTATAAAGTGTAATGATAAACATCGCCAAACCACATACTACTAATATTTTCGAAAAAATGTTTCTACCCAAATTTTCTTTAATCTGCATCATATACCTCACTAACTAGGCTACCGCCATCTTCTCTCATAGACAATAAGAACTAGGAGACTTATTATCTCGACTAAAAAATAAGAAAAATCCCTTTTGACTGTATCATAAATGTTAAAAGAATTATATATTCAATTGGAATTATATTGAATATTATCGTAATAAAAGAAGCTTGAATATTCCCCTCCATTCTCTCTCTAAACTTGCGACCTTCCAGAAACCTTTTATATACATCTTAACAACAAAAAAGACTACCTCCTTTTATCAAGGAAGTAGCCTTCTTCTAATTAACTATTTATACATTGAACAGCTTCACAGAGTGATGCTTATTACATCATTCCGCCCATACCGCCCATGCCCATGCCGCCCATGTCAGGCATTGCTGGTGCATTTGGTTCTGGCTTATCAGCAACTACAGCTTCAGTTGTTAAGAACATAGCTGCAACAGATGCTGCGTTTTGAAGTGCAGAACGAGTTACTTTAGCTGGATCTACGATACCAGACTCAAGCATGTTAACCCATTCGCCAGTAGCTGCGTTGAAACCAACGCCTACTTTTTCGCCTTTTAGACGCTCTACAACTACAGATCCTTCTAGACCAGCGTTGATTGCGATTTGACGAACTGGCTCTTCTAGTGCACGAAGTACGATGTTGATACCTGTTGCTTCGTCGCCTTCAGCTACGATAGAAGCTACTTTCGTGTATACGTTCATAAGTGAAGTACCACCACCTGCAACGATACCTTCTTCTACTGCTGCACGAGTTGAGTTAAGTGCATCTTCAATGCGAAGTTTGCGCTCTTTTAACTCAGTTTCAGTTGCTGCACCTACTTTAATTACTGCTACGCCACCAGCTAATTTAGCAAGACGCTCTTGTAATTTTTCACGATCGAATTCAGAAGTTGTTTCTTCTAATTGCGCACGGATTTGACCGATGCGAGCTTCGATTTGTTGTGTGTTTCCAATACCTTCAACTACAGTTGTGTTTTCTTTCGTTACAACGATTTTACCAGCGCGTCCTAAAGATTCAACTGTAGCAGATTTTAAGTCACGTCCTAATTCTTCAGTGATTACTTCGCCACCAGTTAAGATTGCGATATCTTCTAGCATTGCTTTACGACGGTCACCAAATCCAGGAGCTTTAACAGCCACTACATTGAATGTACCACGAAGTTTGTTCACTACTAATGTAGCTAAAGCTTCGCCTTCTACATCTTCAGCAATGATAAGAAGTGGTTTACCTTGTTGTACCACTTGCTCTAATACTGGTAAGATTTCTTGGATGTTAGAAATCTTTTTGTCAGTAATTAAGATATATGGGTTATCAAGAACAGCTTCCATTTTGTCAGAATCAGTAATCATGTAAGGAGATGCATATCCACGATCAAATTGCATACCTTCTACTACGTCTAATTCCGTTGTGAATCCTTTAGATTCTTCTAAAGTAATAACGCCGTCGTTACCAACGCGCTCCATTGCTTCAGCGATTAATTGACCTACTTCTTCGTCAGCCGCAGAAATAGCAGCTACTTGTGCGATAGAAGATTTACCTTCAATTGGTTTAGAAATCGCTTTTAATTCTTCAATTGCAGCAGTAACAGCTTTTTCGATACCTTTACGAAGACCCATTGGGTTTGCACCAGCTGTTACGTTTTTAAGACCTTCACGAATCATAGCTTGCGCTAATACAGTTGCAGTTGTCGTTCCGTCACCAGCTACATCGTTTGTTTTGCTAGCAACTTCTGCTACTAATTTTGCACCCATGTTTTCGAATGCATCTTCTAATTCGATTTCTTTTGCGATTGTTACACCATCATTTGTAATAAGTGGTGAACCGAATTTTTTCTCAAGTACAACGTTACGACCTTTTGGTCCAAGCGTTACTTTTACTGCGTTTGCAAGAGTGTCGACACCGCGAAGCATCGAACGACGTGCTTCTTCACTAAATTTAATATCTTTTGCCATAATAATTGACCCCCTTGGAATTTTTAAGATTTATATAATTAACCGATAACTGCTAAAATGTCACTTTCACGTAAAATCAAGTAGTCTGTACCTTCGTATTTTACTTCAGTACCTGCATATTTTGAGAAGATGATAAGATCACCTGCTGCTACCTCTAAAGCAACACGCTCACCATTTTCAAGCACTCGACCAGTACCTACTGCAATAACTTTACCCTCTTGTGGTTTTTCTTTTGCAGTGTCTGGTAATACAATACCACTTGCTGTTTTTTCTTCTGCTTGAACAAGCTCAATTACAACGCGATCACCTAATGGCTTTAGCATGAACAATAACCTCCTCATTGTGTTATGTAAATTTTTTATTAGCACTCGAGTCACCCGAGTGCTAACACACTTATAATAATAAATAATCTCAATTTCTTTTGCAAGTAAAAAAATCATAATTTTTTCGCAAATTACTATATATACTCTTCTATATAAAATCCTTCTTCTACTACCTTTACTATATGAATCGTTGTTTCCACTACTCGTATGTTACAATATGAAAGACACCCTAAGTTGTTTTCGCTACACACACAACTTTTTCCTGTCTTCTATTTTAATTTCCAATGCAGATTTACAAAAAAAACATAATTCGAATGAAAGTTTATATCGTAGGTAGCATATTACATGTTATCCTGCCTTATCTCATACACTAGAGTTAGAAAGGATGGTTAAACCATTTGAAGAAACAATATTGGTGGATTATCGTTACATACATTTTAATGCAATTGTCGGGTATTGCCGGATTACCACTTCTTCTGAAAACCGGACTATACGATAATAGAGGATTTACCAACGAGGAAAAGTTTCAACTAATAACCGGACATTGGTCTATTATTAGCTTTTTCATTGCACTATGCGTTGTAATTTGGTTACTTAGAACAGATATTCGTGACAGGCATTTAGATGCAATGCGCTCTTCTGTTCCAGCTACAATCGGGTGGATTTTTATCGGGTTCTTCTTAGCAATCATCTCACAAAGTATTGCAGGTATGATTGAAATGTATCTATTAGGGATTACACCTGGATCTGAGAATACAGACCGACTTATGGACATCGCAAGAACGACACCTTGGTTCCTTATTGTTATATCTATAATCGGACCTATTTTAGAAGAAATCGTATTTAGAAAAATTTTATTTGGTACACTTTATAAGAGATTTAATTTCTTCGTTGCTGCTATTATTAGTTCACTCGTATTCGCAGCGATTCATTTTGATTTTACTCACCTATTGGTATACACTTCTATGGGGCTCGTATTCGCCTTCTTATATGTAAAAACGAAACGCATTATCGTTCCTATAGCAGCCCATGTAGCAATGAATACATTAGTTGCCATTGGACAGATTTTCATGAGCAATGAACAAATTCAAGAAATGATTAAAGAAGCTGAAAAAATGCAAGGCTTTATCGGAGGATTTTTTGTATGAGAAACTCACCATTGTTCATGGCTGCATTGTATTTCCTTCTCGGATGTATCTTTACACGTTTCGCCATTACGAACGTGACAGATACAATCTGGAATATGTGGACAATACTATTTGCAGTTATGGCAACAATTGATTTTAATTTGGCACTTCGCCTTATATTAGTGAAATTCACAAAGAAAAAACAATAATAAAACGCAGAGGTCACCTCCTCTGCGTTTTATTGTGGATAATTCTTTAAAAAGTAAACAAGCGTTTGTAGCTCTACAGCTAAATCAATATGATGAATTCTTATATTCTCTGACACATTTAAGCGTGCTGGTGTGAAGTTTAAAATACCGTGCACGTTTGTTTCTGCCAATCTATCGGCTACAGATTGCGCTACTGTAGCGGGTACTGTTAATATTGCCACTTGTATATCATTTGATAACCTTTCTTCTAATTCATCTAAATGATATACAGGAATACCCCCGATTTCTGTTCCAACTTTCTCTTCACTAACATCAAATGCCATTTCAATTTTTGTATTATTGTTTTTCGTGAAATTATAATGTAAGAAAGCGGTCCCTAAATTACCTACTCCAATAAGCGCTACACGTGTTATATCATCTTGATCGAGTGTTTCACGGAAAAATGATAATAAATAATTTACGTTATATCCATATCCCTTTTTCCCTAATGCTCCAAAGTATGAGAAATCTCTTCGAATAGTTGCGGAATCAACCTTTACCGCTTCACTCAATTCGGCTGATGAAACACGTTGCTTACCAGAAAGAGATAAGTTTTGGATAAATCGATAGTATAGAGGCAATCGTTTAGCAGTGGCTTGCGGAATTTTCTGCTGATCCATATAACCTCTCCTCTCTTCCTATCTTTATTCATATACTTGAATCGAATACAGAAGTTTAGTACTTATGAATTTCCTTGTATAATAAAGAGAAGAAGTATTCTCTCTTTATTTTAAACTATACACTATTTTTAGTATGATTGAGAAATATAAACATGGCAAAGTTAAGAAATTATTTGAGGTGAAAACATTGATTTTATTACAAGTAAACGGGCTTTCAAAATTATACGGTGCCGAAACGATTCTTGCAAACATAAAATTGGAAGTGCAAACGAAAGATCGTATCGCTTTAGTTGGACGAAATGGAGCCGGAAAATCTACATTATTAAAAATTATCGCCGGTGAATTATCTCATGATGGCGGCGAAATTATAAAACCGAAAGATGTCTCAATTGGGTACTTAGCTCAAAATACTGGATTAGAAACATCATTAACAATTTGGGATGAAATGCTAACCGTCTTTACACACCTACAGCAAATGGAGACAAAACTTCGAAGGCTAGAGCAAGAAATGGGAAAAGAAGAAAACTTTTCAAATGCCGCTACATATGAAAAATTATTAGCTGATTATGACCAATTGCAATTAGATTATAAAGATCAAGGCGGCTATCAGTACGAAGCAGATATTCGCTCCATTTTAAGCGGTCTTGGTTTCCCTGTTGAAACGCATCAGACGACAATTTCTACGTTAAGTGGCGGACAAAAAACGAGATTAGCTCTTGGGAAATTATTATTAACGAAACCAGACTTACTTATTTTAGACGAGCCTACAAACCATTTAGACATCGAAACATTAACGTGGCTTGAGCAATACTTACAAGGTTATCCTGGCGCAATTTTAATCGTTTCTCATGACCGTTATTTCTTAGATAAGCTTGTTACACAAGTATATGAAATTTCGAATAAAGAAAGCAGACGATTTGTTGGTAACTACAGTAAATATTTAGACTTAAAATCAGCCCTATACGAACAAGAAATGAAGCGTTACGAAAAGCAACAAGATGAAATCGCTAAACTTGAGGACTTCGTTCAAAAAAATATAGCACGTGCATCTACGACAAAACGTGCACAAAGCCGTCGTAAACAATTAGATAGAATGGAATTATTAACCAGACCATTAGGTGACTCTAAATCAGCCTCATTCCACTTCGATATTGAAAAACAAAGTGGAAATGATGTTTTACAAGTAAAAGATGCAACCATCGGTTATGATGAGGATCCTATTATTGAACATGTAAATATGCGCTTAACTCGGGGAGATAGTGTTGCCTTAGTTGGACCGAATGGAATTGGAAAATCCACATTATTAAAATCCATTGTGAATAAGTTACAGCTATTACATGGAGATGTTGCTTTCGGATCAAATGTATCTGTTGGTTATTATGATCAAGAGCAAGCTAACTTAACATCTTCTAAGCGCGTTTTAAATGAACTATGGGATGAATATCCGCTTCAACCCGAAAAAGAAATTCGCACTATATTAGGTAATTTTTTATTCACAGGGGATGATGTACTAAAACCAGTATCTTCTCTTAGTGGTGGACAAAAGGCCCGATTAGCTCTCGCAAAACTTATGATGCAAAAATCCAATTTATTAATTCTCGATGAGCCAACGAACCATCTTGATTTAAATAGTAAAGAAATTTTGGAGAATGCTTTAATTGATTATCCAGGAACTCTTCTATTCGTTTCACATGACCGCTACTTCATTAATCGCGTAACGACTACAGTTGTCGAATTATCAACAGAAGGTGCGCAAGAGTATTTAGGTGATTACGATTACTATGTGGAGAAGAAAAATGAAATGATTGAACGCGTAGCATTTGAACAACAAGAACAGCAAGAAAATCAGGCACCTGTTCAAAAAACCGTAGCTCAAGAAAAATTAAATTATCTCGAAGAAAAAGAGCGTAAACAATTAGAACGTCAACGCACTCGAAAAATCGAAGAACTAGAACAAAACATCGTAAGCTTAGAAGAAGAAATTGCTACGTTAGAGGATCAGCTTTGCTTACCAGAAATATATGCAGATTATGAAAAGGCTAGTGAGATTACAACGAAAAAACAAACATTACAAGAACAACTTGAAGCCTGTATGGCAGAATGGGAAGAACTGCATATATAAGCTAATTTAAACAAAAAGGATGTCTCATCAGTCGAGGATTTTTGACTAGATGACATCCTTTTTATTTCCCTTTAGAATCAGTTTCGTAGTACATGAAATTATATCGACGATTTTTTGAATGCACATACCTTAACTTAAAATATATAAACAATTCGACAAGAAACATCGTTTTCCCGACAAAGATTGACAATTGCAGCAACCAATATGATAAGAGGAGGATTTTTCAAAAGTTTTTTAGGATATCTTCTCGTTTTTATTTCCCGAAAAAGAATTCATTTAAAGGTCAGACTTCATCCGTTTTATCCACAAGGTTATACACATATCCACCTTTATAAAATAAACATCAAAATAACTTTTCCACATTATCCACATTTAACAAAAAAGTTATTAACAGTTTATATACACAATAAAACCCACATTATCAACAGATAATATGGGTTTTATCCACAAGCTGTGGTTAATTTTGTGTATAACTATGCTTCAATATCTAAGCCTGGGTTTGCATTTAAAGCTAATGTCGCACGTTTTCCTTGTTCGTATGCAATTGTACCTGCAGCTGCAATCATTGCTGCATTGTCTGTGCATAAAGATAACGGCGGGATAATTAGCTCTATATCTTCTTTTCGTGCAAACTCTTCTTCTAGACGTGCACGAAGCCCTTTATTAGCAGCTACTCCACCAGCAAGAAGCAATTGCTTTACATTATACGCTTCTGCTGCACGAGATGCTTTCGTTACAAGTACATCAATTACACTCTCTTGAAAGCTTGCTGCTAAATCTTCCGGTGCAATTTCTATACCACGTTGTTTTGCGTTATGCACAGTGTTGATAACTGCTGATTTCAATCCACTAAAGCTGAAATCATACGAATCGGGTTCTAGCCATGCACGAGGCAAATCAATTGTTGGCTTCCCTTCATGCGCAAGGCGATCAATATGAGGACCACCTGGATACGGCATAGATAGCGTACGAGCTACTTTATCATATGCTTCTCCTGCTGCATCATCTCGCGTTTCACCAATCACTTCAAATGAACCATGTTCTTTCATATAAACAAGTTCTGTATGTCCACCCGATACAACAAGTGATAGTAGTGGGAATTGAACTTCTTTTACTAAACGATTCGCATAAATATGGCCAGCAATATGATGAACACCAACTAGAGGAATATCATGTGCAAAGGCTACCGCCTTCGCTGCATTTACTCCTATTAAAAGTGCTCCTACTAAACCGGGTCCCTCTGTTACAGCAATTGCATCAATATCCTCGAAAGTTATATTCGCTTCTTTTAAAGCTTCTTCTAACACAACTGTAATTTCTTCTACATGGTGACGGGATGCAATCTCTGGTACAACCCCGCCAAAACGCTTATGACTTTCAATTTGTGATGCAACGACGTTCGCAATGATTTCCGTTCCATTTTTAACAACTGCTACTGCTGTTTCATCGCAGCTTGTTTCAATACCAAGTATAATCGTATTTTTTTCCATTATATATTCACCCACATTACAAGACCATCTTCCTGATTGTCTGCATAGTATCGTTTACGAATTCCACCATTTTGAAATCCGTATTTTTTGTATAACTGCTTTGCTACTTCATTTGATACGCGTACTTCAAGCGTCATTGTTTTTACCCCTAGTTCTTTCGCTACGGAAATAACTTCTTTCAATAGGGCATCTCCTAACTTTTGACCTCGGTATTCTGGCAAAATAGCTATATTTGTGATATGTGATTCATCAATAATTATCCACAATCCACAATACCCGATTACAAGGCCATCTTTTTCTAGCACAACATAATGTGCATGTTCATTCATCGTTAATTCACGTTGAAAGGCATCTGCAGTCCAAGGAGTTGAAAAAGATGCTTCTTCAATAGCTACAATTTGAGCGATATCATCGAGTTCCATCTTTCTAAATATCATATCCATCTTCTGCAAGCTCCTACTTGTTTTGACTTTCTAACCACTTTGTTTCAGCTTCAGCTAAACGAAGGTAACTAGGAACAAATGAATGTACATCTTGTTCCTCTTTTTGTAACCCTAAGAAAGCTAACTCACTTGGTCTTGGGTTATTTTTAGTGAAAGGAGCAAATACAGCTTGATTGCCTAAATGTTCTATAATTGTTTCTTTATGCAATTTAACATCGTTACCGATAAATAAAACAGGCTGTCCTTTATCTTTTAACATTTGCAACCAGTCTACAATAAGAATAATTCGATCTTCTTCTATTGAAGTTAACTGCTCTCCTTCATATGTATATAATCCAGTATAAATTTGTCCACGTCTTCCATCAAATAAAGGACAAATTAACCCACTAAAGTTAGCACCGTTTGCAGCTACTACTTCTAAACTTGATACACCTACGATTGGTATTTGAAGTGACCAAGCTAATGTTTTTGCCGCTGTCACACCTATGCGAACTCCTGTATATGATCCAGGTCCAGCAGCCACAACGATTTTAGTTAATTCTTTTGGTTTTACACCACATTCTTTTAATAGTTGCTCTACAGCTGGCATAAGGCGTACAGAATGGTTTTTTGTTAAATTTGTAATGATTTCCCCAATTACGTTTTCTTCCTCAATAAGGGATACACCCATTACGTAATTTGAAGTATCAATTGCTAGTACTTTCATCTTGTAATAGCTCCTCACATAATCTAATATAACGGTCTCCAACTGGCTCGAGTACAATTTTCCTTGTGTCATCTCCAGCATGGAATAAACTAATTTGTAACTTTTCATTCGGTAAATATGCTTCTATCAAATGAGCCCATTCTACTACCGTAATTCCTTCACCATAGAAGTACTCATCAAAACCTAAGTCTTCTTCACTTTCCGCTAAACGATACACGTCCATATGATATAACGGCAATCTTCCTTTATATTCTTTAATAATGTTAAAGGTAGGACTATTTACAACTCTTTTCACGCCAAGACCTTTTGCTAGCCCTTTTGTAAAAGTCGTTTTACCAGCTCCAAGATCTCCTTCTAAAATAATTACATCTTGTGCCCGGGCAAGTTCACCTAGTTTTTCTGATAATCTTTGTGTTTCCTCAGAAGATTTTGTTGTTACTTCATATTTACTCACAGACTTCACCTACTTTACTCACAATGTTCTCTGCTCTTTATTATACAGGTTTTGAATATATAAAAAAGTCCTTAGGAGTTGTCCTAAGGATAGTTTGACTGTCTTTATTAGTTTTTTGTTAAAACAAATAAAAAAATACGAAACAACTTGTTTCGTTCTTTTCTTTATATAAAATGGCGGTCCCGACCGGGGTCGAACCGGCGATCTCCTGCGTGACAGGCAGGCATGTTAACCACTACACCACGGGACCATTGGTTGCGGGGACAGGATTTGAACCTGCGACCTTCGGGTTATGAGCCCGACGAGCTACCGTGCTGCTCCACCCCGCGATGATATAAATAGCTTGGCGACGTCCTACTCTCACAGGGACAAGGTCCCAACTACCATCGGCGCTAGAGAGCTTAACTTCCGTGTTCGGTATGGGAACGGGTGTGACCTCTCTGCCATCATCACCAAACTATTGAAGGCATATTCCTTCAAAACTAGATAACATTTGCTACATATTATATGGTTAAGTCCTCGATCTATTAGTATTCGTCAGCTCCACATGTCACCATGCTTCCACCTCGAACCTATCAACCTGATCATCTTTCAGGGATCTTACTAGCTTACGCTATGGGAAATCTCATCTTGAGGGGGGCTTCATGCTTAGATGCTTTCAGCACTTATCCCTTCCGCACATAGCTACCCAGCTATGCCCTTGGCAGAACAACTGGTACACCAGCGGTGCGTCCATCCCGGTCCTCTCGTACTAAGGACAGCTCCTCTCAAATTTCCTACGCCCACGACGGATAGGGACCGAACTGTCTCACGACGTTCTGAACCCAGCTCGCGTACCGCTTTAATGGGCGAACAGCCCAACCCTTGGGACCGACTACAGCCCCAGGATGCGATGAGCCGACATCGAGGTGCCAAACCTCCCCGTCGATGTGGACTCTTGGGGGAGATAA
>NZ_JBQYMD010000001.1:4790000-4877500 GCF_052682895.1 Bacillus sp. WC2503 | reverse complement strand
GGTTGCGGGGACAGGATTTGAACCTGCGACCTTCGGGTTATGAGCCCGACGAGCTACCGTGCTGCTCCACCCCGCGATAATACTATTCATATAAATTTATATGGTGGAGGATGACGGGATCGAACCGCCGACCCCCTGCTTGTAAGGCAGGTGCTCTCCCAGCTGAGCTAATCCTCCAAAGTGGTGACCCGTACGGGATTCGAACCCGTGTTACCGCCGTGAAAGGGCGGTGTCTTAACCACTTGACCAACGGGCCAATATGTATGGCAGAGAAGAAGGGATTCGAACCCTCGCACCGCGTTAGCGATCTACTCCCTTAGCAGGGGAGCCCCTTGAGCCACTTGGGTACTTCTCTGTATGGCTCCGCAGGTAGGACTCGAACCTACGACCGATCGGTTAACAGCCGATAGCTCTACCACTGAGCTACTGCGGAATAATGAAGACAATTTGTATCTTATAAAACTTCTCATCGTAAGTCAAGATGTTTTTTAACAATATCTTGCACAAACGTGACATGTTTATAATATACTGGATTGCGTTTTCACTGTCAAGATGTTTTCGCTACCGGTTTTAGTTTTCCCTTACACTTTCCACAGACATATCTTTTTGTATTTATTTGACGTCTTCTTACATATTGAAGCGAACACTCCATACATTCATACATATAAACCTTCTTTTCCTTCTTTTCCTTCTCTTCATTAATCATTCGCTTACAAAAACGTGGTGCACCTACCTTTTTTAATAGTTCACGAAAATCCCTATCCCGATGCTTATATCCTCTCCCTGTAATATGCAAGTGATAATGACAAAGTTCATGTTTAATAATCCCGACTAATTCTTCTTTACCATACATTTCATAATATCGATAATTCAGTTCGATATTGTGACTCTTCAATAGATAACGTCCACCAGTTGTACGTAATCTATTATTAAACATCGCTTTATGTAAGAATGGCATCCCGAAGTATCGTAGGGATACTTCTTCCACTAGCTGCTGAATTTCTTTCTCATGCATTCTCATTCCTCCTAAACAAAAAAATATTTTTACACTTTTCTCCCTTCCTATACATATATTAAATAGTACATATACCCATCCTCATTCAAGAAGCGTGGTTTCTAAAAATACGACATTAATAGAAATCCACTCATTAACCTCTCGTCAATAGTACCTTAACTACAAAGGTAAATTTTTGAGAGTAGGATTATACAAGGAGGGATTCCTATGCCTACATGGCTAAAAAAACAAATGCAACGTGCATATTTTGAAAAAAACCGGTATCAAATTAAATTGCTAAATGAATGCTGGTTTTATTATAGCAAAATACATCAAAGCTCATAATCCATTACACTTTCTACTCCATAAAAAAAGAGCAGTTTTATCTGCTCTCTTTTCTTACTATTCAATCGGTAACATAGATAATGCAACACGACCTTTTTTTGTATCAATATCATCTACCCATACTTTTACGATTTGCCCTACAGATACAACATCTAATGGATGCTTTACAAACTGTTTGCTTAATTTAGAAATATGCACTAAACCATCTTGTTTTACACCAATGTCAACAAAAGCACCAAAATCAACAACGTTACGAACTGTCCCTTCCAGTTCCATACCACGCTGTAAATCTTCTAATTTCAAAATCCCTTTTTTCAGAAGTGGTTTTGGCAATTCATCCCTCATGTCTCGCTCTGGACTAATTAAGGCATCAATAATATCAACCAATGTCGGCTCACCGATCTCCGTCTCTTGAGATAATTTAGAAACATCCACTCCCTCTAAACTCTCCTGCAAGTTCGGTTTCCCTACATCATTCTTCGATAACCCTAGACTCTTTAGTAGCAATTCGACATTTTTATATTGTTCTGGATGGATCCCTGTACGATCTAACGGATTCGCGCCTTCTAATATACGTAAAAACCCAATACACTGTTCATATGTTTTCGCGCCTAAACGAGGGATTTTCTTTAATTCAGTACGCTTCGTAAATTTCCCATCTTCCTCACGCTTAGCTACAATATTTTTCGCAACTGTTTTTGATAACCCCGAAACATATTGTAACAATGCAACTGAAGCTGTATTTACATTCACACCAACTTGGTTAACTGCTGTCTCTACCACAAATGTTAACGATTCATTTAATCTCTTTTGAGTTACATCATGTTGATATTGCCCCACCCCTACCGATTTAGGGTCAATTTTCACGAGCTCAGCAAGTGGATCTTGCAGGCGTCTTCCAATTGAAACCGCGCTTCTTTCTTCAACTTGGAAATCAGGGAATTCCTCACGAGCTAAATCGGAAGCCGAATACACACTTGCCCCTGCTTCATTTACAATAATATAGAAAACATCCTGTTTCACACTTTGTAATACATCTACTATAAACTCTTCCGTTTCTCTAGAAGCTGTGCCGTTCCCAATTGCAATCATTTCAACTTGATATTTATCTATAATAGAAAGAACTTTCTTTTTTGCATCATCATATTTACGAACAGGTGGATGCGGATAAATAACATCGATATATAGAACTTTCCCCGTATCATCTACTACAGCTAATTTACAACCAGTTCTATATGCAGGGTCTACGGCTAGCACAACCTTCCCTTTCATTGGAGGTTGTAATAATAAATTACGTAAGTTCTCAGAGAAAATATGTATCGCTTGTTCTTCAGCTGTTTCTGTTAATTCTTTTCGAATTTCTCTTTCAATCGAAGATTGAATTAATCGTTTATAGCCATCCTCAATCGCTAATTGTACATAATGCGCACTTTTTGAATCGTTATCACGGATTACTTTCTTATATAAGAAAGTTATTATCTCATCTACTGGTGGAACAACAGAAACTCTCAATATATCTTCTTTCTCACCGCGATTCATCGCTAATACACGATGCGGTACTACTTTCTGCAACGGTTCTTCATAACTGTAATACATTTCATATATATTCTTTTCATCTTTTTCTTCGTCTTTTACAACCGAAGACATAACACCTTTTCTAAAAGTAACATTCCGAATCCAACTACGATACGCAGCTTCATCTGAAACGATTTCTGCAATAATGTCTTGCGCACCTTGCAACGCCTCTTCTGCAGATTCCACTTCTTTTTCTGCATTAACAAATTCCATAGCCTTTTTAGCCGGATCTTCTTTTTTATATAACAATAACCATTCAGCTAGCGGTTCTAATCCTTTTTCTTTTGCAATCGTCGCTTTCGTTCTTCTTTTCTCTTTATAAGGACGATATAAATCTTCTACTTCCTGTAGTTTCGTTGCGGCAACAATATGACGGCGCAACTCTTCGGTTAGCTTACCCTTTTCACCAATAAGACGAAGAACCTCTTCTTTCCTATCTTCAAGCTGCATCATATATTGCCATCTCTCTAAGATTGCACGAATTTGCACCTCATCTAAAGAGCCTGTCCATTCTTTTCGGTAACGAGCAATAAATGGAACTGTGTTACCTTCTTCTGTTAATTGAATAACATGACGAACTTGCTTTTCGGTAAAGCCTAATTCTTTCACTAACATTTTCATTAACGCTTGTCGATTATCTACCATTTCCATATACAACCGTAACCTCCTCTATAATAAAAAAAAGTTGCCCTTCAAAGAGAGCAACTTAAACTGCCGATTTAAAAATCTATTAGTCCTAAACTAATTTGTAACGCTTCATCTACACGAATCATCATCACTTCATCCAAATGAGTGATTTTGTCCGTTAAGCGTTGCTTATCGATTGTTCGAATCTGCTCAAGTAAAATAACAGAATCTCTCTCAAATCCATACTTTTTCGCATCAATTTCCACATGAGTGGGTAATTTCGCTTTTTGAATCTGTGCAGTAATAGCCGCTACAATCACCGTTGGACTAAAACGATTTCCGATGTCATTTTGAATGACAAGAACCGGACGAACGCCTCCTTGCTCAGAACCAACAACTGGGGAAAGGTCTGCAAAATACACGTCGCCGCGTTTTACAATCAAAATATTACCCCCCGCTAACTAAGCGTTCTACCGTATGAGCTGCTTCATACTCTGCTAAGAAAGCTTCAGATGCAATACCAAGATTAATTTTTCCCATTTCAATGTACCCACGTCGCATTGATTCATGTTGGTAGCGTTTCTTCGTCTTATGTTGACGCAATAACAGTTGTGTTGCCTGGCAAATTAGTTCATGGCGATTCTTATTCTCTTGTTTTCCAATTCCGTCCAATTCCGTTACCATTTGCTTTGGCAACCGAACCACGATTTCAGTAGTTACACTTGATTCGGACACAAAAATACACCTCCACCGTCAACTACACACCCAAATATATATATGACACCTATTGTAATAATACCATTGTATGGAGCCTGTTGCAAAGACTTCCTTATTCCTTGCTTATGTTTTCCAATTCACAGGAAAAACATTCATCTTCTATTATTTTTCATCTTATTTTAAACAAGGAACAAAAGAATTCCTATGCAAAACTTATATTAAAAGTGATTATAAGTAAAAGCTTCTCATCAAAAAAGAGCATATTTTCCATCAATAAAAAGCTCAATTAAATGACAAGAAGCAAATTAGATGATCTTCTATATATTATTCAAATAATTGATGATTTCTACAACTTTACCATGTCGTATAAATATTCTCGGCACACGGAAACTAATCGTTGCAATAATTTCATAATTAATAGTCCCGGAATATTCAGCAACCTCTGTAGCGCTAATATATTCATCACCTTGTCGTCCAATGAGTGTAACTTTCGTACCAAGCGGGACTTCACAAGGAAGATGAATCATGAATTGATCCATTGTTACTCTCCCTACAATCGGTACTCTTTTACCATCCACAAGCACTTCAAATCCTTGTAATCTTCTAAGCCAGCCATCTGCATATCCAATCGCAACAGTTGCAATCCATTCTTCAGTTTTTGTTCGGTAAGTGACGTTATAACTAATTCCATCCCCTTTAATCACCTGTTTAATATGAGCAACTTTCGTATGCAATGATAACGCCGGTTCTAATTTAAATGGTAAAAAAGGACGTATTTCTACAGATGGGGATAATCCATACATCGCAATACCAATTCGTACTGCATTAAATGTAATTCCTTGAAAACGTAAAGTTGCAGCACTATTAGCTGTATGGACAAATTTAGGATCCACTCCGAATTCCTTCAACCAACTTAACTGCTGCAAGAACGTGTTATATTGCTTATCAAAATACGAAGTCTCAACCTCATCTGCTGTTGCAAAATGCGTATATACTCCTTCTAACTCTAAAAATGGTGCACCTTCTAAACTCTTTAAGAATTCTTTTAATTCTTTGCGTTCGCGTATTCCAATTCTCCCCATACCACTATCAAAATTAATATGGAATTTCATTATAGATGAACCATCCCATAGTTTGATGGCTTCTTCCACCCATTCTTTTTGAAAAACAGTTAATGCTACATCATTTTCAGCAGCTACATTTATATCTCGAGGCGGGGAAGGACCTAGCACTAAAATTGGTACGGTAATACCAGCCCTTCTAAGAACTAAGGCTTCATCTAAAAAAGCAACTGCTAATCTTGTTGCACCTGCTTCTAATGCGGTTTTAGCCACCGGTACATAATCGTGCCCATATGCATTCGCTTTAACTACAGCAAAAATCTCAACATTACTCGGAATGAACTCTTTAATATGCGTAATATTGTTATAAATCGCATCTAAATCCACTTCCACCCAAGTATCACGGTAAAATGACGCTTCTTCCATAAATACACTTCCTTATACACGATATGCGAAGCTTATTCTTTTATATGCTTCTTTTATGAAATCCACCTTCAAACTAAGAAAAGACGTGGTGCACATATATCACCACGTCTAAGAAGTTTACTTCACCTGCTTCGCTGTAACTGAACGAGCTACCATTAACAACTCATTCGGCTCTAAACCTTTAGACACGAGCATATATTCTACTCCGTTATGTGACCACGTTACAGATTCTTTCGTCAATGCACCAATCGTAAACCCAAGATCAACCGGCTCTCCACTTACACTTACTGCTGACGAAGCCTCTGCAACTTTTGCCTTTTCTTGTATTAAGGTAAAGGATTTCTTATTTCCAGTGTATGTGAGTATCGTACGCTTGCCACTGTCTGTCTTCAACTCTTTTTCGTCTTTCAGAGTCATGCCTTGCGGCGTATCACGCGGATACAAAATAGCAAATGGTTTGTCTTCTTTCGCTGTTGTTTGAACATCTACTTGCGCTCTAGACATATTTTGTTTCGTATCAAATGCACCTTTATCAAATTTCGCATCGAATTTCACTTTAGAGAAATCTACTTTCACAAGAACATTTTGATCATTATCCATTAATTTCACCGAAACTGGTGTTAAATCGCTTTTCTTCAATGTAATCTCTTGTTTCGGTAACATATTTTGATGTTGATAGTTTGTTTTTGTTTTGAAAATATAATATTTATCTGTTTTCTCGAAAGTAAGGTTTTTCTTATCCTGCAAAATATCTCTTACAAGTGATTCATATAAATAGGCCTGGCTACTATTTTGCGGCCAATCACTTTGAAAACGGAAACTCTTATTAAGCGCTGGAGTTAATACAAATACCCCTTCTTCATTTCTTAAAATAATTTGGCTCTGATCTTTTTTTGCATTCTGTAAATTCACACGATAAAAAGAAGGTTCTTTATGCCAAATTTCCACTTTATACTCCTGAGGCTCATTCCCTGTTTTAATAGTTAATTTCGCTTCAGCTTGATAACTTTTCATCCCTTTCACTTTCGCTTCTAAATCTCTCACAACATCATCTTGTTTCTTTTCCATACAGCCCGCCAACACAAAAACGGTCAATAAACCGACAAGAACTAAAAACAGACGCCTTTTCATCACTTCAGCCCCTTTGCCCCTATAAATGAATGGAAGGTGTACCTTCCTTATCGCTACCTCAAATATATGAGACAAGGATATGAAATATGCAGACTAGCGTGACAAGCTTTCTAAAACAACTTGTGCAACAGCAAATTCCTTACTATGACTAATTGATAAATGAACAATATGCTCTGTATTTGCAATAAGAAGCGGCTTCCCTCTATCATCATTTTTCACTTCAATATCTAAAAAACTCACTTCTTTCCCGATACCAGTGCCTACCGCTTTTGAATACGCCTCTTTCGCTGCAAATCTTCCCGCTACAAACTCTGTAAGGCGACTCCCTTTCAGTTCCATAGCAACATTACGTTCACTTTCAGTTAAAATACGTTCCATAAATTTAAGCTTTCCATCTAGCATTTTTTCAATTCGATTCAATTCAATAATATCTATTCCAATCCCTACAATCATTTCGAAATCCCCTTCTTCTATTTAGCTTTCTTCTTTCATATTGTAAGAATAACAGAGAATCATTCTGATGCAAAAGGAGTGATACTACCAGCATGCTAATACGACCCACTCGCATTTCCTTAAATCCAATCATCCTCTCTTTACTTCTTATTCAACTATTCATGATGATGTTAGGCGACTTCTTTCTCTTTCCAATGGCAGCTAACAATGAATATATCACTAAAGGAGAATGGTGGCGTGTCATAACTTCTCTGCTCGTACACGTGGACTTACAACATTTTCTTTCTAATAGTATTTGCTTATTTATTCTTGGCTCTTCTATCGAAAAACAACTCGGACACATTTCTTTTATCATTCTATTTTTTCTTCCCGGTATTTCCGGAAATATCGCTTCTTATATTATTATGCCTCCTGAATACATTCATACGGGAGCATCTGGTGGGATTTTCGGGTTACTAGGCGCCCAACTATTTTTATTGTACAATCGATACCGCCCTTCACACTCAAAAGAAATTGCTATTTTCTCAATCATGATACTTATATTACTATTATTTACTTTCTTTAATCCTTTCGCCAATCCTATAAGCCATTTAGCAGGATTAATAACCGGTGGTATTTTAACTCCTTTTTTAACAAAAAAATTCGATGGTGCTGAGCTTATTTAATGTAAAAGCTCGCACCATCGATAATTTCCACATCTATTTGTTTACTTAAGTCTCTCATGAGTTGAAATAAAGACTCATCCTTCTGCTTCGCCTCAATCATACAATCAATTTGCCCAACACTTCCCTTAATCCTTCTTAAAAAAGATAAGAATGCATCAACATCAATAAAATCAGCGTGTGCCCTCGGGTCTTTCTCATCTCTAGGACTGGAGATATGCATTTTAACTGGTAACAAAGATGTTTCCCACGTATGAACAACACGCGCCCAATCTTCATGCCAATCTTCTCGTTCATTGTTCATCGTATGATGATGCAAATCAAACACGACCGGAATGTCTAATTTTTCTCCTAAATACAATGTTTCCGCTAGCGTGAAGGTTGTATCATCATTTTCTAACATGATCATTTCTTGAATACCCCTTGGAACGTTAGACCAATTTTCTATAAAGCGTTCTAATGCGAGCTCTTTATCTTTATAACCTCCTCCAACATGTAATACACATCGTTGCTTATGTGCAATCCCCATACCTTTTAACATTTTTTTGTGCATCTGCAAAGTTTTTACTGACTGTTTAAAAATACTTTCCTCCGGTGAATTTAGTACAACAAAGTGATCCGGATGGAAATCAATACGCATATTCATACGAATTGCGTATTCACCTAGCACTTTTAAACTTTCTTTTAATGGACGAATATAGTTCCACTCTAACAACTCCTCATGATTCGCTAAAGGAATAAGCTTAGAACTAAGTCGAAAGAAAGATATATCATGCCCCTTATTATGCTTTAATAACCGCAAGCAATTTTCCAAATTCGAATTAGCGATTCTTTCAAGTTTACGAATCGCAGCCTCTCGATCATCAATCCGTTGAAACTGTGCATATGTCATCGTTTGAGATGGAGATGCGTTCTTCAAATGCACACTCATCGCAACATACCCAAGCCTTACAAGCATATCGTACCTCTTTTCTACATGAGTTATTATGTAGTATGTACAATTTTAGAAATAAAAAAAGAGAATGCCAACAAAGGGCATTCTCTTTTTTTATTAAGCTTGTGGACGGCTATGATGTTTTCTTTCGCCGCGTCCATTTGAAGAAGATCCAGGGCGACCTTGACCTTCACCTCTACGACCACGGTTACCATCACGGCCACCATCACGATTGCGATCACGGTTACGACCATCGCCACTGCGTCCGTCACGGTTACGGTCACGGTTACGACCATCGCCACTGCGTCCATCACGACTACGATTACGGTTACCATCACGGTATCCGCCTCCGTTACCACCGCGTTTTTTAGAACCGCCACCTCTTGAAACAACTGGTGGTTCTGATGTTAAAGCGATTGGTGTTGTATCTGGCTCTTTTGTCATCATTTTTAAAGCAGCAGCTACTACTGTTACAGAGTCGTTCTCTTCTAACATTTCTTCTGCAATACGCTTGTAGTATGATAAGTTATCATTTTCAATTGTGCTTTGAAGTTTTTCAGCGATTAAACGTTGTTGACCTTCTAGTGCCTCGTCAAGTGTCGGTGCTTCCATACGGTCAACCTTACGTTTTGTTGTACGCTCGATATTTTTTAATTGTCCTGATTCACGTGGTGTTACAAATAACATTGCAATACCTTTTTTACCTGCACGGCCAGTACGACCGATACGGTGAACGTATGATTCTGGATCTTGTGGGATATCGAAGTTGTATACGTGTGTTACGCCTGAAATATCAAGACCACGCGCAGCAACATCTGTTGCAACAAGAACTTCAATAGCACCTTCTTTAAATTTACGTAATACAGACATACGTTTCGCTTGTGTTAAGTCACCATGAATACCTTCTGCTGCATAACCACGTAAGTTTAATGCTTCTGATAATTCATCAACACGACGCTTTGTACGACCGAATACGATCGCAAGCTCTGGAGATTGAATATCTAGTAAGCGCGTTAATACGTCAAACTTTTTCTTTTCTTGCACTTCTAAATAGAACTGCTGAATGTTTGGCATTGTTACTTCTTTTGCTTTTACTTTAATGTGTTGAGGCTCAGTCATGAAACGCTCAGCAATACGACGGATTGGATCTGGCATTGTCGCTGAGAATAATAATGTTTGATGTGTTTCTGGCACATCTGTTAAAATTGCTTCAATATCTTCAATGAAGCCCATGTTTAACATTTCATCCGCTTCATCAAGAACAACAGTCTCAACGTTTTGTAGGCGAAGTGTTTTACGGTTAATATGATCTAAAATACGACCCGGCGTACCAACAATAATGTGTGGGTGTTTTTTTAGAGCACGAATTTGGCGGTTAATATCTTGACCACCATAAATTGGTAAAATACGAACGCGTTTATGTTTACCAATTTTGTATAGTTCTTCTCCAACTTGAATTGCTAATTCACGCGTTGGCGCGATAACAATACCTTGAACTGCTTCTTTACGAGTATCTACTTTATCTAATAGCGGTAATCCAAATGCTGCTGTTTTCCCTGTACCTGTCTGCGCTTGCCCAATAATATCTTTACCTTGCAATGCATGTGGGATTGTTTCAGCTTGAATCGGCGTAGCCTCTTCAAAGCCCATACTTTCAACAGATTGCAATAAAGATTCACTTAATCCTAATTCTCGAAATGTTGTCAATGTTACTTCTCCTTTTCTATCCTATACTTATCATTTAAAAAAAGGCATTTTCCGAATTGGCGGAAAAGCCCTTTTCCTGAATGCTCACGTATATAAACGGGCGTATTTCTACACGAAAATACTTTTAAACGTTATTACACTTTATCAATTATAAGTTTTGTATGTGCAAAAAGCAAACCCAACTGTTACCTTATTTTCATATTCAGGACTTTTTTTCTTCACTTTTATTTTTTAACATCCTCTGTAAGCGCTTATTATAAGTTTCTTCTATTTTCGTGACTATCATCCCTATTTATATTCACCAATTATTTCAACATCGTAATAACTTCTTCTAATTTCATACCACGAGATGCTTTAACTAATACAACATCGTTATTACCAACTACCGCCTGTAAATCTTTTACAAGCTCTTCTTTATTATGATAGGCCTTTACACGTTCACCAGGGAAATTAATTTCCGCTCCCTCAGCAATTTGAGCCCCTAATCTACCATATGTGAATACATATGAGATTTTTGCTGGGTCAATTAATTTACCTACTTCATAATGAAATTGAACCTCTTGGTCTCCAAGCTCTAACATATCACCAAGCACGACGATTTTTTGAGAAAAACCATCTAAACCATTCATTAAATGGAATGCTGCTTCCATAGCTGTCGGACTTGCATTGTAAGCATCATTGATAACTGTTAACCCACTATCCTTTTTTACAATTTCCATGCGCATACCTGTCATTTGAAGTGTTACTAAACCTTGTTTCATTTCTTCCCATGTCACACCAAAATGTTTCGCAATCGCCATGGAAGCAAGTGTATTATACACATTATGTTTCCCTAACACTGGTATATAGAATGAAATGTTTTCTTCTCTATTCATTTTAAAATGTGTGCCAGTTGCCTGTAATGTTACAGTCGTTGGATAGTAATCGTTTGCTCTGGCATCACCAAATGTTACTGTTTCCGTCGCTAAATTCATTTCAGGAACACGATTTGTTAATAATGGCTCATCTCCGTTATATACGAACACTCCGCCTTCTTGTAATCCTGCCACAATTTCTAATTTCGCTTCTGCAATTGCCTCACGAGAGCCTAAATCCATTAAATGCGCCTCACCAATGTTCGTAATGATAGCTGCATTAGGACGAGCTAACTTAGATAAGAATTCAATTTCTCCTCGGCTTGACATACCCATTTCTAATACAGCAACTTCCGTATTTTCTTCTAGGTTTAAAATAGTAAGAGGTAAACCGATATGGTTATTGAAATTACCTTCTGTTTTTTGAACTTTGAATTTAGTCGCAAGAAGGCTTGTTACAATATCTTTCGTAGATGTTTTACCGTTACTACCTGTCACACCAATAACTTTAACATCCAATTGATCGCGATAGTTTTTCGCTAACATTTGTAATGCCAATAGTGTGTCTTCTACAAAAATAACTGGAAGATTCTCAGGCGGATTTGCTACATCTTTCATCCATAATGTAGCAACAGCTCCATTTTCAACAGCTTTATCTACAAAAGCATGTCCATCGAAACGTTCACCTTGAATCGGAACATATAAATTTCCTTTTTCGATTTTTCTCGTATCAATAGACACTCCCTGTATAGTAATTCCCTCATACTGCTCTGCTAATCCCGTACCATTTATCATCTGTTCTACTTGTTTTAACGTTCGATTAATCATGAAAACACTCCTTACATAGAGGAAGCACTATTCCTTCGAATAGTGCCTCCTCCTTTTTTGTTATATTGTATATTTAATTTTTTGTTTTTCTTCGTGACGTTCAATCGCCAAACGAATTAGCTCTTCAATTAATTCTGGATATGGTAATCCAGTATGTTGCCATAATAGAGGGAACATACTAAACGGCGTAAATCCTGGCATTGTGTTTACTTCGTTAATATATACTTCTCCGTCTTTCGTTAAGAAGAAATCAGCTCGTGTTAAGCCTGCACCATCTAAAGATTGGAATGCAACAATTGCATCTCGCTTAATTACATTAGACTCTTCTTCTGTCATTTCAGCTGGAATAATTAACGCTGTATCACCATCGATGTACTTCGACTTATAATCATAAAAGTCCTTTTTCGGTACGATTTCACCTACAACTGAACATTTCGGTTCGTCGTTACCTAGTACACCAACTTCTACTTCACGACCTACGATATTTTCTTCTACAATAATTTTGCGGTCGAATTGGAATGCCTCTTCAAATGCACTCTCAAGTTCTTCACGATTTTTACATTTATTAATACCAACACTTGAACCAAGGTTTGCTGGTTTTACGAAGCAAGGATACCCTAACTTCTCTTCTACTTTGTCATAAGCTTCTTCGCGATTTTTTTCCCATGCACTACGAATGAAAGATGCATATTTCGCTTGTTTCAAACCAGCTTCTGCAAAGATATTTTTCATAACAACTTTATCCATACCGGCAGACGATGCTAGAACACCATTTCCTACATAAGGAATGTTCATTAATTCTAATAACCCTTGAACCGTTCCATCTTCACCATTTGGTCCATGTAGTAATGGAAAAATAACGTCGATAGCATCTTCCTCAGAAGTTGCAGATGGAATAATTTCCGTGCTTAATGATAACGGAGAAATCGAATTTTCTGCACCGCTCATTTTTAAAGCTTCAACATCCGTTACTTCACCTTCAATACGCTCACCGCGTACCCATTGACCTTGCTCTGTAATATAAATCGGATGAATCTCGAATTTATCTTGATTTAACGCTTTAATAGCAGCAAGAGCCGTCTGTAACGAAACTTGATGCTCAGCTGATTTTCCACCATATAATAAACCTAATTTAATTTTCGTCAATTAAATCACCCTAACCAATTGTTTTCATTTTTCTATTTTAGCACTTTTTATAAAAATAGGTAGTTCCTATTTGAAATAAAATGTAACTTCCACAAATAATTAAATGACACCACTTATTGGATTTCTACACTTTTCTATTTCATTTTCTTCACAACTACACAAAATGAAATGGCAACCTAATCTAGTTATGTACCTAAAATATGTAGAAATCCCCTTTTTGTGTATGTCACCTATTTTATTAAGAAGATTGTTTGGTTAGTGTGTCCTTTTGCCTTTGTTCCACAAGGCGATCTAAAGAAACGTATACAATACCTGCAACTAAACATCCTACACCTAAAATTGTAAATAAGAAATGTCCGAGTAATCTATCTAATAAAAAACCTCCAAGAAGTGGACCAAATGCACTTCCCGTAATCCACTGCAAACTCGCTGCTCCCATATAAGTTCCTCTCAAATGCTCAGGGGCCAAATTCGCTACAAACGTCATCTGTACAGGCGACATAATCATCTCGCCTAACGTATATATGGCATACACGAACATTAACGTCACTAAAATAATTGTAGCATTTGTATTAAATTCTCCAAACCACTTCGGTAACCACCCTATAAAAAACAAACCAATTCCAAACAAACACGCCCCGTATAACATCGTCTTTCCGACAGGTTTATCTGTCGCCCATTTTGAAATTTGAAACTGGAACAACACAACTAATAGTCCATTTAGCGCCATTAAATACGGGTATGGATTGTTAACTCCAAAAATATCCTTCATTTCATTATCAAAGTGAAGTGGTAACATGCCTTCTGTTTGAGAAAATCCCATAGAAATAATGATACCTGCTAACAAATAAATCATTAACGCCTTATCTCTCATTAAAACTTTCCAAACTGCACCTGATTCCTTCTCTGCATTCTCTTCTTTTTTATCTGCTGCTTTTGGCATTGTCTCCTGGATAAGAATTAGTACAAGTAATGCATAAAATAGCATCGTAGAAGAAGCAATAATAAACACAAGATTCTTTGACAACACCACTACTGATGCACCCATTATTGGACCGATTGCAGCACCTATATTGTGTCCCATTCGCAATAAACCATATGCTTCGGTTCTTTTTTCTGGCGCGGTCACATCTGCAACCATCGCTGATGCAGCTGGATGAAATAAAGAATTACTTAATCCTAAAAAAACAGATAAAATTGCATATGAAATAAACCCTTCTATAAATAAAAAACCGAGCATTAATAATGCATTACTTGCCATTGAAAATATCATAATCGGCTTTCTTCCATATATATCAGCAATTCTTCCACCTATAAGCGATCCAAAGCTTGCAGCAATTGGAGAAAGCGCCATAATAACTCCAACCTGTAATAAAGAATCTACCTTATCTTTTAAATATAATGCGAAAAAAGGCATTAACATCATCATCGCAATTCCATTCAATGTCTCACCGATAAATCGAATCCATACGTTACGATCCATTTCCCTTAGCTCACGCCATGTATTTTTCATATTTTCACCCCTTTAGTTGACCAACAATTATCTTATAATAGATTCAGAAAAATGTAAATTTTCAAATAAAAAAACCATTCTAACAGAATTAGAATGGATTTTTCCACTTATAAATTCGCTACATCATCTTCTTTTTTACTATTATTTAAAACACTATGTTTTCGACTATATAAGAAGTAAACCGCTATACCGATAACCATCCATACTCCAAAACTAATCCACGCTGTCCCTGATAATTGAAGCATTAAGTATAAACAGAAAATTACTGTTAACGCTGGTAAAAATGGTACGAGTGGCGCCTTAAATGCTCTTGGTAAATCCGGATGAGTCTTTCTCATCACAATAACCGCAACAGCTACGAGTGCAAAGGCTGACAATGTCCCCATGTTTACAAGGTGTGCCAATACATTTAAATCTATTAATCCTGAAATCAATGCTGCAATAATACCCGTTATCCATGTATTTAAAAACGGTGTTTTAAATTTCGGGTGAACCTTAGCCAGACGCTTCGGCAATAACCCATCACGGCTCATCGCATATGAAACACGAACTTGCCCATACATCATCACTAGCATTACAGTTGTAATCCCTGTGATTGCCCCTACTGAAATTACCCCCGCTAAACCATCTTGTCCAATAAATTGAAGTGCAAAAGCAACTGGATCTGATATATTCAGCTGGCCGTATGGAACAATTCCTGTCAGAATAAGTGAAACAACGATATAAAGAACTGTACATATTAATAACGATGCAATAATGCCGATTGGTAAATCACGTTGTGGACGTTTCACTTCTTCCGCAGCTGTTGAAACTGCATCGAATCCTATAAATGCGAAGAATACTGTAGCAGCCCCAGCCATTACACCATCTAAACCAAATGGCATAAAAGGCGTCCAGTTTTCAGGCTTCACATAATTAAAACCAGCAAAGATAAAAATAAGAACAACTGCTATTTTAATAAATACCATAATATTATTTACACGTGCACTCTCTCGAACACCCCTAGATAAAAGAGCTGTCATCACTAAAATAATTAAGACTGCAGGCAAATCAATTATTCCACCTTTTCCTGTGCCTGGGGCCGAAGAAAGAATGGTCGGAATATGAATCCCAAATCCCTTTAGTAAAGACTGAAAATAAGCGGACCATCCATTTGCTACAGCAGATGTAGCAAGTAAATATTCAAGCATTAAATCCCAACCAATTAAAAACGCGAATACTTCTCCCATCGTCGCGTACGTATATGTATATACGCTACCCGAGACAGGAACTGAAGAAGCAAATTCAGCATAACAAAATGCAGCAAAGGCACAGGCTAATGCGGCTATCGCGAATGATAATATAATAGCTGGTCCAGAATGTTTTGCTGCCACTACGCCTGTAAGAACGAAAATACCAGTTCCAACAATCGCTCCGATTCCAAGCATAGTTAAATCCAGTGCGCCCAATGTTCTCGCTAACGTTTTTTGCTTACTTTCTTGCATTAACTTTGCAATAGGCTTCTTTTGAAAAATTTGCTTCATCGTCCACTCCTCCAAGTTTTAAATTTTCTGAAAATTTTTAATTCGCTTTTTTATTTTACTCATAACACTTTTTCTCGTCAATACTTTTGTCGAAATAAGTAGAAATCTTTCGGAATATACAATATCCTTATTATTCTTTCTGAGAATCTTTCTATCACCTTATTTTGGTGTCATTATACATATTAAAGAGGCGTGCTCCTTTATTGAGCACGCCTCTTTTTGCTTATTTCACAGTATATGAACCATCTTCAATCCAGCTATACATATACTTTTCATCTTCCGTTTCATGTGCTTGTTTTACAATACGAAGCGGACGGAATGTATCTATCATAACGGCTAATTCAAGCGTCTCTTTTTTTCCGATACTTGCCTCTGTTTTCCCAGGATGCGGCCCATGAGGAATTCCGCTCGGGTGAAGTGTAATAGACCCTTCTTCCACACCTTTTCGGCTCATAAAGTTTCCTTCTACATAGTACAGTACTTCATCACTATTCACGTTACTATGATAATACGGTGCCGGGATAGATTCTGGATGATAATCGTATAAACGCGGTACGAAAGAGCAAATGACGAAATTATGCCCTTCGAATGTTTGATGTACTGGTGGTGGCTGATGAATACGGCCTGTAATTGGTTCAAAATCCTCCACATTAAAGACCCACGGATATAAATAACCATCCCACCCAACAACATCTAGCGGATGATGCCCTAAAACATACTTATGCATATATCCTCTCGACTTTGTCATTACGACAAACTCACCTTTCTCATCATATGTCTCTAATTTTTCCGGGCCACGAATATCTCTCTCACAAAACGGGCTATGTTCTAACAATTGCCCATATTCATTGCGATAGCGACGTGGTGTTGTAATTTGGCTATTCGCCTCTACAACAAGAAACTTAGTCTCTCCTTCATCTGGAATAACACGATAAATCGTTCCAATTGGGATCGTTACATAATCACCTTTTCTATAGTGAATCGTTCCGAACATTGTTTCGATTTTTCCTGTTCCATAATGAACAAATAACATTTCATCGCCATCGCCATTACGATAGAAATAGTCCATTTTTTCTGTCGGAGTCACTACTCCAATTAATAAATCCTCATTCCCAAGCATAAAATTTCTTCCGCTTACTGCATCGCCCGTTTTTTTATTTTCTTTCGTGCGAAAATGACGATGTGCAAGAGCTACATCTTCTTCATACTGCAACTGACAAGAATGAGATACTGCCGCATGACCTACTTCCGTTGGCATATAATGATGGTACAAAATAGACTGCGTACCAGAAAAACCTTTCGTTCCCATTACCTGTTCACGATAAAGCGCTCCATCTTTTTTACGAAATTGTACATGTCGTTTATGAGGTAGCTCCCCCATGTGACGATAAAACATGCCCATCACCTGCTTTCATGTCTTTTTTGACCGTATTACGTAACGTACCTAAACCAGTAATCGACAGCTCTACAACATCTCCATCTTGTAGCCACTCTTCTGTACCAAGTTCTAAAATACATCCTGTTCCTACTGTTCCAGAACCGATCACATCTCCCGGATATAAGGTCACGTCTTGTGAAGCACGTTCAATCATTTCAGCAAACGTATAGTAAATATCTTGGAAATTTCCCTTTGATAATAGTTTCCCATTCACGTGAGCAGTCATCTCTAAATCATATCGATTACCATTACGATAAATGTCTAATTCCTCTTTCGTAACGAGATACGCTCCTAATGAAGTTGCAAAGTCTTTTCCTTTTGCTGGTCCAAGCCCTACCTTCATTTCTGTTGCTTGTAAGTCCCTTGCACTCCAGTCGTTCATAATACAATAACCAAAAATATATTCCTCTGCTTGCTCACGAGAAATATTTCTTCCTTCTTTTCCGATTACACAAGCAATCTCTAATTCATAATCAAGCTTTTTAGACTTCTTCGGACCAATTACAAAATCATCTGGACCAATAACAGCACGATGGTTAGTAAAATAAAAAACCGGGACATCATACCATTCAGGTACAACATCTAGTCCTCTTCGTCCGCGAGCTGTTTTTACATGCTGTTCAAATGCATAAAAATCTCGAATGCTACCCGGATTAGGAATAACAGCTGTCAATTGTACTTCTTC
The DNA here is from genome assembly GCF_052682895.1 of Bacillus sp. WC2503. Taxonomy (NCBI): domain Bacteria; kingdom Bacillati; phylum Bacillota; class Bacilli; order Caryophanales; family Bacillaceae; genus Bacillus; species Bacillus sp. WC2503. Next base: position 4,858,881 of record NZ_JBQYMD010000001.1, on the reverse strand, counting down.
TAAGGAATATATACCCTTGTTTGGATTCTTACTATTACGCAGCAGCTCTACATACTCATCCGCTTTCTCTAAAAAGGCGAGCATAGAGGAAGGGACTTTTCCGTCACTAGCAAGATTCATATCGATTACTTTGTCACCTTCAAGCCACCCAGCTCGCATTTCTTTCGAAGGGAGACGAAATGTAACAAATTTCATCATAATTCCTCCCTATGAAAATGAAATTTCCACCAGCAAAAGAATTCTTGCTGGTGGATACAAATCTTATAAATTTCCGCGACGCTCTTGTTCTCTTTCAATTGATTCGAATAATGCTTTAAAGTTCCCTTCACCAAATCCACGAGAACCTTTACGTTGAATGATTTCAATAAATAAAGTTGGACGGTCTACAATTGGTTTCGTAAAGATTTGCAGTAAATAGCCCTCATCATCACGGTCTACTAAAATCTTTAATTCTTTTAACTTATCAATTTCCTCATCGATTTTTCCAACTCGCGCAGTTAACTCATCGTAATACGTATCTGGTGTATCTAAAAACTCCACACCATTTGCACGAAGCGCTTCAACTGTTTTAACAATATCACTCGTTAATAAGGCAAGATGTTGTACACCTGCTCCATTATAGAATTCAAGATATTCTTGAATTTGCGATTTTCTCTTTCCATCTGCTGGTTCGTTAATAGGGAACTTAATACGACTTCCATTCGTCATAACTTTTGACATTAATGCCGAATACTCTGTACTAATATCATCATCGTCGAAATGGATCATTTGTTTAAAGCCCATAACATTCTCGTAATAACTAACCCACTCTTCCATTTTCTCAACGTTACCAACTACATGATCTACAGCAATTAAACCAGATTCTTCAAATGGAATATTAAACTCAACCTTTTGGAATCCTGGCATAAATGTTCCTTTATAATTTTTACGCTCTACAAGCGTGTGAATTGTATCACCATACGTACCAATAACTGCTTTTTTCAATGTACCATCCTCATCTGTTAACTCCTCAGGTGGAGCAATTGCGACGGCACCACGTTTCACCGCTTCCGAGTAAGCCTTATCAACGTCATCGACAAGTAATGCAACGTCTTTTACACCATCACCATGAGTTTTTACAAACTCTGCGATACGATTATCGCTACCTAGGGCCCCGGACACAACAAAACGCATATTTTTTTGCACAAGAACATAAGATACCTTTTCACGGTTTCCTGTTTCTAATCCAGAGTAAGCCACAATTTTGAATCCGAACGCTCTCGCAAGGTAATAACTCGATTGTTTTGCATTCCCTACGTAAAACTCCAAATGATCTACATCACGTACCGGAAAAAAGTCCTCCATTTGTGCAGCTAGCGTATCCATAGATTTTTGTTTCATAATCTCTTCATCCCCCTGTAAATAGATTAAATGGTCCATACCTAAAACCAACCGAAAACGCTTCCAACATCAATTTATAGAAATTAGTTAGCAGGCTAACAATTTCTGACCTTTAAAATTTTCTATCTTTTCTGTCAAATTCCTCTTTTTTTCTTACATATAAAATTCGACTTTTTTCTCTTTAAAGTAAGGGGAAAATATTCATAATTGAAGGTATATATGTGGGGAAAACAAAAAAGACTCCAACATATTAACTACTTACTAATACGTTAGAGTCTTTATTTTTTTTGAATAATTGTATTTATATTTCTCATACTAATATATTTGCAAGGAATAGAATAAATGATGTTAATATTACTGCTCCGCCTAATGATCCTAATAAATCTGTTTTTGTTACTTGTAGCACTTGTTCACTGTTCATATTCCTCATTCTCCTTTCATTTTGTACAATTTAAAACTTTTATTATACTAATACGCTTGATAGAAATACGATTAATGCCGTTAACACTACTGCTCCACTTGCTGATCCTACGAAATCACCTTTTGTTACTTGTAATACTTGCTCTTTCATATCTTTCATTCTCCCTTCATTTATCTTTTGTTACAAAACTTCTATTATACTAATACGCTTGATAGAAATACGATTAATGCTGTTAATACTACCGCTCCACTTGCTGATCCTACGAAATCACCTTTTGTTACTTGTAATACTTGCTCTTTCATATCTTTCATTCTCCCTTCATTTATCTTTTGTTACAAAACTTCTATTATACTAATACGCTTGATAGAAATACGATTAATGCTGTTAATACTACCGCTCCACTTGCTGATCCTACGAAGTCACCTTTTGTTACTTGTAATACTTGCTCTTTCATATCTTTCATTCTCCCTTCATTTATCTTTTGTTACAAAACTTCTATTATACTAATACGCTTGATAGAAATACGATTAATGCTGTTAATACTACCGCTCCACTTGCTGATCCTACGAAGTCACCTTTTGTTACTTGTAATACTTGCTCTTTCATATCATTTATCCTCCCTTTGAATAAGTTTTCTATATGTAATTTCTAAGAAATGTTTTTTTCATAGTTTTTATGTTATCGTTACATTGAATTTGATAACGTAACGTTTGTAACACTAATGTAACATAACTATTATTACGTTGCAATATGATTACGTAAATTTTATTACATTTTTTTACGTTTTTTTATAAACACCCTTAAAAACCCTATTTCAATGCATTTCCCACTACATTCACGTTTGTAACATTCGTGTAACATTACAGTCATAAACCTAAATATAACTATATTCCTCTCTACTTTTGTTACAAATCAAGGTGAATCTTTAATAAGTAAGGTTGAATCTACTAGGTTTTCACTGGATGGTACACTATAGGACAAAATACTATCTTTCCAAGATAAGTTTATATGTTTCCTCTATATAACTATGTATAATAAAAACAAAGAGGTGGTCATTTTGAAATTAATCGCATTAGATATGGATGGTACACTACTATCATCTAATCTTGAAATCTCCAAAGAGAACTTACAAGCAATCCAAACTGCACAAGAAGCTGGACATATTGTAATGATTTGTTCTGGCCGCGCAAAAGAGGATGCTTTAAAACTATTGGAAGAATACCAATTATCTCTTCCAGTTGGAGCAAGCAATGGGGCAATTGTTTACGTGGATGGAAAAGTAATTAACTCGCGTTGTTTACAAAACGATAAAGTGTACAAACTTGCAAAATTACTAGAAGCTGAAGGTTTTCCATATAAGCTATATACAAATAAAGGGGTTTACTCTCCTTCTACATGGCAAGATCAAGTGATGCAGGCATTCGAAGAAAACAAGCATGCGCTAGATGTTACATTAGAAGAACTCGAAAGAATTACAGAAAAACAAAAGAAATCAAACCTAATTACTGATTTCCAAAAAATCGAAGATGTTGTAAACAATCAAGAACTCGAAATATCTAAATTCTTCATTTTAACGTTCAATGCAGGTCATCGCGCCCAGTTATTAAGTATGTTACAAGAAGACACTGCTATTATGGTTACAGCATCTGCTCCTACTAATTTAGAAATTATGGATAAGAATGGCCATAAAGGAAATGGGCTACAGCAGATGGCAGCTCATTTTAATATACCAATTGAAGATACAATTGCTATTGGTGATAATTTTAATGATGTACCAATGTTAGAAGTTGCTGGTTTATCTGTTGCAATGGGAAATGCTGAAGAAGATGTAAAAAAATTATGTGACGTTGTAACATTAACAAACAATGAACATGGTGTTGCCCATGCAATCGAGCAATTTGTTTTAAAACAAACTTTATCTAGTAAATAAAAAAAAGACCCTTTCAACTTCTGAAAGGGTCCTTCTCTTTTATACATGATGACAAGCAACAAAATGATCTTCACCAACATTACGAAACTCTGGTACCGTTTGTGTACAAACATCTGTCGCAAACGGGCAGCGTGTATGAAAACGACAACCTGAAGGTGGATTTGCTGGACTGGGAATATCCCCCTCTAGTATAATTCGCTCCCGCTTCACTGTTGGATCTGGTATTGGCACAGCTGATAACAATGCTTTTGTATACGGATGAAGTGGATTCGTAAATAACTCATCACGCGGTGCCGTTTCTACAATCGTTCCTAAATACATAATTCCTATTTTTGTACATAAATGTTCCACAACACTTAAATCATGTGAAATGAATAAATAAGATAATCCCTTTTTCTCCTGTAACTCACTAAATAAATTAATGATTTGTGCTTGAATAGATACATCTAGTGCTGCCACAGGTTCGTCAGCTACAATGAATTCTGGATTTAATACCATAGCTCTTGCGATAACGATACGCTGACGTTGCCCACCAGAAAACTCATGAGGATACCGGTCAATATGATACGGAGCTAAACCACATAACTCCAATACTTCTATCACCTTTGCACGAACATTTTCTTTCGTCGCTAGTCCGTGAGCCAACATCGGCTCACCAAGTGCTTCTCCAATTCTCATTCTTGGGTTTAATGAACTAAATGGATCTTGAAAAACAAGCTGCATATTAGGGCGATGTTTTCTCAATTCCTCCTTGGATAAGGAATAAACATCGTGCCCTTTAAACTTTACTTCTCCCTCCGTTTTTTGGACGAGACGTAAAATTGTTTTTCCTATCGTTGTTTTTCCACTTCCTGATTCTCCAACTAGGCCAAACACTTCACCTTTATTAATAGTAAAACTTACTCCATCAACTGCCTTTACATGTCCAATCGTTCTACTAAATATGCCGCCCTTAATTGGAAAATACGTCTTTAAGTTTTTCACTTCTAATAATGGTTCACTCATTGTTCCGCACGCTCCTCATATAACCAGCAAGCTACTTTATGGTTCTCATCGTGCACATTCAAATTTGGTGCCTCTTCTTTACATATTTCCATACAATGCTCACAACGACCACTAAAATAGCAAAACTCATCCAAACCAACTAAATTAGGAACTTGCCCTGGAATAGAATATAGTTTATCTATTCGTTTTCCCATCACTGGTTTTGATTTCAACAACCCTTTCGTATATGGGTGTTTCGGATTTTGGAATATCTCTAGTACCGGTGCTTCTTCAATAACTTTCCCGCCATACATAACGACAACGTAATCAGCCATTTCTGCTACAACGCCTAAATCATGTGTAATTAATAAAATGGATGTTTTAAGTTCCTCTTTTATTTGCCTTAATAAGTCTAATATTTGGGCTTGAATCGTAACATCAAGAGCTGTTGTCGGCTCATCAGCAATTAATAACTTAGGATTACAACTAAGCGCAACAGCAATCATAATGCGTTGTAACATGCCTCCACTTAGTTCATGTGGATACGAATGGACAATTTCATCCGCACGAGCTATACCAACTTTACGAATTAATTCGATTGCCTTTTTATACGCCTCATTTTTACTAAGTAATTCATGCTCTCTTAACGTTTCTACAATTTGTTCTCCTACAGTGAAGACGGGATTCAGCGATGTCATCGGCTCTTGGAATATCATCGCAATATCATTTCCTCGTAAACTACGAAGCTCTTTCTCTTTCATACCTAAAAGACTTTTTCCTTCATATAAAATGTCTCCACCTACTACACTTCCTGATTCAGCAATAAGTCCCATAATCGATAGCGCCGTTACACTCTTTCCGCAACCCGATTCACCTACAACACAAACTGTTTCACCTTCTCGAACTGCAAAGCTAACATGATTAACAGCCTTTACTGTTCCTTCTTCTGTCTGAAAATGTGTTTGCAAATCTTTCAGCTCTACTACCGCTTTACTCATATTCCCTCACCTACCGTCTCATCTTTGGATCTAACGCATCACGAAGTGCATCACCAAGTAAATTAATTGATACAACTGTTATAAAAATTGCAAAACCGGGCGGAATCCATAACCACGGACGCTTTTGGAAATCGATTAATGAGTTAGCTGCACTAATCATATTTCCCCATGATGGTGTAGGCGGGACGACTCCGAGACCTAAGTAGCTTAGTGCGGATTCCCCTAAAATAGAGCCTGCAACACCTAATGTGGATACAACAATTAAGATCGGTAAAACATTAGGGATTAAATGATATATAATTTTCCGGTAATCTTTTATTCCTAACACATCAGCAGCTTGCATAAATGCTTGCTCCCTGAGTGATAAAATTTGACCTCTTACAAGACGTGCAAGTCCTGGCCAACCTACTAAACTTAAAATAATCATAATGACATAAAGACGATAATCAGATGGTACTTTCCATTCTGATAAAATAGCTCCCATTATAATAAGCAACGGCAATCCCGGCATCGACATTAAAATATCTGCAAGACGCATAATAATATTGTCGACAATCCCGCGATAAAAACCTGCAATAGCTCCTAATAAAGCTCCAAGTATAACCGATAAGACCATTGAAGCTAATCCAATTGTTAATGAAATGCGTCCTGCTTGCATAAGTCTTGTTAAAATATCTCTTCCCAATTGATCTGTACCGAGCCAATGTGAAAAACTAGGTGGTTTGTTAATTAAAGCGACTTGTATTTTCCCTGATGCATATGGCGAAAAGAGCGGACCGACAAAACAAAATAAAAACATAAACATTAGTGCATAAAACCCCACGAGTGCCATCTTATTTCTCTTTATTTTTTTAAGAGCCTGTCGCCATGGTGATGATTCATTTCTTCTCTTTTTTTCTTTTTTCTCTGTAATTGCTGTAACAGTTTCCATCTAATCCCCCCTTACTTCAACCGAATACGTGGATCGACAACTGCATATACGATATCAGCGAAAAAGTTTGAAACAATTGTTAAACAAGAAAGAAACATCGTAAATGCCATTAATACTGTATAATCACGAAAATTTAGTGCTTCTAATTGAATATTACCAATCCCTGGCCAGTTAAAAATTTGTTCAATAATAATTGCTCCCGAAAATAAACCTGGTAATTCAAATGCTAATAACGTAATCGCCGGTAATATTGCATTTTTTAACGCATGCTTATAAATAACAGTCTTCTCCTTTAAACCTTTCGCCCGTGCTGTTCGTATGTAATCTTGCCTTACAACCTCTAACATGCTTGTTCTAAAGTAACGAGTTAATGAACCCACACCAAGAAGAGTCAAAATAAATACTGGTAAAACCATATGCTTGGCAACTTCTATTACGTAAGCTAATCCAGTCGAATTACTCCCGACATCAATCATTCCGCCTATCGGTAATAACTTAAAGTCCACCGCGAACACCTTAATTAAAAACAAACCGATAAAAAATGAAGGAAATGACATTGCTGCAAAGACACCAATTGTTACAAGTTTATCGAATAAAGAATGTTGCTTCGTCGCTGAGAATACGCCGATAATAAGTGCAATTAGCCAAATAAAAAACAATGCAATAACAGCTACACTAAAAGAATTCCAAATAAATTTATTTAATAATGACGTTACAGGTTCCTGATATTGAAGCGAAAAACCAAAATCCCCTTGCAATGCATTACCTAACCAATGAAAATAACGCTCAACAATTGGCTTATTTAATCCATATAATTCCCTAAGTTCAGCTGCCCTTTCAGGTGTAATCTTTGGATTTGAATCAATATAGTCTCCTGGAAGAAGCGCAAACAGGAAGAAAATAATAATTGATGTTCCGAACAGTGTAGGAATCATTTGTAACAACCTACGAACGATATATGTTTTCACCCTTTTTCTCTCCAATCTTATGCCTAAAATAGAAGAACATTTTTTCAAAGCGGTACATTACTAACCGAATGAAAAAATGTCTTCTATTTATACATCCTTATCGTTATTTTTCAAATGATAAAACTGGTAAGTTTGCGCTAATACTATTGTATTTTTCAGAGTCAATTCCTTTTATATTCCCGTTATAACCAGTAATTGTTCTACGGTAGTTTAATAGAATTACTGGTGGGTCATCACTTAACTCTTTATATAATTCTTTATAAATAGGTTTACGTTTTTCAATATCAACTGTCTCAATACCTTTTTTAATTAACTCATCTACTTTCGCATTTTTATAACCAAGACTCTTATCATTGACACCAGACAAATATTCACCAGCTGTTTCACTCGGATCACTTGTAATCGGTGTCGAAACAGAAGCTAAATCATAGTCACCTTTATTTACCTTCGAAAGCATAGTATTAAAGTCCATAAATTCTGGATTAAATTCTACACCTATTTCTTTATAATTCTCTTTCGCAATTGGAATTAATAAATCACTATCTTTAGCCGAACTTGGGCCGAAATAAGAAAGCTTTAATTTTTGACCATCTTTTTCACGAACTCCATCCGAACCAACTTTCCATCCTGCTTCATCTAATAATTTTTTCGCTTTTTCTTTGTCGTATTCATATTTATTAACTCCTTCTTCCGTATAAGCCCAAGAAGTTGGATGAATTGGTACATTAGCTACCGTACCGTATCCTTTCAATGCTGTATCAACATATTTTTTACGATCTAATCCGTAAATAAGTGCTTGGCGAACCTTTTTATCCTTTAAGTACGGCTTATTATTATTCATATAAATATAACTAAATGACGCTGCTGTTTCGATTTGGATATTCGCAAATTCTAAACCCTTAGCCTGTTCAAGAATTTCATCACCAGTACCTAGGCCAGTGTAGTCAACCTCACCTGTTTGGAATAATTGAAGCTTCGTATCGCCAGAAGTAATTTTATAAATGAAGTTTGGAATTTTGGGTTTGCCCGCATAATAATTTTCATTTGCTACAAATCGAACTTCTTGCCCCGGGATATACTTTTCAAATTTATATGGACCCGCAGCTATCGGTTTTCCATATAACTCTTTTAAGTAATCTAAACTTGTATTTTGTTTGTAATCTTTTCCGTAATAAGCTTTTGATAATACTGTACCACCTAAAACAAATATAGCTTGTGAATTAACTTTTTCAGTGGTAATTTTAATTGTTTGTGGATCAACAACTTGAATACCTTCAATAGAAGTTGCCTTTCCTTCTTTATATTCTTTACCACCTTTAACCGCATATTGAGAGATATCTATTTCACCTTCATATGCCTTATCATGTAAAAGCGTCAATGTGAACGCTACATCATCTGCTGTTAATGGCGATCCATCGCTAAATTTTAAGTCTTTACGTAAATGGAATGTATATGTTAACTGATCAGAAGAAACGTCCCACTTCTCCGCTAATTCCGGAATTGGTTTCCCTTGTTTATCCGTTGATACAAGAGATGCAAAAATCACTGAAGTCACGTTTCCATCCCAACCATTTTGTTGGAAATATGGTAAAAATACGCCACCAGGTTTACTAATACCAACTACTAGCGTATCTTTTCTATTCTTCGCTTTATCTGGTACTTTCGTTTTATCTGTCGCAGCGATCTTTTCAATTTTTATATTTTTTAAATCTTGTTGTTTAACCGGTTCTGTAGAAGCCTTATCTTCCTGTCCCCCACAAGCAGATAGCACAAGCGAACTACTCATTAATACCGAAAATACACCAGCCCATTTTTTCGTCTTTTTCTTCATTGTCCCCACCCTAACTTTTTTTTAATAATTACACCTTATGAACTGCTTGCCTTATGTATGCCTCCCACAGCAACATTTATAACCAATCGGAAAAGTCGGTTTTAATCGTAAAAAATAGATGTTTTTGAGGGGTAACAATCTTATTCCGACTTTTCCGGTAGACTTTATGGTTAATAGATTATAACTTTCAATATATTTTGTCAATTCTTTCTAAATAAATATTTTTATGGTTTTTTTCAAAAATATTGTCTATTTAATTTAGGAAACTACATATCGTTGTAGTTATCTTCACTCAACCCCTACTATAGCTTTTTTTATAAGTCCCTTTTCGTTTTCAATATGTATCGTTTCTAATGTTTTTTAGTTTATGCATCCACATTTTATATTAAAAAACATAAAAACTACTTCTATTCCTTCAGCATGAAACATAGAATACTAATAATCAATTACCAAAAAGGGGGCGAAAACATGGACAACCTATTCCAATATGTCCTGCACTACGTATTATTAACAATTATGATAGTCGGGGCGCTATTACTATTCCCTTTCTTCCCAAAATTCGTCCTCTTTTTAGCTTTTTTTATTATGCTCGGGATCGCTATTATCATTTCAACAAAAGAAGATACCACACAAAAAGAAAGCAGAGTTCAGCGCGTAAAGCTGTGACTCTGCTTTCTTTTTTATTTTCAATCTCAGATTTCCATCATACATACTTATGTCTCGGGAAATAATTAGCCTTTACTTTCGTAATTAATCCTATCGAAAATCTACTAATAACATATATATTTTGCCTCATCATTGCATATGTTTCACAACCTATACAAGATGCGTAACAAAGATTTACCCAAGTTACTGTTTCACGTGAAACACACTTTTTCATTTATCTCTTACAGTAAAATATAGTTATAAAAAAAGAAAGCTAATCCCTTCAGCAAAACTGAAAGGAATTAGCTTTCTACTCTTTACCCCACAATATTATCTAACTCATTATATAACTCCGCTCGTAACAACTCTTTTTTCGTTTTTTCTTCATACAATTGTTCAAGCATTTCAACATCAGCTACATGTTCCATTTTACATTCAAGTGCATATATATCTTCTTCTACACGCATTAACTCGGTTTCAATCCCCTCAATATTCCTAGCTTCTTTCTTTTTTACAGGGACTGTTTCAATACTTTTTCTCCCTTGAGGTTTCTGCCTTATTACTTGCTTCTCAATCCTTTCCTCCCACTTTTGACGAGCCCATGCATAGTTCCCTGCAAACTCAAATAATTTGCGTTCATCAATCCAATACGTCTTTTCAAATAACTTATTTAAAAAATAACGATCATGTGAAACAGCTAAAATCGTTCCATTATATTGCTCAAGAGCTTCCTCTAAAACTTCCCTTGATTCAATATCAAGATGGTTTGTCGGCTCATCTAAAATTAAAAAATTGATGTCTTGATACATAAGTTGCGCCAGTCTTAGCCTCATTTTTTCTCCACCGCTCAGTTGCGTTACATTCTTAAACACAGCTGGACCATAAAATAAAAACTTAGCTAATATATGTCTTGCTTCTCCCTCTGTTACAGCTACATACTCTCTGAAAGCTTCCAATACATTACTCTTCATATTTCCGTACGCATGCTGCGATAAATAACCAATTTTGACACTACTACCCATCCGAATTTCACCAGCATCTGGCTCTATTTCTTCTAATAGTAATTTTAGTAGCGTAGTCTTCCCTGTGCCATTACGACCAACGATAGCCGCACGCTCCTGAAAACGAACATGTAAATTCGCTTGTTCAAATAAAGGTTTGTCAGAAAAACCTTTACTCACTTCTTTCATTACAACAACATCTTTCCCGCTTCTCTCTTGCCCTTCAAACTGAAGTCCCATCTGTTTTCGTTCTAAAATCGGTCTCTTTAACTTCTCCATACGTTCTAACGCACGTTCCATATTTCTCGCTCTCTTATGCAGTCCTTCATTCGGCGGATTCGCTTGATTTGCCCATTCACGTAGACGCTTAATTGCTTCTTTCATTTTCTTTATTTTCTTTTGCTGTTCTTGATAAGCCTGAAACTCATGAAGCAACCTTTCTTCCTTCTCCTCAACAAACTGAGAATAATTCGTATGATACACGTGAATTTCTCCATCTTCTAAATCAAAAACTTTCGTTACAACTTCATCAAGGAAATAGCGATCATGTGAAATAACCATAACCGTTCCGGTGTATTCTTTTAAAAATTGCTCTAACCATTCGACTGCAAATAAATCCAAATGATTTGTCGGTTCATCTAATAGAAGTAAATCTGGTTTCTGCAATAGCATATACGCAAGGCTTACCTTCGTCTGTTCTCCTCCACTTAATTCTAGAAATGATCGGAGGAATAGTTCCGTCACTTGTAGACCATTTGCTACCTTCATAATATTTGCCTCTATTTCATAACCACCAAGAAACGTAAATTTTTCTTGAATTACACCGTACCTCTCCATCAGTTTTTGCAAAGCAGACGCTTCCCGTTCCTCCGTCATATTTTTTTCTAAAACACGCATTTCTTTTTCTAATTCCTTTTCTACTTTAAAGGCGGAACCCAATACATCGTATACAGTCATGCCCTCATCAAACTTTGGAATTTGTGCGACATGACCAATACGTGTACCTTTCTTCATATGAACGGCTCCTGCATCCACATTCTCCATTCCTGTTAGAAGACCAAAGATTGTTGTCTTCCCACTACCGTTACGGCCAACTAAACCAACACGTTCACCATTCTTTATTTCAAGCGATATATTTTCAAATATGATGTTTCCACCAAAAGATTTCGTTACATTATTTACACTACAAATTGTCATTTTCCGTACTCCTTTCAATATAAAAAAACCATGGGAAAGAAACATTCCCCATGATTTTCGACATAGAAAAAGGAAGCCAAATAGCTCCCTTTTCACACGTTTATTAAAAATGGGTGAAGAGATTTCTATCGTTCAATAGCTACTATGCAATTGTTAAAAAAGGGCAGACGTATCCCGTTAACAATTACATCATGAAAAATCGCACGACAAAAATAGATAAAATCTAAAAATTTGGCACGCGCAGCTAAAGAACGTTTCATCTCATTCACCCCTTTCGTACGGAATTTAATACTTACTTCTTTATTATACTTCCCTATTTTATGTTTGAATAGTCATTTTTCTGAAAATAATGAAGATAGACTAAACATTTCAATAAGTGACATCAAATCTTACAAAACTGTTATGTTCACGTAATGGAAAGCGATAGTACGAAAAGATGCCTCCCTATACAATAAAGATGTAAACAAGAGAGACAAACAAAAGGAGGAAACAATCATGATGAAAGAAATCGTAAAAGCAATCTTTGAGGTATTAGTGAACGGACAAGCAGTTGTAAAAGAACTAAAGGAACTATAAAAAGGAGTGAAGAAATATGATGAACATGGTGAAAATGATCTTACATGCTTTAGTCGATGCAAAGGCAGTTAGCCAAGAATTAAACCAACAATAAAAAGGGGTATATGAATATGAAGAAAGCCATTATTATAATCACAAGTACAGCAATCGCCTTATACACAATAAAAAATAGAAAAACGAAACATAGTGAAAATACTCTATATTATCCATACACATTATTAAAGAAAAAATAAAAGACAAGATACCCTATCGTAATGAGGATATCTTGTCTTTTATTTTTCCCTATTCACTTTAAAGGATTTCCTCCTCCTTTCCCCGAATGTATTAAGCGGGATTTTTACACATATTTTAAAGGGGTATATACAAATGGATACACAACAACTATATTTTTTAAACGATATCGGTAAACAAAAACCAGAAAGCATTCGGAACAGAAGCGCTGCATGTCCATTTTGCGATAGAGAAAATTTAACGGATATTTTAGAAACTGAGGGCTCAATTATTTGGTTGAAAAATAAATTCCCTACATTAAAAGATACATTTCAAACCGTTTTAATCGAAACGGATAATTGTGAAGATCATATCGCAACATATACAGAAGAGCATATGCGAAAACTAATTCATTTCTCTATTCAACATTGGTTAAAGTTACAGGAAAACGAAGACTTTTCATCTGTAATTTTATACAAAAATCATGGTCCATTTTCAGGCGGAAGTTTGCATCATGCACACATGCAAATTATCGGAATGAAACATGTAGACTATCTCGAGAATATTGAAGAGGAAAATTTCCAAGGGATAATTGTTCAAAAAAATGAACGTATTGAACTCAATATTTCAGAGCTTCCTATTATCGGTTTTACTGAATTCAATATAATCATTGATGATATTGCATGTATAGATGAAATGGCAAATTACATTCAGCAAACTGTACGATACATACTGACAGATTTCCATAAAGGGTGTAGCAGTTATAACTTATTCTTCTATCACTTAAACGGAAAAATTATTTGTAAAGTTGTTCCTAGGTTTGTCGTTTCACCGTTGTATGTAGGATATAAAATACCACAAGTTTCTACAAAACTAGAAGAAGTGAACATACAACTAGCGCAGTACTTCACAAGGCAGGAAGACAAAAATATCCATAAAAAAATAGAGTAGGTATCGAAAACCTACTCTTTTAGTACACCTTTATTTCGATAGTATACGTTCTCTAATCCAACGTTATACTTCATATTGTTATCCGTCCACTCTGGCCCTAAATTCCCTGGCCATCCTGATGTATTCGCTACATATTTCAATAATGCAAAATCAGTCAAGCCTCTTTGCACCCCGCGCTTATATCCCTTCACCAAATGCGGCATTGCAATTTGTGCATTTGTACGTGGGTCTTTCAACTCTTCATCAGTTAAATGATCTGGCGCAAGTCCACCACCACGGTGCAATTGAAACAATCCGAATGAAGTTCCGTTGTCTCCAATACTTCTTGGATTCAATCGACTTTCATGTTCGGCAATTGTAAGAGGTATCCATTCTGGAAGATTTACTTTCTTTGCTTCCTCTATAATAATTTGTTTCATCTGTTTTGCTTCTTCTGAATCAACATAGCTTGTCTCTTTCACTAGCTTATCCATTCCTTCAGACTTTCCTTGGAAATATAAATACACCCCAAGAACGACTAAAAATCCTACAAAGAATTTCTTCACTACCTCTACCTCTTTCTCCGCTGAAATTTGTCCCCTTTCAGCCTTCCCTTTACAATTACCTATGTTCTATCATTCTCTTACTCTTTTATCATAGCAAATAACTATACATATTATCATCATGCTTTAGGCCTATTTTGTGAAAAAACATTTGGTAAATACGTGCAAAAATGTAACTTTCATAGACTATAACTTATTTTTTGTATATAATTGTAAATTGAATTCTAAATATAAACTAGGAGAATAATAATATGAAAAAATGGCTATTACTCTTATTCAGTTTACTACTATTAATTCCTGTCCCTATTTCCGCACAAAAAACCGAAAAGTCGAAAGTCCTTATTTTATACAGTTCAAATGATGATCAAATTACAAGTGATATCCAAATACTTAATACACAAGTAGGACATTTCACTAATGATATAACAATTAAAAATATAAAACAGTTATCTGAAGTAACTGATAAATCTTCGTATACACACGTTATTTACATGGGTGAAAAACAAGAAGAACTTTCTACTGAAGCAAAAGAATTTCTAGAAAGCTTCCCCGGACCACTACTAGTTTTAGGTCAAAACATAGAACAGTTATCTAATCGTTTTTCGTTCATCACACTTAAAAACGAAGATATAAACTCTGATAAAATTGAATATCCAACACGTAAGCTAAAGAATACATTAGAGGAAGAGAGATCAATTAAACAACTTGATACAAATGGAACAATTCTTGCCCATGCCTTAAGAGACAATAATACTTATCCATTAATTGTACAGCAAAACAATTCGTATTACGTTGCAACTTCCAACCTCTTTGATTGGATATCTTATTATATTGGCGAAAGCTTATTTTCTTATTTTCAACAAAAACCTGAAACTAATAAAAAATTAGCCTATTTACGCCTCGAGGATGTTCACCCAGCTGCAGATATAAATCAATTACAGGATATTGCCGACTTATTAAAGAAGAAAAAGATTCCTTACATGATAACTGTTATTCCTGTATATACAGATCCAGATACAGGTGAAACACTACATTTAAAAGATAAACCCGAACTAGTCGATCTTTTACGCTCTATGCAAGATGATGGTGCAGCAATTATTATGCATGGTTATACTCACCAATTTTATGACAGTGAAACTGGTGAAGGGTTTGAATTTTGGGACGTAAAAACTGATCAACCCATTCGTCAACCGAAGCATGAAAAGCCAAAAACAAAAGATAATTTCCCAAATATAGAGGCATATAACCAATATGTAAAAAAAGGTGAAGCATTTGAAGAAAAATATACGACAGATCATATTGAAAAAGGTATCCAAGAACTTGTAGATGCTAAACTATATCCTGTCGCATTTGAAGCACCTCATTACACAATGTCTCAAAAAGGTTATGAAATCTTATCAAAGTACTTTTCAACTTATGTAGGTCAACTGCAGTTAAGTGATACAACTTGGAAATCCATGCACTCTCCAGCGTATAGAAGTACACCATCATTTCTACATGGAATGAAATTAATGCCTGAAACAGTTGGATTTATTGAAGAAGATAAACCACGAGCTATTGCCCAAATGAAAGAGCGTGCTTTATCTGTTGCTAAATTATCCGATGGAATTATTGGTGCATTCTATCATCCTTACTTAGGTGTGAAACCATTAAAAGAAGTATTAAAAGATCTAGAGAGTATTCCAAACATAGAGTGGATTGATTTACAAAAAGAAACGAATGAAGTAAAAATGAAAGATATTCATATTACTACTAATAAAGACGGTATCCACGTTGAAAAATCAACTAGTGCAAATGACGTAATTGATTATATAAAACAATATGGATTCTTCCTTATACTTGGGTTCGTTATCATTGTCTTTCTATTATTATTAAGACGTGCGAAAAAATTAGAATCCTAATAAAAAACACTAAGCGAGCTGCTTGGTGTTTTTTAGGATTCAGTCAATCGATAAAAGCGAACTGTATTCTTATATATTTGTTCTGCAACTTTCTCTACTGGAATTTTTTTTATTACACTAACTTCTTCTAATACATCTTTAATCATACAAGGGTGTGTTATAGTATTCTCTTGAAATTCCCACGGTCCATCCGTTTCTACCATCATATATTCCAGTGGATAATACGAAACGATCTTTCTAATTTTCTCCTTATGTAAAACATCTGGTGTGATAGAAATATAATAACCATTCCTCACCATCCGTCCCATTGTCGCTTCATTTCCTTTAAACCAATGGAAGTGTGCACGTGAAATTTTATATTCTTCAAGTAAATCACATACAATATCGGCATCTTCATAAACTGCGTGTAATACAATGGGCAAATCATATTCACTAGCTAGTTCTATAAATCGTCTCAATATCGCCACGTATGAATCTATAGTAACCCCTTCATCTTCTTTCGTTAAATAATACGGCAAGCCCACTTCACCAATCGCAATGATTTCCTCAGCATGAGCTTCAATTAATTTGAATATGCGCTCACATTCTTCTTTATGAATCGATTGCTCCGGATGAAATCCTATTGCTGGGTGTATGAAAGGGAATTTCTTTCCTAAAGATAAAGTTTCCTTACATGATTGATAATTCATAGATACCGCAATAAGCCCCTTTACCTCTTTACTATTTTCCAAATCTTTAAGTAATCTACTTTTCTCTTCATCCTTATATTGATCAACATGTATATGGCTATCAATCCACTTCATCTTTATTCCTCCATAAAAAAAACAAGAAAGGAACTCCCTTCTTGTTTTATCATCTATATTATTTAACAATTAAGTTTGTTATGATATCAAATAATCCAATACATACTACAGCAACAGTAAAGTAGCTACAGAAATCTTTAATTGGAAACCTCACTACTTCTTCTTTACGCATCCCATTTTTCTCCCTTCTTACTAAATCCCTAACTATTTTCATCTATTTGTATCTATTATGCAAAAAATATGACAAATTTACTATCGAATTAACTTACGTAAACCTTACAATGTTGTAAGGTTTATAAAAAGAGCCCCATCTACATACAGATGAGGGTTATTAAAAAGTAGTTGGTTTTTCATTCTTCCTTACATTACAAACAGAAAGTAATACATTAGACTTTCTATTTATACTATATTAAATTTACTATCTTTTAACTATCGAATTACATTACAGAAGGCTTACATGTTTGTAAGCTATGCGTAATGTAATTCGATAGTTTTCCATATCTATATTTCGTACAATACAGTTAGAAAGTAAGCCAAATAAGAAGAACGCTCACATAACCAAATTACATTGCTAGTAGCTACTCTTCTTATACCTTTCACTCATGCTACTACAATGTACCCCCTTCCCCTTTATATAATAAAAAAAGCCTTAGCCCATATGGACTAAGGCTTTTTTACGAACCTCGAAATACCCCTACCTAGTATTTTGATTTTCGACAAAAAATAGGCAGGGGTATATTTCGCTATCTCATCGCTAAAAGTTTACTCTTCGCATTAATAGGAATATTTACAGCTTCAATTTCTTCAATTGACTCGCCGTATCGTCCTTTTGCGTACACTTTTAATGCTTCATCTCTCTTTAACATATGCTTAACAGTCTTCTTTATTTTTTGTTCTCTTCCACGTTCGTCAAATGCAATAAATTCATATTCATACCACTCATCACCAACATGCTGACCAATTGTATTCACAACCGTATAGTATTCTTTCGTCTTATAAAGCGGATTATATTTATCAATAACTGGTCCAAGTTTCGTAGGCAGTAACATTACTACTATCACTAGCATCGCTATTATAGTAGTGATCATTTTTTTCTTCACAATAAACATTCCTCCTCTGCAGGATATATATACATCCATTTTAAGAAGAAGCAATAAAATCTACTATTGAATCTCATTACATTACACTTACATTTTTGTAAGAATAAAAAAAGGTGAACGATTTTACTCGTTCACCTTTTAGCTCGCTTTAAAGCCCCCACCAAGCACATCACGCACATCATGAATAACAACGAAAGCATCTTCATCTACTCGGCTAATAACTTGCTTTAACTTAACAAGCTCTTGTTTATTAATAACAACATATAAAACTTCTTTATTTTTTCCAGTATATCCGCCGCGTCCTTCTAATACAGTGACACCGCGTGTCATGTTTTTGGTAATAGCCTCACGTATTAAATCTGGTTGATTTGAAATGATTGTAACAGCCGTTTTTGTATCCATTCCTTCTACAATGAAATCAATCACTTTCGCACCGATGAATACTGCAACAAGTGTGTACATCGCTTTTTCTTGTCCTATTATAAATACAGAACCAGCAATTACAACGATATCAATAATAAGTACGCCTTTACCAACGCTCCACCCTAAATATTGATTTGCTAACTGTGCTAAAATTGCCGATCCTCCTGATGTACCTCCAGCTTTGAACATACAGCCTAATCCGATACCTACAAACAAACCAGCAAATAAAGCTGCTAATAGCGTATCACTATTTACATGATACTCAATATGTTCTGTAACATATAAAAACAAGGATGTTTCTACAATCCCTAAAATCGTATAAACCATCGTTTTTTTATCAAAAAACTTATAACCAATAGCTAGTAAAACTGCATTTATAGCAAAGTTCACAATCCCTGGTGACCAATCAAATAAGTAGTACGTAACAACCGTTAAACCAATAATTCCACCTTCCGATAAACGGTTTGGAATTGCAAAGTAATTAATACCAATTGCGAATAATAATGAACCAATTGTAATTAGTGTTATTTCCTTTATACGTTGATTAACCATAATTCATACCCTCCCCCATTTGACATTGTATCACTATCTCCTAGAGGTTTAGAAGTGGTTTTTATTCCGCATTTTACCTCTTAAAGATCGAGATATTATGTTTAAACAAAGGGTTGATTAATTATTCATATTTTCTCTAACTGCACGAACAAATCGCTCCACATTCCCTTTCTGAATATACCTAGCTCTAACCCTTTCATGATTACAAGTAAATTCAAAATATGGACAGAGATCTATGTCATCTATATGCAAATACGGATACTCTTCAAATATTGCAGGGTAGCCCGAAAATTTCCCGTAAAAAAGGAGACGTCTAGTAGTAGCAGCGAAAATCCCATGCCGGTAAGCTACGGTAAAATCATCCTTCTCAAATATCCCTACCACAACAGCTAAAATCTTTTCGTCATCCTCTACATATTTTTTCATACTCGATAAAAGTTCATTCATGCATATTCCTCCAAATTCTATTCATTGTTTTAACACTTGAAAAGAATCCATGGATTATTACAGACCGGTTTAACTCTTTTATAAAGTATGAAACGCGTTTCCTGTCAAAGACATTTCAAAAAATAATCCGTTATGCGATTATACACATAACGGATTAAGACTAAACTGTAGAGCGTTCCACAAGTTCATACGGAATCTCCACCTTTTCTTGTTTATAACTCTCGTTGCTCACTTGCCTATAAAACATTTCAAAAGCGTTTTTGCCTATCTCCTTTAAATTTTGATCAATCGTTGTCAACTGTAACACTTGTGAAATAGGTTGATTATCAAAACCAATAATCGCCAAATCCTCAGGAACTTGAATACCTAACTTTTCAACTTCTGTCATAATCCCAATCGCAACTTCATCTCCTGCTACTATTAACGCTTCTGGGAGGACCTGCATCTCCTTTAACTTATGAGCCGCTCTCACACCATCTTCTAATGTAAAACATTCTGTAAAAATCCACTCTTCATTAACCTCTTCATCTATGGATTGTAATTGATGTTTATAAACATCAAAACGTTTTTGACTACTTGGCCCTAACTTCCTTCCCGTACAATAACCAATTTTTTTATAACCTTTTTCAATAAGATAATTCATTCCTAACTGAAAGGCTGCAGAATGATTTGTATATACACTTGAGATATTTGAAATATCATTATCTTCACAAGCAATTATTGTGCCGTAAGAAGCATACGGTTCTATCGTTTCCCAATCATTCGCACGCGAGCAAATAATAAGGCCGTCCAATTGTTTTGTTTTTAGCATATGTAAACTTTTCATTTCTTCTTTTTTATTGTAATTCGTTTGGCAAAGTAACACCCTGTAATTATGAGCTAACGCCACCTCCATCATTCCACCTACCATCGCATCAAAACACGGATGATTAATGTAAGGTAAAATTACACCAACAATATTCGTCTTCCCTTTGGATAAATGAACAGCGTTTGCGTTTTGTGAGTAATTCAACTTCTCAACTATCTCAATAACCGCTTTCCTTTTTTCTTCACTTACATATGGGTGATCATTTAGCACCCTCGAAACGGTCGTAACTGAAACTCCGGCCATCTTTGCGATATCTTTAATATTAGCCATACACTCACCTCTCCTTTTAACTTAATGAATTCCATGAACATATGTCAAATCTTCTCATCATTACACCTTCATTCGTTTTTCTTACAAAAGTGTAATTTTCCTGTAAGCTAATTCGATAGTGACTCTTCCCAATATCTTATACAATTAAGTCAGAAACAGGGCAACAACTATTCGAAAAGGAGCGGATTAATATGATGAACAAAATGAAGAACAACAAATTTACGAATACAATGGGCATGGTATTGTCCGCTCTTATCGATGCAAAATCTGTTGCTTCTACAAACAAGTAAGGAGAGATTATAATGAACAACATCACTTTTAACAAATTAGATTTTTTAGGACTAGCTAGCGGCTCTCTTCTTCTTACTGCTTTTATTTACGCTGCTACGCTTATATAAACTTTGTGTCCCCTTTCCCCTTTATATATAGAAAAAGACGACCGTCTATGCCCGGTCGTCTTTTTTACTTTTGTTTCGATTGCAAAGTTTCCTTTAGTTCTTCAAATTTTTCGTTTAATTGATCTGTCATCATTTTCATAGCCGTTTTTCGATCTATTTGTTCTCCGGCATCAATTTGAATCGGATCTCCAAAAACTAATTGCGCTTTTTTTCCTTTTATTAATTCTTTTACACTTGATGGACCAATATAAGCTGCCGGCACTAATGGAACGTTAGAACGCAGTGCAATCGTAACAGCCCCCGCTTTTAATGAAACGTCTTCTGTTGATCTCGTTCCACTTGGGAAAATCCCTACTACTTTTCCCTCTTTTAATAAACGCGATGGAATTTTTAATGTGCTCGGCCCTGGATTCGCACGATCTACCGGAAATGCATTTACATTTTTAAAGAACCAGTTTTTGAATTTCCCTTCAAATAATTCTTTTTTGGCCATGTAATGAATTTGGGTTGGATACATCCCAGTTGCTAACATTAAAACGTCCATAAAACTCGTATGTGTACACGCAACAACGTAAGGGCCGCCTTCTGGTAATTTCTCTCTCCCTTGTACTTCTACTTTCCCAGCCATTTTAAATATATATTTCAACGAAAATGTAATTGGTTTATACATTTGTTTCGTTCCTTTCTAAATATCCGAAGTATAATCATTTTCTTACAATGATTATAACACTAAGTTTTAGGAGTTGGTAATAAAAATAAGTATTTATTGTTAAATTTCAATTCTTACAAAAGTGTAATTTTCTTGTAAGCTAATTCGATAGTGACTCTCCCCAATATCTTATACAATTAAGTCAGAAACAGGGCAACCATTTGAAAAGGAGCGGATCGATATGATGAACAAAATGAAGAACAACAAATTTACGAATACAATGGGCATGGTATTGTCCGCTCTTATCGATGCAAAATCTGTTGCTTCTACATTAAACAAGTAAGGAGAATATATTATGCAAAATATCACCTTTAACAAATTAGATTTTTTAGGACTAGCTAGCGGCTCTCTTCTTCTTACTGCTTTTATTTACGCTGCTACGCTTATATAAACTTTGTGTCCCCTTTCCCCTTTATATATAGAAAAAGACGACCGTCTATGCCCGGTCGTCTTTTTAAATTTTTCTTTCTTTTAACTCTTTTAAAAGCTGTATCAGTTCAGCTTGTTGTTTTACCTTCTTACGACCATTTCGATTAATTGCTGCAAGCTCGCACGCAACTCCGACGGCGAAGAAAAACAATAAACTTTCTAACATGTTAAATCCTCCAATTGCCTATTAAACCGCTTGGCGTAATTGCTCTTCTTGTAAAACTTGCTTATTTATATTTTCTTCTTTTCTCTGACAAACGTTATTGCGAATAAGTGCTGCAATAACAAGTAAAGTTCCTACAATATCAAACATTGTTATTTGATACCCTTGTATCATCATAATAATCAAAGTCGTAACGGGTACAAAATTAATAAATAAAATGCCGTTAATCGATGATAAGATTTTCACACCGTAATTCCAAGCGAGTAGCGCTATGATTCCTGGTAATGTCATCATAAATAACAAATCATACTTCACGATAGAAATCGTTCCCATACTTGGGACTGGAACATACCCAAGCACCGTAATCATTACAGTTATAATTCCTGTGACAGTCGTACCAAATACACACGTCAATGTAGAATAGCGTAATGTTGACCAATCGCTACACGTTTGACCACCCATCGTATAAATAACCCAACCTACAACACCAATAAATATAAACGCTAGTGAAAACATGTTATCTTTCAATGTTAAAAAGAAACTCATATCACCTTTCGTAATAACAAACACAGCTCCTACAAAAGCGATAATCATGCTCGTTATCATATATTTTTTCGGTTTTATATGCTTATATCCCCATAAAATACAAATGGAAATCATCGGCATGAGTGCTTCCATAATGGAGGCTACCATTACACCTGATTTTCCCATTAACATTTGACCTAAAAATATGAGTACATTATATACAGTAAACGCCATCGTTCCAAAAAAGACGAGTAACTTTCCCCTTCCTTCTAAACGAAATGCCTGTTTTCCTTCTTTCATTAACAATAATATAATCAGTACTATCGCCACTGCTCCATAACGAATAAGTGAAAAATAAAATGGATCTATGTATTCTAGCGCATGATCAGCAACCGGAAACATCGCTCCCCATGACATACTTGCAATTAAACATGCCAAAGCTCCTATTACTATTTGACCTCTTCTCACCATAATCCCCCGCTTCTTTCTATTTGCACAAAGAGAATTGTAAAAGAAAAAACATATCACGTAAAACGATTCAAAATGATGTTAACTATCATTTATAATGATAGTTAACATCAAGGGGGAGCATACAATGGAATTACGAGACTTACAAATCTTCCAAAGCGTTGCCGATCGCGGTAGTGTAAGCGGCGCAGCAAAGGAATTAAATTATGTACAATCAAATGTAACCGCACGTATTAAACAATTAGAAAACGAGCTAAAAACACCGCTCTTTTACCGTCATAAACGAGGCATGACTTTAACAGCTGAAGGAAGAAAAATGCTCGTTTATGTTAATAAAATTTTGCAAGATGTTGAAGAGCTAAAACAAGTGTTTCTAGATAGTGAAACACCATCTGGTATATTAAAAATCGGTACAGTCGAAACAGTAAGTACATTGCCTACCATTTTGTCTTCTTACTATAAAAGCTATCCAAACGTTGATTTATCATTACAAGCTGGTCTAACCGAAGAACTTATTAGAGAAGTCCTTGACCATCAATTAGATGGCGCCTTTATATCAGGTCCTATTAAGCATCCACTAATTGAACAATACGATGTTAGTACAGAAAAATTAATGCTCGTGACACAAAATAAAGCTTTTCATATAGAAGAATTTACTACGACGCCCTTACTCGTTTTTAATCAAGGGTGTGGATACCGTACCAAACTAGAACGATGGCTTAAAGATGAAGGTTTGCTACCAAAAAGAATTATGGAATTTAACATATTAGAAACAATATTAAATAGTGTAGCACTCGGTCTTGGGATTACACTCGTGCCCCAGTCCGCGGTACAACATCTTTCTACAGCAGGTAAAGTACACTGTCATCCGATTCCCGAGAAATACGGTAGTATTTCAACTGTTTTCATACGCCGCAAAGATAGCTACATGACCAATTCAATGCGTAGCTTTTTAAAAACAATTGAAGAGCACCATCACATCAATATGCTTTAAAAGACATTCTTACACGAATGTCTTTTTTTCTTACAAAAGTGTAAGTCTCCCGTAAGATAATTCGATAGTTGTAGTTCATCATTTTCCCTATAATTAAGACATAAAGCAGGGCAACAACAATTCGAAAAGGAGCGGATACGCATGATGAACAAAATGAAATCAAACAATTTTTTTAACACAATGGGCATGGTGCTATCCGCACTTGTCGATGCAAAAGCAGTTGCAACTACATTAAACAAATAAGGAGAGATTATAATGAACAACATTACTTTCAACAAATCAGACTTTATCGGACTTGCAAGTGGAGCGACTCTTCTTACAGCTTTCATTTACACACTTGCTCAAAGTCTTGTTTAACAATTCGTTTCCCCAAACCCCTTTATATATAGAAAAAGCTGCTCGTCTTATAGACAAGCAGCTTTTTAGTTTGTTTCATATATAATTTGGCCTGTTTTCATAATATCGTATCCGCCAATCGCTTTTAACTCATTATGAAATTCTTCCGATTGCAGAATGTCTTTCATAACTTCAATAAGTTCTTCATTGTCTTTATTCTTCAAAATTACTAAATCATACTGTTCTTTCATTATCGGAATAAAGTCTACATTTACAATTTGCGAAACCTTTTCCGATCCTACCCCAACATCAGCTTTTCCGTTCGCAACTTGCGTGGCAACACCAAGATGACTCGATTCTTCCCATTCATATCCACTAATATGTTCTTTATTTAACTTTTGAATTCGTAATTGTTCATCCACTAGCACCCTAATACCAGAGCCTTTTTCTCGATTTACAAATTTTATAGAGGACCCGAATATGTCAGCCCATGTCTTTATTTTCTTTGGGTTTCCTTTTTGAACATAAAACCCCACATTTCTTGCCAATAAATTGATTATAATACACGGTTGTCCAACTAAAATACGTTTTACGTAAGGAACATTATAAGTACCCGTTTCACCATCAAATAAGTGTAAACTAACTACACTTCCTTCTCCTTGGTACATCTTCACTAAACTTGTTAAACTACCTTGATACGCTCTTAATACATTAGAATTTAGCAATCGATTTTCTATACGTTTTGCCAACATATCTAACGTTAGTTCTTGCCCGCTAATGATGCATGTATTCAAGATACTACTATCGTCATTCTTTACAGAAGTAACTTGTATCTTTCCTGTTTTCATTTGCTTTATATATTGTTCTAAATCCGCTGTATCAATGCGCATCTGTCTACCAACTCTATAAGAAGGAAGTTCTCCTTTTTTAATTAAGTCGTATACAGTTAGTTTTGATACTTTTAATCGCTTCGCTACTTCTTCCGTTGTGTAGGAATGATGATCCATAGACGATTCCTCACTTTCTTCCTTCATTGTAACAAAGAAAAGAATATTTCTCCTATTTTTTAAAAACAACCATATTGTTCAAATTATATTCAATTATAACTAGTTATAATTAGTTATATTTAGTTATAATTAGTTATGTCAAAACGAAAGGGGATTTTTTTATGAACAAATTCACATTACGATCTATTGGGGCACTTATACTTTCTTTCCTTCTTATATTTAGTGCTGCTTGTACAAGCGTGGAAAAGAAGGAGAAGTCAGTTGCTAAAGAGAGAAAAACAGTCGAACTGACTATATCAGCTGCTGCTAGCTTACAAGATGCATTAAAAGAAATTGAAAAACAATATAAAGAGAAAAAGCCTAATATTAAACTTTCTTTTAACTTCGGTGCTTCCGGTGCACTTCAACAACAAATCGAACAAGGTGCGCCTGCTGATTTATTCTTCTCTGCAGCAGAAGATAAATTCCAAACACTTGTTAAAAAAGGATTCATTAATGAAAAAGAAGGAAAAAACCTTCTTGGAAATGAACTAGTTCTAGTCGTCCCAAAAGATAGCTCTCTTACAAAAATTCAAGATTTAAAAGATGAGAAAATCAAAAAAATCGCACTTGGTACACCTGAATCTGTACCCGCTGGGAAATATGCAAAAGCTTCTCTCACACATGAAAATCTTTGGAATGACATTCAAAATAAAATCGTATTTACAAAAGATGTTCGCCAAGTGTTAACATATGTAGAAACAGGTAATGTCGATGCTGGTATTGTATACAAAACAGATGCTCTCATTTCAGACAAAGTAAAAATTGGCGAGACGGCAGCAGCTACTTCTCATGAACCAATCCACTATCCTTTAGGCGTTATAAAAGAATCGAAGCATAAGAAAGAGGCGACTTCATTTTATGAATATTTGCAGTCAAAAGATGCACAATCTATCTTTAAGAAATATGGATTTACAGTCCTATCATAATTGCCATGAGCTTTGATGATATTTTGTCACCTGTCTTTTTATCTTTACGAGTAGCTGCATACGCCACCATTATCGTCACAATTTTAGGAACGATTATCGGTCGGTCACTAGCACGCTCCTCATGGAGATATAAAGTAATACTAGAAACTATTTTCTTATTACCAATGGTACTTCCGCCAACTGTAATCGGCTTTTTTCTCATTATTATTTTTGGAAATAACAGCCCCATTGGAAAGTGGATAGAATCGGTATTTCAGCAGTCCATTATGTTCACATCTACTGCTGCTATCATTGCTTCTACAGTTGTCGCATTTCCGCTCATGTATCAATCAGCAAAAACAGGATTTTCGATCGCAAATGTACAAATTGAAGAGGGCGCTCGCGATCTCGGCGCCAGTGAATATCAAGTTTTTCTACACGTTACACTACCGCTTGCATTTCCTGCATTACTAAGCGGTATGATCTTAAGCTTTGTTCGTGCACTAGGAGAATTTGGTGCTACACTCATGTTTGCTGGGAATATTCCTGGCAAAACACAGACAATCCCAACAGCAATTTATATGGCCATTGATGCAAGTAATATGCAACTCGCTTGGACACTTGTAATTATCACTATCAGTATGTCACTCATATTTCTCCTATGTATTCAGCTCATTAATAAAAGAATTACTAATTCTTAAAGCAGCTTTCGACAAAAGCTGCTTTTTTATTTCTTAGGAAATAAAAAATACTATATAAAGTGACTGAATTTTACCTTTTATTTAAATATACATTCTATTTGAATTTACTTTCTAAAATAGGCAATTTCCTGTTATTATATGGAGGTGTTTGAAAAAATGAAGAAATGAAAACGCATTTATATCGTGAATTCTTCATCCTGTTTTAGCGATCGGTAATCTTCTACTCTATTAGTGGGGCATTACCGATCGTTAGAACGATATGTAATTATATTGGTATAGCAAACCGAAGGGAGTCTTGTAATGGACATTTTATTAGCGCTTCTTCCTGCAATTGCATGGGGAAACATCTTATTAGTAAGCGTAAAAATGGGCGGTGGTGCATATAGCCAAACGGTAGGTATGACAATCGGTGCTCTATTCTTCGCAACAGTTATGTATGTATTTACTCAACCAGCTTTAACAATGACAATCTTGATTGTTGGTTTTATTTCAGGTGTATTCTGGGCTTTAGGACAAGTAAACCAATTAAAAACAGTTGAAAAGTTAGGTGTTTCTACTACTGTAACGATTTCTACTGGTATGCAACTTGTTGCAACTTCTATCTTTGGAGTTATCGCTTTCCGCGAGTGGACTACTACAACAACGATCATTATGGGAACGATTGCAATCCTATTAATCGTAGTTGGCGTTGTATTCACATCATTAGATGATAAAGAAAATGCACAGCCACCAGGACAATTGAAAAAAGGACTTCTTACTTTAATTGTTTCTACTTTCGGCTATCTTGTATATGTAATTATTATTCGTTGGTATAACATTGATGGTTGGTCTGCTATTTTACCACAAGCAGTTGGTATGTTTGTCGGTGCGGTTGTACTGACATCTAAACATAAGCCATTTAACAAATATGCAATTCGTAATGCTTTATCTGGTTTACTTTGGGGAACAGGAAACTTATTCTTACTTCTTTCATTACCACGTGTCGGAGTAGCGACAAGCTTCCCATTATCTCAAACTGGAATCGTTATCTCAACATTCGGTGCGATTGTCTTCTTAGGTGAAAAGAAAACAAAACGTCAATTGATCTTTATTGCACTAGGTAGTGTTTTAATTATCGGCGGCGCTGTATTACTTGGTCTAACAAAAGCATAAACTTATATTCTATTAAAAACCCCTGAGGCATATGTGTCCCAGGGGTTTTTTCGATTTTAATTATTTTCTAAATATAATTATTTACACGCACTTGTCCTTTATAGTTCTTCTTCCACTCTAGCAAACCAGCTACACATATAAAGAGATTAATAACAGCTAGTATTAGCATGACATATAAACCAGTGGAAATATAAATTACAATGCTAACTACGTTATACAAAATCCATAAATGCCAGTTCTCTAAGATTTTTCGACTTAGCATAAATTGAGCTACTATTCCTAATACAGCATTTAAAGCGTCTAAATATGGACTTGTCGATTCTAAATGACGGACTTGATAATAGCCCCAACCAACCCAAGCAACTAAAATAAAAATTATATAAAAGGTCCACCCCTTTAAATCTAAACGGACAGTTGCTTTTACCTCTTCTTCCCCACTACGTGCAATCCAATAATACCAACCATATACATTAAATATAAATTGAAAGACTGCTAATACTGCCATTGCATATAAATCTTGTATAATGAAAATATACAGAAATAATGTAACAGTAATCATACCAAATAAAAAGTTGGATACTTTTTCTCTTGCTAATAACCAAACATTAACAATCCCCATAACCGATGCGAAAATTTCAATATAACTCGATTGAATGTAAAATCCAACCAATACGCAAATAATACTAGAAATGAGTAAAAAAAGTGGACTTCTAACCATATTTATCTCTCCCCAGATGTGTAATAAATTCCATATCACCAGTATAAGGAACTCCTCTTATTTTTATCATGAATTCCCTTATTCAAAAACCCCCTCATTATCTATTCCATATACGGTAAGTCTTTTCTTTTTACAAAATTCTCTTAAAAATGGTATCGTTTTTTATAACATATCTCTACTAGAAGGGAATAAAGGATATGCTTACTAAACATCGAATTTTATTTATTGGTGCCGGTCGTATGGCAGAAGCTATCTTCTCCGGGTTACTTAAAACGAGTAAAGAATATATCGAAGAAATTATCGTTTCCAACCGAAGCAACATAGAAAAACTAGAACAATTACAAGGGCGATATAATGTGTCCATCACTACAGACTGGAAGCAGCATATTACATCCGTTGATACGATTGTTTTAGCAATGCCACCAGCTGCACATGAACAGTTATTACAGGAGTTATCTCCTCTTCTAACTGAGCAATTCGTTGTGACCGTTGCTGCCGGAATTGGACCATCTTATTTAGAAAAACGGCTTCCTCAAGGGACACCTGTTGCCTGGATTATGCCAAATACAGCTGCCGAAATCGGAAAGTCCATCTCCTTATATACGACGGGACATTCCGTAGGTGAAACGCATCAAGAAACGCTACAACTCCTTTTAAAAGGTATTGGTACCTCACAGTTTTGTACTGAAGAGGAAGTTCATCAACTTACCGCCATTACTGGTAGTGCACCTGCTTTTCTCTATCACTTTGCTGAAGGTTTAATTGAAGCGACGAAAAACTATGGAATTGATGAGAAAACGGCAAACCACCTTGTCATTCAAATGATTGCTGGTTCTGCCGCTATGCTCCAACAAAACGAAGATCCAGCTATGCTCCGAGAACAAGTAACAACACCAGGAGGTTCAACTGCTGAAGGCTTAAAAGTTCTATATGAAAATAATTTTTCAGAAGTCATTCAACAAGCAGTTGAAGCAACAAATAAAAAAGCTAGGGGGAAATAATATGAATTTAACAAGTTTAAAAGACTATACAACATTACATAATGGTGTAAAAATGCCTTGGTTCGGTTTAGGTGTGTTTAAAGTAGAGGACGGATCAGAAGTAATTGATTCTGTAAAAGCAGCTATTAAAAACGGATACCGCAGCATCGATACTGCAGCAATCTATCAAAATGAAGAAGGCGTTGGTCAAGCAATTCGCGAATCTGATATTCCTCGTGAAGAGCTATTTATCACTTCAAAAGTATGGAATAGCGATCAAGGTTATGAAACAACAATTCAAGCATTTGAAACTACATTAGAGAAATTAGGCCTAGAATATTTAGATTTATATTTAGTACATTGGCCTGTAAAAGAGAAATATACTGAATCATGGAAAGCGTTAGAAAAGCTTTATAAAGATGGTCGTGTTCGTGCTATCGGTGTGAGTAATTTCCACATTCACCACTTACAAGACGTATTTGAAATTGCTGAAATTAAGCCAATGGTCAACCAAGTGGAATACCACCCTCGTTTAGCACAAGAAGAATTACATGCTTTCTGTAAAGAACATAACATCCAGCTCGAGGCTTGGTCACCATTAATGCAAGGGCAACTACTGGATCATCCAACATTACAAGAAATTGCGACAAAATATAGTAAATCAACTGCACAAGTTATTTTACGCTGGGATTTACAAAATGAAGTTGTAACGATTCCTAAATCAATTAAAGAGCACCGCATTATTGAAAATGCAAACATCTTTGATTTTGAATTAAGCTCGGATGATATGAAAGCAATTCAAGCTTTGAATGAAAATCATCGCGTCGGTCCAGATCCAGATAACTTTAACTTCTAGCAGAAAAACCACTGCCATGTGCAGTGGTTTTTTCACTTTTAAAAAAACTGAAAATTTAAACTATATTTCATTTGATTGACACTTCATTATCCAAGGTGTAAGATTTTGAATTATCAAAGAAACACAAAAATTAATAAAATTCATTCGTTTACTCAT
This sequence comes from Bacillus sp. WC2503, assembly GCF_052682895.1. Taxonomy (NCBI): domain Bacteria; kingdom Bacillati; phylum Bacillota; class Bacilli; order Caryophanales; family Bacillaceae; genus Bacillus; species Bacillus sp. WC2503. Next base: position 4,827,413 of record NZ_JBQYMD010000001.1, on the reverse strand, counting down.
TGTATCAAGAGAGGTGGAGGGACTGGCCCTTTGAAACCTCGGCAGCAGGTTCATTTTGAATACTGTGCCACTTCCTGCAAGCTTTATGCTTGAAAGATAGAATGAGGGACTTCGTTTATATACGGGTACATAACTTGTATGTGAAAATCCCTCTTTCTCAATCAGAAAAGAGGGATTTTTTTATTTTTCATTTCCCTCATCATCATCCAAACTTAATTATTTAGGAGGAAAATCAAATGAAAAAGAAGTTTGTACCCGGTATCGCATCAGTTGTAGGAGTAAGTATTTTATTAACTGGTTGCGGTAGTTATAAAAACGAAGCTAGCGGAGCAAATGCAAAAGACGAGGCATCTAGTAAACAGGTTTTAAACTTATCTTCACCTTCTGAAATACGAACAATGGATACAGCTCGTGCTACAGATACTGATTCCGGTCAAGTAATGAGAAACGTATTTGAAGGTTTGTATAATCTTGGTGAAGGTAACAAACCTGTCCCTGGCGTTGCAAAATCCCATGAAGTAAGTGGCGATAAAACGAAGTACACATTCCACCTGCGAGATTCAAAATGGTCAAACGGTACTCCTGTTACAGCGAAAGATTTCGTCTTCGCCTGGCAAAGAGCTGTTGATCCAGCAACAGCCTCTGAATATGCATTTTTATTCTTTGATATTAAAAACGCAAAACAAATTAACAACAAAGAGCTTCCAGCCGATCAACTTGGTGTAAAAGCAGTTGATGACTATACGTTTGAGGTAGAATTAGAGCGTCCTGTTCCGTACTTTATTAGCTTAACGGCGTTCCCAACATTTCTACCAATTAGCGAGGAATTCTTTAAAACACAAGGTGATAAGTACGCTTTAGAAGATAATACAATTTTGTATAACGGAGCTTTTACACTAAGTGATTGGAAGCATGAACAAAGCTTTAAATTTAAGAAAAACCCTACCTACTGGGATAAAGATACTGTCAAAATCGAAGAAATCAATTTCAACATCGTAAAAGAAAAATCAACAGAAGTAAATTTATTCGAATCTAAACAATTAGACCGTATAAAACTAACATCTGACTTCGTTGATAAATATAAAAAGGATGCTAATTTTAAAGAACGTCCGAACGTAGGGGTACAATTTTTACGTATGAATCAACAAAACAAAGTACTTCAAAACGTTTCTGCACGCCAAGCAATTGATCAAACGATTGATCGAAAGTCCTTTGTCAATACGTTATTAAATGATGGCTCTACACCAACCTTTGGTCTTGTGCCAAAAAACTTTGCAAAAGGTCCTGATGGAAAAGACTTCCGTGCTACAAACGGCGATTTAACAAAAGTTGATACGAAATCTGCACAAGAATTATGGAAAAAAGCAAAAAAAGAACTAGGTTCTGAAAAGATAACATTAGAATTATTAACAAGTGACGGTGACCTTGAGAAGAAGACTGGTGAGTTTCTAAAAGGTCAATTAGAAAAGAATTTAGAGGGCTTAACAGTAAATATAAAACCGCAACCACGTAAACAACAAGTTTCACTCTTATTAAAAGGTGACTACGAAATCGGAATTGATGGTTGGAGCCCTGACTTTGCTGATCCAATTACATTCCTTGAATTGTTTACAACGAATAACCCTTACAACTTAGATCATTACTCTAATAAAGAGTTCGACGAAGCAATTGAAAAGGTGAAAACTACTTTAGCTGGTGATGAAAAAGCCCGCTTTGATGCATTACTAGCATCAGAGAAAATATTATTTAAAGACTCTGTTATTGCTCCTCTTTACCAAAAAGGCGAATCTTATTTAGAGAAATCTTATGTGAAAGGCATTGTACAAGTAGACTTTGCAGGTCAATTAAACTTCAAATGGGCAAAAATTGAAAAATAAAGTGAAACTTTAAACAACGTATTTCCACCAACTCCCATTGTTTTTTTGACAAAATATATTAAAAGTAGATTCCTTAATATGAGTGAATCTACTTTTTCAATATATTATTCCAAGAAATTAACGCTTTGTTTTTATTATTGACATATAGTTCTTTCTGGTGTTAATATTCTAAATAATCAAAGAAACGAAATATTTAACCATCAAAATATAATATCTACTATGTTGAAACATATGACGATACATTATAGTTCAACATGTATATACATATAGAACACATGATTACCTATAAACAAATATTTATACTAGGTTTTATCTCTTTCTATAGCTACTTCAAGACATGGACAATATGACGTTATGAACAACACATTTAGGGAGGAACGAACAATGAAGAAAAAAGTTGTACCTGTTGTTGCATCTGTTTTAGGGGCAAGTCTACTACTAACTGCTTGTGGGGGAAATAAAAATAATGCAAGCGGAGCAAAAGCAAACGATAAAGCACCTGATAAACAAGCAATTAACTTATCATTTGCTTCAGAAATTCCAACAATGGATGTTGCGAAAGCAACGGATGGGGAATCCATGAACGTAATGCGAAATGTTTTTGAAGGTTTATATGCAATGGGCGAAGATAATAAACCAATTCCTGGTGTCGCTGAGTCGGTTGACGTTAGTCCTGATAAAACAAAATATACATTCCATCTTCGTGATTCGAAATGGTCAAACGGTACTCCTGTTACAGCAAAAGACTTCGCCTTCGCTTGGCAACGTGCTGTAAATCCTGAAACAGCTGCCGAATACGCATTCTTATTCTTCGATATAAAGAATGCAAAACAAATAAATCAAAAACAATTACCACTTGATCAATTAGGTGTCAAAGCCCTTGATGACAAAACTTTAGAAGTACAACTAGACCGTCCTGTTCCCTACTTCTTAAGCTTAACGACATTTGCAACATTCTTACCAATTAATGAAGATTACTTAAAATCGCAAGGTGATAAATACGGTTTAGAAACAAATCATTTAATCTACAACGGTGCTTTCACATTAGATAACTGGAAGCACGAACAAGGCTTCCAATTAAAGAAGAATCCTAACTATTGGGATGCTAAAACAGTAAAATTAGAAGAAGTCAACTTCAATGTCGTTAAAGATAAGTCTACAGAAGTTAACTTATATGATTCAGGACAAATTGACCGTGTTGCTTTAACTGCGGAGTTTGTTGATAAATATAAGGGCGATCCAAACTTCAAAGAACGTGCTGAAGTCGGCATTCAATTTTTACGACTCAATCAAAAAAATGAAGTATTAAAAAATCAACATGCACGCCTTGCTATTAACGGCGCAATGAATAAAAAAGCATACGTAGAAACAATTTTAAATAACGGTGCTGTTCCAGCTGAAGGAATGGTTCCTGCGAAATTTGCAAAGAGCCCAGAGGGCACTGACTTCCGCAAAGAAAACGGAAACCTAGTCAAAGATGATGTGAAATCAGCGAAAGAAAACTGGAAAAAAGCGAAGCAAGAACTTAGTACTGACAAAGTAACACTTGAACTATTAACAAGTGATAATGCTTTAGCTAAAAAGACTGGCGAATATTTAAAAGGTGAACTGGAAAAGAATCTAGATGGATTAACAGTGAATTTAAAGCCACAACCACGTAAACAACAGTTGAAATTACTATTAAGTGGTGATTATGAAATCGGAATTGATGGCTGGGGTCCTGACTTCGCTGATCCTATTACATTCTTAGATTTATTCACAACAGATAGTGCTTATAACTTTGATAAATACTCTAACAAAGAGTACGACGAGCTAATTCATAAAGTGAAAACAGATTTAGCTGGCGATGAAAAAGCACGCTGGGAAGCAATGAAACAAGCTGAAAAAATCTTATTACAAGATGGCGCTGTCGCTCCTTTGTACCAACAAGGTCGCTCTTACTTACAACGCTCTTTCATTAAAGGACTTGTAACAACTGACTTCGGCGGTGAATTTAACTACAAGTGGGCAGAAGTTGCAAAATAATAAGTACTAATAAAAAGGTATCCAATTGAAGGATACCTTTTTACTGTGTACTTCATTAATTACAAGGTCTCTTCCCTTTATCATTTCTTTTATACCTATAGTGAGCCCCGCTACTAATTGTGTAACTAGTCTAATAAATAATAATGAGATAATATTTTCTCTAAATTAACTCCGGCAAATATTATTTTGTAATAGCCATTCGCTACGCATGTTGCGGGAAATAATCCCACATACAGGAATAAACATTTGTGTTAAAGAAATGCGAAAAAGACTATTGTCAACAATCCTCTTTCCCATCTTTTTGTATTGAACTAAAACTCATAATAAATATAAATACAAATATCAAATATGTTTTCCACGTCAAAGAAGGTATATGCCCTGACCAAAGATAGCTAATTAAATAGTTAATTCCCATAATACAAGATGACGCTACTAAACTAATACTTATTAGTTTTACATATTGGAGCATACATTTTCTCCTTACCTCATTCTTTTTCCATTTCTTCAAATTGCAGGTTCATTGGCTCTTCTAGGAGAGTTTCATAAAAACTTTCTGCCAAATCCGTTACAGGAATTTTTCCATCCACCTCATCAAATCGAATACTATCTAACCAGACACAACCTTCTCCTGATAATAAAACACCAAATGCAATACCAAGTGCTTCTTCTTTTATATCTAGTACAACCGAGTACGATTGCCAGTTATTCGTATTTTTAATTGGACGATTTTGCATGTTATCCATAGCAATCGGCTCCGTATTTTTTCCATCTACTCGCATCCACAATCCTGCCCAATCTTTTACATTCTCACTCTTAATAAATGCTGTTAAACGTAATCTCTTACCTACATAGTTATCCGCTCGAAACATTTGCATTAATGTTGAAAATCCTCCGTGCGTAACGTTCTCTTTTGCTTTTATATATGCAGATACTTTTCCTTGATGGGCAATTTCGTAATCTAAACCCATCTCATATTCAGCGGGATGACTTCCACTTAATACCCATCCTTTCGGTATACCTTTTTCCATTGAAATCCCCTCTCTTTCTATATAAAATGACTGGAAATACTTTCGATATTTTTTTGGTGGTAATTGAAACATTCTTTTAAAAGCTCTAGTAAATGCCTCTTGTGAGGAAAAACCGTATTGCACTGCAATATTAATGACTGCTCTTTCAGTCGATACCAAATCTTGTGCAGCATGAGTTAATCTTCTCTTACGAACATAATCCGTTACACTCATCCCAACATATCTTTGAAAGATGCGATGAAAATGGTACATCGATACTGCACTGTGAGATGCCACTCTTTCTGTTGTAAGCTCCTCATGTAAGTGATTCTCTATATATTCAATTGATTTTTTTATTATCTCTTTATATTCTTCATGCATTTTAGTCCCTCCCTCACAACTTCAATTTACCATATACATACAAATTGTTTTGATTTAAATTGCGGATTAGCCCTTATGACTGCAGGATAATAATTTATTTTCAACACATACATAATTACATGTTTTTGGGAAAAACTTGTATAGAACGAATTTACATAAGGAGGAATTTATAATGAGAATTCTACTATCAGTTTTATTAGCTCTTATGCTAGTACCTGCATTAACAGGATGTAAAGCTCCTGCAAAAGAAGACACAACTTCTAATAAAAAGACGACTGAAGAAGCAAAAAATGAGGCTCCTGCAGATTTAAAACTAAACTTCAATGAATTCGATTTAAAGGCAGACTACCAAGATACAAAGAAAGACTACGAAGCAGACTATAAAAATGTAGCAGCTGATAAGAAAATGGAAGCAAAAATTGAAGATCATAAAGCAGATGTAAAATTAACAGGAGACGAGGCTATCACAAAATTAAGCCCACTTCTACAAGAATTAAAATTTGATAAAGATACTGCTGACCAAGAAGTAATCGATCAAGTAGTGAACGTGTTCAAACTTGATAAAGACTATCAAAAATTCGATTTAGAAGTTGTCTTCTCTGATGGAACGAAAAAAGAATATAAAAGAGAAATAAAATAAAGAAGTAGGCGGTTGCCTACTTCTTTATTTTTTAATTTTTGCGTACCTTAGTTCTGGACTAGAACCGATAATGAATTGGACACCGGATACTGATGGTTTTTGTAAATATGAGGAACTTGGGAAAATAATTGGGATTAATGGTGAATCTGTAAACATAATATCTTCCGCTTTATGCAATAATTCAAAACGCTTATCCTCGTTTTGTTCAACTTTTGCTTCTTTTATTAAAGCGTCAAATTCTTTATTATGCCATTTTGCATAGTTATTCGGACCATCACCTGCATATAAATCTAGTTTAGTAATTGGATCTAATAAAGAGCCGCCCCATCCCATATAAGCTAATTGGAAATCACTTTGCTTGTATGTGTCGATGTAACTCTTCCACTCTTTATTTTCTAATTTAATATCTACTCCAAGATTTTTCTTAAACATTTCTTGCATTGCTTCTGCTACTTTTTTATGTTGTGTATCTGTAGTGAATTTTAATGTTACTTCAGGTAATGTAGACCATCCTTGTTCTTTCATACCTTCTTCTAATAATTTTTTCGCTTCTGCTGGATCAAATTTAACGTAATCACCTTTTTCTTTACGGAAATCACGGCCACTTTGTGTTTTTGCTCCTTCTGGAACGAATGCATATGCTTCTTGCGCATTATTTTTATACAATTTTTCAACGATAAATTTGCGATCAACCGCTAATGAAAATGCTTTACGTACCTTCGCATTTGTAAACGGCTCTTTTTCTACGTTAAACGAGTAAATATAAGATGAGAATCCTGCAACACGCTTATATTCTTTATTTCCTTTTTCTTTTTCAATCATCTCTTGTGGTAAACCACTTAGTAAATCTAATTCTTTTGATTTAAATAATTGATACGCTGTTTTAGAGTCTGTAATAATACGAAACTCAATTTCTTTTAGAGTTACCTTTTTATCGTAGAATTCTTTATTTTTTTGTACTGTAATTGCCTGGTTATGCTTCCACTCTTTTAACGTGAATGGCCCATTCGTAATTAACTCTTTTGGATCTGTTTTTAATTTATTATTATCATCAATTGACTTTTTAGATAATGGAATAAATAGTGAGCTTGCTAATTTTTGTTTAATAGAAGCAACTGGATGTTCAAGAGTTACCTTTAATGTTTGAGGATCAACGACTTGAATACCAACTTGTCCCTCTTCACCTTTTCCAGTATTGTATGCCTCTGCCCCTTTAATAAAATACATTTCTGTCGCATTCATAGAACCCGTTTTCGGATTTAATAATCGCTTCCATGCAAATTCAAAATCATTTGCTGTAATAGGAGAACCATCTGACCATTTAATATCTTTCTTTAAATGAATTGTATACTCAGTTCCATCAGCATTTACGTCTTCTTTCTCCGCTAATTCATTTTGATATTTCCCATCACTATCTTGTGTATATAAGCTTGAGAATAAATGTCCAATTACATAACCTGAAGTACTATCTGTCGCAATAGCGGAATCAAGTGTATATGGATCGCTACCAATATTCGTTACTAATCGATCTCCTTCTCCCTTACCAGCACTCGCCTTTTGCGTTTCTTTCTTACCGCAAGCAACAGAAGTAATTGCTAAAACAGTCATAATGACAAACAGTAAAAACTTCTTCATCCTACATTCTCCTTTAACCTGAAATTTTTGGTGTTGATGCTAATAATGTTTTTGTATAAGAATGTTGTGGATTACGGAATACTTCGTCCGTATTTCCAAATTCAACAAGTTCTCCTTTGTATAAGACAGCTACTTTTTCACATAAATAGTGAACCATCGGTAAATCATGAGCGATGAATAAATATGTATAACCTTGTTCTTTTTGGATTTTTTGCAGCAGATGTACAATTTGAATTTGCAATGAAACGTCTAATGCTGAAATTGGTTCATCAAGAATCAATGCTTCTGGCTCACACAATAACGCTCTTGCAATAGCGATACGTTGACGTTGTCCTCCGCTAAATTCATGCGGATATCGATCAATATATCTTCTATCTAATCCAACACGCTCTAGCGCATCACCTGCTACTTTATCCTTCAGCCCTTTATCACCTAAACCGAATGAAATATAACCTTCCGTTACGCTATCGCGTACTTTCCAGCGCGGATTTAATGCAGCTGTAGAATCTTGAAAAATGAACTGTACTTTCTGTAAAAAATCTCGCTTATGAGCTGACTTCAGCGTGTGAACAACTTGACCGTTATAATTAATTTCACCAGACGTTGGACTCTCAATCCCCGCTATGAGCTTTCCAAGTGTTGTTTTTCCTGAACCACTTTCACCAATAATGCCAAGTGTTGTTCCTTTCGGGATAGAAAGTGATATGTCTTTTAACGCTGTGATTTCTTTACTTTTACTTCCATATATTTTCGTTACTTGCTTTACAGTAATTAAATCTGTCGTCATGAGGCATTCACCTTCTCTTTTGATTTCGCTTTATTATGCTCTAGAACATGCTGCCAACAATGTGAACTATGCGCCTTAGAATATGTTGTTCTCTCTGGGAAACGATGAATACATTCTTTTATCGCTACTGGGCAACGATTTACAAAAGGACAACCAAAGCTATTTAATGTTTCAATGGAAGGTGTCGTTCCTTCTATAGCACGTAATACCTTTTCGGAATCATCCATATTCGGAATTGCTTGTAATAAGCTTTTCGTATATGGATGTTTAGGAGAACCTATTACCTCCTGTATCGTTCCTTTTTCAACGACACGTCCCCCGTACATAACAACTACTCGATCAGCTACTTCACGCACAAGTGCCAAATCATGTGTAATTAATAAAATACTCGTATTTTGTTTTTCTTTCCTTTCTTTTAATAGCCCCATAATTTGTTTCTGAATCGTTACATCTAACGCTGTTGTCGGCTCGTCTGCAATTACAAGCTTTGGATGACAAGCGAATGCAATTGCTAAGCAAATACGTTGCCTCATCCCCCCACTTAATTGATGTGGGTATTGCTCAAAGCGTTTCTCTGCTTCATGTATCCCTAAATCATTTAGCAAGTTAATCGCAATTCCCTTTGCTTCTCTTTTCGATTTTTTCCCATGTTGCAAAATTACTTCTGTAATTTGTTTGCCTACCTTCATCGTTGGGTTTAAAGATGAAAGCGGATCTTGAAATATAAAGGAAATATCTTTTCCGCGAATTTGATTCCATTCTAATTCTTGTAAATTCGTTAATTCCTTTGATTGGAAAGATACATTTCCATCATCGATATGAATTGATTCTTGATTCAAGCCGATAATGGATTGTGCTGTAACACTTTTTCCTGAACCACTTTCTCCTACAAGTGCAACTATTTCACCTTCGTTAATAGAAAAGGAAACATGTTTCACAATTGCTTGCTTACTATTCTCTTTTTCAACGGCTAACGTTACGTTTTCTAAAGATAAGAGCTGTCCCATGTTTTTTCTCCTTTCGATTCCGTTTTACGATTTTTGGATCAATTGCATCTTGCAAACCATCACCAATTGCATTAAATGCGAACATAATGAGTGCAATCATGATTGCCGGGAAAAATAGCTGCCACCATTCTCCGCTCAATAATGTCCCGAGTGCATCATTCGTCATCGTCCCCCAACTTGCCGCTGGTGATTGTACCCCAAGTCCTATAAAGCTTAAAAATGATTCTGAAAAAATAGCTGCTGGAATTGTAAATGATAAATTGACGATAATAATCCCTGTTAAATTCGGAATTAAATGCCCATATATAATTTTTATATGTGATGTACCTAATCGCTCTGCTGCAATAACAAACTCTCGTTGTTTTAAAGACAATACTTGTGCTCGAATGAGACGAGCCATTCCAATCCATCCCGTTAATGCAAGGGCGATAATAATGGTGAAAAGACCTGGTTTCATAACAATTAATAGTAAAATAACAATTAATAAATATGGGATGCCGTATAATACTTCAATTCCTCTTATAATCCACTCATCAATTAACGTTCCAAGGCAATTACGCCCTCTCACATATCCACTAAATCCACCAATTAGTACACCAAGCCCTATATCGAGGGCAGCTGCTACTAATCCAACTGTTAGTGAAATCTTCCCACCAGCCCAAGTACGTGCCCAAATATCTCTCCCTAGATCATCTGTTCCAAACCAATGTTCACTACTCGGCGGTAAATTTGTTGCCTCTTTTACTTGTTCACTCGCAGTAAATGGCGTTAAACTTTCGCCAATAAGCGAGAAAACAATAATTAGCAATAACGTCACTGTTCCTAAAACTGCGATTGGATTCGATATAAACTTACGAAACACTTCTTTCTTTCTGCTAATCGTTTGCTGATTTTTATTTATCGTTAATTCTTTTTTCTCTTCTTTCGTTAATAACTGTTCATTAATTTCATAAGCTCCCATTTAAATATCCCCCCTCCTTATGTAATAGAACGAATACGTGGATCAACAATGCGGTGAATAATATCTGTAATGAAAATACAAGTAATTAATAATGCACTATAGAAAATTGTTGTTCCCATAATCACCGGATAGTCTCGGTTAAAAATACTATCTACAAAATATTTTCCTAGGCCAGGAATTGAAAAGATTTTTTCAATAACGAAAGTCCCTGTTAAAAGTCCAGCCATTAATGGTCCAACAAATGTCAGTACTGGAACAATCGCATTTGGAAGAGCATGTCTTATAATAATCTTCTTAATTGGTATGCCTTTCGCTCTTGCTAGCTTAATATAATCACTCTGCAATACTTCGATCATATTAGAACGAACAAACCTTGTAATAACCGCAATTGGACCTAACGCCAATGCGAAAGATGGTAATACGGTATGTTCGAATGTTCCCCAAGACGCTACTGGTAAAAGCTCAAATTGAATAGCGAATACTTGTATAAATAGTGGTGCTAAAATAAAACTTGGAATAGAAATACCGAGAATTGCGAGCAAACTCACACTATAGTCAATTACTTTCCCATGATATAGAGCAGCAAATGTACCTGCAGCAATTCCGACTAACAATGAAATAACAAGTGCTTGTAGACCAATAATTGCTGATGGACCAAAGCCAGTTGTTATAATTTCTGATACACCTTGCCCGGTTGATTGAACAGATTCACCAAAATCAAAATGAACTACACCGTCTAAATAAGCAACATATTGATTCCACAACGGTTCATCAAGGTGATACTTCGCTCTCATGTTTTGAATCACTTCTTCAGGAAAGATTTTTGCATCTGATGAAAATGGATCTCCCGGAATGATATGCATAATTAGAAATGTTACTGTCGTAATAACCCATAGTGTGAACACCATAACCGATAATTTTTTAATTACATACACTTCAATAACCCCCTAAACACATAAATTTACTTTGTTTTATGAACGTACTTTTTCCATTACTCCCTTTTCTCTTTTTAGAATACAAAAAACCTTGATCTTAAAAAATAAGATCAAGGCTTAATAAACAAAGGCCCATCACTTATCTTTCAAGACTTGCTTGCTGGAATTAGCACGGTGTTCCTATTACAGAACCCGCTGCTGAGGTGTCATAGGGCCAGTCCCTCTACCTCTCTGGATAAGTAAATTGCTATATTATTATTTGGTTCAAATTGTATATTTCGAATTATAATTCTGAAAAAATGAAAAGTCAATCAAATTGGATATGTTTAGAAAAATCAGTTTTCGATGAGGTTATTTATCTAAATCGCAGTTTTTTGTTTATAATATAAAGAAATGATATTAAAGGAGCTATATGATGGATCCCTTACTTCTAGCAACTATAGGACTGCCATTAACAATTGTTATACTTGTTATCATTGGATTTTATAAACTTTTCATTAAAAAGAAAAGCGTTACTTCTTTTTACACACCCTTCGATAATATTACCGGACAAACTATTTCCGAATTTCACGAAGAGCAGAAAGTGTTAGTATACGAAGATGAAGATGGTGATGGTAAGAAGAAAAAATAACCTTGCATGTGCAAGGTTATTTTTTCGTTTCTGTTTGAAAACGTTTATAGTATGTCGATGCTGTTGCAAAATTAATTTCTATATCACGAATTAATGATGAATCTTCTTCTTTAGCTAACTTCTGTAATTTTTTCATCGCTTGTTCCGATTCATTCAAGAAACCAACATATACCTCATGTTCTTGCTCTTTCGACTTCGGAACATGAATTTCTTTACGTATATTATCAATATCTTCTAACATGCTCGTTGTTACTTTTTGCACATCTTCTTTATATGCAGCATTCGTTATTTCCTTACCGCCCTTTTCCTTTGCCACTTCAAATAACTGCAGTGCTTTATTGATTTCTTTATTCATTTTTATATCATATTTTTCATGTACTGCGCTGTATTCTTTCATTTCTTCTGTTTGTTCTGTAGATTGCTCTACCTTCTCTTTCGGTTCTTTCGTATCTTTATTTCCATTACATCCCGCTAGAAGAATCATACTTCCCATTACAGCAATACCCAAAACCTTCTTCATCTCTTTTTCTCCTTTTATCTACATCTACTTCTATCTATAGTTTCTTTTATCTCCACTTGTTATTATACCGAGAACGCCCTACTTTTTACACTTAAGAGGATACCTTAATATATATACCAACATTTTTGTCACAGTATCGTCACTTTATGCAAATAACTTTTGCATCACCTTACAAAGCTGTATGAGTTATTTCAAAGAAATGAAAAAAGAGCTGATTCAAAAATATTTGAATCAACTCTTTTTTATAATTTAAGCTTCTAAATTTTGTCTTTGTTGCAGTTCAAAATGCTTTTCACTTCTTCTGGCCATAAATAGATAACATAATACAGCACCAATTTCACAAAGAGCTATCACAATACCCATCGGCAATGCCGTATTACTTCCACCAATACCTACTAATGGTGCAACAAGTGCCCCTGAAATAAACTGTAATAAGCCTAGTAAAGCTGATGCTGTTCCTGCCGCTTGTTTTTGATTTCTCATTGCTAACGAGAAGCCGGTTGTCGATACAACCCCAACACTTGATACAACAAGGAATAACGAGCATAAAACACCAATGAGACCTATTCCTAATACGATTGTAAGTAGTAGAGATAAGCCACCAACAGCGGCGATAATAATACCGGAAACAAATAATGTTTTCTCATTCACTTTTCCTGCTAAACGACCAGTAACTTGGCTGGCAATAATAATACCGATACCGTTAATCGCAAAGAATAAACTAAACTGCTGTGGTGATGCCCCGTATATATTTTGCAACACAAATGGTGATCCCGAAATGTAGGCAAACATTGCCGCTGTTACTAATCCTTGTGACAATGCATATCCCATAAACAAGCGATCTTTCAGAAGCTTTCCGTATGTCGCCAATGTTCCTGACAAACCACCTGTCTCTCTTTCTTCAGGAGGTAATGTTTCACGTAATACGAAAGTAGCCGAGATTAACATAAATACACTAATTGCTCCAAGAACGATAAAAACACCACGCCACGTTGTAAACTGTAATAATTGCCCCCCGATAATCGGGGCCAAAATAGGTGCTGCTCCGTTTACTAACATAAGTAGTGAGAAAAACTTCGTCATTTCAGAACCTGAGTACATATCTCTTACCATTGCACGGGATATAACGATACCAGCAGAGCCCGAAGCGCCTTGTAAGAAACGTAAAAGCACTAAAGTCCAAATAGACGGTGCTACAGCACAAAGTAATGAAGAAGCAACATAAATAATAAGAGCAATAATAAGAGGTTTGCGCCTTCCGTAAATATCACTAATTGAACCGACAAATAATTGTCCTACTGAAAGCCCAAGTAAACATGCTGTCAACGTAAGCTGCGCAAGGGATGCACCCGTTTGTAAATCATCCGTTAATTTCGGTAACGAAGGCAAATACATATCAATAGATAACGGCCCAATCGCCGTAAGTGTTCCTAATACAAGAATCATCCATAACCTGTTCATCTTTACAGGTTTATATATTTCGTGATTAACTTCATTCACTTTTTCCATTCACCCTTTCGTATTCATACTGAATCGTAACAATTATAGTTACAACATAAACATACGTCAAGTATAGCGCATTTTCCTCTTTCATAATGTAAAAAAAAGCGATAGAAATTCTATCGCTTTACTTTTTCAAGTTGCTATTTGTAAATTTAGATACGGAAGACATCGCCTCTCCTGTATCTAAGTATGTGATTTGAATTGGATCTCCCACTTCTGTAAACATAGCATATGGGAATTTTTTCGCAGGTATCATAAATACTTTTTGTTCATTTTCTAACAGTACATACACAATTGTATTTTCACCTGATTTTTCTTTATATACTCGCTGTACAATACCTTCTTTTTGCGCTTCTTTTCCACTCGAAGTTGGTCTAAATGAATCTCCACTCCCGCTTAGCGCATTTTTATAATTTTCAAGAGCTTCTTTTTGCGTCGAACCTGTTGCAAATATTTTTGCATTAGAAGCATAGATGACAGTATGGGCACGTACTAATCCCCCGTCATCAATAACAGGTACAATCCAAGAAGGTTTACCGTACACGTTATAAATAACCGGCATCGTTCCATGCCATTTCTCTCTTTTAAAGGAATTATCCACCACTTCTGAAGCAGCTGAACCATCCATAATTCCCTTTACTTCTTTTCCGTTATAGTAATACAACTTACCTGTACGTGCATCAATAAGTGAATAACCTAACGCAGAATCTACTCCTTCTTTTGGAGAGGTGAAATCAGTAAAGTAATATAGCGTTCCATCCTTACCGAAGATTGGTGTCACTCCTTCTTTCGTCCCCCACTCAGTCGGAATCTTCATATCAGTTTGCGAGAATTTTGTATTCCAAAATCCGTGAATATATTTACCGAAATACGTATTTAATGTAGATGCGGTCTCATGATTCAATACACCATCAACAAATTTAGGTGCCTTTCCTTTATCATATCTTTTCACTTCACCTGTTTGTGCATCTACTACAACAACACCCTCTACCTCAAATCCAGATCTCCCTGAAATAAATTCACCATATGTCATTGTATAATACGGTTTCCCTTTATCATCAACTTCAAATTTAGGTTTCCCTTTAAAGATTAAATTTGGTTCGGATTTTCGTACGACACGCTCTAAATTATTCCCGAAAAACATGCTTGGCACGTATTTCATCTTATAACCGAGATGCAGTTTCGCTTCGGCATCAGGGTTCGTACCTGACATCGTTACGTACCCTGGAATTGTTTCAGCTTTACGTGCTTTAAAAAATCCTGAAACTTCAATCGGCGCTACATATAAAGCCTCACCGTTTACCATTTGTGGCGTTAATTCTCCTAGCTCAAAATAAGCTACTTTCGGAATATCCCCAAATACTTTTTTCATCTTATTCTCCGCTGTCTTTGGCGGCACTGTAAACGGCTGATCATTTTCAGTAAATGGCTCTGAAATATCTTTCTCTACCTTAACAACAGAATCATATTTCTTTTGCGTGATTACTATATCGTGCAAATAACCAAAATAGCCGTAACTTGCAAGTAAAACAAACATTAGAAGACCTTTTAATGTACCTTCTAATTTCCCTATCTGATCTTGTGAAAATAAAACAAGCCCAATTAAAATTGCTACTGCAACAGAATAATGAGTAAGAATCGAATCTGCTCGATCATCAATTAGCCAAAAATATTCATAGATTGCAATACCTATCCAAAATAAAACAGGAATAACTAAAATGGATGATTTCTTACCCTTTACAACCTTCTCATCCCCCTTCTTATCCACTGCTCGAAGTTTACTACCGCTTCTTGTCCATGGAATCAAAAACAAAGTGAGAATAACTAAAACTAAAAATTTCATCAAAGGCAATGTCCCCTTTTCTTTTGTCTTCCCTTTTAGTATAACAAACAAAGGGTATTTAGGTAAAAATAGGAATGGTTATATTTTTTTACTACTTAATACAACTCCACTTACTACATATAAGATAGATGCAATATAAAAAATCGTACCAATCGTAAAGAAATCTACTAAATACCCCGTTACAATAATCGCTACTGCGCCTCCAATTGATGTCCACACATGGTATTTTCCAATCTCATAACCAGCCTTTTCCTGCACAACCTTTCGTGCTAACGACGTTTTCTCAGTATTACGCTGCACAGCACCTAAAACTCCCATTACAACTTGAAGAATATACACATGCCAGACTTCCGTTGCAATTGGAAAACAAAGCATTAATATCGCCATGGACCAAGCGTATATTATTAATAATTTTTGATCACCTACTCTATCAGACGCCTTCCCTACTAACGGATATACAAGTGCTGAAGTTAATGCAAATAAGCCATAAGCCCACCCAAACTGTGAGAAGCTATTTCCAACATTCCGAAGCAATAGAATGTAAAAAGGAAATACCATACTTCCTGCCATCATAATGATGCTTTGTGAGGCTACAAATCTTCTATATGTCATTTCGTATACTCCCTATAAAATAAATTCACAAATCTCTCTTCTGGATCCACTTCCTTCTTCTTCTGAAGAAATTCTTCTATACGAGGATATGCTTTCTTTAGCTGTTCTTTCGTTGGATAAGAATAATACGGTAAATAATAACTACCGTTATGTTTTAAAGTAACATCAATCATCTTCCGAATGACATCCTCTGTTTTCTTCACCTCACTCTCGGAGCGTCCTTGGTTAATTAAAAGCACCAGTGCAAACATATCATCTTTTGCATAGGATAAAACTGCATTTTCATTCTTTTCCACGTAACGAATCGTAATATTGAGCAAGTTCAGTTCTTCTTCACTTAATACGGCACGTAAATCATCTATATATTCCGTGAAGGAATCTATAGGCACAAAGTATTCTTGTAGCACTTCTGTAAGGTTCGGATTTTCATATTCCATAAAAGCACTATCTGATCTCATAACATTATTCCGCGTCTCAAACTGTCCATCTGTACGTTCAAAATAACTTCTTTGTATATCCCAAAATGTATTCTTTCCCCAATCACTATAACGTGATAATCCAAGCAAAAATTTCGGTGCAGCTATAATATTTTCTTCTTTTAATTCACTGTACTCTTCTCTCATATTTTGATTTTGTGCCAATGCATAATCCGTCACATACATCTCTTTTAAAAATGAATTTGGAGCAACAGAAATACGTGCTAAGTGCATACGAACATTTTCTTCTTTTTTCACTTTCTCTTTGAAGTAAGACGTGTATTCTTTATAGTCTATCATTCTCGTATGCATTTCATATAATTCATCATCAGTTAGCTTTAATGTCACATCTAAAATGACACCAAATAACCCGTAACCACCGATGACATATGGAAATAACTCTGCATTTTCTTCTCTACTTATATTACGTACCGTGCCATCTGCCATTAACAATCTAAATGACTCTACTGTATCAATCAATGCTTCATGACGAATATCACGCCCATGTACATTTACACTTAATGAACCACCAACAGTAAAAATGTTTTGAGATTGCATCACTTGAACTGCAAGACCGTATGGATTAATTTTCTTCTGGATATCATTCCACGTGACACCACTTTGAACTGTAATCCGCTTCTTCTCTGGATCGAATGCTAATATTTTATTATACTCTTTCATATCAAGCATCGTACCGTTCGGATAGTACGTCTGTCCGCCTTGGCTATGTTGCATACCTGCAATAGAAATCTTCTCTCTAGAAACATTTGCATCTTGCACGACCTGTTTTAATGAACTTTCATCCTCAGCATGTTCAACACGTTTAATTTTCGTTGGAAGTAACTTTCCTACATCGCTCATAATGGGATGAATTAGTTGCTCTTTATATGTATTTACAGATGTTGCAAGCAACACTGTATAAGCTACAATGACCACCATCATCTTTCTTTTTTTCAAATGACACTCTCCTCTTCTACATCTTTTCCTCTTCATATTGTACCTATTTTCCTATGAAGAAAGTATACAAAAAAGAGGGTCCTTATTTTAGGTCCCCCTCATCAAAACTGTTACTTTGCTGCTGGCAATTTTATTGGGTCAAACTTTTCGTACGACGTATATTTTGCGTTCGTAATAATGTGTGCTTTATCCTTGCCATTACTACTCATAATCATGTCTATCTTTGCTGATTCATATTTAAAATCTTTTGTAATGATATATTCTGCATCCACTTCTTCTATCTTCGCATTTTGTGCTTGTAACATTTTCTTCTGCGTTTCATCCATGCTAGTTAACATACTTTCTGTTTCTTGCCCTTTTAATGTAAATTTCAGTTTATATTTATCTCCGCTTTTCTCCATCTTCATTTTATCTAAAACTACTTCCGGTACTTCTAACTTATCTATAATATCTTGAGTCGCTTTCATTCCACCAGCGTTTAATTGCTCCTCTGGTACGGTTATAACTTCTCCTGTATTAGGGTTTTTTACCTCACCAGCAACTTTACCATCCACAGTATACACTACAACATCTGTACCGGAAATATTCATTTCAGAACGAGAATTCTTTGTCTTTGGCTCTAATTGCATCTTAGCCTTTAATATGTCCATCTCTGTTCCCTCAGCTTTTACGCCTACACCATATGTCATCGTTACATGCTCTTCATTTTTAAAAGCTTCGTTCGTTTTCTTGAAAACATCCTTCGCTGCTAATTCCTTTTCTTTTTGAACTGATTCTTTTTTCGGCTCATCCGTCTTTGCTGTTTTCTCATTACTACACCCTACCCCTAGACTGATTGCAAGTACTAAACTTGAAACAAAAATAATTTTTTTCATAATGTCGCCCCCTTTCCCAAAATAATATCACCTCTTTTCCTATGAAATCTATATAATTTTTAATCTATATTCTCTATATAGAGACATGTTTAATGAAGATCTTAAATATGATGTAAATAATAACAACTCATTTCAGGAGGTTATTATGAAGGCGATTATTTGTACACAATATGGACCACCAAACGTTCTCCAGCTTCAAAATGTAGAAAAACCTAAACCTAAAAAGAACGAAGTATTAGTTAAAATTCGCGCAACAAGTGTATCGACTGGAGATTGTAGAATACGTGGCTTTAATAGTCCCCTCTTATTTTGGGTTCCTATGCGGATCATATTAGGTTTTAGAAAACCGAGAAAACCTATACTCGGCGTAGAGTTATCCGGTGAAATCGAAGAAATTGGAACAGATGTAACTCAATTTAAAAAAGGAGACCCAGTTTTTGCATTAACAGAACTAAACCTTGGTGGTTATGCCGAATACACATGCGTGCATGAAAGTGGATTAATAGCATTAAAACCTACCAATGTGACATATGAAGAAGCTGCCGTTATTCCTTTTGGCGGAACTTCAGCATTGCATTTTCTGAGGAAGGGCCGTATAAAAAAAGGGCAACAAGTGCTCATATACGGCGCCTCTGGATCAGTAGGAACAGCTGCTGTACAACTTGCTAAATATTTCGGCGCGACCGTTACAGCTGTTTGTAGTAATTCAAATTTTGAACTAGTGCAATCTTTAGGGACTGATAAAGTAATTGATTATATGAAAGAAGATTTTACTAAACAGGGCGAGAACTACGATATTATATTTGATGCAGTTGGAAAATATAAAAAGTCTCTTTGTACAGACGCATTAATGCCTAATGGAAAATATGTATCTGTTAACGGAATGATGGCAAAGGTCAGTAAAGAAGATATGAACCTACTAAAACAACTAGTTGAAACAGAAAAGCTAAAACCTGTTATTGATAGAACTTACCGATTAGAAGAAGTTGCAGAAGCCCATACGTATGTAGAAATGGGCCATAAGAAAGGAAACGTTTCGATTACCTTAAAATAAAATATATTCAGAAAATAAAGTTGACAATTCCTTTTGTTAGATTTACTATTAGTACCATATTTAAAAACTACATATACATACTCTTATCAAGAGTGGCGGAGGGACTGGCCCGATGATGCCCGGCAACCGAGCTTATAACGTATAAGCTAAGGTGCTAATTCCTGCAAAACGAGTTTTCGTTTTGGAAGATAAGAGAGGAACCTATTTCGTCTATTCGGCACCTCTCTTATTTTGAGAGGTGCTTTTTATTTTGGAACGTATATTAAGGGGGAATTATAGATGAAGAAAGTATTATTGAGCATTGTAAGCGGAGCAGTACTATTATTAGGCGCATGTGGCGCAAATTCAGATAAAGATGTAAAAATATTAGACGAGAAAAAGATTACTGTCGGTGTAACAGGTGGACCACATGAACAAATTTTTGAGAAGATTAAAGAAGTTGCGGCAAAAGACGGTCTCGACATTGATATAAAAATATTTAATGATTACGTAGCACCAAACGTTTCGTTAGATGAAAAAAGTCTTGATGTAAATAGCTATCAAACGAAATCATATTTAGATGTATTTAAAGCCGAACGCAATATGAAATTAACTGAAGTATTTTCAACAGTAACATTCCCAATGGGCGTATATTCTAAAAGCTTAAAAGATGTAAAAGAATTAAAAGAGGGCGATGCAATCGCTGTACCAAATGACCCAACGAATGAACTTCGAGCTTTAAAATTATTTGAAAAAGCAGGGGTTTTAAAAGTTGATCCAAAGGCTACAGAAAAAGCGACTGCAAAGGATGTAATTGAAAACCCGAAAAATTTAAAGATTGTTGAATTAGAAGCTTCTCAATTACCAACGCAATTAAGTGAAGTGAAAGCAGCTGCAATTAACACAAACTTTGCATTAGGTGCAAAACTAAATCCAGCGAAAGATTCCATTTTCCGCGAAGGAAAAGATTCACCATACGTGAACTGGGTCGTTGTTCGTACTGAAAATAAAGATGATGCTGTTGTAAGTAAATTAAAGAAAGCTTATCAATCTAAAGAAGTAAAAGAATTTATCGAGAAAAAATTTGATGGTTCAGTTTTACCATCTTGGTAGGAGCTGACGATAATGATTGAATTAAAAAACGTCTCCAAAGTATTTACAACAAAAAAAGGGACTGTTGAGGCTCTTAAGTCTACTTCCCTTAAAGTAGAAAAAGGCGAGGTATTTGGAATCATTGGGTATAGCGGCGCTGGTAAAAGCACATTAATTCGCTGTGTAAATTTATTAGAAAAACCAACGACAGGAAACATCATCGTAAACAACCAAGACTTAACCACTTTATCAACAAAAGAACTAGCAAAAGCGAGGCAAAAAATCGGAATGATTTTTCAAGGATTCAATTTACTTAAAACTGTTACCGTTTATGAAAATATCGCATTGCCGTTACGCCTTGCTGGCATTCCAAAAGCGGAAATTGAAAAAAGAGTAGAAAAATATTTACGCATCGTGGATCTTTTTAACCGTAAAGATGCTTATCCAAGCGAACTTTCTGGCGGCCAGAAACAACGTGTTGCCATCGCTCGTTCACTATCACATGAACCAGAGGTTTTATTAAGTGATGAAGCAACGAGCGCATTAGATCCAGAAACAACTGATTCTATTCTTGATTTATTACTAAAAATTAATGAAGAAATTGGCATCACGATTTTACTCATTACACATGAAATGAATGTCATCCAGCGTATTTGTGACCAGGTTGCCGTTATGGAGCATGGATCTGTAGTCGAAAGTGGGACTGCGAAAGACATTTTTACAAATCCACAACATGTAACAACGAAGAAGTTTGTAAATAGCGCATTTGCAGCTAAAATTCCAGAAGAAGTACAAAAAGAACTACAAACTACTGGTGAAATTGTAACACTTTCTTTTATAGGAAGTTCTTCAGGAGAACCAGCACTAGCTTTCGCCACAAAACGTTTCCAAGTATATCCAAATATTTTATCCGGTAATATTACGCAGCTAAAACATGAGGCATATGGGAAACTTGTCGTTCATATGCAAGGTGAAAAAAATGAAGTAAACCGTGCTTTAGCATTCTTACAAGAGAGAGGTATCATCGTAGAGGGAGGGAAAACAGACTATGGAAAACAAGTCCTTTTTGGATGAATGGGGTGAAGTCATATGGGAAGCAACAATTCAAACATTTCAAATGACATCTATTTCATTACTTATCTCTATCCTTATCGCATTACCGCTCGGCGTTACACTTGTTTTGACGAGACCCGGTGGACAGCGAGAAAATAAACTTATCTATCCTATTCTTAATACAGTTATTAATGTCATTCGCTCTCTTCCATTTATCATTCTATTATTCTTCATTTTACCTTTTACGAAGTTCCTAATGGGAACATCCATTGGCGTGCAAGGTGTTATCGTACCACTTGTCGTCTTCACAGCTCCTTATATTGCACGCTTAATGGAGACAGCTTTACTAGAAGTGGATCGTGGTGTTATTGAAGCTTACCAAGCAATGGGAGTCTCTACTATAAAAATCATTTGGCACGTCATGGTTAAAGAAGCACGCCCATCTCTTGTGCTCGGATTAACGATCGCAACAATCGGCTTAATTGGCGCAACAGCGATGGCTGGTCTTGTAGGGGCTGGCGGGCTAGGGGACTTGGCATATCGCTTCGGACATTTACGCTATGAACCTGAAGTAATGTATGCAACCGTCTTTATTTTAATTATCCTCGTTCAAGGATTACAATCTTTAGGGAATGGTGTTGCACGAAGATTGAAGAAAGATTAGAAAGAAGGCATCTCACCGAAAGGAGATGCCTTCTTTTTACCTTTTAAATCCACCTTCCGAATGAATCACTTGTCCCGTAATCCACTCTGCTTCTTCACTTACTAAAAACTTTATGAGTCTAGCTGCATCCTTTGGCTCACCAATTCTGCCCAGAGGAAACATCGGCTTTAATCCTTGCTTTATCTCTTCAGTCATCCATCCTGTACTAGTTGGATCTGGGTTAATTGCATTCACTGTTATTCCTAAATGGGCTACTTCTGCTGACAACGTACTGGTAAGAGCATCAATAGCTCCTTTCGTTGTTGCATACGCCAGTTCTCCTGCCATAGGCCCTTGAAATTGCCCCGAAGTCATATTCACAATTCTACCACCAAATTTCTTATCAAATCCTCGGGCAAATTGACTACTTAACAATGTAGTCGCACGAACATTTACCATGTAATGCTTATCCAGCTCTTCAGCAGACAAATTAGAGAAATCATTATTCGTAGAATATGCTGCATTATTAATTAATATATGAGGGTAGCCTAGTTGTTCAGTAACCCTATTTATAAGCTCTTTCGGTGCATCATTTTGAGTTAAATCTAACTCCATGCTCGATACTTTAACACCTTTTTGTATTAGCTCTTCTTTTAATTGTATTTGTTCATTTTGCTCAACGCCCCAAGGCATCTCTTTATCGTAAGCTGTCCAATACGTAAAAAATATATCGTATCCAGCCTCTGCTAACTCTGTGCAAATAGCTGCTCCTATACCGTCTAGACGACTTACACCTGTAACAACTGCTACTTTATTTTTTAATTGATTCATCATATACTCCTCCAATTTTAAAGGACGCATATTTTATATGAGAGATATAAATTTCCCCACAAAAAAGATAGATACATAATAGGCCTATCCTTACCGAAGGAATGACTACGCCAAATATGCAGTCCTTGAATGATTTACAGATAGCTAAATAAACCCTCACTTATGAGAGAAAAATAATCTATCCAATTGCTAATCATTACAAGTTCATCCACATATCTAGTCTTTGCCTCCTTTTGATATATCTCTATTATTAGTCTATCAAAAAAGATGAAATGTTACAAAAAATAAAACAATTACTCACAACATATATTCGTTCACATTTCCTCCATTGTGAATTTATTCACAATGAATATATAATAAACATGTAAATACAATATTGGAGGGATTTCAATGGTTATCAATTTTTTAAGAACTGATAAACGTGCTACTTTCATATTATTACTTTTACGTCTTTACATAGGATATTCTTGGATTACTGCTGGAATAGGGAAAGTTTTAGGACAATCTTTTGATGCCAGCGGTTTCCTCAAAGGCGCCATCGCCCAAGCATCAGGCGATCACCCCGCAGTACAAGGCTGGTGGGCGGATTTCCTTCAAAACTTTGTTCTTCCGCACGCAGACTTATTTAGCTTTTTCGTACAATGGGGGGAAATCTTAGTAGGTTTAGGTTTAATTTTAGGTGGATTAACAAAAACTGCTGCATTCTTTGGAATCATAATGAATCTTTCATTCTTATTAAGTGGAACTGTTAGTGTAAACCCAAACATGCTTGTTTTAACTATGTTCATTTTAATTGCAGGTCATAATGCTGGACGTATTGGATTAGACGGTTATGTTTTCCCTAAACTTTTCCGGAAAAACAACCACGAAACATATAAATTAAGTAAAACTGCGTAGTAACAGTTTACTTTTAAAATATAAGTAAGAAAAGAGCCTAAGTATAGGCTCTTTTCTTACTTACTCCAAATTTAAACTCTTAACGAACCGCGAAACCCTCTAGCAGCATAATAGGAATCTGCTCCATTGTGGTACACAAAAACGTGTCCAAAGCGATAATCGCAAAATAGAGCGCCACCGAGTTCGCGAATATCTGAAGGCGTTTGTACCCAGCTTGATGATTTCATATCGAAATCCCCAATTTGTTGCAAATCTCGATATTGTTCTTCAGTTAATAATTCAATGCCCATAGCAGTTGCCACATCAATGACATTATTTTCTGGTTTATGTTTTTTTCTTGACTCTAACGCTTCAAGATCATAACAAAGACTTCTGCGGCCTTTAGGACTCTCCTTTGAACAATCATAGAAAGTATACTCGTCCTTCTCTTTATCATAACCAACAACATCCGGCTCACCGCCAGTTACTTCCATTTCATTAAGTGACCATAATTTCTCAGCATTAACATCCAGCTTCGCTTCAACTTTAGCCCATTCAAGACCTTCATGACGATTCATATTCTTCTCAAAACGAGCTTTCAATACTTTGAATAATTGTTCACGCTGTTCTACTGGTAACACATTTTTATTTTCTGTCATATTAGTCCTCCGAATTACATTTCCTTATAATCATAATGGTTTGCATGCAGTTTACAACAAATTATATAATTTGTTGTATCTCTTTTTCAACAATATGACCCGATTGTACAACGAAAAATCCCTGTACGAATATCCATTATATAGTACGAAAGCCCTCCATACTTTCTCCAAGAATATAATGTGAAAACCACATCAAGTTCTGCTTCATAATAGCTACTCTCATTCCTGGCTGATCAGAACTATATGCCATTCCTTTAAATATAATTAATTCTGTATCAACTTCCATATCTCTTAATCCTTCATATAGCTCATATGCATTTGTAGTTGGAATTCTTGCATCCTTTTCCCCATGTTGAATTAAGGTAGGCGTACAAGCTGATTTAATATATGTCATTGGTGATGTCTTCGTATAGATCCCCGGATCATTCCATGGAGTATTTCCTAAATACATTCTAATAAAGTAAGGGATATCTGTATTTACATAATGGGTACTCCAGTTCGTAATTCCGCCCCCAACTGAAATAGCTTTAAATCTACTACTAAATGTAGAACAGAAAGCTGATATATATCCTCCGTTACTCCATCCCATAACTCCTACTGTATCTTTATCTACAATCCCTTGATCAACTAGTTTATCCACCCCTGATATAACATCATCATAGTCAGCGATTCCCTGTTTTCTGTAGTTTGCTTTTAAGAATTCATTACCATAACCTGAACTTCCTCTGTAGTTTGGCTCTAAAACGATAAAGCCTTTTTCGATAAACTGTTCAATCGGATATTTCTCATTGAAGCTGTCTGAAAATATCGGAAAGGATGCCCAAGCCGGACCACCATGAATTACTACTAATAAAGGATATTTTTTATTTGAGTCAAACTCTGCTGGGGTTGATAACACACCCTCAATTTCAAGGCCATCTCTACTTTTCCATGAGATGATTTCCCTATTACTTTTAAGCTTGTCTTCGAAAAAGCTATTTTCATCCGTTATTCTTTTATCATCCAAATAGATTTCAAAGGTTTCATTTGTTATAGCCTTATTATAGGTTATATGATTTCCATCCTTTGTTATAGAGGCATCCATTATAAAGCCATCTACCTTGTCGCTTAATGCTTCCACAGTGCCATCTTCAGCTAGTAATCCAATACGATAATTCGTTTTATCCTGCCATCTAATTAAAATTCCTTTAGCTGTCCACTGTAATGGCGTAACCGTACTATCAAAATTTGTTAGAGGCTGAATTACCTCTCCAGTATTCATATCATATATCTCTAATGTATTATCTTGTATATGATTTCTATAGTAATCCTTCTCTCTTATGCTTGCTGAGTAACATATTTTATCGCCCTCAGGAGAAAAGCAGATGCTCGCTCCTAACAACGTATCTATATTCATCTTTTGTAGTTCCCCAGCTTCAACATCTAATATATATATATCACCATTCATATAATCGTTTAGGCTTGGTGTAGCCATACATACAACCTTTTTCCCATTATTTGAAATATCAAAGTTATGTATATAAAAATCCTTACCGTCCGTTAGTTGATAAACACCGCTAACCTTCCGTTCCTGTTTATCATTTTGTTTCACTTTTTCTATTTCAATGTAGTATAAACAATTATTCTGATGTTCCTTACCTACATGATGGAAATCTCCATATCGTTCCTTACGTTTCTTTATCTCCTCACATTCTTTTGACTGTGCAATATAATAAAAACCTTTACCAGTAGGCTCCCATTTGAAATTACTGACTCCTTCTTTCTCATCAGTAATTTGAACCTCACTATAGCCGTCTAGTGACTTAAAAAAGATCTGATTTTTCCCATCTCCAACAGGGCTAAGATATGCGATACCCTTAGAATCTGGAGACCATAATGGATGTGTACTATCTATATCTCCAATTGTTAATGGGTAACTCTTCCCCTTTTCCTTTTCATATATCCATACATGGTTTCTATATGTATTGTCTTTCCAGTTAGCTGTCTTTTTAACAAACGCTACATTTTTGCCATCATCACTTATATTTGTACTTGATAAGGCCGGTAATGAAATAATCTCTTCTATACTTAAAT
Source organism: Bacillus sp. WC2503 (assembly GCF_052682895.1). Lineage (NCBI taxonomy): Bacteria > Bacillati > Bacillota > Bacilli > Caryophanales > Bacillaceae > Bacillus > Bacillus sp. WC2503. The sequence goes on along the minus strand of NZ_JBQYMD010000001.1, from coordinate 4,800,481 downwards.
ATGTTTTTTCTTTCACTTTCATTAATAAACACCCCTCGTCATGTCTAGTCAATTAATGCATCTATACTCCCAAGATTCCCGTTCAATTGGATCAGCTAGGTGTTTCATTCCAAGCTCTTCAGCAATAACAATCGTCTTTTCTTGTAGTAATAAAGAAAACTGTTCATGAATACTTAAAATATTACTAGAAAATTCAGATAAACAAAAGTGATTTCGTTCCAAATCCGATAAAGTGAACCTTTAATCAGTAGGGCTTCTGTCCATTCCCACTGCTAGTTCCTCGCTCCTCTTTAATCCACTTATCGATTTTAAATGTTCTCTTTCTTTTGGACACAAAAACACCCCTTTAGATAAAAATATCCAAAGGGGTGAGGCTTCACAAATTTATTTCAAATCTACCAACCTTCTACTCAACCGTAACAGATTTAGCTAAGTTACGTGGCTTATCAACGTCACACTCGCGGTGAAGTGCTGCGTAGTATGAGATAAGTTGTAATGGAATAACTGCTACTAGCGGTGCTAGTGCTTCGTGTACAGCTGGTAATACGAAGCTGTCTCCTTCCATTTCTAAGCCTTTCATTGAGATGATACATGGGTTAGCTCCGCGTGCTACTACTTCTTTCACGTTACCGCGAATTCCAAGGTTTACGTGCTCTTGTGTAGCAAGTGCGATAACTGGTGTACCATTTTCGATTAAAGCGATTGTACCGTGTTTTAATTCTCCTCCAGCAAATCCTTCTGCTTGGATGTAAGAGATTTCTTTTAGTTTTAACGCACCTTCTAATCCTACGTAGAAGTCTACGCTACGTCCGATGAAGAAACAGTTACGCGTTGTTGCTAAAAATTGTTTTGCTAATGCGTCCATTTCTTCTTTTTGATCACAAAGTTCTATCATTGCATTTGCTACAATTCCTAGTTCGTGTGTTAAGTCGAAATCAAGAACTTCACCTTTTGCTTTAGCAATGTCAGCCGCTAAGATTGAAAGTACTGCAAGTTGTGCTGTGTAAGCTTTCGTTGATGCAACCGCAATTTCTGGTCCAGCGTATAGTGGAAGTGTATAGTCAGCTTCACGAGAAAGCGTAGAACCAGGTACGTTTGTAATTGTTAATGCTTTATGACCCATTTCATTTGTTTGCACAAGTACTGCACGGCTATCAGCTGTTTCACCACTTTGTGAAATGTAAATGAAGAATGGTCTTTCTGTTAATAATGGCATGTTGTAAGAGAATTCACTTGCTACGTGTACTTCAACTGGTGTTTTTGCAAACTTCTCGATAAATTGTTTTCCAACAAGACCTGCATGATAACTCGTTCCACATGCAATGATGTAAATACGATCGCTATCTAAAATCGCGTTGCGGATATCTTGATCTAATTCAATTTCGCCATTTTCATCTTGATACTTTTGAATAATATTACGGATTACAAGTGGTTGCTCATCAATTTCTTTAAGCATGAAATGAGGATATGTTCCCTTTTCAATGTCACTTGCATCTAATTCCGCTGTAAACGGTGCACGTTCAATCGTTTCACCTTGTAAGTTTTTAATTGTAATGCTTTCTTTCGTTACGATTACGATTTCTTTATCCATTAACTCAATAAATTGATCTGTAACTTGTAACATCGCCATAGCGTCGCTCGCCACAACATTAAAGTTGTCACCAACACCTACTAATAGCGGGCTTTTGTTTTTAGCAACATAAATCATGTTTGGATTTTCAGCATCAAGTAATCCGATTGCATAAGAGCCATGTAAAAGAGATAGCGTATTACGGAACGCTTCTTCTACACTTAATCCTGTGCTCACTTGTTGTTCCATAAGCTGTACGATAATTTCTGTATCTGTTTCACTTACGAACGTTACATCTTGTAAATATTCCTTTTTCACTAATTCATAGTTTTCAATTACACCGTTATGAACTAGTGTAAAGCGCTTTGATGTACTTTGATGCGGATGCGCGTTTACCTTACTTGGAACACCGTGTGTAGCCCAGCGTGTATGTCCGATACCTACGCTTGCTGCTACGTTCTCATCTACGATTTCGCGAAGTTTTGCAATACGGCCTTTTTCTTTGTACACAACAACACCGTTCTCTGCTTGTACTGCAATACCTGCTGAATCATATCCACGATATTCTAGTTTTTCTAAACCTTTTAATAAAATTTCCTTTGCATCTTGTTCTCCAATAAATCCTACGATTCCACACATGTTTAGTCGCCGTTACAAATGCTTACACTGCTTTGCGAACATGTAACGACATAGTCCGATACCATTTTTATTTATACTAAAAAACGGATTACATATTGCTAGCCCTGTAAGCTTGTAACGGCTTTCACCTTCCTCTCGATTGGGTTTAAGTCCGTATATACTTATACAGCTAGTTTTCATCCGTTCCTTTTCTCTCATCACACTTTCACCTTTGTCCATTAAGTCACCTTAATGATTTAAGTAAAAGCTTGCGGTTATGATGAACAACCGGGAGTCATCCGCCGAAATCTCGATAAAACTCCACCTCGTCAACTACACTACTTGTAGTTCTGGCGCTTTTATAATTTACAACATTTACTTTGAGAAAAAGAACAAGACAATCTTATAACAAACATTATAAACCGTCAATGAAATTTTTTTCATCGTCTTTAAAACATATGAAAAAGGAGCACTTCTTGTGCTCCTTTTAAAATAAATTCAACAAATTATTAAGCGCCAACTTCAGCTTTAACAACTTCTACAATACGATGTACATATGCATTACAAACTTCTTGTGTCGGTGCTTCTGCCATTACACGAATAAGCGGTTCTGTTCCAGATGGACGCACAAGAATGCGGCCATCACCGTTCATTTCTTCTTCTACAACACGAATAATTTCTTTAATTTTTTCATTTTCTAATGCTAATTTTTTATCTGTTACACGAACATTTACTAGTAATTGTGGGAATTTCGTCATTTCTCCTGCAAGCTCAGATAATGGCTTTTTCGTCATTTTCATGATGTTTACAAGTTGAAGTGCACTTAACATTCCATCACCAGTTGTAATGTAATCAAGTAAGATAATGTGACCTGATTGTTCTCCGCCTAAGTTGTAACCACCGCGTTTCATTTCTTCCATTACGTAGCGATCACCAACTGCAGTTTTGTCACTTGTAATATTGTTTGCTTCAAGTGCTTTGTAGAAACCTAAGTTACTCATAACAGTTGAAACAACTGTATTGTGCTTTAGTTGGCCAGTTTCTTTCATGTACTTCGCACAAATAAACATAATTTGATCGCCATCAACGATGTTTCCTTTTTCATCTACAGCGATTAAACGGTCACCATCACCATCAAAAGCAAGACCGATATCAGCACCTTTTTCTTTCACTAATTCTGCTAGGCCTTCAGGATGCGTAGAACCTACTCCAGCATTAATATTCATACCATTCGGTGAAGTTCCCATTGTTGAAATATCAGCTTCTAAATCCGCAAATAAGTACGGCGCTAAAGAAGACGTTGCACCATGTGCACAATCTAAAGCGATATGTAAACCAGAGAAATCTTCTTCTACAGTTTGTTTAATGTATTGTAAATATTTTTGTCCACCTTCAAAGTAATCGCTCACTTGTCCAAGGTTAGTACCTGTTGGACGTGGCAATTCATCAACTTCTTTGTCTAATAAAGCTTCGATTTCTGCTTCTTGCTCATCTGTTAATTTAAAACCGTCTGAACCGAAGAATTTAATTCCGTTATCTTGTACCGGATTATGAGATGCAGAAATCATCACACCCGCTTGTGCGCCTAACGCCTTTGTTAAATAAGCAACACCCGGTGTAGAAATAACACCAAGGCGCATTACTTCTGCTCCAGTTGATAATAGACCTGCTACTAAAGCTCCTTCTAACATATGACCAGATACACGTGTATCACGACCGATAATTACTTTTGGACGATCTGTATCTTTTGTTAATACATAACCACCAAAACGTCCAATTTTGAAAGCTAATTCAGGTGTTAATTCCTCATTCGCAACTCCACGTACTCCATCTGTACCAAAATATTTACCCATTATGATTCGCTCCTTTTTCTTGCTCTTTTTGATTATCTACCGTTGGTTCTTGACTAAGTTCTTTATCTTTATCTTTGTCTTTTTCTTTGTCCTGGTCTTTTTCTGGATTAGTTTCAGGATCTTTTGGTTTTTCAGTTTGATTATCTTGATTATTATTTGAATCTGGTTGTTCACCATTACCCTGTACTTCTTGATCTGGCTTTTCTTTCTTCACAATAGTAACTTTAGCACTTTTTTGTTTTGGCTCTATTGAAATATTACCAGGACCGCTCACTTGAATCGAAACATCCTTCGTCCCTGGCGATACATTTTGCAAATTAATTACCGCTGTTATTTGAGCAGCTGTTATTTTATCTACTATACTTGCTTCTCCTGAAATATCAACGCTTATCTTTCCATCCTGTGGCGAAAGTAGCTGAGCAGTGACATCTTTAGAAACTCCATTTTTTTGAATCGAGACACCTTCAATTGTTCTAGTTTTTGTTTGTTTTACTTTTTGTACCCCTACGGAAACCCTCACTTGATTTGGTTTAGAACTCGTTACACCCTTTGGCAATAAAACAGAGGTATCGAATGTTGTAGACTCAGTCAATTGACTAAGATCTACTTCGACCCCCTCTATCGATTGTATATTATCCAAAATATCTTTTGGACCCGCTATCGTTACTTCTCTCGGTTCAACGCTAATATTTGTAACGGCCAATCCTTCTGGTAAACTCCCCTTTTTCGTATACGTTACAGGAACAGTTTTTTCCGTATTATTGGCCGTAGCTTGCGTCGCCACATTCAACGTTACACTAATTTTAGATGGACTTGTTCTTACATTTAAACGTTTTCCTTCTTTATTGTATAATGTAACTTCAGCTGTTTTTGTAACAGTTTTATTAACACCTTTTAAATCAATATACGCCTTAGCAGATGAAATACTTTCGATTTCTTCTTTCGTCCCAACTACCTCAACAGTATCAGGTTTAATGTTTGATTTTTCGAGAGTAGCACCCGCTGGCATCTGATCCTCATTTGATAACTTTAAGTCTACATGAACATATTTTCTCGCTTTTTCATGAAGAGTAACTTTAATTGTTGATGGCTGAACTGTTCCCTTCACATCATCTGGAAGCCCGTTCGTTTTCAAAGAAACTTCATAAGTCCCTTTTGGACTATCTCGCAAATCAACCGTTATATCAAATTGTTTTTTTGCTTTTGCTGTAGCAACTGCTGCTTTTGGGCCTTCTAACTTCACCTTAACGCCCTCTGCCGGAATACCACTTACAATATATTTATCTTCATCATACTTAAGGTTAATAGCATGATTAGTTAATGTTTCTTTCGTATCATTTGCGAAAGGTAATATACCCGATGTCGTATTCTTTTCAGTTAAAGTTGCGGACATAAAAAGCATACACGCCAATAGTAATGAGATTCCTTTTAAAAACCAATGATTCTCCATTAACTTATCCATGACGCTTTCTCCTCCAATTCCATAAAGACGAAGAAGTCGTTTTTTCGTTCCCACTAAATTCTGCTAATAACATATCCTTCAGTTGTTCTGTCTTCAAATCACGATGCAACTTACCATTTTTCGTTAAAGAAATTTGGCCTGTTTCTTCAGATACAACTACTGTAATACTATCAGTGACTTCACTAACTCCCATTGCAGCACGATGCCTTGTTCCTAACTCTTTAGAAATAAAGGGGCTTTCTGATAATGGAAGATAACAAGCCGCTGCTTTAATTGTACTTCCTTGCATAATTACGGCTCCGTCGTGAAGAGGCGTATTTGGAATGAAAATATTAATGAGTAACTCCGATGATACATTTGCATTTAACGGAATACCCGTTTCCACATAATCACCCATTCCGGTCTCTTTTGACAACGTAATTAATGCACCAATTCTACGTTTTCCCATATATTCCGTTGCTTTTGCTATCGATGTTGCAACAATTTCAGGTTCATCATCCTCCTGAGTTCCAACACGCGAAAATAAACTTCCGCGTCCTAGCTGCTCAAGTGCTCTTCGCAATTCTGGCTGGAAGATAATAATAACGGCTAAAAATCCCCACGTTAATACTTGTTCCGTTAGCCAATAAAGCGTATGCAATTCAAGGAAAATACTAATCATCCGAACGACAATAATAACTGTAATCCCCTTTAAAAGTTGAACAGCTTTTGTCCCTCGGATTATAAGAATTAGCTTATATATAATAAACCATACAACGGCAATATCTAATACCGTACTAAGATATTTCAAAATGGTCGTATCTTCAAAAGGCATGCTAACCCTTCCTCCTACTTACGAGCAATTCTATCCATATATTGAAATATTGTTTTATGCTCTATCTGTATGTATTTCCAACAACTAGTTAATTATACCATACATGAAACAAACGACAATTACAAACAACCCCCTTTAAATCAAATTGGTAAGATGTCAAACAATCTTATCGTACAGTATAATATAAATCATTATTATACGTCTATTTTCAAATAAAAAAAGCAACTTCTCAGTTGCTTTTCTTACATTTATTTTAGTTTTTCACCGAATAAAGAACCCATTAAAGCAACCGCGGTTGTTGCCGTTCTATTTCTCTCATCTAAAATCGTATTTACTTCAACAAACTCAGCAGATGTAACAATATCAGCTTCCGCTAACATTTCCATCGCTAAATGACTTTCACGATACGATAGACCACCAATTACAGGCGTTCCAACTCCCGGTGCATCATGAGGATCAAGACCATCTAAATCTAATGATAGATGTACACCATCAGTATGAGATAAATAAGCAATTGTTTCTTCCATAACAGCCGTCATACCCATACGATCAATTTCATGCATTGAGAATACTTTAATACCTTCATTGCGAATAAAGTCTTTTTCTCCTTCATCCAATGCACGTGCACCGATAATTACAACGTTCTCTTTTTTCACCTTTGGATATGCCCCGTATAAGTCTACAAGCGTGGGATGTCCATAGCCTAAACTTGCTGCAAGTGACATTCCATGAATATTACCAGATGGTGAAGTTTCCTCCGTATTTAAATCTCCATGTGCATCATACCAAATAACACCTAAATTTTTATAATGTTTTGCCACACCAGCTAGTGTACCAATTGCGATACTATGGTCACCACCTAATACAAGTGGAAAACGACCTTCTTCTATAATATGATCCACCTTACTTGCCAATTCATTACATACAGTCGCAACTTGTGTAAGGTTTCTTAATTTTGTATTTTCATCAACTTCTTTTTCTCTCTCTATACATATATCTCCCATATCTTTAATGTTATATCCAATTTCTTCAATTCTTTCAATTACCCCTGCATAACGGATCGCGCTCGGGCCCATATCAACTCCACGACGCATCTGTCCTAAATCCATTGGAACTCCAATAACTGAGATTTCTTTTTTCATAGATAGTATCCCCCTTTTATGCCTTCACTAAATATTTTAAATCTTTTATATACTCTGACTCAACTCGACATTTTTCTGTATGGATATACAATTTATTCACTTATATTTATGTTGAAATCCAAATCTTAAGACCATTTTATGTATAAAGTTAACTTAATGAAACAACTGCTATCATTATTATTAGATAATAATAAAAAACACTTCTACATTTAGAAGTGTTTTTTCGATGCAATTTTCCATACTGCTGCAATATTTCTTGCTGTCATTTCAATATTCTCTTTTGCCATCTTATATGCCTCGTCTAGTGCCATTGGAAAAGGCGTAATACTAAATACTGCATCGATTCCCTTTTCGTAAACAACTGGATAATTTGGAGATACCGATCCTCCTATAGCAATCACAGGAATATGAAGACGTTTCGCTCGCCCCGCGACACCAACAGGAGCCTTTCCATATGCTGTTTGTTCATCTATTCTACCTTCACCAGTTATAATTAAATCCGCATCTTCTATATGCTTATCAAAATTTGTATGATCCAATACAATTTCAATACCCTTTCGTAAGCTCCCCTTTAACACTGCAATAACAGCTGCTCCCATACCTCCTGCCGCTCCTGCACCAGGTATTTCAGATACATCCAAAGATACATATCGTTTAAGAATAGTCGCATAATGCTTTAAATTCTCATCTAGCCTTTTCAGCATCTCTACATCCCCACCCTTTTGAGCACCAAACACGAAAGATGCCCCTCTCATTCCGACTAATGGATTATTTACATCACACGCCGCTTCTATCGTTATCTCCTTTAGGCGTGAATCCATTCGTGAAAAATCAATCGTGACAATCGAATGTAATGTTCCTCCAGATGGATCTATTGCTTCACCCTTTTCATCTATAAACCTTACTCCTAAAGCCGATAACATACCTGCTCCACCATCATTTGTAGCGCTTCCTCCAAGCCCCAAAATAATATGCTTAACTCCTTGGTCTAGCGCATGTAATATAAGCTCTCCTGTCCCTTTTGACGTTGTAATGAATGGATTTCGCTTTTCAACCGGTACGTGTTGTAGTCCAGATGCCGATGCCATTTCAATAAACGCTGTCTTTTTATCTGTAGAAATGCCATAAAAAGCTTGTACGCCTTCTCTAAGCGGTCCTGTCACATAAAGTGATACAACGCTTCCTCCTGTGGCATCAACAAGTGAATCAACAGTTCCTTCCCCACCATCTCCAATTGGTATTTTTACATACTCTGCTTTAGGAAAAATTGCTCCAAAACCTCTTTCAATAGCTTCACATACTTCTATAGCCTTTAGACTTTCTTTGTATGAATCAGATGCAATGACAACTTTCACAATTATCCCCCATCCTTTATTTTTACGTTTTCTTCATTTTAAACGACAAATATGAAAGTTGTCTTTTTAAACACAAAAAAAGCGTACATCATATGATGTACACTTTCTCTATTTATATGGAGCCTAGCGGGATCGAACCGCTGACCTCCTGCGTGCAAGGCAGGCGCTCTCCCAGCTGAGCTAAGGCCCCGTAGTAATAAAGCGGAAGACGGGATTCGAACCCGCGACCCCAACCTTGGCAAGGTTGTATTCTACCACTGAACTACTTCCGCGAAAATGGTGAGCCATGAAGGATTCGAACCTTCGACCCTCTGATTAAAAGTCAGATGCTCTACCAACTGAGCTAATGGCTCGTAAATGGCTGGGCTAGCTGGATTCGAACCAGCGCATGACGGAGTCAAAGTCCGTTGCCTTACCGCTTGGCTATAGCCCATTAATATTTACTAGTATGCTTATCTTCTCAAAAAAATAAACCCTCTCAGGTTATTTTAAAGAAAATGGTGGAGGGGGGCAGATTCGAACTGCCGAACCCGAAGGAGCGGATTTACAGTCCGCCGCGTTTAGCCACTTCGCTACCCCTCCGACATTTAAACATATATGGTGGAGGATGACGGGATCGAACCGCCGACCCCCTGCTTGTAAGGCAGGTGCTCTCCCAGCTGAGCTAATCCTCCAAAAGTGGTGACCCGTACGGGATTCGAACCCGTGTTACCGCCGTGAAAGGGCGGTGTCTTAACCACTTGACCAACGGGCCAAAAATTTAAAAACTTTTTCCAAGCTTCCAACCGGGGTTGAACCGGTGACCTCTTCCTTACCATGGAAGTACTCTACCAGCTGAGCTATGGAAGCATAATGGCTCCGCAGGTAGGAATCGAACCTACGACCGATCGGTTAACAGCCGATAGCTCTACCGCTGAGCTACTGCGGAATAATACAAGCCTGGCAACGTCCTACTCTCACAGGGACAAGGTCCCAACTACCATCGGCGCTAGAGAGCTTAACTTCCGTGTTCGGTATGGGAACGGGTGTGACCTCTCTGCCATCATTACCAGACTTTTATCATTATACACATTCTTTTCAGAATGTCAAAAGGAATTTTAAATATATATTCCTTCAAAACTAGATAACATTTGCTACATATTATATGGTTAAGTCCTCGATCTATTAGTATTCGTCAGCTCCACATGTCACCATGCTTCCACCTCGAACCTATCAACCTGATCATCTTTCAGGGATCTTACTAGCTTACGCTATGGGAAATCTCATCTTGAGGGGGGCTTCATGCTTAGATGCTTTCAGCACTTATCCCTTCCGCACATAGCTACCCAGCTATGCCCTTGGCAGAACAACTGGTACACCAGCGGTGCGTCCATCCCGGTCCTCTCGTACTAAGGACAGCTCCTCTCAAATTTCCTACGCCCACGACGGATAGGGACCGAACTGTCTCACGACGTTCTGAACCCAGCTCGCGTACCGCTTTAATGGGCGAACAGCCCAACCCTTGGGACCGACTACAGCCCCAGGATGCGATGAGCCGACATCGAGGTGCCAAACCTCCCCGTCGATGTGGACTCTTGGGGGAGATAAGCCTGTTATCCCCGGGGTAGCTTTTATCCGTTGAGCGATGGCCCTTCCATGCGGAACCACCGGATCACTAAGCCCGACTT
>NZ_JBQYMD010000001.1:4725000-4785000 GCF_052682895.1 Bacillus sp. WC2503 | reverse complement strand
TGCTGCATGGGCCGAAAGACACCCCGATATCGTCGAACGTATCATGAAAGATGGACATGAAATCGGTAGTATGGGTTATAATTACACGTCTTACACTTCTCTAGAGCCAAATGAAATAAGAAGAGATCTTTTACGAGCCCAAGATGTTTTTACGAAACTTGGCGTAAAACAAGTCAAGCTATTGCGTCCACCTAGTGGTGAATTCAACAAAGCAACTCTTAAAATCGCAGAATCGCTCGGATACACTGTCGTTCATTGGAGTAATAATTCAAATGATTGGAAAAATCCAGGTGTAAATACTATCGTTTCCACTGTCTCTAATAATTTGAAGGGTGGAGATATTGTCTTATTACACGCATCTGATTCTGCTCTTCAAACAAATAAAGCTTTACCGCTACTTCTACAAAAGTTAAAGAGTGACGGATATCAACAAATATCCGTATCACAACTCATTTCCAACACAAGTACGAAAAGTGAAGATGTGAAGTAGTTTCTTTTCTGCTACCCTTTACACATAAATAGCTCTATTACCTTATCGAAAGGTAATAGAGCTATTTCCATCTCACTATTTCTCGTAGTATAACTATCGCTGCGTAAAAATTCAAAAGTACTTTTCAATTAAGCAGCTTTACTCGTTTTTCCGATTAAACGATGTAATATAAGTAACTGATATGCATTACATAATAAAAGTGGTATAACCATTAAATATAACCAATCTGTATCATTAATCCTTAGTGCTGGCACCCATTCAAGAATTGTTACAACAACCATAAAGAACAGGGCAGGCACAAATGCTTTTTTATTTGTTTCTTTACTTTTTATATAAGCAACAATCGCTCCAAACACAAATAATATTCCAGCAACAAGTATGTTATTCCCTAATGAAACTTCTCCATTTGCAATGAGTACAGATCTTAAATACACAAAATCGAATAAAACGAATGCAATAAAGAAGAGCTGGACTACATTCCATAAAGATGACGATCGGAACATACCTAGTCCAAAACGATGAATCGTTAAATAGGCAAAGAACCCCATTTGACTTATAACACTAAAAATAAACCCTACACCCATCAACCAGAAAGAAACTGCTAGAATCTCCTTTGCGTCGAAATTTTGAAAAAATTTATCGTACTTGTCCCACTCCAAAACAAACCCAATAATAACCGTGCTGACTCCACCAAGAAACAACGTCGTTAAAAATAGTCGTACCCACTTGCGGCTATTCACAACACATCCCCCATTATCCTTATATTTCTAATTAAATTGTATCAATGACAATTTCAAAAAGCTAGCCATGTTCATGTATAAATTCCTTAAAGATATTTATATTAAAAAGAGAGAACTGTGTTGAAAGGAGTTCCAACTTATGAAACGGATACTACTCGTTTTCGTTTCTTCTTTTCTACTTATTGCACTTGTAGCATGTGCACAAGGAAAAGAAACGAAATCCGAATTAGATTACGATCAAACAAAGAAAATGATTGTTGATATTTTAAAAACTGATCAAGGTAAGAAGGCCATTCAAGATGTATTAACTGATGAAAAAATGAAACAAGCACTCATACTAGATGAAACAGTAGTAAAGAAAACGATTGAAGATGCAATGGTATCCGACAAAGGGCAGCAATTCTGGGAAAAGCTCTTTAAAGACCCTGAGTTCTCATCGAAATTCGCTAAAAGTATGGGGAAAGAACAAACAAATTTAATGAAAACCTTACTAAAAGACCCTGAATACCAAGCAGGCGTTATAGAGATCATGAAAAACCCTGAAGTAGAAAAAATGATGTTGCAAACAATGAAGAGTAAAGAATACCGTCAATATTTACAACAAGTACTAACAGAAACTACTGAAAGCCCACTCTTCCAAGCTAAGATGATTGATATTATTAGTAAAGGTGTGCAAAAGGCTGAAAAAGGTGGCTCTGATAAAAAAGATGCAGGTGGCGAAGGTGGCTCCCAAAGCGGGAGTAAGGAACAACAGTAAAAAATAATAACTATAATAGTGAGTGGACAATATATATCGTCCACTCATTATTATTTTATTTTTGCGCGACAGCTGTTTTATCAATTACTGTTTCAGCTATCGTGCGATAAATAATCCCCGTTGTATGCGTATCTTCATATACTGAAGGAGCGAAGTCTTCTTTATTCCAATCAGGTTGTTGAAGTGGAATGCGGCCTATTACATCTGTTTGTAATTCGGCAGCTAATTTATCTCCTCCACCTCTTCCAAATACATACTCCTTCTCACCAGTTACTTTACTTTCAAAATACGCCATATTTTCAACGACACCAAGAATACTGTGTTCAGTGCGCAAAGCCATCGCTCCAGCACGCGCTGCTACAAATGCCGCTGTTGGATGAGGCGTCGTTACTATAATCTCTTTACAAGCCGGCAACATGGAATGCAAGTCTAGCGCAACATCACCTGTACCTGGCGGTAAATCTAATACTAAGTAATCTAAATCACCCCATTCTACTTCTGTGAAGAAATGATTTAACATTTTCCCAAGCATAGGTCCTCTCCAAATAACCGGTGCATTATCTTCCACAAAGAATCCCATTGAGATTACTTTTACACCTAGACGCTCCACTGGGATTATTTTATCTCCTCTTACAATAGGACGTTTTTCTATCCCCATCATATCAGGTACACTAAAACCGTAAATATCCGCATCAATGATACCAACTTTTTTCCCTAGACGAGCTAAAGCAATGGCAAGGTTAACGGAGACTGTTGATTTTCCCACTCCACCTTTTCCACTCGCAACTGCTAAAAATGTCGTTTTTGAATTCGGTGACAATAAAGATTCAATTTGCTCTTCTTCTTGCGGTGGTACAAACTGAGCTAATTCCTCTTCTGTAAATTCTGCAAAACGAAGTCCAACTGTTGCTGCCCCAAGTTCCTTCACTAACTTTACGATGCCCGACTGCAACTGCATTTGTTCCGCAGTACCTGTTTTTACAATTGCAATTTTAACACTCACATGTTCCTTCTCCGGCTTGACTGTTACCTCTTTAATTGCATTTGTTTCTTTTAACGTTTTATGTAAAAACGGATCTACAATCCCTTCTAACGCTTCCACTACTTGCTCTTTCGTTACCATAATTAGCCCAGCCCCCTGTATGAAAAATAACGTAATGTTAATTGAATTTATCTCTCTTTATCCTTGAAATAAATGCGTTTACATTTTCAGTATAACATATTTTCCGAAAACTTCGTTAACGAGAGAAACTCAAAAAATCCCCCTTATTCTGGAGGATTTCCTTTTTCCGTGAAATAACGCAATATACCTCGATATACGGCAGCCGCTACCTTTTGCTGATATTTTTCCGAATTTAACATATACCTTTCGTTCACATTCGATAAAAATCCAGCTTCAATTAAAGCGCCTGGTGTTTTCGCATACTTTAATAAATACACATGAGAAATCGTTTTAGCAGAACGGTTCGTATTTTCTAAACTCGTTCTCAATTCAGCTTGTATAAACTTCGCAGCACGTTCATTTTCAGTTAAAGAACGGTAGTAGAACGTTTGTGCTCCTTTAGAACCACTACTAGTTAATGCATTTAAATGAATACTTGCAAAGAAATCGACATCTGGCTTATTAATAATCTCCACACGTCTTCTTAAATCCTCTGCTTTACGTCTACTGTACGACTTTGTATCTTTGTTAGCTAAATCATAATCTCCTTCACGTGTCAAAATAACTAATGCACCTTGCTCTTGCAAATAATCTTGCACTTTTTTTGTAATTTCAAGAGTTATGTCTTTTTCTATAATATCCTTTCCACCAACAGCTCCTCCGTCTGGTCCACCATGCCCTGCGTCTAATACAATTACTTTCCCTGATAAGGGTAAATTCCACGCTCGCCACGATTTTGTAATTTGAAATTCTTGTTTGACTAAAAAAAACAAAACAACCGCAGCGAGCGCAAAAGAGATAATTCGAATTCTCTTCATACCTTTCCTCCTCCAGCTAGTCCCTCTAATTACTTATATGGGACAAGAGGAAAGTTTATGCTTGTCTTAATGTAGCTTTAAACGATATCTTCTTTCACCTTTTTCATATCCTTCCTGCCACCACAATCCGATAAACTGCTGACAAGATTCAAAAAGTAATTCCTCATCTTTTAACTTAATTTCTCGTATAGTCATACTCGTTAAAAATTGAAATAGTGTTTCCGTTAATTGTTGCTCTTCTTCTAAAGCCCTATATTTCACATCAAAGAACGATTCGCCATAATAACCAAACTTACTGTATCTCGCTCCTAATAAATAAGATTCTATTCCTAGTTCAATACAGTAATCTTCATACTGACGATGAAGCTCTTGCATGTGAAAGGCATCACGAATATTTGAACGCAACGTTTTTAATGATAATTCTCGTAGCATCTTCCGCTCGTATTTTAATTGCTTTTCTTTTTGTTTTTCTTTTAAGCTGACAATGACATTCATAGTACTTATAAAACCTCCCTAATACGTATTAGTCTAAACTTCTAAAGAAGAAGCATACGCGGGACGGTAGCACTAAAATATTCCAAACCTCAAAAATAAATAAGAGGAATTAAATATAAAAAAACCCCAACCAAAATGGTTGAGGTTTGTAGTTCGCAAAAATTAACGTTTTGAGAACTGAGGTGCACGACGTGCGCCTTTAAGACCGTATTTTTTACGCTCTTTCATACGTGCGTCACGAGTTAATAGACCTGCACGTTTTAGTGTTAGACGGTATTCTGGATCAGCTTTTAATAAAGCGCGAGAAATACCGTGACGAATAGCACCAGCTTGACCAGTGTATCCACCACCATTTACGTTTACAAGTACATCGTAGTTACCTAAAGTTTCTGTTGCAACTAGAGGTTGTTTAACTACTTCACGTAATGCAGCAAATGGGATATAGTTTTCAAAATCACGACCGTTAATGATAACGCGTCCTTCGCCTGGAACTAGGCGTACGCGCGCTACTGAACTCTTACGACGTCCAGTGCCATAGTATTGAACCTGTGCCAAAGTAAGCCCTCCTTTAATTAATTATCCGCGAAGTTCGTAAACTTCTGGTTTTTGTGCTTGGTGTGGATGCTCTGCTCCAGCATACACGTTTAATTTCTTAGATACTTGACGTCCTAAACGTCCTTTTGGAAGCATCCCTTTAATTGCAAGCTCTAACATTTGTACAGGGTAGTTTGTACGCATTTCTAGAGCTGTTCTTTGCTTAAGTCCACCTGGGTGGTTAGTGTGACGGTAGTAAATTTTATCGTTTAATTTATTACCTGTTAAATGAATTTTCTCAGCGTTAATAATAATTACATGATCACCCGTGTCAACGTGTGGTGTAAATGTAGGTTTGTTTTTACCACGTAAAATGGATGCTACTTCAGTAGATAGGCGACCTAAAGTTTGACCTTCAGCATCAACCACATACCATTTACGCTCAACTTCGTTAGCTTTTGCCATAAAAGTCGTACGCATGTGTTTCCCTCCTCGTTATCTTTTCCATAGAAAAAATCTATTGTTTATCTTAAACACGATTTCCTTCCGGGGCTAATCGTGGTTTTAGAAACAATACCATATGTTATGATATACTTTTGAGTTTCTAATGTCAAGCAAATGTTACACCAGGATTAGTTGTTATAGTTTACTTGCCATAAGTAAAGTCCATGACCTGGAGCCATCTTTCCAGCAAACTGGCGATTTTGTTTTGCTAAAATCTCTGGAATGCTATCAGGATCAAGCTTTCCTTGCCCTACGTTAAGTAACGTACCAACAATAATTCTGACCATATTATATAAAAATCCATTACCTACAAAACGAAAAATTAATTCATCATCTTGCTCAATTAACTCGATTTCAAAAATTGTTCGCACTTTATCTTTTTTGTCAGTTTTTGCCGAACAAAAAGAAGTGAAATCATGCGTTCCAATAAAATAAGGAATCGCTTTTCTTATAGAGTTTATTTCAAGCGGATATGGATATTGATATACGTAATTTCTACGGAATACATCCGCAGTCTTTGATAATAATACACGATAACGATATTCTTTTCTCTCAACACCGTAACGTGCATGAAATTCTTCTGTTTTCTTCTCTACTTGCCTGATAACAATATCATCTGGCAACATTGTGTTTAAAGCATTACTCCATTGCCACTCTTCAAGAGACAAAGGTGTATCAAAGTGTATGACTTGTCCTTTCGCATGAACGGTAGAATCCGTTCTGCCTGATGCCTGAACACGAACAAGTTCACCCTTATGCAATTTCTGTAATGCCTTCTCTATTTCTTGTTGAACAGTACGATGCTGTGGTTGAATTTGGTAACCACAAAAATGCATGCCATCATATGCAACTGTACATTTTATTCTTTCCATCTTTCCGTTCTCCATTACAATCGCAACCATACTAAAATACAAGCTAAACAAAGTAAACTTATAATTGTTACTGTATCGCTCATTTTCCAGCGTAGTTGCCTAAATTTAGTTCGTCCTTCACCATTTCGATATCCACGTGCTTCCATCGCAATTGCTAAATCCTCAGCACGCTTAAAAGCACTAATAAAAAGTGGAACGAGTAGTGAAATAATTGCCTTCATCCTATCTTTTATCGGACCTCCAGCAAAATCAATACCACGTGACGCTTGTGCTTTCATAATTTTACTCGTTTCATCCATTAATGTCGGAATAAAACGAAGAGAAATAGACATCATTAATGCGATTTCATGAACAGGAACCTTTATACGCTTCAACGGCTTTAATAACGTCTCCAAACCATCTGTAATCTCAATAGGTGTCGTTGTTAACGTTAATAATGTCGTCATTAAAATAATAACAAAGAATCGTATAGAAATGTATATCCCTTGCTCTAATCCCTTTTCATGTATTGAAAACCAACCAAGCTGGAATAGTACATCCCCTTCTTTAGTTGTGAAGATATGCAGGAAAAATGTAAAAAGAAAAATCCATAAAATTGGTTTTAAGCCCGAAAGTACATAACGAATCGGCACTTTTGCAAAAAATAAAGCAATGAGTGCATATAAAAATAAAAATCCATATGAAATCGCATTATTTGCTAAGAAAACAACAAATACATATAAAAAGACAATCAACAGCTTCGTACGAGGATCAAGTTGATGAATGAGTGACTTACCTGGAATGTATCTCCCAATAATCAACTGCTGCATGATTCATGACCACCTTTTCGTAACACCTGTACAACTTCATGAGTAAGATCCTCTAAAGATAAGGTAGCCTTTGGAATTGAAATACCAAACTTCTCTTCAATTGCACGTTTATACTTTAAAGACATCGGAAGGTCCACACCAATTTGTTCTAGTTCATCAGCATGTGAAAATACTTCCTCTGCACTTCCTTGCAAAAAGACCGTTCCTTTATGCATGACCACAATTTGATCTGCATACTTAGCGGCATCCTCCATATTATGGGTAACAAGAATGACTGTAAGCCCCTGCTCCTTATGCAAACTATAAAACATCTCCATAAGCTCGTGCTGTCCTTTCGGATCAAGCCCCGCTGTAGGTTCATCTAATACAAGTACTTCGGGTTCCATCGCAAGTACGCCCGCTATTGCAACACGCCTCATTTGCCCACCGCTTAATTCAAACGGAGAACGTGCTAATAACTCTATATCCAATCCAACAAGCTGAATGGCATCTTTTGCCTTTTGCTTTGCCACTTCTTCAGATAAACCGAAATTAGTAGGCCCAAAACAAATATCTTTCTCCACTGTCTCTTCAAATAACTGATGTTCTGGGAACTGAAAGACAACCCCTACTTTTTTTCGTAGTGGCTTAAGCTTCTTCTCTTTCTTCCCTGCTGAAATTAAATGTTCACCAATTTGAACCGTACCATTTGTCGGCTGCAATAAACCATTTAAATGTTGAATCATCGTCGACTTACCTGAACCAGTATGACCGATAATGGCATAATAGCCTCCACTTGGAAACGACACGTCTACATCATAAAGCGCGCGTCTTTCAAATGGAGTTTTATATTGATAACGATGTTCTACTTTTTGGAATGTAATCTCCAAAGTTCGTTCACCAAACTTTCCATTGTAAGATGCGTATTTTGCAAAAGAATTTCACTTCTTTTTAATAATTCTGCTATTTTTACTGAAAAAGGTACATCTAACCCAATTTCTTGGAGCATATGAGAGGACTTGAAAATTTGCTTTGGGGTCCCTTCCTCTAATATTTCTCCCTTGTTTAAAATAATGACACGGTCTGACTGTGCCGCTTCTTCTAAATCGTGCGTAATTGATAATACGGTAATACCTTTTTGATTAACAAGCTGTCTAACCGTTTCTACTACTTCACGTCTCCCTTGAGGGTCTAACATTGACGTTGCTTCATCTAGTATTAAAATAGATGGCTGAAGTGCTAAAACACCTGCTATTGCAACTCGCTGCTTTTGCCCACCAGATAACGAATGGGGCTCATCATTAAGAAAATCTTCCATACGGACAAGTCGCAGGGCTTGTTCTAATCTTTCTACCATCTGTTCCCTTGGCATTCCGATATTTTCTAAGCCAAATACAACGTCATCTTGTACTGTCGTTCCAACAAATTGATTATCTGGATTTTGAAATACCATTCCAATTTGTTTTCGAACATCCCATACCGTTTCTTCTGATAAAACCATTGTATCATTTACAGTAATTGTCCCTGATTCCGGCAAAAACAAACCATTCAATAATTTTGCAAGTGTAGATTTACCTGAACCATTTTGTCCGATAACAGATACCCATTCTCCTTCATATAAGGAAAACGAAACATCTTTTAATGCATACGAGGCTGCCCCAGGATATTGAAATGATACATTTTCTGTCCGAAGTTTCTCTTTTTTCAATACAAGGCACCCTTTCCTTCGCCAAGTTAGCCTTTTTTATATTTAAAAAAAAAGGGCCATGACCAGTTACTTGAAAAGAACTGTCCTGCCCTTTTAATTATCATTATACTAACTCGATAATTACCATTGGTGCTGCGTCTCCGCGACGTGGACCAATTTTTGCAATACGAGTGTATCCGCCTTGGCGCTCAGCATAGCGTGGAGCTACATCAGCGAATAATTTTTGAAGTGCATCTTGACCAGTCTCAGCGTTAGCAACTTCATTGCGAATGAAAGCTGCTGCTTGACGACGAGCGTGAAGATCTCCGCGTTTACCTAAAGTGATCATTTTTTCCACTACAGAACGAAGTTCTTTTGCACGAGTTTCTGTCGTTTGGATGCGCTCGTTGATAATTAAATCAGTAGCTAAATCACGTAACATAGCTTTACGTTGCGCACTTGTACGGCCTAATTTTCTGTATGCCATTCGTAGTTCCCTCCTTTGTTGATGGGTTTAAATCCTCAGTCGTCTTTACGTAAACCTAAACCTAATTCCTCAAGTTTATGTTTAACTTCTTCTAAGGATTTACGTCCTAAGTTACGAACTTTCATCATATCTTCTTCTGTTTTGTTCGCAAGCTCTTGTACAGTATTAATTCCTGCACGTTTTAGGCAATTATAAGAACGAACAGAAAGATCTAGTTCTTCGATAGTCATCTCAAGAACTTTCTCTTTTTGATCTTCTTCCTTCTCGACCATAATCTCAGCATTTTGTGCTTCATCAGTTAAACCAACAAAGATATTTAAATGCTCAGTTAAGATTTTGGCCCCTAAAGAGATAGCTTCTTTTGGCCCGATGCTTCCATCCGTCCATACATCAAGCGTAAGCTTATCATAATTAGCCACTTGTCCGACACGTGTCTTTTCCACTTGGTAAGTTACACGTGATACTGGAGTATAAATAGAATCAATAGGAATTACTCCTATTGGTTGATCTTCGCTTTTATTTGCATCAGCTGGCGTATACCCACGGCCACGCTTTGCAGTTAAACGCACGCGGAAATGCGCATCCTTTGCTAACGTTGCAATGTGTAAATCTGGATTTAAGATTTCTACATCACTATCGTGAGTAATATCAGCAGCTGTGACAATACCTTCGCCCTGCACATCAATTTCCAACGTCTTCTCTTCTTCAGAGTAGATTTTAAGAGCTAACTTTTTCAAGTTTAAGATGATCGTCGTAACGTCTTCTACTACGCCCTCAACTGTTGAAAATTCATGTAATACGCCATCGATTTGGATAGCAGTAACAGCGGCACCAGGGAGTGAGGATAAAAGAATACGACGTAAGGAGTTACCCAAAGTAGTACCATATCCACGCTCAAGCGGTTCAATTACGAATTTACCATATTTAGCATCTTCGTTAAGTTCAACCGTTTCGATTTTCGGCTTTTCGATTTCAATCATTAACTAAACCCTCCTTCAAAACGTCGAAACCCCGGTTAAACAAAGGTATACCCCTTTGATTAACCGAAAGTCCCCCTTAGGCAGTTCCCGATTGTGCACAACAAGCGATGTTTCTGTACGAAATTTCTCGATAATGCATCATATCCATTATAGACAAAAGGGAAAATTCTATACAGAAAAATTACACACGACGACGTTTTGGTGGACGACATCCATTATGAGGAACTGGAGTAACATCTCTAATTGCTGTTACTTCTAGACCTGCAGCTTGAAGAGCACGAATTGCAGCTTCACGACCAGCACCAGGACCTTTAACAGTAACCTCTAAAGTTTTTAAACCGTGCTCCATTGCAACTTTAGCAGCAGCTTCAGCAGCCATTTGCGCAGCGAATGGAGTAGACTTACGAGATCCACGGAAACCAAGTGCACCAGCACTAGACCAAGAAAGTGCGTTACCATGAGTATCTGTAAGTGTTACGATTGTGTTGTTGAAAGTAGAACGAATATGAGCTATACCAGCTTCAATATTCTTTTTCACACGTTTTTTACGAGTGTTTGTTTTACGTGCCATTGTTAGTTCAACCTCCTTTACTTATTATTTCTTTTTATTTGCTACTGTACGACGTGGACCTTTACGTGTACGAGCATTGTTTTTAGAGTTTTGACCACGAACTGGTAAACCACGACGGTGACGAAGACCACGGTAAGAACCGATCTCCATTAGACGTTTAATGTTAAGAGATACTTCACGACGAAGGTCTCCCTCAACTTTAATGCTATCGATAACATCACGGATACGTCCTAGTTCGTCTTCCGTTAAATCACGAACTCGTGTTTCTGAAGAAATACCAGCTTCAGTAAGAATTTTTTCAGCAGTTGTGCGACCAATGCCGAATACGTAAGTTAAAGAAATAACAACGCGTTTGTCTCGAGGAATATCTACACCTGCGATACGTGCCATTCTGAATGCACCTCCTTCTGATTAACCTTGTTTTTGTTTATGTTTAGGGTTTTCACAAATAACCATTACTTTTCCACGTCTACGAATAACTTTACATTTTTCGCAGATTGGTTTAACTGACGGTCTTACTTTCATGTCTCGAACCTCCTTAAAGATTACGGAGTGCTATATTATTTAAAACGGTACGTAATACGACCACGATTTAAATCGTACGGAGATAATTCTACCGTAACTTTGTCTCCTGGTAAAATACGAATGAAGTTCATACGGATTTTACCAGAAACGTGAGCCAATACGACATGCCCATTCTCTAATTCTACTTTGAACATAGCATTTGGCAACGTTTCAAGAACGGTACCTTCGACTTCAATTACATCATCTTTAGCCATTCAATAGTTCTCCCTTCTTCAAATCAGTAACATTTTACACTGCTCTGAAATTCCGGAGAGCCAGCTACTTATAAAGTGGTAAGGATTTCGTATCCTGCTTCTGTAAGAGCAATCGTGTGCTCAAAATGGGCACACCATTTACCATCTACCGTTACCACTGTCCAGTCATCAGATAGTGTTTTTACATATCGTCTTCCTTGATTCACCATCGGCTCAACACAGATGACCATTCCCGGCTTTAATCTAGGGCCTCTATTTGGAGGACCATAGTGCGGGATTTGAGGGTCCTCATGTAAGTCTTGCCCGATTCCGTGACCAACATACTCCCTAACGATCGAGAATCCGTTCTCTTCAGCATGGGTTTGAACCGCATGTGAGATATTTGATAATCTTTCGCCTGGTTTTACTTGTTCTAAACCAAGATACAACGATTTTTCTGTGACATCAAGTAGCTTTTGAACAGATTCAGAAATGTTTCCAACTGGATACGTCCATGCAGAATCTCCATGGTACCCATTGTATTTCGCACCAATATCGATACTGATGATATCGCCCTCTTCGAGCTTTCGCTTCCCTGGAATTCCGTGTACAAGCTCTTCATTTACAGAAGCACATATGCTCCCCGGAAATCCGTTGTATCCTTTAAAAGATGGCGTAGCACCATATTTTTGAATCGTCTTTTCCGCTATTTGATCGAGCTCTTTCGTTGTAATTCCTGGAGTAATATGCTGTTTCAACTCTTGATGAGTTAAAGCAACGATCCTGCCAGCTTCTCGCATGATTTCTATCTCGCGAGGAGTTTTGCAGATGATCATTACGCTAAGCCTCCGATGAGAACATCGATATCAGCAAATACTTTATTGATGTCTTGCTCACCATTAATGCTTTGCAAGTAACCAAGCTCCTCATAGAAATCAAGCAAAGGTTTTGTTTGCTTAATATTTACATCTAAACGATTTGCTACAGTTTCTTCATTGTCATCAGAGCGTTGATATAAATCGCCACCACATTTATCGCACACATCAGCGTTTGCTGGTGGATTGAATTCTAAGTGGTAAGTCGCACCGCACTCTTTACAAATGCGACGGCCTGTAAGGCGTTTTAATAACAACCCTGAATCCACATTAATGTTTAAAACATAGTCGATTTTTTTGCCAAGATCTTTCATAATCTCTTCAAGAGCTGATGCTTGTGCAACAGTTCGTGGGAAACCATCTAATAAGAATCCTTTTACACAGTCTTCTTGACTTAAACGTTCACGAACGATTCCGATTGTAACTTCATCTGGAACAAGAGCACCTTTATCAATAAAAGATTTTGCTTGTAAACCCATTTCAGTTTCAGCCTTCATAGCTGCACGGAACATATCTCCTGTTGAGATGTGAGGGATGTTATACTTGGCAACAATCTGTTCGGCTTGTGTACCTTTACCAGCACCAGGAAGCCCCATTAAAATTAAGTTCATCCTTGTTCCCCCTCAGTACATGAGCATGTAGGGAAGACAAGCCTTCCCACTTACTCATTGCTTGATAAACCCTTTGTAATGGCGTTTTACCAGTTGGCTTTCTAGCTGCTTCATTGTTTCTAAAGCAACGCCGACAACGATTAACATACTCGTTCCACCGATCTGTGCAGATGGAGGAAGATTTCCCAATTTCGTAAAGATAACTGGTAAGATTGCAATCGCTGCTAGGAAAATTGATCCTACAAAGGTCAAACGATACAAGATTTTTGTTAAATATTGTTCCGTATTCTTACCCGGACGAATACCTGGAACATATCCACCTTGCTTATTTAGATTCTCTGACATTTGCTCTGGATTAACCTGAACAAATGCATAGAAATATGTGAAGGCTACAATGAGCGCAACATATATGATCATTCCCACTGGGTGAGAATAGTTAAAGTTTGCAATAATCCACTGCGATACATCATGTTTCGGGAAGAACTGTGCAATAGTTGGAGGTGTAATTAAGAATGAAACAGCAAAAATGACTGGAATAACACCCGCACTATTTACCTTAAGTGGTAAATGAGTGTTTTGTGCTCCAGCATGATTCCCATTCGCTCCTGTTACACGCTTCGCATATTGAATTGGGATCTTTCTAACAGCCTGTTGAATGAAAATAACACCAACAATAACCGCTAGCACAGCTAGTAAGATCAATACAACTTTAACGATACTCATGAACAATTGATCTCCGATATTTTGAAACTGTTGTTGATACACTTGAGATATAACACTTGGGATCGCTGCGGCAATACCACCAAAGATAAGGATGGAAATACCATTACCTACACCTTTAGCTGTAATCTGTTCACCTAACCACATTAAAAATGCAGTACCAGCAGTCAGTACCGTAGCAATGTATAAATAAGTGCTCCAACCAGGATTCAAAATTAATTGCCCACCTACCATACCGTTAAAACCGATTGACATACCAAACCCCTGAATAAACGCAAGAACAATTGTAAAGTAACGCGTGAATTGCGTTAGTTTACGACGGCCCATTTCACCTTGCTTCGACCATTCCGAAAATTTAGGAACAACATCCATCTGCAATAATTGCACGATGATGGATGCTGTAATATACGGCATGATTCCCATCGCGAAGATGGAGAAGTTTTTCAAGGCGCCACCGCCAAATGTATTTAGGATACCTAAGGCATTTAATTGATCTTGTGCTTTCAGTACGTCTCCATTTGTAAATGGCACTGGGATAAACGTGCCAATCCTGAATACGATTAACATCGCTAAAGTGAATAATATTTTACGTCTTATCTCAGCAACGCGCATAAAGTTGGAGATTGTACGAAACATTAGATCACCTCAACTGATCCGCCAGCTGCTTCAATTGCTTCTTTAGCACTTGAAGAGAACTTGTGCGCTTTAACAGTTAATTTTTTCTCTACTGCTCCGCTTGCAAGAATTTTAACACCGTCGTTTAACTTGCTGATAACGCCAGTTTCCAGCAATAATTCAGGTGTTACTTCTGTACCATCTTCAAAACGATTTAACGTTGATAAGTTTACAATAGTAAACTCTTTACGGTTAATGTTTGTGAAGCCGCGTTTTGGTAAACGACGGAATAATGGAGTTTGACCACCTTCGAAGCCAAGACGAACACCGCCACCAGAACGTGCGTTTTGTCCTTTATGACCTTTACCAGCAGTTTTACCGTTACCAGAACCGATACCACGACCGACACGGTTACGTACTTTACGAGAACCTTCTGCAGGTTTTAATTCATGAAGTTTCATTCCCAGGCACCTCCTTATATTAATGAGTTATCCTTAAGCTTCTTTTACAGTTATAAGGTGAGAAACTTTGTTGATCATACCAAGAATAGCAGGAGTTTCTTCCTTAACTACAGTTGAATTCAACTTTTTAAGACCTAAAGCTTCTACCGTCGCACGTTGATCTTGTGGACGACCAATTACACTACGAGTGAGGGTAATTTCTAACTTTTTCGCCATTTGTTTTCCCTCCTTAACCTAGTAGCTCTTCTACAGATTTACCGCGTAATTTTGCAACATCTTCAGCGCGCTTAAGTTCGCTTAATCCGTTCACAGTAGCGCGAATCATGTTGATTGGTGTGTTAGAACCAAGAGATTTCGAAAGAATATCTTGTACACCAGCTAATTCAAGTACCGCACGAACAGGTCCACCAGCAATAACACCAGTACCTTCAGCAGCAGGTTTTAAGAATACTTCACCAGCTCCAAAATGACCGTTGATTGTGTGTGGAATTGTTGTACCAACTAATGGTACAGCGATTAAGTTTTTCTTAGCGTCTTCGATAGCTTTGCGAATTGCGTCTGGTACCTCTTGTGCTTTACCAGTACCGAATCCAACATGACCGTTTTTATCGCCAACTACAACTAGTGCAGCAAAGCGGAAACGACGACCACCCTTAACAACTTTCGCGACACGATTTATCGTAACTACACGTTCTTCAAGTTCTAATTTACTTGGGTCAATGCGATGCATCAATTTTCCCTCCTTTGACCATTAAAATTGTAATCCAGCCTCACGAGCAGCTTCAGCTAGAGCTTTAACACGGCCATGGTATAAGTAACCACCGCGATCGAATACTACTTCTTTAACGCCTTTCTCTACAGCACGCTTAGCAACTGATTCTCCAACTTTCGTAGCAGCTTCAGTATTGCTAGTACCGTTAAGAGCAAGGTCTTTATCAAGAGTAGATGCACTTACTAACGTTACACCATTCACATCATCAATAACTTGAGCGTAAATATGTTGGTTAGAACGGAACACGTTTAAACGTGGACGTTCTGCAGTACCAGTAAGTTTAGCACGTACACGTGCATGTCTTTTCTTACGAGTCGCATTTTTATCAGCTTTAGTGATCATTCTTGTCACTCCTTTCTCTCACCTAACGGGTTTACTTAGCAGTTTTACCTTCTTTACGACGAACAACTTCGCCTTCGTAACGAATACCTTTACCTTTATATGGCTCAGGAGCACGTACAGCACGGATGTTAGCAGCAAATTCGCCAACACGTTGCTTGTCGATACCTTTAATTACGATTTTAGTTGGTGCAGGTACTTCAACTTCGATACCTGCTTCCGGAGTCATTTCTACTGGATGAGAATAACCTACGCTTAATACAAGTTTATCTCCTTGTTTTTGAGCACGGTAACCAACACCGACTAATTCAAGTCCGCGTGCGAAACCTGTAGTTACACCTTCAACCATGTTTCCGATTAAAGCACGAGTTGTACCGTGTAATGCACGGTGTTCCTTCTGTTCAGATGGACGCTCAACTGTTAGTGTATTTTCTTCAATTTTGATAGACATATCAGCATTGAATTTACGAGTTAATTCACCTTTAGGGCCTTTTACTGTTACAGTATTGTCTTCTGCAATTGTAATAGTAACACCTGCAGGGATTTCAAGAATCTTTTTACCAATACGAGACATGTGGTCACACCTCCGTTCGTTTTAAATATATATTACCAAACGTATGCTACTACTTCTCCACCAGTTTGTAATTGACGAGCATCTTTGTCTGTCATTACTCCCTTAGATGTAGAAACAAGAGCGATACCTAATCCGTTAAGTACACGTGGTACTTCATCAGCTTTAGCGTAAACGCGTAAGCCAGGTTTACTGATACGTTTTAATCCAGTGATTACACGTTCATTGTTTGCACCATATTTCAGGAAAATACGAAGGATACCTTGTTTGTTATCCTCGATGTATTCTACATCACGAATGAAACCTTCACGTTTTAAAAGTTCAGCGATCTCTTTTTTGATTTTAGAAGCAGGAACCTCTAATTTCTCATGACGTACCATGTTCGCATTACGGATGCGAGTAAGCATGTCTGCAATTGGATCTGTCATCACCATGTGTTTTACCTCCTTCCCATTTGTGGGTTTTACCAACTAGCTTTTTTAACACCAGGAATTTGACCTTTATATGCAAGTTCACGGAAACAAATACGGCAAAGTTTAAATTTGCGGTATACAGAATGCGGACGACCGCAGCGTTCGCAACGTGTATACTCTTGTACTTTAAACTTAGGAGTACGCTTTTGTTTCGCTATCATAGATTTTTTAGCCACGTTTTCGCCTCCTCTACTTAGCGTTGGCTTCCATTATTTTTGGAATGGCATACCGAATTGTGTTAAAAGTTCACGAGCTTCTTCATCAGTTTTCGCTGTAGTAACGATTACGATGTCCATACCGCGGACTTTGCTTACTTTATCATAATCGATCTCAGGGAAGATAAGTTGCTCTTTAACACCTAATGTGTAGTTCCCACGACCATCGAATGATTTCTTAGAAACACCACGGAAATCACGTACACGTGGTAAAGAAACTGACACTAATTTGTCGAAGAACTCATACATTTGCTCGCCGCGTAAAGTTACTTTCGCACCGATTGGCATACCTTCACGAAGACGGAAACCAGCGATTGATTTTTTAGCACGAGTTACAACAGGTTTTTGACCTGCGATTTGTGTTAATTCTTCTACTGCATTGTCTAAAGCTTTTGAGTTAGATACCGCGTCACCAACACCAGTGTTGATTACGATCTTTTCGATTTTCGGTACTTCCATCACAGATTTATAGTTAAACTTGCTCACTAGAGCAGGAGTAATTTCCTTTTGGAACTTCTCTTTAAGGCGATTCAATGAAGTGACCTCCTTTCTTAAGAAAATTATTTATCTAATAATTCACCAGATTTTTTTGCAATACGAACTTTTTTACCATCTTCTACTTTGAAGCCTACACGAGTAGGTTCACCTGTTTTCGGATCTAAAATCATAACGTTAGAAACGTGAATAGGTGCTTCTTTAGTAATAATTCCACCTTGTGGATTTAATTGAGATGGCTTAGAGTGCTTCTTAACGATATTGACACCCTCAACGATAACACGGTTTTGCTTTGGGAAAGCCACAAGGATAACGCCTTGTTTTCCTTTGTCTTTACCAGTGATTACCTGTACTTTATCACCTTTTTTTACATGCATCTTAATTCTGCACCTCCTTAGCAAGGCAATACCTTAAATTATAGAACTTCTGGAGCTAAAGAAACGATCTTCATGAAGTTGCTATCACGTAATTCACGAGCTACTGGTCCGAAGATACGAGTACCACGTGGGCTCTTATCGTCTTTAATGATAACCGCTGCGTTTTCATCAAATTTGATGTAAGAACCGTCCGGACGACGAGCTCCGCTCTTCGTACGTACTACTACTGCTTTAACAACGTCACCTTTTTTAACAACGCCACCTGGTGTTGCTTGTTTTACCGTAGCAACGATAATATCACCAATGTTAGCATATTTACGACCAGAGCCGCCTAATACTTTAATTGTTAAAAGTTCACGTGCACCAGAGTTGTCAGCAACTTTCAAACGAGATTCTTGTTGGATCATGTTATGAAACCTCCCTTCGGACTAAAAATTCCGATTCGTCTATTTAGATAATAACCGCTTCTTCAACGATTTCAACTAAACGGAAACGCTTAGTAGCAGAAAGCGGGCGAGTTTCCATGATTTTAACGATATCGCCAAGTTTCGCTTGGTTTTGCTCATCATGGGCTTTGTACTTCTTAGAATACTTAACACGTTTTCCGTACAAGGAATGAGTTTTGTAAGTTTCAACTAAAACTGTAATCGTTTTGTCCATTTTGTCAGACACTACACGACCAGTATAAACTTTGCGTTGGTTACGTTCGCTCACTATGCAAACCTCCCCTCAATTTATCGATTAATTCCGATCTCTCTTTCACGAACTACAGTTTTCATACGAGCAATTGCTTTACGCACTTCACGAATGCGAGTTGGATTCTCTAATTGTCCTGTAGCAAGTTGGAAGCGAAGATTAAACAACTCTTCCTTTAAAGCTTTAACTTTTGTTTCGATTTCGGCAGTGGTTAATTCACGAATATCATTAGTTTTCATTAGATTCACCACCATTTTCTTCACGTTTTACGAATTTACATTTCACAGGTAACTTGTGAGCTGCAAGACGTAATGCTTCGCGTGCTACCTCTTCAGACACACCCGCGATTTCGAACATAATTTTCCCAGGTTTTACTACTGCTACCCAGCCTTCTGGTGCCCCTTTACCGGAACCCATACGTACTTCTAGAGGTTTTGCAGTGTAAGGCTTAGAAGGGAAAATTTTAATCCATACTTTACCGCCACGTTTCATGTAACGAGTCATTGCACGACGAGCAGCTTCGATTTGACGGTTTGTAATCCATGAAGCAGCTTGTGCTTGTAAACCGAATTCACCGAAAGCAATTTCAGTTCCACCTTTTGCACGACCACGCATTTTACCACGATGCTCTCTACGATATTTTACGCGTTTTGGCATTAACATATTATTTTCCTCCTTCCTCAGAAGCTTTCTTTTTTGTAGGAAGGACTTCTCCACGGTAGATCCATACTTTTACGCCTAATTTACCGTATGTTGTATCAGCTTCAACTGCTGCATAGTCAATATCAGCGCGAAGTGTATGAAGTGGAACAGTTCCTTCACTGTAAGATTCTGCACGAGCGATATCAGCTCCGCCAAGACGACCCGAAACCTGTGTTTTAATACCTTTAGCACCTGCACGCATAGCACGTTGAATAACTTGCTTTTGTGCACGACGGAATGATACACGGTTTTCTAATTGACGAGCGATGTTTTCGCCTACTAATTTAGCGTTAAGATCAGCTCTCTTAACTTCTAAAATGTTGATGTGTACACGCTTGCCTGTTAATTGGTTAAGAGCTTTACGAAGTGCTTCAACTTCAGTACCACCTTTACCAATTACCATACCAGGTTTTGCAGTGTGAATTGTAACATTTACACGATTTGCTGCACGTTCGATTTCTACTTTAGCAACAGCAGAATCTTTTAAGCGTACAGTAATGTACTCACGGATTTTGATGTCTTCATGTAATAATGTAGCGTAATCTTTCTCAGCGAACCAACGAGATTCCCAGTCACGGATAACACCGACACGAAGACCAATTGGATTAACCTTTTGACCCATCGATTATCCCTCCTTCTTTTCTGATACCACAACTGTGATGTGGCTTGTGCGTTTGTTAATTTGGCTTGCACGACCCATTGCACGTGGACGGAAACGTTTCAACGTTGGACCTTCGTCAACGAAAACTTTTTCAACAACTAGGTTGTTAATATCCATCTCATAATTGTGCTCTGCATTTGCGATTGCAGATTTTAAAACTTTTTCTACAACTGGAGAAGCAGTTTTTGGTGTGTGGTTAAGGATAGCAATCGCTTCACCCACTTGCTTACCTCGGATTAAGTCTACTACTAAACGAACTTTACGAGGAGCAATACGAACTGTTCTCGCTACTGCTTTAGCTTGCATTGAAGTGCCTCCTCTCATTATCTTCTAGTTTTCTTATCGTCAGCAAGGTGACCTTTATACGTACGAGTTGGTGCGAATTCACCTAACTTATGGCCAACCATATCCTCAGTGATGTACACAGGTACGTGTTTACGACCATCATATACAGCGATTGTGTGTCCGATGAACTGAGGGAAGATTGTTGAACGGCGAGACCAAGTTTTAACAACTTGTTTTTGCTCAGATGCAACTAATTTTTCCATTTTGCTCATTAAGTGATCATCGACAAATGGTCCTTTTTTTAAGCTACGAGCCATTTTGGTGCCTCCCTTCGTGATTGGCGTACGGTTCTAGAAATGAACCGTACTACAATCCCATTATTTTTTACGACGACGAACGATAAATTTATCAGACGCTTTATTTTTCTTACGAGTCTTGAATCCAAGAGTTGGTTTACCCCATGGAGACATTGGAGACTTACGTCCGATTGGAGAACGTCCTTCACCACCACCGTGTGGGTGATCAACCGGGTTCATTACAGAACCACGAACTGTTGGGCGTTTACCTAACCAGCGAGAGCGACCTGCTTTACCGATTTTGATAAGTTCGTGTTGTTCGTTACCAACTTGACCGATTGAAGCGCGACAAGCAGATAATACAAGACGTACTTCACCAGAAGTTAAACGTACAAGTACGTATTTACCTTCTTTACCAAGTACTTGAGCAGATGTACCAGCAGAACGAACTAATTGTCCGCCACGACCAGGCTTAAGCTCGATGTTATGAACAACAGTACCTACTGGAATGTTGATTAATGGTAATGCGTTACCGATTTTAATGTCAGCTTCTGGGCCAGACATAACTTCCATACCTACTTCTAAAGATTTAGGAGCAAGAATGTAACGTTTTTCACCGTCAACGTAGTTAATTAATGCGATATTCGCAGAGCGGTTTGGATCGTATTCGATCGTAGCAACGCGTCCTGGAATTCCATCTTTGTTACGCTTAAAGTCGATGATACGGTATTGACGCTTATGTCCGCCACCTTGATGACGTACAGTAATTTTACCTTGGTTATTACGACCCGCCTTCTTGCTTAAAGGAGCAAGTAATGACTTTTCGGGTCTGTCAGTCGTGATTTCAGCGAAATCATTCGTAGTCATATTACGACGACCGTTAGTAGTTG
The DNA here is from genome assembly GCF_052682895.1 of Bacillus sp. WC2503. Taxonomy (NCBI): domain Bacteria; kingdom Bacillati; phylum Bacillota; class Bacilli; order Caryophanales; family Bacillaceae; genus Bacillus; species Bacillus sp. WC2503. The sequence continues at coordinate 4,763,303 of NZ_JBQYMD010000001.1, read as the reverse complement.
GATTATACTTTTTAATTCCCATCTCAATTTCCCTCCTTCTTTAGTAAGAATTAAACGCCTTGGAAGATTTCGATTTCTTTGCTGTCAGCAGTTAGCTTAACGATTGCTTTACGACGACGGCTAGTAAAACCAGCGTGACGACCAACGCGTTTTGCTTTCGGCTTGTAGTTCATGATGTTCACTTTTTCTACTTTAACACCAAAGATCGCTTCAAGAGCATCTTTAACTTCTGTTTTATTAGATTTAACGTCCACATCGAACGTGTATTTTTTTTCAGCCATCATTTCCATAGAACGTTCAGTGATAACTGGGCGCTTAATGATATCACGAGGATCTCTCATTATGCAAGCACCTCCTCTACTTTTTCCACTGCCGCTTTTGTCATGATTAGCTTATCATGATGAAGCACGTCTAAAACGTTTACGCCATCAGCAGTGATTACTGTTACTCCAGGGATATTGCGAGCAGATAACTCTACAGATTCGTTTGCATCAGCAGTTACGATAAGAGCTTTCTTCTCAACAGTTAATCCTTTAAGTACTGCTAGCATATCTTTTGTTTTTGGTGCATTTAACACTAGGTCTTCAAGAACTACAATGTTGTTCTCAACTACTTTAGTAGCTAATGCAGATTTGATTGCTAAACGACGAACTTTCTTAGGAAGTTTGTACGCATAGCTTCTTGGTGTAGGTCCGAATACCGTACCACCACCACGCCATTGAGGAGAGCGGATAGACCCTTGACGAGCACGTCCAGTTCCTTTTTGACGCCATGGTTTACGACCACCACCGCGAACTTCAGAACGAGTTTTTACTTTGTGTGTACCTTGACGTAAAGATGCACGTTGCATCATTACAGCTTCGAAAAGTACAGCTTCATTTGGTTCGATACCGAAAATAGCTTCAGCTAATTCGATTTCACCAACCTGTGAACCAGTTTGGTTATATACAGTAACTTTTGGCATTGGAATTCCTCCTTCCTATTGTGAATTATTTGCTAACCTTCACAGCGCCTTGAACAACTACAAGAGATTTCTTAGCACCTGGAACGTTACCTTTTACTAGTAATAAGTTGCGCTCAGTGTCAACTTGAACGATTTCTAAGTTTTGGATAGTAACTTGGTCTCCACCCATACGTCCAGCAAGTTTTTTGCCTTTGAATACACGGTTCGGAGCAACTGGGCCCATTGAACCTGGACGACGGTGATAGCGAGAACCATGAGACATAGGTCCGCGAGATTGTCCGTGGCGTTTGATAACACCTTGGAAACCTTTACCTTTAGAAATTCCTGTTACGTCAACGATTTCACCTGCAGCGAAAACTTCAACTTTTACCTCTTGACCAACCTCTAATCCGTCCACGTCTGCATCGCGGATTTCGCGAATGAAGCGCTTAGGAGTTGTAGATGCTTTAGCAGTGTGGCCTTGTTCAGGTTTGTTAGTTAACTTTTCACGTTTATCTTCAAATCCTAACTGGATTGCATTGTAGCCATCAGTTTCAGTTGTTTTCTTTTGAAGAACAACGTTTGGATTAGCAGCGATAACTGTTACTGGGATTAACTCACCGTTCTCAGCAAATACTTGAGTCATACCGATCTTTCTTCCTAAGATTCCTTTGGTCATGAGTTACACCTCCTACATTTTTAAGTTATATAATTTATAGTTTGATTTCGATATCTACACCAGACGGTAAGTCTAAACGCATTAATGAATCTACTGTTTGTGGAGTAGGACTCACGATATCGATTAAACGTTTGTGTGTGCGCATTTCGAATTGCTCACGAGAATCTTTGTACTTATGAACAGCACGAAGAATTGTGTAAATAGTCTTCTCAGTTGGTAATGGGATCGGACCAGAAACTGTTGCCCCAGAACGCTTAGCTGTTTCTACAATTTTCTCAGCTGATTGATCAAGAATACGGTGATCATAAGCTTTTAAACGGATACGAATTTTTTCTTTTGCCATTATTTTCCCTCCTTCGTTCGCCTATTTCTAAAATAGACCTTCTCCATGGAAATTTCCCCACACCATGCCATGGCAAAGCGGCCGGGTGTGTCAGCAACCTTCCACTTCATCGCAGTCAAAGACCAACATTGTCTATTATACAATGTTATTCGTCTAGATGCAAGCATCTTTTTGTTTGCATCTGCTTTTCTCTACTTTTGCTATTATACATGGCACTTTAAAGAATTTCAAGTTTTCATCTAACAGAATTCATTTTACAGTTTCTGGATTTTGTTTTGATGGTTTTATATTAATATAGAAGAAACTCGTCAAAACATAAAAATATAATCTTACTCATTATATAAACACAAACAAAAAACCCAAGGGAGAATCCCTTGGGTTTTTATATCAGTTAAGATTACTCAACGATAGTTGCAACTACGCCGTAACCTACTGTACGTCCACCTTCACGAATAGAGAATTTAGTTCCCTCTTCGATAGCGATTGGAGCGATAAGTTCGATAGTCATTTCGATGTTGTCACCAGGCATTACCATTTCAGTACCTTCTGGTAATTGGATGATACCAGTTACGTCAGTTGTACGGAAGTAGAACTGAGGACGGTAGTTAGCGAAGAATGGAGTGTGACGTCCACCTTCTTCTTTAGATAATACGAAAACTTCAGCTTTGAATTTAGCGTGTGCTTTTACAGAGCCAGTTTTAGCAAGAACTTGTCCACGTTGGATGTCTTCACGAGCAACCCCACGAAGAAGAGCACCGATGTTGTCTCCAGCTTGAGCTTGGTCAAGAAGTTTACGGAACATTTCTACACCAGTTACAGTTGTAGAAGCATTCTCTTCAGCAAGACCGATGATTTCTACTACGTCACCAACTTTAACGATTCCGCGCTCTACACGACCAGTTGCAACTGTACCACGACCTGTGATAGAGAATACATCCTCGATAGGCATTAAGAATGGTTTGTCAGTTTCACGTTCTGGAGTTGGGATGTAAGCATCAACTTCAGTCATTAATTCAATGATTTTTGCTTCCCAATCAGCTTCTCCTTGAAGAGCTTTAAGAGCAGAACCTTTGATTACAGGAATGTCGTCGCCTGGGAATCCGTATTCAGATAATAGGTCACGAACTTCCATTTCTACTAATTCTAATAATTCTTCGTCGTCTACCATGTCGCATTTATTTAAGAATACAACGATGTAAGGTACACCTACTTGACGAGAAAGAAGGATGTGCTCACGTGTTTGAGGCATTGGGCCATCAGCAGCAGATACTACTAAGATACCGCCGTCCATTTGAGCAGCACCAGTGATCATGTTTTTAACATAGTCAGCGTGACCTGGGCAGTCAACGTGTGCATAGTGACGAGTTTCAGTTTCGTACTCAACGTGTGCAGTTGAGATTGTGATTCCGCGCTCTCTTTCTTCTGGAGCAGCGTCGATTTGATCGTATCCGCGTGCTTCAGCACCACCAGCTTTTGCAAGAACTGTAGTGATCGCAGCAGTTAATGTAGTTTTACCATGGTCAACGTGGCCGATTGTACCGATGTTAACATGGGGTTTAGAACGTTCGAATTTAGCTTTAGCCATTCTAAATTCCTCCTTAGTTTATATAGGTTATTTTATATTTAGACTAGAAAGCGAAACCGAAGTCTCACTTTCTAAGCTTACATAAGTAGTTATACTTGAACAATCGATAAAAATCAATTATTCACCTTTATTTTTTTTAATAATTTCTTCTGAAACAGACTTCGGTACTTCTTCATAATGATCAAATGTCATTGAGAATGTTCCGCGTCCTTGAGTGTTTGAACGTAATGCTGTCGCATAACCGAACATTTCAGAAAGTGGAACCATAGCGCGAACAACTTGTGCGTTACCGCGAGCTTCCATACCTTCTACACGTCCACGACGAGATGTTACGTCACCCATGATGTCTCCCATGTATTCTTCAGGAATTACAACTTCAACTTTCATCATTGGCTCAAGAATTACTGGGTTACATTTAGAAACCGCAGCTTTAAGTGCCATAGATGCAGCGATTTTGAACGCCATCTCAGATGAATCGACATCATGGTAAGAACCGTCAACTAATGCTGCTTTAATGTCAACTAGTGGGTAACCAGCTAGTACACCATTTTTAAGTGAGTCTTCAAGACCCGCTCCAACAGCTGGGATGTATTCACGTGGAACTACACCGCCGACGATTTTGTTTTCGAATTCAAATCCTTTACCTTCTTCGTTAGGTGCAAACTCAATCCAAACGTGACCGAATTGTCCACGTCCACCAGATTGACGAGCGAACTTACCTTCAACTTTCGCAGCAGCGCGGAAAGTTTCACGGTATGCTACCTGAGGAGCACCAACGTTTGCTTCAACTTTGAATTCACGGCGCATACGGTCAACGATGATATCAAGGTGAAGTTCACCCATACCAGCGATGATTGTTTGGCCAGTTTCTTGGTCAGTGTGAGCACGGAATGTTGGATCTTCTTCAGAAAGCTTAGATAATGCTGTACCCATTTTATCTTGGTCAGCTTTAGATTTTGGTTCGATAGCTACAGAGATAACTGGCTCTGGGAATTCCATAGACTCAAGGATAACAAGGCTCTTCTCGTCACAAAGAGTATCACCAGTAGTAGTATCTTTTAAACCTACAGCAGCAGCGATGTCACCAGCGTAAACTGTTGAAATCTCTTCACGGCTGTTAGCGTGCATTTGTAGGATACGACCTACACGCTCACGCTTACCTTTAGTTGAGTTTTTCACGTATGATCCAGAGTTTAACACACCAGAGTACACACGGAAGAACGTTAACTTACCAACATAAGGGTCAGTCATGATTTTGAATGCTAAAGCTGCAAATGGTTCTTCATCGCTAGACTTACGTTCTACTTCTTCCTCTGTATCCGGAAGAGTACCTTTAATAGCAGGTACATCTAATGGAGATGGTAGGTAGTCGATAACTGCGTCTAATAGAATTTGAACACCTTTGTTTTTGAATGCAGAACCACAGATTACTGGGAAGAATTCTACAGAAGTTGTAGCCTTACGGATACCAGCTTTAAGCTCTTCTACAGTGATTTCTTCACCTTCTAGGTACTTCATCATCATTTCTTCATCAAGCTCAGCTACCGCTTCAATAAGCTTTCCACGGTATTCTTCAGCTAGTTCTTTGTGCTCTTCAGGAATTTCGACACGCTCGATGTCTGTTCCTAAATCGTTACCGTACATGTAAGCACACTCTTCAACAAGGTCAATGATACCATTGAACTCATCTTCAGCACCGATTGGTAACTGAATTGGATGTGCGTTTGCTTGTAAACGATCGTGGATTGTTCCTACAGAGTATAAGAAATCTGCACCGATCTTATCCATTTTGTTAACGAATACGATACGAGGTACACCGTAAGTAGTAGCCTGACGCCAAACAGTTTCTGTTTGTGGTTCAACACCAGATTGTGCATCAAGTACTGCTACCGCACCATCAAGTACGCGTAAAGAACGTTCTACTTCTACTGTGAAGTCTACGTGTCCTGGAGTGTCAATGATGTTTACACGGTGACCTTTCCATTGAGCTGTAGTTGCAGCAGAAGTAATTGTGATACCACGCTCTTGCTCTTGCTCCATCCAGTCCATCTGAGATGCACCTTCATGAGTTTCACCGATTTTATGAATACGTCCTGTGTAATACAGAATACGCTCAGTTGCTGTAGTTTTACCAGCATCGATGTGAGCCATGATACCAATATTACGAGTGTTTTCTAAAGAGAACTCTCTTGTCATTTGGTGTCTTGCTCCTTCCATATATGGATTGGATTTTTTTATTTTAAGTAGCAAAAAAGCCACTTTATATTGTTACATATGCCAGTGTCCAGTACCCTCATTATGTAAAACGAGCGCCCAACGAAAGGGAGAGGCATTCTCCCTCTCCACACTTCCATAAGCGACAAATAAAGCGGTTTATGCTTACATTTATTTTACGTTGAATCCTACCAACGGTAATGAGCAAATGCTTTGTTAGCTTCTGCCATTTTATGAGTGTCTTCACGTTTCTTAACAGATGCACCAGCGTTGTTAGCTGCATCTAAGATTTCGTAAGCTAGACGCTCTTCCATAGTTTTTTCACCACGAAGACGAGCATAGTTTACTAACCAGCGAAGACCTAAAGTTGTACGGCGTTCTGGACGAACCTCAACTGGAACTTGGTAGTTAGCACCACCAACACGACGAGCGCGTACTTCAAGAACAGGCATGATGTTCTTAAGAGCTTGCTCGAATACTTCCATTGGTTCTTTATCTGAACGTTCACGAACGATATCGAAAGCGTTATAAAGAATTGTTTGAGATTTACCTTTTTTACCGTCAACCATCATTTTGTTGATTAGGCGTGTTACAAGTTTAGAATTGTACATTGGATCAGGTAACACGTCACGTTTCGCAACAGGTCCTTTACGAGGCATATTGAGTTCCTCCTTTCATTATAAGTTTATTATTTTTTAGCAGGTTTTGGTCGCTTAGTACCATATTTAGAACGTCCTTGCATACGTTTGTCAACACCAGCTGTATCAAGCGCTCCACGAACGATGTGGTAACGTACCCCTGGTAAATCCTTTACTCGACCACCGCGAATTAATACTACGCTATGCTCTTGTAGGTTATGACCGATACCTGGGATGTAAGCTGTAACTTCAATACCGTTTGTTAAACGTACACGAGCGTATTTACGTAACGCTGAGTTAGGTTTCTTTGGAGTCATTGTACCAACACGAGTACATACACCACGTTTTTGAGGTGCAGAGATATCAGTTGATTTTTTCTTTAAAGAGTTAAAACCTTTGTTTAACGCAGGTGATTTAGATTTCCATACTTTATCAGTACGACCATTTCTCACTAATTGGTTAATAGTAGGCATTTGATTATCCTCCCTTCGCATGTTTGTATGACCACATATCCAGGTGGTTCATTATTAGTTGAAAACAAAGTTTTTGCAAGGAAGAGCAAATGCTCTCTCCTCACAAAAACAGTTTTAACTTATTATTCCTATTGCTGAAGCTCCCACTTGAATCCCCGAAACTTTTCCAAGCTTACGAACTGATTCAACTTTGGTTATGGGTATGTTATGTTGCAAAGCAGTGCGAATGATAATATGGGTTAACCGCACATCAGCATCTTCTGCAATAACAACTTCTTTAACTATACCATTTTTGATTGCTTCCAATGTTCGTTTATGACCAACGACTACATTTTCAGCATTTGACACTTTTTGATAAGACATATAAATATCCTCCAAAGCATCGTTCAGGAGCAACCTTGATTATAGTAACATTTTGACTCATACAATGTCAACTAGGATTAGATGTTTTTATACAAAATTTACGACGGAAAATTTTACTGTTCCACATAAATCTCATCGTTTTCTACATTCATGTCATCTTGTGTTGTTTTTACAAGATCAACTTTGCGATAACGATTCATACCTGTTCCAGCAGGAACAAGTTTACCGATAATAACGTTCTCTTTCAGTCCTAGAAGCTCATCACGTTTACCTTTAATTGCTGCATCAGTTAAGACACGAGTTGTTTCTTGGAATGATGCTGCAGATAAGAATGAATCAGTTTCAAGTGAAGCTTTTGTAATACCAAGTAGAACAGGTCTAGCCGTTGCTGGTTGTTTACCTTGCAGTAACACCTTCGCATTCGCATCAGTAAACTGATGGATATCTAGTAATGTTCCTGGTAATACATCTGTTTCACCTGCATCACTTACACGAACTTTACGTAGCATTTGACGTACCATTACCTCTACGTGTTTGTCACCAATTTCTACCCCTTGCATACGGTATACTTTTTGAACTTCACGTAATAAGTATTCTTGAACTGCCGTAATGTCCGTTACTTTTAGTAATTCTTTCGGATCAATAGAACCTTCTGTTAACTCTTTACCGTGGCTAATTGGCTGTCCTGGCGTTACTTTCAGACGAGCACCGTAAGGAATAGCATACGTACGAGCTTCAACCTCACCCTGTACAACTACTTCTTGGCGATCTTTAACATCGTTGATCGCTGCGATAACACCGTCGATTTCACTGATAACTGCCTGACCTTTCGGATTACGAGCTTCAAAGATCTCTTGGATACGAGGTAAACCTTGTGTGATATCATCACCGGCAACCCCACCTGTATGGAACGTACGCATCGTTAACTGTGTACCTGGCTCACCGATAGATTGAGCCGCGATAATACCTACCGCTTCTCCTACTTCTACGTCTGTACCAGTTGCTAAGTTACGACCGTAACACTTCTTACATACACCATGGCGAGTGTTACACGTAAACGCTGAACGAATGTTTACAGTTTCAACACCCGAATTTTCAACGATATGAGCGATATCTTCAGTAATTAATTGATTTTCAGCAACTAATACTTCACCTGTTTCAGGATGTTTTACAGTTTTTCTTGCAAAACGTCCAACAAGACGATCATATAATGACTCAATTACTTCATTACCCTCTTTAATCGCACCAATTAGTAAACCGCGATCTGTTCCACAATCATCTTCACGAACAATTACATCTTGTGCAACGTCTACAAGACGACGTGTTAAGTAACCAGAATCGGCAGTCTTAAGTGCTGTATCGGCAAGACCTTTACGAGCACCATGCGTAGAGATGAAGTACTCAAGTACTGTTAAACCTTCACGGAAACTTGATTTGATCGGAAGTTCAATGATACGACCAGATGGATTGGCCATCAGACCACGCATACCAGCAAGCTGAGTGAAGTTAGATGCGTTACCACGGGCACCGGAATCACTCATCATGAAGATTGGATTGCGTTTATTCAAGGACTTCATCAGTTTTCCTTGGATAACGTCTTTTGCATTACTCCAAATAGAGATAACACGATCGTAACGTTCTTCTTCCGTGATTAAACCGCGACGGAATTGTTTAATTACATTATCTACTTTTGCTTGTGCTTCGTGGAGAATTTCATCTTTTTCACCTAATACAAGAATGTCAGATACCCCAACTGTAATACCAGCTTTTGTAGAGTATTTAAATCCTAAGTTCTTCATACGGTCAAGCATGCGAGACGTCTCTGTAATTTTGAAACGCTTGAATACTTCCGCAATGATGTTACCAAGAATCTTCTTGCTAAATGGTGCCACTTCTTCGCGACTAGCAATAATTTCTTTAATGTTCGCACCTTTTTCAACGAAATATTCCGCTGGTGTTTCTTTTTCAAGGTTTGAGTTTGTTGGTTCGTTAATATAAGGGAACGACTCTGGTAAGATTTCGTTAAATATTAATTTACCAACTGTTGTTAATAGAAGCTTACCTTTTTGCTCTTCAGTAAACGTTACATTATTTACTGAACTTGCAGCAACTGCAACACGCGTGTGCAGATGTACATATCCATTTTGGTATGCAAGTATTGCTTCGTTGGCATCTTTGAAGACCATACCTTCACCGATTGCACCTTCACGCTCAAGTGTTAAGTAGTAGTTACCTAATACCATATCCTGAGATGGAGTAACAACTGGTTTTCCGTCTTTTGGATTCAAGATGTTTTGTGCCGCTAACATAAGAATACGAGCTTCTGCTTGTGCTTCTGATGATAACGGAACGTGAACCGCCATTTGGTCACCGTCAAAGTCCGCGTTGTATGCAGTACATACAAGTGGGTGAAGACGGATTGCACGACCTTCTACTAGTGTAGGTTCAAACGCCTGGATACCAAGACGGTGAAGTGTTGGTGCGCGGTTTAGAAGTACTGGATGTTCTTTAATCACAGATTCTAAAACGTCCCAAACTTCAGGTTGTACACGCTCGATTTTACGTTTAGCACTCTTAATGTTGTGTGCTAAACCTTTTTCAACTAACTCTTTCATAACGAAAGGTTTGAACAGTTCAAGCGCCATTTCTTTCGGTAATCCACATTGGTACATCTTTAAGTTCGGTCCTACAACGATTACTGAACGACCAGAGTAGTCAACACGTTTACCTAATAAGTTTTGACGGAAACGTCCTTGTTTACCTTTAAGCATGTGAGATAGAGATTTTAATGGACGGTTACCTGGTCCAGTAACTGGACGGCCACGGCGACCATTATCGATTAATGCGTCTACAGCTTCTTGTAACATACGTTTTTCGTTTTGAACGATGATGCTTGGTGCACCTAAGTCCAATAGACGTTTTAAACGGTTGTTACGGTTAATTACACGACGGTATAAGTCGTTTAAATCAGAAGTAGCAAAACGTCCACCATCCAACTGTACCATTGGGCGTAGTTCTGGTGGGATAACTGGAAGAACATCTAGGATCATCCAAGATGGGTGATTTCCAGAGTTACGGAATGCTTCTAATACTTCTAGACGTTTAATAGCACGAGTACGGCGTTGTCCTTGTGCTGTTTTTAATTCTTCTTTTAAGAAGTCTACTTCTTTATCTAAATCGATATCTTGTAGTAGCTTTTTAATCGCTTCTGCACCCATAGCAGCTTGGAATGTGCTACCATATCGATCACGATATGCACGGTATTCTTTTTCAGAAAGTAATTGCTTCTTATCAAGTGGTGTATCTCCACTTTCTGTTACAACATAAGAAGCGAAATAAATTACTTCTTCAAGCGCGCGAGGGGACATGTCTAAGACAAGTCCCATGCGGCTCGGGATACCTTTGAAATACCAAATATGAGATACAGGAGCAGCTAATTCGATATGACCCATACGTTCACGACGAACTTTTGCACGCGTTACTTCAACGCCACATCGATCACAAACTACACCTTTATAACGTACACGTTTGTATTTTCCGCAATGACATTCCCAGTCCTTTTGTGGTCCGAAAATACGCTCACAGAACAAGCCATCTTTTTCAGGCTTTAACGTACGATAGTTAATTGTTTCTGGTTTCTTAACTTCACCGTATGACCAAGAACGAATCTTGTCAGGTGAAGCAAGTCCAATCTTCATATATTCAAAGTTATTTACATCTATCAAGGGGCCTACCTCCCTTTTAGTCTACAGGTTATCCCAATTATTCCTTAGTTGTCTCAACTTCGACATTCAATTTATCTGCTGATTGATGATCGTCGTCATCTTCTGTATCACGCATTTCGATTTCTTTATCGTCGCTAGACATCATTTTAACGTCCATACCTAAACTTTGCAGTTCTTTAATCAATACTTTGAATGATTCAGGAACGCCTGGTTCTGGAACATTTTCACCTTTAACAATTGCTTCATACGTCTTAACACGTCCGATAACATCATCAGACTTCACTGTTAAGATTTCTTGAAGAGTATAAGCAGCACCATAAGCTTCAAGTGCCCAAACCTCCATCTCACCGAAACGCTGTCCACCGAACTGAGCTTTACCTCCAAGAGGTTGCTGCGTTACAAGTGAGTATGGTCCAGTAGAACGAGCATGAAGTTTATCGTCAACCATGTGCGCAAGTTTGATCATATACATGACACCAACAGATACGCGGTTATCGAATGGTTCACCAGTACGTCCGTCATACAGGATTGTTTTCGCGTCATTTGCCATACCAGCTTCTTCAATTGTGCCCCATACATCTTCCTCACGAGCACCATCGAATACTGGTGTTGCAATGTGAATGCCAAGGTATCTTGCTGCCATACCAAGATGAAGCTCTAATACCTGACCGATATTCATACGAGATGGTACCCCTAATGGGTTTAACATGATATCGATTGGCGTACCATCTGGTAAGTAAGGCATATCTTCTTCTGGTAAAATACGAGAGATAACACCTTTGTTACCGTGACGTCCTGCCATCTTGTCACCTTCAGAAATTTTACGTTTTTGAACGATATACGCACGTACAAGTTGATTCACGCCCGGTGGCAATTCATCGCCATCTTCACGGTTGAATACTTTTACGTCTAAGATAATACCGCCACCACCATGTGGTACACGTAGTGATGTATCACGTACTTCACGTGCTTTTTCACCGAAGATTGCATGTAATAGACGTTCTTCTGCTGTTAATTCTGTTACACCTTTAGGTGTTACTTTACCAACAAGTAGATCTCCATCTTTTACTTCAGCACCGACGCGAATAATACCACGCTCATCAAGGTTACGAAGTGCATCTTCTCCGACGTTTGGAATATCACGTGTAATTTCTTCTGGTCCAAGCTTCGTATCACGAGCTTCTGACTCATATTCTTCAATATGAATAGAAGTGTACACATCATCTTTTACAAGGCGCTCACTCATAATGATCGCATCCTCATAGTTATAACCGTCCCATGTCATGAAGCCAACAAGCACGTTACGTCCAAGTGCTAGTTCACCTAATTCCATAGAAGGACCATCCGCAAGGATTTCACCTTTTACAACTTCATTTCCAACACTTACGATTGGACGTTGGTTGTAGCAAGTTCCTTGGTTAGAACGAATGAATTTTTGCATTTTGTAGCGATCTAAGTCGCCTTTTACTGTTTGACCGTCAACTTCTACATAGCGACGTACCCAAACTTCACGTGCTTCTACGCGTTCAACAACACCAGGGTGTTTACAGATTACTGCAGCACCTGAGTCTTTTGCTGATACGTACTCCATACCTGTACCTACAATCGGTGATTCCGGATTCATTAACGGAACCGCCTGACGTTGCATGTTCGCTCCCATAAGTGCGCGGTTAGAGTCATCGTTTTCTAAGAACGGAATACAAGCTGTCGCTGCCGACACTACTTGCTTTGGAGATACATCCATATAGTCGATGCGTTCTTTATTTGTGACAATGTTTTCACCACGGAAACGAGCTACGATATCTTCATCAAGGAATTCTCCTTCTTCAGATAATTTCATATTCGCTTGGGCTACAACATAATTATCTTCTTCATCTGCTGTTAAATAATCAACCTGCCCTGTTACAAGACCAGTTTCTGGGTCAACACGACGGTATGGTGTTTCAATGAAACCAAACTCATTTACTTTCGCGAACGAAGATAATGAGTTAATCAAACCGATGTTTGGTCCCTCTGGTGTTTCAATCGGACACATACGACCGTAGTGAGAGTAGTGAACGTCACGCACTTCAAAGCCTGCGCGCTCACGCGTTAAACCACCGGGTCCTAATGCAGATAGTCTTCGTTTGTGAGTTAACTCTGCTAATGGGTTTGTTTGGTCCATGAACTGAGATAACTGAGAACTTCCGAAGAACTCTTTAATAGATGCAATAACAGGACGGATGTTAATTAACGCCTGTGGTGTAATTGCATTTGTATCTTGAATCGACATTCTCTCACGAACAACACGTTCCATACGAGAAAGACCGATACGGAATTGGTTTTGTAAAAGCTCTCCTACTGAACGTAAACGACGGTTTCCTAAGTGGTCGATATCGTCTGTATCCCCTACTTTGTATAGTAGGTTGAAGAAGTAGCTGATAGAAGCAAGGATATCACCTGGTGTAATATGTTTTATATCACGAGTAATATTTGCATTACCAATTACGTTAATTACGCGTTCGCCTTCTGACTCAGGAGCATAAATCTTAATAGATTGCAGCTCAACATCGCCTGCTACCACTCCACCCATTGGTTTCGCTGTTTTGAATCCAATGTTTTTCTCTAAGTAAGGTAGAATGCGATCAAGCGTACGACGATCTAAGACTGTTCCTTCTGCCGCTAAAATTTCACCAGTTTCTGGATCCACCAGTGTTTCAGCTAAACGTTGGTTAAACAATCTATTTTTAATGTGTAGCTTTTTGTTGATCTTATAGCGACCTACATTTGCTAAGTCGTAGCGCTTCGGATCAAAGAAACGAGACACAAGTAAGCTCTTTGCATTTTCTACTGTTGGTGGTTCACCAGGGCGTAGACGCTCATAAATTTCAAGCAATGCTTTTTCTGTGCTATCTGTGTTGTCTTTTTCTAATGTGTTGCTTAAGTATTCGTTATCACCTAAAAGCTCGGTGATTTCTTGATCAGAGCCAAACCCTAATGCGCGTAACAAAACAGTTACAGGAAGTTTACGAGTACGGTCAATACGTACATATACAACATCCTTAGCATCTGTCTCATACTCTAACCAAGCCCCGCGGTTTGGAATTACAGTAGCAGTAAAACCACGTTTTCCGTTTTTATCCACTTTGCCACTATAGTATACGCTTGGAGAGCGAACTAACTGGGAAACGATAACACGTTCTGCACCGTTAATTACGAATGTTCCAGTCTCTGTCATGAGTGGGAAATCTCCCATGAACACATCTTGTTCTTTTACTTCACCAGTTTCCTTGTTGATTAGACGCACTTTTACACGAAGTGGTGCTGCATACGTCACATCACGCTCTTTGCATTCTTCTACAGAGTATTTAGGTTCACCTAAGCTGTAGTCGATAAATTCAAGCGATAGATTTCCCGTAAAGTCTTCGATCGGAGAAATGTCTTGGAACATTTCTCGCAAACCCTCATCAAGAAACCACTGATAAGAAGAGGTTTGAATTTCGATAAGATTTGGTAACTCTAATACTTCACTAATACGGGCATAACTTCTTCGTTGGCGGTGGCGTCCGTATTGAACTAGTTGACCTGTCAACTGCTTCACCCCTCAAATCATGAGTATTATAAATGCACAAAAAAAATTGTGCAAAATCACAAATAAATACAACTACTGCTATTAGCGTAGTTTTTTTCTCTTAAAGATAGATACGTTGAGTCTTTCTACCTGCTCAAAAAGAAAAATGGCTTCTTTAAGAAAACCATCATTCTGTTTCATAATCTGCTGATTTTACTATCTTTTCCAAGAGAAACAAAAATATACATCTTTTCTCAACGCAGAAAATCATATATTGGCATTGTATAATGTTAACATAGCCAAAAATAACCGTCAACGCTTTTTTGATTTTATGATATAATATCCTTTTTTCTTTTCTACAACTTCAACTTCAGAAAATACTTCTTCTAGTTTTTTTAGCGCAGATGGTGCACCTTGTTTCTTTTGAATAACAATCCACAATTCTCCACCTGAAACTAAATACTCTACAGCTTTTTCTAAAATCTCATGCACGATATCTTTACCAGCACGAATTGGAGGATTAGATAGAATAACAGCATACTTGCCATCTACATTTTCATAGACACTACTTTGCAAAATACGTACATTTTCAATTTTGTTATTAGCGGCATTTTCTTTTGCAAGCCCCAAGGCCCTTTCATTCACATCCACCATGTGAATTTCACGATCTTGAAACTCTTTCGCTAACGACAAACCGATTGGACCGTACCCACACCCTACGTCTAACACATTACCTTTAACATCTGGCATTTGAAACGCTTCAATTAAAAGACGAGAACCAAAGTCCACTTCGTTTTTCGAGAACACCCCATGGTCAGATAAAAAAGTAAATCGAGATTCACGAAGCGTAAATTCCCATCGTTTACGATCACTCTTACTAGAAGGGTCGTTAGAAAAATAATGGTCTGCCATATGGCCACCTCTTTTCTTTACAGTTAAAAAAAAAGCTCGCATGAGAGCGAGCTTTTTAAAGCATCAAAAGTTAATTACTTAACTTCTACAGCAGCGCCAACTTCTTCAAGTTTAGCTTTCATTTCTTCAGCTTCCTCTTTAGAAACGCCTTCTTTGATTGCTTTTGGAGTGTTGTCAACTAATTCTTTAGCTTCTTTTAAGCCAAGACCAGTGATTTCACGTACAGCTTTGATAACTTTGATTTTTTGAGCGCCAGCACTTGCAAGTACTACGTCAAATTCAGTTTTCTCAGCAGCAGCTTCACCAGCGCCACCAGCTACAGCTACAGGAGCAGCAGCAGTTACGCCGAATTCTTCCTCGATAGCTTTTACTAAGTCGTTAAGTTCTAATACAGTCATAGATTTAACTGCTTCAATGATTTGTTCTTTAGTCATTGTAAATATCCTCCCTTAAATAGGTTTGTATTGTTTTATAGATAACAAGTAATTATCTTTTAAAAAATTAAGCGCCTTGCTCTTCCTTTTGTTCTGCAACTGCTTTAGTAGCAAGTGCAAGGTTACGGATTGGAGCTTGAAGAACGCTAAGAAGCATAGAAAGTAAGCCTTCACGTGATGGAAGAGTAGCGATAGCTTTAACCTCATCAAGTGTTACAAGTTTACCTTCGATTACGCCCGCTTTAATTTCTAAAGCTTCATGTTTTGTAGCGAAGTCGTTTAATACTTTCGCAGGAGCAACTACATCCTCGTTACTGAACGCGATTGCGTTTGGTCCTGTTAAGAATTCGTTTAACTCAGCCATTTCAGCAGACTCTGCAGCACGACGAGTTAAAGAGTTTTTGTAAACTTTGAACTCAACGCCAGCTTCACGTAATTGCTTACGTAATTCTGTTGCTTCAGAAACTGTTAAACCACGGTAGTCAACAACGATTGTAGATTTACTAGCGCGAAGTTTGTCCGCGATTTCAGTTACAACTTGTTGTTTAGTTTCGATTACTTTGCTCATGTTATTACACCTCCTGTAGATTATATAGAAGATGTACCGAAAGTGCACTAAAAACCTCCATGCCCAACTTGTAGACATGGAGGCATATAGTCACAGAAAAAAGATTCCGCTTCGTATATTAACACCTAGGTAGGAAATTAAGTCGAATGACACCTACTGTCTACGGTACACTATTTAAATTCACAACATAAATGATTATATTAAAACTTCTTTATGAAGTCAACTTCCAATTTTTACGCAAGTGTAGAAACGTCTACGCGTACGCCAGGTCCCATTGTAGAAGCAACAGTTGCATTCTTCATGTAAGTACCTTTCGCAGCAGCTGGCTTAGCTTTTTGTAGCGTGTCAGCAATTGTTTTGAAGTTTTCTACTAGTTTAGCATCTTCGAAAGATACTTTACCGATTGGAACGTGGATGTTACCAGCTTTATCAACGCGGTATTCAACTTTACCAGCTTTGATTTCGTTAACAGCTTTAGTTACATCGAAAGTAACTGTTCCAGTTTTAGGGTTTGGCATTAAACCTTTAGGTCCTAATACGCGACCAAGTTTACCAACTTCACCCATCATGTCAGGAGTTGCTACTACTACATCGAAATCGAACCAACCTTGTTGGATTTTACCGATGTAATCAGCATCGCCTACGAATTCAGCGCCAGCAGCTTCAGCTTCTTTTGCTTTTTCGCCTTTAGCGAATACTAATACACGTTGTACTTTACCAGTACCGTGTGGAAGAACAACTGCGCCACGAATTTGTTGGTCAGCTTTCTTAGGGTCAACACCTAAACGGAATGCAGCTTCTACAGTTGCATCAAATTTAGCTGTGTTTGTTTTCTTTACTAATTCTACTGCTTCTGTTGCAGAGTAAGCAGTTGCACGATCGACAAGCTTCGCAGCTTCTACGTACTTTTTACCTCTTTTAGCCATTTTTATTTCCTCCTCGAATGTGGTTTTAGCGGAATAACCTCCCACGTTTACGCTTTTTTTCCAGGGATAACCTGAGGATGCGCGCCATCCTTTTATTTTAAAAAACGATAATCATTTACGATAATAAAGGTTGCGAATTGGAATTCCAGACCCGCAACCTTTTTTAAAAACAAATCGAATTAGTCTTCGATAACGATGCCCATACTGCGTGCAGTACCTTCAACCATACGCATTGCAGCTTCTACGCTAGCAGCGTTTAGGTCAGGCATTTTAGTTTCAGCGATTTCGCGTACTTTATCACGCTTAACAGTTGCCACTTTATTACGGTTTGGTTCACCAGAACCAGACTCAATACCAGCTACTTTCTTAAGAAGAACAGCAGCAGGAGGAGTTTTAGTAATGAAAGTGAATGAACGGTCCTCAAATACCGTAATTTCAACAGGGATGATAAGACCAGCTTGATCTGCTGTACGAGCGTTAAACTCTTTACAGAAGCCCATGATGTTAACACCTGCTTGTCCTAATGCTGGACCAACTGGTGGAGCTGGGTTAGCTTTACCTGCAGGAATTTGAAGCTTTACCATTTTAATTACCTTTTTAGCCACGAGACACACCTCCTTAAGTCCGTGATGTGGTCAATTGGACAGTGATTTGCCCTCCCACGTCATATTTTATCTGTAACGATAAAATCTTTCAAAAAACGTCTCCGATAACGAAGACGTACTGACTTAAAAGATATTATCACTTTTTACAATTCATTTCAAGTTTCATTTTATAATTTTTCAATTTGATGGAAGTCAAGTTCAACTGGAGTCTCGCGACCAAACATATCTACAAGCACACTAACTTTCTTCTTCTCCACATCAATTTCTTCAATAGCACCTGTATAATCTGCGAATGGTCCCTCATTTACACGTACTGTCTCATGAAGTTCAAAGTCGAAATCAACCACTTCATTGTCCATTCCCATATGCTTCATAATGGTAACAACTTCCTCTTCTAATAGAGGAGATGGTTTAGATCCAGAACCTGAAGAACCAACAAAACCTGTTACACCCGGTGTATTACGAACAACATACCAAGAGTCATCAGTCATGATTAGTTCCACTAATACGTAACCTGGGAACACTTTTCTTTTCATTATTTTTTCTTTACCATTTTTCATTTCTACTTCTACTTCTTCCGGGACAACAACACGGAAAATTTTATCTTGCATACCCATTGATTCTACACGTTTCTCTAGGTTTGCCTTTACTTTATTTTCATATCCAGAATAAGTATGGACAACATACCAACTTTTTTCCATTCATTTAGGACGAGCGTCCTTCCCTCCCTGACGTACATTTTTTTGCGCAAATGAAAAAACCCGTTCACCGGGCTTTTACACAGTTCTTATAAATAACATTATATCATGGATAAGTGCTTCTTATTCAAGAATTAACCAAGAATTAACCGAATTAAAGAAGAAATGCCCATATCAACTACTGCGAAGAAAATCGCAAAGAACACAACTGTAGCGATAACAGTCGCTGTTGAGCGGAGTAATTCATCTTTTTTAGGCCAACTTACTTTTTTCATTTCGCGACCTACATCGCCGAAAAAGTTCGTTAAACGCATCTGCGGGACCTCCAGTGTATTATTTATTTTGTTTCCTTGTGAACTGTATGCTTATTGCATGTTTTACAAAACTTCTTTATCTCAAGTCGCTCTACTGAGCTCGTATCTTTCATCGTAGAGTAGTTTCGATTTTTACACTCTTCACATGAGAGTACAACTTTTTTCCTCATTAGTTACACCAGCCTTGTAACATTATGTCCCTAAAAATGTATCATACAACAAAAGACAATGTCAATGTCATGACTCCCACTCTCTTTACAAAAAGAAAACAGGTGAATTAATTTACACCTGCGTTACTTTCTATGAATTTAAAGTTGTACTCTCTCTCATTTCCATATATCGTTCCAATTTCCTCTTCACCCGCTGTAAAGCGTTATCAATAGATTTCACATGTCTGTTTAACTGTTCCGAAATCTCTTGATAAGAGCGACCATCTAAGTATAAAGAAAGTACTTTTCTTTCTAAATCGCTTAATAATTCAGATATTTTAGACTCTATGTCGGTATATTCTTCTTGACTAATGATCATCTCTTCAGGATCAGTCACCTTCGCTTCGGAAATAACATCCAATAACGTTCGATCAGATTCCTCATCGTAAATCGGCTTATCTAAAGACACATACGAATTTAAAGGAATATGTTTTTGTCTTGTTGCTGTTTTAATAGCGGTAATAATTTGTCGAGTAATACACAGTTCAGCAAATGCTTTGAACGAAGACAGCTTGTCCTCTTTATAATCACGAATTGCTTTAAACAATCCAATCATACCTTCTTGAACAATATCTTCTCGATCGGCACCCACTAAGAAATAAGATCTTGATTTCGCGCGAACAAAGTTCTTATATTTATGAATTAAATATTCTAGAGCGTCAGTATTACCTTTTCGAACTAACTCAACGATTGCCTCATCCTCTAAATCACGAAATGTAACGTCGCCTACACTTACGAAGCCTGCTTCCACCTTGATCCCTCCGACCGCTATTTATTTAGCAATATTATACAGTAAAAAGACAAAGAGCGTCAATGCTTCAACGCTCTCCTCTTCTTAATTTTTCTAATTTTTCTGTAATATCCTCACTAAATATCTTTCGCATGGCAGGTTGCTTTTCTTTCGTGTCTTTTGTACGTCTTCTTACTTGTTGTTCCATCGCTTGTACTTCTAACTCTAATTCACGCGCAGATTTCCGAAGGGCACCTTGCGCAAATATAACCCATTGTTCCGTATAATCAGAAGTCGCAACATATATTTGTGTATTTATATTTCTAAGCTCAATCGCAAGTTTCTCTATCTTTTCGTCCGCAGTTTGATTTTTGCGCGTGAATATTACTTCCACCCGCGATTGTTTCATCTTTTTTTCAATACCGTGGACTGTATAGGCATCAAAGACTATCATTACTTTCGTTCCTGTATATCCTTGATAATCCGCCATCTTATCAATAAGCGCGTCTCTTGATGATTGCAAATCTACATCCCGTAGTTTTTTCAAGTCTCCCCAAGCTCCGATAATGTTGTAACCGTCAACGATTAAAATATCGTTCATTTTTTATTTACCAATTTCGTGACGTTTACGATATACCTCATACATTAACAAACTTGCGGCTACTGAAGCATTTAAGGATGTAACTTTACCAACCATCGGTAAAGTAATTAAGAAATCACACTTTTCACCAATAATACGACTCATACCTTTTCCTTCACTACCAATTACTAATCCAATCGGC
Source organism: Bacillus sp. WC2503 (assembly GCF_052682895.1). Classification (NCBI taxonomy): domain Bacteria; kingdom Bacillati; phylum Bacillota; class Bacilli; order Caryophanales; family Bacillaceae; genus Bacillus; species Bacillus sp. WC2503. The sequence goes on along the minus strand of NZ_JBQYMD010000001.1, from coordinate 4,742,612 downwards.
ATTTTACCATCTAAATTACGGTAATCCGTTTTTCCTTTGGCATCTGTACCAGCAATCCAAAGTCCGCGTTCCTTCAATTCATCAATTGTGCGAGATAAGTTTGTTACGCGCGCAACTGGAATATATTCAATTGCTCCTGTTGATGCTTTTGCAACTGATGCTGTAAGTCCTACAGCCCTTCTTTTCGGAATAATAACCCCATGAGCTCCTGTGGCATCAGCAGTACGCATAATAGAACCTAGGTTATGCGGATCTTCAATTTCATCTAAGATTAAGAAGAATGGATCTTCATTACGTTTTTCTGCTACTTTGAATAAATCTTCTAATTCAGCATACTGGTATGCAGCTACTTGAGCAATTACACCTTGATGATTACCCTCAACTAATTGATCTAACTTCTTCTTTGGTGCATGTTGTAAAATAATCTTATTTTCTTTCGCTAATGCTAGTACAATCTGCACTTGCCCTTTGGCAGCACCTTCCGCGATCCAAATTTTATTAATATCTCTCCCTGATCGTAACGCTTCAATTACAGGGTTACGTCCGATAATATATTCACTACTCATGATGATGTGCCCCCTTCCTTTTCTTCTAAAACTGCAATTGCCTTATATACAATTTCGTCTAATCTTTCACGATTATTTAATAAGTGATGATAACCAATTAGCGCTTCAAAGGCTGTACTATGTCGATATGTTTGTACATCCGTATTTTTCGGAACGGTACCTGAATTTGCATTACGCCCTCTTCTTAATACCGCCTCTTCTTCCTCTGTCAAAAATGACGTCTCTAATAAATGATAAACAACTTTCGCCTGTGCTTTTGCCGAAACAAAGCTCGTCCCTAAGCGATGTAATTGATTAGGACGAACCTTTCCTTTTTGAAGGAGGTGATAGCGGATATATTGTTCATATACCGCATCACCCATATATGCTAACGCTAAGCTGTTTAATTGCTTTGCATCAATCATTCTTATCCTCTTTTCCATCTTGTACCTTGTGCGGTATCTTCTAAAATAATATTACGTTCTTTTAAATCATCGCGAATTTGATCAGATAATGCGAAATCACGATTTTTACGAGCTTCAATACGCTTTTGGATAAGCACCTCAATTTCCTCATCAAGCAATTCTTCTTTTGCTAATTCTAATCCTAAAATATCGAATAATGTTTCAAGTTGTTTCACGTATGCTTCAATTACAACTTTAGAAGTATGTTCTTCTAATAAATATTGATTTGCGTGATTTGCTACATTATATAATTCAGTAATCGCATTAGCAGTATTGAAGTCATCATCCATTGCTTCTTCAAATGCAGCCTGGAATTTTTCCATCTCAGCTAACCATTTCTCATTATGATCTGTTAAATTCGCGCTACTTTCCATACGATGCTTTAAGTTACCGTAAGCTGTTTTAATTCTTTCTAGCCCGTTATTCGTACTTTGTAATAACTCTTCACTAAAGTTAATTGGATGACGGTAATGTACTGATAGCATAAAGAATCTAATTAACTGTGGATCATATTGCTTAATGATATCGTGAACTAAAATGAAGTTTCCAAGTGACTTAGACATCTTCTCATTATCAATATTAATATATCCATTATGCATCCAGTAACGTGCAAATGTTTTTCCAGTCAACGCCTCGGACTGTGCAATTTCATTTTCATGATGAGGAAATGCTAAGTCTTGACCACCAGCATGAATGTCAATTGTATCCCCTAAGTACTTACGTGCCATCGCTGAGCATTCAATATGCCACCCTGGACGTCCTTTCCCCCAAGGGCTTTCCCAGAAGATTTCTCCCTCTTTTGCAGCTTTCCATAAAGCAAAGTCAAGAGGGTCTTGTTTCTTTTCTCCTACTTCAATACGTGCACCATGACGTAAATCAGCGATTGGCTGATGCGATAATTTACCGTAACCTTCGAATTCTTTCGTTCTAAAGTACACATCACCTTCTGATTCATATGCATACCCTTTATTCACAAGTTCTTGAATAAATTCAATAATAATATCCATATTTTCTGTTACACGCGGATGAACTGTTGCATGTTTGCAACCTAGTGCGGTTACATCTTCAAAATATGCTTCAACGAAACGGTCAGCAATTGTCGGTACATCTTCACCTAATTCATTTGCTGCTTTAATTAATTTATCATCTACGTCAGTAAAGTTAGATACATACTGCACTTCGTACCCTTTGTATTCTAAATAACGGCGTACTGTATCGAACACCATAGGGGGTCTCGCATTCCCAATATGAATGTAGTTATATACTGTAGGACCGCAAACATACATCTTTACCTTATTTTCTTCTAATGGAATAAACTTTTCCTTTTGACGTGTTAGCGTATTATAAATGTGAATAGTCATTTTTATCCTTCCTTTCTACCTTTACTTCAAGTTGCTTTTTCAATTTATCAAGTTCTGCTTCCATAACCTTTAATTTATCAAAAATCGGATCCGGAAGATCGGAATGATTTAACTCTTGACCAATCTTCACTCCATTTTGAATAACGACTCGGCCAGGTATACCTACAACTGTAGAATGCGCAGGGACTTCTTTTAATACAACGGATCCTGCTCCAATTTTAGAATTCTCTCCAACAGTAATTGAGCCTAGTACTTTAGCACCTGTTGCAATTAATACATTATCCTGAATTGTAGGGTGCCTCTTTCCCTTTTCTTTTCCCGTACCACCTAATGTAACACCTTGATAAATTGTTACATTATCACCAATCTCACACGTTTCTCCAATTACAACACCCATTCCATGGTCAATGAAAAAATGACGACCAATTGTTGCTCCTGGATGAATCTCAATGCCAGTAAAAAACCGACTAACTTGTGAAATCCAACGTGCAATAAAAAAGAAATTCTTTTTATAAAAAGCATGTGCAATTCGATGGGCCCAAACTGCATGTAATCCAGAGTAAGTCAAAATGACTTCGAAATAACTTCGTGCCGCTGGATCCTGTTCAAAAACGACTTCAATATCTTCCCGAAGCCTCTTAAACATCGATGTCCCCTCCCCTTTATGGGCTGCTTTTTCGAGTGAACTAACTCCCTTAACTCCCCACTTATCCTCTAAATCTTTATACAAGGAGATCAAACTTATACTTATACCCACTTTTACGGTATAAAAAAGACGCCTCTGTCATATTGACAGAGACGCCTTTTAAGCGCGGTTCCACTCTGTTTAGGCTAATAAAAAAGCCTCAAACTCATCCATGATAACGGTGTACACCGCTTCTGCTTACTTTACGCCCTAAGACATTTCACGAAACAATTCGTTGTTCAGCAGAAGACTCGAAGGGGCATTTCAAAAATCCGCTTATAAACCACTTCCAGCCTAAAGGTGGTTCTCTCTGTAAAAAGCCTGATTTTCTACTTCTCCTTCTCGTCGCTTTTCCTTATTAGATTTTAAGTATACTTATTATATTTCTAAACCTAGAAAATGTTAACCAATTACTTTTTGAAGACGATTTAAAACTTTTTCTTTCCCAAGAAGTGCAATCGCATTAGGAAGCTCTGGACCATGTGTTTGACCAGTAGTAGCAACACGGATTGGCATAAATAAGTTTTTACCTTTATGCCCTGTTTCCTTTTGAACTGCTTTAATAGCTGCCTTAATCGCTGCAGGCTCCATCGCTTCTAGAACTTCTATTTGACCAGCAAATGCACGAAGTACTTCAGGTACCTGTTCACCATTTAACACTTCTTGCCCTTCTTCTTCATAATCAACATGATCTTTAAAGAACATTTCAGAAAGCTCTACGATTTCAGCTCCGAAACTCATTTGGTCATGATATAAAGCAATTACATCACGAATCCAAGCTTGTTCTTGTTCACTTAAAGTTTCGCCCACACGTCCAGCTTTCACTAAATGCGGTAAACTTAACTCTACAACCGTATCTAAATCTTGCTTTTTCATATACTGGTTGTTCATCCATTTTAATTTTTGAGAATCAAATAATGCAGGTGATTTTGATAAACGAGCTGCATCGAACATTTTGATGAACTCATCTTTAGAGAAGATTTCTTCTTCTCCTACCGGCGACCAACCTAGTAGTGCAATAAAGTTAAAGATTGCTTCTGGAAGATATCCTAGCTCTTTATATTGCTCAATAAATTGAATAATAGATTCATCACGTTTACTTAACTTTTTACGGCTTTCGTTAACAATTAGGGTCATATGACCGAATTGTGGGATGTCCCAACCGAAAGCTTCATATATCATCATTTGTTTTGGCGTATTTGAAATATGATCATCGCCACGAAGCACATGTGTAATCTCCATTAAGTGATCATCTACTGCTACCGCAAAGTTATAAGTTGGAATTCCATCTTTTTTCACGATAACAAAATCACCGAAATCATTTGAATGGAATGCGACTTCATCTTTTACGATGTCTTTGAATGTGTAATCACGATCAGCTGGTACACGGAAACGAATACTTGGAATACGTCCCTCAGCTTCAAATTCTTTCATTTGTTCTTCAGTTAAATCACGATGGTTACCTGCATAACGAGGTGTTTCACCACGAGAAATTTGTCCTTCACGCTCTGCTTCCAGCTCTTCTTCTGTCATATAACATTTGTAAGCTAAACCACGCTCTAATAAATCTAGATATAATTTTTTATAAATATCTAAACGCTCTGTTTGACGATATGGTCCGAATTCACCACCAACATCAACACCTTCATCCCAGTCCATACCGAGCCATTTCAAGTATTTTAATTGGCTTTCTTCTCCACCTGCAACATTACGTTTTACATCAGTATCTTCAATACGAATAATAAACTTACCATCTTGATGACGAGCAAATAAATAATTAAATAATGCCGTACGCGCATTTCCGATATGTAAGTGTCCTGTTGGACTTGGCGCATAGCGCACTCTCACTTGCTTTTCCATAATTGGTACACCTTCCATTCTTAATGTCAACACATTCTATAATTGTACAACAAAAAAATGTGATTATCCATCTTACGAATTAAAAACCATTATTTTTTCTGTAATAATACCACTGCTTGAGAAGCAATTCCTTCTTCTCTACCTGTAAATCCTAATTTTTCTGTTGTTGTTGCCTTTACATTAATGTTATCTATAGACGTTTCTAACAGTTCACTAATACGTTTACGCATACTTTCAATATGCGGTGCCATTTTTGGCTTTTGAGCAATAATTGTACAATCTAGATTTCCTAGCTCGTAACCTTGTTCGCGTACAAATCCCCAAACCTTTTGTAGTAATATAGCTGAATCTGCATCTTTAAAGGCAGGATCAGTATCAGGAAAATGCTTTCCAATATCTCCTGCTGCAATTGCTCCTAGACATGCGTCAGCAATCGTATGTAACAATACATCCGCATCTGAGTGACCGATTAATCCCTTCTCATGAGGAATTGTAATTCCGCCAATAATTAACGGTCTACCTTCCGCAAATTCATGTACATCAAAACCTTGTCCAATTCGAAACATTCTTTACATCCTCCTTGAGCTAAACCACTGAGCTTTATGACTCTATATTATATCGATATCCTTACAAAGAAAAGCCCGGCTATTGCCGAGCTTTCCTTTGTTATACACCATCACGGCTATTTTTTCTGAACATGAAGGAAACTTTCAGCAATTAGTAAATCCTCTGGAGTCGTCACTTTAATATTATAGTAACTCCCCTCTACTACACCTACTTGCTTACCAATGCGTTCTACGAGACTTGCATCATCTGTACCAAGAAAACAGCTCTGTTTTGCACTTCTATGAGCTTCTAACAAAAGCGAAACAGAGAACCCTTGCGGTGTTTGTACAGCCTTAAGCTGAGATCGTTCTACCGTTTCGACAACAACATCTTGCTCTACTTTCTTCACTGTATCCTTTACTGGCACTGCACAAATGGAAGCCCCATATTTTTCTGCTGCTGTTAATACATCTTGAATCACTTTATTCGTTACGAATGGGCGCGCTCCGTCATGCACAAGAACGTATTCCACATCACTTGCATGCTGAATCGCGTTATATACACTATCTTGTCTTTCAGCCCCACCTTGAATAAATTGCACCTGTTTTTCAATCGGATACTTCTGCATTAATTCTTCAAAATACGGGCGTTCCTCTTCGTTAATTGCCATAACAATACTTTTGCACGCCTTATCTCTTTCAAAAGCACGTAATGTATGCACGATAATCGGTACTTCATTTATAAGTAAGAACAACTTATTTTTGCCAGCACCCATCCGCTTTCCTTGACCGGCTGCCGGAATAATTAATGTATACATATTAATAATCCTCTACCTATAATGCTTTTTCTAATAATTTACGTTTTGCGAAAATCATACGACCAGCCGATGTTTGTAATACGCTAGTAACTAGTACATTAAGTTGCGAACCTACATACTCTCTACCATCTTCTACTACAATCATCGTACCATCATCTAAGTACGCAACACCTTGGTTTTGCTCTTTACCATCTTTCACAACATAAACACTTAATTCTTCGCCAGGGAGTACAACTGGTTTAATTGCATTAGCTAAATCATTAATGTTTAACACCGTTACTCCTTGTAATTCAGAAACTTTATTTAAGTTAAAATCATTTGTTACTACAGTTCCACCGGTGATTTTAGCTAACTTTACAAGTTTGCTATCCACCTCTTGGATATCCTCGAAATCGCCTTCATAAATTTCTACCGGAATCGGCATCTCTTTTTGAATACGATTTAAAATGTCTAGTCCTCTGCGACCACGATTACGCTTTAAAGCATCGGAGGAGTCGGCAATATGCTGAAGCTCTTCTAATACGAATTGTGGAATTACAATTGTTCCTTCTAAAAACTTCGTTTGGCAAATATCAGCAATACGTCCATCAATAATTACACTCGTATCGAGAATTTTCCAATGAGCCGTAGATTTTTCTACCTCTATCTCTTCGTTCTCACTATTGTTTTTCTTCTTACCTCCGCGTTGGGGTAATGTAAATAATCCTAGCAATTCATTCCTCTTTTTAAATCCTACTTGGAATCCTAAATATCCAAGTAAAAGAGTAAAGAACACTTGCAATACTGTGCTAATAACCGGAATTGTAAATTCACGAATTGGTATTAAAATTAAATATGCAACAATGAGACCAGAGATTAAACCTAATGTACCAAATAAAACATCTGCTACAGGCGCCTTTACAAGAGCCTCTTCAATATGCTTAATAAGTTGAACAATATAATCTACAAGCCAAAATGTTGTTAAAAATAAAATAATTGCACCAATAATTGCACGAACATACGATCCTTCCAATAAAGGAACAGCACCGATGTCTAATACATTAATAACTTTTGGGATTAAGTAAATCCCTAACGCTCCCCCAATTACTAGAAAGAAGAGCTGTACGATCCGTTTTAACATCCAACCACCTCCTACTCATTATTAACCATTGTTTCGCTAATCAAAACGCCGAATGCAAAAGCGGACGTGTTTTTTTATAAATAGTTTTATTTACCAATATATCATATCATATACCAAAAATGTTCTAGTGTCGTTATATTATGGAATCAATGTAATATTCTTAATTGTGTCTACTCATATAGAGATGCTCTTGAATTCTTTTTAAGCCTTCTCGTATTTTCTTCGCCCTTACTTCTCCAATTCCTTCCACATCATCCAATTCATGAATAGTCGCGCGACAAACACCTTGCAACGTTTTGAATCGATTAATTAAATTTTCAATGATAAGTGGCGGAACACGAGAGATTTTGCTTGTGATTCGATATCCCCTTGGCGTCACACTTTCTTCTAAACTCGTTTGCCCTGGGTAGCCAAGTAATTTTACTAAATCACTATCCTCTAAAAGTTGTGTATTTGCAAGGTCCTGCAACTTTTTCAAAATTTGATGATGGTCTTGTGTTTTTTCTTGGTGATAATCTTTGATTAATAATGCTGCCTCTGCCTCTAAATCAGCTAGTAGTTCTGTAAGTTGTAAACGGATTAACCTACCTTCTGTTCCTAGCTCATGAATATAGCTCAATATTTCATTTTTAATACGCAGTACCATTTCAACACTATGTAAAACGTGAACGACCTCGGACATTGTAACGACCTCTTCAAATTCTAGAATGCCCAAATTCGTAATACCATCATTCCATACAGCCTTATATTTTTCTAACGTTTGAATAGCCTGATTTGCCTTTGTTAAAATAACCCCTATATCTTTTAGTGTATAACGTAAGTTCCCTTGATATAGCGTAATTACGTTACGTCTTTGTGAAATAGCTACAACAAGGCTACCAGTCTGCTTCGCTACACGTTCTGCTGTTCGGTGACGCATGCCTGTTTCAATAGAATCAATAGATGCCTCTGGAACTAACTGTGCATTTGCTATTAAAATTTTACTTCCCGTTTCATTTAAAATAAGTGCCCCGTCCATTTTTGCTAATTCATATAAACTAGCAGGAGAGAATGCACAATTAATGTGAAAACCGCCATCAACAATACTTTTAATCTGCTCATTATATCCAAGAACAATTAGTCCCCCTGTTTGTGCGCGAAGTACATTATCTATCCCTTCGCGCAGTGGTGTCCCTGGGGCCACGAGCTGTAAAATATTAATCATACTTTTGACACGTTGCTTATTTTCTTCCATAGCCTAGCCTCCTAATGTCAAACGAAGCGCTTCTCCTAAATTAGAAACACCTACAACCTCAATCCCATCTGGAATTGTCCATCCTCCTAAGTTTTTTCTAGGAATAATAACACGTTGAAATCCTAATTTAGCCGCTTCTTGTACACGTTGTTCGATTCTTGATACTCTTCTTATTTCTCCAGTTAATCCTACTTCTCCTATTACTGCATCGGTTGGTGCCGTAGATTTATCCCTAAAACTTGAGGCTATACTTAAAGCCACCGCTAAATCAATTGCCGGTTCATCTAATTTCAAACCACCAGCTACTTTTAAATATGCATCTTGATTTTGCAATAGTAAGCCTGTTCTTTTTTCTAATACTGCCATAATAAGCGAAACACGGTTATGATCAATTCCCGTCGCCATTCTTCGAGGATTTCCAAAACTAGTAGGGGAGATTAAAGCTTGTATTTCTACTAAAACCGGTCTTGTTCCTTCCATTGAAGCAACTACTGTTGACCCTGCAACACCAACCGGCCTTTCCTCAAGGAAGATTTCAGAAGGATTTAAAACTTCCGCAAGACCAAGCTCTTTCATTTCAAAGATACCCATTTCATTCGTGGAACCAAAACGGTTCTTCACAGCTCGTAAAATACGATACGTATGGTGTCGATCTCCCTCAAAGTAGAGAACTGCATCGACCATATGTTCTAACATACGAGGTCCTGCAATTGCTCCTTCTTTTGTCACATGCCCGACGATGAAAATAGGGATTCCTTTTGTTTTTGCAAGTTTCATTAATTCCGCTGTACATTCACGTACTTGTGCCACACTTCCTGGCGCTGACGTCACTTCAGGTAAATGTATCGTTTGAATAGAATCAATAACAACAAAAGCTGGATTCATTTCTTCAATATGTGCTGCAATACGCTGCAAGTCTGTCTCTGCTACAACAAATAGATTGCTACCCTTTACATGCAAACGATCTGCACGAAGTTTAATCTGCTTTGCCGACTCCTCACCCGATATGTATAATACATCATATGAAGAATCTGCTAATTGCGATGAAATCTGTAATAGTAATGTTGATTTTCCAATCCCAGGGTCTCCACCAATAAGTACTAAGGACCCATCTACAATTCCGCCACCAAGCACACGGTTAAACTCTTGAAATTCCGTTTCAATACGTGCCTCAGACTTTGTTTCTACTTCAGTAAGACGTCTTGGTTTTGTTACTTCCGTTTGAATTGCATTCGCGTAATTAAGGCGCCTTGATGATACAACTGGTTCCATCTCTTCAACAAGTGTATTCCATTGACCACATCCGGGACATTTACCCATATATTTCGGTGACTGATAACCACATTCTTGACATATAAATTTCGTTTTCTTTTTAGCCATACCTTTTTATAGTTCACTTCACTTTCGTCTATAAACGTTTATCCTTCTCGTACAAGAAAGAGGGCTATCGCGTAGCCCTCTTTGTTTGTCTATACTTATTTTACCTTTTCCGCACTATGAATGACAAATGATTCTCCTTCTACATCAAAGATAACTTTTTGTCCTTTCTCAATAGCACCTTTTAAAAGTTCTTCAGATAGTCTATCTTCTACATGCTTCTGAATTGCCCTACGAAGCGGACGAGCACCGTACTCACGATCAAATCCTTTATCAGCAATAGCAGAAATTGCCCCTTCTGTTAATTGCAATTCGATTTCTTGTTCTTTTAAGCGATTCACTAACTGATTTACCATAAGAGTTACAATTTCTTGAATATGTTTTTTCTCAAGCATATGGAATACGATAATTTCATCGATACGGTTTAAGAATTCTGGACGAAATGCTTTTTTCAGTTCGTCCATTACTTTACCTTTCATATCCGAATAATCGCGGCTCTCATCTTGTACGTTAAATCCAAGATACTTATTACGTTTTAATGCATCTGCCCCAACGTTAGATGTCATAATAACAATTGTATTACGGAAATCTACTGTACGTCCTTTAGAATCGGTTAAACGACCATCTTCTAATACTTGTAGTAAAATATTAAACACATCCGGATGAGCTTTCTCTACCTCATCTAATAAGACAACTGAATATGGCTTGCGACGAACTTTCTCTGTTAATTGTCCACCTTCTTCATATCCAACATATCCTGGAGGAGAACCAACTAAACGGGAAGTAGAATGCTTCTCCATGTACTCTGACATATCGATGCGAATCATTGCATCTTCATCACCGAACATAGATTCTGCTAGTGCTCTTGCAAGTTCTGTTTTACCTACACCTGTTGGCCCTAAGAAAATAAATGAACCAATTGGGCGCTTCGGATCTTTTAATCCTGCTCTCGCACGACGAACAGCTTTTGCTACAGCTACTACCGCTTCATCTTGACCAATTAAACGATCATGAAGAATGGATTCTAAGTTTAATAATTTATCAGTCTCTGTTTGTGCAAGTTTAGAAACTGGGATACGCGTCCATGTAGAAACGACATTTGCAATATCTTCTACCGTAACCTCTGAATTTTCTTTTCCTTGTTGCTCTTTCCATTGACGTTTTGTATCTTCTAACTTCTCTCGTAAGCGTTGTTCCATATCACGTAAAGATGCAGCCTTTTCAAATTCTTGACTTTGTACAGCCGCATCTTTTTCTTTTCGAATCTCCTCAAGCTTCACTTCAAGCTCTTTTAAGTTTGGTGGTGTTGTATAAGAACGTAAGCGAACTTTTGAAGCAGCTTCATCAATTAAATCAATTGCTTTATCCGGTAAAAAGCGATCTGTAATATAACGATCTGAAAGTTTTACTGCTGCATCAATAGCGTCATCTGTAATAGATACACGGTGATGCGCCTCATAACGGTCACGTAAACCTTTCAAGATTTGAATCGATTCTTCTAAACTTGGCTCATCAACATGAATTGGTTGAAAACGTCTTTCTAAAGCCGCGTCTTTTTCAATATATTTGCGATACTCATCTAAAGTTGTCGCCCCAATACATTGCAACTCTCCTCGTGCTAAAGATGGTTTTAAAATATTCGATGCATCGATTGCACCTTCTGCTCCACCTGCACCAATTAATGTATGAAGCTCATCAATAAATAGAATAATATTGCCTGCTTGGCGAATTTCATCCATCACTTTCTTTAAACGGTCTTCAAATTCACCGCGATATTTCGTTCCAGCTACTACTGTACCCATGTCTAGTGTCATAACACGCTTATCTCTTAAAGTTTCAGGAACTTCATTATTTACAATTTGCTGTGCTAATCCTTCTGCAATTGCCGTTTTACCTACACCAGGCTCACCGATTAATACTGGGTTGTTTTTCGTTCTACGGCTTAACACCTCAATTACACGTTGAATTTCTTTACCACGTCCAATAACAGGGTCTAAGCGATTTTCACGTGCAACAACTGTTAAGTCCCTTGCTAAACTGTCAAGTGTCGGTGTATTTGCATTTGTTGCTGAACCACCTTGATGACCTGAACTAGCTTCATTACTTCCAAGAAGTTGTAACACTTGTTGTCTCGCTTTATTTAAACTTACACCTAAATTATTTAAAACACGTGCCGCTACACCTTCACCTTCACGGATTAAACCGAGTAAAATGTGTTCTGTTCCAACGTAAGAATGGCCTAGCTTACGCGCTTCATCCATAGATAATTCAATAACCTTTTTAGCACGAGGTGTATAATGTACAGTTTGAGAAGCTTCTGTTCCACGCCCAATTAACGCTTCTACTTCTTTTTGAACTTTCTCTGGACTTAATCCAAGAGCAATTAACGCTTTTGCTGCAATTCCTTCACCTTCGCGTACAAGCCCAAGTAAAATATGTTCTGTTCCAATATTATTATGCCCAATACGAATTGCTTCCTCTTGAGATAAAGCTAATACTTTCTGTGCTCTTTCTGTAAATCTTCCAAACATCATAGAAATCGCCTCCTACTTGCGCTTAGTTTTTTTCAATACGTAATCGCTCACGGATTAAGGTTGATCTTCGATAATCTCTTTCTTCTGGCCCTAAAGGTCCTCCCGCGTATTGTTGTAAAATGCCCGGTTGAGTAAGAACCATTAACTCCGTCAAAATATTTCTCGATATACCTTTTATATATCCTAGATCAATACCAAGTCGTACATCTGATAAGCAATTAGCAGCTTCTGCAGATTGAATTAAACGACTGTTTGCTAGTATGCCGTAAGAACGATAAACCTTATCTTCAAGTTCAATACTTGAATTTTGTACAATTAATTCTCTAGCCATTTTTTCTTGCTGTATAATTTGTTGAATGACACCTTTTAAATCTGCAATAATATCTTCTTCAGACTTTCCTAGCGTCATTTGATTTGACACTTGAAATATATTACCTAACGCTTCGCTACCTTCACCGTATATTCCTCTTACTACTAACCCTAATTTTTGAATTACTTGTATAATACGGCTAATTCTTTTTGTTAAAACCAGTCCCGGTAAATGAATCATCACAGAAGCTCTTAACCCTGTGCCAACATTAGTAGGACAGCTTGTAATATATCCAAGTGATTCATCAAAAGCGTATTCAACTTCTTTCTCAATCCAATTATCTATTTGATTGGCGCTTTGAAGCGCCTCTGATAACTGTAATCCTGAAAATAGGCACTGAATCCGAATATGGTCTTCTTCATTAAGCATAACACTAATATGTTCACTTTCTGATAGTAGACATGCTCCATATTCTGTCCCTGCAAGATTTGGACTAATTAAATGCTTTTCGACTAAAACTCTCCTTTGAAGAGGGGTTAATTCATTCATCTTTAATAGTCCAAACTCCCCAAAGGACCCTACTGCTTTATTTATAAATTTCTTTTTAAATAATTCATGAATCTGTTTAGCTTCTTCTTCGTTTTGCATAGTAGAAAATTGATATTGTTTAAAATTACGAGCCAAACGAATTCGACTACTTAAAACAATATCAGAATCAGGGCCATCCCCCTTCATCCATGGACTAATCGCTTCATTCATAATTTTGTCCAGTGACATAGAACTATTCCCCCTCTCTATGCTCACTAAGATGTATTTCAAGACCTCGAATCTTATCTCTTACCTCTGCAGCTTTCTCAAATTCCTCTTTCTGTACGCATTGTTTCAGAATGAGTTTTAGTTCATCTAATTCTTTCTTTAAGTGGATATTTCCTTCTATACGTTCCGGAATTTTTCCACAATGATCTGTATGCCCACCATGAAGACGTTTTAATAGTGGCTTTAAATGCTCCTTAAATGTATCGTAGCAAGAAGAACAGCCAAAACGTCCCACTTTTGTAAATTGTTCATATGTCATCTTACAATCTGGGCATCTTACTATATTTGCATTTGAAAATCCATTTTTTCCTTCTTCAAACATTGTTGATTCACCGTGTAATAAACCAGCAAATAAATCATGAAATGAAAAGTTAGACTGCGATGATTGAAAGAAAGACGTATAGCCACTTTGCTCTGCACATTGCTCACAAAGATGAACTTCCGCCTTCTTCTCGTTAATTACTTTTGTATAATGTAAAGTCGCTGGTCTTATATTACAGTTTTGACAAGTCATCACTATCCCCACCTTTACAACAGGAACGCTCTATCTCATGATACTTTTCATACATTACTAGATTGTTCGCTTTCCTGAATCCGTTTAAATAAAAGTGCATGTTCTTTTTCAAAACTTCTACAACATTTAATTGCTTTATCTTAGTCATCATTCTTTTACAAAAGCTATATTTATTTATATTTCAGTGTTCTTAACATTGCGCATAATATTCGAGCCCTAAGTTCATCTCGAGAAGGAACATCCATTGATAATACAGAACGATCTATTACGCTTAACATCAGTTTCGCTTCACGATTTGTTATGATTCCCTCTTCTATTAAACGTATAATCATGCTTTCTGCATTCCCTTGCGCAACACTATGATCAATCATATGAAGCATTTGATCAATAATGTCTATATCGTCATGCAGTTTGACTTTTATAATGCGAATGTAACCTCCTCCACCACGTTTACTTTCTACTACAAATCCTCTTTCTAACGTAAAACGGGTATTGATTACATAATTGATTTGAGATGGTACGCACTCGAACCGATCCGCAATCTCATTTCTCTTAATTTCAATCACATTATTATTGCTTAAGTCAATAACTTGCTTTAGATATTGCTCAATGATATCAGATATATTTCTCATTTATCCGCCACCTTTATTGACTTTGACTATCTTTGACTTTAATTATATACGTATTAATAAAATTTGCAACTCTTTTGCTTATTCACTATCCTAGCCACATTCTCCTGTATTTAATCAAAATATTAATACTTTAAACACATTTTTTTATTACTATGGATTATAAAATAAAACACGAAAAAACACGAGTCATTTGACTCGTGTTTTAGTTGCTTGGCGACGTCCTACTCTCACAGGGACAAGGTCCCAACTACCATCGGCGCTAGAGAGCTTAACTTCCGTGTTCGGTATGGGAACGGGTGTGACCTCTCTGCCATCATCACCAAACTATGAAGGCATATTCCTTCAAAACTAGATAACATTTGCTACATATTATATGGTTAAGTCCTCGATCTATTAGTATTCGTCAGCTCCACATGTCACCATGCTTCCACCTCGAACCTATCAACCTGATCATCTTTCAGGGATCTTACTAGCTTACGCTATGGGAAATCTCATCTTGAGGGGGGCTTCATGCTTAGATGCTTTCAGCACTTATCCCTTCCGCACATAGCTACCCAGCTATGCCCTTGGCAGAACAACTGGTACACCAGCGGTGCGTCCATCCCGGTCCTCTCGTACTAAGGACAGCTCCTCTCAAATTTCCTACGCCCACGACGGATAGGGACCGAACTGTCTCACGACGTTCTGAACCCAGCTCGCGTACCGCTTTAATGGGCGAACAGCCCAACCCTTGGGACCGACTACAGCCCCAGGATGCGATGAGCCGACATCGAGGTGCCAAACCTCCCCGTCGATGTGGACTCTTGGGGGAGATAAGCCTGTTATCCCCGGGGTAGCTTTTATCCGTTGAGCGATGGCCCTTCCATGCGGAACCACCGGATCACTAAGCCCGACTTTCGTCCCTGCTCGACTTGTAGGTCTCGCAGTCAAGCTCCCTTATGCCTTTGCACTCTACGAATGATTTCCAACCATTCTGAGGGAACCTTTGGGCGCCTCCGTTACACTTTAGGAGGCGACCGCCCCAGTCAAACTGCCCACCTGACACTGTCTCCCGGGTCGATAAGACCCGTAGGTTAGAATTTCAATACAGTCAGGGCGGTATCCCACCAGCGCCTCCACCGAAGCTAGCGCTCCGGTTTCAATGGCTCCCGCCTATCCTGTACAAACTGTACCAAAATTCAATATCAGGCTACAGTAAAGCTCCACGGGGTCTTTCCGTCCTGTCGCGGGTAACCTGCATCTTCACAGGTACTATAATTTCACCGAGTCTCTGGTTGAGACAGTGCCCAAATCGTTACACCTTTCGTGCGGGTCGGAACTTACCCGACAAGGAATTTCGCTACCTTAGGACCGTTATAGTTACGGCCGCCGTTTACTGGGGCTTCAGTTCAGAGCTTCGCTTACGCTAACCCCTCTCCTTAACCTTCCAGCACCGGGCAGGTGTCAGCCCCTATACTTCGCCTTACGGCTTCGCAGAGACCTGTGTTTTTGCTAAACAGTCGCTTGGGCCTATTCACTGCGGCTTTCCGTTAAGAAAGCACCCCTTCTCCCGAAGTTACGGGGTCATTTTGCCGAGTTCCTTAACCAGAGTTCTCTCGCACACCTTAGGATTCTCTCCTCGCCTACCTGTGTCGGTTTGCGGTACAGGCACCTTTTATCTCGCTAGAAGCTTTTCTTGGCAGCGGGGAATCAAAGACTTCGCTCCATAAGGAGCTTCCCCATCACAGCTCAGCCTTCACAATAAGCGGATTTGCCTACTTATCAGCCTAACTGCTTGGACGTGCACAACCAATCGCACGCTTCTTCTATCCTTCTGCGTCCCTCCATTGCTCAAACGATAAAGAGGTGGTACAGGAATATCAACCTGTTGTCCATCGCCTACGCCTGTCGGCCTCGGCTTAGGTCCTGACTAACCCTGAGCGGACGAGCCTTCCTCAGGAAACCTTAGGCATTCGGTGGACGGGATTCTCACCCGTCTTTCGCTACTCATACCGGCATTCTCACTTCTAAGCGCTCCACCAGTCCTTCCGGTCTGACTTCACTGCACTTAGAACGCTCCCCTACCACTGATACCATTGGTATCAATTCGCAGCTTCGGTGGTGTATTTAGCCCCGGTACATTTTCGGCGCAGAGTCACTCGACTAGTGAGCTATTACGCACTCTTTAAATGGTGGCTGCTTCTAAGCCAACATCCTAGTTGTCTAAGCAACTCCACATCCTTTTCCACTTAATACACACTTTGGGACCTTAGCTGGCGATCTGGGCTGTTTCCCTCTTGACTACGGATCTTATCACTCGCAGTCTGACTCCTAAGGATAAGTCATTGGCATTCGGAGTTTGACTGAATTCGGTAATCCGATGAGGACCCCTAGTTCAATCAGTGCTCTACCTCCAAGACTCTTACACTTAAGGCTAGCCCTAAAGCTATTTCGGGGAGAACCAGCTATCTCCAGGTTCGATTGGAATTTCTCCGCTACCCACACCTCATCCCCGCACTTTTCAACGTGCGTGGGTTCGGGCCTCCATTCAGTGTTACCTGAACTTCACCCTGGACATGGGTAGATCACCTGGTTTCGGGTCTACGACCACGTACTAAACGCCCTATTCAGACTCGCTTTCGCTGCGGCTCCGTCTCTTCAACTTAACCTCGCACGGGATCGTAACTCGCCGGTTCATTCTACAAAAGGCACGCCATCACCCATTAACGGGCTCTGACTATTTGTAGGCACACGGTTTCAGGATCTCTTTCACTCCCCTTCCGGGGTGCTTTTCACCTTTCCCTCACGGTACTGGTTC
>NZ_JBQYMD010000001.1:4720000-4722500 GCF_052682895.1 Bacillus sp. WC2503 | reverse complement strand
GAGCTACGGGCGCATATGGTGCCGAGGGCGGGGGTCGAACCCGCACGGTGGTCACCCACCGCAGGATTTTAAGTCCTGTGCGTCTGCCTGTTCCGCCACCCCGGCATGTCATATTGAAAATTGGAGCGGAAGACGGGATTCGAACCCGCGACCCCAACCTTGGCAAGGTTGTATTCTACCACTGAACTACTTCCGCAAGACATGTTATGAGATATTTTATTAAAAGTGCGGGTGAAGGGAGTCGAACCCCCACGCCAAAGGCGCTAGATCCTAAGTCTAGTGCGTCTGCCAATTCCGCCACACCCGCATATTTTATTAAAAATGGTGAGCCATGAAGGATTCGAACCTTCGACCCTCTGATTAAAAGTCAGATGCTCTACCAACTGAGCTAATGGCTCGTACAATTAAAAACTGGTGCCGACTAGAGGACTTGAACCCCCAACCTACTGATTACAAGTCAGTTGCTCTACCAATTGAGCTAAGTCGGCTAAATGGTGGAGGATGACGGGATCGAACCGCCGACCCCCTGCTTGTAAGGCAGGTGCTCTCCCAGCTGAGCTAATCCTCCATTTGCCTGGCAACGTCCTACTCTCACAGGGACAAGGTCCCAACTACCATCGGCGCTAGAGAGCTTAACTTCCGTGTTCGGTATGGGAACGGGTGTGACCTCTCTGCCATTATTACCAGACTGTATTCATTTAAGACAAGAATTATTGTAACTTATTTAACTTTTAAAGTCAACAAGTTTTTTATATTCTTTCAAAACTAGATAACATTGCTTCATATTATATGGTTAAGTCCTCGATCTATTAGTATTCGTCAGCTCCACATGTCACCATGCTTCCACCTCGAACCTATCAACCTGATCATCTTTCAGGGATCTTACTAGCTTACGCTATGGGAAATCTCATCTTGAGGGGGGCTTCATGCTTAGATGCTTTCAGCACTTATCCCTTCCGCACATAGCTACCCAGCTATGCCCTTGGCAGAACAACTGGTACACCAGCGGTGCGTCCATCCCGGTCCTCTCGTACTAAGGACAGCTCCTCTCAAATTTCCTACGCCCACGACGGATAGGGACCGAACTGTCTCACGACGTTCTGAACCCAGCTCGCGTACCGCTTTAATGGGCGAACAGCCCAACCCTTGGGACCGACTACAGCCCCAGGATGCGATGAGCCGACATCGAGGTGCCAAACCTCCCCGTCGATGTGGACTCTTGGGGGAGATAAGCCTGTTATCCCCGGGGTAGCTTTTATCCGTTGAGCGATGGCCCTTCCATGCGGAACCACCGGATCACTAAGCCCGACTTTCGTCCCTGCTCGACTTGTAGGTCTCGCAGTCAAGCTCCCTTATGCCTTTGCACTCTACGAATGATTTCCAACCATTCTGAGGGAACCTTTGGGCGCCTCCGTTACACTTTAGGAGGCGACCGCCCCAGTCAAACTGCCCACCTGACACTGTCTCCCGGGTCGATAAGACCCGTAGGTTAGAATTTCAATACAGTCAGGGCGGTATCCCACCAGCGCCTCCACCGAAGCTAGCGCTCCGGTTTCAATGGCTCCCGCCTATCCTGTACAAACTGTACCAAAATTCAATATCAGGCTACAGTAAAGCTCCACGGGGTCTTTCCGTCCTGTCGCGGGTAACCTGCATCTTCACAGGTACTATAATTTCACCGAGTCTCTGGTTGAGACAGTGCCCAAATCGTTACACCTTTCGTGCGGGTCGGAACTTACCCGACAAGGAATTTCGCTACCTTAGGACCGTTATAGTTACGGCCGCCGTTTACTGGGGCTTCAGTTCAGAGCTTCGCTTACGCTAACCCCTCTCCTTAACCTTCCAGCACCGGGCAGGTGTCAGCCCCTATACTTCGCCTTACGGCTTCGCAGAGACCTGTGTTTTTGCTAAACAGTCGCTTGGGCCTATTCACTGCGGCTTTCCGTTAAGAAAGCACCCCTTCTCCCGAAGTTACGGGGTCATTTTGCCGAGTTCCTTAACCAGAGTTCTCTCGCACACCTTAGGATTCTCTCCTCGCCTACCTGTGTCGGTTTGCGGTACAGGCACCTTTTATCTCGCTAGAAGCTTTTCTTGGCAGCGGGGAATCAAAGACTTCGCTCCATAAGGAGCTTCCCCATCACAGCTCAGCCTTCACAATAAGCGGATTTGCCTACTTATCAGCCTAACTGCTTGGACGTGCACAACCAATCGCACGCTTCTTCTATCCTTCTGCGTCCCTCCATTGCTCAAACGATAAAGAGGTGGTACAGGAATATCAACCTGTTGTCCATCGCCTACGCCTGTCGGCCTCGGCTTAGGTCCTGACTAACCCTGAGCGGACGAGCCTTCCTCAGGAAACCTTAGGCATTCGGTGGACGGGATTCTCACCCGTCTTTCGCTACTCATACCGGCATTCTCACTTCTAAGCGCTCCACCAGTCCTTCCGGTCTGACTTCACTGCACTTAGAACGCTCCCCTACCACTGATACCATTGGTATCA
>NZ_JBQYMD010000001.1:4667500-4715000 GCF_052682895.1 Bacillus sp. WC2503 | reverse complement strand
TAATACATTCGCAAGGTCTTGACGTGTGTTGCAAGTATTGATGCCATTACGCACACTCGCATTACCACGAACACCTTTTAAATACCAAGCCGCATGCTTTCTCATCTCTCTTACAGCAACATTTTCATTCTTTAAATCGATAAGACGATCTAGATGCAACATACATACATCAATTTTCTCGCGCACTGTTGGTTCCGGCATTAATTCACCCGTCTCTAAATACTTTACCGTACGATAAATCATCCACGGATCCCCAAGAGCAGCACGGCCAATCATAACACCATCTACACCAATTTCATCAAGCATACGCTTCGCATCTTGCGGTGTTTCAACATCACCATTTCCAATAACCGGGATATTCACAGCTTGCTTTACTTGTTTAATAATATCCCAATCTGCTTTTCCTTCATACATTTGCACTCGTGTACGTCCATGAACTGCCACTGCCTGTCCACCAGCACGCTCAACAGCTCTAGCATTTTCTATTGCGAAAATATGTTCTTCATCCCAACCTATACGCATTTTAACTGTAACTGGCTTTTCAACAGCATCTACAACTGCCGCTACCATTTCATATATTTTATTTGGATCTAAAAGCCATTTTGCTCCTGCATCACACTTAGTGATTTTTGGTACTGGACAACCCATATTAATATCAATAATGTCTGCTGTCGTATATTTATCTACATATTTCGCAGCATCTACAAGCGTTTCTTTCTCTCCACCAAAAATTTGTAAACTTAATGGCTTTTCTCTCTCGTCGATATATAACATATCTAACGTTCTCTTATTATTAAGTAATATCGCCTTATCACTTACCATTTCAGCACAAACTAAGCCTGCACCAAATTCTTTTACTGTTAAACGGAATGCAGAGTTACACACTCCCGCCATCGGTGCTAGTACAACCGGATTTTTCATCTCAATATTTGCAATCTTTAACACTGGATTTACTCCTTCCTTCATAATTACTTTGGCATTAGTTCATCTATCGAGACCTTTAATGCTTTAGCAACTTCTACTACAAAATCTTGGGAAGGCGATCGATTCCCTCTCTCAACTTCACCTAAAACAGATACAGATACCCCTAATTCTTTAGCAAAACCTTCTTGTGTATAGCCTTTCAGCTTTCGAAAAGCACGAATGCGTCTTCCCCATTTTTCTGCTTCCATACCGTTACTCCCTCTCGCCTTTTCATTTCTTCTACTTGTGAACGTGAAATGTCTTGTTTTATATCTTGATTAATTTCTAACAACGGAACGATAACAAAAGCTCTTTCGAACATCCGCGGATGCGGAACAATAAGATTCTCTGCTTCAATATTTTCTTGATTATAGAGTAAGATGTCAAGGTCGATGGTTCTCGGACCCCATCTAATTTCCCTTTTTCTTCCTAGGTCATTCTCTACTTTTTGCGTTACTTTCAATAATTCTTGTGGTGATAAATTGGTAGAAATTTTTATAACTAAATTTAAAAAGCAACTTTGGTCAGTATAGCCAACTGGATCAGTTTCATACACTGATGAAACATCATCAACTTGGATATACGGACTTTTATTTAAAAACTGAATCGCTTCAGTTAAATACGTATAACGCTCTCCAATATTCGAACCTAATGCAATGTACGCTATATTATTCATGAACGTTCTCTCGTAATTTCTACCGCTACAGCGCGATAATGCCCCGGTATCGGCGGATCTGGTTTAATTACCTTAATTGTACATCGTGAAATACTCTCATATTGTTTCAATATATTTGTAGCGATATTTTCAGCGATGCTCTCTACAAGCTTATACGTTCTATCTTCGACAACTTTCCTACACAATTCAAAAAGCTCTCCATAATTGACAGAATGCTCTAAGTCATCACTTTCTCCTGCACGTTTCAAATCCAATTCTACCGTTAAATCAACTTTAAACCTCTGACCTAATTTATTTTCCTCTGGGAATACACCATGATAACCGTAAAACTCCATATCATGGATATAAATTTTATCCAATTACTTTACCCCCTTACCAATCATCGCATCCATCATTTTAGCCATACGCGCCATTTCTTTCACATCATGAACACGAACAAATTCACAGCCCTTTTCAATACCGAGACAAACGGTAGCTCCAGTTCCCTCAAGACGTTCCTCTACCGGTAAATCTAGTACATGTCCAATAAAGGACTTTCTTGAAGTGCCTAAAAGAACTGGATAACCTAGTACATTTAACTGTTCTAAATTACGCATCGCTTCCAAATTTTGTTCAGGCGTCTTAGCAAAACCAATACCTGGGTCTAAAATAATATTCTCATCTCGTACACCAGCAGCTTTAGCAATTTTAATACTGTCATACAAATCAGCAATCATATCCGCCATTAAATTACGATAACTCATATTGTCACGGTTATGCATTAAGATGATAGGTACATCATAATGAGCTGCAACTTCAGCAATTTTCGGTTCCGCCTTCGCCCCCCAAATATCATTAATAATGTGAGCACCAGCTTCAATTGCTTGTTTCGCAACTTCTGCTTTATACGTATCGATAGAAATAGGCAATTCCACTTCCTTCGAAACCGTTTGGATCATCGGAACAACTCGTTTAATTTCTTCTTCCACCGAAACTTTAGCGAAACCCGGGCGAGTAGATTCACCACCAATATCAATAATATGAGCACCTTCATCTTTCATTTCTTTCGCATGGCGCACCGCAGCATCCACTTCGTTGTAACTCCCACCATCAGAAAATGAATCTGGCGTTACATTTAAAATCCCCATAATTAATGTCTTTTCATTTAAATTCAATGTATATTCGCCGCAGCGCAAATCATAATCCCACTTCAAATTACACATCTCCTCTTCGCAATTCATTTCTACTCCACAATTTCTCTCTCTGCATTTCATAAAGATGCATAAACCTTTTTGTAATCATTCCGACTTTACCCGGGAAATCTCGTCCCTCTATATGATAAAGCGGAACAATTTCTTGAATGGAATTCGTTACAAAAGCTTCATCTGCTGAAAGCAATTCATCTTTCGTAAAGAAACCTTCCTTTATTTCTATACGAAGCTCCTCTGCAACCTTTATAATAAATGCACGAGTGATACCATTTAAAATCCCTGTTTTTAGCGAAGGCGTATACAAAACATTGTCTTTCACAAAAAAGAGATTCGAAACAATACCCTCTGCAACATAACCTGCTTCAGTAAGAAAAATACCTTCCTTATCCACAACATTTCCAATTTCGCGTTTCCCTAAAATGTTATTTAAATAATGATGGGACTTCAAGCGAAACGCACCCTCTGGTGTATTTCGCACTTGTTTTAAAACAACCCCTTCTTTTTCCACTATATCCCCTGGGGCTGGTAAAGGTTTTATAAAAACAATAACCGACGGCTCTTCATACATTTCGGTTTGCAATCCTATTTCATCTACACCCGCCGATACATTGAAACGAACATATGCATGCTCCAATTCATTCTTAACGAGGAGATTTTTCAAAATAAGCATTACATCATCTTTTGTCATTGTCCATTTGATTTGCAATGTATCTAGCGCATCTATTAAACGTTTATAATGATCATCCAACAAGAAAGGATGACCATTATAAATACGAAACGTCTCAAAAACTCCAAGTCCGTATAAATAACCATGGTCATAAGGAGAAATTTTCGCTTCATTCGCTTCTACATATTCACCATTTACGTAAATTAACACGATGCCACGCTTGGACTATATTTGCGAATGAAATTCTGTAATAATTCTTTCCCATGAGAAGTCATAATAGATTCCGGATGGAACTGCACACCTTCAATCGGTAATGTTGTATGACGAAGCGCCATAATTTCCCCTTCCTCTGTCCAAGATGTTACCTCTAAGCAATCAGGTAACGTCTCTTTCTTAACAATAAGGGAATGATAACGCGTTGCAGTAAATGGATTAGGAATGTCCGAGAAAATCGTCTTTCCATCATGATGCATAGGCGACGTTTTCCCATGCATTAATCGCTCTGCTCGAACAACTTCTCCACCAAAGACTTGCGCAATAGATTGATGCCCAAGACAAACTCCAAAAATCGGAAGCTTTCCTGCAAAGTATTTAATAGCTTCCATACTAATTCCCGCTTCATTCGGACTACATGGACCTGGTGAAATCATTAAGAAATCTGGTTTCATATTCTCAATATCTGCAATAGTCACTTCATCATTACGCTTAATAACAAGCTCTTGTCCAAGTTCTCCAAGAAATTGCACCAAATTAAATGTAAAAGAATCATAATTATCAATCATTAATATCATTTCTCTCACCTAACCGTTTCTTCGCTACTTTCTTTTGCACGCCATAAAGCAATTGCCTTTTTTAACGACTCTTTATATTCATTTTTCGGATTTGAATCAATTACAATTCCCGCTCCTGCTTGCACATGCGCTTGCCCATCTTTAGCAAGAAGCGTTCTAATTACAATATTCAATTCCGTATCTCCAGAATAACCAATCCAACCAATTGAACCTGTATAAATCCCTCGTCGAACAGGTTCTAATTCTTCAATAATTTCCATCGTACGTATTTTCGGGGCACCGGTAATTGTTCCACCAGGGAATACAGCTTTCACTAAATCGAAAGCATCCTTATCTTCTTCCACCTCACCACGCACATTAGAAACGATATGCATAACATGTGAGTACTTTTCAATTACCATAAATTCATCTACTTCTACAGTGCCATATTTACAAACGCGCCCTAAATCATTTCGTTCTAAATCTACAAGCATTACATGCTCCGCTCGTTCCTTTTCGTTCTCAATTAATTCCCTCGCTAATTCTTCATCCTCTTGTTCATTCGCACCGCGGGATCTTGTACCAGCAATTGGTCTTGTACTTACTTCTTGCCCTTGTTTTTTAATTAGCAATTCAGGCGAAGCACTAACAATTTGAAAATCCCCAAGCTCCAAGTATCCCATATATGGAGATGGATTAATTTTACGAAGACTTGTATAAATTTCTAGCGGATGCGTTTGTAAAGTTCTTTCTTGCCTTGTCGACAAGTTTACTTGAAACACATCACCATTTCCAATATATTCTTGAATACGTTCAACAGCCTTCATAAAGCCTTCTTCTGTAAAAGCAACCGCTTCATTTTTCTTTTCAGGACGTTCAAACGGCATAGTCACTTCAGGCACTTCTGCCGCCCAAAGATTCTTCCATTCATGTAATCGTTCTTCCGCCTCTGCATGCTTATCTACATAATGTGTAATAATCCACAATACTTTTTCTTCTTGATCATAGACGAACACATCGTCAAATAATAAAAAGAATATATCGGGTATATTCAGATCATCCTCTGCAAGAGAAGGGAGTTTTTCGATATAACGGATACAATCATAACTAAAGTAGCCAATCGCACCACCTTGAAACGGCGGGTACTCTGGATTGTAGTCTGTTTTCCATTTTTCCATATATTCTTGCATTAAATCTAATGGATTCCCTCGCTTTATTGTTTCCTTACCACTTTCGCTTATATGTAACGTTTCACCCTTCCCTTGGATTACCGCTACTGGGTTTAACCCCACTATGTTATAACGACCGCCACGTCCGCTTTCTAGCAAAATATGTTGCGGCTTATCCTGAGAAAGAAATTTATATTGCTTAAAGAAATCTAACTGATATGGAATAGAAAGCGCTAAAGATTTTCTTCGTTGCATATCAACACCCCGTCTTCTTTTATCCCACCCTCTTAGATTAACCACCTCAAACTACATAAGCTCTTTATATAGAAAATGATTATACTCGAAGGTTAGTGAAAATAAATTAATTATACTACCTCTTATTTTACATGAAGTTTTCTAGTCAATCACTCTTTTCCTATTTCCAATCCAAAAAGAAAAAAGCATCCTTTTTCAAGGATGCTTTTCAATCACATTCAATTATGATTCAAATTGATAAAGTGGTGTACTTAAATAACGTTCACCGTTACTTGGAATAATAACAAGTACTTTTTTCCCTTTACCTAATTTTTTCGCAACTTCTGTCGCTGCATAAATAACTGCTCCTGAAGAGATACCAACTAAAATACCTTCCTCTTTAGCCACTCTTCTCGCATATTCAAACGCTTGCTCTGTTTTTACTTGAATAATTTCATCATATACCTTTACATCCAATGTCTCTGGGATGAATCCCGCCCCAATTCCTTGGATTTTATGTGGCCCCGGCTTCCCACCAGATAATACTGGTGAGTCCGCAGGTTCTACTGCATAAATTTTAATATCTTTATACGCTTCCTTCAGCACTTCACCAGCACCAGTAATTGTTCCACCTGTACCAATACCTGCAATAAACGCATCTAATTGATCACCCATTTGTTCAACAATTTCTGGACCTGTTGTTAAACGATGAATTTCTGGATTTGATTGATTTTGGAACTGTTGCGGTATAAAGTAGCCATGCTCTTTCGCTAATTCAGTCGCTTTACGAATTGCCCCACCCATTCCTTCAGGACCTGGAGTCAATACTAATTCAGCACCGTAAGCACGTAATAAATTACGACGCTCAATACTCATTGTTTCTGGCATTACTAAAATCGCCTTATATCCTTTAGCGGCCGCTACCATCGCTAAACCAATTCCTGTGTTACCACTTGTTGGCTCAATGATTGTATCGCCTTCTTTTAATAATCCTTTCTTTTCAGCATCTTCAATCATAGCTAATGCAATACGATCTTTAACACTGCTCCCAGGATTCATAAATTCTAATTTTAAGTATACATCTGCGCTGTCTGATTCTACGATGCGGTTCAACTTAACGATCGGCGTTTTCCCGATTAATTCTGAAACTGATTGTGCCACTCGCATTCCTGTCACTCCTAACACCGAGTATTTTTATTGGTTTTATCTATATTTAGATTTTGTCAGAAAATTCCCTGTTTGTCAATCTATCCGAGCGAACAATTCTCCACCCAAACTTCCTTATTACAAGTTCACAATTATGCTTGTAATATCTTCTTTAGAGAATTTATATCGTTCATTACAGAAATGACAGTGCACTTCCGTCTCTTCTTCTTCTTCACGAATTTGCTCTAATTCTGTTTTACCTAAACTAATTAACACACTCTCAATACGTTCACGTGAGCAAGTGCAATTAAATTGAACATCCATAGTTTCTAATACCTTTACTTTATCTTCCCCAAGAACTGCATATAGTAGCTCTTCTGGAGAAAGACCTTGTTCGATCAATGTTGATACAGGAGGGATTTTTTGCAAACGATCTTCAATGAATGCAATTGTTTCTTCCTGTGCGCCCGGCATAATTTGAAGGATAAATCCACCCGCCGCTAATACGCTGTCATCTCCATTTACAAGAACACCAACACCAACAGAAGAAGGCGTCTGTTCAGAAACTGCAAAATAGTACGTGAAGTCTTCTCCTAATTCACCTGAAACAATTGGAGATTGACCAATAAACGGCTCGCGCATACCAATATCTTTAATTACAGTTACAAATCCTTCTGTTCCCACCGCTTGATATACACGTAGTTTTCCTTGTTCTGTTCCTTCAAAATCAACATGCGGATTCGTTACATAACCACGTACATCCCCATTTGCATGAGCATCCACTAAGATTGGACCAATCGGACCGTTACCCTCTACCTTAATTGTTAACTTTTGATTACCTTTTAACATCGCACCCATCATTGTACCCGCAGTTAAAGAACGGCCAAGCGCTGCTGAAGCAGTTCTCCACGTGTCGTGACGTCTTTGCGCTTCACTTACTGTATTTGTTGTACGCACACTATACGCACGTACTTCTCCATCAAATGCTAAAGCTTTTACTAAATAATCTTTCATACTTATTTATTCACCTTTCTCATACTGTAAATTTGCATTACGTTCATATAACATATACAAACCTTTTAACGTTAAAAACGGATCTACGATATCAATTACATTTGATTCTTCTGAAATTAATTTCGCTAATCCACCTGTTGCAATAACTTTTGGTTCCTGTTTAGCTTCCTCTTTCATACGCTTAACAATACCTTCCACTTGTCCAACATATCCGTAAAGAATACCAGATTGCATCGCACTTACTGTATTCTTCCCAATAACACTACTTGGTTTTGTAATTTCAATACGAGGAAGTTTTGCCGCTCTACTATATAAGGCTTCCGCTGAAATCATAATTCCCGGTGTAATAACTCCACCCATGTAATGCTTCTCTTCGTTAATATAACAATATGTGGTAGCCGTACCGAAATCGACAATAATAAGCGGACTTCCATATAAATGGATTCCCGCTACTGCATTTACAATTCGGTCTGCGCCTACTTCACGCGGATTTTCATATTTAATATTTAGCCCTGTTTTTATCCCGGGCCCTACTACAAGCGGTTTAATTTTAAAATACTTTTCACACATGCGCTCTAAAGCAAACATAATTGGTGGTACAACTGAAGACACAATAATACCTTTCACATCTTCAAATGAAAGACCCTCATGCTCAAGTAACTGCTTTACAAGCATTCCATATTCATCTTCCGTCTTGTGACGATCTGTTTCCATACGCCAATGCTGACGAAGTTCCCCATCTTGAAATACGCCTAGTACAGCATTTGTGTTCCCTACATCCAATACAAAAATCATATTCTCACCACTTATCTTATTTAATCTATATTTATGTAGTATGTATAAAACTTATAAAAACATCATATCACACATACTTATATAATCAGCTTTTCTATCCTCATCATTTTACAAAAAGATTACTCTCTATTTCAATTTTTAATACTAATTTTATTAAAAATTTTTCCGACTTAGTATTTTTCTACAAATAAAAAAGGAGTGACAATTGTCACTCCTTTATCTCTTACTTATCTTCTACGTCTTCATCGTCCTTCTTCATATTGATGTTTACTTTTACATCATCTGAAGATGTTGGGCGCTCTGGCAATCTGCCGTAATCATATAAATGATTAATTTGCTCTGCATCTAACGTTTCTACTTCAAGTAACGTTTTCGCAATAATATCTAGCTTATCACGTTTTTCAGTAAGAATTTGTTTCGCGCGGGCATAACATTCTTTTATAATCGTTTGCATTTCCACATCGATTTCATGTGCAATTGCATCACTGTAGTTTTGTTCTGAATGGAAGTCTCTTCCTAAGAACACTTGACCACCTTGCGAGCTACCGAATTGCATCGGTCCAAGCTTATCACTCATACCGAACTCCGTAACCATACGTCTTGCAATACCAGTCGCACGTTGGAAGTCGTTGTGAGCACCTGTGCTTGCTTCACCAAACACAATCTCTTCAGCTACTCGACCACCAAGTAAACCAGTGATTTTATCAAGTAACTCTGGTTTTGTCATGAAGTAACGATCTTCTTTCGGAAGCATTACTGCATATCCACCAGCTTGACCACGAGGGACAATTGTTACTTTATGAACGATATCTGCTTCATCAAGGACAACACCAATTACAGTATGGCCAGCTTCATGGAATGCAACGATATTACGTTCTTTTTCAGAGATAACACGACTTTTCTTAGCTGGACCTGCAATAACACGATCCGTCGCTTCATCAATGTCACTCATATCAATTTTCTTCTTATCTTGACGCGCAGCTACTAAAGCAGCTTCGTTTAATAAGTTTTCAAGATCGGCACCAGAGAACCCTGGTGTACGAGTTGCAATTGCTCTTAAGTTAATATGATCATCAAGCGGTTTATTACGAGCATGTACTTTAAGTACAGCTTCACGACCATTTACATCTGGACGATCTACTGTAATTTGACGGTCAAAACGACCTGGACGTAATAATGCTGGATCAAGAATATCGGGACGGTTTGTTGCAGCGATGATAATAATACCTTCGTTTGCACCGAATCCATCCATTTCAACAAGTAATTGGTTCAGCGTTTGCTCACGCTCATCATGGCCACCACCAAGACCTGCGCCACGTTGACGTCCTACTGCATCAATTTCATCAATGAAAATGATACAAGGAGCATTTTTCTTTGCATTTTCGAATAAATCACGTACACGGGATGCACCGACACCGACAAACATCTCTACGAAGTCAGAACCACTGATAGAGAAGAACGGAACGCCAGCTTCACCTGCAACAGCACGTGCTAATAAAGTTTTACCTGTACCTGGAGGTCCCACTAACAGAACACCCTTAGGAATACGGGCACCAACTTCAGCAAACTTACGAGGATCTTTCAAGAATTCAACTACCTCAACAAGCTCTTGTTTCTCTTCATCCGCTCCAGCAACATCTCTGAAACGAACTTTTTTCTTTTCGTCATTATATAACTTCGCCTTACTTTTCCCGAAGTTCATAACACGGCTACCGCCGCCTTGAGCTTGGTTTAATAAGAAGAAGAATAAAATGAAGATAATGACAAACGGAATGATAGAAGTAAAGAAGGTTACCCAAGCACTTGTTTCTTCTGCTGGTTGATACTTAACTTCAGCACCTTGCGCTTTATCATTAATTTTCTTTTGTAATTCCTCAGTATTTGGTGCATAAGTAACAAATTGTTCTCCTTGGCTAGAAGTATTAAATTGTCCTTTTACCTCAAACACACCATTTTTCGGTTGAAGTTGCACATTGCGCACTTCACCTTTTTCTAGTTTAGTAATGAATTTATCGTAGCTAACTGATGTCGTTTTTTGCGTTGAACCATTAAAATAGCTCACGATTCCAATTACTACTAGGAATATCAGTAAATAAAAGATGGTATTACGGAAGATACGATTCATTCCTAACCTCCTCTCACGGCATAAACACTATTGTAAATCGTAACATAGAAAAACTTTCCTATACAATTGTAACGCCTGTATTTAATTAATTTGAGTAAACGCTTGGTTTTAATACTCCTACATAAGGAAGATTACGGTACTGCTCTTTATAATCTAATCCATATCCTACAACAAACTCATGTGGGACAGTAAATCCAACATAATCCGCTTTCAAATCTACCTTGCGGCCTGTTGGTTTGTCTAATAACGTAACAATTTTTACAGACTTCGCTTTACGATATTTAAATAGGTCCACTAAGTAACTTAGCGTAAGACCGCTATCAATAATATCCTCAACGATTAAAATATCGCGACCTTCTACAGAAGTATCAAGATCTTTTAAAATTTTCACTTCGCCTGTTGAAACAGTAGAGTGACCGTAACTAGATACAGCCATAAAATCCATTTCAAGATATGTATCTGTTCTCTTTAATAAATCTGCCATGAATGGCATTGCGCCTTTTAATACACCAATTGCAAGAGGTACTGTGTTTTTATAATCCTCTGCAATAATTGCACCTAATTCGCGCACCTTTTCTTGTATTTGTTCTTCAGAAATTAATACTTTTTCGATATCTTGATTCATCATTTCATTATCCTCCCGGAAGACTCCTTGCTTTTGTAGTGAATAATCATATATTTATCCTTCTTTGCCATCTCTTTCGAAACAGCAAATGCAGATCGCTTCAACAAGGGTATCCAAATAATATTCCCACTTGCATCACAAACGACCGGCCATGCTTCTCTTTTTTCTCTTGGTACTTTTGCTTCGATAAAAATAGTTTTTATCTTTTTTGTGCCATTCATACCTTGTATTGACATGCGATCTCCATTTTCCCTAGAACGAATACGAAGTGGATATGATATATCATTATACTTAGCAACAAATACTGTTTCATTCATGTTACTTGGTATATCTTCGCTCACCTCTATTACAAGTTCATCCCCGTTCGATAGCGTAATTGTCCCGGGTACTGATAAATCTTGCGAAAAAGGAGAAACAATTTCTTGTTTAAATCCAAAGCTACACTCCTCGTATGTGCGAACAATTTTTAAATCACCTGGGAAATCAAGTGAACCCGAAGGTTGTGTCCGCTTAAAAAACTCAATCACTTTGTCAATATGTATAGAGGAAAGAGAAGATGGAATCTTATATTCATAAAGATAGTTTAATATTAGTTGAATCCCTCTTCTTTGTAAAGGCATAGACATGGATTCAAAGGCAGGAATTGATAAGCTAATTTGTTTATCACTTTTTTTTGTAATTACTTTATTCATTTTCTCAAAAGCTAATTCCTGCAAATAAGCCTCATCCTCTTGCATCTGCACGCTAAATTTTTGAAATTTCTCATGCACTTGTGGATTTTCTTCTTTCAAATGAGGAAGGACATATTTACGTAATCGATTCCTTGTATATACTTCCTTTTTATTACTCGGATCTATACGGGGAATTAAATTTAGCTCATTACAGTAATTAACAATTTCTTCCTTCGTTACTCCAAGTAAAGGCCTAATTAAATATCCATTATGAAAAGGACGCTTCACTGCAATTCCTGCATACCCTTTCGGAGTACTCCCTCGTACAAGGCGCATTAAAATCGTTTCTACTTGATCATCTCCATGATGCCCAAGAGCTACATATCTCGCATCATATTTCTTCATTATTCTTTCCAAAAATGCATATCTGCATTCTCTAGCAGCAACCTGCGCATTCATTCCGTATTGCTGTTGATATTGCGACACGTTAACCCTTATCGTTTCGCAAGTAACTCCCAGTCCTTTGCAAAGATCCTGCACAAACTGTAGATCCTCATGAGATTCATCGCCTCTAAACATATGATCCACATGCGCTACTACAATTTCCAACTGTTTTTCTGCCCTTTTTTCTAACAAATAATATAGAAGAGCTAAAGAGTCAGGGCCACCCGAAACTCCTACAACAATTGTTGAACATTCCTTTAATACATCATGCTGCTTTACAAAGTCATCTACCTTTTCAACAAATGTATCTTTCAACTTCGTAATCACCTTTCATTAAACAAGAACAGCAACGTTAGTTACCTTGTCTATAATGGTACAACTTTTACAAACATTGTGCAAAAAAAAGATATACAAAAATTACATTTTTATCTTACATCCTCCGCACATATTCAAAAAAATAATAACATTACCTTTTAAAGCAAAAAAACCTAGGAATTCGCCTAGGTTTTTCAGAATAGACTATATGAATCAATAGCAGATAAAAAGCCCGATTGGTACGGGCTTTTTATCTGCGGGGATGGAGAACCCCCCACTGATTAAAGTTTTACTTTATTGCGCCTGCATTCCTACAATTGGAATCGTAGCCCACTTCGGCATATTCTTCTTTACTTTCGCCACAACAATTGTCATATCGTCATTTATATAACCATCACAAGAACGAATCACTTCTTCCATAATGATATCAGCAATTTCTTGCGGGTCCTCGGTTTGCAGTTCCTTAATTTTTCGTTTCATCCATAATTCATGGTTCTCCACATGCTGCGCTCCTTCAAAAATACCATCGCTCATCATAATAAGAATATCGCCCGTTTTTAATTGCTCACCCACTACATCAACCTCAACATCTTCAATGATCCCCATTGGCAAATTACTTGCTTCAATTTTCAAAATATTATTTGCGCGTTTAACAAAACTCGGCGTCGATCCGATCTTTAAAAATTTCGCATTCGCATCCCGTAAATCTACCATCGCCAAATCCAGTGTTGTAAACATCTCTTCTGTCGTTCTTAAAGAAAGAATTGAATTGATCGATTTAATTGCTATTTCCTCATCAATACCTGATTGAAGTATCTTTTGTAATAATTTTACCGTTTCCTTACTCTCCATATGAGCTCGTTGCCCATTTCCCATACCGTCACTAATCGCAAGTGCATATTTACCCACACTCAAATCCATCATCGCATAAGAATCCCCCGAAACAAACCCACCGCCTTTTGCAGCTGTAGCCAATCCCGTATCAAGAGAATACGTCTTTGCTGAACCAAATGATATTAAACTGTGACCATTTGGATAAGAAGACTTTTCTTCATGTTTAACGACAATATTTTCTTTTAGAATATCCGAAAGCATCGGCGCAACTAATTTTTCGCACTCACCATGCCCATTAGATGCAGCCGGAATTAACATCTCAATATCAATGCTCCCTCTATCTAAACAATAAATATCAACATGCTCCACTTCGACGCCAAAATCACGAAACGCTTGCAAAATTTGTTCTTCCTGTACTTGATGATTTTCTCGCTCTCTTTGTATTTCCTGTGCGAAATCCTCCATAACTTTTGATACGCCTAATAATTGCTCCGCTACTATTCTGCGATTTTCTTTCATTTGTTTTCGTAATTTTTGTCCCTCATAAAAGTGATCTAATTCACCGGCTACTAAATCTGTTACTTTCTTACCTCTCACACAATGCTTGTCCCATTCACGAACTAACTTCCGATTATGCTGCAGTGTTCCTTCTTCCGTTTCACTCATTATTTGTTTCATATAATCATACGTTTTGTCAAAATTAACCACCCAGCATTGATCCTTTTTAAAGCACGTTTGACATGTTTTCGCAGTAATTGTACTTAAAAATAAATCTGCCTCTGTTTCTTTATCTTCCTCCTCCACATAACCATATACAGAAAAGCTATTAGATAAAGCCGCAAACACATTTGCAAATTGATTAATTTTGTTCGCTGTAACATCGCGCATTCTTCTTAAATATTGTTGTTGATCTTGTGAATGCTCTTGTGTTCCCGGCATAAATTTAGCAATGCGATCCAGAACAAGTTTCGGTGTTAATAAAAAGAAAACAATTGCCACACCTGATTCAATTAAAGTTGTTACAATGTTCGTTTGCTTATCTACATATAATGTAATTAAGCTTGTCCCAATTAACAAACCTAAACTAACGCCTAGACGCTTCCCTTCTTTCAATAACCCTCCAAGCAATCCAGAAAAAGCAAGAAGGCTAAGCTGAGACAAACTGGACACATTCGCTAAACTTAATATTAAGCCGGTGACAACCCCAACTGTGGATCCTGTAGCAGCGCCGGCGATGAAGGCAAATACTAACACTAAATATCTAGTGAAAATATGTTGAATAGAAGCGTCATATACAAACCAATCCGTCGTACCTGTTAAAACAGATGCTAGTAATATAATTAAACAAACAATTTCTTCTGTCTCTAATGCTTGTTGTTTCCCTTTCCTTTCTACTAAGAGCGGAACACTTTGTAAAAATATCATCGTTAATACGAAACTAAGCCCCGCTTCAATCGTGCTAACGAGCAAATCGTACATGGTGATAGTTTGCTGTGCAAAATATACAACAACTAAATGTGCGGTTAATGCGGAGATAAATACTTGGAATGGTACAAGTCCAACAGTTTTACGTGTAAACCGACTAAAGAAGATATTATAAATGAAGAAAGTAAAGATAGACGCGAAAGTAAAAAATAAATTATCTATCGAAACTGAAAGTGCTCCTCCCATTAAAGCTAGGAATGCGAGCGGCATTTTATCTCGCTTCATAACATAAACGGCAGCGAAAAACGGTAATGCAAACGGTAAAATGTTTGTTAATATATACGCTCTTCCCAAAAGAAAACCAATAACAACAATAATAAATCCCCATCTAAAGAAAACTTGTTCAAACTTCATTCGCAACTTACTCGTCCACTTTATTCCTCCAAGCTGACTTTCATTTATTGCCAATGCACTTGTATTCATAGTATTCCTTCCTGCTTTAGGCATATTTTTAACACCACCTGCATAGTTTAATTACTGTCATTATAAAAGATGCTTATTGGGATTTTTGTCAAAACAACAGTTTTCACTTTTATAATCGTTCGACTTTTTATTCGAAATAACTCTACATATATACATAGTATGTAATTTATCTCCCTTTATTATATTGAAGATTCAGAAAATTTAAGGTGATTTTGTAGAAGTATTGTATGTCTTACTTTTTTATTTAACAAAAAAAGATCATGCAAGTTTGCATGATCTTTTTAGATGACCCGTACGGGATTCGAACCCGTGTTACCGCCGTGAAAGGGCGGTGTCTTAACCACTTGACCAACGGGCCGTTAAATTAAATATAGCGGCGGAGGGGATCGAACCCCCGACCTCACGGGTATGAACCGTACGCTCTAGCCAGCTGAGCTACACCGCCATGTCGTCTTATTTAACGGACAATTAGTATCTTACATCAGATATCATTTAAAGTCAACACATCTCAAAAACTTTTTTAAAAAATATATTTTCGCATATAAAAAAGCACCCTGAGCCATCACTCTGGGTACCTCTCTATATGTTAAAAACTAAACGTTCTTATTATCCGCGACGTGCGCCACGGCCACCACGTTTAGACTCTGTGTTACGCTTTAAAGAAGTTAAACGATCTTCGCTATCCTTTAAGAAGCGTGCCATCTTTTGCTCAAATGTTTCTTTTGGAGCTCGGTCGTTACCGCCACCGCGATTATCTCTGTTGAAAGAGCGATTATTACGTTGTGGACGTCCAGAACGTTGTTGATCACCACCGCGTTGGTATTCACCGCGTGGACGATCTCCTTCTGTTTTTTCACGTTCTTTCGCTTTTTTAATAGATAGACCAATTTTCCCATCTTTTTCAACATTAATAACTTTTACTTCTACTTGGTCGCCCACTTTTAAGTGATCATTAATATCTTTCACATAATTATCAGCAACTTCACTAATATGAACAAGACCCGTTAAGCCTTCTGGCAGCTCCACAAAAGCCCCAAAATTTGTAATACCTGTTACTTTACCCTGTAACTTGCTGCCTACCTCGATTGACATAAAAAAAATGCTCCTCCTTAGTGATTAAAAAGTCAAATTTTACTTTATTATATATAATCCTAAAATATAGTGTCAATAAGACATACTTTACTTAGAAACAGGAAAAATTATCTCCCCTTTTCCGGAGAAGAAATAATCCCTTCTAGCAATCTTTAATACGTACTCTTCATCATTTAACTTTTGAACTTCGTCTTTTAGACTTTTTTCTTTATTCGTTAATGAATCTAGTTCTTTTTTCATGTCCTTAACTTTTGCTTCTTTTGCTTTAATGGAACTGTTTTGTTGATAAAAAGTTACACTAATACTCGCAATAATTGTAAAAGCAAAGACAAGAAAAACCGCTAAACGGCGATAAAGTCGCTTCCTGTTCTCATCCGTTTGTATTATATGCTCTTTAACAGGATTTGGACTCTGTTTTTCGATTGTTCTTTGTCTCAGTTCCCTCATTTCCGAGGTCCCCCTAACTTCTTTTTTATACGCTCCCATAGTTGGAAGATGTGTCCCTTCAATTTTGCTATATATTGCAGGAACCCTACATGTTTCATTATAAAAAGTTTAACACGATTAGGGAGAAGTTTCCATATGAGCAAAGCAATAAATCGAACAGGCCAGAAAAAAACTTTCCATATGAAAAGTAATATCCAAATCACCATTTTCCATAACACATGTCCAATTGAAAGCAGTATACGAAATAAGAATAATATAAATGTAATAAATAGCTGCGCTATAATAATAACAGGTTTTATCATGAGTAGCTGTATAATTCGAACAAAAAAATGTGTTGTTTGCACAAAAATATAGATGAGAAAATTTAACAACCTCATGTATAGTGCTTTCAATAAGCTTTGATATGCCGCAAAACCACATAATAATGCCAAAAATACATATATACGTAGTTCAGCTTCATTTACGAGAAGTAATACATAAAAAACGAATAATGCTTGGACAACCCAAAATAGTATATCATGTATAAATACAAGCCAACGTTTACGTTCCTGACGCTTTAAAAAACGTTGGTATGTATCTAATGATGCTCCAATCCAAGCACCCATTCCGATCATCGAAAGCATTGTATACAACTGAATTGTTAGACTCATTTAAACAACTTACTAAAGAAGCCTTTAGTTTTCTCCCCTTGATTCTCATCAATATACAACATCTCATGAATCTTGCCTTTAATCGATACAACACCTTTTTCCACATCTAAATTCTTCATTTGCAAGTTTTGTCCACGAATTGTTAAAAAACCCATCACAGTCTCGAGTAAAAATTCTTCGCTATCAAAACTCTCTACTTGTTTTACACCAGTAATATCGATCACACGCCTACCACGCATAATAATATCATGCTCTACAGAAACATTTTGTTGATTAGAAGACATAGGTGAGTAACCATTATTCACGAAAATCCCCCCATAGCTTTATACTAGCTAATAGTAATGTATGAAGGGATAGCATATTTTAGAACAAGCCCTCTTCTGCTTTTACTTTTTCTTCGCGAACTAGGCTATACATATTTGCTGCATCTTCTTTTTTTGTTGTTTCTTTCAATTCATTTACTTTCACCGTTACTATTTTTTGACCGAAACGAATTGTTAATTCATCAGCCACTTTCACATCTGAACTCGCTTTTGCGACTTGACCATTGATAGATATTCTTCCTTGATCAGATACTTCTTTTGCTAATGTTCTTCTTTTAATTAAACGTGACACTTTCAAAAATTTATCTAGACGCATATCAAATCCCCCTATTAACGCTCTGTTTGCTTTGCCTCTTCCCATAAAACATCCAACTGTTCTAATGACAGATCTTGCATTTCTTTATTCATTTCAGCTACTTTTGCTTCCATGTATAAAAAACGCCCCATAAATTTCTCATTAGTTGAACGTAATGCTTCTTCTGGATCTAATTTATAATGACGAGCTATGTTAACAAATGCAAATAGTAAATCGCCAAATTCACCTAGCATCTTTTCCTCATCCATATTTATAACTTCTTGCTGGAATTCTTGCCATTCTTCTAGGGCTTTCTCTATCATTGGCTGTACATCAACCCAATCAAATCCAACCTTTCCAGCTTTCTTCTGAATTTCGTAGGCACGCATTAATTGCGGCAAACTTTTTGGAATTCCAGTTAAAACAGATTCTTTTACGAATCCCTTTTCTTGTTTTTTAATTCCTTCCCAATTCGCAATGACTTCTTCAGCATTATTTACATCTGTATTTCCAAACACATGTGGATGACGACGAACCATTTTCTCCGATAAAGTTCGAATAATATCATCGATGGAGAACCAACCTTCATCCTCTCCAATTTGGGCATGAAGCATGACTTGTAATAATATATCACCTAGCTCTTCTACTAAGTGATCATCGTCCTCTTCATCAATTGCTTCCAATACTTCATAAGCTTCCTCAATTAAATACTTCTTTAAAGATTGATGTGTTTGCTTTTTATCCCACGGACAACCATTCGGTCCACGAAGGTCTGCAATAATTTCTCTCAGTACATCAAACTGTTGATACAAGGATGCACGTTCCTGAACTGGTGGTACATACACACTCGTTAAATTATTCAATTCTGTTTCATGATCTAACATGTACAACGGTACCTTTTTGACTTGTTCAAACGAAGTTCCTGCAGCTGTTACGATATACACTTCATAATCATCTGGCAATATTTCCATTAATGTTAACTTCACATCTGAAGCAACGAACGCATCATACACTTGGCAAAAGATTAAATGTTGACGTAATTCTAATTGCCCTCTTTCAAATGATGTAGCATCAATTAATTGGAATCCTTCAATCGGATCGATTTTTAAACTTGCGAACATTGGATCAAGGAAACTTTGTCCACCTTCAATTCGCACTTCAACATTTGCTACTTCTCCTTTTTCTAAAAGTAGCTGAACTGTTCTTTCTGCTACTAGCGGATGACCTGGAACAGCATAAATAATTTCTGCACCTTCAGCTTGTTCTAGCAATGTATTCGCAATTGTTTCATATACAATTTCAAATGTATCATGCGCTTCATATATATTGTCGAAAGCCGTATATTTTATACCTTCTTTCTCCAACTCTTCTATAACCGGGTGCTCCTTCGTTCTAACAAACATATGGTCTGCTACTTTTATCTTTCGGTATACGCCCATCGTCAGCTGATCTAATTCACCAGCACCTAATCCTAAAATAGTAATGATTCCACTCACAACCTGTCACCTCTATCCACTCTTCTTCAATGAACCTTCTTTTTTCTCTTTTTTCATAACGGATCCTAATTCTTCTTTTGTAAATACACGTAATTTTAAAATTAAAAACATGTATGTCAATCCGCCAATAGCTACACCTAACAACGCTTCAAATGTCGCGATTCCTCTATGATTCCCATCAATTACCAACCCAGACATTTGTAACACACGAATAAACATTATTAATACAAATCCCATACTGATACCACTAATAACTATACCGAACATCTTCTGCTTATTAATAAGCGACCCCGATACAGATTGCATAAGTAATACACTATTTAACAAGGCAATTACAACAAGCGCAATTAAAGTTGCAATCGCAGCTCCTTTAACTCCAAAATGCGGCATTAACATATAGTTTAAAACTAACTTCAAACAACCTCCAAATACAACGAATATTGCTGGTTTTAATGTTTGTCCCAGCCCTTGTAAAATAGAAGCAGTTGTAATTGACAATGAACTAAATAAAATAGATAAAGATAAAATCGATAACACATCTGACCCATCACTATTCTCAAATAACATAATATTTGTAGGCTGAATAATGCAAGTTAATCCGATGGCTGCTGCAAATCCAATAACAAGTGTTATTTTCATCGCTAACTTTACCTTTTCTTGAATAAAAGCAAGATCTCCTCTTTCCTTTGCCGCTGTAATAATCGGAATAAGTGACAATGAGAAAGACGTTGTCACGACAGTACCTAATTGCATGAGAGGGATACTTCTGTCATAAACACCTTTTAGTACCTTTGCACTTTCAGCCTGTTCCCCTGCCCCAATGAGTAAAGTATAGAAGGAAACCGAATCTGCCATTTGTATAAAAATAAGGACTAAATTACTAACACAAATAGCTATTCCTTGCCAAAAAAGGATTTTAACAATTCTTCTTTTTCCCCCAACTCTCTTCAAGCTTTTAAAGAAAATGGCGCGAAAATCATGACGCATATAAAGTAAAAGTACGATAATCCCAATAAGCCCGCCTGCAATCGAACCTAACATAGCACCTGCACCGACTGTATATAGATCAAATCCGTGAGCAATAAGGAATAGTGATAAAAAGACAATAATAGATACACGAATCGTTTGTTCAATTACTTGTGAAACAGCCGTCGGCATCATATTATTAAATCCTTGAAAATATCCTCTCGCTACGGATAAGAATGGCATTAATATGAATGAAAATGAAATA
The DNA here is from genome assembly GCF_052682895.1 of Bacillus sp. WC2503. Lineage (NCBI taxonomy): Bacteria > Bacillati > Bacillota > Bacilli > Caryophanales > Bacillaceae > Bacillus > Bacillus sp. WC2503. The sequence continues at coordinate 4,693,920 of NZ_JBQYMD010000001.1, read as the reverse complement.
ACACGTAATAACTTATATAAGTGTACATCACCCATAGCCGATGCAATCGTTTCGGCACCAAAGAACAATGTGAAAAACCCTATAAAGCCAATTCCTAATAAAAACCAAAAAGATACACAAATTATTTCTTCTGCTTCTTTTTGTTTTCCTCTTTCTAATCTTTCTGCAACCATTTTTGAAATTATAATAGGGAATCCATAAGTAGCTAAAATTAAACAAAATCCATAAAACGGATAAATTTGTTGGTAAATATAAAAACCAACATCTCCCGCTATGTTTTGATATGGAATACGGTAAAAAGCGCTTAATACTTTTGTAATAAAACTTGCGATCGTTAATATAATAGCCCCACGCCAAAAGGCTTGATACTTCTTCGCTTCCATACAAGAAAACTCCTTTTTCTATTCTCACCTTTCGTATTATATCACAAAGAAAAAACAGGCTCCCTTACACCCACGAGTAATAAAGAGTTCTTACAAAACTAAAAATGTTCAACGAAAAAAGGTAGCAAAGCGCTACCTTCATTCAATATACCTATATCTCCAAATAATTGATTTTTCAAAAGAAATATCATAATTAGGAAAGATTGCAACTTCTAAAATTATATATCTTTACTGCTCCATTTGCTTCGCTAAGAAGCTCGCTGCTGTATTTACTGACTTATGCTCTACTTCACTTATAATAGCCTCTTTAGAGAAGATAATAACAGCTCCAATTGGATCCCCATTCGCAACAATCGGGCCAATTGTATAGGAGCTAACTTTTTCTGTTACTCCATCAATAATTGAAATTTCGCTTTCGTCCGTCATAATTACAGACTTACGCTCTTCCATTGTCTTCTCAATTAAATCGCCAACACTTTTATTTAAGTATTCTTTTTTAGATATGCCTGCTACTGCGATAATAGAATCACGATCACATACAAGCACATTATGTCCTAAGCTATCGTATAAAGCTTCCGTATATTCTTTTGCAAAATCCCCTAATTCACTAATCGGAGAATATTTCTTCAAAATTACTTCTCCATCGCGATCAACAAATATTTCTAGTGGGTCTCCTTCTCGAATACGTAAAGTTCTACGAATTTCCTTCGGGATTACTACCCTGCCTAAATCATCAATTCGACGTACGATTCCAGTTGCTTTCATTCTAATGCTACCTCACTTTCTACTGATGATCAAAGTGGTGAATTTACCTGTTCATGTAAAAATCACCAACTGTTAGACATAGTATTTTACACATTAGTTCTTCTATGCACGTCGAATTGTATTTTTTTATCTAATATTAGGCATTTATTACTTCTTTTTTTACATCTGGTAAGCCTTTTAATAAATTTTCAGCAATTGTTAACCACTTCGATGTCTCTAATCCATTCGTTTTCATAACGATTTTCAATTGTGATCCTTCCATTCCAAGACCGATCATACGCCCAAAACTATTTCCAAGCATGAATAATTTTCCACCATCAATATTTTGGCTTGCTTGTTCTGAGAACAGAATTGTTACTTCAAATTTATTTTGCTTAATTAATTCGATTTGTTCTTTCATTGCCAATACTTTAATATTTGCAATTTGTAATAAATAACCAACTTCTTGTGGGTAATCACCAAATCTATCGATCATCTCTTCCTGTAATTCTTCAATATCCTCAATTGTAGAAACACCTCTAAATTGTTTATACATCATAATCTTTTGTTTACTATCTGAAATATAAGCATCTGGTAAATACGCATCTACTTCTAAATCAATTTCAACATTAACTGTATTTTCAACTCCATCGGTTCCTCTGCGCTGTTCAATTGCATCTTTTAACATTTGAGAATATAGATCAAATCCGACAGAATCAATAAACCCGTGTTGTTCTGCCCCTAACAAGTTACCCGCACCACGAATTGATAAATCTCTCATCGCAATTTTGAAACCAGATCCAAGCTCTGTGAACTCTTTAATTGCTTGTAGACGTCTCTCTGCAACTTCTGATAGCACTTTATCACGTTTGTATGCAAAGTATGCATATGCAACGCGATTAGAACGCCCAACACGCCCACGAAGCTGATACAACTGCGATAGTCCCATACGATCTGCATCAAATACAATTAACGTATTAACGTTCGGGATATCTACACCTGTTTCAATAATTGTTGTACTTACAAGAACATCATGCTGTCCCTCTAAAAACGATAGCATAACAGACTCTAATTCACTTTCGTTCATTTTCCCATGTGCGTATGTTACACGAGCGTCTGGAACTAGCATCGAAATTTCATCTGCTTTTCTTTCGATATCCTCTACCCGGTTATATAAGAAGTAAATTTGCCCACCTCTTGCAAGCTCTCGCTCTATCGCTTCTCTCATTAACGCTGGATTATATTCCACCACATACGTTTGGACTGGGAAACGATTTTCTGGTGGCGTTTCAATGACAGATAAGTCCCGCACACCAAGCATAGACATGTGAAGTGTACGTGGAATTGGCGTTGCCGTTAGGGTTAACACATCAACATTTGCTTTTAATTGTTTAATTTTTTCTTTATGCGTCACACCAAATCTTTGTTCTTCATCAATAATAAGAAGTCCTAAATCTTTATAAGTAACATCTTTAGATAAAATACGATGCGTTCCGATTACAATATCTACTGTGCCATCTTTTAACCCCTTAAGCGTTTCATTTTGTTGTTTCCGCGTGCGGAATCTACTTAGTAACCCTATATTAATCGGGTAATCTTGAAAACGCTCTCGAATTGTTTCATAGTGTTGTTGTGCCAGAATTGTTGTCGGTACTAAAATCGCAACTTGTTTTTCATCCATGATTGCTTTAAATGCTGCACGAATAGCTACTTCGGTCTTTCCATATCCTACATCACCACAAAGAAGCCTATCCATCGGACGTCCGCGTTCCATATCTTTCTTAATTTCTTCAATAGAACGTAATTGGTCATCTGTCTCTTGATACGGGAAGGAAGATTCAAATTCTTGTTGTTCTGCCGTATCTGGTGTATATGCATAGCCTTTTGAAGCTTCGCGCTCAGCATATAATTTAATTAGGTCATCTGCAATGTCTTGTACAGATTTTTCAACCTTCGTTTTGACCTTCTTCCAATCGTTCCCGCCTAATTTATAAACTTTCGGATCCTTACCTTCAGAACCCACATATTTTTGCACTTGATCGATTTGTTCAATTGGAACATATAGCTTATCGTTACCTTGATATTTAATATTTAAATAATCTTTATGAACACCATTAATCTCTAATGTCTCAATACCTAAAAATTTACCTATACCATGATTTACATGAACTACATAATCTCCAACTTTTAATTCCGAATAACTTTTAATACGCTCAGCATTAGATAACTTTTGCTTACGTTGTGATTTTTTAACTTTCTTATGAAAAAGCTCCTTTTCAGTAATGACAACGAGCTTTTGCATCGGCATTTCAAATCCTGCATGTAAATCACCTACAGCAATCTGTAACCTTCCAGGCAATAAAATATCTGTGCCCTCTACAATATCCGCTTCAATATCATAATCACTTAAAATATGTTGTAGTTTTTTTACACGTTCATCATCTGTTCCAAGCACAACAGTCGTAAAGTGCCCTTCATTCCATCTATCAATTTCAGTTTTTAATAACTGCATCTGCCCATGGAAATCTTGCATTGTTTTACATGTCACATTCACAATGTTTTGCGGATGCGTATGTGCTATATGGCGTAAGAATAACGTTAAATATACAAAACTTCTTTTTTTATGATGAAGAAATCCCTCAAATGAGTGGGAGAAAGATAAATCCTGAATTATTGTTCCTTCACCAAGAAGTGATATATACCATTCCGCTTCTTCCGTTTCAAGATGTGATGCTGTTTCTTGAATACGAGAGATTTCATCTAAAATTACAACACCATCTTCTGGTAAATAATCTATCAGACTAGCAGGTTCTTTATAGAAAATAGATAAATATTTAAACATCTGTTCTATACTTTGGCCATTTTTCAACATTTCAATTTCATGACTTACTGTCTCAAGCACTGCAGTCTTTAATTTGTCATCGGAAAGTTTTTGCATCGTCTTAGTCAAACCTTCTTCAAGATGCTTAATTCCCGATTTCAATTCTTCCTGTGAAAATAAAAACTCTGTTGCCGGACCAAACTTAACACTTTCCTTTTTATCTTGAGAACGCTGTTCATCCACATCAAATAATCGAATAGAATCGACTTCTGTATCGAAGAATTCAATACGGAATGGTAATTCTTCAGTTAATGGGTAAATATCTAATATGCCCCCGCGCAAACTGAACTCCCCCGGAGCTTCTACCATCGACTTACGTTCGTAGCCAATATGATGTAATGTATGCAAGAGCGCCTCTAAATCAATCTCTTGCCCTAGATTAATTTCAATTTGCTTTTGCTTCCATAATTCTTTTATCGGTAAAAATCTACGTAATCCTGCGACTGGCGCTACAATAACCCCATTCTCTCCTGCCGCTAAACGATTTAGCACCTCAATGCGTTGCGCTTTTAATTCTGGACTTGCAACACCGATTTCTGATGCAATTAATTCGTTCACTGGGTACAGCCATACATCTTTTTCACCAAGTAATGCCACTAAATCTTCATGTACCTTTTGTGCTTGATATAGATTGTGTGTGACAATAAGTTGCGATTTCTTTGTTTTTTTATATAAAGCTGCCATTAATAATGAACGAGAAGATGTTGCCATACCTGATATAAGTTGTTCTTTTAAACCATCTTCTAACCCATTAATAACCGATTGTATTTCTTCATTTTTATAAAATTGCTCTAATAAACCTATCATTATCAAAACTCCTCTCAACATAAAGAGCAAGTCACCATATTTTATGCAAATATTTTGGAAAAAGAAAACAGAAAAATGCTTTGGACATGCCAAAGCGACAACATTTTATTGTAGAAATTTTTCATATTCATAATACTCAGGATAAGATGCGAGCGTTTCTTGGCACGATTCACAAATCGTTTTTATATATATATTTCCATTCTCATGAAAATGAATCATCTCTACTACCTCTTGCTCTGTTAGTTGAAATAAAACGTCGCTATATACTTTTTCTGCGGTAACGGAGCCTACATTACTCCCGCAATGCCTACAATAATAATACCCTTCCATACTAGCCTCCTAAATATCCAGTTACTACTAGTATGGGTAAAAATAAAATAAAATATTCCCAATCATAACCTTAACTGTTGAAAGTATTCATGATTTGGAGAAAAGGCTTATTTAACCACTCTTCACATGCATCCGCTGCTTTTTCAATGGAATGATTGACATCAGGAATCTCTTCGGATGTAAAACGTCCTAATACGTAATCTACTACCTTCATCCCATTTTTCGGGCGATCAATTCCCATACGGATACGTTGAAACTCTTGCGTTCCTAAATGCGAAATTGTTGATTTCACGCCATTATGTCCACCGGCACTCCCTTTCATACGAAGGCGTAATTTACCTACCGGGATATCTAAATCATCATACATAACAACGAAATCATCAACATCAATTTTATAGTAATCCATAAGTGGACGAATACTTTCCCCAGATAAATTCATATATGTAAGTGGCTTTAATAAGATTACTTTTTCTCCATTAACAAATCCTGCACCAAATACGCCTTTAAACTTCTGTTCATTCAAAGAAATGTTCCAACGCTTTGCAAGTTCATCAATTGCCATAAATCCAATATTATGCCTTGTTAATTCATATTCTCTACCTGGGTTCCCAAGTCCTACTATCAATTTCATTCTTGTACCACTACTTTCTTTTTTCGATACGAAAAGACGTAACCAAGCTTGGTTACGTCTCATTCTATCCAATTAATTGAATAATACACTTACAGATTCTTCTTCGTATACACGAATGATTGCTTCTCCAATTAATGGAGCAACTGAAAGTTCATGTACTTTGTCGATTTTCTTTTCTTCTGGTAATACGATAGAGTTCGTTACAACTAACTCTTTAATATTCGAATTTTGAATACGTTCAATTGCTGGGCCAGATAATACTGGGTGTGTACAGCAAGCATATACTTCAGAAGCACCGTTCTCAACAAGAGCGTTTGCTGCTAATGTAATTGTACCAGCTGTATCAATGATGTCATCAATTAAAATTGCTGTTTTGCCTTCGATGTTACCGATAATGTTCATTACCTCTGATACATTCGGACGAGGACGACGTTTATCAATAATAGCGATTGGCGCTTTTAGGCGATCTGCCATTTTTCTAGCACGAGTTACACCACCATGATCAGGTGATACGATTACGATGTCTTTAAGACCTTTTGTTTCAAAGTAATCTGAAAGAATCGGTACACCCATTAAGTGGTCGATTGGGATATCAAAGAATCCTTGAATTTGTGGAGCATGTAAATCTAGAGTGATTACACGAGTTGCACCTGCTGTTTCAAGCAAGTTTGCTACAAGTTTCGATGTAATTGGTTCACGAGAACGCGCTTTACGGTCTTGACGCGCATAACCATAGTAAGGAATAACAATATTAATTGTTTTTGCAGATGCACGCTTTAATGCATCGATCATAATAAGTAATTCCATGATATGTTCGTTTACTGGGAAGCTTGTAGATTGAATAATGAATACATCGCAACCACGGATACTTTCTTCAATGTTAATTTGAACTTCTCCATCACTAAAACGATCAACAGAACATTTTCCTAGTCCCACTCCAATATGCTTTGCGATTTGCTCAGCAAGTTCCTTATTAGAGTTTAAAGAGAATACTTTCAAATTAGAATTTAGATATTGAGTCGACATCTAGATTAACCCTCCACATTATGATTTTTTCTTATTCAGCAATTGATCAACATAGTCTTCTTTGTTAACTTGACGTGCACGTGCTACCGATAATGCTTTTGATGGGACATTCTCTGTAATTGTAGAGCCTGCTGCCACATAAGCACCATCTTCAACTGTTACAGGAGCAACAAGATTTGAATTACATCCAATAAATACCCCGTTACCAATCACAGTTTTAAATTTATTCTTGCCGTCATAGTTCACCGTAATTGAACCACAACCAAGATTCACGTCTTCTCCAACTTGTGCATCCCCGATATAACTTAAGTGTGAAGCTTTACTTCTATTACCAAAAACAGTTTTTTTGATTTCCACGAAGTTTCCAACGCGTACTTCGTCTCCAATAACTGAATCTGGGCGAATATGTGCAAATGGACCAACCGATACTTCTGTACCAAGCTTACTATCATGTACAGTAGATTGACGAATTGTCGTACGATCTCCAATTTCACTATCGCGAATTACTGTATGCGGTCCAATTTCACAATCAGAACCAATTACAGTGTTTCCCTCAATAATTGTTCCTGGATGAAGAACTGTATCACTACCGATAATTGCATCAGCAGAAATATACGTGTTACTTGGATCAATAATTGTAACACCATTTACCATGTTCTTTCGGTTGATACGATTTTTCATAATAATTTCCGCTTGCGATAGAGCGACTCTGTCGTTAACACCTAACGTTTCATCGAAGTGCTCTGTTTGATAAGCTGATACGATATGACCTTCATTTTTTAAAATCTCAATAACATCTGGAAGGTAATATTCACCTTGTACGTTATCATTTGAAACTTTAGAAAGTGAAGCGAATAAAGCTTTATTATCAAAACAATACGTACCTGTATTGATTTCTTTAATAGCTAATTCTTTTTCATTTGCATCCTTATGCTCAACGATCTTTTCAACATGACCATTTTCGTTACGAACGATACGACCATATCCAGCAGGCTCTTCTATGTATGCTGTTAGCACAGTTGCCATTGCTCCTGCTTCTTTGTGTTGCTGAAGTAATGCTTCCATCGTTTCAGCAGTTATTAAAGGTGTATCACCACAAATAACTAAAGTTGTTCCTTCTTCATTTGCAAGTACGCTAGCAGCTTGATCTACAGCATGCGCTGTACCAAGTTGTTCTGCTTGTAATGCAAACTCACTTACGTTTCCTAGCTGTTCTTGTACCATTTCAGCACCATGTCCAACGACCGTTACAAGTTTCTGCAATCCTAATTGAGTTACTTGATCGACTACGTGTTGTACCATAGGTTTTCCACATACAGGATGCAGCACTTTGTATAGCTTAGACTTCATACGTGTGCCTTTACCTGCAGCTAGAATCACTGCAAATCTGTTTGACATATAGACCCTCCATCGCAACCTATTTATCCATTAACGATATTATCCTAAATCATCATATATTTCAAGAAACACATTTTAACTATTAAATTTTACCATAATTCTTATAAGATGTTTTACTCTTTAGTATCTTTTTTAAGAAATAAGCTATACTATTTAAAATGATTTTGAAAAAATTAGTAGTTTCTTCTCTTCATTTTAATAAACGATGAATGTTTTAAATATAAATTATATAAAGTCAAAAAAAAACAAACTCCTGTAAATGCTTACAGGAGTTTGCTACAAAATTATAAGACTTTCTTTCAAAAGCCTTTTCATTCGAATTTTACGAAGCACCTGCTTCTTCAAACTCAACCTCTTCTAACTCGCCTAAACGATGATACTCCGTTAAAACCGCATCTTGAATTTTAGAGCGTGTATTAGAATTAATCGGATGTGCAATGTCACGGAATTCTCCATCTGGAGTACGTTTACTTGGCATTGCTACAAATAATCCATTATTACCATCAATTACACGAATATCATGAACAACAAATTCATGGTCTAGAGTAATAGAGGCAATTGCTCTCATGCGGCCTTCTGTGTTTACGCGGCGTAATCTTACGTCAGTCACTTCCATCTTGTGTTCACCACCCTTTTCTAAATAAGCGATATATTTGTATAAATTCCACAAATTTTCTATTTTCCCTTTAATTTTTTAAAAATTTTTAAGATAAAAATTTTTATTGCAATTGAATATAAGGATTAGTAGAGGTTATCGCTTACAAAAGGTTACTTAACTAGGGCGATTACTTCGATTTCAACTGAAACATCTTTCGGTAATTTTGCTACCTGTACACAAGAACGTGCTGGTTTATGAGTAGAGAAATAAGAACCGTATACTTCATTAACAGCATTAAAATCATCCATATCTTTTAAGAATACTGTTGTTTTTATTACCGTATCAAATGAAGCACCTGCTTCTTCTAATACTGCTTGTAAATTTTCAAATACTTGTTCTGTTTGTACTGTTACATCTCCCGTTACAAGCTCTCCACTTGCTGTTAATGGAATTTGTCCTGAACTGTAAAACATATTATTTACAATAATCCCTTGTGAATAAGGTCCAATTGCTTGTGGTGCCTTGCTTGTTTGAACAACTTTCATATTTTTTCACCCTTTTATTATTTATTTTTACTCTTTAAAAATAGTGCACGAAAAGCAGTTTGTCCATCTATTTTATAATTTATAAATAGAATAAAAAAAAGATAAAGCCATTTGCTTTACCTTTTTTATTCAACCTCTACAAGTCCTTCATCAAATGGTGTAAGTGAATAATTCCCCTTCTCCACTTGAATCGATTTTTCTTTCACATCAACTTCTGAAAGGCGAATTAATGATACAAAGTTATTAATAAGTCGTTCTTCGATATCTGTGGATTCTACTAATACACCGATACCAACAACATTAGCCTTAAACTCTTCTAGCATACTCATCATACCTTGAATTGTTCCGCCAGCTTTCATGAAATCATCAATAATTAAAACGTTTGATCCCTCTGGAAGACTACGCTTTGCCAACGTCATTGTTTGTATTCGTTTAGAAGAACCTGATACATAGTTAATACTAACAGTTGGACCTTCTGTTACCTTATTATCTTTCCTCGCAATTACTACCGGTACATCTAAGTAGTTTGCCACTGCATAAGCAAGTGGAATCCCTTTTGTTGCTACCGTCATAACTGCATCGATTGGTTGCCTAGCAAAGACAGAAGCAAACAAACGACCTGCACCATTAATATGACGAGGATTACTTAAAAGATCTGTCATGTATAAGTAACCGCCAGGCAAAATACGATCTGGATTTTCAAATAAGCTACAAAGCTCATCAATAATTAGATCTGCCTCTTCTTCACTTATATATGGTATATATTTCACTCCTCCTGCTGCTCCTGGTACCGTTTGCAATGTGCCGACCCCTTGTTGTTCAAACGTTTGCTTAATAATAACTAAATCTTCACTAATAGAGGATTTAGCCGATTGATACCTTTCAGCAAAAAAAGTGAGAGAAACTAGCTGACGAGGGTTTTGTAACAAGTAATATGTCATATCGACTAATCTTGTACTTCGTCTAATTTTCATACGCCCACCTCAAATCACGAATATTCTAAACAAATCATAACGTATTATACGTCTTTATTCAAGCGTTTCTCGCTCTCCTAATAAACGTACCGCATATACTTGTTCACAAAATCCTTTTAATCCGTTATAAATGCGATGCATTCGCGAATCATGGTGTACAAGTCCGAATACAGTTGGACCACTTCCACTCATTAATACAGCATCTGCTCCAAATCGTTTCATCTGTGCTTTAATACGAGCAACTTCGGGATGCATCTTAAATGTTACATCTTCTAAGACGTTACCAACAGTATCACAAATCCCTTTGTAATCCCCAGCATTGATGACATCAACCATTTTATCTACATTTGGATGTGTAACTCGATTTAGTTTTAAATTTCCATACACGTCAGCAGTAGATACACCAATATGTGGCTTCGCTAAAATAACCCAACAAGAAGGTGGCGTTTTTATATGCTCAATTCGCTCTCCTCTTCCAGTGGCAATTGCTGTCCCTCCATATACACAGAACGATACATCTGATCCAATTTCTGAGCCAAGCTCTGCTAATTCGTCAATTGTAAGCCCTAAATTCCATAATTTATTAAGACCACGTAATGTCGCTGCTGCATCACTACTTCCACCTGCTAATCCAGCTGCTACTGGAATCGTTTTTTCAATAGTAATAGATACACCTTTTTTCACATTAAACTTCTCTTTTAATAATTTCGCTGCTTGATAAGCTAAATTTCGTTGGTCGTCTGGGACATACCGATTATGGGATAAAATTTCAATACGGTCTTCTGCTAATTCCATTAGTTCTAAACGATCCGCTAAATCAATTGTTGTCATAATCATTTTCACTTCATGATATCCGTCTTGTCTTTTTCCCAGTACATCTAACGACAGATTAATCTTTGCTGGTGCTTTCACTAGTAGCTTCAATCTATTCACCCACTCTATGTACTCAATCTTTTATCGTTTATTTTACCATAAATTTATAGTAAGACGATGACACTTCCCTAATTATAACGAAAAGCATTCAGAATGAAACTACTTATGTAAAATGATGGCACCTTTCAGAGTACAAAAAGCCGAGGAATCTCTCCTCGGCTACCGTAGCATAGAAAGTAATCTTACAACTACTGGTTTTGTTTCATTAATTGCTGTTCTGCAATTTCTATAGCGCGTTTCACCATATTACCAGCATCTTTCGCACGAATTCCGCCCCATCCTTCTTTCTGAACAACATCATAAAAGCCCAGCTCTTTTGCTAGCTCTTCTTTAAACTGGTTTGACATGACACCTCTTCGTCTACTCAATGCAGAGTCCCCCCTTATTTTGCTACGGTATAATTAGTATGCAAAATAATATAACTTTTCATTTGTGGGAATATATGTAACGACACATGAGTTATAAAATAATTTCATTATGGGGTTCACCATAAAATGTTAACTCTACCGTCTCTGTTAAAACATCTGCATAACTATAAGATACACGTTGCAATGCATCTTCTTGTTGGTCTAACTGTACAACAAACACAGAACGATAAGTTTCTGCAAGTACACCTGATTGCTCCACTGTTTTTCTTCTTCCGCTATTCGCCTTTAACATAAGTCGCTGTCCAAGATGGTGATCTAATTCGCTTTTAATTTCATCTAAACGTTTTGACATATACCTTGCTACACCTCGCTGTAATTTAGATTGAACACTTAAAACACGATATATCTATCCCAATTATTAACCGCAATTCACAGACTATATCATTATAAAAGCATCATGCGTTCGAATAGATAGAAGAAATACTATATTGTAAAAGTATCATTGTATAGTCTTTACGCTCTTACCACTTTTTATCCAAATTCATTTCATTCTCTTACGCATAAAAAAGCAAGATACGTATGTACCTTGCTTATTCTTCATAATGTTGGAAGGGTAATCCTGTTCGTAAAATCCCTCTCGTTTCAATTCCACCCAGTCCTTTTTCACCAGTAATCGTATTACGTACAACATCCCATACATTTACTCTCTCCATAAATGAAGTGAAGCTAATTTTACCAACCACATACACAGGGTCTAGTGCATGAATGTTAATCCTAGACGGAGAACTAGCAAAGTTAGCACCCGCTCGAATTAACGCCTCGAAATGCGATTGACACGCCCCAGCAAAAATAACGAGTTGATCCAATGATGGATATTTTTTTCGTACTTCTCGGACAGCCTGTACAAAATGCCTTGAATGCCTATATGCTGCTAAATCTCCCTTTACCCCTTTGGATTTTGTATAGGCATCGTGTCCTGTAATAACTAAAATGTCTGGGCGGAAATGATCTATTAAGTCTACTACCTTTTCGTGCATCTCTGTTTCCTTACAATGAACACCTTGTACAGGAACACCAATTTTATTATATAGGTCTAAACACTTGCGCAAATACAAAGGGTCCCCATCTATATGCAATACGCGTCCTGGCATTTGAAAGTAATTCACTTCACTTGTGTATCCACCAGTTGAAGTGTGTTCATGCCTTTGTTTCATCAATACATAATCCTGTTGAAATAAACGGTACGTGCGCTCCATTGTTTCTTTTTCACGCTTCACTCTTTTTTTATGTTCTCGTTGATCTATACTAATTAAATCTTCAAGCGGCGCATCTGCCACAAGTCTAATTTCCTCCCCAAACAATATAGCTATCTCGCCTTTTATTTCTATAATACGAAAAAGGATATCCCTATTATGAGAATATCGTTCCACTAATTCTCCAACATGTAAAGCCATTCTCCTACCTCCAAACTCGTTAGGCCATCTTACCTGTTTTTAAAGTATGAATTTAGGAAAGGAAAGGTGACAAAAGGGACAGCTCAAATTGAACTGTCCCTTTCATATCCTTATGATAACTTATGAAGAACTAATGCGTTACTTAATGTTGCAAACTCTTCGATAGATAGCGTTTCGCCTCTTCGCTTTGGATCAATTTCTACTTCTGTTAAAATTCGATCCAACAGCTCTTTATCTTTCGGGAAACCATTTAAATTATTCGATAAATTATTCATTAAAGTTTTACGGCGCTGTGCGAAACTTGCTCTTACTACTTCAAAGAAGAAAGTCTCATTTGTCACTTCTACAACTGGTTTCGGACGCTTTAGAAGACGGATAATCGCAGAATCAACATTTGGTTGTGGTACAAACACTGTACGCGGTACAGTCATAACTGTTTCTACCTCTGTATAATACTGAATAGCAATTGATAAAGAACCATATTCTTTCGTTCCAGGTTTAGCAGCTAAACGATCTCCAACTTCTTTTTGCATCATAACAACAAATCCACGAACCGGTAATTTTTCTTCAAGCAATTTAAATAAAATTGGCGTTGTAATATAGTATGGTAAATTAGCTACTACCATTACATCTTGTCCTTCTTCAAATTGCTCACTAAACACTTCGTGTACATCTGCCTTTAGTACATCTTTATTTATAACTGTAACGTTACTATATGGAGCTAACGTCTCGTCTAAAATTGGTAATAATCTTTGATCAATTTCAAAAGCCACCACTTTTTTAGCACGCTTCGCTAACTGCTCTGTTAACGCACCGATACCTGGTCCAATCTCAATTGCACCACTTTCTGAACCGATTTCTGCGTGATCAACAATACGATTTAATACATTTGTATCAATTAAGAAATTTTGTCCTAAACTTTTTTTGAATGAGAATCCATACTTTTCAACAATGTCTTTCGTACGATTCGGCGTTGCGATATCTTTCATTTCTTTTCCTCCTGTATTACTTGTTTATAAGCTTCTGCAAACGTCTCTTTTGAAACTTGAAACATCTGTAAACGTTTATGTAACTGTTTTGCATTTGTATAACCAATCTTTAATAGCTTACCCATTCTTTCTCTGCGACTCTTTGCCATTTCTCCGCCCACTAAGCCTGCATCGACTAGATCACTCCAACTAATTTCACTTGTGTAAGCTTCCATTTCTTCATGTATATTCTCTAAAGCACGGCGAATCGATTCATTAGAAGCGTGTTCAATTCCAACACCTTTTTTTCTTTTAGCAAGCGCTTCTTCCTTCGGTAAGAAAGCATGCTTACATCCAGGTACCTTGTCAGAAATAATTTTTCGAATACGCTCTCCTGGATAATCCGGATCTGTAAAAATAATAACGCCTCGTTTTTGCTGCGCTAATTTAACTTGCTCAATAACATGATCACCGATTGCTGAACCGTTCGTTTCAATTGTATCCGCATCAACAGCACGCTTAATTGCAACTGTATCATCTTTACCTTCTACAACGATAATCTCTTTAATTTTCATGCTTGCCTCCACACTCATTTCGTCTCTACTTAGTAAAACAAAAAAATGACGACTTTTCCATTATTATTTTCCCCATTCTTACATTTTAAAAAATAGACTGGTACAAACTTTGTTCTCTCTCCTTATTGTAACACTTCCTAATTTCCCCTTATCTTCTCTTTCGCTTCTACTATTTCTTTTCTCAAAAAATAAAAAAGAATGGGTTCTCCCATTCCTTTTTTATTCAACACCAAATAAAGCCTTTGCATTTTTTGTTGTAACTTCTGCTACTTCCTCATAAGAAATCCCTTTTAAATTCGCAATTTCTTCTGCTACAAGCTTTACATAACTCGGTTCATTTCGCTTCCCTCGAAATGGATGTGGTGTTAAATATGGACAATCCGTCTCTATTAACAATTTCTCTAAGGGAATCTCTACTGCAACTTCTTTCGGTTTCTTAGCATTTTTAAATGTAACCGGTCCACCTAATGAAATTAAAAAGTTCATATCAACACATCGCTGTGCTACTTCGACACTACCACTAAAGCAATGCATAATACCTCCTACTTCAGCCGCATTCTCTTCCTCTAGAATATCAACAATATCTTGAGTTGCATCACGGTTATGTATAATGATTGGTAATTTCACTTTTTTAGCTAATGCAATTTGTTTACGGAATACTTCCTTCTGTATTTCTTTAGGAGACTTATCCCAGTGATAATCTAGTCCCATTTCTCCAATTGCAACGACTTTAGGATGTGAAGCTAATTCTTCTAACCAAGCTAAATGTTCTTCTTTCATGTCGATAGCATCTACAGGATGCCATCCAACTGCAGCGTAAATAAAATCATAAGCCTCAGCTAATTCAATCGCTTTTTTTATCGTTACTTCATCAAATCCAACAACAACTGTATATGTAACTCCAGCTTCTTTCATTCGTGCAATAACTTCTTGTAAATCTTCTTCAAACTGCTCTGCATTTAAATGTGAATGTGTATCAAACAACATAATAAATAACTCCTTTTATATTGAAATCAATTCTATCATAGAGAAAAACGATTTTCTTTCTAACTCAACGATAACAATACTACAATTTTAATGCAAAAAAAGGAAATTTAAAAAGAAAAAAGACGCTTCACACATGTTACACGTGAAACATCTCTTTTCTTGCCTTAATTACTTGATTTTTGTACCATTCGGAAGATTTTGGTCGATTGTTGCTAATGACAATACTCCATTCTCTTCACCCGCTAAAATCATACCTTGTGATAATTCACCGCGTAATTTTACAGGTTTTAAGTTTGTTACACAAATAACTTTTTTACCTTGTAAGTCTTCCGGAGAATAGAATTTTGCGATACCTGAAACAACCTGGCGCTTTTCTGTACCTAAATCAAGCTGGATTTTTAACAGCTTATCTGCTTTTTTTACAGGTTCAGCCGATATTACTTCAGCTACTCGTAATTCTACTTTAAAGAAATCATCAATTGTAATTTCTTCTGCCTGCGGTTCTTCTTCTTTTTTCTCTTCTACTTTAGGCGCAGAGCTCTTCATTTGTTCTTTAATATACTCTACTTCTACTTCCATTTCCAAACGAGGGAAAATTGGGTTTCCTTTTTCTACTTTTGTTCCACCTGGAATACATCCAATTGTAGATAGGCTTTCCCAAGATTTATGTGCTTCTTCAGTAAGACCAAGTTGAGCAAACATCTTGCTTGGTGCTACTGTTAAGAATGGCATAAGCATAATACCTGTTTGACGAAGTACTTCTGCTAAATGAGCCATTACAGAAGCTAACTTTTCACGATCATTTTCATCCTTCGCTAATACCCACGGTTGTGTTTCATCAATATATTTATTCGTACGGCTAACCAATTGCCAAATTGAGCTTAGCGCTACAGAGAATTCCATATTTTCCATTGCGTCTTCTACTTTTTGCAATGTATCTTTTGCAAACGTTACTAACGTTTCATCGAATTCCGTTACATTTGCTTTAAATGCAGGTATTTCTCCGTTAAAGTACTTATCAATCATAGCTACTGTACGATTTAATAAGTTACCTAAGTCATTTGCTAAATCGAAGTTGATACGTTCAACAAATCCTTCTGGTGTGAATACACCATCAGATCCGAACGGAACTTCTCGAAGTAAGTAATAACGTAATGCATCTAATCCGTAACGATCAATTAATGTAACTGGATCTACTACGTTTCCTTTTGACTTACTCATTTTTCCATCCTTCATTAAAATCCAGCCATGAGCAAAGACCTTTTTCGGAAGAGGTAAATCTAATGCCATTAAAATGATTGGCCAATAAATTGTATGGAAACGAACAATTTCTTTTCCGACTAAATGCACATCTGCCGGCCAGAATTTCTTATACATCTCTTCATTTTCTGTTCCATAACCTAATGCTGTAATGTAGTTAGATAATGCATCAACCCATACGTAAATAACATGTTTTGGGTTGCCTGGAACACGAACTCCCCAATCAAATGAAGTACGAGAAACTGCTAAATCTTCTAATCCTGGTTTAATGAAGTTATTAATCATTTCATTTTTACGAGACTCTGGCTGAATAAAATGTGGATTATCTTCATAGAACTTTAATAGTCTGTCGACATATTTACCCATTCTAAAGAAATATGATTCTTCACGAACAAGTTCTACATCATGACCACTATCTGGACTTTTTCCTCCAACTACTTTGTCACCTTCCATAATTGGATCTACTAATTGATGCGCTGTATAGAATGTTTCATCTTGTACAGAATACCAACCTTCATATTCATCAAGATAAATATCACCTTGGTCTACTAGTTGCTTGAAGATCTTTTCGACAACATCTTTGTGACGATCTTCAGTTGTGCGAATAAAATCATCATAAGAGATATCCATTTTCTCCCAAAGCTCTTTAATTCCTGCAACAATATTATCCACGTATGCTTGTGGTGTCACATTTAACTCTTCTGCTTTCTTTTGGATCTTCTGCCCATGCTCATCAGTTCCTGTTAGATAATGAACATTGTAGCCTTGCATACGCTTATATCGTGCCATTGCATCTCCTGCTACTGTCGTATAAGCATGTCCAATGTGTAACTTTCCACTTGGATAATAAATTGGGGTAGTAATATAAAAGGACTTATTTTCCTTTGTCATTGTTTTGGACCTCCCGAATAACCTCATATGTATTTATAAATAGTATATCAAAAACTCATATATAAAGTGAAACTTTAATCCGTAGGGGTGTTTATCCCCCACAAATTATTAACTCTCACTAATCAAGCTTTTACGAGCAGCCCGACTCCAACTTAACTTCTTTGCTCCAACCGCATTTTAAAGCGGGAATCTTATTGCTCGTTAACGCGGGATAAACACCAGTTAATGCTACATATCTTTATCATCTATTACTCATATTCAAACAAAATATACAACCCTACTTTTAAATAAATATATTTTTCAGAAAATAATTGCAAAAATTACTCCCATTCTATTATATATAAGAAGTAAGAAATCTATAAATCTTTTTAAAAAATATAGAATTTAAGAATTGACGGAAATGTAAATGATTGGTATCATATGTCCATAGGGTATTTTGTCGAAAAATGACGAATCAAAAAAATAGACTCGAAACTTATAAACTATTTATTTAGGAGGAAAAGAATTATGAAATCTACTGGTATTGTTCGTAAAGTTGATGAATTAGGTCGTGTTGTAATTCCAATCGAATTACGCCGTACTTTAGGTATTGCAGAAAAGGATGCACTTGAAATCTATGTTGATGACGAAAAAATCATCTTAAAAAAATATAAACCAAACATGACTTGCCAAGTAACTGGTGAAGTATCTGATGGTAACCTATCTTTAGCTGAAGGTAAAATTATCTTAAGCAAAGAAGGCGCTGAGCAAATCTTAAACGAACTTCAAGATTATATCGAAACAGCAAAATAAGCTTCTCAATTATGAGAAGCTTATTTTTTATCGACATGATAGATTTGATATACATCGCGTTTCGACAAATCCCGATCTTTAGCGACTGTTTTTATCGCCTCTTTTGAATTCATGCCTTTTTTATTTATATAATGTTCAATATGATCATATACTGAAATAGATTCCCACCATTGTTCTTCTGGAGCAGGTTCTTCCGTTGAACCAGCTACTAAAATGCAAAACTCACCACGAACTTCATTTTGCTTCGTCCATTCAATTGTTCCTTCGATTGTTCCTCGAATAAATTCCTCAAACTTTTTCGTTAACTCTCGACATAATACAATTTCTCTATTGCCTAACACTTCTTGCATCGAGATTAAAGTGTCATCTAGACGATGAGGTGCTTCATAAAACATCATTGTAGTTTGCACATAGCGAAGTTTTTCTAATTCCATTTTTCTTTCCTTTTTATTTCTTTGTAAAAATCCATAGAAATAAAACTGCTTTGTTTCAAGACCGGATGCAATTAACGCTGTAAGGGCTGCATTTGCCCCAGGAAGCGGAACCACATGATATTGCTCAGCTACGGCCTCGACAACAATATCGTAGCCTGGATCGGAAATACACGGCATACCAGCATCACTAACAAGTGCTATATTCTTCCCTTCCTCTAGCTTCTCTAATATTTTCTTTCCACTTACTTCTTTATTATGCTCATGGTAACTCATGACAGGTGTTTCAATTTCGAAATAATTACAAAGTTTTTTTGTTTGTCTTGTATCTTCCGCTGCAATAACATCTACCTCTTTTAAAATCCGAATTGCACGAAATGTCATATCTTCTAAATTTCCAATTGGAGTAGGTACTAGATATAACATCCCCTTTTCATTTTGTTGAAAGCTTTTTTGCTGCCACATAGCGTTCTCCTTTTTGCATATATTCTTCTTTTTGTTTTCTCGTTAACTGCTTAAAATGATATTCAGCCTGCATAGCTGTTCGTTTATCCTCATGATTCTCTACATACCTTAAAACAACTGGAAGTCTAGCACGTGTATATCTAGCACCTTTTCCACTATTATGAGTCTGAATCCGTTTTTCTATATGATTTGTATATCCAGCATAATAACTTCCATCAGAACATTCCACCACATAAAAACAATGCTTATTCTTCTCCATATAAAATTGAACGAATCTCCTTTGTATATTCGTTATTTTCTTCGTATACAAAAAGAGGTGGTAGGATTTTCAAATCTGCGTTCCCATCCTTAATTCCTTCAATTAACAATGTATTTGCTTCTTTACCTGCCTTAGGATAAACAAATCGCACACGCTTTGGTTCAATTTTGTATTTACGCATTAATGTAACAATGTCGAGTAAACGACCTGGGCGATGTACAAACGCTACTTTCCCACCTTGTTTTACTAGCTGACTACTTGCAGATACAACATCTTCTAACGTACACATAATTTCATGACGAGCTATTGCTAAATGTTCATTCATATTTTTCTCAGACGTTTGAGGTGTTTGAAAATAAGGAGGGTTACATGTAACAACATCATATTGATGGCGCCCAAGTTTCTCTGGCATATCTTTCAAATCTCCATGTATGAGTTGAATTCTTTCTTCTAACTTATTGTATTGAACACTTCTTATTCCCATATCATATAAACGTTCTTGAATTTCCACACCTGTAATATTCCCTTTTGTTCTCGTGCTTAATAGAAGGGGCACAACCGCATTACCTGTGCACAAATCAAGTAAATTTCCTTTTTGAATTGGCACCCAAGCAAAATCTGCAAGTAAAACGGCATCTAAAGAGAAATTAAACACCGATGGACTTTGTATAATCTTCATATCTTGCGCTAATAAATAATCTAAACGTTCATCTTCGTATAAATTCATATATTACTCCTTTTCTTACACTTAACCTACCCTATTTCATCTTCTACTAATATACAAATACATTTTGTTCTATTCTCATGTATAAAAAATTACCTTTCCAATTATAATTGGAAAGGTAATTTCACTTTTTATTTAAAAATGACAGACAGAATAAACAATCTCCCTCTTTACGTACACTTCCATAATGTAGATTGCAAATATGGAAACCTTCTTGATATAGTCTTGCTAAATTGTCATAGCCTTCACCAATATCCGTCTTCGGCTTCACTTCTTTACGTTTTTGAGCTTTTTGTTTTTCTTTATTCTGCACTTCTTCAAAACGGTGTCGCAAATTTTCATTTTCCATTTTTATATGTTGATTTTCTTCCAACAACTCTGCAAGATGTTGTTTTAATTCACCCAACTGTTTATATAAATGTCCAATTTGCTCTTCCATACTAGAAACCGATGCAAAAATATCTTTTTTCTCCACAAGCACCCACCTCATTAATCTGTGGTTTGACTCGAAACGACCCCTTTATTCACTAACTCATCTAACGTATATTCTACTATCCGTTCCTTGTCTACTAGCTCCACTTGAATTAATCTTTCTAAAATATTTAATCCGATAACACGGCCAGTACCATGTGGTGTTTGTATACGTTGATCTAAATCAGGAAGTTGTTCCTTTGCTGCCTCATATTCATCATTCTCATATTTTAAGCAACACATTAAGCGACCACATAAACCAGAAATTTTTGCAGGATTTAATGATAAATTTTGATCCTTTGCCATTTTAATGGATACAGGTTCAAAATCTCCTAAAAAAGTAGAACAACAAAGCATACGACCACATGGACCAATACCACCAAGCATCTTCGCTTCATCACGAACACCAATTTGTCTTAGTTCAATTCTCGTCCTAAAAATTGCCGCTAAGTCTTTCACTAGTTCGCGGAAATCAATCCGACCATCTGCAGTAAAGTAGAAAATAATCTTATTACGATCGAACGTATACTCTACATCTACAAGTTTCATATCTAGATTATGCTCTACTACCTTTTGTTGACAAACTTGATATGCCTCTTTCGCAGCATGTTTGTTCTCGTCAACAATGGTACGATCATTTTCATTTGCGATACGAATAACCTTTTTTAACGGTAACACAACATCGTTTTCATCAACTTGCTTTTTGGTAATAACTACTTTTCCGTATTCAATACCTCTTACCGTTTCTACAATTACAAACTCATTCTCAGAGATATCGAACTGATTCGGATCAAAGTAATATACCTTGCCGGCCTTCTTAAAGCGAACACCTACTACATCATACAAAACGGTCATCCCTCCTGCAACCGCAACACTAACTGTTCGAACACAAGCTGCGCATTTACATTAGCGTTGATTCTATTTTTTGCCTCTAATATATTAAAGAGAGCTGATACAATGCGCTTCTGAGCATAGGAAAAAGATTCAAACATCTCTTTCTGCTCATGAAAAACAAGACGATCTTCTTCTCCAAGTTGAACATATAATAAATCCTTATAAATAAGGAGCAACATATCTAAACCTTGCTGTAACTGTTCTTTCTCTCCAAAGTGTTTTCCCCATTTTTCTTGTACAAAAAAAATAGAGGCTTTATCTTTTTCGAGCGCTTCACATAATTTTATCACTAAAGTTCGTGCTTGTGCAAACCATTCATCATTACATAAAGCTAAAGCTTCATCAAAACTATTCGTAAGCTGTGCAGCTAGAGTTGATAAAGAGGATGTAATGCCTTCATCCTGTAATCTTCTACTTAAAGACTCCGTAGGTAACGGTCTAAATGTAACAACTTGACAGCGAGATAAAATCGTATTTAAAATTTGATGACTTTGTTCAGTAAGTAAAATAGCTGTTGTATCACTACTCGGTTCCTCTAGAAATTTCAATAGTGTATTTGCCGCATTTGCTGTCATACGATCTGCATGCTCGATAATATAAACTTTTTTATTTGCCTCTAATCCTGTTTTTGAAAATTCTTCCTGTAAATCATGAATTTGTTGCTTTTTAATAGATAATCCATCTGGTTTTACAATATGTAGGTTAGGGTGGTTACCTGAGTCAATTCGTTTACAATTTGTACATACATGACATGGTTCTACCTCATTCCTTTGAGAGCAGAGGAAACTCTTTGCCATTTGAATCGCTGTTGCAAACTTCCCTGTTCCTTTCCCTCCTTCTAACAAGTAAGCGTGGGATATACGCTCTTTTGCAATGCTATTCATCAACATTTTTACACCGATGGGCTGTATAGCAGAAAGCTGCTCCCACGTCTTCTTCATAATGCATACCTCACTTATTTCATTCTTTCCTTCTATTATAACAATTTATCTTCTATAATCTGAACAACTTCTTCTATAAGTTTTTCCATTGGTTGATCAGCATTTACTAATACAATACGATCAGAAAAACGTTCTACAACTTCTAAATACCCTTCACGTACACGTTTATGGAAAGAGATATCTTCCATATCTAATCGATTCACTTCACGCCCCGCATCTTTTTCAATGCGAGCTAAACCAATCTCTGGTTCAATGTCTAAGTAAATCGTTACACTAGGCATACAGTCTTCTGTTGCGAAGCGATTTATTTCAAATACTTTATCCATTCCTAAGCCTCTTGCATATCCTTGATACGCTAAAGAGCTATCTATAAAACGATCACATAATACAAGATAGTTCTCATTAAGCGCTGGCATAACTTTTTCTACTAAATGTTGTCTACGTGCAGCAGCATAAAGAAGCGCCTCTGTACGTGCTTCCATCATCGTATATTCTTGTTTATGTAGAATTGTTCTAATATCTTCAGAAATTGCTATACCACCTGGTTCTCTCGTCGCCATTACCTTTTGTTCTTTTTGCTCAAAGTATGGTAATAATTTTTTAATTAACGTTGTTTTACCCGAACCTTCTGGCCCCTCAATTGTTACAAATAATCCCTTCATCCTAAAACCTACTTTCTATATCATACACTTTCATATCTTTCGTGCTACCTTGAAAACGAGCTCCTGTTTTCTCTAAATACATAATTTGTTCTTTATGTTCTGAAGTAATTCTCTCTCCATACATAATCAATGGAATTCCAGGCGGATATGGAATTATCATTTCCGCCGCTATCATCCCTACCGCTTCTTCTATAGGTACTACTTTTGTTTTGTATCCTTCTAATTGTTTATATGTATACGGTAAAGGAGAGGATTCTCTTTTATAAGTATAACGAATAGATTCGTTCTTGTCTTTCACCTCATAATGTTCCAACGCAACTCGAATTATCTCTATAGCCCTCATGTACTCCTCTTTTGCTTGTAGAGGTAAAATAAGTAGGACATTATATGGATCTGCCATTTCTGTATATATTCCGGCCCTTTCAAATACAGACTGTAATTCATATCCTGATAACTGACAACGAGTTTGTACAGTAATCTTTAAATCATCTTGCAACGGATATTGTAAAACAGCTATTTGCGAAATGGAACACAATCCTTTTTTAAATCTCCGTAAAAACTCGACAATTTCATCATGACCTTTTTCCTTTATACTTGCTAGTGTAAAGCGCGCTATATCAAGTGAAGCCATAATTGGATATGACGGACTACTAGATTGTAGCATACTCAAATAAGCAGAAACTCTTTCTTCATTCACTAAATGACTATTTATATGTAAATAAGATCCCATTGTCATCGCAGGTAATGTTTTATGTGCAGAATGAACCACAATATCTGCACCATATGCTAATGCTGACTTTGGAAATGGTTCCCCTAAGCAAAAGTGTGCTCCATGAGCTTCGTCTACTAAAACAGGGATTTTATGTGCATGTGCATAAGCAATACTTGCTTCTAAATCTATCCCCATACCATAATAATTAGGATGCGTTAAAATGAGGGCTTTAGCATTAGGATATCTTTTAATTGCCCCTTTAATAACTTCATCACCAATTCCTACTGGTACGTTATATGCCTCATCAATCCATGGGTCTAGAAAAATTGGATTCGCACCCGCTAGTTTTAATCCATTAATGATTGATTTATGACAATTTCTTTGTACAAGGACAATATCACGCTCACCGCAGCAAGATAAAATCATTGCTAGATTTCCGACCGTTGAACCATTAATTAAAAAATAACTTTTTTCCGCACCATATACATCAGCTAATAATTTTTGTGCTTCATCTATACATTCAAACGGACTATGTAAATCGTCTAACCCTGTTAGTTCGGTTACATCAATGGATAGTATATCTTTAAACTCCCCAATGGCTTCCTGAGGGAAGTTTACACCATTCTTATGACCTGGAACATGAAAGGACAGTGGTTCTCTTTCTTTAAACTCTATTAACGCCTCATATAAAGGCATACGCTTTTGATTCATATCTATCTCTTCCTTATTATTCATTCTGTATCTATTATACAGATATTAAGGCAAAAAAAATAATAGGCAGATGCCTATTTATAAATATGATACTTCTAACTTCCGAAGCTGTTTTAAATAATGTATATATTTTGGATCATCTGTCTCAGTACTCACCATATCTTTTTCACATTCATGACATATCAAATTATTATAAACATATATACCTTCTTCTCTTTTTGTCTCACAAACAATGCAAATTTCACTTTGTAATTTCATAACCTTCCCTCCCTTTATTTAAATAAACATATTTGATACCTCTATTCCTTAACAATTTACAGAAAAATATACATCCATCTCTTATATAATATGATTTACTCTTGGGCAACGTGTTTGTATTACCATTACTTCTTTTATGCACTGTTTAACAATACAAAAAAACACAAATCAAAAGACTTGTGTTTTAGTTGCTTGGCGACGTCCTACTCTCACAGGGACAAGGTCCCAACTACCATCGGCGCTAGAGAGCTTAACTTCCGTGTTCGGTACGGGAACGGGTGTGACCTCTCTGCCATCATCACCAAACTATGAAGGCATATTCCTTCAAAACTAGATAACATTTGCTACATATTATATGGTTAAGTCCTCGATCTATTAGTATTCGTCAGCTCCACATGTCACCATGCTTCCACCTCGAACCTATCAACCTGATCATCTTTCAGGGATCTTACTAGCTTACGCTATGGGAAATCTCATCTTGA
Organism: Bacillus sp. WC2503; assembly: GCF_052682895.1. NCBI lineage: Bacteria > Bacillati > Bacillota > Bacilli > Caryophanales > Bacillaceae > Bacillus > Bacillus sp. WC2503. The sequence continues at coordinate 4,668,365 of NZ_JBQYMD010000001.1, read as the reverse complement.
GGGGGGCTTCATGCTTAGATGCTTTCAGCACTTATCCCTTCCGCACATAGCTACCCAGCTATGCCCTTGGCAGAACAACTGGTACACCAGCGGTGCGTCCATCCCGGTCCTCTCGTACTAAGGACAGCTCCTCTCAAATTTCCTACGCCCACGACGGATAGGGACCGAACTGTCTCACGACGTTCTGAACCCAGCTCGCGTACCGCTTTAATGGGCGAACAGCCCAACCCTTGGGACCGACTACAGCCCCAGGATGCGATGAGCCGACATCGAGGTGCCAAACCTCCCCGTCGATGTGGACTCTTGGGGGAGATAAGCCTGTTATCCCCGGGGTAGCTTTTATCCGTTGAGCGATGGCCCTTCCATGCGGAACCACCGGATCACTAAGCCCGACTTTCGTCCCTGCTCGACTTGTAGGTCTCGCAGTCAAGCTCCCTTATGCCTTTGCACTCTACGAATGATTTCCAACCATTCTGAGGGAACCTTTGGGCGCCTCCGTTACACTTTAGGAGGCGACCGCCCCAGTCAAACTGCCCACCTGACACTGTCTCCCGGGTCGATAAGACCCGTAGGTTAGAATTTCAATACAGTCAGGGCGGTATCCCACCAGCGCCTCCACCGAAGCTAGCGCTCCGGTTTCAATGGCTCCCGCCTATCCTGTACAAACTGTACCAAAATTCAATATCAGGCTACAGTAAAGCTCCACGGGGTCTTTCCGTCCTGTCGCGGGTAACCTGCATCTTCACAGGTACTATAATTTCACCGAGTCTCTGGTTGAGACAGTGCCCAAATCGTTACACCTTTCGTGCGGGTCGGAACTTACCCGACAAGGAATTTCGCTACCTTAGGACCGTTATAGTTACGG
>NZ_JBQYMD010000001.1:4647500-4662500 GCF_052682895.1 Bacillus sp. WC2503 | reverse complement strand
CATCGTGCAGTCGCTTTAAGAGTTGCGGGATATTAATGTCTTCCGGTCCAATTCCCTCCATCGGGGAAATCGCACCACGTAACACATGATATACACCTTGATACTCTTTCATTTTTTCCATCGCGATTACATCTTTCGGTTCTTGCACGACACAGACAACCGTTTGATCTCGATGTGAATCATCACAAATATAACAAGGATCACGGTCAGTAATATGTCCGCATACAGAACAATACGCTAGATCTCGCTTCGCATTCACAAGTGCTTTCGCAAAACCTAACACATCGTCTTCTTTCATATCTAATACGAAAAATGCCAATCGAACCGCTGTTTTCGGTCCGATTCCTGGCAATTTCATAAAACTATCGATTAATTTTGATATTGGCTCTGGATAATGCATATATCAATATCCTCCTAGAACATTCCACCTGGTAAGTTTAAGCCTTTTGTAAATTTACCCATTGTAGAATTTGAAAGTTCATCAACCTTTTTAAGTGCATCGTTCGTTGCAGCTAGCACTAAATCTTGTAACATTTCGATATCTTCTGGATCTACAACTTCTTCTTTAATTTTCACTTCAAGAACTTGCTTATGGCCATTTGCAATTACAGAAACCATTCCACCGCCAGCTGTACCTTCAACCGTTTTTTCACCAAGCTCTTCCTGTGCTTTTGCCATGTCTTTTTGCATCTTTTGCATTTGTTTCATCATGTTATTCATATTTCCCATTCCGCCACGCATCATATTTAATTCCTCCTAATAATAGTTATTCTTTTATTTCAATAAGTTCTTGCCCTACTAATTTTACTGCTTCTTCTATGAGGGGATCTTCTTTTTGCTCTGGGCTTTCTTCAGAATCCCCGCCTTCGCGTTGTAAAAAGTCCTCACGAATTTTACCCCATTCACTTTTCGGGATAGCAATCATATTTAACTTTTTACTTAGCAATTCAAAAAGAATTTGTTCCAGCGTATCCATTGCTTCACGATTTTCACTCGCCATTTTACAATGAATCTCATATTGAAATGCTAACACATAAGTATCATCTGAAGCCGCTACTGGCTCACTATTTTCTAATAAAACAGCAAATGCCACTTTGTTATACGATTTGAGTCTTCCTAACAACTCACCCCATACGGCTTTCAATTGTTCTAATTCTTGACGCTTCGCCTGCTTCAACACTTCATTTACACGTCCAACAGGAATTTTCATACTTCCCGTTCGCATTGGTTTTGGTGTTGCACGCGTCTCTCTTACTTCAGGTTGCACGCCAGCTGGTACACCATTCTTTTTAACTTGTTCTAATTCTTTCTCCAGTTGCTGCATTCTGTTCATAACCGCTTGTAAACGATCTGCACCGTTTGCTTGCATCATAAACTGCTGACACAGTTGTACCATCACAACTTCTAAGAAAATTCGTGGATGGTTTGTCCACTTCATCTCTTGTTGCCCTTTACTAAGACTATGAATAATCTCATAGATTACTTCCGGCTGCATTTCTTCACTTAACATGCGGAATTGATCATCTACAATTACTCGTTCCAACATATGTTCTAGTTGTGGTGAAGTTTGATATAAAAGCATATCACGATAATAGTAAATGAAATCTTCCATAAATCGAACTGGATCCTTCCCTTTACTCATCATCTCATCTATGATACGTAATGCTCTTGATACATCATTTTCACGTATACATTCTACTAGGTTACCTAAATATTGCTGAGAAACAGAGCCTGTTACAGCTAAAACATCTTCTGTCGTAACTGCATCATCACTATAAGATATAGCCTGATCAATAAGGCTAAGTGCATCACGCATACCACCCTCGGCAGCACGAGCAACAATTTGTAGTGCTTCCTCTTCTACTTGCGTACCCTCATTTGTCACAACCGTCGATAATCTCTCAACAATATCATTTACTGATATTTTTCGGAATTCAAATCGCTGACATCTCGAAATAATCGTAGGTGGAATCTTATGTGGTTCTGTTGTCGCTAAAATAAAGATAACATGTCCTGGTGGCTCTTCTAAAGTTTTTAGAAGAGCATTAAAGGCACCCATAGAAAGCATGTGAACCTCATCGATAATGTATACTTTATATTCTACAGCACTTGGAGCATATTTTACTTTATCTCTTATATCTCGAATTTCATCTACACCGTTATTTGAAGCCGCATCAATTTCTAATACATCTGAAATAGATCCTTGTGTAATTCCTAAACAAGAAGGACATTCATTACAAGGTTCAGCTACCGGAGCATGTTCACAGTTAATTGCTTTTGCAAATACTTTTGCAATCGTCGTTTTTCCTGTTCCCCTCGGACCAGAAAATAAATAAGCATGTGAAACTTTCTCTTGAAGAAGGGCATTTTGCAACGTTTTTGTTACGTGCTTTTGACCGACTACATCTTCGAACTTTTGCGGTCTCCATGTTCGGTATAACGCTTGGTATGACACGAAAATACGGCCTCCCTCAAAGGTTATTATCTTATATATTATAACCCATTCTGTTTATAGATTCCAAAAGTTATTTTCCATACAAAAAACTCACCTTGTATCAAGGTGAGTTTTGTATACATATATAACTGCCGTGCACCTTCTGTCGATTACGTACCATAAGCGTTACTCAAGCAGTTAGCTCGGTTCAGGCACTCCTGCGGCACACGAGAAAACCCGCTTATTGCTGCTTCCTTCCGGACCTGACAAGGTTCACGGGGTCCCGTTGCGCAGGACCCAAACGTCAACACCACTTACTTAAGGCAGACCTTACAGCAACATAACCTCGAGAAGGGATTCGGCCTCGCTAGAGCGGATTGCGAGTATAGGGCACCGCTACCTCCCCGCTTAGCACGGCAAAGTTAAAACCAATATTCGGTTGCCTTCATTAAAGGCATTATCAGTATAACTTGTTTTTTTATAAAATGCAAATGCGTTAATTCTCGTTACTGTTCTCTAATTTTTTTATCGCTTTTCTTTTTTTACGAAGCTCTCTAAAAAAGTTTGTTAGCAACGTACCGCACTCTTCTTCTAATACACCAGTGACTACTTCACATTGATGATTAAAACGTTCATCTGTTAAAAGATTCATTAATGTTCCTGCACATCCGCCCTTCGGATCACTTGCACCATATACAACTCGCTTCACTCGTGATAAAACAATTCCACCCGCACACATTGGACAGGGCTCTAAGGTTACATATAACGTTGCATCTTCTAAACGCCATGTCCCTAGATTTTTGCAAGCTTCATCAATCGCTAACAACTCGGCATGAGCGATTGATCGTTGCTCAGTTTCCCTTAAATTATGAGCAACACTAATTACCTCACCATCTAACACTATGACTGCACCAATTGGTACTTCTTGTATTTCCTCTGCCTTTTTAGCCTCTTCTATCGCTAGTTGCATAAAATAAATATCTTGATCTTGTTCCATAACCTAGTCCTTTCATCACAAATAAAATAAACCTTTTTCCATTTACTACACGTGGGATAACTTTTATAAATTCAATCCACCCTAAAAGAAAAAGAGAGGGGATTACATATGAAAAACACTGCTTTGCTCATTATTGATATGATTAATGACTTTCAATTTTCCCACGGGCCCATCCTGGCAAAAAAATGCGAAACTATAACAAATCCTATTTTACAATTAAAGAAAACAATGAAAGCCTTCGGCTATCCCATAATTTATGTTAATGACCATTATCAACTTTGGAGATCTGATATTGACCAACTGATTACTCATTGTACAAATGAGTATAGTGAAAATATAATTCATAAGATTGCTCCACATTCTGATGATTACATTTTTATTAAACCACATTACTCTGCTTTTTATGAAACGCCTTTGAATTCTTTATTGGGCTATTTAAAAATAGAAAATCTGATATTAACAGGAGTTGCTGGAAATATATGTATCCTATTTACTGCTAACGATGCTCATATGAGAAATTATACACTGTATGTACCACAGGATTGCATTGCCTCTAACAATGATCAGGACAATCTGCATGCTTTAAAAATAATGGAAGCTACATTGAAAGCAAATATAATACCGTCATCTCAAATAAAAATTAATTAATACATATATCTATTTTCTAACTTTTTATATCAAATTAACCCGCTCGCTTCCCTCTTGTGCTACAATAATTCTGTTTTGTGTTTTTAGTAGTCACGGCAAATCACTGATTGAAAGGAGGAAACAGCGTGACCGGAGTACCATTTATCACGGTTGAAGGACCAATTGGTGTTGGAAAAACTTCACTTGCGAAGGAAATTTCAACTCACATGCAACTCCACTTACTAAAAGAGATTGTTGATGAAAACCCTTTTTTAGGAAAGTTCTATGAAGACATCGACGAATGGAGTTTTCAAACAGAGATGTTCTTTCTTTGTAATAGATACAAACAACTAGAAGACATTAACATAAAGTATTTGAATCAAAGGAAGCCAGTAGTAGCAGATTATCATATATTTAAAAATTTAATTTTCGCATCACGTACATTAAAAGATTCTCAATATGACAAATACATGCAAATCTATCGTATCCTTACACAAGATATGCCTGTACCAAATGTCATCGTTTATTTAACAGCTAGCCTGGAAACATTACAAAAACGAATCGCAATGCGCGGAAGAGAATTCGAAAAAAATATGGATCCAAATTACTTACTACAGCTCACAAAAGATTACGAAACAGCAATGGATACTTTTAAAAAGGACCATCCAGATATCCCAGTGTTGAAATTTAACGGAGATGATATGGATTTTGTACAAAATCCCGATGATTTAAACGTCATCCTATCCGCCCTTCAAAATACTCTCTTAAAGGAGTCGAAATAATAATGAATTTAAGGCAAAAATATGATATACCGAATGATGCAGTAATTACTATCGCTGGAACAGTAGGTGTCGGAAAATCAACTATGACAACTGCACTAGCTAACGCTTTAGGTTATCGCACATCATTTGAAAAAGTAGATTCTAATCCATATTTGGACAAGTTCTATGCCGATTTCACACGCTGGAGCTTCCACTTGCAAGTATACTTCTTAGCAGAACGATTTAAAGAACAAAAGAGAATTTTTGAATACGGTGGTGGTTTTGTTCAAGACCGTTCTATCTATGAAGACACTGGAATTTTCGCAAAGATGCATCATGAAAAAGGTACAATGACGGAAACTGATTATGAAACATACAAAGGTTTATTTGATGCTATGGTCATGACTCCTTACTTCCCTCATCCAGACTTATTAATTTACTTAGAAGGTTCTTTCGATGATATTGTAGACCGTATTCAAGAACGCGGACGCCCGATGGAGCAGCAAACACCAATTGAGTATTGGAAAGAGATGCACGGACGTTACGAAAACTGGATTAACAACTTCAATTCATGCCCTGTTTTACGATTAAACATTAATGAATACGATATTTTAAAAGATGGCGATTCAATCGAACCAATCATTAAAAAAATTGGCCATTTCTTAAAACAAACACGTAAACTTGTAAAATAAAAAACCCGTGCATATGCACGGGTTTTCCTATTAAATTACTTCTTCTTTGTTGGAGCAATAATTTCACTCTCAGGTTTTCCAGCGTTAATACGCTGACGAACAGTACTTGTACTAATGTCATATGTTTCAGCAATCTCTTTAACAGTCATTTCTTTCCCGTTAATCACTGCCGTTAATACTTTACCTGTACGTTTTGGAGCTGCTTCTTTCTTTACAGCTGGTTTTTCAACCTTTTTTGGCGCCTCTACTTTTGTCGTAGCTTGCTTTACATCACAAGTACAACCACAAAGTTTACGGAATGTATCATCGCTTATAATGCGCGATACATTTGCACCACTGTTTAAAATTCTATTGTTCTTACAGACAGGACATTGTACATAATATAAAGTTTTTCCATCTAAAGGAAACGTTTGTATAATAAGATCCATGTTGACTCCTTTCATATCTATGAAGATAATCATCGGAATATGAGTGTGTAATAAGGACAAAATCGCCTTACACCATACTTTATGATTGGTTTTAAAATAAAAACTCGTTACGTGTTGGTAACGAGTTCTCCAATCTCCACTTATATGCGCTGTTGTCAATTATATCTGGAGGAGGTAGAGGGATTCGAACCCCCGCGCGACTCTCGCCGCCTGTCGGTTTTCAAGACCGATCCCTTCAGCCAGACTTGGGTATACCTCCATATTGACATCAAATATAATATCAAAAGAAAAACAGTTAGTCAACCCTACTAAAATAAATTATGAGGAAAGGAAAATTTTACTTTCCCCCTCCTACATTACAGTACTGACAACGCTCATAATTACCAATCACTCATACCGATGAATGTTTAAATTTACTTAATAACTGTTTTTCCTCCCATATAAGGGCGAAGAACTTCTGGAATTATAATTGTACCATCTTCTTGTTGGTAGTTCTCTAAAATAGCTGCAACCGTACGTCCAATTGCAAGACCAGATCCATTTAATGTATGAACATGTTCTGGTTTTCCGTTTGGCTCACGGCGGAAACGGATATTTGCACGTCTCGCTTGGAAAGCTTCAAAATTACTACAAGAAGAAATTTCACGATATGTGCCATAGCTTGGAATCCATACTTCAATATCGTATTTCTTCGCTGCTGTAAATCCTAAATCGCCTGTGCACATGCTCATAACGCGATATGGCAACTCTAATAATTGTAACACGCGTTCTGCATCATTTGTTAATTTTTCTAACTCTTCATAAGAATCTTCTGGTTTTACGAACTTCACAAGCTCTACTTTATTGAACTGATGTTGGCGAATTAAACCACGTGTATCGCGACCAGCTGAACCTGCTTCAGAACGGAAGCAAGAGCTAAATGCAGCATATCTTATAGGCAATTGCTCTTTATTTAAAATCTCATCACGATGCATATTCGTTACAGGTACTTCTGCTGTTGGAATTAAGAAGTAATCTTCACTTTCAATACGGAATGCATCTTCTTCAAACTTCGGAAGTTGTCCTGTTCCTGTCATACTTGCACGGTTTACCATATACGGAGGTAACACTTCTTCATATCCATGCTCGTCAGTATGAAGATCAAGCATAAAACTAATTAAAGCACGCTCTAATCTTGCGCCTGCACCTTTGTAAAATACGAAGCGGCTTCCTGTTACTTTCCCCGCACGCTCAAAATCTAAAACTCCTAAATCTGTAGCAAGATCCCAATGTGGTTTTGGTTCAAAAGCAAATTCCTTCACTTCTCCCCAAGTACGCGCTACTACATTATCATCCTCTGTTTCACCAACTGGAGCAGATTCATGAGGAATATTTGGAATAGATAACATTAATCTTTCTAAGTCTTCTTCAACTGTACGAAGTTCATTATCAAGATCTTTTACTTTTTCTCCAACTTCACGCATTTCTAAAATTAAAGCTTCTGCATCTTTCTTTTCACGCTTTAATACTGAAATTTGTTGAGACACTTCGTTACGTTTACTTTTTAGTTCTTCTGTTTGAACAAGTAGTTCTCTTCTTCTCGTATCAAGCTCTTCAAAACGACCAAACTCCGTTAAATCTTCGCCTCTATGCTGCAATTTTGCTTTTACTTCTTCAAAGTTCGTACGTAATAATTTAATATCAAGCATTATATACTCCTCCTTTTATTTTATAAAACACAAAAAACTCCCGTCCCTATACAAAGGGACGGGAGTTAACCCGCGTTGCCACCCTAGTTGAAAGCATTACTACTTTCCTCTCAAGTAGAAATAACGGCTCTTCACCGGGAATGTTTACTAATCATAAAGATATTCCACATTCCATTCCAGGATGGATTCACAAACTGTTTCTATCGATTTCCACCAACCATCGACTCTCTATAAGAAACGACATTTGTTACTACTTCCTATCAACACGCTTATTTTATAAAATTGTTACCATCAATTTACTATAATCTTATACAAGTTGCAAGTTACTTACACAACTTTTTTCATTTTAGCTTCTTTTACCATTTCGACAAAGTATGCTGTCACACGATGATCATCCGTTAATTCCGGATGGAATGAAGCAGCTAAAAACTGATCTTGTCTTACCGCTACCATTCGATCGCCGTGCTTAGAAAGTACTTCAACGTTATCAGCGACATCTACAACATACGGAGCACGGATAAATACACCAATAAAGTCTTCCCCCACACCTTTCATTGAAAGTGCGGCTTCAAAACTATCTTTTTGGCGTCCAAACGCATTGCGTTCAACTGTAATATCCATAGCACCAATATGTGCTTCTTCATAGCCAATAAGTGTTTTCGCAAGAAGAATCATACCTGCACATGTACCAAACATTGGTTTACCAGACTTCGCAAATGTACGAAGTGGTTCCATGAAAGCATACTTATCAATAAGACGACGCATTGTTGTACTTTCACCGCCTGGTAAAATAAGACCATCAATCTCTTCAAGTTGCTCTATACGCTTTACAACAACAGCTTCTGCACCACTTGCTTCAACTGATTTTACATGCTCACGAACTGCACCTTGAAGACCTAGTACACCGATTTTCACCATTTTAAAGTTCTCCTTCAATTACCATCCACGCTCTTGCATGCGTTGTTCTGGTAATAACGTTGAAATTTCGACACCTTTCATTGCATTACCCAATCCTTTAGAAAGGCTTGCAATTAGTTCGTAATCTTCATAATGAGTCGTCGCTTCAACGATTGCACGTGCAAATTTCTCTGGGTTCTCTGATTTGAAGATACCAGATCCAACAAATACACCATCAGCACCAAGTTGCATCATTAACGCTGCATCTGCTGGTGTTGCTACACCACCTGCTGCAAAGTTTACAACTGGCAAGCGACCAAGGCGTTTAATTTCAAGTAGTACTTCATAAGGAGCACCAGTATTTTTTGCATATGTCATTAACTCATCTTCACGTAGACTTGCAACTTGACGGATTTCTGCATTGACTTGGCGCATATGACGCACTGCCTCTACAATGTTTCCTGTTCCTGGCTCACCTTTTGTACGAAGCATAGATGCACCTTCTGCAATACGACGTGCAGCTTCTCCGATATCACGGCAACCACATACAAACGGAACTGTGTAATCACGTTTATTTAAATGGTATACTTCATCAGCAGGAGTTAATACTTCACTCTCATCGATATAGTCTACCCCTAATGATTCTAATACACGTGCTTCTACAAGATGACCGATACGGCATTTTGCCATAACCGGAATTGACACCGCACCCATAACTTCTTCAACAATCGTTGGGTCTGCCATACGAGAAACGCCACCTGCTGCACGAATATCTGCTGGTACACGCTCTAATGCCATAACGGCAACTGCGCCTGCTTCTTCTGCAATCCTTGCTTGTTCAGCGTTAACTACGTCCATAATAACGCCGCCTTTTTGCATTTCTGCCATTCCACGTTTTACACGTTCTGTCCCTGTTACATTTGTCATGTACAAAAACCCCCCTAGGTGAATTGCTTTCCCCCGTTAAAGGCGAAAATTAAGAATACTCTTACATTCTACCATTAACTATCAGATGCTTGTCTACTACTTTTTCATAAAGTAGGTATGAAAAATGGGAATAAGAAAAAGCTCCTACAATGAGGAGCTTTTAAAACCAACCTTTTACTGTATCAACAGCACTATTCCATATACCACTAAAGAAAGAGCCGATTCCGCGCATAGAACGAGTAAACCAGTTTGCTTCTTCCACTGCTGATGTTGTTACAAGATCTACTTGTAATGACTTACCAGATAAAAATCCAGGGTCATTCGTATCTTTTGGTGTAATTACCATCTGACCAAGTGCAACACCCTTTTTAATAGGTGCTTCTTGTCCCTTACTTGCTTCTTTAAATTCTGTTTTATAAACATCTTTACTTCCTTTTGGCACTGGAAGTGAAACAACTTGTTTTGTTTGAACTGCTACATCTTTATCTTTTGCATTTTCTACTCTTACTGTTTCTTGTCCTTTTACTGAAGAATCTTTTTTATACATTTGCTTCATTTCAAAGTTAGCAAATCCATAATCATATAACTTCTTCGTTTCATCAAAACGTGCTGTATGAGAACTTGTTTTAATAACTACAGAAATAAAACGCATACCGTTTCTTTCAACCGTACCAGTGAAGCAATCACCGGCTTCTGGAGTTGATCCTGTTTTCAGGCCGTCTACGCCATCGTATTGCTTAACTAAACCTTTTAACATCCAATTCCAGTTATCCATATTAATCGGGTATTTTCCACCCTCTTGGAATACTTTTTTAGGGATTTTTGCTGTATCTAATGTTTTGGGATAATCCTTAATAAGATGTTGTGCTAAAATTGCGACGTCCCTTGCAGACATTTTATTTTCTTCATCCGGTGTTGTTCCTTCGGGATGCTGTCCTTTTAAATCTTTGTTCGTTAGGCCTGTAGAATTTACAAATTTATAATTTTTCAATCCCAACTCTTTTGCCTTATCATTCATCATTTTTACAAAATTAACTTCTTTTCCTGCCACTGCTTCACCTAGAGCAATTGTTGCTCCATTAGCGGAATAAATCGCCATCGCTTCGTATAACTCTTTTACCGTATAAGAACCACCATTTTCTAGTGGAACATTTGATAATGAACGATCCTGTGAAATCTTATGCGCATATTCAGAAACCTTAATCTTTTGATCCCACTTAAGTTTTCCTTTATCCACTGCTTCATGAACTAAATATTCACTCATCATTTTTGTCATACTAGCAATTGATAATAACTCATCTGCATTCTTTTGATATAAAATTTTCCCAGAATTCGCTTCTACTAAAATTGCCGCACCTGCTTCAATGTTTAGAGCGGCTCCTGTTTCAGCCGATGCATTGCTATATGGTAACAGCATGCTACAAGCTAGTGTAAGCACCGTTACCAAAGCCATGAATCTTTTGCAAAACATACCTTTCACTTTTGCTACCCCCAATATCTATGTACTCACATAACCGTTATTCTAACATAATCAAAAAAAAATAGACAGAGATATCAAATCTCTATCTATTTACATATAAGACATTATAATGAGTAGTTTGGAGCCTCTTTTGTAATTTGTACATGATGAGGGTGGCTTTCACGTAAACCAGCACCTGACATGCGAATGAACTGTGCATTCTCACGTAAGAATTCTAAATCCTGTGCTCCACAATATCCCATACCTGCACGTAATCCACCAACTAATTGATGAACTGTATCTGCTAAAGGTCCTTTATATGGTACGCGTCCTTCAATACCTTCTGGAACAAGTTTTTTGTTTCCTTCTTGGAAGTAACGATCTTTACTTCCTTTTTCCATCGCTCCAACAGAACCCATACCACGATATACTTTAAATTGGCGACCTTGGTAAATCTCAGTTTCTCCAGGGCTTTCAGCAACACCAGCAAACATACTACCTAGCATAACAACGTGTGCTCCTGCTGCTAAAGCTTTAACCATATCACCAGAGTACTTAACACCGCCATCAGCAATAACTGGAATACCGTGTTTACGAGCTTCTGTTGCACAATCATAAACTGCTGTTAATTGTGGTACACCAACACCAGCTACAACGCGTGTCGTACAAATAGAACCTGGTCCAATACCAACTTTAACTACGTTTGCACCAGCCTCGATTAATGCTTTCGTTGCTTCAGCTGTAGCAACATTTCCAGCGATAATATTTAGTGCTGGATATTTCGCACGAACTTCTTTTACCTTTTCAATAACACCTTTAGAATGCCCATGAGCTGTATCAAGTACAATTGCATCTACGCTAGCTTTTACTAATGCATCGATACGAAGCATAGCATCAGCCGTTACACCAACAGCCGCTCCAACTAATAAGCGTCCTTGCTTATCTTTAGCAGAGTTTGGGAATTCAATTACTTTTTCAATATCTTTTATTGTAATAAGCCCTTGTAATACACCGTTATTATCAACAAGAGGGAGCTTTTCAATTTTATACTTTTGTAGGATCTTTTCAGCTTCTTCCAGTGTAGTACCAACTGGAGCTGTAATTAACTGTTCTTTTGTCATTACGTCAGAAATTTTGATTGAGTAATCTTGGATGAAACGCATATCACGGTTGGTAATAATACCAACTAATTTTCGCTCATCTAAATTATTTACAACTGGTACACCTGAGATACGATATTTTCCCATAAGATGTTCTGCATCATATACTTGATGTTCTGGAGTTAAGAAGAAAGGATCTGAAATAACGCCGCTTTCAGAGCGCTTTACTTTATCAACTTGCTCTGCCTGTTGCTCAATAGACATATTCTTATGAATAATTCCTAAACCGCCTTGGCGAGCCATTGCAATAGCCATGTCAGCTTCTGTTACTGTATCCATTCCTGCACTAATTAACGGGATGTTTAGCTGTAAGCTTTCAGATAAAACTGTTTTAACACTTACTTCTCTTGGTAATATATCTGACCTCGCTGGTACAAGTAATACATCATCAAAAGTCAAACCTTCTTTAACAAATTTAGATTCCCACATAATTGTTCCCCCCATGATACCAGAAATTATTATTAGTAGCTTATCAATTGGTTAAAATACTGTCAAGGACGTATATATATGTTAGAATTTTTAGACAATAAAAGGAGCGTAATATATGCATCAAACACATTGTACTTGGCAGCAATTAAGTTTCTTTTTTTCATCTCAAAATGTACAACGTTATCTTGCCCGTTGTTATGAAAAATCCTCCATACAAGATGCTGAAAAAAAAAGTTTTGAAAACTGTTATCCCTTTATTTACTACTTAGAACACGGGAAAAATTATTACGAATTATATAAGGCGGCCCCTTTTTCGATTCAACCAATGTTGTTATTTTATGGAATTAGCCAACTATTTAAAGCTTGCTTGTTAACTATTGATCCTAACTACCCAGAATCAACTACTGTTTTAGCTCATGGCGTTACAACTCGTAAACGAAAAAAACAGGGGTATCAATTTTTAGAAGATGAGGTGAAAATACAGAAAAACGGATTATTTACTCACGTTGCAGAACAACTGTTTCACATGAAACACTTAGAAGCGGAGAAGTTTAATATGTTAGAGCTGATGGGGAATATTCCTGAATTACAAAATTTGTTTCGTTATAGTCAAAAAGTATCGACTTTATATAAGATCGATTCAACAAATAAAAATGAGCTCTCCTTTTCAGTCAATATATTAGATCGATTACATATGACTAAAGAGCGATTTTCTCGTTACATCGAAACAACTTGTAAACATTTATCGATACAACACGTAGCTGAGAAAAATAGTGAATCGAATGTGTTTTTTTCGGCGCCTATTCAATCGTGGAATCCTATGTATAGTACTCCTTTATACTATGAGTACCTTACTAATACTTATTACTTACCACTTACGACTAATCCTAGAAATTCTAAACCCATTTTACCTGAGCTCCTCGTTCATTACTTATTGCTCTATAATTTAAGCATGATTTCTAGGTATGAAACTGATTGGTGGTATGACTTACTTGGTAGTTATGGATCTGAAGATTATCCATTTATTTATCAATTCCTTAATATTTCTGCCCAAAAAATACCTTACTATATTTCAGTATTTTTACTATCAGAATCTAATCTATTTCATGGGAAATAAAAAAACACGAGTCAAAGACTCGTGTTTTTTAGTTGCTTGGCGACGTCCTACTCTCACAGGGACAAGGTCCCAACTACCATCGGCGCTAGAGAGCTTAACTTCCGTGTTCGGTATGGGAACGGGTGTGACCTCTCTGCCATCATCACCAAACTATGAAGGCATATTCCTTCAAAACTAGATAACATTTGCTACATATTATATGGTTAAGTCCTCGATCTATTAGTATTCGTCAGCTCCACATGTCACCATGCTTCCACCTCGAACCTATCAACCTGATCATCTTTCAGGGATCTTACTAGCTTACGCTATGGGAAATCTCATCTTGAGGGGGGCTTCATGCTTAGATGCTTTCAGCACTTATCCCTTCCGCACATAGCTACCCAGCTATGCCCTTGGCAGAACAACTGGTACACCAGCGGTGCGTCCATCCCGGTCCTCTCGTACTAAGGACAGCTCCTCTCAAATTTCCTACGCCCACGACGGATAGGGACCGAACTGTCTCACGACGTTCTGAACCCAGCTCGCGTACCGCTTTAATGGGCGAACAGCCCAACCCTTGGGACCGACTACAGCCCCAGGATGCGATGAGCCGACATCGAGGTGCCAAACCTCCCCGTCGATGTGGACTCTTGGGGGAGATAAGCCTGTTATCCCCGGGGTAGCTTTTATCCGTTGAGCGATGGCCCTTCCATGCGGAACCACCGGATCACTAAGCCCGACTTTCGTCCCTGCTCGACTTGTAGGTCTCGCAGTCAAGCTCCCTTATGCCTTTGCACTCTACGAATGATTTCCAACCATTCTGAGGGAACCTTTGGGCGCCTCCGTTACACTTTAGGAGGCGACCGCCCCAGTCAAACTGCCCACCTGACACTGTCTCCCGGGTCGATAAGACCCGTAGGTTAGAATTTCAATACAGTCAGGGCGGTATCCCACCAGCGCCTCCACCGAAGCTAGCGCTCCGGTTTCAATGGCTCCCGCCTATCCTGTACAAACTGTACCAAAATTCAATATCAGGCTACAGTAAAGCTCCACGGGGTCTTTCCGTCCTGTCGCGGGTAACCTGCATCTTCACAGGTACTATAATTTCACCGAGTCTCTGGTTGAGACAGTGCCCAAATCGTTACACCTTTCGTGCGGGTCGGAACTTACCCGACAAGGAATTTCGCTACCTTAGGACCGTTATAGTTACGGCCGCCGTTTACTGGGGCTTCAGTTCAGAGCTTCGCTTACGCTAACCCCTCTCCTTAACCTTCCAGCACCGGGCAGGTGTCAGCCCCTATACTTCGCCTTACGGCTTCGCAGAGACCTGTGTTTTTGCTAAACAGTCGCTTGGGCCTATTCACTGCGGCTTTCCGTTAAGAAAGCACCCCTTCTCCCGAAGTTA
>NZ_JBQYMD010000001.1:4082500-4642500 GCF_052682895.1 Bacillus sp. WC2503 | reverse complement strand
AAAATCGCTTTTAATTCAGCAATTAACTTCATTAAGTCTTGATATTCTTGCTCGATTTTTTCACGTTCTAATCCAGTTAAGCGTTGCAGACGCATGTCTAAAATCGCTTGCGCTTGTTTCTCACTTAAACCGAAACGTTCCATTAAGCCCTGCTTTGCAATATCTGCCGTTTTTGAACTACGAATTAACGTAATAACTTCATCAAGATGATCTAAAGCAATTCGTAATCCTTCTAAAATATGAGCACGTGCCTCTGCTTTTTCTAATTCATAAGCAGTACGTCTACGGATTACTACCTTCTGGTGCTCCAAATAATGATATAAGTTTTGTTTTAAATTTAGTACTTGAGGCTCTCCATTTACAAGAGATAACATATTAATACCAAAACTTGTTTGAAGCGCTGTATGTTTATATAAATTATTTAATAGTACATTAGCATTAGCATCACGACGTACTTCCATAACGATACGCATACCATTACGATCTGATTCATCACGTAAATCTGTAATACCTTCAATTTTCTTATCGCGAACTAATTCTGCGATTTTTTCAATTAATCGTGCCTTATTAACTTGATAAGGTAGTTCCGTTACGATAATAGATTGTTTACCGTTTGACTTCTCTTCAATTTCAACCTTAGCACGAAGCATAATAGAACCGCGACCTGTTTCGTAAGCTCTTCGAATTCCACTTCGCCCTAAAATTAAACCTGCCGTCGGAAAGTCTGGCCCAGGAATATATTCCATCAATTCCGCGATAGTAATATCAGGGTTATGACTTAATGCCAGCACACCATCAATTACTTCGCCAAGCTGATGCGGCGGGATATTTGTTGCCATACCAACAGCAATACCTGTCGTACCGTTTACTAATAAATTAGGGAAACGCGCTGGTAATACAATCGGCTCTCTTTCCGAACCATCGTAGTTATCTTGATAATCAATTGTATTTTTTGAAATATCACGTATTAATTCCATAGAAATCTTAGACATTCTTGCCTCTGTATAACGCATTGCCGCTGCTGAATCTCCATCTACAGAACCGAAGTTACCATGCCCATCAACAAGCATATAACGTTGACTGAAATCTTGCGCCATACGTACCATCGTTTCATAAACAGCTGAATCACCGTGGGGGTGATACTTACCAATTACTTCACCAACAATACGTGCTGATTTCTTATACGCTTTATCAGCTGTAATTCCTAAATCATTCATCGCATATAAAACCCTACGATGCACAGGTTTTAATCCATCACGAACATCTGGTAATGCACGAGATACGATAACACTCATTGCGTAATCTAAAAATGAGGTACGCATTTCATGACTAATATTAATTTCTCGAATTCGTGCTTGTTGTTGATTGTCTGACATCAACGAGCACCTCCTCTTACATTTCCGTTACACATACATTGATTTATATGTAGAAGACAGGAATACTTAGATTCCTGTCATTACTCATTTAAATATCAAGGTTTTTCACGTATTTTGCATTCTCTTGGATAAAGTTACGACGTGGTTCCACTTTATCACCCATTAAAATTTCAAACGTTTCGTCTGCTTCTATTGCATCTTGAAGAGAAACTTGAAGTAACGAACGTACTTCTGGATCCATTGTCGTCTCCCATAGCTGAGTTGGATTCATTTCTCCAAGACCTTTATAACGTTGAATTCCTGGTTTCGGCTGGGCTGGTAGCTCAGCTAATATCTTTTCAAGTTCTTTATCGTTATAAGCATATTGAATTTTTTTACCTTGTTGTACTTTAAACAAAGGTGGCTGCGCAATATATATATAGCCACACTCAATGATTTGACGCATATAACGATAGAAGAACGTTAATAATAGGGTACGAATATGCGCACCATCAACATCGGCATCGGTCATAATAATAACTTTATGATAGCGTGCTTTTTCAATATCGAAGTCTCCACCGATATTTGTACCGATCGCCGTAATAATTGTACGAACTTCATCATTTGATAAAATTTTATCTAAGCGTGCTTTTTCAACATTAATAATTTTACCTTTCAGCGGTAAAATCGCTTGGAAATGACGATCGCGTCCTTGTTTTGCAGATCCACCCGCAGAGTCACCCTCTACGATATAAATTTCACTAATTGCGGGATCTTTAGAAGAACAGTCTGCCAATTTCCCTGGTAAACTTGAAACTTCTAAAGCACTCTTTCGGCGAGTTAGCTCACGAGCCTTTTTAGCTGCTACACGCGCACGCGCTGCCATCGTTCCTTTATCTACAACTTTACGTGCAACATTGGGATTTTCCAGTAAGAACTTTTCAAAAGCCTCTGAGAATACTGACTCCGTAATCGTTCTCGCTTCACTATTTCCAAGTTTCGTCTTCGTTTGCCCTTCGAATTGTGGATTTGGATGTTTAATTGACACGATTGCTGTTAAACCTTCACGAACATCTTCACCAGTTAAATTACTATCCGCATCTTTTAAAATGTTATTTTTACGGCCATAATCGTTAATCACACGTGTTAGGGCAGTTTTAAATCCTACCTCATGTGTACCACCTTCATACGTATGAATATTATTTGTAAATGAGTAAATATGATTTGTATATCCTTCGTTATATTGAAGCGCAACTTCAACTTGAATACCATCTTTTGAACCCTCTACATATACAGGCTCTTCATGAATTGGTTGTTTTGAACGATTTAAATGTTCAACATATGATTTAATTCCACCTTCATAGTGGAACTCTTTCTTTTGTTTATGTTCACGTTTATCTTCAATTGTTAATTTAATATTACGATTTAAAAACGCCAACTCACGCATACGAGTCGCTAGCGTATCAAATTCATATTCTGTCGTCTCTTTAAAAATTTCTGGATCCGGTTTAAAGCGAGTTATTGTTCCAGTTTTATCTGTATCACCGATGACTTTTAAATCTGCAACCGGAATACCTCTTTCGTATTTTTGGTAATGAATTTTACCGTCACGATGTACAAATACTTCTAGTTCTGTTGACAAGGCATTTACAACAGATGCACCAACACCATGCAAACCACCAGAAACCTTATAACCGCCACCGCCAAATTTACCACCAGCGTGGAGGACAGTCATAATAACCTCAACTGCAGGACGTCCCATTTTTTCTTGTATACCAACTGGGATACCACGGCCATTATCCGTTACAAGAATACTATTATCTTCTTCAATACTAACGTTAATTTCATCGCAATATCCTGCTAATGCTTCATCGATACTATTATCAACAATTTCCCATACAAGGTGGTGAAGTCCTTTCCCACTCGTAGATCCAATATACATACCTGGACGTTTCCGAACTGCCTCTAGTCCTTCAAGTACCTGTATCTGACTTTCATCATATGCATTTTCTTGCATTTGTTTTTGTTCCATTGACACAAAGATCACCTACTTTTCCATTTAAACAGGGGTTTATGCCCTATCTATTTCACAATCTACCGTGCCGTTCGTTACATGAATTGTTTTCGCATCTTTCAATGTTTCGTGTTCAATTCCGTCGACACTCGTCGTTGTAACAAATGTTTGCACCTTTCCTTGAATTGTATTTAACAGATGTGATTGACGATAATCGTCTAATTCTGATAAAACATCATCCAGCAAAAGGATTGGATATTCTTTAACCTCTGAATAAATCAATTCAATTTCAGCTAATTTTAGGGATAGTGCAGTCGTTCGTTGTTGTCCTTGCGAACCAAAGACTTGAACATTTTTACTATTAACGAAGAATTGTAAATCATCACGATGAGGACCAATTAAAGTCGTACCACGGAAAATTTCACGTTGTTTCACAGATTGAAAACTTTCATAGTATACTTCTTTTATTTTCGACAAATCCATTGATTCTGATACATCTACACTTGGTTTATAAATAATTTCTAATTCTTCTAATCCACGGCTTATACCACGATGAATTGGGGCTGCCCATTCTTGCAGTAAATGTAAAAAATCAAAACGCTTTTGCAATATTTTTGCACCGTGTTCAATCAGTTGCAGTGTAAATACATCCAACATCGTTTCCTCATTTTTACTATTCCCTTGCATTTTTTTTAGCAAGTGGTTTCGTTGCGTGAGCACTTTTTGATATTGACTTAATTCATACAAATAAACAGGAGCTATTTGTCCTAATTCCATATCTAAAAAGCGTCTTCTTACTTGAGGGCTTCCTTTTACAAGATTTAAATCTTCTGGGGCAAACATGACAACATTCATTTCGCCAATATATTGACTCAACTTTTGTTGTTCAAGTTGATTTAATTTTGCCTTTTTACCTTTTTTCGAAATATTTAATTCTAAAGACAAAGAACTATTTCTCTTTTGTAATTTCCCTTTAATTTGACCGAAATCTTCATCCCAACGGATAAGCTCGCGGTCATTGGAGGTTCTATGAGATTTCGCCATCGCTAACACATAAATAGCTTCCATCAAATTTGTTTTCCCTTGCGCATTTTCGCCGATAATTACATTCACTTTATCTTCAAAGGAAAGCTCTAATTTTTCATAATTGCGATAGTTTTTTAATTGTATTTCTGAAATAAACAAAGGGCTCCCCCTTTATGCCTGAACTTGGAAAGTTCCGCTACCCGGAATTTCAATAATATCGTTCGCATATAACTTGCGACCTCTTCTGTTTTCAAGTTCTTGATTCACGTACACTTCATATTCTTGTAAAAACCATTTTACAGCGCCACCTGTATCGATTACATCAGCTAACTTTAAAAATTGTCCTAGTGTAATATACTCTGTTGAAATTTTAATACGTTTCATAAAATCGCTCACTTTCTCAAAGTGTTCATTCTTTCATTGTACTAAATAAACTAGCATTAGGAAAGTAATACCCCAAAATCAAATAAGGGCTACTAGCATCTTTAAACTAGCAACCCTTATTTTCTATCTAGTAAGTACGAACTGGTAAAATTAATTGAGTAATTGAATCATCATTTACTGTACGAATTAAGAATGGTCTCATTGCCCCAGTAAAGCTAATCTTAATCTCTGTACTATCTAAAGCTTTTAATGCATCCATCATATATTTTGCACTAAAAGATATTTTTAATTCTTCTCCATCTACGTTTTCACATTGAACTTCTTCCACTACTTTTCCGATTTCCGGAGAATTAGAAGAGATTTCCAACATTTTTTGTTCTAACGTTGATAATTTTACAACATTATTGCGGCCGTCCCTTGCTAATAGTGAAGCACGATCAATAGCCTGTAGAAATTCTTTTGTATTCACAAAAATATCCGTCTTACTCTCTGCTGGAATTAGACGTGTTGTATCAGGATAATTTCCTTCTAACAATCTTGAGAAGAATAATAAATGTTTTGTACGGAATAATACTTGATACTCCGTAATAACGATATCTACCATTTCTTCCGACTCATCTAGAATTTTACTTAATTCATTTAGGCTCTTACCTGGAATTACAACATTTGCTTGAAACGCATCTGCAATATTATATCCTTCGATTTTTGCTTTTCGAAGTGCTAGTCTGTGACTATCTGTTGCAATACAAATTAATTCGCTGTTATATACCTTCCAGTTTACACCTGTCAAGATCGGTCTTGTTTCCGAAGTAGAAACTGCAAATACAGTTTGTCTAATCATATGTTTAAGTAAGTCTGTTGGAATCTTAAAAACATGATGTTCTTCAATCTGTGGTAATAATGGATATTCAGCAGAATCTAAACCATTTAAGTTAAACTCTGATTTTCCAGATTTTATTTTTGTCATAAAATGATTTTCCACAGAAATTTCGACAGTGTCTTTCGGTAGTTTTTTTACGATCTCACTAAAATATTTTGCTTGTAAAACAATACTTCCTGATTGTCCTATTTCTACAATCTCTTTTCCGTCCTCTTCGACGGGAATAAAGGATTCAATAGAGATGTTTGCATCGCTTCCTGTTAATGTAACCCCTTCTTCAGTAGCGACAACTTTAATTCCTGTAAGAATTGGAATTGTTGTACGAGAAGAAACAGCCTTCATTACATCCTGTACACTTCTTACAAGATAGTCTTTTTGTATTGTAAAACGCATAAAGAAAAACCTCCGGTAAGTATAAGATTTTATTTAATTAATAAAGATAAAAAATAGTAGTAATAGTAATAGGGCTTGTGGATATGTGGATAACCCCGTTGAAAGATGTAAAAACAGTCTATCTACATGTGGATAGACTGTGCGTAAAACAAGGAGAGTTATTCACACTATTCAGCTACTACTTTAAAATATCATTAATTTCTTCGACTTGTTTTTGCAATTGCGTATCCGTTTTTAGTAGCTTAGAAATTTTTTCATGGGCATGGATAACGGTTGTATGGTCACGTCCACCAAATTCTTCACCTATTTTAGGTAAAGAGGAATCTGTAAGTTCGCGTGATAAATACATTGCAATTTGACGAGGAAACGCAACTGATTTTGTACGCTTTTTCGCTTTAAAATCTTCTAATTTTACTTGGTAAACGCCCCCGACAGCTTTTTGGATATCATAAATAGAAATAATTTTTGGTTTAGAATTTGGAATAATATCTTTAAGTGCTTCAGCTGCTAAATCAGCATTAATATCTTTGTTAATTAAAGATGAATAAGCTACAACTCGGATGAGCGCACCTTCTAATTCACGAATGTTTGAATCGATTTGATTTGCGATATACAGCATAACCTCGTTTGGTATATCAAGTCCTTCAGCTTTTGCTTTTTTACGTAAAATCGCAATTCGCGTCTCTAAATCTGGTGGCGTAATGTCCGTAATGAGTCCCCATTCAAAGCGAGAACGAAGACGATCTTCTAAAGTTGGAATTTCTTTTGGTGGCCGATCACTTGAAATTACAATTTGTTTGCTTTCTTCGTGTAATGCATTAAATGTATGGAAAAACTCTTCTTGAGTTTGTTCTTTTCCAGCAAGAAATTGAATATCATCTATCAATAAAACATCTACATTGCGATATTTATTACGAAAATCGACTGCTTTATTATCACGAATAGAGTTAATGAATTCATTTGTAAATTTTTCGGATGATAAATATACAACTTTCGCGTTTGGATTGTGTTCAATTACATAATGACCGATCGCATGCATTAAATGCGTCTTTCCAAGCCCAACGCCCCCGTAAATAAAGAGAGGATTATATGCTTTAGCTGGAGCCTCAGCTACAGCTAATGAAGCAGCATGGGCAAAACGGTTACCAGAGCCAATAACAAATGTATCAAATGTATATTTTGGATTTAACATGCTCTGTGGTAAATGAGTAGAATCATCTTGTGCTCGATTTTTTTTTATAGGAGGAAGATCGATATCCTCTTCAGCTTGACTTTGGGGAATAATAAAGCGAATAGCCAATTTTGCCCCTGTTAAATCATAAAGTGTTTCCGAAATGAGTTCTGAGTAATGAGATTCTAGCCAATCACGAGCAAATTCATTTGGAGCTGTAATCGTTAATACGTCTTTCTTTAAGTTATGTGCTGTTGTTGACTTCAACCACGTTTCATAACTAGGTTTACTGACCTTTTTTTCAAGTTCTTTTAAGGCACTATTCCATAAATCAGAGATGTTTTCCAAAGGTGTCCCTCCTTTACTAAGATGGTAAAAGAATAAGGTTGCGCAACAAATGTACAACCCAATAAATAGTGAATGTATATTTATACGAAACGTCTTTTAAAACCTAAAAACGTCGTTTGTATATGAGATAGGGTTTTCGACAAAAAAAGCAAATGTGGACAACTATTTACCCACATGTGATTAAAACTGTCCACATGTTATACACAAATTGTGGATAAAATAAACATGTGGGAAACTTATTCAAAGTGAAAACACAACTATAATATCAAAAAAAAGTAGCTATAGCAATGAAATTAAGAAAGTTATCCACAAAATCAATACCTTGTGGAATAAACTTGTCCACAATACGATATACTGTGTAAAAGTAAGAAAAAAGTTTGTGGATATAAAAAACATAAAAAAACATTTATCCACAAGGAAATATAAGAACTGTGAAAAAGAATGTGAACAGGTTCAAAATGAATATTTGATGAAAATTTCGAGAACCATTGACATTTTCCTAGTTGATTAACTATAATTTATAAGACTGTCTTTAACAGATATTCCTCAGGGAGGTGTCATATAATGAAAAGAACTTACCAACCAAATAAACGTAAGCGCAGCAAAGTACATGGTTTCCGCAGCCGTATGAGCACAGCGAACGGACGTAAAGTGCTAGCAGCTCGTCGTCGTAAAGGAAGAAAAGTATTATCTGCGTAGACCACTGATCGTTCAGTGGTCTTTTTTTCTAATAATAGTGAATTTCCGCTGATGAAATACAGGAGTGTCAATTGATATGAAGAAAAAAAATCGTATAAAGAAGAATGATGAATTCCAGGAGGTTTTTCAAAAAGGAAAATCAAATGCGAACCGTCAGTTTGTTGTATACCAACTAAATAAAGAAGAACAGCCAAATTTTCGCATCGGTCTTTCTGTTAGCAAGAAGATAGGAAACGCAGTAGTTCGTAATCGAATTAAGCGTATGATCCGTCAGTCCATTACAGAATTGAAAGATGAGATAGATTCTGGAAAAGATTTTGTTATAATAGCAAGGAAGCCTTGTGCAGAGATGACATATGAAGAAGTAAAGAAAAGCTTAATTCATGTCTTTAAACGCTCTGGTATGAAAAAAATAAAAAAGTAGCGTAAGGAAATGAATTACACTATATACATACCGATACAAGGAGGAGTAGGCTTTGAAAAAGAAATTAGGTTTACTAGCCATGGTTGTTGCGTTAATGGCAATTACTGCTGGCTGTAGTGAAGTAAATCAGCCAATTACACCGAAAAGCACTGGGATTTGGAATGAATATTTTGTATATCCACTATCTCAGTTAATTACGTATTTTGCTGAATTATTCGGTAAGAATTATGGTTTAGCAATCGTCGTTACAACTCTTATCATTCGTTTTGCATTATTACCACTAATGATCAAACAAACGAAGAGTACGAAAGCAATGCAAGCATTACAACCAGAAATGGTGAAGTTAAAAGAAAAACATAGCTCTAAAGATCAAGCAACACAGCAAAAATTACAACAAGAAATGATGCAGTTATATCAAAAAAATGGTATAAATCCATTAGCCGGTTGTTTACCAATATTTGTTCAGATGCCTATTTTATTCGCATTTTATCATGCGATTATGAGAACATCAGAAATTAGTAAACATACATTTTTATGGTTTGATTTAGGACAGGCAGACCCTTACTATATCTTACCGGTTGTTGCAGCGATTACGACATTTATTCAGCAAAAGCTTGCAATGGCAGGAACTGCTGGTCAAAATCCACAAATGGCAATGATGATTTGGCTTATGCCGATTATGATTTTAATCTTTGCAATTAACTTCCCAGCGGCATTATCACTTTACTGGGTTGTTGGTAATATCTTTGGTATCGCTCAAATGTACTTTATCAAAGGGCCAGAAATTAAGGCTAGTAAGGCTGGAGGAGCAGGTAAGTGAGTGTAATTACTGCTAAAGGACAAACAGTCGAGCTGGCAGTAGAAGATGCTTTAAGGCAATTAAACACTTCAAAAGATCAAGTTGATATAAATATTATCGATGAGGGTAAAAGGGGATTCCTAGGCTTATTTGGGAATCGTCCTGCAGTAGTAGAAGTTGTATTGAAGAAAGATCCCATTCAAGAATGTGAAGAGTATTTAAAAAATGTTATTCGCAACATGGGTGTGGAAGTCGAGATTAGTAAAATTGTAAAGGGACGCGAAGTTGAATTTACAATTTCTGGTGATAATGTAGGTGTTTTAATTGGAAAAAGAGGTAATACGTTGAACTCTTTACAGTATTTGACAAAACTTGTCGCGAATCGCCATACGAAACAGTATATTGGTATCACACTAGATGCTGAAAATTATCGTAGTAAAAGAAAAAGTACGTTAGAATCGCTTTCTTATCGATTAGCAAAACAAGTGTCTAAAACGAAAAAAAGAGTTGTTTTAGAGCCGATGCCATCTTTTGAACGAAAAATTATCCATCAAGCATTATCTAATCATCAAGATATCAATACAACTTCTGAAGGAAATGAACCACATCGGCATGTTGTAATATCTTCCAAATGACCGGTTACTCAAATGAGTGCCGGTTTTTTTGAGGGGAAAACAGATGTGGATAACTAAAAACACTAAACTTATCCACTGTGAATAAGTTTAGTGTTTTTTACATGAGGACATAATAAAATGAGTTATTATTCTTTTGTAGATAGGTTCGTTATGGTATTCTAATAATTTAGTGAAGAAAATAATCGTGTTGAAATAGAGATAAATAAGCAAGTGAGGTGAAAGGACATGGAATTTGATACAATTGCTGCGATTTCCACAGCGCTTGGAGAGGGCGCAATTGCCATTGTTCGAGTAAGTGGGGATGATGCGGTTGAAAAAGTTAATCGTATTTTTAAAGGGAAGGACTTAACAGAGGTTCCTTCTCACACAATTCATTATGGTCATATTGTTGATTTAGATACAAATCAAGTTATTGAAGAAGTTATGGTGTCTATTATGCGTGCACCAAGAACTTTTACACGCGAAAATATAGTAGAAATTAACTGCCACGGTGGACTTGTTTCGGTAAATAAAGTATTGCAGCTTATTTTAGCGCAAGGAGTACGATTAGCAGAGCCTGGTGAATTTACAAAACGTGCTTTTTTAAATGGTCGTATTGATTTATCACAAGCAGAAGCTGTCATGGACTTAATCCGTGCAAAAACAGATCGTGCAATGAACGTAGCGATTAATCAAATGGAGGGGCGATTATCTAAATTAATTGGCCGCCTGCGTCAGGACATATTAGAAACGCTAGCTCATGTTGAGGTAAACATAGATTACCCAGAATATGATGATGTGGAAGAGATGACACATAATATTTTAATTGAGAAAGCGACACATGTTCGTGCTGAAATTGCAAAAATATTAGAAACATCGAAGCAAGGGAAGATTTTACGTGAAGGTATTGCTACTGCAATCATCGGTAGACCTAACGTTGGGAAGTCATCGCTATTAAATAGTCTCGTTCAAGAGAAAAAGGCAATTGTAACTGATATTGCAGGAACAACTCGTGATGTTATTGAAGAGTACGTTAATGTGCGTGGTGTACCACTTAAACTTATAGACACAGCCGGGATTCGTGAAACGGAAGATGTTGTTGAACGAATTGGGGTAGAACGTTCAAAAGAAATGATGAGCCAAGCAGATTTAGTGTTAATTGTCGTAAATTATAGTGAGGCTTTAACAAATGAAGATGAAGATTTATTCCGTGCGGTACAAGGAAAAGATTTCATTGTTATTGTGAATAAGACGGATTTACCGCAAGGAATTGATATGGAACGTGTTGCAGAATTGGCTGCGGGAAATCGTGTTATTACAACATCCTTAATCGAGGAGCAAGGAATAGATGAGCTTGAACAGGCGATAGCTGAGCTATTCTTTGAAGGAACAATTGATTCTGCAGATATGACATATGTTTCTAACGCAAGGCATATCGGACTATTAACACAAGCAGAAAAGACAATTGGAGATGCAATTGAGGCAATAGAAAATGGTGTTCCGATTGATATGGTACAAATTGATTTAACGAGAACGTGGGAAATACTTGGTGAAATTACTGGTGATACTGTCCATGAAAGCTTAATTGACCAGTTGTTCTCTCAATTTTGTTTAGGAAAATAATATGGCGATGTTTCAGAAAGATAGAGATTATTAGGAGGAATAAATAATGGGATACAATGCCGGTTCATACGATGTTATAGTAATCGGTGCAGGTCATGCAGGATGTGAAGCTGGTCTTGCGGCAGCACGAATGGGCTCCAAAACATTAATGTTAACAATTAATTTAGATATGGTAGCGTTTATGCCATGTAACCCTTCTGTTGGTGGACCAGCAAAAGGGATTGTTGTTCGTGAAATTGATGCATTAGGCGGAGAAATGGGACGCAATATTGATAAAACGCATATTCAAATGCGTATGTTAAATACAGGTAAAGGACCAGCTGTACGTGCACTTCGAGCACAAGCAGATAAGTTCTCTTACCAACATGAATTAAAGAAAACAATTGAAGAAACACCAAATTTAACTTTGTTCCAAGGAATGGTAGAGCGTTTAATCGTTGAAGATGGCGTATGTAAAGGGGTAATTACGCAAGCGGGTGCTGAATATACAGCAAAAACAGTCGTAATTACAACTGGAACATTTTTACGTGGTGAGATTATTATGGGTGATTTAAAATATTCGAGCGGTCCAAATAATCAGCAACCATCTATTACATTATCTGAGCATTTAGAGGAGCTTGGATTTGATCTTGTTAGATTTAAAACAGGTACACCTCCTCGTGTAAACAGCAATACAATTGACTACAGTAAAACAGAAATTCAACCGGGTGATGATAAACCACGTGCGTTCTCTTTTGAAACGACGAAATTTATTATGGATCAAATTCCATGTTGGTTGACATATACAAGTACGGAAACACATCGTTTAATAGATGAAAATTTACATCGTTCAGCTATGTATTCTGGTATGATTAAAGGAACAGGACCTAGATACTGTCCTTCTATTGAAGATAAAGTAGTAAGATTTAATGATAAACCACGTCATCAAATTTTCTTAGAGCCAGAGGGACGCAATACGCAAGAAGTATACGTACAAGGTCTATCTACAAGCTTACCAGAAGATGTACAGCGTGACATGCTTAGAACAATCCCGGGGCTGGAAAATGTCGAAATGATGCGTACAGGTTATGCAATTGAGTATGATGCAATTGTGCCAACGCAATTATGGCCAACACTTGAAACGAAAAACATTAAAAATTTATATACAGCAGGACAAATTAACGGAACTTCTGGTTACGAAGAAGCGGCAGGACAAGGGCTTATGGCTGGAATTAATGCGGCATGTCGATCTTTAGGTAAAAAAGAAGTTATTTTAGGGCGCGAGGATGCTTATATTGGTGTCTTAATTGATGATCTTGTAACGAAAGGTACAAATGAACCATATCGTTTATTAACATCTCGTGCAGAGTACCGTCTATTATTACGCCACGATAATGCGGATCTTCGTTTAACTGAAGTTGGTCGTGAAATCGGATTAATTAAAGAAGAGCGCTATGAGCGATTTACAAATAAAAAGTTACAAATTGAACAGGAAAAGGAACGTTTAGGTAGCATTATTATTAAACCACGTCCTGAAGTTCAAGAATTAATTCGTAGCATTGGTGGAAGTGAATTGAAAGACGGAATACGTGCAAGTGACTTATTACGTCGTCCAGAGATGACATATGAGCATATTCATCTTTTAGTACCAAGCGAAGTAGAATTAAGTGATGAAGTTACGGAACAAGTTGAAATTCAGACTAAGTACGAAGGATATATTGAAAAATCATTACAGCAAGTAGAGCGTATGAAGAAAATGGAAAATAAAAAAATCCCTGTGGATATTGATTATGATGCAATTTCTAGCCTTGCTTCAGAAGCTAGACAGAAATTGAAAGATGTTCGTCCACTTTCAATGGGGCAGGCTTCACGTATTTCCGGCGTAAATCCAGCAGATATTTCCATTTTACTTGTGTATATTGAACAAGGAAAAATTGCGCGCGTATCGAACCAATAAATAGTAAGGAGCTATCGCTAGATGAACATAGAACAATTTCAATCTATGCTAGAAGAGAAGGGTATTACCCTCTCTTCTAGGCAGTTAGAGCAGTTCAAAATCTACTTTGAAACATTAGTAGAGTGGAATGAAAAAATGAACTTAACGGCTATTACGGAAAAAGAAGAAGTATACTTAAAACACTTTTTTGATTCTATTACAGCTGCTTTTTATTATGATTTTTCAAAACCATTCTCAATTTGTGATGTTGGTGCAGGGGCTGGATTCCCAAGTATTCCTTTAAAAATCTGTTTCCCGCACTTAAAAGTAACAATTGTAGACTCATTGCAAAAACGTATTAATTTCTTAAATCATTTAGCACAAAAGCTAGAATTAAGTGACGTTGCATTTTGTCACGATCGTGCTGAAACATTTGGGAAAAAAGAAGGTGTACGTGAATCGTATGATATTGTAATGGCACGTGCAGTTGCGCGTCTTTCTGTATTAAGTGAGCTATGTTTACCACTTGTAAAAGTCGGAGGAACATTCATTGCGATGAAGGGTGCAGCAGCAAACGAAGAAATTGAAAATGGCAAGTATGCTTTAGAGGTGCTTGGCGGAGAGTTAAAAGAGATGTCTACGTTCCAATTACCGTTTGAAGAAAGTGAACGTAATATTTTATTAATCGAGAAAAAGCGCAAGACACCAAAGAAATATCCACGCAAACCGGGAACACCCAATAAATTACCTATTGAAAAATAAATCTTATTAGACGTAAGATTAAATTATATAAATGAAAACGTAAATGTTTCATAGGAAACATTTTATGTAGAATAGTCAATAGGCCTAAAAGGTGGTGGAATATGTATGAAAAATACGTTTTCTCGTTTATTTGGCTTTGGAGATAAAGAGAGCGAATTCGAATTACAAGACGAAAGCCATGAAGAAATAGATAAAAAGGTATATGAAGAAATACAAGAAATTCCGATCGTAAATATTACTCCTAATCGTTATCAACCACGAACGGTTTTTGACGATGCACGTATCGACGAGTTGGCATTAACGATTCGTACACACGGGCTCATTCAGCCGATTGTTGTGAGGCAGTATGAGGATGATAAGTACGAGATTATTGCTGGAGAAAGACGTTTTCGCGCAGCAACGAAGTTAGGCTGGGAAAAGGTCCCTGCGATCATAAAGAACTTAAATGATACAGAGACGGCTTCTGTAGCGTTAATTGAAAATTTGCAACGTGAGGAATTAACAGCAATCGAGGAAGCTGTGGCATATCAAAAGCTGATTGAGTTACATAATTTAACGCAAGAAGCATTGGCACAACGACTTGGAAAAGGACAATCTACAATCGCAAATAAGTTGCGATTGTTAAAGTTGCCTGAAGAAATAAAAAGTGCATTGTTAGAAAAAAGTATTACAGAACGTCATGCTCGTGCTCTCATTCCTTTAAAAAATGAGGAATTACAACTGAAAGTTTTACAAGAAATTGTGGAAAAACAACTCAATGTAAAACAAACAGAGGAACGAATCGCGAAATTACTAGAAGAAGTAAAACCGAAGCGCAAGGCGAAGCAAAAAGCAGTAAGCCGAGACGCGAGAATTGCTATGAATACAATTAGGCAATCATTACAAATGGTGGCTGACAGTGGTTTAAATGTTAATTCTGAGGAAGAAGAATTTGATGAGTACTATCAAATTACGATTAAAGTTCCGAAGAAAAAATAATAATGATGTGTTAGAGACCTTATCCTACTGGAGAGGTCTCTTTTGCTATATTTTCTTGTTAATGAAGAAGGAGTTTAGAAATAAATTTTGAAGTTTAATAAGGACGGAAAAGAAAAACTTTTATTTCATGTTACAATAAACGTAATTGTTACTAGAATAAGATAGAAAGGTTGAAAGTAGGTGACATCATGGGAAAAATCATTGCTATTGCTAATCAAAAAGGCGGTGTTGGAAAAACAACAACATCTGTTAATTTAGGGGCTGGATTGGCGCAAGTAGGTAAGAAAGTCCTTCTCGTAGATATTGATGCTCAAGGAAATGCAACGACTGGTGTGGGAATTGAAAAGTCAGAATTAGACCAATGTATTTACAATGTTCTTGTGGAAGATGCAGATGTTCAGGGAGTTATACGGAAAACCGCAACTGAAAACTTAGATGTTCTACCCGCTACAATTCAATTGGCTGGTGCTGAAATTGAATTGGTACCGACTATTTCCCGGGAAGTACGTTTGCAAAGGGCATTACAGCCAGTTCGTGATGAATATGATTACATTATTATCGACTGTCCCCCGTCTTTAGGGTTATTAACGATTAATGCATTAACAGCAGCAGATTCTGTTATTATTCCTGTTCAGTGTGAATATTACGCACTCGAAGGATTAAGTCAGCTATTAAATACAGTTCGACTTGTACAAAAACATTTAAATAAAGATCTAGCAATTCAAGGTGTATTGTTAACAATGCTAGATGCCCGTACAAATTTAGGGATTCAAGTTATAGATGAAGTGAAGAAATACTTTAGGGATAAAGTATACCGTTCCATTATTCCACGTAATGTTCGCTTAAGTGAGGCACCAAGTCATGGGAAACCGATTATGCAGTATGACGCTAAATCAAGAGGGGCAGAAGTATATATAGATTTAGCAGAGGAAGTGATTGCAGGTGGCTAAAGGTTTAGGAAGAGGGATTAATGTGTTTTTTCCTGATTTAGATGTGAAAGAAGAAGAAACGATTCAGGAGATTATCGTAACTGAATTAAGGCCGAATCCATACCAACCGCGTAAGCACTTTAATAAAGCTGCGATTGAGGAATTAGCGGCTTCTATTAAAGAACACGGCATATTACAACCGTTAATTGCTAGAAAGAGTATTAAAGGATATGAAATTGTTGCAGGTGAAAGAAGATATCGTGCTGCCAAAGAGGCTGGACTTGAAAAGGTACCTGCCGTTGTAAGGCAATTAAACGAGCAGCAAATGATGGAATTTGCTTTGTTAGAAAACTTACAACGAGAAGATTTAAATCCGATGGAAGAGGCAATGGCATACCAGATGTTAATGAATGAGCTAAATGTAACGCAAGAACAATTAGCGAAACGTCTTG
Organism: Bacillus sp. WC2503; assembly: GCF_052682895.1. Taxonomy (NCBI): domain Bacteria; kingdom Bacillati; phylum Bacillota; class Bacilli; order Caryophanales; family Bacillaceae; genus Bacillus; species Bacillus sp. WC2503. Next base: position 4,625,734 of record NZ_JBQYMD010000001.1, on the reverse strand, counting down.
GTAAAAGTAGACCTTACATTGCAAACTATACTCGGTTATTAAGCCTCCCTTCTTTCGTACAAGATATGATTGCAAATGGTCAACTTTCAATGGCTCATGGGAGAACTTTACTTACAATCAAAGATGAAGAACAATTGAAGTCCTTATTGAAACGCATTGAAAAAGAAGGATTAAATGTTCGTCAATTAGAGAAAATCGTCCAAGAGATTAATCAACACGTTTCACGTGAAACAAAACAAGTGAAAAAAGAGCGAAATATATTTTTCGTAGAACGTGAAACGTTCTTAAGAGAAAAGTTTGGCACAGATGTGAAAATTAAAGAGACGAAAAAAGAAAAAGGTAAAATCGAAATTGAATTTTTTAATAAAGAAGATTTAAATCGTATTTTAGAATTATTATCACATAAAAATTAAAAAGCAAACCATCTTATTATTTATAGATGGTTTGCTTTTTTTAATGCAGATAATTTTTGATCCGTCTCTTTTATACTTTGTGCGATTACATCGGCCATTTTCATCACTAAACTTAATCTCGTATTTTGAAGAACAAAAAACTCCATAAAACCATTTAAATTGACGATGCCGTGTATATGCAAATCACCAACTGCAGGTAATTTCTTATTCATCGCAGCACCAGGTTTACTAGGTCCTTTTCCAGTAGTAATTGAACCGATATTTTGAGACTTTCCTAAACATGCATCAACGGCAATTATAAAGGAAGTAGGATTTTCTTTCTGTATATTTTGAATTTTCTCTTCTAGATTCAGTGCATGCACTGGTTCATCTAGTGTGCCGAACACTTGGAAGTTTTTGATTTCTACTTGTTCTAGCTTAGTGCCAACTAATGGGCCGAGTGCATCACCGGTGGAACGATCTGTTCCGATACAAACGAGAATAAGTGGTATATTAGTTTGAATAGGAATATGGGAAAGCAAGAAGTTACTGATTGTCTCGGAGGCTTCTAAGTCTTGGTGCATAACATTTTGAGTTTCTTTTTCGAAAAAAGGTAAGCGAAAACTTCCAATATTCATGAAGCACCCATCCTTTTAATAAATTTTCAAAATATGTTATATGGCGAATAAAATGGAAAACTATAAGTGCGTACTTTTTGCAAAATGTAAATGAAAACGGAAATAATAGTACTAGTATATATATATTCGTTCCATTTTATACCTGGATAGAAGTTAACAAATGCAATTAAAGTTATAAATTTTTTCAGCAATCAGAGAGACTTCTGATACAATAAGAAGAATAACTAAAAAGAAATTTTGGCTGGAGAGGTAGAGATACATGGATTTATTAACGAAGTGGTTTAATTCTACGAAACAGTATTTATTGGATGCTGATCGTTGGGCTCATATTGGAGTTGCGACATTAAAAATATGTATTATTTTAACAATTGGTGCAGTTGTTGTGCGAGTTGCAAGAGCGGTTGTACGAAATGCGTTTCGCATGGGGAGCCGTTCTCCAATCCAAATTTCAGAACGTCGTACAGTTACGGTAGCGAAATTACTTGAAAATATTGTAGCATACGTTGTTATGTTCATTATGCTAATTGCGATTTTAGGTGTGTTTAATATTAATGCATCAGGTTTATTAGCGGGTGCCGGGGTAATTGGTTTAGCAGTCGGATTTGGTGCTCAAAGTTTAGTGAAAGACGTTATTACAGGTTTATTTATTTTGCTAGAAGATCAGTTTTCAGTTGGCGATTATGTTAAAATCGGTCAATTTGAAGGAGTCGTTTTAGAAATTGGACTTCGTACAACGAAAGTAAAGAGTTGGACAGGTGAAATTCATACTTTACCAAACGGAAGTATTGTTCAAGTTACTAACTACTCAGTTAGTAATAGTGTAGCATTTGTTGATGTATCTATTTCATATGAGGCTGACATTGCGAAAGCAGAGCAAGTTATTGAGGATTTATTAATAGAGTTACCTGCACAATACGAAAAAATGGTAACGACGCCTCAATTATTAGGTGTGCAAACATTAGCTGCATCAGAAGTTATATTACGCGTTATTGCTGAAGTAGAACCGATGCAACATGCAGTTATTGCAAGAGCACTTCGTAAAGAGATTAAAAATCGTCTAGATTTACATGGAATTGAAATTCCATATCCACGTATGGTTTTATATAATCGTGAAGAACTGGTTAGTGGAAAAGCACTTTAGTATCGAGAGGGGTTTGGAGAGTGGAGCAAAAGGAATATAACTTGTACGACGTTGTGGAAATGAAGAAAGCCCACCCATGTGGTGAGAATCGTTGGAAAATTATTCGTATGGGAATGGATATCCGCATTAAGTGCGAGGGATGTGACCATTCAGTAATGATTCCTCGAAGAGAGTTTGATCGTAAGGTGAAAAAAATACTTGTGAAGCACGAAGAATAGAGAAAAAGTAACAGTTGCAGTAGGTGGCTGTTGCTTTTTTCGTTTGGAGGAAACTTGTCATTTTTTTCGTTACTATCTATAATGATGAAAGATTGAGACATAGGAGTGAAAAATATGGGATTAACGGCTGGGATTGTTGGATTACCTAACGTAGGGAAGTCCACTTTATTTAATGCAATTACACAAGCAGGAGCAGAATCTGCGAACTATCCATTCTGTACAATTGATCCAAACGTAGGAATTGTAGAAGTACCAGATGAGCGTTTAAATAAATTAACGGAATTAGTAGAACCGAAAAAGACTGTTCCGACTGTATTTGAGTTTACTGATATTGCAGGTATCGTAAAAGGTGCAAGTAAGGGCGAAGGGTTAGGAAATAAATTCTTATCTCACATTCGCCAAGTAGATGCAATTTGCCAAGTTGTTCGTTGTTTTGAAGACGAAAATATTACGCACGTTTCAGGAAAAGTAGATCCAATTGATGATATTGAAACAATCAACTTAGAGCTAATCTTAGCAGACTTAGAGTCTGTTGATAAACGTATCGAGCGTGTTGCGAAATTAGCAAGACAAAAAGATAAAGAAGCAGTATATGAGCATGAAATTTTAGTGCGTTTAAAAGAAGCTTTCGAAGAGGGGAAACCAGCTCGTACTGTTGAATTTACAGAAGAGCAAATGAAGATTGTTAAAGGCCTTCATTTACTTACAACGAAAGAAATGCTATACGTAGCAAACGTAAGTGAAGATGATATTATGGATCCTTCTGAAAATAAATACGTACAAATGGTAAAAGAATTTGCAGCAAATGAAAATTCACAAGTAATTGTTGTATGTGCAAAAATTGAATCAGAAATCGCTGAGTTAGATGAGGAAGAGAAAAAAGTATTCCTGGAAGAACTAGGCATTGAAGAATCTGGTTTAGATCAGTTAATCCGTGCTGCATATGACTTATTAGGACTTGCTACTTACTTCACAGCTGGTGTGCAAGAAGTGCGTGCATGGACGTTTAAACAAGGTATGAAAGCACCACAATGTGCGGGCGTAATTCATACAGACTTTGAGCGTGGATTTATTCGCGCAGAAACAGTTTCTTATGATGATTTAATGACAAACGGTTCTATGACAGCTGCAAAAGAAGCTGGAAAAGTACGTTTAGAAGGAAAAGAGTATATCGTAAAAGACGGAGATGTTATGCACTTCCGTTTTAACGTTTAATTTAATATTTCCTAGGAAAAATAAAGGTATGAACTTGGCAAATATATTATGTGTTTGCCAAGTTTTTTACGTATTGGTGAGTTGATTCATATAACTTACTATGATATAATCTAAACTCGTGAGTAATTACTATAAATTAATTGCTCCTTGCCCATTATGGGCCGTTTAGACCAAAAGGAGGTGAAAGTGTAATGAGAAAGTACGAAATTATGTACATCATTCGTCCTGGCGTTGAAGAAGAAGCTCAAAAAGCTTTAGTTGAACGTTTTGCAGGTGTTTTAACAAACAATGGTGCAGAAATCATTAACACGAAAGAGTGGGGTAAGCGTCGTTTAGCTTACGAAATCAACGACTTACGTGAAGGTTTCTACATGATCTTAAACGTGAACTCTAACGCAGAAGCGATTAACGAATTCGACCGTTTAGCTAAGATCAACGAAGATATCCTTCGTCATATCGTTGTTAAAGAAGAAGAAAAATAATTGATATATAAGGGAGAGTGGTTCGATTGATGAATCGTGTTATCCTCGTTGGTCGTTTAACTAAGGACCCTGACTTACGTTACACGCCCAATGGTGTTGCAGTAGCTACTTTTACGTTAGCTGTGAATCGCGCATTTGCGAATCAACAAGGTGAGCGTGAAGCTGACTTTATTAATTGTGTAATATGGCGTAAACAAGCAGAAAACGTGGCAAATTATTTGAAAAAAGGTAGCTTAGCAGGCGTAGACGGACGTCTTCAAACTCGTAATTACGATGGACAAGATGGTAAACGTGTATATGTAACAGAAGTTCTTGCGGAGAGCGTACAATTTTTAGAGCCGCGTAATGGCGGTGGGGAGCAACGTGGTTCATTCAATCAGCAACCATCAGGAGCTGGTTTCGGTAACCAAAGCTCTAACCCATTTGGTCAATCTAGTAATTCAGGCAACTCAGGTAACACTGGAAACTCTGGATTTACGAAGAATGACGATCCATTTTCGAATGTTGGTCAACCGATTGACATTTCGGACGACGATTTACCATTTTAATGGTATGAATCGGCTATTTTTAACAAAGAATGGAGGGAATAGACATGGCAGGACGCAAAGGTGGACGTGCGAAACGTCGTAAGGTGTGTTTCTTCACATCTAACGGCATCACTCGCATTGACTATAAAGATGTTGATTTATTAAAACGTTTCGTTTCTGAACGTGGTAAAATTTTACCTCGTCGTGTAACAGGAACAAGCGCAAAATACCAACGCAAACTTACAGTTGCAATTAAACGTGCTCGTCAAATGGCACTTTTACCATATGTTGGTGAATAATAGCGTATGAAATGCACAGTAGAGTCGGACTCTACTGTGCATTTTGCTATGCTTTTCTTTTTTGAAAGAGAGGTTAAATCATGAAACAAACAAAATTTATTACTGAAGGCGCAGCGTTATTAGCTATATACGCGATATTATTGCTTGTGTCTTTATACGTTCCGGTTTTAGGTACAGTTGTAACTTTCGCATTACCATTACCGTTTATATTGTTTACGATAAAATATAGGTTATCCAATGCTTTTATAATTTTTACAGCTGCGCTTTTTATTACCGTTATTGTGAGCCAGCCCTTGAATCTAGTGAAGACAATAATGTTTGGATTGATAGGGATTGTTTTAGGATCCATGTATAAAAAAAGAAAAAAGCCAATAGAGATCTTGATGGCAGGAACCCTTGCATATTTAATTGGTTTTGTGCTCATTTATGTTGCAAGTATAAAGTTTTTTAACATAGATTTAATGAAGCAAATACAAAATATGTTTAATGAAAGTATGGCGCAAAGTGAAAAGATGGTAAGCGCTGCAGGTATGCCAATTAGTAAAGAACAAAAAGAGTTATTTGGACAATTCAATGAGATATTACAAACACTATTCCCGAGTTTACTTGTAATGGTTTCTGTTTGTTTTTCTTGGATTACAGTGCTCCTATCGGGTAGTGTCTTGAGGAAGTTAAAGTATGACGTTATATCTTGGCCTAAATTTAAAGATATACAATTGCCAAAGAGCATTGTCTGGTATTACGTTATATTTATTTTGTTAGCAACTTTTATAAAGGTAGAACCAGCATCATATTTATATATGGTATTTTCCAACCTATATGTCATATTTGCACTATTGCTCGTACTGCAAGGTCTGACATTTATCACCTTTTTAGCGCATAGAAAAGGATTTACTAAAGGTGTTCCTATTATTAGTTTTATTGTATGCATGTTTATTCCGATGATGTTTCCTCTTGTAACAATCTTAGGTATAATTGACTTAGGGATTTCATTGCGTTCTAAAATAGGGGGATAAAATAATATTCCTTATACTATTTTAATCTGTAAAACTAACTGGAAGGTGAGTTAGTTTTACTTTATAGGAGTTGTATACATGCCTGAATTTTATAAGAAACAGTGGTTTTTATATCCTGTTTATGTATTGGCATTTTTTGTATTTGTGCTAATTTCACTCCTCTGTTACTTTCATTTAATTATGGGAATATCAGCCTTTTTTATCTTTTGTATTGTACTTTTTGTCGTTATACGATTCGAACTTACTTTCCAAAGAAATTTTGAAAAACATACGACAGATATGATTACAAGGGTAAAGAAAGTGAGTAATGAAGCATTTAACCAAATGCCAATTGGTATTTTGTTATACAATAAGGATTATGGGATTGATTGGGCAAATCCTTATTTATCATCATGTTTGGGACAGCATGCATTAGCCGGTTGGCACCTTTACGATGTATCAGAAACATTACTCCTTTTTATTAAGGGGGAAACTTCTGACGATATAGTTTCTTTAAATAATCGAAAGTTCCGTGTTTTTGTAAGGAAAGAAGAAAAGCTAATTTATTTCTTTGATGTAACGGAACAAACAGAAATTGAAAAGATGTATGAAGATCAACGCACTGTTTTAGCTGTTATTTATTTAGATAACTATGATGAAGTTACACAAGGATTAGATGATCAATTACGTACGAATATAACAAGTCTTGTGACGTCACGTCTAAATGAATGGGCCGTTAAGTATGGCGCTTATTTAAAACGTGCATCTTCAGAGAGGTTCTTCGTTGTACTAAATGAAAGTATTTTAGCACAAATGGAGAAAGGCAAGTTTAACATTTTAGATCAAGTGCGTGAAGAAACATCTAAAAGGAATATACCACTTACGTTAAGTGTGGGTGTCGGATCAGGTGATATGCCTTTATCAGAGCTTGGAGCAATGGCTCAATCTGGTTTAGACCTTGCGCTTGGACGTGGTGGGGATCAAGTAGCTATTAAACAAGCGACAGGTAAAGTTAAATTTTACGGCGGTAAAACAAATCCAGTTGAAAAGCGTACTCGTGTACGTGCTAGAGTTATTTCGCATGCATTGAAGGATTTAGTATTAGAAAGTAGTAATGTCATTATAATGGGACATAGGGCCCCTGATATGGATGCAATTGGTGCTGCGATTGGTATTTTAAAGGTAGCTCAATTAAATGAGCGCAAAGGATATATTGTGTTAGATGAAAATGATTCCGATAAGGGAATTAAACGTCTGATGGATAAAGTGAAACAAAATGAAGAACTATGGTCTCATTTTATTACCCCAGATCAAGCGATGGAATTTGCAAATGATGAGTCCTTACTTGTTGTTGTGGATACACATAAGCCTTCTATGGTGATGGAGGAAAAACTGGTTCGTAAAATTGAAAATGTAGTGGTGATTGACCATCATCGTCGTGGAGAAGATTTTATTGAAGATCCATTACTTGTTTACATGGAACCATATGCTTCTTCGACGGCAGAACTTGTTACAGAATTACTTGAGTATCAACCGAAAAATTTAAAGATGACAATGTTAGAAGCGACGGCATTGTTAGCTGGTATTATTGTTGATACGAAAAGTTTTACGTTCCGGACGGGTGCTCGTACGTTTGATGCAGCTTCTTATTTACGCTCGCATGGTGCAGATACTGTACTTGTACAAGAATTGTTAAAAGAAGATATGAATCAGTATTTACGAGTTGCAAAAGCTATTAAAAATGCGTACATTTATAAAAATGGAATTGCTATTGCAAAAGTTGATAGTGATGACTATTACGATCAAGTGCTTATTGCACAATCAGCGGACACGCTATTAACGATGACGGGTATTATTGCATCATTTGTTATAGCGAAACGTGGGGAGAATTTCATTGGAATTAGCGGCAGGTCTTTAGGTGAAGTGAATGTGCAGCTAATTATGGAGAATCTAGGAGGTGGCGGGCATTTGACGAATGCAGCCACACAAATGAAAAATGTTACAGTAGATGAAGCTGAGGAGAAGCTTCGATTTGTTATTGATGACTATTTACAGGGAGGCACACAATCATGAAAGTAATTTTTCTAAAAGACGTAAAAGGTAAAGGTAAAAAAGGAGAAATAAAAAACGTACCAGATGGTTATGCAAATAACTTTTTACTAAAACAAGGATTAGCTGCTGAAGCGACAAACAGCAGTATGAAAACTTTAGAAGCTCAAAAGCGTAAAGAAGAAAAAGATGCAGCAGCAGAGCTTGAGAATGCAAAAGAGCTGAAAGAAACTTTAGAGAAATTAACTGTGGAACTGAAGGCGAAATCTGGGGAAGGTGGCCGTTTATTTGGTTCTATCACAAGCAAACAAATCGTAGACGCAATGCAAAAATCACATAAAATCAAACTTGATAAACGTAAATTTGAAATGGATGATGCAATTCGTGCATTAGGTTATACAAATGTGACTGTAAAATTGCATCCGCAAGTAACAGCAAAAGTAAAAGTTCATGTTAGTGAACAATAAAAATAAATTAAACAAGGAGGATTGCGTATGAGTGATGTAATGGCTGATCGTACCCCTCCGCATAATATAGAAGCTGAGCAGGCAGTCTTAGGTGCCATATTGATTGATCAAGATGCGTTAACGTCAGCATCAGAACTATTGGTACCTGACTCATTTTATCGAACGAAACATCAAAAGATCTTTGAAGTGATGCTTGGCTTGTCTGATAAGGGAGAGCCAATTGACTTAGTAATGATGACGTCAGCGATGGCTGATCAAGGATTACTAGAAGAAGTTGGTGGGGTTTCTTACTTAGCAGAGTTAGCAGAGATTGTTCCAACTGCTGCTAACGTAGAGTATTATGCACGAATCATCGCTGAAAAGGCGCTTTTACGTCGTTTAATTCGAACGGCGACTCATATCGTGTCTGATGGATATGAGAGAGAAGATGATGTGGACGGCCTTTTAAATGAGGCTGAGAAAAAAATATTAGAAGTATCTCATCAAACGAACGCTAAAGCATTCCAGAATATTAAAGACGTTCTTGTGGATGCTTACGATAAAATCGAACTTTTGCATAATCAAAAAGGTGAAGTTACAGGAATACCAACTGGATTTACTGAATTAGATAAGATGACCGCAGGTTTCCAACGAAATGATTTAATCATAGTAGCGGCGCGTCCGTCAGTAGGGAAAACTGCATTTTCATTAAATATCGCACAAAACGTAGCGACGAAAACGGATGAAAATGTAGCGATCTTTAGTTTGGAGATGGGCTCTGATCAGCTTGTTATGCGTATGCTTTGTGCAGAAGGTAATATTGATGCGCAAAGACTTCGTACTGGGTCATTAACTTCTGATGATTGGGCGAAGTTAACAATGGCGATGGGAAGCCTTTCAAATGCCGGTATATATATTGATGATACACCAGGGATTAAGGTAAATGAGATTCGAGCAAAATGCCGTAGATTAAAGCAGGAACAAGGTCTTGGGATGGTTTTAATTGACTATTTACAGCTTATTCAGGGAAGTGGGAAGTCGGGCGAGAACCGTCAGCAGGAAGTATCTGAGATTTCGCGTACATTAAAAGGGATTGCGCGTGAATTACAAGTGCCTGTTATTGCCCTTTCACAGTTATCCCGTGGTGTTGAATCTCGTCAAGATAAACGCCCTATGATGTCTGATATTCGTGAATCGGGGAGTATTGAGCAGGATGCTGATATTGTAGCATTCTTGTATCGTGAAGATTACTATGACCGTGAAACGGAAAATAAAAATACGATTGAAATTATCATCGCAAAACAACGTAATGGTCCGGTAGGTTCAGTAGAGCTTGCGTTTGTTAAAGAATTTAATAAGTTCGTTAACTTAGAACGACGCTTTGAGGATGGGGCATAAAGGCAGTATAAAAAAGAAACACATTTCTTATAATAAGATGTGTTTCTTTTTTTATAGAGTAAAGATAAGGCTTTCATAAGGTGAAAATATAATTCTTACGAACGAAAATGATTTTTAATAAAAAAATGTTCGCTTTTTTGGTTGACTTCTTTTTCGGTTTTGGTACAATTATATTGTTTGAATAGATCGTTTGAAAATTGCGGAGGTGCTTTAATAATGTCTTCAGTAGTAGTTGTAGGAACACAATGGGGCGACGAAGGAAAAGGTAAAATCACTGATTTTCTTTCTGAGCATGCGGAAGTAGTTGCAAGATATCAAGGTGGAAATAACGCGGGACATACAATTGTTTTCGGCGGAGTTAAATATAAGTTACACTTAATTCCATCTGGTATTTTCTATAAAGAGAAAATTTGTGTAATCGGAAATGGCTTAGTAGTAGATCCAAAAGCATTACTTGAAGAGTTAAAATACTTACACGACCGTGGTGTAAGTACTGATAATTTACGTGTAAGTAACCGTGCACACGTTATTTTACCTTATCATTTAAAACAAGATGAGTTAGAAGAGGCTAGTAAAGGTGATAACAAAATCGGTACAACGAAAAAAGGTATCGGTCCTGCATATATGGATAAAGCTGCTCGTATTGGTATCCGTATGGCTGATCTTTTAGACCGTGAAGCATTTAAAGAGAAGCTTGAGCGCAATTTAGTAGAGAAAAATCGTTTATTTGAAAAAATGTACGATACAGAAGGTTTCAGCGTAGAAGAAATCTTTGAAGAGTACTTCGAATATGGACAACAAATCGCACAATATGTATGCGACACATCTGTTGTATTAAATGATGCACTAGATAACAATCACCGTGTATTATTTGAAGGTGCACAAGGTGTTATGCTTGATATTGACCACGGTACGTACCCATTTGTTACATCTTCTAACCCGATTGCTGGTGGTGTAACAGTTGGAACTGGAGTTGGTCCGGCGAAAGTTACTCGCGTTGTAGGTGTATGTAAAGCATATACAAGCCGTGTTGGTGATGGTCCATTCCCTACTGAACTTAATGATGAAATTGGTCATCAAATTCGTGAAGTTGGTCGTGAATACGGAACAACAACTGGTCGCCCACGCCGTGTAGGTTGGTTCGATAGCGTTGTTGTAAGACATGCGCGTCGTGTTAGTGGTTTAACGGATTTATCATTAAACTCTATTGATGTATTAACAGGTATTCCAACTCTTAAAATCTGTGTTGCTTACAAATATAACGGAGAAGTTATAGATGAAGTTCCAGCAAACTTAAACATTTTAGCGAAATGTGAGCCTGTATATGAAGAGCTTCCAGGTTGGGAAGAAGATATTACTGGTGTTAAATCATTAGATGAGCTTCCTGAAAATGCAAGAAAATACGTAGAGCGTGTTTCTGAATTAACAGGAATCCAATTATCTATGTTCTCAGTTGGACCAGATCGTAACCAAACGAATATCGTTCGTAACGTATACGAAGTTTAATTGATATTTTTAAGAAAAACTCATGTCCGCATGAGTTTTTTCTTATCTTTTATAAAAAAAACAAAAAAAGTATTGCAAAAGTGAAAGATGATATGTTATGATACATCTTGTCGTCACGAAAATATGACGTTGGTGAGTATGAGCCATTAGCTCAGTTGGTAGAGCATCTGACTTTTAATCAGAGGGTCGAAGGTTCGAATCCTTCATGGCTCACCATTTTATTTTTCGTGGCCCGTTGGTCAAGTGGTTAAGACACCGCCCTTTCACGGCGGTAACACGGGTTCGAATCCCGTACGGGTCATGTTTTTTTATGTTTATTTTTGGTCCCGTGGTGTAGTGGTTAACATGCCTGCCTGTCACGCAGGAGATCGCCGGTTCGACCCCGGTCGGGACCGCCACTTTTGTTTATACCACCATTAGTGGTTTTATATATAGTTTTGGCTCGGTAGCTCAGTCGGTAGAGCAGAGGACTGAAAATCCTCGTGTCGGCGGTTCGATTCCGTCCCGAGCCACTCTCAGGATATTAAGTGGGCCCACTTAATATCCTTTTTATTTTGTGTAGTTTTACAAATGTGGGTAGTTATTTTACAATAGGATGAGGAGCCTCTAGCAGTTGAAGCTAGAGGTTTTTCTGTAGATCGTATAGGATTCCGTGTAAAGGTGGATCATACATGAGTCTATGAGAATAGAGGAGAGAACACTTAAATAAAGGTTGCTGTCATATAGGGATATACTATAGAAACATCAATATATTTAAGAATCATTGACCATATTTTTATGAGGAGGAAATAGACGATGATGGGAAAGAAAATTTTAGTAGTTGATGATGAAAAGCCGATTGCAGACATTTTGAAGTTCAACCTAGAAAAAGAGGGTTTTGAAATTGTAATGGCACATGATGGTGATGAAGCAATTGAGAAAGCTAATGAAGAACAGCCAGATATGGTTTTATTAGATATTATGCTACCAGGAAAAGATGGTTTAGAGGTTTGTCGTGAAATACGTAAAAACTCAGAAATGCCGATTATTATGCTTACAGCGAAGGACTCTGAAATTGATAAGGTATTAGGGCTTGAGCTTGGAGCAGATGATTATGTAACGAAGCCATTTAGTACGAGGGAATTACTTGCTCGTGTGAAGGCGAATTTACGCCGCCATCAACAAGGTGGTGCAGCAGAAAAAGAAGAAAATACTGAAATGGTTATTGGACCAATTATTATTAATCCAAATGCTTATAGTGTAACAAAGCGTGAGGAAAATATTGAGCTTACACATCGTGAATTTGAATTGCTACATTATTTAGCAAAACATTTAGGACAAGTTATGACACGTGAACATTTATTGCAAACAGTTTGGGGTTATGATTATTTTGGAGATGTGCGTACAGTGGATGTAACAGTACGTCGTTTACGTGAAAAAATTGAAGATAATCCAAGTCATCCTACTTTAATTGTAACTAGACGTGGGGTAGGGTATTACTTGCGTGACCCAGAGCAGGAATAATATATGAAAAAGGTTGGTTTTTTTCAATCCATTCATTTAAAGTTTGTGCTCATATATATGCTATTAATATTAATAGCGATGCAAGTAATCGGTGTATATTTCGTAAGAGAATTAGAAAAAAGTCTTGTACAAGGCTTTAAGGATTCCCTGACACAACAAACGAATTTACTATCGTATAATTTAAAGCAAGAATTTACAAAAAGTCGTGAAAAAACAGATCCAGAATCATTAGATGACGCTATAAAAAATTCGATTCAAAAGTTTGCATCGGATCGTAAGAAAGATATTCAAGAAGTAAGTGTATTTGATTCTAATAGAAAATTAATGGCGATTTCAGACACGGCTAAGCAAAATAAGATAGGCAGAACATCGACAGATATAGCTGTTCAACGGGTAATTGTACAAAATAAACTAGAATCAAAAATTGAGAAAGATGGAGGAACTGGCCATCGAGTTCAAGTGATGATTACTCCTATTCAAAGCGATAAAGCTGGGGAGGTACTTGGTGTCATTCGTATTGTTGCATCTATGGAAGATGTATACAAACAAATGAAGGATATAAATCAAATTTTTGCTACCGGAACAGTGATTGCTTTGTTAGTAACGGCTGTACTTGGGATTTTACTAGCTCAAACAATTACAAGACCAATTTCAGATATGCGAAGGCAAGCAATTGAAATGGCAAAAGGAAATTATTCGAGAAAAGTAAAGGTCCATAGTCATGATGAAATTGGCCAATTAGCATTATCTTTCAATAATTTATCAAAAAAGCTACAACAAGCTCGTTCTTCAACAGAAAGCGAAAGACGTAAATTATCATCTGTTTTATCACATATGACAGATGGAGTAATTGCTACTGACCGAAAAGGGGATATTATTTTATTAAATGACCCTGCGGAAAAGATGCTAAATGTTTCGCGTGAAACGGCGCTGGATCAATCGGTTTTAGAAGTATTGGGGATACAGGAAGAATTTACGCTCGATCATTTATACGAAGAGCCTGATTCTGTTTTATTAGATTTTAGTACGAGAAATGAACCATACATTTTACGTGCTAGTTTCTCTGTTATTCAAAAAGAGACGGGGAAGGCAAATGGTTTAATTGCTGTATTATACGATGTAACGGAGCAGGAGCGTATAGAAGGGGAACGCCGCGAGTTTGTGGCGAACGTCTCTCATGAATTAAGAACACCATTAACAACGATGCGTAGTTACTTAGAAGCGCTGACAGATGGTGCATGGCAAGATCCAAATATTGCACCGCAATTTTTAACAGTTACACAAGAGGAAACAGAAAGAATGATAAGGCTTGTAAATGCGCTGTTGCAACTATCTAAGCTTGATAGTACAGAACATCGTTTGATGAAAGAGTGGGTCGACTTTACTGACTTCTTTAATAATGTTATTGATCGCTTTGAAATGTCTAAAGAGCAAAATGTAAGTTTCAAACGATCTTTCTCTAAAAAATCTAGATTTATTGATATGGATACGGACAAAATTACACAAGTGTTGTATAACATTATTTCTAACGCATTAAAGTATTCGCCAGAAGGTGGAACAGTAACATATCGCTTACGTGATCGAGGGGAGTTATTAGAGATTAGTGTAAGTGACCAAGGTATGGGTATTCCGAAAGAAAACGTAGATAAAATCTTCGAACGTTTTTATCGTGTGGATAAAGCCCGTTCAAGACAAATGGGTGGTACAGGTCTTGGATTAGCTATTGCAAAAGAAATGATTGAGGCACATGGTGGTTCTATTTGGGCGAAGAGTGAGGAAGGAAAAGGAACGACGATTTATTTCACACTGCCACTGGCACCAGATGAAGAGGACGATTGGGAATGAGTATGGAAAACTTTAAAACGATAGTTCTAATTAATTTAGTTGTTATTAGTCTATTTTTAACTTTTAATTTATGGACATATGTTCCCGATTCCACTTCTGTGCAAAATACAAAATTTGTTCAAGGTAATGAAGAGATAAATCCGATAAAGATTTCAGGAGTTGTTCGCCCATCCTCTGTTATTGTTCATAAAGAAAAAAATCATTACGTAAGTGAGAATACGAACAACGTGAACTCACTTTATAAAATTCTTGAAAATGGAGAATTACATGATTTTAGGGAAATAACAGGCACAGTTCCTAAAGGGGATTTTCTTTCTTATGTACACGGAGAAGAAAAGATTGAATTTGTTTTTCCTACAAATGTGCCACTTGAGACGATTAAAGACATGTTCAATATTAAAGATAAAAATTTAGAATCTAATAGAAGTTTTAATCGCATTATAATCGATCCTTCTCGAAGCAAGGACCAAGAAATTAAAGTTAATTTTATTTCTTATGATAATCCTCGTAGAATATATCAAGCGATGTTGAGTGGTGCTTATGTAAAGGATGTTATAAACGACCAAAATCGATTTATTACATTAGCAAAACCATATTTTGAATATCAAGTAAATGATACGAAAAAACTGTTTTTACCAGATGGAATTACGGAATTAAATCAGATAGAGTATTTTGTGTCTGGGTTAGATGTGGATTCATTTAAAAATGTTTTATTTAGTGATCCGCGTTATTTAAGTCCTATTACCGAGAAATCAAAGGAAACATTTACAGATGGTATTCGATCTATGGAAATTGATAAGTTGAATTTAATGTTGAAATATAAAAATTCCGCAGTATATAGTGATAAAGTTACAGATAATGCGATGCTTTTGAAGAAAAGCTTCGACTTTGTAAGTGGGCACAGTGGTAACTTAAATTCTTATCGTCTTGATTATATTAATAAGGGGAAAACCTCATTCCGTTTATACGAGGGCGGTTTACCTGTATTTAATGCAGATGGAATGGCTGAATTAAAACAAGCATGGGGTTCAGGCGAAATCATGCAGTATGAGAGATCTCTTTTTGATTTCAATATTCCTTTACCTAGTACACCCACTTCTCTTGCATCAGGTCGTACAGTGATGACATCATTAGAGAATAATCCGGAAATTGACAAAAATTCAATTCAGGATGTTGGTATTGGTTATAAAATGTCATTGAAATCTTCCGTGAACGGAGGTCCTGTGAACGGAGGAGAGATCAGTATTTTACAGCCGATATGGTATGTAAAATGTGATGAAGAGGGTAAACAAAAAATATATGAGTGGAGTGAGGGAGGACTAAATGGATTGGGATCGAATTAAAACGATATTTATTGTGACCTTTTTTGTTTTAGACCTCTTTCTTATCTTTCAGTTCATTCAAAAGCAAGATAGTAATCAGTTGGAAATTGTGACAGAAACAAAAATTGATCAACAATTAAAAGAATCTAAAATTACTATGGGGAGTTTTCCTAAAGAGCCGAAAAAAGAGTCATTTATTATGGCGAAAAATAAAAACTTTAAAGAAGAAGATGTGCAATCTTTAAAAAATCAAACAGCGCATCTGCAAAATGAATATACGATAGAAGGTAAGTTGAAAGAGCCATTTTTAAATGCAAAATCATTATCTAAGGATAAATATAATGATTTCTTAAAAAACAGTGTCCTTGATGGGCAGAAATACGAATTTGGAGCAATGAAAGACTCTAAAATTTATTTCTTCCAAAAGTATAAGGATAAGCCGATTTTCCACAATAATCATGCAATGATTGTTGTGGATTTAAATGAAAAAAACGAGCTTGTTTCGTATACACAAACAATGTTAACGGATTTGAAGGAAATGGGCGAAAGTGAAAAAACGAAAGAACAAGAAATTATCACTGCTCAAACAGCTTTGGAAAATATATATTTAAAAAATAAAATTGCAGAAAATACGCACGTGAAAGAGGCGCAGATTGGATATGCGGCTCTAGCTGAATCATCTTCTAATATACAAGTGCTAGCTCCAACTTGGAACTTAAAGACAGAGCAGAAAAAGGACTTTTTTGTGAATGCAATTGAAGGACAAGTTATGGAATTAGGGGAAACTCAAGTGCCGGAAGAACATAATGGAGTGAGAAAGAATGAGTATGCATTTTAGTGTGCTTGCAAGTGGAAGTACAGGGAATATGCTATATGTAGGAACGGATGAAAAAAAATTACTCGTCGATGCAGGTTTAAGCGGTAAAGCAACAGAGGCTTTATTTAAACAAGCAGAACTGAATATAAATGATGTATCAGGTATTCTTGTCACACATGAGCATAGTGACCATATTAAAGGATTAGGTGTATTGGCGCGTAAATATGATTTACCAGTTTATGCGAACGAGAAAACATGGAATGCAATGGAACATTTAATAGGAAATATTCCAACTGAGCAAAAGTTCATTTTCTCAGTTGGCGATGTGAAAACATTCGGTGATATTGAGGTCGAGTCATTTGGAGTTTCCCATGATGCGGCAGAGCCGATGTTTTATGCTTTTCATAACAATAATAGAAAATTAGCCCTTATTACAGATACAGGATACGTGAGTGACCGTATGAAAGGTGTTATTAAGGGAGCTAATGCTTTCGTATTTGAAAGTAATCATGATGTGGAAATGCTTCGTATGGGACGTTATCCGTGGAGCATTAAAAGACGTATTTTAAGCGACGTTGGTCACGTTTGTAATGAGGATGCTGCGTTAGCGATGGCAGATGTAATTACAGATGAAACAAAACATATTTATTTAGCACATTTAAGCTTAGATAACAATATGAAAGAACTAGCGCGTATGTCAGTATCGCAAGTGTTAGAGGAAAAAGGATTTGGAGTGGGAGAATCCTTTGAAATTCATGATACAGATCCAAAAATGCCTACGAAAATTCAATACGTATAATTCTTCATTTTAGTAAACAATAAAGGTGAATATAGTTGTTTTCAGGAAGATAGGTGAACAAATATGTCCTTTATTGATGAAGAAAAGTATCGTATAAAACGTGCAGGTAAAAAGAAGCATAAAGGTATTGTCATTTCTAGCATAGCAGGAACAATTGTAGGGGCTTCATTATTTGCATTTGGGGCGCCTTTATTTTCGAATCATGCTGGCGCGCTTTCGCAAGCTGAAGCAAGTGGAAGTAACATGGCTGAAGCTCAAGGGATTAAACAGGTTAGCTTTGTAGACGCTGTTGATCGCGCTTCTGAAGCTGTTGTTGGTATTATTAATATTCAACGAGACAATTTTTCAGAGGCAGATTCAGAAGCCGGTACAGGATCTGGTGTCATTTATAAAAAGACAGATGGACAAGCTTACATTGTAACAAATAACCATGTCGTTGCTGGAGCAAATCGTATTGAAGTAAGTCTAAGTGACGGTAAGAAGGTCCCAGGGAAAGTATTAGGAACCGATGTAGTCACAGATTTAGCTGTACTAGAAATAGATGCGAAGCATGTGAAAAAAATAATTGAGATTGGCGATTCTAATAAAGTTCGTCGAGGAGAACCGGTCATTGCGATTGGAAATCCACTCGGACTGCAATTTTCGGGGACCGTTACACAAGGCATTATTTCAGCTAACGAGCGTATTGTTCCTGTAGACTTAGACCAAGATGGTCATTACGATTGGCAAGTAGAAGTATTACAAACAGATGCAGCGATTAATCCAGGTAATAGTGGTGGTGCACTTGTAAATGCGGCAGGACAATTAGTTGGTATTAACTCAATGAAAATTGCTGCAAAAGAAGTGGAAGGAATCGGATTAGCTATTCCGGTTACTAGAGCCGTTCCGATTATGAATGAACTTGAGAAGTACGGGAAAGTAAGAAGACCTTATGTTGGAATTGAACTTAGATCATTAAATGAGATTCCGAATTATTATTGGTCCAAAACATTACATTTACCAGGCAATGTAGCAGAGGGAGTTTGCATTTTAGATGTGAAAAGTCCTTCACCAGGCGCGGATGCTGGTTTGCGAGAACATGATGTTATTGTAGCGGTAGATGGAAAACCAGTAAACGATATTATTGGGTTCCGTACGGCCTTATATGATAAAAAAATTAATGATAAAATGACTCTTACGTTTTATCGTGGTACAAAAAGAGCAACAACAACGGTGAAATTAGGCATTCAAAAATATTAAAAACAGGAGGGCCTACCTCCTGTTTTCTATTGTAGAAAAGTGAGGTGAAGAATATGAATTTACCTTGTTGTTTAGAACATGTTGAATTAGCGTTAGATATTATTGTTGATGAATGTGAAGTTGCACCGGTTATTAACAATGTGGATAACTCAGAAAAAGATAAAAAAACATGTGAATTTTGTCAAAATGAGGCGACATATGTTGTATCGAACACAGATTCTCACACAATATGTGGGTAACATTTGTGGATATGTGGATAAGTTATGTGGATAACATGTTTGTAAGGTGGGGAATAAATGTGAATATCTCGATTATTTCAATCGGAAAATTAAAGGAAAAGTATTTAAAACAAGGTATAGCAGAATATTTAAAACGATTATCTGCGTACGCAAAAGTAGAAGTAATTGAATTGCCAGATGAAAAAGCACCAGAAAATTTAAGTGAAGCCGAAATGTTAATTGTAAAAGAAAAAGAAGGTATACGTATACTGGATAAAATTTCTGATGATACGCACGTGATCGCATTAGCGATAGAAGGAAAACAAAAGTCATCAGAAGAATTTGCAGTAAGCCTAGATCGTCTTGCTACATATGGAAAGAGTAAAGTTGCCTTTGTAATTGGTGGATCACTTGGACTAAGTTCAGAAGTAATGAAGCGTTCCAATGAATCTCTTTCTTTTTCGAAAATGACATTACCACACCAATTAATGCGATTAGTATTGCTTGAGCAAGTGTATAGAGCGTTTCGTATTAATCGTGGTGAACCATATCATAAGTAAATTTCCATTTGTATATAAAAAGAGTAAAAAAGACCATTGGATAAAAATCACCGATGGTCTTTTAAACATTAATAGGTGGTATGCAGATTTCCTAAAATAAGTATGTTTCTATTTCTAAAAAAGTATGCTGTAATATGAAGAGGAAAAAATTATAAATAGTCAGAGAAGTGAGGAATTAAAGGTGAAGAAGTTTAAGAAGTTTTACTTAGAGATTACAAGTGTATGTAATCTTGCGTGCAGCTTTTGTCCGCCGACGGAAAGGCAGAAGCAATTCATTTCTGTGGAGGATTTTGCTAAAAGATTAGACCAAATTAAACCTCACACAGACTACATTTATTTGCACGTGAAGGGTGAGCCGTTGCTCCATCCAAAAATAGATCAACTGCTAGATTTAAGCCATGAAAAAGGATTTAAAGTTAATATTACAACGAACGGAACGTTAATTAATAAGAGAAGGCATAGACTGTTAAATAAGCCTGCTCTAAGACAAATGAACTTTTCCCTGCACAGTTTTGATGGACATCCAGGTTCGCAAGATAAAGAGGGCTATGTAAGAAGTATACTTGCCTTCATTAGGGAAGCAACAAGTCAATCAGATTTAATTGTTTCGCTAAGGTTATGGAATTTAACTCAGGATAATAAGACAAATGCTGAAATCCAGAAAAATAGAGAGCTATTATCCATAATTGAAAATGAGTTTGATCTGCCTTATCAAATTGAAGAGAAGCTTACACCAGGAAAAGGTATAAAAATTGCGGAACGTGTCTTTATTAATCAAGATTATGAATTTCAATGGCCGGCATTGCATGAAGAAGAGGATGATGGAAAAGGATTCTGTCATGGTCTTCGAAATCAAGCGGGTATTTTAGCAAATGGAACGGTTATTCCTTGCTGTTTAGACGGTGAAGGGATTATTAATCTTGGGAATATTAATAATGATTCATTTTCTAACATTATAGAAGGTGAAAGAGCAACAAACATTGTCGATGGATTTTCGAAAAGAGTTGCAGTCGAAGAGTTATGTAGGAAATGTGGATACCGTAAAAGATTTGGAAAGTAAATATGAAATAAGCCCTCATAAAGAAGCGAGGGCTTATTTTTTTATTCTTGATAAGAACGCTCTAATTCATCAATTAAGGAGCCAACGTAAGAAACAGCTTTACGGATTGCATCTGGTTTTGACATATCTACTCCGGCATGTTTCATTAATTCAAGTGGTTTCATTGTACCACCAGCGCGAAGTACATCTAACCAGCGATCAACGGCGGGCTGCCCTTCTTCTTTAATCATTTGGGCTACTGCGGTAGATGCAGTTAGACCTGCAGAATACGTGTAAGAATATAAGCCCATGTAATAATGAGGTTGGCGCATCCAAGTTAAGCCGGCACCTTCATCGATTTCTACAGAATCCCCCCAGAATGTAGAAAGGACATTTGTTTTTATTTCGGTTAAACTTTTAGCTGTAAGTGCTTGTCCTTCTTCTGCTAGAGTATATACTCTTCGTTGGTATTCGCCCTCAAGTAAGTGAGTAACAAAGTTATGATAATATGTGCCAAGTAGTTGTAGAATGACCCATCTGCGCATTCTCTTATCGTTAGTTGTTGCAAGTAAATGTTGGGCTAGTAATAATTCATTCATTGTTGATGGTGCTTCAACAAAGTACATAGATGGACGTACATTCATAATGCGCTGGTTTTTATTTGCTAAATAAAAATGCCCAGCATGACCAAATTCATGTGCTAATGTGAAGCATCCGCGCATCGTATTTTGCCATGTAATTAAAATATATGGATGAGAACCATATGGACTTGAACAAAATGCTCCTGTTGATTTGCCTACATTATCTGCAAGATCTACCCATCTTTCTTTGAAGCCTTTTTCGATAATGGAACTATATTCATCTCCTAATACTTTTAAAGAATCTTGAATGAGTTTGCCTGCTTCTTCGTAAGTAATTGCTGGATTAAATTCAGGATCTAAAGGTGCATGTAAGTCGCAGAAAAGCATTTGATCGAGTCCTAATACTTTCTTTTTTAAATCTGCAAAACGGCGCATATGAGGCGCTAATTCTTTATAAATAATATCAAGTTGATTGTTATACATTTCAAGTGGAACTTTTTGCGGCTCTAAAAGCATATGAGTAACGGATTCATATTTGCGTAAACGAGAAAGTGTCACTTGTTTTTTTACTTCAGTAGCATATGTTGTGGCAACTGTATTTTTATATCGCTTCAAAGTGGAAACAAACGATTCATATGCTTTTCTACGTATGTATGCGCTTGGAGAGAATTCATAATTGCTTTCAAATAATGCAAATGACAAAGGGAATTCGTTTCCTTGTTCGTCTTGTATAGGATTGAAATCCATATCGGCCAATTTAGTCATGCCGTAAATTTTGTATGGAGAACTATGAACTTCGCCAAGTGCAGCAAGTGCTTCTTCTGTTTCAGGTGAAAGAGTGTGCTGCCTTTTGCTCAGCACTTCTAGTAATGATTTACGAAAAGGGTTGAGTTTTATCTCCTCAATTAAATATTTTTCAATCGTGCCTTCTTCAAATGAGAGAATTTCATTATGAATAAAGGATAGTGCTGTATGTACTTTCGTTCCTAGAGCAGAAACTTTGGAAGAGTTCGCTTGAATAACTGGATCTGTCCGATCAGCAGATTCTTTTAGGTTTGCATATGAGCTCAGTTTTGTTAATTTCATTAAAAGCTCTTCCTCTATAAGTAAGCAATTTAGTAAAGTAGTGGAGCTAGTATGCAAGCGTCCTTTAAATGCACCAAGTTTCTGTATATCATTTTCTAATACGTTTAATGCAGCGTGCCACTCGGCATCAGATTTATACAAATCAGAAAGATCCCATGTTAGTTCAGTAGGAACTTCTGCGCGAATAAGGCGATTTTCAATTACATTTTTCATTTATTATAGCCCCCTTATTTTAAGTATTTAAAAATATGATACTAGAAAATTCAGTAAAATAAAAATATTTAACGGTTTTATACATAAAAAAGAAGGACAGGCATACACATGCTTGTCCTTCGAGCTCAATATAAGAATTAATATACTTTATCACCGTTGAAAATAGAGTTTTTCACGACAACATAATCTACAGTACGAATAGCATCTAATTTTGTTCCACCAGCGTAAGAGATAGAAGATTGAAGATCTTGTTCCATTTCGATTAAAGTGTCTTCTAAAGAACCTTTATGCTCCACGAACATTTTCTTACCTTCAACGTTTTTCTTCTCACCTTTTTGGAATTCAGAAGCTGAACCGAAGTATTCTTTATAAAGCTTTCCATCTTTTTCGATTGTTTCCCCTGGAGACTCTTCATGACCAGCGAATAGAGAACCGACCATAACCATAGTTGCCCCAAATCGAATAGATTTAGCTACATCACCGTGTGTACGAATACCACCGTCAGCAATAATCGGCTTACTTGCAGCTTTTGCACACCAGCGAAGTGCAGCTAACTGCCAACCACCAGTTCCAAAGCCTGTTTTAATTTTAGTAATACAAACTTTACCGGGTCCAATACCAACTTTTGTTGCGTCAGCGCCAGCGTGTTCTAATTCTCTTACCGCTTCTGGAGTTCCAACGTTTCCAGCGATAACAAAGCTTTCTGGTAAATGTTTTTTAATATGTTGAATCATGTTGATCACAGCATTAGAGTGACCGTGTGCGATATCGATTGTAATGTATTCAGGTGAAAGTTGCTCAGCGGCTAATTGTTGTACGAATTCGTATTCGTCTTCTTTAACACCAACGCTGATTGAAGCAATTAATCCACGTGATTGCATATCTCTAATGAATGAGATTCGTTTCTCTGGTTGGAAACGATGCATGATATAGAAGTAATTATTTTCAGCTAAATAAGTTGCGATTCTTTCATCTATAATCGTTTGCATATTTGCAGGTACGACAGGTAATTTAAATTTATGTTTTCCTAAAGTGACAGTTGTATCACATTCAGATCGACTGTTTACAATGCATTTTGCAGGAATTAATTGAATATCTTCATAGTCAAATACGTTTTCCATCATTTACACCCCTAAAATACGAATATTTTATTTGTTTCGTTTGAAAATGTTCGTCCAAAGGATAATTTACATTATTTTCACTAATAAGTCAAAGGTTTTAATGTTTATATAAAAAAATTAAGTTGATTTAAGTCTACTGTAGGTTTATATCGTCAAAATTTGTTTTAACATAACATGATTTAATGTAAAATTATGTGTGGTATAGGAAAAATCAAATATGTAAATTTAGGAGAGCTGTTAATGAAACGATTAGTGTATATGGACTGGTTGCGTGTGTTAGCGACAATCGCAGTAGTTACAATTCATGTCTCCGCTGGTTATGTTTCCACATTGGATGCAAATAACGTTTCGCGTTGGTTGTCTGGGAATCTTTTTGAGTCACTTTCACGCGCTAGCGTTCCAATCTTTGTGATGATTAGTGGAGCTTTATTATTAAAGGGTACGAAAGATATTTCTATTGGAGAATTTATACAGAAACGTGCAAGTAAGGTAATTATACCTTTTGTAGCTTGGAGTGTTTTATTTTATTTATACGGAGCTTATGCAGGATATTTCCCGCGTTCTATAAAACAGGGGATAAAATATTTTCTAACAGATAGTATTGGTGGACATTTATGGTTCATGTACATGATTGTAGGGATATACTTAATTACACCTTTACTGAAAATTTTTGTGAAGAATGCTCAAAAGAAAGAGATAGAGTATTTTTTAATTTTATGGTTATATGCATCTGTTGTCGTTAATTTGGCAAAATATTATTATCCTATCAACTTTAATATTGAATTATTTTACGTTACAAATTATGTAGGCTATTTCCTTCTTGGTTATTATTTATCCAATTATGATATTGTGAAAAAGTGGAGGAATTTGGCTTACATTGGAGGAATTGTAGGATTTATTATTACATTCTTTGTTACATATTATTATACAGTTCAGGCAAACGGACAATTGGATCAGTTTTGGTATGGATACTTTTCTCCAGGTGTTGTACTTATGGCGATTAGTTTATTTGTATTTTTCAAATATTCTTTCGGAAATTCAGAAAGAAAATTACCATTTGTATTACGCGGTATAAATCAAGCGAGCCTTGGTATTTATATCCTTCACTATTTCTTATTAAATAACTATCTGTACAGAGTATTTCCAAAGGTGAATGAACATGCACATGCAATATTGGCAATACCTATTAATGTAACAATCACAATTGTTCTTAGTATGGTAATTACTTTAGTATTGCAAAGAATACCAGTTGTAAAAAAATTAGTTCCATAAAAGATGAATACAATTTAGAGGGGCAGACTTATAATTAAGGCTGTCCTTTATTATTTAAGAATTATACGTAGATAAATTGAAACTTAAATGAATTGAAAACATTGATTTAATATAGTATCTTGGTATAACTTGACGTTAGATATGGAGAGTATAGTTATTTAAATATAAAATTCAAATGAGGTTAGTATATGAGTAAAAAGGAATTTAGTAATTATGCATTAAGTAAAGAAATAATACGAGCACTTACTGGTTTAGGATATGAACATCCAACAGAAGTGCAAGGAGAGGTTATTCCAGTTGCATTGAAAAAGAAGGATCTTGTTGTAAAATCGCAAACTGGAAGTGGAAAAACAGCTTCATTCGGTATTCCACTTTGTGAAATGGTGGAATGGGAAGAGAATAAGCCACAAGCATTAGTTTTGACGCCGACGAGAGAACTTGCTGTTCAAGTGAAAGAAGATATTACGAATATAGGCCGCTTCAAAAGAATTAAGGCTGCGGCCGTTTATGGTAAGTCTCCATTTGCACGTCAAAAATTAGAGTTAAAACAAAAGACACATATCGTAGTAGGGACTCCTGGCCGTGTGTTAGATCATATTGAAAAAGGTACCCTTTCTTTAGAATGTCTGAAGTATTTAGTCATTGATGAAGCAGATGAAATGCTAAATATGGGCTTTATTGATCAAGTAGAGGCAATTATTGATGAATTACCTACAAAGCGAATGACAATGCTATTTTCGGCAACACTTCCAGAAGATGTTGAAAAGTTATCCCGTACGTATATGGATTCGCCAACGTATATTGAAATTAAGGCTGCCGGGATTACCACAGACAAAATTGAACATACACTTTTTGAGACGAGAGAAGAGGAGAAGCTTTCACTTCTTAAAGATGTAACAACAATTGAGAATCCAGATAGTTGTATTATTTTTTGCCGTACACAAGAAAATGTAGATCACGTATTTAGACAGTTAAACCGTGTTAACTATCCTTGTGACAAAATACATGGTGGTATGGTGCAAGAAGATCGTTTTGAAGTTATGGACGATTTTAGAAAAGGAAAGTTCCGTTATTTAGTAGCGACAGACGTAGCTGCTAGAGGAATTGATATTGATAATATTACACATGTTATTAACTATGATATTCCGTTAGAAAAAGAAAGTTATGTACATCGTACAGGAAGAACGGGACGAGCTGGCAATAAAGGAAAAGCTATTACATTCATAACTCCGTATGAAAATAGATTTTTAGAAGAAATTGAGGCGTACATCGGCTTTGAAATTCCAAAGGCATATGCACCTTCAAAAGAAGAGGTTATGAAAGGGAAGGCAGTATTTGAGGAAAAAATACATGCTAAACCAATTATAAAGAAAGATAAAAGTGCAGACTTAAACAAAGGGATTATGAAGCTGTACTTTAATGGTGGGAAGAAAAAGAAAATTAGAGCGGTAGATTTTGTCGGCACAATTGCTAAAATTAAAGGTGTTACAGCAGAAGATATAGGAATTATTACGATACAGGACAATGTTTCTTACGTTGAAATATTAAATGGAAAAGGACCAATTGTTTTAAAGACCATGAAAAATACAACGATTAAAGGGAAACAATTAAAAGTCCATGAAGCAATTAAGTAAATAAAAAAACTATCCACTGTAACAGGTGGATAGTTTTTTTATTTACGATTCTTTTAAATCGTCCACTAACTTCTCTGCCAATCGTCTGTACATATTACTCATCGTCACGAAGGATGTTAGTAATAAAAACTTTTCTAGCTTTTGATCTTCTAAGGAGGAAATCTCATTTACTTCCCTAATACGGTTATTTACGTCCTGGTTAAAGGTTTCCACATTGGTTTCAGTAAGAGCAAGATAATCTTTATAGAGAGTATTTAATTCGAATGTATCATCGTTTAGTAAAGGTACATTTATATTTTCTAAG
Organism: Bacillus sp. WC2503; assembly: GCF_052682895.1. Classification (NCBI taxonomy): domain Bacteria; kingdom Bacillati; phylum Bacillota; class Bacilli; order Caryophanales; family Bacillaceae; genus Bacillus; species Bacillus sp. WC2503. The sequence continues at coordinate 4,598,875 of NZ_JBQYMD010000001.1, read as the reverse complement.
GAGCTTTTTATGTCATTAATGGAAAGGGCTCCTTTTAATTGGTAAATCAAGCTAATTAAAATCATATGCTCTTTTGAATACTTTTTATTTTTAATAGGGATGAATAGTTTCCCTTTTGCGTAATTGTTAATCATTGTTTTTGTTAATACTTTTTCATCATCAGTTCTTGTTGTATCCGCATAAGTATTCTCAAATAGTTGAACAACTTGGTCTACATATAAGTCGACATTTGGGATATCCTCAAGTTTAATATTTTTTTCTAAATGTAATGATTCAAGTAATTTATTTATATTTTCCACGTAAAACCCCTCACTTTTATCACTTAGTGGAACTGAATGTTTAGTATATCTTTAAATATGGTATTACGAAACAAGTGAATTGTAAATGTTGACTAGTATAAATAATGCGTATATAATTACATGTAGTTATTAAAACTACATGTAATTATATGAGGGGTGTTTATATGAATGCTTATGTAAGAGAACCGGTTAATGCATTTACTCACTTAGGAGGAGCTGTATTAGCATTTATTGCATTATTAGCCATGCTTGTGAAAGTTTCTGTTAAGATGCCATCTTTTGCTGCAATTACAGCTGTTATTTTATTCGGTATTGGGATGATGGTCCTTTATATGGCATCAGCTGTGTATCATAGTGTTGTAGCCAGTGAACGTGTTATTTATTTCTTTAGGAAGTTAGATCATTCTATGATTTTTATATTAATTGCAGGTACATATGCACCCTTTTGCTTAATTACATTAAGTTCGGCAAATGGTTTACTACTATTTTGTTTGGTTTATGCAACTGCGATTTGTGGTATTGTTTTTAAAATGTTTTGGTTTAATTGCCCAAGATGGTTATCGACAGGAATTTATCTTCTGATGGGTTGGTTAATTGTTCTATTCTTTGCACCGCTAGCTGAGAATTTAAGTACAGGAGGTATCCTTTTCTTAATACTTGGAGGTATTTTTTATACAATTGGTGGGTTTATTTACGGTGCTAAGCCAAAATGGTTGGAGTTTAAATATATGGGACACCATGAAATTTTTCATGTTTTCGTATTATTAGGAAGCCTGGCACACTTTTTAAGTGTATATTGTTACGTAATTTAACAAATCAGAACGTTTGGATAGCTTTTACTAAAATTTTTGGGTAATAAAAAATGATATAGAAAAATATAGATGTTGAAGAGCTACATAACTTAAAGGTTATGTAGCTTTTTATATAAAAGAAAATTTAAAATATTTAGAATTTATATCTTGGAATATGATAGGATAGATGTGTATTGAGATTATAAAATTTTATAATTGATGATAAGTGGGGGACTATATATATGGCGATACTTATAACGGGTGGAGCAGGATATATTGGTAGTCATACGTGTATAGAATTATTAAATAATAATTATAAAATTATAGTCGTAGATAATCTTTCAAATAGTTCAATAGAGTCTTTAAACCGAGTAAAAGAAATAACAGGGAAACAATTTAAATTTTATAATGAAAGTGTTTTAAATCGTGAAAAAATGAATGAGATTTTTTTGGAAAATAACATTGAAGCAGTTATTCATTTTGCTGGCTTCAAAGCAGTTGGGGAATCTACTACAATTCCGCTTACATATTATTATAATAATATTATAAGTACGATTATATTATGTGATGTAATGCAAAAACATAATGTGAAAAAATTTATTTTTAGTTCGTCTGCAACTGTATATGGAATTCCAAAAACATCACCAATTACGGAAGAATTTCCATTAAGCGTGACAAATCCATATGGGCAAACAAAGTTAATGATAGAGCAAATTATGCGTGATGTTGCAAAAGCTGATGGTGAATGGAGTATCGCGTTACTTCGTTATTTCAACCCATTTGGGGCGCATCAAAGTGGTCGTATTGGAGAAGATCCAAATGGGATTCCTAATAATTTAATGCCATATGTAACACAAGTAGCGGTAGGGAAGTTAAAGGAATTAAATATATTTGGAAATGACTATCCAACAAAAGACGGGACAGGTGTTCGTGATTATATTCACGTTGTTGACCTTGCAAAAGGACATGTAAAGGCACTTGAGAAAGTGCTTGAAACTACAGGAATAGATGCATATAACCTTGGTACAGGGAAAGGGTATAGTGTATTGGAGATGGTTAATGCTTTTGAGAAGGTTTCGGGCAAAAAAATACCGTATAAAATTATCGGGCGTCGTCCTGGGGACGTAGCGATATGTTTTGCTGATGTATCTAAAGCGAAGCGAGAATTAGGATGGGAAGCGGAATATGGATTAGAAGAAATGTGTTTAGATTCTTGGAGATGGCAGGTAAATAATAAAAATGGCTATCAAATGATTTAAGGAGGATACTTTATTTTTATTGTATTTATGTATAATAAAGGAACCAAAGGTCAGTAATAGTTTTCGTTGAGGAAAAGAAAATGAAAGAGAGTATTACTGACCATAGCACTTCAATAGGAATTTAATCTATTGAATGCTTTTATAAATTGGTGATTTGGAAAGAGAACTTAATGAATTCGAACAAGTTGTTTATGATATACGGTATTACCTTCTTGGCTTGCGTATGGCGGTATGCTTCGTCCAAAACAATTTGCGATAATATTGGAGTGGCTAGGATAAGAAATACGAATTTCATACAAGTCAACAGCGTCACCTAAATCAGCATAAAAAACTGCTAAGTTGTTCCCTTGTAAAATATATGGAAATACTACTTCCGCATTTTCACCAATTAGTACAGGTAATTTTACAGGATTAGAATAGTTAGACCAATCCCAAACCTCTATACTTACATAGTGTGCGTAAAATGCATCTAAATTTACAATGTTTACTACTGCTGAAACAGTTGCAGGCTCTCTTGTTAATACACCTGTGGAGTGAAAAACAGGTTGATTTGGATAATGAAGAGGCATAAATATCAAACCTTCCTTAAAATGATATGATTGTACTATATTTTATGCTAGGCATTAGTAGAATGAGATAGGGAAAATGTATCATTCTATTCATTTTTTATAGAAATTAAAAACGTATGATTGAAAAGTATTCCAACACTTGTATCCTTGTTAGAGTCCGTTTATAATCAAGGAATCCTATTGCATATTTTGATAGGGTTATTTATTATTGAAAGCGTTTTAAGTTTGCTCTTTTTTAAGGTAGGAAGTCTGACTTATTCAGATGAAAAATTATGTATGTAGTTTTAAATGGGAAGAAAAATAATATAGGTATCACTTTAAAGTGTGGGGAGGTTAAAAGTGTGAAAAGATAAGATTTTCACACGAATATATATGGGTTATGTAGGATTATTACTTTCAGGTGCAGCTTTATTTTTAAATAGTCTTGTTATATTAGGAAAAGCAGAGATGAAAAGCGCAGGTGTTTTTAATTTATTTGTGGGGGCATTACAAATTATCATTCCGTTCTATTTGATTATGATTTCTGATCAAAGTAATTGGACGGTATATTCATATGCAGCTACCTTTTTATTTGGATTAACCTATTTATATGTAGGTGTTACTTTTATAAAGGGAATGGATAGTAGTGGTCTAGGATGGTTCTGTATTTGGGTAGCGATTATTGCTTTATTCTATATGGTCGTTTCATTTGTTCAATTCAACGATGTTGTTAATGCGTTAACATGGTTTATGTGGGCATTACTTTGGTATTTATTCTTTGTATTAAATACACAAAAAAAGAATATCAATCAATATCTTGGAAGAATTGCTTTCGTACAATCATGGGTAACATTGACACTGCCTTCACTCTTTTATTTTATGGGAGTTTGGGGAGAGGGATTTGTATATGAACTATGGGTTTATGTATCAGTAATTTCTATTTTATATTTCTGTTATTGTATTTTTAAATATCGAGTACGTTAATGCGTCATATGTAGAAAAAACATGGAATCGTTAAACTGATTCCATGTTTTTTTATTTTAGCATTTATAATAAGGGAGGTAGTATTTTACAATTTATGAAAACGGGGATGATGAAGGTGAAAAAAGTATTGGTACTAGGGGGAACAAGATTTTTTGGTAAACATTTAGTAGAAGTACTGTTGCAAGTTGGACATGATGTAACGATTGCGACGAGGGGAGTTACTAAAGATTCCTTTGGAAGTGCAGTAAAAAGAATCATCGTAGATAGAGAAGACGAAAAAGAACTAGCAAAGCGTTTAGAAGGTAAAAGTTATGATATTGTATACGATAATTTATGCTATAGCTCAAATGCAGCGAAGAGAGCATGTGAAGTGTTAAAAGGAAAAACTAAGAAGTATATTATGACATCTTCAATGGCTGTCTATGAGCCTGCGCTAGGTCTGTTAGAAGAGGACTTTAATCCATATGAGTATGCAATCACGTATGGAGATAGGAATGATTTTAATTATAGTGAAGGTAAGAGATTAGCTGAGGCAGTTGTATTTCAACATGCAGCATTCCCAGTTGTTGCAGTGCGTTTTCCAGTTGTTATTGGAGAAAATGATTATACGAAAAGATTACAATTTTACGTTGAACATGTTGTGAAACAAGAGCCTATCGTTGTGGATCATGTAGATGGAGATTTGGCATTTATACATGAGAAAGAAGCAGGAGAGTTTTTAGCTTGGTGTGGGATGGAAAACATAGAAGGGCCGATTAATGCTTGTAGCAACGGGGTAGTTTCTACCAGAGAAGTTATTCGTTTCATAGAAGAAAATACGGGGATAAAAGCTCTCATTCAAGAAGTAGGAGATAATAAAGCGCCTTATAATGAAGTAATTAATTGTACGTTACATAATGAAAAGGCTCGTGAATTGGGATTTCCATTCCGAGAGTTGAAACTAGAAATGAAAAATATTTTACGCCATTACATAAATACAATGAAGTAATCATAAATCCCCCGGTGGCAATCCGGGGGATTCTGGAGGATTTCGACAATACTGATTTTACATTACCAAATTTACCTTATACGCACGACTAATGTTTTTGTGATTGAATTGCTTGTAAATATTTCTCGTTTACCCGGTCCCAGTTCACTGTATGCCACCAGTTGGTAACAAACTCTGGGCGCCGATTTTGATACTTTAAATAATAGGCATGTTCCCATACATCAATGACGAGTAACGGGATCTTCCCTTCTTGCAAAGGTGTATCTTGATTCGGTGTACTCATAACAGAAAGTTCTTCACCGTCAAGAACAAGCCATCCATATCCACTTCCAAAACGACTAATGGCCGCTTTGGACAGTTGGTCTTTTAAGTTGTCAAAGGTATTGAAATAATAATCAATTCCTTTTGCAACGTCTCCATTAGGATCGCCGCCACCTCGAGGGCTCATCACTTCCCAAAAAAGACTATGACAATAATGACCACCACCGTTATTTCTAACTGCTGTAATAATTTCCATTGGTAAATCATCCAAATTACATAGTAACTCTTCTAAAGATTTATTATGTAATTCAGTATAGTTTTCTAAAGTAGCATTTAAATTGTTTACATATGTCGCATGGTGCTTTCCGTGATGAATAGAAAGTGTATTGCTATCAATATATGGCTCTAATTCATCATAGTCATATGAAAGTTTTGGCAATTGAAATGAAGACATAATATTACCTCCTTTCTAGTTTAAAAGTTGACCTAGGTAAAAATATTTTACCTGAGTCAAAAATACACTTATTTTTCATAGAAGTCAAGAGAGATTTCTATAATTTTCTGAAAATATTACAATAAAAGTAACACTTTCACTTTCGTTTGTGACTATTATCCTTTTTGCTTATACTGTAAATTAGTAGCGTTTGTTGAAATAGAAGGAGATTGTTTATGAGTAAAACGAAACAATTAATAGAGGAAGCGAGTAATTTTATTACTACTTGCTATAAAGAGCTTAATAAAGAGCAATTCATAGAAGAGCGTATAAAAGAAATTCACATGGAAATAGAGAGAACGGGAACGTATGAGCATACATTTGAAGAACTTGTTCATGGTTCGCGAATGGCATGGCGTAATAGTAATAGATGTATTGGAAGGCTATTCTGGAGTAAGATGCACATATTAGATGCACGTGAAGTGAATGATGAAGAAGGTGTATATAATGCGTTAATTCATCACATTAAATATGCAACGAACGACGGGAAAGTTAAACCGACAATTACAATTTTTAAGCAATATGAAAGTGAAGAAAATAATATACGAATTTATAATCATCAATTAATTCGATATGCAGGATATAAAACAGAAATGGGAGTAATCGGTGATTCTCATTCCGCTACATTTACGGATTTTTGTCAGGAACTTGGCTGGCAAGGAGAAGGTACGAATTTTGATGTATTACCGCTTGTATTTTCTGTTGATGGAAAAGAGCCTATATATAAAGAAATTCCAAAAGAAGAAGTAAAAGAAGTACCAATTGAGCATCCAGATTACCCAATCTCATCTTTAGAAGTGAAATGGTATGGAGTGCCGATGATTTCAGATATGCGTTTAGAGATTGGTGGTATTTCTTATACGGCAGCTCCGTTTAATGGATGGTATATGGGGACGGAAATTGGAGCTCGGAACTTAGCTGATCAGGATCGTTATAATTTACTTCCAGCAGTTGCAGAAATGATGAATTTAGATACATCAAGAAATAGCACGTTATGGAAAGACAAGGCATTAATTGAGTTGAACATTGCTGTATTATATTCATTTAAAAAACAAGGAATTAGTATTGTTGACCACCATACTGCTGCACAACAATTTCAGCAATTTGAGAAGCAAGAAGCTGCCTGTGGTCGCGTTGTAACAGGAAATTGGGTATGGTTAATACCGCCATTATCGCCAGCTGCCACTCATATTTATCATAAACCGTATCCGAATGATATTTTGAAGCCAAATTTCTTTCATAAATAATATTTAGTATAGGGGGGATTTCCTGTAAAATATAAAATTTTTTTAATTACTGTTATGTAGCAAATGGAAGCCTTTACTCTCGGTTATTTTTGGCAGGAGCTTTTTGAACCAGGGAGTTCCTTATGTTATAATCAAATTTCTGTTTCGAAGACCTTATAGACATATAAGGTCTTTTGTTTTGCTTTTTTATGTAAGAGGAATAGAATATTTCTTTTAAATAAGGGGTTTAGCATATTTTTAGGGACAACATAAGTATGTGGAAAATTGATGAATTATTATATTTATATAATAATTGTGTTTTGGATTTAAACAAGAAAACATAATAAAGTTGTTTTTTTAGATTGCTGAGGAAGGAGGATGTGTAAATGAGGATGAAGAATCAAAAAACAGATTGGCCTGTATTTCTTATTAGTGGTGGTTCGCTTTTATTATTTGTAATCGCAGTTTTCTTAAATAAAGGTTATGTAGAGGGAGCTATTAATCGCAGTTTTGCATTTTCAATTAAGTACTTCGGGGCTTTTTGGCAGATTTTATTGTTAGGTACATTTATTGTTGCGATGTGTATGGCATTCTCGAAATATGGGAAGGTCAAACTAGGTAATTTAGAAAAACCTGAGATTAGTACGGCAAAGTGGCTTGCTATTATTATGTCTACACTACTTGCCGGAGGTGGCGTTTTTTGGGCAGCGGCAGAGCCAATGTACCATTTGATGACGGTGCCACCAATACATGAAGGTATATCTGCTGGAACGAAAGAAGCAGTCATGCCTGCTTTAGCACAAAGTTATATGCATTGGGGATTTTTAGCTTGGACGATTTTAGGTACAATTAGTGCGGTAGTTATGATGTATGGACATTATCATAAAGGTATGCCGTTAAAACCTCGTACGCTTTTATATCCTATTTTTGGAGAGAAATTGCGAAAGAGTTTGCTTGGAACGATGATTGATGCATTTGCAATTATTGCAGTAGCTGCAGGAACAATTGGTCCGATCGGATTTTTAGGCTTACAAGCAAGTTATGGCTTACAAGCATTATTCGGAATTTCCGACGTGTTTACTACTCAATTAGCAATTATTATTTGTGTGGTAGCTGTTTCTACTATATCTGCGGTAACGGGTATTGATAAAGGGATTCAAATAATAAGTGATTTAAATGTTAAACTAGCGATTTTATTGATGGTGTTTGTGTTATTCTTTGGACCAGGTGGATTTATTATTGATTCATTTGTTTCTTCGTTTGGGTTTTATATAAATGAGTTTATACCAATGAGCACATACCGCGGGGATACAGGTTGGTTAGGATCTTGGACAATCTTTTTCTGGGGATGGTTTATTGGATATGGACCAATGATGGCAATTTTAGTAAGTCGAATTTCAAGAGGAAGAACGATTCGCGAAATCATCGTTGCAATTGGAATTATTGCACCTATTATTACAACGTTCTGGTTCACTATATTGGGGGGAACGGGTGTATTTTATGAATTAATGAAGCCTGGATCTATCTCGAACGCTTTAAGTGAATCTGGTATGCCAGCAGCTATGATTGCAATTACAGAGCAACTGCCACTATCTAATATTATTGGACCGGCATTTCTTTTATTAACAATTTTATTTGTAGTAACAACAGGAGATTCAATGGCTTATTCCATTTCAATGGCAGTGACTGGAGATGGAGATCCTAGAATTAGCTTGCGAATTTTTTGGTCGCTTATTATGGGAGCAGTTGCAGCAATTCTTTTATATATGGGAGAAGGAAGCATTAATGCATTACAATCTTTCATTGTAGTGACAGCTGTTCCGGTATCAATTTTGTTATTCCCGATGCTGTGGCTGGCACCTAAAGTTGCAGGAGAATTAGCATTGAAGCAAGGCATTGTACAAGAAAAAGATAAAACTGCTTTCTTATTCCAGAAAGCTAGTAAATCAAAATAAATGATAAATAAACACTGAAAAGAGGAAGCATTTTAAATGAGATGCTTCCTCTTTTTCGTTTAGTCTAATACTTTTCCCTTTGTTTCTGGCACACATAATAACATTGTAATTAATCCGATTGGATAGATGATGAAAATTAAGGATAATGCTCCAAGTAAATTTCCGCCTGTAGCGAGTAAACCGATAATAACAGGGCCAAATCCAGCTAAACCACGTCCTGTACCGAAAATAAAGTTTTCCGCTGTAGAGCGAGCTTCGGCGGGATAGTTTTCAGCTAAAATGGCTCCGAATCCGCCCATCATTCCATTTGCAAAGAATCCGAGCAATGCACTTCCCCATAATAATAATGTTGAATCTGTGAATAGGAAGAAGTAAATAAGACAGTATATAGTACCACCGATATAATAGATTGCAAAAGTTTTACGACGACCAATTTTATCAGCCAGAATACCAAAGGTTGCAATTCCAATGAGCATGCCAATCGTAGAGATGAACATCCAACCGCTCGCCTTTGCTAATGTATAGTTATATTTATTTGCTAAAATAGTTGGCATCCATGTGAAAATCCCATAATATCCGAAGTTCTGGATAAACGACATAATAATAAGACCAATTGTTGTTATTGTTACTTTTTTATTTGCAAATAACTTTTTAAGTGGGAATTTTTTTATTTGTTTTAGATGTTCTGCTTCAGTAGTTGTTAAAATACCATCAGCTTCTTTTTGTAACAATTCCTTTTTGTAGCGTTGTTTTTGCTCCCATATTTTCGGTTCACTTAAACTTTTACGTACATAAACAGCTAGTAAAGCTGGAATTAGTCCGAATAAGAAAACAGCTCTCCATCCAAAATGCGGGACAATAAATGCTGGAAGAAGTGAAGCTACTAAAACACCAAATTGCCATCCAAGTGCAACGACCGATGTTGCCTTAGCACGCATTTCTTTTGACCATGTTTCAGTTACGATGGCCATTCCAATTCCGAATTCACCACCAACTCCCATTCCAACTAAAAAGCGAAGAATTAATAATTGCCAGTAATCTGTTGCGAAATAAATGAGTGCTGTTGCTAGTGAAAATAGTAAGATGGTGAAAGCCATTGTACGGATACGACCAAATAAATCAGCGATAAACCCAAATAAATAAGAACCAATTAGCATACCAATTGTCGTAGCTAATGTTAAGTTCCCACCTTCAACAGGGCTTAAATGAAACTCTTTTAAAATATAGACGAGTACGAAAGATAAGAGCAGCATATCTAAACCTTCTGCGGCGTATCCTAGTGCAGAACCAAACAGTGTTTTATATCTTTTCTCTTTCGTCTCCTCTGTTGTTTGTACATCAGTGGTGATGTTCATTATTATTCCTCCTTATTTTCTTCTACAGTCGCTATGGAAGAATAACAAAAGGCCTTCTCACCTGATATGATGAGAAGGCCCAAAAAGCATACGTATCTCTAAAAAAGAACATACGTATATAGTATTCCGACTTCCTTCTCAACCTCACGGGGTTGGGTTAAAGGACTGTATGATATTACTTTATTTTTAGCACTCTTCTATTACATTGTCAAATAAAGAGGAGATTTCCATGTTTAAAATATTTCAAAAAACATTTCATTCTTCTTGACGCCTACTTCGTTATTTTCCCATAATAAAACTAACTAAATAAAAAGGAATGAATCAAAGATGTTAAATTTAGTACTCATGATGATTGAACGCGTCGGACTTATCGTTATTTTAGGATTTTTACTCTCTCATATTAAAACGTTTAGGCGCCTTCTCCATAGGCAGGACGGATATGTAGATAAGCTTAAGCTTATTTGTATTTTTTCTGTGTTTACAATTGTAAGCAATTACACCGGTATTGAAATAGCAGGAAATACGATTATGAATGAAAATTGGCTACAAGGTGTTTCTTCATCAAGTACCATTGCGAATACACGTATTATGGGTGTGGGTATTAGTGGTTTACTTGGTGGACCAATCGTAGGAGTTGGGGTAGGAGTTATCGCTGGTATTCATCGTTATATGCTCGGTGGTACGACAGCGCTAAGTTGTGCAATTTCTTCTATTTTAGCAGGGATTATAACAGGGTATATCGGATACCTTTTCAAAAAATATAACCGTACAATTACACCTAAGTTTTCAGCAATTTTAAGTGTTGTTATCGTTTCTTTAGAAATGATTATGATCCTATTAATTGTAGAGGATGGAATTAGTATTGTGAAAACAATTGCGATACCAATGATCCTTGTAAATAGTTTTGGAAGTTTTATTTTACTTTCTATGATACAAGCTATTTTGCGTCAGGAAGAGAACGCAAAGGCACTTCAGACCCATAAGGTATTACGTATTGCTGATAAAACGTTACCGTATTTTCGCCAAGGCTTAACAGAAGAATCGTGTAAGCATGTGGCACAAATTATTCACCGCTTTACAGGAACAGATGCGGTATCCTTAACAGATACAGAGAAAATATTAGCTCATGTTGGATTAGCATCAGATCACCATATTCCTTCACATAGTTTAATAACTGGTTTATCGAAAGAAGTGTTAAACACAGGGAAAATAATGAAAGCAAAATCACGTGAGGTTATTAATTGTCAACATGAAGGTTGTCCCTTGCAAGCGGCGATCGTTATTCCACTCACTTCACATGGAAATACGATAGGGACATTAAAACTGTATTTCAAAAATCCTAACCAATTAAGTCGTGTGGAAGAGGAATTAGCAGAAGGGTTGGCAAAAATATTCTCTACACAACTTGAATTAGGTGAAGCTGAATTGCAAAGCAAATTATTGCAAGATGCGGAGATAAAAGCATTACAAGCACAAATTAACCCGCACTTTTTATTTAATGCGATTAATACAGTATCAGCTTTATGCCGAACCGATGTAGAAAAAGCAAGGAAGTTATTATTACAGCTTAGTGTGTATTTCCGCTGTAATTTGCAAGGGGCACGTCAGTTATTGATTCCACTAGAACAAGAATTAAACCATGTACAGGCATACTTATCACTAGAACAAGCAAGGTTCCCAAATAAGTATGGAGTAAAGCTGTATATTGAGGAAGAGCTAAAGACAACTCTAGTACCACCATTTGTTCTTCAATTATTGGTTGAAAATGCATTGCGGCACGCTTTTCCAAAGAAACAACCAGTATGCGAAGTAGAAGTGCATGTGTTTGAAAGAGAAGGTATGGTTCACTTTGAAGTGAGGGATAATGGGCAGGGAATTGAGATAGAACGTTTAGAACAATTAGGGAAAATGGTAGTTTCATCAAAGAAAGGGACTGGAACAGCTTTATATAATATTAATGAACGTCTAGTCGGTTTATTTGGGAAAGACACGATGCTTCATATTGAAAGTGAATTAAATAAGGGGACGGAGGTTACCTTTATAATTCCAAAAAAAGTAGGGGAGGAAGAACGGGTTGTTAAAAGTATTAGTAGTTGATGATGAGATGTTAGCACGTGATGAGCTAAAATATTTATTAGAAAGAACGAAAGAAGTTGAGATAATTGGTGAGGCTGATTGTGTGGAAGACGCATTAGAGGAACTAATGAACCATAAACCAGATATTGTATTTCTGGATATTCAATTATCCGATGATAATGGATTTGAAATCGCAAATATATTAAAAAAGATGAAAAATCCTCCTGCGATTGTATTTGCAACGGCCTATGATCAATACGCATTACAAGCATTTGAAGTAGATGCGTTAGATTATATTTTAAAACCATTCGATGAAGAACGCATTGTACAGACATTGAAGAAATATAAAAAGCAAAAACAAGCGAAAATAGAAACGAAGCAAGAAATAAAGGGGACAGATGTAACAGCAGAGATGCATAAATTAGCATTGCCAATTGAGGAATCAATCGTACTTGTAAATATTGAAGATATTATATATGTAGGACTCGTAGATGGGAAAGTAACAGTAAAAACAATGAGGGAAACATATGTAACACACGATACACTTGTAATTTTGGAAAAGAAGTTACCACAAACAAGTTTTATGCGTGTTCATCGTAGTTTTATTGCAAATATTAATCATATTACAGAAGTGCAGCCGTGGTTCAATTCTACTTATAATTTAATTATGAAAGAAGGATCAAAAGTACCTGTTAGCCGTACATATGCAAAAGAACTTAAAAAGCTGCTTCGTATTTAAGAAGCAGCTTTTGTATTTCATCCTCTTATTTTTGTAACTGATTCTGTATATGTGACGCTCTGTTTTGTAAACGCTTACCAAAACGTGTACATCTTATACAATAAAGGTACCAAATCGAAAGAGGTGGCCAAAATGAGTACGAAAAAAGTATATAGTTTTTTATCACAAGCATTCATATTCTCAGCTATTATGTTAATTTCTAATATTATTGCAACACATTTACCAATTCCGATGCCTTCATCGGTAATCGGGTTAGTCATTTTATTTAGTCTATTATGCTTAAAAGTTATTAAATTAGAGCAGGTTGAATCACTCGGAACAGCTTTAACAGGTATTATCGGATTCCTTTTCGTCCCATCAGGTATTTCAGTTATTAATTCTCTTGGTGTAATGGGACAATATTTTGTACAAATACTAACTGTAATTGTTGTCGCAACAATTATTTTACTCGCTGTAACAGGGTTATTTGCACAATTTATTTTAGGAAAAGATGACAAAGAAACAAAAGATACAAAAGAATTGAAAGTAGTCAATAAAGGACGCAAGCACGGAAAAGTTGCGTAACCATTTTAGTATATATTGTTAGGGGGTAATGAACATGGCAAGTACAATGACTCCATATTTCGGAATCGTCGTTTCATTAATCGCATACGGAATCGGCACATTATTATTTAAGCACTCAAAAGGATTCTTCTTATTTACACCGTTATTCGTGGCAATGGTATTAGGGATTGTCTTTCTAAAGGTAGGTAATTTTACTTTTGAAGAATATAATACTGGCGGAAAAATGATTAGTTTCTTCTTAGAGCCAGCAACAATCGCATTTGCCATTCCATTATATAAACAAGTTGATAAGTTAAAAAAATATTGGTGGCAAATTTTATCGGCTATCGTGGTTGGATCTATTTGTTCAGTAATTGTCGTATTCATTGTAGCAAAGGCAATTGGTTTAGATACAGCAGTAATGAATTCAATGTTACCACAGGCAGCAACAACAGCAATTGCATTACCAATCTCTGAAAGTATTGGTGGTATTCCAGCCATAACATCGTTTGCAGTTATTTTTAACGCAGTTATCGTATACGCATTAGGAGCATTATTTTTAAAAACATTTAGAGTGAAACATCCAATTGCGAAAGGTCTAGCACTTGGAACAGCAGGTCATGCATTAGGTGTTGCGGTAGGAATTGAAATGGGTGAAGTAGAGGCAGCTATGGCAAGTATTGCTGTAACAGTAGTTGGGGTTGTAACAGTTGTCGTCATACCGATGTTCATGCCATTCATTGGATAGTAAAACTTACTTAAAAAATGAGAAAAGCAAGCTATTTGTAGGACACATTCCTACTGATGGCTTGCTTTTTATGTTACAGTAGTGGTAAGACCTATTGTTAGCAAAATGCAAGTTTCCTTAAATCTTCATTAATACTGTGTAGAATACGTTTTGAATTAGGTCATTGTATTGTAAAATAAGAAGTAAGCTACTGTATGGTTTTAGGAATTATATGATAGCTCATCTTCATATGAATGAATAAATTATAGGTAGAAAATAGAGAGAAATCTACTTATTAACGTTTTACTTTATAGGACAGGAGAGAGTACTCGTCGATTATGCAAATAAAAAACCTGTTTCAAAGCAAAGGATTTCAGAGGTTACTCGTATTAGTAATACTTGCTCTCGTGTTATATGGGTTGCAAAGTATGTTGAATTTAATATTAATTACGTTTATTCTTACGTATTTAATGGATCGATTCCAAAAGTTTATTTCTCGCAAATTAGATAATTTTATGCCCATTAATCGAAAACTCATTATAGCATTTCTATACGTAATGTTAATTGGTGGAATTGCTATTACACTATTTAAATATTTACCAGTATTAACGATACAAATTTCACAATTGATTTATCAATTTAACGTATTTTTAAGAAATCCACCGGATAGTGAATTGATTAAGTATGCGGTTAATGCTGTCAATCATATGGAACTTTCGAAATATGTAGGACAAGGCGTAGACATTTTGTATAAATCTATTACGAATGTTGGGAAGTTCGGTCTTCAAGTTTTACTTTCTTTAATTTTAAGTTTATTTTTCTTGTTGGAAAAGGCCCGTATCGTTGCTTTTACTGCAAAGTTTAAAGAAAGCAGGCTTGCAATTTTCTATCATGAAATTGAGTACTTCGGAAAGAAATTTGCACGTTCATTTGGAAAAGTAATTGAAGCACAATTTTTAATTGCGGTTGTTAACTGTGTTTTATCTGTTATTGCATTATGGATATTAGGATTTCCACAATTATTAGGTTTAGCGTTAATGATCTTCTTACTTGGTTTAATTCCAGTAGCTGGGGTTATTATTTCGTTATTCCCGCTTTGTATGATTGCTTACAATATCGGCGGTATTATGTACGTTGTTTATATTTTAATTATCGTAACAGTTATTCATGCACTTGAAAGTTACGTATTGAATCCGAAGTTTATGTCCCAAAAAACAAATTTACCGATTTTCTATACGTTTATGGTATTAATATTCTCAGAGCACTTTTTAGGTGTGTGGGGACTTATTATCGGTATTCCGATCTTCATTTTCTTATTAGATGTTTTAGATGTAACGAGTGATGAAATGGAGAGGGATATTGAAAAAAATAGAGTGAAGTAAAGAAAAAGCATCGATATTCGATGCTTTTTCTTTTATAACATTATGTTTCTTATGCCATACTGTAAGAAGAATATAGAATAGGGGTGAAATAATGGCTGTAAATGAAAAGATAGAATTGGCTACATTTGCTGGCGGGTGCTTCTGGTGCATGGTTTCGCCATTTGAAGAGATGGAAGGTATTATAAAGGTTGTTTCTGGCTATACAGGTGGTCATAAAGAAGATCCAACCTATAAAGAAGTTTGTTCAGAAACGACGGGACATTATGAAGCGGTACAAATTACATTTGATGCAAATAAAATGCCGTATGAAGAGTTGCTTCAAATATATTGGAGACAAATTGATCCAACTGACGTCGGCGGACAATTCCATGACCGTGGACAGTCTTATGAAACAGTGATTTTTTATCATAATGAAGAACAACAGAAAAAGGCAGAGGCTTCAAAAGAAGAACTTGCGAAGAGTGAGCGCTTTTCAAAGCCAATTGCGACAAAAATATTGCCAGCTGCTACATTTTATCCAGCTGAAGAATATCATCAAGGATATCATAAGAAAAATACATTCCGCTATGAGTTATATCGTAAAGGATCGGGACGAGATGCTTTTATTAAGCAACATTGGCCAAAGGATAATGCTCATTTAAAAGAAAAACTCAATGAGATGCAGTTTTATGTAACACAGGAAAACGGTACAGAACCACCATTTCGAAATGAGTATTGGAACCATCAAGAAGAAGGTCTTTATGTAGATATCGTTTCAGGCGAGCCATTGTTTACTTCTATAGATAAATTTGATAGTGGATGTGGCTGGCCGAGCTTTACGAAACCGGTGATGTCAGCTAGTGTGAAAGAAAAAATGGATGTTAGTCATAATATGACGCGCACGGAAGTGAGAAGTAAGGAAGGAGATTCACATCTTGGGCATGTATTTCCAGACGGCCCAGGACCAAATGGCCTTCGTTATTGTATAAATTCAGCAGCTCTTCGATTTATCCCAAAACGGGAGTTAGAGAAAGAAGGATATGGGGATTGCCTAATCTTGTTTGGAGATAAAAAATAACCTCGCTAATTGCGAGGTTATTTTTTTATTATTTTACTTTTTTCTTTTTAAACTTGCTTAATACTTCATAAACGATTGGAACGATAAGAAGTGTTAATAACGTTGAACTTGTTAATCCACCAATTACTGTTACACCAAGTCCTTTAGAAATTAAGCCGCTGCCTTCGAATCCTAATGCAAGCGGGATAAGAGCCCCGATTGTTGCAATTGCAGTCATTAAAATTGGACGAAGGCGTGTAGCACCAGCTTCTAGTAATGCTTCACGTGTGGATAAACCTTCATTTTCTTTATGAATAACACGGTCAATAAGCACGATTGCGTTTGTTACAACGATACCAATTAACATAAGCGCACCAATCATTGCAGATACACTTAACGTTTCACCAGAGATTAGTAAGGCAACGAGTGCACCAATGATTGTGAATGGTAGCGAGAATAAGATCGCAAATGGTGCAAGGGCACCACCAAATGTAACGACAAGAACGAAGTATACAATGGCAATCGCAGCTAACATCGCTAAGCCAAGTTGTTTGAATGATTCTTGAATATCCTTTGTAACGCCTCCCATAGAAACGTCTACACCAGAAGGAAGATCCATTTTATCTACTTCTTTTTGAACTGCAGCAGATGCTTTTGAAACGTCATCCGATGTTAATTTCGCACTAACTTCTGCATAAACGCGACCATCACGATGTTTTACTGTGTTAGAAGTTTCACCTTCTTTTACAGTCATCACATCTTTAACAGCAATTTCATTGCCAAGTGGTGTTGTAATTTTTCGATTTGTTAAATCATCGATTGTATCATAATTTTGTTTTTCAGCTTCTACATATACATTTACATCTTTACCGTCTTTTTTAATTGTTGTTAAAACAGGGCGATCATGTTGATTAGAAAGGCCCATTCCAATTTGAGCGGCCGTTAGACCCATTTTACTTAGCTTTTCTTGATCTGCTACTAAAGTGTACTCTGCATATGTTTTTGCAATACTAGAGTCTATGTCTTTTAAATCTTTGTTTTTCTTCATGATATTTTGAAGATCTTTTACGACAGGCTTAATGTCTTCCGAGCTATCTCCGTAAACGTATAGTTTAATTTCATTACTACCGCCACTTGCTCCGAAATCTTGGTTTTTCCATTCGCCTTTTCCAGACATCTTTTGTAAATCTTTCACGACTTGTTCTTTTTCTTTTTCAAAGTTTTTCGTATCGTTATCATATTGAACGAAGAACATTGCTTGATTTGATTGACCAGGACTCATTGGGTTTTCGCCACCTAATGAGAATTGAATTGTTTTGACGTCTTTATTATTTTGGAAGTGCTTCTCAGCTTTCGTTGCAATTTTTTCAACGTCTTCTAATGTTTGACCTGGCTCTGGATTGTATGTTGTAATAATCATTTTTTCTTCTTCAGAAGGTAAGAAGCTTACACCGATAATCGGCACAAGTGCGAGACTACCAACTAATAGAAGGACAGCGATACTTGATGTAATGATTTTATGATTTAAAGCCCATGCAAGTATGCGTTTATAACCGTTTGCTAATTTACTTGGTTTCTCTTCATGATGTACTTCTTTTTCTCTCATGCTCTCTTTTTTAAATAAAGAATGAGCTAGCATTGGTACGATTGTAACTGCTACTAGTAACGATGCTAATAAAGCGAAGACGATAGTTAAGGCGAATGGTAAGAACATTTCACCAATCATACCTTTTACAAGTCCAAGAGGTAAGAATACAGCAATGGTTACAATAGTAGAAGACATAATTGGGACAAACATTTCCTTCGTAGCTTCACGAATTAAATCTTTTCCGCGTAGTTTCTCTTCTGATAACGACATTCGTCGATAAATATTTTCAATAACAACAATTGAGTCATCGACAACGCGTCCGATAGCGACTGTCATTGCTCCAAGCGTCATAATGTTAAGCGTAATATCCATTTGCTTTATAACTAAAACAGCAATTAATAAAGAAAGTGGTATAGAAACGACAGAGATTAATGTTGTTCGGATATTTCGTAGGAACAACATTATAATAACAATCGCAAAGATAGCCCCGAAAATTGCTTTGCTAAGCATTGTTTCAACTGATTTCTCAATCGGTGCACCTTGGTCGAAGGTTGAGATGATTTCTAAGTCTTTATATTTTTTCTCAAGGTCTTTTACTTTATCTTTCACAGCATTTACAACATCAACCGTATTTGCATCAGCAGCCTTCACAATTTGAATTCCAATGGCTTCTTTTCCATTCGTTCGAGAAATAGATTCTGCTTTCCCAACTTCTTTAATGTCAGCAATTTCGTCTAATGTAACTGTTGGAATTCCATTCATAGCGGCTGGATTCATTTGCGGCGTTTGTGCACCGGCTCCAGCATTTTGATTACCTTGAGCGCTAGGTGCTGAAGGTACAGCTGGGATTTTTAGCTCTTTTAATGCTTTAATTGTTGTAATATTTCCATCTACAATAACTGATTTTTCCGTGTCTTTAAATGTATATAAGCCAAGTGGTAAAGATACATCCGATCCTTTAATCACATTTTTTACAGTATCTTCACTTAAACCTAATTCTTTCATCTTATCTTTCTTGAAAACAAGTTGTACTTCATCTACTTGTTGACCTGAAATTTGAACAGATGCAACACCATCAAGTCCTTTTAATCCTGGAACAACATTTTTTTCTACATTTTCTGTTAACGTAGCTAAAGATTCATTTTTACTTGCTACACTTAACGAAATAACAGGAAAAGCATTAAAGTTTACTCGTGAAACTTTCGGATCTTTTACGCCTTCAGGAAGTTTTACATTCGTGAGAGCTTCTTTAATTTCTGTTTCGGCCTTTTCCATATTTTTATCAAAATCATACTCTACTTGAATAGAAGATGCGTTTTGAAAAGATGATGAACTAACAACGTTTACACCGCTTAAATTTTGCAATTGCTCTTCCATCGGTTTTGAAACTTTGTCAGCTACTTCTTCTGGTGTAGCACCAGGATAAACCGTAGTTACTGTTACAACAGGTGTTGTAATATCAGGAATTGTTTCCAGTTTCATATTAAGCCCAGAATATATCCCTGCAATGGTAACAATAATGGTTAGTAGCCAAACTGCGAACTTATTTTTTAATGAGAAATTGATGATTTTGTTCATGTTTGCGCTCCCTTTATATTGTATTGACCAACTGGTCAGTCTAATACATAATATAACTGACTGGTTGGTCAGTAGTCAATGAAAAGAGATGGTATAATAAAATCAAATTCGAGTTTATAATATGATGCGAGATTAAACGTAGGAGAGAAGATATGAAAGAAAAAGAGCGCTTAATTATAGAGATGGCTATGAAGTTATTTGCGACTAAGGGTGTAAATGCGACATCAGTGCAGGAAATTGTGACAGCTTGTGGTATATCTAAGGGAGCTTTTTATTTATACTTTAAATCGAAAGATGAGCTTTTATTAGCAACACTTCGATATTATTATGACAAGATTCAAAATAAAATGATGGATATTGAAAAAGAATCACTATTTCCCCGTGAAAAATTTGAAAAACAATTGTGCTGTCAGTTTAATGATATACAAAAGCATAAGGAATTTATTATTATGCATGCGAGGGAAAATGCTATTCCATTTAATAAAGAAGTAGAAGAATTTATGATGAGGATGAAATTGGAATCTCATGCATTTTATCGAAATAGTTTGTTGTCTATTTATGGTGACAAGGTTATGCCGTATTTATTAGATTTAGTAATTATGGTAGAAGGGATCTGCCGTGGATATTTAGAATTAATTATTTTACAAGCGCCAGAAATTGATTTGTCCTATGTATCGGCTTTTATTTTAAAAAGGGTGGATCATTTAGTAGATGGACTTATAGAATCTTCGGAAGAACCTGTTTTACATGAAGAAAGACTTGGAGAGTTTCTTTGTAAATCAGAGCTTATTAAAGAACAAGTTAAGGAGCATTTTTTAAAAGAAATAATTGTTTTTAAGCGTACATTAGCTGATCAATTAGAAGATGATGAATTACTTATTACGCTAGATGTTTTAGAGGCAGAAATGAGATTGCCAAATCCAAGGGTCCCAGTCATTCAAGGGATGTTGTCTAATTTAGATGTATACCCAAATTTAAAAGAGTTCCGTTTGAGACTTATGGGGTATTACAATATAAAAAGGTAACAATGATAGTTTTCATTGTTACCTTTTTTATTATGCATTCACTTTTTCTTTTTTCTGTGCAGCCTCTTCTTGTTCAATATTGATCGTTTCTTTCACGATATAAATCGGACGGTTTTTACTTTCGTCATAAATACGAGCAATATACTGACCGACGATTCCAAGACCAAGTAACTGAATACCGCTAAAGAATGTAATAGCAACCATAATGGATGCCCAACCTGTTTGAGTACCATCGCCGATGATTTTCACAGTAATTGTATAAAGCAAGACAATTATAGAAATGAGAACTGATAATAAGCCTAAAGACATAACAATTCGTAACGGTTTTGTCGAAAAGGCAATGATACCGTCTGATGCAAATTTAATCATTTTCTTTAATGGATATTTTGTTTCGCCAGCAAAACGCTCGTCACGTTCATATTCAACATACGTTTGGCGGAAGCCAACCCAAGACATCATACCGCGAATAAAGCGATTTCGTTCTGTCATTTGATTGAACACATCAGCAACTTTGCGATCGATGATTCGGAAATCACCTGTATCTTTTGGGATATCGATATCAGACATATAGTTTAAGAATTTATAGAAATATTTAGCAGTTAAAAGTTTAAACCAAGTTTCACCTTTACGTTGTTTACGTTTTGCATAAACAACTTCATATCCTTCTTCCCATTTGGCAATAAGCTCAGGAATAACTTCTGGTGGATCTTGTAAATCTGCATCTATAATTACAATAGCGTCACCTTTTGCAGCAGCAATACCCGCTGTAACAGCTACTTGATGTCCGAAGTTACGTGCAAAATTAACAATTTTTGTACGGTAATCATTTGCTGCAATCTCAGATAAAATGTCCATTGTACGATCCGTACTGCCATCGTTTACAAAGACAAATTCATAATTAATATTATTTTGAAGCATAACGGACTTTAAACGATTATAACATTCCTGTGCTACTTCTTCCTCGAAGTACATAGGAACTACAACCGAAATTAATTTTTCCATGTTGTATCCTCCGTAGTTTTAATAAGTTGCTTAAGTTTAATTGGTAGCCTGTTCAGTTTGGTTGAATGTCCAAATTTTATTAAGGATAAAATTTATAACCATTCCAACACCAATTGCGAAGATTTGTGCAATAAATGCATTAAAGGTAAGTTTATCTACTAATATAAACAAACATAATGTATTAAAAGCCAATACAATTAAATTTACAGTTAGAAACTTAAAGAACATTGACATGCTTTTATTATTAGGTTTAAACACCCAATTTTTATTCCAATAATAGCTATTGGCAACACCAATTAAATAGGCAATGGTATTCGCAACAAGATAGTTCATCCCGAGCTTTACCAATATCCCAAAACTAATAATTGTAATGAGTGTATTAAAGATTCCTACTAAACCAAACTTTAAGAGTTTTTCCATCATAGTATCCTCATTTTTATAAAATAGAAAATGTAGAAAGATTATTCATACATAACAAATACATATTATAACATATTTTATGCTGAAACGTTATTTGTTTTAATTAGGGAAAATATGAAAAGAACGAGCGATATATGTAAAGTCTAGTTATATATATGGTATGATTGATTTACGGATCGACAATTAGAAGAGGTATAGTGTGAGCAAAAAAAAATGGGTATTTTAGGTTTTTGGGTGGAACTGAAGGGCCCTACATATTCATTACGTTTTTGTAAAGGAGATACCACTATTCTTATAGTAATGTATAAAGGAGTAAATTGTATTGAACTTATTTTTAAAAGGAATGTCTACTTTCTCTACACGAGCGGTATATATCATATACGGATTTTTTGCTTCGGTATTATTTATTAATTATTTTTCAGATACACAAAAATATAATTACGTAATATTATTAACGGGTGTTTTATTATTATCTATAGTAGGAAGTTTTATCCTTAGAAAAGGCTCGCTGTATCTAGAAAAATTAAATGAAAAAAAATGCTTTTTCGTTTTAGTAATCGTTTGTTTAGCAGTTAAATTAACATGGGTGCTCAGCTATCAAATTCAGCCGTTAGTTGATTATGCTACGTTTTATTATACTGCAGAAGAATTAAGTGAAAGCTTCGTTATTAATAAGAGATACATAGCATTATTTCCACATATTTTTGGTTATGCGTCAGTCTTAAGTATTTTCTTGAAGATATTTGGCTCTAGTTATATGATACCACCTATTTTGAATGTTATCCTAACTACAATATCAATGGGATTAATATATGCTATATCTAGAAAAATTGGTGGGGTAAAAACTGCAATAACAGCAAGTGTTTTATGGATCGCGTTACCTTCGCAAACCATGTATAATATGTTTGCATTGTCAGAGCCGCTCTATTGTACAGTACTGTTGTTGATTTGGATGATTATGATAATCGTTCATGAGAAAATCGCCAATATAAATATAAAAAGATTACTTGTTTATTCCATTTTAATAGCAGCGTTACTTGCATTTATGAATATGGTACGACCAATTGCAGCAGTTCCAATTATAGCTCTAGTGATATGGTTCTTTATTATAGATATAAAGCAAATTGGGAATAAAAAAATATGGTTAAATAAGATAACATATGTAGGGGTTATCGTTGTCGGATACCTTATTTTTTCCTCGGCGATAAATCAGTATATAACATTACGTTTAGGTGAAGAAATAGCATCAACCCCGGGTTATAATATTTATGTAGGATTTAATGAGGAAAGTTCGGGGAAATGGAATAAGCCAGATGCTGAACTATTGTTTTATTATAGTGATAAACCAGGATGGACTGCTGATGATGCTCAACAGAAAATGCTAGAAGAAGCAAAAGAAAGGGTGCAAAGTGGTAATATCGACTTTGTGAAACTATTCTCCGATAAATTCTTTTCGTTTTTAGGTGATGATAGTTCAGCAGTGGACTATGCTGGGCCTGTATTAGATAATATAGTACGATACACTGTAGCATCGAATATGTTTTATTACTTCTTAATTGCTACCTCAATACTAGGTGTATTAGTGGCTATAAAAAATAAAAATAAATCTTCTCTATTTATTATTTGCTTATTTGCAATAGGGCTAACAATGGCACAGTTGTTAGTAGAAGTGGCATCAAGATATCATTATTCAGCTACAATATCAATGGTAATCTTGGCTGCTTTTGGTATAAATCATGCTTTCAATAAAAAAGAGAATATAGATATAAATGAAAAGGCATGAGTTCGGTATTGTACCGGGCTCATGCCTTTTTATTCGGTTTTAATTTGTTTTGATGATTAAAACCTTACTGTATTTTATACTTTTGAGGTTTTTCTATTTGATATAAATCGATAGCATAAATATAGCCCATAGCTTTGAATGATTGTAAAGCTAGGCATGATGAAGTATCGATATCTTGTTTGGTATTCGATTAAGAAATGAACAGTTACGTAACCAATTATTAATAATAAAAATAGTGTGTAATGCGTGTTGTTTTGCTTAGTCAATATGAGATAAAGAAGTGCTAATGTACTGAATAGCATAGATGTAGTATATATATACTTTTCATATTTCGTAAGGTCGTCTTTTAAAGTAATCATATCATTATCTGTGTTCCCAAGTGTTAGTAGACTCCATACTGGGGCGGAGTCGTACTCTGCCCACATGAGTATGAACTTATCACCAAATAACGATAAAACCTTTTGTGGATCAGCTAATCGTTCTTGAATCAGTTTCTTTTCAGCAGCTTTTCGTTCTTCGCCAATCTCAAGGGACATAATATATTCCGCATCTGCTGCAGAATAGCCACCTTTTGTTTCGTGATTAAATCCTACTGTAAACTTCCAGAGAGGATCACGGTTAGATAGTGGATATTGTGTAATTCCCGCAGATATAAACGAATAACTTATAATGTAATGAACAAGGTAAAATACAACGAAAATTCCACAAAGTTTTTTTATAGAAGTGAAAATATCTTGCTTTGATTTCCCTAACATACCGTGTAAAAAGACATAAATAGTTACTGCAATCAAGATTATACCACCAAGCGGACGCATGATGTCCCCTAAGGAAAGTGAAACTCCTATAAAAATCCACATATATTTATGGCTTAATCCTTTTGTAATTAATAAATAAAATCCAAGGTAAAATAGGAACGTGGCAAGATGTTGATTTGTTAGGACTGAGCTCAGCACAATACTTGGGATATATACTGCATATAGTAATCCAGCCACGCGTCCGGACCACTCATTAAATATGTGAGAAGTTATTTTATAAACGAGAAATGTTGTTCCAGTGCAATAGAATACATTTAAGAGCTTTAGAAGGAAGGTTCCTTCACCAAATAAATTAACAATAAAAGCTTCGTACATTGTAAATCCAAGTTGATAAACCCACGAAGTATAATATATGCTTTGAGCAAAACTAAAATCTCCTTTAGTCGCTTGCAAAGCACCATTGTACATCATACCAAAATCTGATTCGACAGGAGTTTGGATATTAAGAATCCAGATTAATCGAATAGAGAAAGCTAAAATGATAAGTGAAATGGCGAACATTAATTTTGACATATATTTATTGGAAATATAGCCAATTAGTAAAAATAAAATCCCTATTAGAATAATACTTGGGATTATAATAAGTAAACGAGTGTTGGCCTGTTCTCTAACTACATATACTGAGTGCCATGTAATAGCTCCAGAAATAATGAGACATAGCACTAACAATGATTTCACAAAAAATGTATTGAGTTTTAGAAAAAATGAACTTTGCATTATAATTAAAAACTCCTTATTGAATTTTATGGCTATTTCAAGGAAAAATCCCTTTACACACTAAGTGGTGGTGTAAAGGGATGATTTCAGGTGATTAAGAATTTTCTTGGGCCCATTTTTCTACATCCCAAGTTTTTGTTATCCAATCTTCATAAAAATCGGGTTCGTGGCATACAAGAAGAATTGTTCCTTTATATGCTTTCATCGCCTTTTTTAGTTCCTCTTTTGCTGTAACATCAAGGTGGTTCGTCGGCTCGTCAAATAGTAACCAGTTGCTGTCTTCTCCCATTAGCTTACATAAACGAACCTTTGCTTGTTCACCACCGCTTAATTGGTTCAGTGGACGAGAAATATGTTCATTTTTCAAACCGCATTTTGCTAGCATTGCACGTACTTGGTGTTGGTCCATGCTAGGGAATGTATTCCAAACATCATCAATTGGTGTTATATTATCAGCTTTTACTTCTTGTTCGAAGTATGATGGATTTAAGAAGTCACCAAGACTTGTTTTTCCGCTTAATGGTTTGATCTTACCTAAAATTGTCTTTAATAGTGTTGACTTACCGACCCCATTACATCCAACGATTGCAATTTTTTCACCACGTTCGATTGTCATCGTTAATTTTGGTAATAACGGATGTGTATATCCAATCTCTACATTTTCTCCTTCAAAGACGAATCGGCTACTTGCGCGACTCTCTTTAAATGAGAATTCAGGTTTAATTGCTGTTTCAGGACGATCAATACGTTCCATACGATCGAGTTGTTTTTGACGACTCTTTGCACGACCTGTCGTTGAGTAGCGAGCCTTATTTTTCGCAATAAAATCTTCTTGTTTTTTAATAAATTCTTTTTGTTTTTCGTAAGCATTAATATGTTGGTTTTTATTAATTTCAGCAAGTTCTAGGAATTTTTCATATGTCGCTGTATAACGCGTCATTTTTGTAAACTCTAGATGGAAAATAATATCGACACATTTATTCATAAATTCCGTATCATGGGAAATTAATAGGAATGCATGTGGATATTCTTTTAAATAATTTGTTAACCAATGAATATGTTCAACGTCTAGATAGTTGGTAGGTTCATCTAATAGTAATACTTCTGGTTGTTCAAGTAGTAATTTTGCAAGTAACACTTTTGTACGTTGCCCACCACTTAATGCGGCAACATCACGATCTAAACCAATTGCGTCAATTCCAAGACCACGCGCTGCTTCCTCAATTTTCATATCTAATAAATAGAAACCCCCTGCTTCAAGAGCATCTTGTATTTCTGCCATTTGCTCAAGAAGCTCTTCTAATTCTTCAGGTGTAGCAGTTCCCATTTTTTCTGTAACTTCATTTAAAGCTTTTTCTTGTTCAAATAAAGGTAAAAACGCATCTGCTAATATGTCACGAATTGTGCGGCCAGGTGTTAAAATTGTATGTTGGTCTAAGTAACCATAATTTGTACCAGGTGTCCATTCAACTCGGCCTTCATCATGGATAAGTTGACCAGTAATTATATTCATAAATGTTGATTTACCAACACCGTTTGCTCCAACTAATCCAACGTGTTCTCCTGCGAGTAAGCGCATGGATACATCTTTAAATAATGTACGATCACCAAATGTATGGCCTAATTTTTCAACAGTTAATAAGCTCATAATGTCCTCCGTTCAATTCTAAATAGTGTCTTGAATCATGATACTAAATTCTTCGATATAATGCTATCATTTCAAAAATGTATATTTTTTCAAATAAGGAGTTGCATTATTTTGGAAAAAATATATAATATAATTGAACAGTGGTTAATTAAATCGTGAGGTATAAAAAATGTCGCCAAGAAGAGCAGTCAAACAAGAGTTAACAAGAGAAATGATTATGAACGTAGCAAGAAATTTATTTGTACAACAAGGATATCAGCACACTTCAATGCGTAAAATTGCGACGGAACTAGGGTATAGCCATGGTTCAATTTATTACCATTTTAAAAATAAAGCTGAACTTTTTTATGCGATGGTAGAACAAGACTTTCAATTGTTAAATGAAAAGTTAGATGAAATTAGTAAAAGAAACTTATCTCGAGAAGAGCAGTTAAAAGCAGTTTTATTTGGTTTTATAGAGTTTGGTTTGAAAAATCAAAGTCATTATGAAATGATGTTTTTAATTAAAAACGATGAGTTAAAGGAATGTTTGGCAGACGGCCCAAATGTTAGTTATGAAAAATTTGCAAAGGTTGTTTTTTCTTTATGTAATAAAAAAATAGATACAATGACGATATGGTCTGTCTTTTTATCATTACATGGGTTTGTCGCACATTATTGCGGAAGTGGGCAAACATTTGAAGAATTAAAGGGGCTTGCTCAAGTGCATGTAGAGTTTATTTCAAAATCGCTTCTAATGTAGGTGATTTTCTTTTTGTTATTAATTGAACAGTGGTTAATTAATTGGAGGGGGAACTTATGATGAGAAAAGCGTTAGTACTGGGAGCATCAGGAGCAATGGGTTATGCGATTACAAAGGAGTTATGTAATAGAGGGATTGATGTAGTTGCCTTTGCAAGAAATAAGGAGAAGTTGGAGAATTTATTTCAAGGAGAGGAACATATACAAACAGTAGCAGGAGATGTATTTGTAAAAGAGGATATAATAGATGCTGCGAAAGGTGTAGATGTTATATTCCATGCTGTAAATATCCCATATTCAGATTGGGAAAAGAAGCAACATAAACTATTAAGAAACATATTGGAAGTAGCAAAAGAGAGTGATAGTAAGTTAGGGATCGTTGATAATATTTATGCATATGGAAGGCAAAATCAAAGGCTGGTTAAAGAAGATGCTGAAAAGAATCCTCATACGAAGAAGGGGAAAATACGATTACAACTTGAAGCGATGGCAAAGCAGAGTAGCGTCAAAATGTTTATTGCTCATTTTCCTGATTTTTACGGTCCAAATGCGGAAAGCACACTTGTTCATCATACTTTACATGGCGTACTTGCAAATAAAGTGTCTAGCTTTGTTGGAGATAAGAGAATTGCACGCGAGTATATTTTTACGCCAGATGGTGCAAAAGCGATGGTTGAATTAGCGTTATGTGAGGAGGCTTATGGACAACAGTGGAACATACCAGGTTGCGGTGTCATTACCGGAGAAGAGATGATGCAATATATACGTGAATTGACGGGATATACAAAACAAGTTATGACCGTAAAAAGAGGAATAATAAAGTTAATGGGTTTATTTGATAAGCAGATGAAAGAATATGTAGAAATGCTCTATTTGACAGAAAAACCGGTTGTATTAAGTGGAGAAAAATATGAAATGCTCATTGGGAAAGTACCTAAAACATCTTATCGCGAAGGATTAGAGGAAACAATCTTATCTATGCAAAAGAAATAAAAGGTGTAACCATTTCATAGAAATGGTTACACCTTTTTCATATGAGTTTATTTTAAATATCCACGAATAATCCCGCGTAAACGATTTGCATGGAATTTACGTTTATCATTAGAAATATTTTGTGTCATACGGAATGTGGCAGCAGCAACAGCACGTAAGAAATAAGGGAATCCATAATGTAAGCGAATCACTCTGCCAAAACCGCCAGCATAAGAAATGGCACGTTTTAATGATTGTTCATTTATAACTTCTTCTTTTACAGGATGGTATACGAACAGATCTTTTCTAAATAAACCAGTGTGGTCTTTTTTCATACCGCGTAGAACAAAGTCGGTTTCTTCACCAGCTCCATAAATCGTTCCAGAGCCAACACCTAAATCCTCGTCGAATGTACCTACATCTTGTACAAATTGTTTTGTAAAGAATAGTGTAAAAGAGGGACCTAAAAATCCATATTTGTTATTAAGAATAATGTCTGTATTAGGTGCAAGTATTAAAGAACCAGTTCCTTCAACATTAGTAGTGTTTGTTGATATAAACTGAACATCGTTATTAGAGTTGAAAGTTTCTAATATACTTTCTAAAACATTTGTTTCATAAATACAATCGTCATCTGGAAAAGCGATGATATCGCCATCCGCTACTTTTAATCCAGTATTTCGAGCTCTAGATAACCCTTTAATAGGTGTATAAATGTAGTTAATAGAAAATTTTTCTTTATATTCATCAAAGAGATCCGAGATTGGAGTATCATTTTGATCTACTACGATGAGTTCAAAGTTTTGGTAAGTTTGTTTTTCAAGTGATTTTAGTAAGTCAAGAATATCATCACGTCTGCCACAAGTAGCCATGATTAAAGAGAATTTCAATTTTAACAGCTCCTTTAAGAATTACGTTTAAGCTTTTTTAAATCGTGCTTGTATTTTTTCTATTAGAGTAAAGAGAATTTCATCCTTTGTTAAGAAAAGGATAAGAGCATATGTTAATCCGCATGCTACCATGACTAGGAGAACTTGTAGTATTTGCCCAGATACGAACATACGAATAACGAATGCTATTGGTACAAATGTTAGTGAATAAAATAGATATTTAAGTTTTTGCATATCAAATAATGTATAATTCACTTTTAATTTCTTTTTAACATAAATATATTCAAGTACAATTAATAAACTGTTAGCAATTGTAGTTGTGAAAATTGCTGTCGCTGGTGTAAGCACATGGAAGAATATTAGTGCAATATTGGATGCTAGGTTAATAAACCCGCAAATGAATAAAAAGCGTACTAAAATACCTTCCTTCTTTTTAACATAAATAATTTGATTCGATAAAATAGATTCAATACCAACTGTAATCATATAGAAAGCGAACACAATTAATGTATTACCAGCCCCAGCAAATTCTGATCCACCATAAATGACAACAGCTCCGTGAGCAATGAGCATTAAACCAATTGCGGCGGGAAATAGGGTAATAAAATACACCTTTGAAATTTTGTTTAACAAAGATTCATACTCACTTTCAGATGCATTTCCTGATAAGTAAGAAAGCCGTGGAATCGTTACTTGTACAACGCTTAACATAAGTGTATTAATAATGGTCATAATTTGAAAAGCCATAACGTAGTAAGCGACCTCTGCTTTTCCGGCGTATTCACCTAACACAAGACGATCTAATTGTGTATATAAAATATTAGCATTTGAAAAAATGACGACTAATAGCAACGGTTTTAAATGCGGGATAATGGTTAAGTTAGAAAAATCAAACTTTACTTGGCGTTTCACATATACAAAGCTAATAGAATGATTTAAAAATGTTGATAGTGCTAATAAACCTGCGAATGTTTTATAATCATCCACTCCATGAACTAGGCAGAAAAGCAGTACAACATAAATTAGTCGAACAATAACTGTTTTTTTAGTGATGAAGTCATAATTTTCATACGCTTCATTGAACCATTCCACATAAAATAGATTGGAAATAAAATTGAAGCCAAAAATAAGAAGAACAGGAAATAAGCTTTCATTTCCATATCCAATATAACTAAAGGTTAAAAAAGCACATAAAGCTAAAAGGCTAGTTGTAACATTAATTACATAGAGACTTGTGAATAATTGAGAAACTTTCTTTTTATCATTTTTAATTAAGCTAACTTCACGTAAGCCATATTGATATACACCAAAAACCGCGAATATGAAAAAGTAATTAAAAATAGTTTCAGCAAAGTTAACGGTTCCCATCGAATTGGCTCCTAGCATGCGGTATGCGTATGGACCAACTAAGATTGGAAGTATAATGTTAAACGTATTGAGTAGTATTTTATAAAAAATATTTGAAACAATAGACTTTTGCATAGTTTCACCTTTCCATTAAAGTAATACAATTTAATTAAAATGCGTTTTATATTAAAGTTTTTAAGTAGGGATAATTACTTCAACTAAAATGAAATTGTTTTTAGTTGGTAAAGAATAATGATCGTTCTTTATTGTATTTTGATATAGTAAAAAACAAGGCGTTTTCTACACAACTTGCAAATTTTTAAATTAGTTTGCTGACCGCCCGTATAAGTGTACCTTACATAAACTTTGTAAAGCAACTATTCCTCGATTAGAAGCGAGTTATAAATAGAACTTTATACACTAGAAAAAGTTAATATTGAAATAGCCTAGCCAAGATATGTATAAAAATATTACATAGTATTTGTGAAAAGACGTAGAGATTGTATGAGAGACTTGAACTGTTTATAAAGAAATGAGCGAATACAAGTTAGTTATCCGCTCAGAAGGTATTTTCGATATTGAAATTTTATACACTCCAAGGCTTATTTAAAGTTAATACCTCAGCCATTTCTTTGCTTTTTAAACGTCCTTTTTTTCGGGTCTCAGCACGTTCGGAACCAGTTTTATGCAACCAATGTTCTTCCTCAGTTTCTGGTAATACTTGAGGTACAGAAGAAGGTTTGCCATCTTGTAATGCTACGAATGTAATAAAGCAAGTAGCGGCGATACGGCGTTCTCCCTCTAATAAATTTTCTGCAATTATTTTTACGAAGACTTCCATAGATGATTTACCAGTATAGCAAACAAATGCCTCATAACAAACAGAGTCAGCTTGATGAATAGGTGTTAAAAAATCAACAGAATCAATGGATGCTGTCACACAATGCTTGCGACTATGCCTTGCTGCTGCAATAGAAGCAATACTATCAATTTCAGCCAATAATTTGCCACCAAATAATGTTTGATGGTTGTTTAAATCATTTGGAAAAACACGTGTTGTTTTAATTGCTTTTGATTCTCTCATAAATTTCTTTTCCATATATTCAGCCCCTAGTGTACATTTTCAATCAGAGTGACATGTTCTTTATGACATAAAAGGAAGGTTAGTTCCTATTTGATTTTACCGGGTATTTAAACAAGTAAAATGTATGAGTAGAGGAGTAATAATACTTTTGAAAGTATATTCATGTAACTGAAAGAAAATTTATTTTGTCTAAAGTGTAGTGTAAAAGAGGATTCGCTTACATTGCAAGTGAAAAAGTAATGACTATATATTTGTCATAGAAATTCCCTATCAGCCGTGTACCTATTCATGATAGAATCGTTTTGTTATGAATGGAGATAGAGGTGCAATGGACATATGAATCATATACAAACAAATTTTTCGTCTTTTTTCAGTAAAATAATGATTGGTGCGATGCTCGCATTTTTTGTTTATAGTTGTTGGTCAGCGTTTGAAACAAGTAAGCAATTTTTTGGAGGAAGTACAACGAGTGTAACAATCGTATTGGCAATTTTCGTCATCCTCATATTGTTAGTGGCATCAATTTTACAATATCGTTTTACAGATAAACAATTTTTTATTTTTCTTATGAGCGTATCTATAGTTGTGAGAGTTAGTATGGTGTTAATTGTAGATGTTCCGATTATCGGTGATATGAAAGCGATGTATGAGTCTGCAAAGCAGATTGCAATTGGCAATAATATAGAGAATATAACACAGTTACCCTTTATCATTTATGAATCGATAGTTATTCGTATATTTGGTGATACGGCATTTGTTTTACAGTTATTTAATATTTTGTTCTGTACAGGAACTGCGTTTTTAATTTATCGTATTGCCGCTATGGTTTTTGGGGAAGAATGTGGTCGCGTTGCGTCCGTATTTTACGCTTTATATATTCCAAATATATTTATGAGTTCCTTATTAGCGCCTGAATCGCTCGCAATATGCTTATTTTATTTTGCTTGTTACATACTTTTATATAAAGGATTAGATCATCCTTATATGTGGGTGCTTTCAGCGGTTTTATTTGCATTTAGCAATATGCTGTTCCCAATGGGGTTATTTCTTCCTATTTTTATTGCGGTATATGTGTTGTTAATTGAATTGTTTCAATCCGCAACGAAACAAAAAATACTATTAAAGATGATAGGGATGCTTATTCTATTTTATAGTGTTCATTTTGGCGTGAGTTACGGAATTAAGACGATGGGAATGTCACAATATACGATTTCGAATGAGACGTATGTTCAATCGGTTTTAATCGGTAAAAATCAAAAAGAGGAAAAAATACCGGGAAATCAAACTGTAATAGAACATATTGATCAAAAGTTAAAAGAGATTGAGAGTGAAAGATTTAAACTGCTAAAACCAGTAATGAATCAGTTTTCAGATGAGGGGATAAATTCTATCCTATTCAAATGTGAAAAGCTGATATATATAGCAATAACATTATTCATGGCTATAGCTTTATTACATTTTCTTATTAAGAAACAAAAGAATGAAGGATACATGTTGTTCTTATTGTTGATTAGCGGATATGTATTGCTAAAAATCTTTCAAGTAGATATGGCATACTATAATATTATTATGCCAGCATTGTTTATTTTACAAAGCTTTGGTGTCTATATGAGTTATATATATTGTCAAAAAATATTTTTTAGAAAATAAAAAGAATCCAAAATGGATTCTTTTTATTGTTAGATGATGAAAAATCGTTATTAATATAAGTTTCGCCTTATCGGTTTAGTTCTAGTTGTAGACTATCAGCTGTTAGAGCCATTTTTGAAGAATCGTCTTGAATGCCCTTCATTACTTGCGAAATAGCTTCTAATTCATTTTCAATTTTTTTATTCTGTTCTTTCGAATTAGACATATCTTTTACGATTTCATGGAAGTATTGATCTGTCGCGTACATACTATCAGTTCCTTCAGATACGAGAGAACTAATTTGTTTTACAGAAGAAGAAACATGAATAATCTGTTCATTTGTTTTTTCAACGAGTTTTGTAACGTTGGAGATAGATTCTTTCGTTTGCTCTGATAATTTTCGGATTTCTCCAGCTACAACAGAAAAACCTTTGCCAAACTCTCCAGCACGTGCAGATTCAATAGCAGCGTTTAGTGCTAGTAAATTTGTTTGCTCTGCAATTGATTTAACGATATCTATGATTTCGTTAATTTTGTTGGAAATATTGAGAAGTTCATGAGTATCTGTAATGATAGTTTCCATATTTGTTTGAATGTATCCCATTCGTTTGTTTTGCTGATTTAATTGTTCTTTACCTTTATTAGCTTTTTCTTCTGATGTTGTTGCTAATGATGTACCGGTTTTGGCAATCTCTACAATAGTTTCGGATTTAGCAGTTAACTTTTGAATAGAAGAGCTTGTTTTTTCAGATACAGCTGCTAGTTCATTTGCAATATGTGTAATTGTCATAGCCGTTATTTCTTTTTCTTTTTCATGTTCTTTTTGAATTTGTTCATACTCAGATTCATAAGCTGCAAGAACAAGCTCTTGTTCAAGTGTGAATAATTTGTTTATTACATTTATAGAATATGAAAAATCATCGATTATTGTAATCTTTGTTTGTAAAATCTTTATGATGGAACGGAATAATTCTTGATAGGCAGCCGTATACCATTTTCTATGTAAGCCAATTTGAACATGTCTTTTGGCAATTCTGACACGTTGTTCAATAAAATCTTCGTGCATATCTCCACTGAATAATTCTTTAATATGTGTTTTTAAAGTTTGTTTTAGTTTTGGAATAGAGCTGTAACGTTCAATAATAGTAATTAAATTAGGTTGTTTTGTAATATTGGCATAGAATTTTTCTGTAATCCAATCTATTTCCTCATAAATAAAGGGCTGTAGTACTTTTACAATTTGTAAATCTTCCTTTGAAATATGTAGCATATCCATTTGAATCCTTAATTCGGAATTAGCAGGTACGTTAAAGGTTATTTGTTGTTCCTTACTTAATTCAATTATACTGGTGTTTGTTTTATGAGTATGTTTTTTAAAAACCCCAAGCATCGTTCTTCCCCCTGTTTGTGAAGCGTTTTCATTTTTGTTTCTAATATAATTATATATTTTTATATTCAATTACTCTATATCTGTGTATAGAATAGTATATAAATTAAGAGAATTCTATGTAGAATTCTCTTAATGACCTTTATTAATTTTAGCATGTGTTTTAAAGAAAACAGGGAAATGTACATTATATATTACAGTGACGACACGAATAATGAATGTTACTAATAAACAAACATAGAAAGCTAATACGTGCGCCCCCATTGCATGTGTGATTAAGAAGCTAATTGCTCCTAATATAGAAGCGAT
Organism: Bacillus sp. WC2503; assembly: GCF_052682895.1. Classification (NCBI taxonomy): domain Bacteria; kingdom Bacillati; phylum Bacillota; class Bacilli; order Caryophanales; family Bacillaceae; genus Bacillus; species Bacillus sp. WC2503. Next base: position 4,563,278 of record NZ_JBQYMD010000001.1, on the reverse strand, counting down.
TGCGTAAATTTCTTTTCGGAATACGTAAGGGATATCTTGGGCGCATATATCACGCAAAATACCGCCTCCAATCCCCGTAATGACTCCCATTGAAACAACTAAAAATGAGGCATCAACATGATGTGACATTGCCGCATTTGCACCAATGGCTGTAAAAACACCTAAGCCAACAGCATCAGAAAGCATAATAACGACTTGAAGTTTATTGATACGCTCAAAAAACATACAAGTAAATAGTGCTGATAATACGCTTACGAAAAAGTAAATAGGTTTTACAAATGCGACAGGAGGCAGGTTACCGATCATAATATCACGAATAATACCGCCGCCGAGCGCAGTAGCTACAGCTAAACAAAGGACACCGAATAAATCTAAATCTTTTTTTAAACCAACTAATGTACCAGAAATAGCAGCGGCGATAATGCCAAGAAACGTAAATATGTCGATTAATAACATGGCTGTAATCCCTTCCTCCTAAAGATGTTCCAGAGAAAAAATATACACTAAAGTTATGTAAATAACAATGCATTTTCGTTACATGTAGAAAAAAAGAAAAAATAAGGAAGGAAAGCGTTTGAAAATGCAAATTTACTTTTTTTATGAGGTAAGGTTGGATAGAAATGTGAGACGTTTAATTAAAAAATATATGTTATAATACATATTTGAGATGAGAAAAATAATAATAATTGTATAGAGTGAATTTAGGTATAAGTTATGGAGGTTCTAGATGTTAAGGGAAAATAGTACAAGTAATAAATTTGAAAATTTTCTATTAATCTTTATTTTGTTGCAACCCATTTTAGATTTGCTTACAGCATTTTGTATAATGGTTTTAAAAATTGATACGACTATTGGAGTTATTACACGTTTATTCGTTATGCTTCTAGGTGGAATATATATTTTAATTCAAACAAAGAAGAGAGAGAGTATAAAATATATATCGTATATAATTCTAGTTGGAATTGTTTTCACTATTGGGTTAATAAATAATAAATTTACAAAGAACCCTATGGTGTTTACAGAAGAAGTTAAGTTTATAGCAAAAGCTTTATATCCGTTTGTTATGCTTACTTGTTATGTGTTTGTTTTTAAATCTTTAAAAGAAAAAAGACATTCAAAAATGCTTGAATATATTACGTATGCATCGTTAATCATAGGAATAGTAATGGTAGTTTCGATTGCAACGGGAACAGATTACAATAGTTATACGTGGTTGAAATTAGGGTCTCGTGGTTGGTTTTATGCAGGTAACGAGCTAGGATCTATTTTAGCCATCATGTGCCCAATTGTTATTTTGTATTCAATTGAAAAAACAAAAAGTATAGGTAAAGTATATTATTGGATTCCTTCAGTTTTAGTTGTCTATTCACTATTTGCAATTGGAACGAAAGTTGGTGTAGGAGCCATCTTTGTGGCAATGGCTATTGCAGTTGTTATGTGCTTTATCCAGGCATTTACACAGCGTAAAGATGGAAAGAAAAATGTCTATTTATTAAATGGTTTTATTGCAATGACTGTTTTTGTAGGCATAATGGCATATACACCTTTTTCGCCATTCATGAAAAATATGGGATTCCATTTCCAATTTATTGAACAGCAACAGAGTGCGAAAAATGAAGAGAGAAAGAAAGAGGAAGCGAAAGAGCATAAACCTCCAGTGACAGAGAAAGAAAAGGAACAAGAAAAAGAAAGAGAGAAAGAAAAAGAGAAAGAAAAAGTAGCTGAGAAAAAGGAAGAAACTCAAGCTATTATTTTTAGTGGGCGTCAAATATTCGAGCAAATGTATAAAGATTTTTATAAGGAAGCCCCAATGTCTCAAAAATTATTAGGTATGGGGTATGCTGGTAACTATAAAGCAGATCCGAAATTAATTGAACGTGATTTTCATGATTGGTTCTATTCATTCGGAATTATAGGATTTATTTTACTGGTAGTTCCGTTCGTATACTTTGGTATTAAATTCATCGCATGTGTATTTACTAAGTTTAAACAAATATTTACAGTGAGGTACGCAATGGTAATTGCAGCAATCCTGTTAGGGTTAGGTATCTCATTTATCGCTGGACATATTTTAATGGCACCTGGAGTAAGTTTTTACTTAGTATTACTCATGGCATATTTAATAGTTGACTTGGAAATTGAATGATAGAAAAATAAAAGCTAGCATATGTTAGCTTTTATTTTTGTTATAGTAAATAAAAATAAAAATGGAGGATGTAAGAAATGAAAGTGTTGCATATTAATGCTGGTGCAGAAGAAGGTGGGGGGAAAACACATATTATTTCACTCTTATCTCAGTTTCCACAGAAAGAAGTGGAATTAATGGTATTTGAAGAAGGGGCGATTGCTAGAGAAGCGAGGAACCTTGGTATTCAAGTACATGTTTTTACTCAGTCATCTCGGTACGACCTATCAATTCTTTCAAAAATAAAATCATTTATTAATGAAAATCAATTTGACATTGTGCATACACATGGCGCACGAGCGAATTTCTACCTCTCCCTCTTGAAAAAAGGTATAAAAGCGAAATGGATAATGACCGTTCATAGTGATCCAACCTTAGATTTTATGAAGGGGGGATTAAAAGGATGGGTATTTACGAAATTAAATTTACGTTCTTTCAAGAAGGTAGATTTGTTTTTTGCAATTACGGAAAACTTTAAGGAAAATATAATAAAGCTTGGGGTATCAGAAGAGAAAATTTGTACAATTTATAATGGAATTGAGTATGATAATATTCCAGCAAAGGCTTATGATAAGAGTGAATTTGGTATCGATGAAGGAGTATTTACAGCGATCCAAGTAGCTCGTCTTCATCCTGTTAAAGGACATAGTATTTTATTTGAAGCGTTACAAAAAATTAAAATCCAAAATATAAAGATACTTTTGCTTGGTGATGGACCTATAGAAGCAGAATTAAAAGCGATGGTGAAACAAAAAAACTTAGAGGATAAGGTGGTTTTTCTAGGTTTTCGTACAGATTCAAAAGAATTATATGCATCTGCACACATTAATTTGTTAACTTCTTATAGTGAAAGTTTCCCTCTTGTTTTATTAGAAGCAGCTAATCAACGCTTAACATCTATTGCAACAAATGTGGGGGATATGAGAAAGCTAATAGTTGATGATACATATGGATGGATTGTACCGATTGGTGATGCAGATTCGTTAGCAAAATCATTAGAAAATGCTTATGAAAAGTGGTTGAATGGGGAATTAGAAGAGATGGGAAATCGTTTATATGATTACGCATCTACTCATTTCTCGCTAAAGAATTTGTATGAAGATACTCGTAGTGCATATAAAAAACTTTTATTGAAATAGAGAGGATATTTAATTATGGCAGTACAAACAGTTGATATTCTAGGCGTTCCTTTCTCTACAATGACAATGGATGAAACAGTCCAATATTTAAAGGAACAACTAGAATCGGAGCAAAATGATACCTTTCAGGTAGTAACAGCAAATCCTGAAATTGTTATGTGTGCAAAAAAGGATGAAAAGTTCCATAAAACATTATTAAATACAGATTTAATTACACCTGATGGTATTGGGGTTGTAAAAGCAAGTGGTATGCTTGGTACACCTGTAAAAGAGCGTGTAGCAGGTTTTGATTTAATGTGTAATTTGTTTGCGAAGTTATCAGAAGAGAATAAACCAGTATCCGTTTTCTTATTAGGAGCAAAACCACATGTTGTACAAGCTGCAGCGGATCATTTAAAGAAGACATATTCAGCTGTATCTATTGTTGGTACGCAAGATGGGTATTTTAAGCAAGAAGAAGAAGAGAATATCGTTTCTCGTATTCAAGAAGCAAAACCAGATCTACTACTTGTTGCACTTGGTTTCCCAAGACAAGAGAACTTTATCCAAAACAATAAGCATCGTTTAGAAACGAAAATGGCTGTTGGAGTAGGTGGAAGTTTAGACGTATGGGCGGGAGAGGTAAAACGCGCACCAAAGTGGATTCAAGCGATTCATTTAGAGTGGTTTTACAGGTTATGTAGTAATCCAACACGCTGGCGTCGTCAGTTAGTATTAGCGGAATTTTTAAAAGAAGTAATGCGTTCAAAAAAGTAGCGAAATCTCGCTACTTTTTTTTGTTGATTTTTGATAAATATTTTAAATTTTGGGAATGATGAAGGAGAATTTTTTACACGAAAGTATTTTACTTATGTAATTCACACATGTAAAATGATGTGTAAAGACACCTGTGTGAGGAGGACTTCTTGTGGGCAAGGTAAAAGAAATTTCGAAGCGAAAGCTACTTGGCATAGCGGGGCTTGGATGGCTATTTGATGCAATGGATGTTGGAATGCTTTCATTTGTAATGGTGGCACTCCAAAAAGATTGGGGATTAAGTACGCAAGAAATGGGATGGATAGGTAGTATTAATTCAATTGGTATGGCAGTAGGAGCGCTCCTTTTTGGGATACTATCGGATAAAATAGGCCGAAAATCAGTCTTTATTATTACATTATTACTATTTTCTATCGGTAGTGGTTTAACTGCTTTAACGACGACACTCGCGATGTTCCTCGTTTTAAGATTTTTAATTGGTATGGGGCTTGGCGGTGAGCTTCCGGTTGCCTCTACACTAGTATCAGAGAGTGTTGAAGCACATGAACGAGGTAAAATAGTTGTGCTATTAGAAAGTTTTTGGGCAGGTGGCTGGCTAATTGCAGCTCTTATCTCATATTTCGTTATTCCGAAATATGGTTGGGAAGTTGCGATGGTGTTGAGTGCGGTTCCGGCACTATATGCTTTATATTTAAGATGGAATTTACCAGATTCTCCGAGATTTGAAAGGGTCGAGAAAAGACCGTCTGTTATCGAAAATATAAAGTCAGTTTGGTCTGGAGAATATCGTAAAGCTACAATTATGTTATGGATTTTATGGTTTTGTGTTGTCTTTTCCTATTATGGAATGTTCCTTTGGTTACCTAGTGTAATGGTATTAAAAGGATTTAGTTTAATAAAAAGTTTCCAGTACGTACTTATTATGACATTAGCTCAACTTCCAGGGTATTTCACAGCCGCTTGGTTTATTGAACGTCTTGGGCGAAAGTTTGTTTTAGTTACGTATTTAATCGGTACAGCGTGCAGTGCCTACTTGTTTGGAGTTGCAGATTCATTAACAGTTTTAATCGTGGCAGGCATGTTACTATCCTTCTTTAATTTAGGTGCCTGGGGGGCATTATACGCTTATACACCTGAACAGTATCCGACAGCTATTCGTGGTACAGGTGCAGGAATGGCGGCCGCATTTGGCCGTATTGGTGGTATTATTGGCCCGTTATTAGTAGGCTATTTAGTTGCTGCACAAGCTTCACTTTCGCTAATATTTACGATCTTCTGTGGATCAATTTTAATTGGAGCATTTGCTGTAGTTATACTTGGGCAAGAAACGAAGCAACGAGAATTAGCGTAAAAGGAAAGGGGGGACCGAGGTGGTTTCCTTTTTTCTGTTTTTTTAGATAAATAATGGTATAGTAAGAAAAAGGGATTGTTTCTTATTAAAGAGAATGTATACAACAGGACATACGGACAAAGGAATTAGGTGGTTGGATAAATGAAAATTTTACTTATCATGGAAGAGGCAGAAGAGCGAAGGAAATTAGTTGAGAACTTTACTGAGAATATTCGAAATATAGAATGTTTTGAAGCGAATACAGGAACAGAATCTTTGTTAATAATGAAAAAACATACACCAGATTTTGTTTTTTTAAGTTCGCAATTAATAGATGGTACTGGTTTTGAATATGCGAGTTTATTACGAGAAGTAAATTGCTATACGAAATTTATTTTTATGGGTGAGGATATAGAAGAATCCATTACAGCATTTCGTTTTCAAGCATTTTATTATTTATTACGACCATTTCGTGAAGAAGATTTACAATTTCTTTTATATAGAATGGGTAAAGAGCAAGGAGAGAGAGCAAAGAGTTATTTGCGAAAACTACCGATAGAAGGTCAAGAGGGAATTAGATATGTTTTCCCAGAAGATATTGTATATGTGAGTAAAAATAAGGAGAATAAGACGGTTTCAATTTATACAACAAATAATCAGTATATTTCAACATATACACTTCAGGAATTGGAAAATAAACTAAATGTATATGATTTTTTACGTGTGCATAAAAGCTATTTAATTAATATGTCATATGTACAAGAACTGAAACCATATTATAACGGCACGTATAATTTATATTTAGACAGGTATGATGAGCAACCGATTCCAGTCAGCCGTAATTATGTAAAGCGCCTTCGAAATAAAATTGAATTATAGTAGGTAATGAGAGTATTTTAACATGATAAACTAAAAATCCTTCATGATAAGGAGGATTCAACTTAAATATTCAGAAAATTTAGTACAATCTCCACTAAGAAGTAGTATTGGGGGGATTGTATGTGAAGACGTTGAAGTCGATTTTACTTTGGGGGGTTATTACGGCAGTAGGAGCAGGTGCTTTTGGTGTAATAGCTTTATCACAAGGTGAAACTATTAATGCTGTGTGGCTCTTAGTAGCTGCAGTATGTGTGTATGCAGTTGCTTATCGATTTTATAGTAGATTTATAGCGAGAAAGGTTTTTGATTTAGATAATAATCGGCAAACGCCAGCCCATACATTGAATGATGGAAAAGATTATGTGCCGACAAATAAGTGGGTATTATTCGGGCATCACTTTGCAGCAATTGCTGGGGCAGGGCCTTTAGTAGGACCTATTTTGGCAGCACAGATGGGATATTTACCAGGGACAATTTGGATTATTGTCGGGGTAGTGGTCGCTGGAGCTGTACAAGATTTTGTAATTTTATTTGCTTCGATGAGACGTAATGGTAAATCGTTAGGTGAAATGATTAAAGATGAGATAGGCCCTGTGACTGGGCTCATTGCCATGATAGGTATTTTAGGCATTATGATTATTTTATTAGCAGTATTAGCATTAGTTGTAGTAAAGGCACTTATCGGAAGCCCTTGGGGAATGTTTACGATAGCGGCAACGATTCCTATCGCTATTTTAATGGGAGTATACATGCGCTACATTAGACCTGGCCGGGTTGGTGAAGGATCGGTAATTGGTATTATTCTACTTATTCTATCTCTTATTGGAGGTCAGTATGTAGCTGAAAACCCAACGCTTGCAAGTATGTTTACGTTTAGTGGTGAAACAATTGCTATTATGCTTATCGTATATGGATTTATTGCATCGGCATTACCAGTTTGGATGCTTTTGGCACCGCGTGATTATTTAAGTACATTTTTAAAAGTAGGGACAATTGTTGGATTGGCAATCGGTATTTTAATTGTAGCACCAGATTTACAAATGCCAGCAGTTTCAAAATTTATCGATGGAACAGGCCCTGTTTTCTCAGGTAACTTATTCCCGTTCTTATTTATTACGATTGCCTGTGGGGCGGTGTCTGGATTCCATGCGCTTGTTTCATCTGGTACGACGCCAAAAATGATTGAGCAAGAGGGGCATGCACAGCCAATCGGTTATGGAGCAATGTTGATGGAGTCGTTTGTAGCAGCGATGGCTATGATTGCGGCTTGTGTATTAACACCAGGAACTTATTTTGCAATTAACAGTCCGGCAGCACTTATCGGTACGGATGTATCTCAGGCGGCCCAAGTTATTTCTTCATGGGGATTTGCTATTACACCAAATGAATTAAAAGATCTTGCTGTAAACGTTGGAGAACAAACGATTTTATCACGTACAGGTGGCGCACCAACGTTAGCGATAGGTATGGCATATATTTTCTCACAAGTAATAGGTGGGACCGCAATGATGGCATTTTGGTATCATTTTGCCATTCTTTTTGAAGCACTATTTATTTTAACAACGATTGATGCAGGAACGCGTGTCGGTCGCTTTATGATTCAAGATATTTTAGGACATGTATATAAGCCGTTTGCGAAAACAGATTCTACATTAGCGAATGTAATAGCTACAACGTTATGTGTATTAGGTTGGGGATATTTCTTATACCAAGGAGTAATAGATCCACTTGGTGGAATTAATACATTATGGCCATTGTTCGGTATTGCAAACCAAATGTTAGCGGGTATTGCATTATTACTTGGGACGACAATTTTATTCAAAATGGGGAAAAAGGTGTATGTTTGGGTGACACTTATCCCGACTGTCGGATTGTTAATTGTAACAATGACAGCTGGTTATCAAAAGCTATTTCATGAAAATCCAAAAATAGGATTTCTATCTCATGCAAAGGTGTTTCAGGGAGCATTAGATGAGGGGAAAGTGTTAGCTCCAGCTAAAAATGTCGCTCAAATGAAACAAATTATTTTCAATGATTATATCGATGCTGCACTTTGTGGGATTTTTATGATAGTTGTAATCGCCGTATTAATTTCTGCAATTCGAATTTGGATTCAAGTATTAAGAAATAAGCCGATGCCGTTAAAAGAGGCACCATATATTCCTAGGGATGAAAGTGAGTCGAGGAATTATGCTTAAAAAACTACGGCAAGTATGGGGTAAAAGGAAACAGTTTATTAGTTTACTTGTAGGGGTACCAAGTTATGAAGCATATGTGGAGCATATGAAAAAGCATCATCCAGAAGAAGAGATTGTATGTCAGAAGCAATTTTTCGCTGAGGCGCAAGAAGCTAGATTTAATGCGAAAGGCGGCAAGATATCACGTTGTTGTTAATAAAAAAGGGACGAATCTTCGTCCTTTTTTATTTTTTGCTGTTTCACGTGGAACAGCAAAAACAAATAAAAAGCTTTGGGAATTATAGGGAGTTCGTATACAATAAAGTAAGGAAAGGGATAGACGAAAAAGTAGGGAGATTATTTTATGTTAAGGGATTTATTTGTAAACACAACAATCATTCTTTCCTTTATCTTTATTGGAGGTCAGCTTTTAAGAGATAGTCCGTTAAAAGAAGGATTCTCTTTCTGGCAGAAATGTGTAGTAGGTATTTTTACTGGAATATTAGGTATATTACTAATGCATTTTGGTGTACATATTGAAGATATTATGTTGGATCTACGCTATCTAGCTGTTATTTTAGCAATTATAGTTGGAGGCCCGATAGCTAGTAGTATAACAGTTATTATGATTTTAATTACAAGGATAGTTTTTACTGAGTACTCTTTAGCCTCTGAATTGGCTTGCTATACAATTGTATTAAGTGGAATTGGTGTTATCTTTATTGCAAGAATGCAAATTTCCATTATGTTAAAGTTGATATGGTTACACGTATACTGCCTTTCTATTTTAGTAGTACCGATGTATATATTATTTAACGATATATCTGTAGTTGTACTGTATTTAATTTCAAGTATTACTACAGGCTACATAACATTCGTAAGTGCAAACTATGTTTTACAATCCAATGAGCTATTTCAAACGATGAAGCAATACGCAACGATAGACGCATTGACAGGTTTAGGAAACGTAAGGCAGTTTGATCTAGAGATGAATCATCATATTGGTAATAAACACATGGAAAATGATTCACTTTGTTTACTACTTATAGATATTGATCACTTTAAGTATGTAAATGATACGTATGGGCATCCTGCAGGAGACGAAGTGTTAAAACAAATAGGGTGTATTTTAAGAGGAATTTCAACATTTCCGGATTTGGTTTTTCGAAAGGGTGGAGAGGAATTTGCACTTTTGATACCGCAGAGGGGACTATCTTATGGTATTCATCTTGGGGAACAAATCCGTATAGCTGTTGAAAAACATTCATTTCAATTGTTAGATGGAACGAAAATAAAAATCACAGTGTCGGTAGGGATTTCAGAGTATAAAGGATCACAGGAACAGCTTATTCAAGCGGCTGATGACGCATTATATTACTCAAAAAGAAATGGTAGAAATCAGGTCAATTCTGCATCTTAAAGGTAAGATGACCAGAAGATGTAAAGTTTATTAAAAAAAACACCCACAGAGCCAACGTATTAGCTCTGCGGGTGTTTTTATTTATACGCTAGACAAGCTCTTTCGGTGCAACGAATTTACGATATGCACCATGATGAGTTGGTCCTACGTATTCGTTAATCTTGAATGAGTAACGAATAGCAGCTGTGATAAATTCTTTAGCAGTTTTTACTGCTTCTTTCACAGATTTTCCTTTTGCAAGTTCTGCTGTAATTGCAGCAGAATATGTACAACCAGCGCCGTGTGTGTTGGTAGTATCAATTTTTTCTGATTCTAGAAGATCGAATATTTCTCCGTCATATAGGACGTCGATTGCAGTTTCTGTACCTAGTTTACTACCGCCTTTAATTAGGACGTATTTAGCACCTAAAGCGTGGATTTTCTTCGCTGCTTCTTTCATGTCCTCAAGAGAATTAATTTTCACGCCGCTTAATTGGTAAGCCTCAAATAAGTTTGGTGTTACAACTAATGCTTTTGGAACTAAAACGTCACGTAAGCAATCATTCGTTTCAGGATGTAATGCTTCATCTGCGCCTTTACATACCATAACAGGATCAACTACTACGTTTTTGAAATTATGCTTTTCAATTGTTTCTGCAACCATTTCAATAATTTCTACTGATCCAAGCATACCCGTTTTTAAAGCATCTACGCCAACACCTTCAATTGTTGTTTCTAATTGTGGTTTTAATGTAGAAGCTGGGATTGGGAATACGTTATGTGCCCAACCGTTATGTGGATCCATCGTTACGATCGTCGTAAGAGATGTCATTCCATATACGCCAAGTTCTTGGAATGTTTTTAAATCTGCTTGTATACCAGCACCGCCACTTGTATCAGAACCAGCGATAGTAAGTGCTTTATTTAATGTCATTATGAAATCCCCCTCAAGTGATATAATGAAAACTATGTTTTCACCATTATATCAATGTTACGAATAAGTACAAAGTGAAAAGTAGATGATTTACTTTAGAGGCGATTTAAAATCTTGTATGTAGGAGATTGAGCATGTTTCGAGATAATCGTACAAATGAATTAGTTATATTAAAAGAAATTGCAGAAACACTAAATACATCAAATGATACATATCATGTATTGCAAGCGGTGCTAGAAAAATTGCTAAGTGTAACAGGTTTGACGACAGGATGGATCTTTCTTGCGGATGAAAATGGGAAGTATACGAAGTTGATCGATTACCAGTTACCAGAGGCACTGACATATGAAAACAAACGCCCGATGTGTGAAGGTGAATGTTGGTGTTTACGTGGATTTGTAGATGGGAAATTAGAACGAGCTGTTAACATTATTGAATGTAAAAGAATTAATAATGCAATTGAATACAATTGGGGAGATACAGAAGGAATTCTTCATCATGCTACAGTTCCTTTAAAAGCAGGAGGAGAAAAGTTTGGCTTATTAAATGTAGCGAGTCCAGGTAAAACACATTTTTCAGAAGAAGAATTAGTATTGCTCCAATCCGTTGCTTTCCAAATTGGGACGGCTTTAAAACGAACGAAATTATATGAAAATGAAAAACGAAGAGCACATTATTATGTGAAATTGGAACGTTTTATTCAAGATTTAAAAACAATTCATAGGTTTAATGTATTACCTGAAAAAGTTGTAAATCACGTAGGTGAAGTATTTCAATGGAATCAAGTGGCGTTTTTTATTAGAGAAGAAAAAGAATTATCTTTGCGAGCGTCTTTTAGTCAGGAAGAGTTACAAGAAGATGTAAAAGAAGCGGCAAAGAAGGCGCTAGTAAAAGGTGAATCGGTTCTTTTAAAACGTCAAATTGGTCATAATGTACATCTAAATGGAGCTGTTATTGCTACGCCAATACATATTCAAAGCCATGTATTTGGTGTTTTATGTGTAAGTTTAAATAATGGAGAATTTGATGTGAATACAATAGATGTAATCCAAGCGCTATCGAATCATATTTCGTTAATAATAGAGAATTTAAGATTAAACGAGCAGCGTCGTGAACTTGTACGAATGGAAGAAAGAAATCGATTAGCAAGAGATTTACATGATTCTGTTTCACAGAAATTATTTTCATTAACCTTTATGACAAAAGGTGCTGAGGCAGTTTTAAAAGGTCAAAACGAAAAAGTGGATCGATCTTTGCATGACATGCGTGAACTAGCGCAAGGGGCATTAAAAGAAATGAGGACATTAATTTGGCAGCTTCGTCCGGCAGGATTAGAAAAAGGATTATTACCTGCTCTAAAGCAGTACGGTGAAAACTTAGGATTGAAAATTAGGGAGCAAGTTACCGGTGTTCGTGACTTACCTCGTGTGGTAGAAGAGGCATTATGGCGCATTGGACAAGAAGCGTTAAACAATGTAAGTAAGCATGCAGGTGTAAAAGAAGCGACGGTTTATTTTACAGTGACTGAGAAAAATGTATCATTAGAAATAGTTGATCAAGGAAATGGCTTTGTAGAAAAAGATATAAAAGAGAAAAAATCACTCGGTATGACTACGATGCGTGAAAGAGTAGAATTAGTTAGTGGAACAATTAAAGTTGTAAGTAGCAAGAAACGAACGAGCGTAAAAGTAAATGTACCATTATGATGTGAAAATGAGGGAAGTTTGTGAAAATAAAAGTATTGTTAGTTGATGATCATACAGTCGTTTTAAAAGGGTTAGCATTTTTCTTGAGTACACAGGAAGATTTAGAGTTAGTTGGAGAAGCAAATAATGGGAAAGAAGCATTAGTGAAAGTAGGAGAAACAAATCCTGATGTTGTACTAATGGATTTATATATGCCTGAAATGGATGGCGTTGAGGCGACAGCTTGTATAAAAAATGAATATCCAGATGTGAAAGTAATCGTATTAACTAGCTTTTCTGATCAGGCACATGTTTTACCGGCATTAAAAGCAGGAGCAAGTGGTTATATTTTAAAAGATGTAGAACCGGATCAACTTGTTGAAGCTATTAGAAGCGCATATAAAGGTAATATTCAATTACATCCCGATATTGCGAGCACCCTTATCTCTCAAACATTGCCTCAAGAAGAGAGGGCAGAGGAACATTTCGTTCATGTAGATGTATTGACAGCAAGAGAAAACGAAGTGTTACAACTATTAGCAAAAGGGATGAGCAATAAAGAAATTGCCTCTGTTTTAGTTATTACAGAAAAAACGGTTAAAGCACATGTAAGTAGTATTTTGAGTAAATTAAACTTATCTGATCGCACGCAGGCAGCATTATATGCAGTGAAAAATGGGATTGTATAAGACGAAAGTCGTAAGACCTAGTTCGCCTTTAGGAGGTGGACTTTTTTTATGGAAAAATACGTCTATGTGAGGACGAAATTGTCTTGATATAAAGATAAAATATGTTTGTAAGCAACAAAACAACAATTACAAGGGATACCTTTTTTAAAAACATATAACAACGTAAGAGTGAGTATTAGGAGGAAGAAATAATGGCAACAGTTTTATTCGTAAAAGCAAACAATCGTCCAGCGGAACAAGCAGTTAGTGTGAAATTATATGAGGCATTTTTAGCAAACTATAAAGAAGCACATCCAAATGATACAGTAGTAGAACTTGATTTATATAAAGAAGAATTACCATATGTAGGCGTAGACATGATTAATGGTACATTCAAAGCAGGTAAAGGATTTGATTTAACGGAAGAGGAAGCAAAGGCAGTAGCAGTTGCTGATAAGTACTTAAATCAATTTTTAGAAGCTGATAAAGTTGTTTTCGGTTTCCCATTATGGAACTTAACGATTCCAGCAGTATTGCACACGTATATTGATTATTTAAACCGTGCTGGTAAAACGTTTAAATATACACCAGAAGGTCCAGTTGGACTTATTGGAGATAAAAAAATCGCATTATTAAACGCACGCGGTGGCGTATATTCTGAAGGTCCAGCGGCTGAAGTAGAAATGGCCGTTAAATATGTAGCAAGTATGATGGGCTTCTTCGGTGCAACAAACATGGAAACAGTGGTTATTGAAGGACATAACCAATTCCCAGATAAAGCAGAAGAAATCATTACTGCGGGTCTTGAAGAAGCAGCTAAAGTAGCAAGCAAATTTTAATTGAAATTATAATCGCCACTCAAAGAAACAGCATTAACATAAACGTTAATGCTGTTTCTTTATATTTTTAACTCATCAGCAAGTTTTTCTAATTGACTTCGATCTTGTATATAATATGTTCGGCCTTCTTTTTTTAAATAATTTTGCTGGCAAAACTGGTTTAATACGTATAAAAGGTGACGATAACTGACGTTTAAGTATTCTGAGGCTTCGGTATGTTTTTCGGTATAGCAATTATTTTGTTCTGTTAATAGAATAAACGCCGCTAATCGATTTTCGAACGGATAACTATTGTTTTTTGCATAACTTTCTGTTCGGGCAATTGTTTTTTCGCCAATGAATTTGCATAGTTTCTGTAAAAAGGTAGCATCTTGCAATAAAAGATGCTGACAATCTTTAAGAGGAAGTGCTAAGCAAATACAATCATCGATTACCTCAACTGCTTTAGTAAAGGATTCTACACCAATTAATCCTAATTCTCCAATGAACGAAGGTGCTTGAATAAAGTTAATTAATGAAACCTTTCCGTTTTTGTGACTCATATATATTTTTGCTTTCCCAGAAATTAAATAATAAAGATAAGGGAAATCAACCCCTTCAGTACATATCTTTTCTTTCTTTTGAAAGGAATGTAGCTCAGCATACGGTAAGACATCAAAAGAAAAAAGAGTGTGGAGATTGTAAGTTTGCATGTAATGAGAAATTTCTTCGTTGTTTTTGCTGACTTTCATATTTTCACCTCATATTTAGTATGAGATATCGCCTATTATTTTTACAAGAAAGAATGATACGATTTACTTAAATTTGTTTTTGTAGAAAAGAGAGTGTGAGGGGTTTATGAAAAAATATAAAACATTGTTGTTTGATGTAGATGATACACTGTTAGATTTCCAGAAGACGGAGAAAGTGGCATTACGTATGCTTTTTGAGGAGAAAGGGATTCCTCTAACTAGTGAGGTTGAAGCGCGTTATAAAAAAGTTAATAAAGGTCTTTGGGATGTTTTTGAAAAAGGCGAAATCAACCGCGATGAAGTTGTAAATACACGGTTTTCCATTTTATTCAAAGAGTACGGGGAAGAAGTAGATGGGATATTATTCGAAAATAATTACCGTAGCTACTTAGAAGAAGGAAATCAACTCATACAAGGTGCATTTGAATTTATAAATCAAATTCAAAATGAGTATGATTTATATATAGTGACAAACGGCGTTTCTAAGACGCAAGATAAACGTTTACGTAATGCAGGGTTACATTCATTGTTTAAAGGTATTTTTGTTTCTGAAGATACAGGTTTTCAAAAGCCGATGAAAGAGTATTTTGAGTATGTTTTTGAACGGATTCCTAACTTTGCTTCTGAAGAAGGGCTTATTATTGGGGATTCATTAAGCGCCGATATTAAAGGTGGATATGTAGCGGGAATTGATACTTGTTGGTTTAATCCAGAAAAGAAATTAAATGATAGCGAGATTGTGCCAACATATGAAGTGCATAGTTTTGAAGATTTATACGCTCTATTGAAGCGGCATGTATAACAAAAATAGGCAGTGGAATTTTTGTCCCTACTGCCTACTTTTATCCCGCTATTTGCCGGGCAGTAAGACCCACACCTCAAAATTCAGCGGAAGCAAAGAAGTTAGGTGGGGGTCGGGCTGCCCGTAAACGCCCGATTGGTGAAGGCTAATAATCAGTGGGGATGAACAAAACCCCCACTGATTAAAGTTTCACTTTATTAATTTGTAGTTTCGTTCCGTTTAGGAAGCGGAAATGCATTACCAATCGCTGCTGCCCCGAGCATTGGTAATAGTAAATTAAGCGGGAAAAACATAAGTAATAGCAAAGTTATAGCTATTGGCTTTCGTAACGCATAGCTCGAAATCGCTGTCGTTACGATGGCCACAGATGCTACTGGATCTATAGGAAGAATAGAAGCTATAGCGTATCCAATACTTGACCCTGAAAATATAATTGGGAAAATATGTCCACCACGCCACCCCGTATTTAAACAAACGGCAGTAATGCATAGCTTTAAAACTCCTGAAAGAAGTAGTATCCAAAAGGATAAATGCCCCCATTCAACAACTAATTCTTTTAATTGATGTTCCCCTGAAAATAATGTGTACGGAAGAAAAGTGCCTACAATTCCTAATAAAATACCACCGATAATTCCAAGTGTAATTTTGTACTTTGTAAAAGGATGAATTAACTTCTCTAATATGAATTCTAATTTGAAATAAAAGAAACCAATTATAGCACCAATACTAGCAAGCGGGAGAAATGCGATCCATTCATTGAAAGAAAGTGAACCTTCTCCAAAATCAACAATAAAGGATCCTCGATTATCGAGTTTACTCAGTAGTAAATAAACAGAAAAACCTGCAAAAGTAGTAGTTAAGTATACAATTGCTTTTTTTCTTTTAGAAAATTCGTTAATTTGCTCACTCTCATTTTCATTTGGGGCCAAGTAACCGAATAATGGTGCATTAAAAATGACACTTAAAGTAGCACCAATTCCAACCTCTGTTAGTTCATTCATTCCCTTTAAAGCAAATTTAAAGCGATCACCAACCCATGTGCAAAGTCCGCCAATAATTCCAACAAGTGCGGCTTCTGGACCGAGACTAGCCCCAAATATTAAGACAATAATCGCAGTTAAAGTAGCTTGATGGACAAAACGGTATTCAATCCTACCTGTTTTTTTATATTCATCCATAACCTCTGGCATAAGACGTGGATATGTACCAAAGTATTTTTGTGATAAACCAACAAGAATCCCGCCGATTGTGGTTACGCAAAGGGTGTAATAAGGGGGGGAAGAGAAAACGCTAGGTAAATAACCCCAAATAAAATGGATTCCGATATTTATCGTAACTAAAAATAGCCAGACTGTAGCGCCTACTATGGATCCTAGAAGAATGCCATATAAGACGATTATATAATGCATGTCTTTTGTATTTGTCATGTTATACCTCCGTTATGCAAGTCTTAGTAGGAAAAGGTTGCAGATGTTAGTGTGAAATGGATTGAATATGTATAGTATCTTTTTGAGAGGATTGCTTATTCAATATGTAGGGCGATTTTTTGAATTTATAGTTTAAGTTACTTATTTAATTTTATAGATTGATTTGAGTTTTTTAAAGGTCTTTTTTGAAATAGAATGGAATATATTTCTTTTGTTGCTTTCTATAAAACTGTTAACATTTATTTTAGAACATTCGGAAAAATCGATTGACATTAGGAAATTATTGCTATAAAATCAACGGTAATTGCATAGTCTTATCAAGAAAAGGTGGAGGGACAGGCCCGATGAAACCTTGGCAACAGCCGTATAACGGAATTGTGCCAAATCCTGCAGGTAATAATCCTGAGAGATAAGAAAGAGCCTTTAGAGCGTGTTTTTAAACTGCTCCTTTCTTATTTTCAGGAAAGGGGCAGTTTTTTATTTTGTATAAAAGAAAGGAGAATGAGAGATGGGAGAATCATGGGGAAAAGGAACGATTTGTGTGCAAGGTGGCTATACACCAAAGAATGGTGAACCACGTGTTTTGCCGCTTTATCAAAGTACAACGTATAAATACGATACGTCGGATGATTTAGCAGCACTATTTAATTTAGAGGCAGAAGGATATATATATACGCGTATTGGCAATCCTACTCTAGCTGCATTCGAGCAGAAGTTATCAGATTTAGAAGGCGGTGTAGGAGCGGTTGCAACAGCTTCTGGGCAGGCAGCCATTATGCTAGCAGTTTTAAATATTTGTAGTAGTGGAGATCATCTTCTTTGTTCTTCAACAGTTTACGGGGGGACGTTTAATTTATTTGGAGTAAGTTTACGTAAGCTTGGCATTGATGTTACGTTCTTTAATCCAAATTTAGCAGCAGATGAAATTGTGGCACTTGCTAATGATAAGACGAAACTCATCTATGCAGAATCGTTAGGAAATCCAGCAATGAACGTTTTAAATTTCAAAGAATTTTCAGATGCAGCCAAAGAGCTGGAAGTACCTTTTATCGTTGATAACACATTAGCGACTCCTTATTTATGCCAAGCGTTCGAACATGGAGCAAATATTATTGTTCATTCTACGACGAAATATATTGATGGGCATGCAAGCTCTTTAGGTGGCATTGTAATTGATGGAGGAAATTTTGATTGGACAAAAGGGAAATATCCTGAGCTTGTTGAACCAGATCCAAGTTATCACGGCGTAAGCTATGTTCAAAACTTTGGGGCAGCAGCTTATATTGTGAAAGCACGTGTTCAGCTGTTAAGAGACTATGGAAATTGTATGAGCCCATTCAATGCGTATATTAGCAATATTGGCTTAGAAACACTGCATTTACGAATGGAGCGTCATAGCGAAAATGCTCTCGCAGTTGCCAAGTGGCTTGCTAACCATGAACGTATTGAATGGGTGAGTTATCCGGGGTTAGATAGTAATGAAAATTACTCGTTAGCACAAAAGTATTTGAAAAAAGGTGCTAGTGGAGTTTTAACTTTCGGTATTAAAGGTGGATTAGAAGCAGCAAAAGAATTTATCGCAAATGTAAAACTAGCGACTCTCGTAACGCATGTAGCTGATGCAAGAACTTGTGTTATACATCCTGCTAGTACGACGCATAGACAATTAAGTGCTGAAGATCAGCGTTTAGCTGGTGTTACATCTGATTTAATTCGTTTATCGGTTGGTATAGAAGATGTTTCTGATATTATTGCAGATTTAGAAGCGGCATTAGTCGGAGGCAAACAACATGCCGATCATAATTGATAAAGACTTACCAGCTCGTAAAGTATTGCAAAAAGAAAATATTTTTGTAATGACGAAGGAACGAGCAGAAACACAAGATATTCGGGCATTGAAAATTGCTATATTAAATTTAATGCCAACGAAGCAAGACACAGAGGCACAATTACTTCGATTAATTGGAAATACACCATTGCAATTAGATGTTCATTTGCTTCATATGGAATCACATCTGTCTCGTAATGTAGCGCAGGACCATTTAACAAGCTTTTATAAAACGTTTCGTGATATTGAAAATGAAAAATTTGATGGACTCATTATTACAGGAGCACCAGTTGAAACTCTTTCTTTTGAAGAAGTAGATTATTGGGAAGAGCTTAAACGTATTATGGAGTATTCAAAAACGAATGTAACATCTACGCTTCATATTTGCTGGGGGGCACAGGCTGGTTTGTATCATCATTACGGCGTTCCGAAGTATCCCCTTAAGGAAAAAATGTTCGGTGTATTTGAACATGAAGTCTGTGAGCAACATGTGAAACTGTTACAGGGGTTTGATGAGTTGTTTTTTGCCCCACATTCCCGTCATACAGAAGTACGAGAGAGTGATATTAGAGGGGTGAAAGAATTAACGTTGTTAGCAAACTCTGAAGAAGCTGGTGTTCACCTTGTTATTGGGCAAGAAGGAAGGCAAGTTTTCGCCCTCGGACATAGTGAATATAGTTGTGAGACGTTAAAACAAGAATATGAACGAGATCGTGACAAAGGGTTAAATATTGACGTGCCAAAAAATTATTTTAAACATAATAATCCAGATGAAAAGCCGCTTGTTAGGTGGAGGAGTCATGGGAATTTATTATTCTCTAATTGGTTGAATTATTACGTGTATCAAGAAACCCCTTATGTATTGTAAAAAAAGATTGTGTAACACGTGGCAACGTTTTCTTTGTAAGGATTACTCTTTATTTTTCCGAATGTTCAAAATACATTGTTTTTCATATTTTTTACTCATATAATTTCATCTAAACACAATTTTTGAGGGGTGGACAGTATTATGAAAGAAATTCAGGTTGGTCTATTAGGTCTTGGAACAGTTGGTAGCGGTGTAGTTCGTATTATTACAGATCATCAAGAGCGACTTATACACCAAGTAGGTTGTCCAGTGAAGGTAACGAAAGTATTGGTGCAAAACATTGAGAAAGAGAGAGAGGTAGAGGTACCTTCTACTCTATTAACACAAAATGCAAATGAAATTTTAGATAATCCAAATATTGATGTTGTCATCGAAGTGATGGGTGGCATTGATGATGCAAAGGCATATATTTTACAAGCTTTACAAAGTGGGAAGCACGTTGTGACTGCAAATAAAGATTTAATGGCGTTACACGGAGCGGAACTATTAGCAGTAGCAAAGGATAATAAGGCTGATTTGTTTTATGAAGCAAGTGTAGCTGGAGGAATCCCGATTTTGCGAAGCATCGTAGAAGGACTTTCTTCAGATCTTATTACGAAAGTAATGGGAATTGTAAATGGAACGACAAATTTTATTTTGACGAAAATGTCAGATGAAGGGAGAGCATATAACGACGTGTTAAAAGAAGCCCAACAACTTGGATTTGCAGAAGCAGATCCAACATCAGATGTAGAAGGTTTAGACGCGGCAAGAAAAATGACGATTTTAGCTACTCTCGGTTTCTCTACAAACGTAGAGCTTGGAGATGTGAAAGTAAAAGGAATTACTTCTATTACAGAAGAAGATATTGAATATAGTAAGAGCTTAGGTTATACAATTAAATTAATTGGTCTTGCAAAGAGAGATGGCGAAAAATTAGAGGTTACAGTTGAACCGACTTTACTTCCCAATACACATCCTCTTGCGGCAGTGCAAAATGAATATAATGCTGTGTATGTGTACGGTGAAGCGGTAGGAGAAACGATGTTTTATGGGCCGGGAGCAGGAAGCTTACCGACAGCAACAGCGGTTGTTTCGGATTTGGTTGCTGTGATGCAAAATATTAGACTAGGGGTAACAGGAAATAGTGCTGTAGTCCCGCAATATCAAAAAGTATTAAAAGAGCCAGACGAAATTGTCGTGAAAAAGTTTTTAAGACTGCATGTAAAAGATGAAATTGGTGTATTTGCAAAAATTACTTCATTGTTCTCTGAGCGCGGAGTTAGCTTTGAGAAAATTATTCAAATGCCGCTTGAAGAGAAAGGGAAAGCAGAAATTGTAATTGTAACGCATCGTGCTTCTCTTGCGGATTACGAGTACATTCTACATACATTGCAAGGGTATGAAGAAATTGATTGCGTGAAAGCAAATTATCGAATTGAAGGGGATGCTAAGTAGTATCTCTTATCATAAAGTGAAACGGGGTGTCCATCCTAAGTTGATCATTAGTCTTCACCAATCGGGCATTTAGGGGAAGTTATCTCCCGCCTAACTTCTTTGCCTTTGCTGGACTTTGAGGTGGAAGTTTTACTGCCCACAAATAACGGGATAAAATAAAAAAGAGCCTATTAAGCAGCTTGCTTAATAGGCTCTTTTTTATTTAAAATCTGCGTACCAATTTGAATAAATGCTTGAATGATCCAACCTGTTGTAAAGGATAAGATAATTGTTCCAAAATAGATGGGTCCATCTAATAAGAAGCTTAATGTTAAAAATAGAAAAGCCAATGAAATCTCTGTTTTTCTAAACGTCCATTTTCTCTTCTCAGCAACTGTTAAAACGAAAGCTTCTTGAGGTGCTGCGCAAAGGTTTGTTGAGACATAAAGGCCAATGCCAGCTCCGACAAATAGATTTCCACAAATAAGTGTTATATATTTTGGAAGAGAGCGGATAGCGTCCATAATAATTGTAATGGAACCAATCCAGTCAACAAAAAGAGAAATAAGAATCATCGTTACAATTGTGCCGATTGTAATTTGTTTTTTATTCCAAAAGAGTACGATAAGTGTAAAAGCAAAGTTAATCATGAAAATCCAAAAACCAATACTTATCCCGAAATTTTGATATAGTGCAATAAAGAAGGAATCGTAAGGGCTAAGTCCAAAGGAAGTAATTGTCGTCATCATATTAATACCGATGGCAAGAATGAGTAAACCGCCAATGAAAAATATATATTCTAATTTGAATCGAAGCATAGTTGCATATCCTTTCTAAATGTATTTGCTAGGAAAGGATATATTGTGGAAAGCTTACCAGGTCAAGTGAAAATTTTTGAGGGGAAGGGGAAAATGAGATGACGAATATAAGAAAGATTGCTGAACTTGCCGGGGTATCGGTTTCAACCGTTTCGCGTGTACTAAATAATCATCCATACGTGAATGAACAGAAACGAAAAGAAATTTTAGCGATTATAGAGGAATTGAATTATACGCAAAATGTGAACGCGATTCATTTAGTGAAAGGAAAAACGAATGTAATTGGCGTTTTATTGCCACACGTAAATGATCAATATTATAGTGCTATTATTGAGGGGATATCAAAAGAAACGGCAAAGAATAATTATAATATGATGCTTTGCCAGACAAATTACAGCGAAGAAAGAGAACTAGAAATTTTACATATGTTAAAAATGAAAAAGCTTGATGGGGTTATTATATGTTCCCGTGCCAATAGTAAGGAGAAACTTGAAGAATATACGAAATTCGGCCCGATTGTTATGTGTGAAGAAATAGATTCGAAATGCATTTCAAGTGTGCATATTGATTACTACAAAGTATTTTCGCATGGGATGAAAAGCTTAATAGATGTCGGTCATACACGTATTGGATATTGCATTGGAAGAAGTAATAGCATTAATAGCCAAAGACGAAAAAAGGCGTATGCAGATTCGCTTCAACAGAGTACCGTAACACCGTTAGAGACTTGGAAATTTGAAGAGTGTTTTACGGTGGAAGATGGACGTAACGTAATTAGAGAATGGGCTCGTATGTCTGTAAAACCGACGGCGTTTCTTGTATCTTGTAATCATATTGCAGCGGGAATGGTAACAGAAGCAAAAAAACAAGGAATTCGAATTCCAGAAGATATGACGATTATCGGATGTGACGATCAAGAGGTAGCAGATATATTAGGTATAACAACAATTTCCCATCCTAGTAAAAATGTCGGGATAAAAGCGTTTGAATTATTATATGAAAAGATTAATGCAGAGAAATTAGATGTGAAACATATAGAGTTATTACCAAAGTTAGTAAATAGAGAAACAACGTGATAGGGAAGGTGTGAAAATCGCTTTTCAAAATTTCGTTTGGTATAATTATGGACAATCTAAGAGGGCTAAAAGGGGTTTTGACATGAGATCAAAAGTAGTAAAAGTAATCCTACTCATTACAATTGCATCTTTTTGTTTATTTGCATATGGCTTTGTTTCAGGTGTAAATGATGTATTAAATCCGAAAGCTTCAAGTTTAATTAAGAAAACGGATGTAGTAGCAAAAGAGAAAAAGAAAACGGGAACATTGCAAGTCGTTAGTTTAGGTGATTCGTTAACGCGCGGCGTCGGTGATAAAGAAGGCATTGGCTATATTGGACGAATGAAAGAAGATTTACAAAAAGATTATAAGCAAAAGGTTGCACTAACTAACTTGGCAGTGAGTGGTGCGAAAATGCCTGATTTATTAAAACAAATTGAAAGCAGCGGTGCTCAATATTCAATTAAGCAAGCAGATGTGATCGTTTTAACAATTGGCGGAAATGATTTATTTCCAGGCTGGGAATCGCTTGGAAAGATAGATTTAGAAACATACCGTCCTGATACGGAAACGTTCCAAAATGAAGCTAAGAAAATTATAGAACAAATTCGTAAGTTAAATACAGATAGCCCTATTTTTTGGCTAGGTTTATATAATCCTTTTGAAGATGTAGAAGATTTAAAAGGGTCTTCAAACATTGTTGTGGATTGGAACGCTTCTTTAGAGAAGTTAGCGTTAAATGATAAAAATGTATATATTACACCGACATTTGATTTATTCCAAAACCGTGGAAAAGATTTATTATACTCTGATCATTTTCACCCGAATGAAGTAGGGTACACATATATGGCAGAACGATTAGTTCAAAATGTTGTGAGTAAGTTAAAACTAGAACAAGGAGGGGTAAAATGACGACGATACTTTCCGTGCAAGACTTGAAGAAGGTAATTGGAAAGAAGACTCTTGTAGAGAATATTTCCTTTGATGTAAAGCAAGGAGAAGTGTTCGGGTTCCTAGGACCGAATGGTGCTGGAAAGACGACTACCATTCGAATGTTAGTCGGATTGATTAAGGCGACAGAAGGTACGATTTCTATCGGTGGTTATTCAATTAAGGAAAATTTCAGAGAAGCGATGCGTCAAATTGGGAGTATCGTTGAAAACCCAGAACTGTATACATATTTAACAGGATGGGAAAATTTAAAGCAATTTGCTCGTATGTTAGGTGATATATCAGATGAACGTATTATTGAAATTGCTCAAATGGTTCATTTGGATGAAAGAATTCATGACAAGGTAAAAACGTACTCACTCGGTATGAAACAGCGCCTTGGAATTGCGCAGGCGCTCCTTGGGAATCCGAAGTTGCTCATATTAGATGAGCCAACGAATGGTTTAGATCCAGCCGGGATTAGAGAACTTAGAGAATTTATACATACGCTTGTGAAAGAAGAAAATATGAGCGTGTTTATTTCAAGTCACTTGCTAAGTGAAGTACAAATGATATGTGATCGTGTTGCAATTATTCATAAAGGAAAAATGATAACAGTTGCCAAGGTTGAAGAGTTAATTAAAACAGCAAGTGATCGTGTAGAATGGATTGTTACACCAATTTCTAAGGCGAAAGATATGCTAGAAGCGGCCGAGGAAGTAAGAGAAGTGAGTGTAGAAGGCGAGCGATTACTATGCCGCATGGATATTGCATCTATAAGTAGTTGGAATAAACACTTTGTAGAAAATGAGATAGATGTGCATAGCGTTAAGGAGCTTGTATTTACGCTAGAAGATTTATTTATTGAACTCACAAGGGGTGAGCAGCATGCGTGAATTTGCGAATCTAGTTTTAAATGAATCAGAAAAGATTTACCGTAAGAAACGTATTTTTGTTGTCATGCTTATTTTAGCAATCTTGATCCCGCTTTTTGTGTATGCGCAGTATCGTGAAATAGAAACGACACAAAAAAGACTCGGTACAAAGGATTGGAAAGTTTCATTACAACAGCAAATTGTTGATTCCCAGAACCGGTTGAACAATTCTAGGTTGCCAGAAGAATGGCGTGATTGGTTAAAAGTAAGAGTTGAGCAACAACAATATTATTTAGATCATGATATTAACCCGATGGCACCGGGTGCACCGACTTTTGTCAGAGCATTTATTGAACAAGGAATTACATTGTTTATTCCGCTTCTCGTGATGATTGTCGCTATTGATATCGTTTCGGGAGAACGAAGTGATGGGACGATGAAGATGTTACTTACGCGGCCGATTCGGCGCTGGAAAATACTACTTAGTAAATACGTGACGATGTTATTTTTCATTTCGCTCATACTGTTTCTTGTAGGTTTGTTTGCTTACATATTATCAGGGCTTGTATTTGGGTACTCGGGATGGAATTTACCTGTTTTAACTGGATTTGTCATTGATAAGGAAACGTTAAATACGAATTTTGTACATCTTATTCCGCAGTGGCAATATATTTTAATGGCGTACGGATTAGCTTGGTTTGTTGCTATCGTTGTCGGAACTATATCGTTTATGGTTTCTGTTTTAATTCGCAATACACCAGCTGGTATGGGTGTTATGTTAGCTGCATTAATTGCAGGTGGTATTTTAAGTTCATTTGCAACGTCTTGGGAAGGCGCAAAATATATTTTTAGTGTGAACCTATCATTAACGGATTATTTATCAGGAAAATTACCTGCATTACAAGGTTTATCGATGGGATTTTCTTTGATGAATTTAACTGTTTGGGCAGTTGTTTCCCTTATTATTTCGTTCATAGTATTTACAAAACAGGATATGTTGAATTAATTAGACAGGAAGTGACAGTATGGAAAATGTTTTAAAAAATGATTGGGGGCCGTTATTGGCACCAGAATTTGAGAAAGAATATTATCGCGAATTGGCTAATTTTTTGAAAGAAGAATACAGTACACATGTTGTTTATCCAAAGATAGAAGATATTTTTAACGCTCTAGAGTATACAAGTTATGAAAATACAAAGGTCGTTATTTTAGGACAAGATCCATACCATGGACCGGATCAAGCGCATGGTTTAAGCTTTTCTGTGCAACCCGGTATTAAAACGCCACCGTCGTTGTTAAATATGTATAAAGAACTTCGAGATGAATATGGGTATGACATTCCAAATAACGGTTATTTAGTAAAGTGGGCAGAGCAAGGAGTTTTATTATTAAATACTGTATTAACAGTTCGGCAAGGTGAAGCAAATTCTCATAAAGGAAAAGGATGGGAGTATTTCACTGATCGTGTAATTGAGCTATTAAATGAACGTGAAAAACCAGTTATTTTCATATTGTGGGGACGCCATGCACAGGCGAAGAGGAAGTTAATTACGAATCCAAATCATCATATTATCGAATCTGTACATCCAAGCCCATTGTCAGCAAGACGTGGTTTCTTTGGAAGTAAGCCGTACTCTAAAGTAAATACGATTTTAGCTAATATGGATGAGAGAGAAATTGATTGGGAAATTCCAAATTTGTAAAGTGAAACTTTAATCAGTGGGGTTTTGTTCACCCCCTACTGATTATCAGCCCTCACCAATCGGGGTAAATAGAAAAGGTAGTTAACAGTCGTTAACTACCTTTTTATTATCATTGTTGCTCGTTCTTTAATTTTGCATCTAGTACAAAAGTACCAAATGGGATAACTGATGAAACGAATGCCCCAAGTGCCCATAAAATTGATTTACGGTGTACGATTGTTACTTGAATGACTGCAAAGATGAATAGAATAAATAGAACACCATGAGCCATGCCTGTAATTTTAACAGCTGTTGCAAATCCTGCGAAGTATTTCAATGGCATTGCTACAAATAATAGTAATAGGAAAGAAATCCCTTCAACTAGTCCAATTGCTCTTAATCGTCCGATTGGTGTAGATAACATGTAAAGTAGCCTCCTTTAACGTATGCTTGTTTATAGTAAATTTGTATTCTTTTTCAAAATAAAATAGTCTATTTTGTTTCATTATATACAAAAAGAAAGTTTACACTACGAGAATAGTGCAAAGTTCAAAATATAGTCACAAAAGCACGAGAATTTAAATAAAAACCTATTTGAAGTGTTTGACTTCAAATAGGTTTTATGAATGAAAATATTAAATAAGTACTTCTGTTTTTAAAACGAATTTCTCTACAACTTTTGCAACGCCATCGTTCATATTTGTATCTGTTACATAGTTTGCAATTTCTTTAATATCATCTGGCGCATTACCCATTGCAACGCCAAGACCTGCGAATTCAATCATCGCTTGGTCGTTATAGCTGTCGCCCATTGCGATAACTTCTTCGCGTTTAATACCAAGTTTTTGGATGAGTTGGTTTAGGCTTGTTCCTTTTGTAACACCATATTCAGTAAATTCTAAGAAGAATGGTTTTGAACGCATCACGCTTAATTGGCCTTCTAGTTGTTTTTGTAGTTTCTTTTCAACTTCAACAAGACGTTCAGCCTCTTTATTCATTAATACTTTTACTACCGGCTCTTTAACTGCGGCTTTAAAGTCATCTACTACAACAATTGGCATACCAGTAATATCGCCCTCAATTTCAGTATAAGGGTTATTTTCTTCCGTTACGATATCATCGCCCATATAAGTATGAATCCATACATCTTCAGTTTTACTAATTTCAAATAGGTTGTGAACGATTTCAGGAGATAGCGTACTACTAAAGATTTCTTCGTTTGTTTTACAGTTAATAATTTTTGCACCATTAAAAGATAGAATGAAACTGCCGTATTCTTCTAAACGAAGTTCTTTGGCTACATTGCGCATACCAAACGTTGGACGTCCAGAAGCAAGTACAACCTTTACCCCTTGCTCTTGTGCAGTCATTAAAGCTTCTTTCGTACGAGGTGAAATAGTATGGTCATCACGTAATAAAGTATCATCTAAATCTAAAACAATCATTTTATAAGTCATATAGAAAATTCCTTTCTTTAATTGAAATCAAAATACATGTTCATGAAGATGTTGAGGAATAATAGTAAGACATCAAACCTCTTTGAAAAGAAGTAGATAAATTATTATGAGTGTGTTGCTCATAATATTGGTTAATAATCATTGGGGATGAATAAAACCCCAATGATTAAAGTTTGATTTTATCGTAACAACTCTAAAGGTAGAGTGCAATAATGGAAGTTTTCCAATTTACGATAGTTGTTTTGCTGTGGAACGAGAAAATAGTATTTCTAGCAAGATTGCCATTACAGATCCAAGAACGAGACCGTTACTTAAAAAAGATGCTAGAAATGGTGGAAGTGTGGAATATGCTCCTGCTGGAACAAACATAACCCCGACTCCTGTAAAGATGGAAAGACCGGCTACTTTAAATAATCGTTCTTTATCCTGGACAGTTTCGTATTCTCGAAAGGCGAGGCCAATCATGCTTGCGAATACAGGATAAATAGCGGCATAACCAACTGCAACTGGGATTGCTGCAAAGAATGAAGTGATCTTTGGGAATATACTAACGGCAATAATAAAGCTTGATCCTAATATAAATGGAAGGCGTTTATAAATATTAGTCGTTGCAATAAATCCTGCTGATCCAGAAATAGCAACAGGTCCAATAGCTGAAAATAGACCGCCTAGCAATTGATTTATTCCCGTTATAATGCCAGCTTGTTTAAAGCGATCTGGAGCTGCATCTGTTTCGTATTTAGAAACAACCTTTTGTACAACACGAATACTTGCTAACATATTTGTTAGAAGTAATAGTGTAACGAAAATGACTGTAATTGCCATGTTCCATTCAACGCGAGGCATTCCGAAAACGAATAGAGATGGAAGCCGGATTATGTCTGTTACAGGTGTTACAGGATTAGATAATCCGAAGCATGCAAATAAAATCCAGCCGCAGACAATACTGAAGAGAACGGAATATTGTCCAATAATAGGTAGCTTCATAACGAAAAAGGATAGTAAAATAACAATGAGTGAAAGAATAAATACTTTTGGTTGTACTTCTGTATGTTGTCCATCAAGACCAAACATTCCTTTTAAGAAGGAGCCACTGAGTTGCGTGACAAGAAGAAATAAATATGTTCCAATAACTGTCGGTGTAAAGTAGCGAACTAGTTTATCAATGAGTCCAAAAACGCTAAGAATAATGCAAATAATACCGCTTAATAAGAAAGCATATTGAAGAACTTTAAGTGTCTCATTGCTTGATCCAAATAATATGACGCCTAAACTTGCGTAAAGGGAGAAAATTCCCCACCAAAGGCCAGCAGGACCTTCTTGAATAGGAAGTTTATGCCCAAATATAGCTTGCAAGAGACCAGCAAAGCCTAGAACAAATAATGTTCTTTGTATGAATGCGATAGCTTCAGCGCCATCAAGACCATAACTAGTTGCGACACTAATTGGTACAATAAGGCTTCCTGCTAAAATAAATAGTGCCCATTGTAAGGCGGAAAGAAATGTCTTCATTATATCAACCTCTTTCATAGATTCCGTATCTAGTATATACGTATTTTATTTCCACTGGCAAAGATTGTAGATAGAGAAAAGAGTTGAAACACGATATGAATGCACGTAAGCAATTATGGATAGCTGTTGTATGTATGACCTTTGTTGTAATTTTAGGAACACTAGGATTTATGACAATTGAAGAGATTAGTTTGTTTCAAGCATTTTGGATGACGATGATTACTGTATTGACTGTTGGATACGGAGATGCCGTTCCTGTAACGCAAGCAGGGAAAGTATTTGCGCTCCTTATTATTCCTGTTGGTGTTGGTATTGTTACATATGCAATTGGAGTAGTGGCAGCTATAATTATTGAAGGGAATTTATTTCATGCAGTGCGGAGGAAGAAGATGGATAAACAAATAGCACAGTTACAAAATCACATTATAGTATGTGGTTGCGGTAGAGTGGGGCTTCAAGTTGTACATGAATTGCAAGAAAAGAAAATTCCATTTGTTGTTGTCGATAAAGATGAAAGCATATTAGAGAAGGAAAAGCTTTTGTATATACATGGAGATGCGACGGAGGATCAAGTTTTACATCATGCTGGAATTTCAAAAGCGGCTGGTTTAGTTGCTATTGTTGCAAATGATGCTGAAAATGTATTTATTACATTAACGGCAAGAGGATTAAACGATGCAATTAAAATTGTAGCAAGAGCGGAAAAGCAAGAAACCGAAGAAAAATTAAGGCGTGCTGGTGCAAATAAGGTTATTAATCCATCTAGTATGGCAGGAATTCATATTGCAAAAGGTATTGCGAATCCGCTAACAGTTCATTATATTGATACAGTACTGTATGGAATAGAGCAATCATTTGTAATTGAAGAAATTTCAGTCGGAAACGATTCTATCTTAGTCAATAAATCGTTACTAGAGAGTGATGTGAGAAATCAATTTGATGTAACAATTTTAGCGATTTTGAGAAGTGGGGATATTATACATAATCCGACGGGGCAGGAAAAATTGCAAGAACATGATATGATAATAGTATTTGGTTCAGTAGAGAAGCTGGGGCAATTTGAGAAAGAACTACAAAGTACGAGGTGATAAGGAATGCAAATATCGAGCGATAAGATTTTAAATAAAATGGCGAATGAAATTGCAAAGGCAAAAAGTAGTGAAGGACAAAAATCAAAAGATCATTTATTAGTTGTGCGTGCTTTATGCGATTTACTATTAGATGAACAGGTTGAATCTTCTACGTATAGAGAGCCGCAAATTCAATCGCAAGTAATTAGATCGCAGCCTATAACAACAGTTCAACCAGTTCAACCAGTTATACCGGTTTCTGGAGAACCTGTGTATATAAAAGAAGAAGGGGCAAATGGTAATTCTTTATTTGATTTTTAAGGATTAAATCGTTTGGCTTATATGAAAAAATTGCTTATGATAAAAGTAAAAAAGGGGAATTAAGATGAAAATTTTCTTTTTACTAGGTTGTATTGCAGCGGGGCTATCTGTTGCGTTAGGAGCCTTTGGGGCACATGGTTTAGAAAATAAAATTTCTGCGAAAATGTTAGAAGTTTGGAAAACAGGCGTTACATATCAAATGTTTCATGCAGGTGGACTATTCGTAGTTGCTCTATTGATGGATAAGATTCAATCATCACTTTTAACTACTGCTGGTTGGCTTATGGTAGCTGGGATGATTATGTTCTCAGGTAGTCTTTACGCACTAAGTACGACAGGTATTAAGTTCTTTGGTCCAATTACACCTCTTGGTGGTGTAGCGTTTATTGTGGCGTGGATTTTAGTAGGAACTGCAGTAGTAAAAGGGTTATAAAAAAACAAAAGCTGGCATTTGCCAGCTTTTTTTTATGGTCTCGGAGCATAAGTTGCTTGTTGACTAGGTAAATACGTAATCTCTTCTGGGAATTCTACATAATCTAAGTAGATCATTAATAGTAAAAAACGTTTCCCTGATTGTGGTTCACTAATAACGATATGATCACGTCCGGCCGCTTCGATAATCCCTGTATAAGATTGTGTACCGAGCGAGCTACCACGCTCATAAGTCATTACAACTGTAGCTTGCTTTCCTTTATTTAAGCGAAGAATGTTTTCAATGTATGATTGCTCGAGCGGTAACATCCCTTGAGAAACTGCAAGTTGAGCCTGAGCAGCTTGTTGTTGCATTGCTTGCTGTTGTTGCTGTTGCTGCGCGGTCATTTGTTGCGGTTGTACGTAAGTGCCTGATGGTTGATAAAAACCTGTTCCATAGTACGGGTTTTGTTGCTGTGCCATTCAAAAATCCCTCCTCATTTTCATTCCCTAATATACGCTTGGACAGTCTCCGGCAGATGGCTGGAAGAAGCAGTGCTTTTTAAAGCGACCAGAATTTTGTTGGTCATACCAAGTTGGCGGACAAGGACCTTCAGGCCTAAAAAACCATAAGGCAAAGTTAGCGGGCCAAAAACGTTGTCCTTGAATGGTCCGTCTTGCTAATGCGATATCTTGCTCCCTCGCTCGCTGATAAAAATATCCTTTTTGAGTTGCCTCAAAACCACCAGGATTTTGATAAACCATTTGACGTAAATTACGTATCCTTTTAAAATCTAAACAATTTCCACGGACACGATTTACCCCAACGTTTCCGACCATTAGCATTCCTTGTTGCCCTTCTCCTTCGGCTTCAGCACGCATCAGTCTAGCTAATAACTTTACATCTTCTTCGTTATAAGCAATAACACCCATTATGTGTCACCTCTCTTTGTGGAATACCTTTTGGAAAGAGGTTTATCCCGCATTAATGGGCAGTAAGACTCCCACCTTGAAATTTGGCTGGAGCAAAGAAGGTGGGTGGGAGATCAAACTGCCCCTAAACGCCCGATTGGTGAAGGCTAATAATCAGTGGGGGATGAACAAAACCCCCACTGATTAAAGTTTCACTTTATCTCTAGATGAAGTGTGGAACAATTACTAGTTCATACGTATGAGGAAAAGGACTCAGATATGACAACCAAACGAAGTTTTACATTGAGAGAGGAAAATAAAAAAGCTAGCGTGTGCTAGCTTTTTATCATTAAAATATTTTGGACCATAAGTTTGAGAAGAAATCACCAACGGAACGCATTGTTAATACGAACCAATTTGCTTTTTCTACTTCTTCTGTCGTTTTTGCAGCAACCTTCATGCTCTTATTTCCATCTAAGAAACCATATTTATCAGTTGATTCTAAAACGATGGAACCCACCTTTGTATCTTTCTTAATAGGAGCAATTAAATGTCCATCTTCAGCGAGTGACTTATCTGCTTCAGTAGAAATTTTGTAAGGTGACTTGTCACCCTTTTTCGCAATTACTGTTATTTCTTTTTCAGGTGCAACAGTTACTTGATCTGCTTTCCCTTTTACTACAGAGATTGTATTATTTTTATCAATTTTCAGCTTTTGTTTTTTGAAGCTATTAAATCCATATTCAATTAATGCACGAGATTCTGTGAAACGTTCGTCCATTGATTTTGTCTTAATAATAACGGAAATAAGACGTAAATCACCACGTTTTGCTGTAATAGTGAATCCATATCCAGCCGTATCAGAACTTCCTGTTTTCAAACCATCTGACCCTTCATAAGCGAAAGCAGCACCTGGTAACATCCAGTTCCAGTTTTCCATACGAATTGGCTTCGGATGATTATCCGGGAAGTTTCTAAATCTTTGTTTTGTATCCTCTAGCATTTCTGGATACTTTGTAATAATTGTTTTTGAAAGAATACCCATATCGCGAGCTGACATGGAGTTTTCTCCATTCGGATCAGTTCCTTCAGGATGTTTCCCTTTTAAATCAGCGTTATTTAACCCAGTAGCGTTTACAAATTTATATTTCTTTAACCCTAGTTTTTTTGCATGGTCATTTGCAAGATTTAAGAAGTTTTTTTCGCTTCCTGCAAGAAGTTCTGCTAAAGCAATACTAGATCCATTCGCAGAGAAGATAACGATAGAATGATATAATTCTTTTACAGTATATTGACGTCCTTTTTCAAACGGTACGTTAGAGAATTCGTTATTACGAGAGACTTCATAAGCATAATCAGAAATATTTACTTTTGTATCCCAAGTAATTTTCCCTTCTTTAATTGCCTCTAAAACAGCATAAACAACAATTAATTTTGACATACTAGCGATAGCTAGTAATTCATCTGGATTTTGCTCATGCAGTATTTTTCCTGTATCTGCATCAAATAGAAGTGCAGCGGCTGCCTCAATATGTATTTTTTCTTCCGCATGGGATGTTGTTACTACTAAGGAATAAATTGACAATAAAAGCAATAGTAAAATAGACAAGATTTTCTTCATATAGATTATCACCTTCGCATCGGTATTTAGCATATAGCTCGTATCATTTTAGCATAATTTTATATATAAAAAGGTTACAATTTTACAAGAAATTTGAAAAGAATTTGTCGATTTTTGTTCAAATTTGCGGAGAAAAGAAGTTTTTTGAGGAGAAATATAGAGGATAATAAAAAAAGGAACGAAATTCGTTCCTTTTTCACTATTTATATGTGTAAAAATTTTTCTACTTTTTCGTTCGGTAAAATGTTTCCAACGAAAAATGTTCCGAATTCACCATAACGAGCACTTACTTCATCGAAGCGCATTTCATATATAAGTTTCTTAAATTGAAGAACATCATCAGCGAATAATGTTACGCCCCACTCGAAATCGTCGAATCCGACTGATCCTGAAATAACTTGGCGTACTTTACCTGCGTACTGTCGACCAATTTTACTATGACTGTACATCATTTTTTTACGTTCTTCCATAGGAAGCATGTACCAGTTGTCATCACCTTGGCGACGCTTGTCCATTGGATAGAAGCAAATATGATTTGCTTTTGGTAATTCAGGATATAAGCGAGCTAAAATTTGTGGGTTTTGGTATGGATCTTCATCAGCTGGAAGATAGTTGCTTAGTTCAACAACAGATACGTAAGAATATGCAGGAACCATATATTCAGCTAATGTTGTTTTATTTAATTCTGTTTCAATTTCATTTAATTCTTCCATTGTTGGACGTAAAATCATAAGCATAATATCAGCTTTTTGACCAACAACTGTATACATTGCGTGACTACCTTTTTTTGCAGTAGCTACTTCGTTCCATTTTTCAACGACATTTAAAAATTCAGACACAGCTTGTCCGCGTTCGTCGCTAGATAATGTTTTCCATGCAGCCCAATCAATAGAACGTAAATCATGTAGACAATACCAGCCATCTAACGTTGTTGTTGCTTCACTCATTCTATTCACCTCAGTTAATGATAGTTTTACACGTTAACTATAGCATATATAGTTTTAAAATCATCTATATAAAGTTCCGGCACATAAAATTGTCATATTTATATTTATTAGAAATCGGGAGAAAATAAGGCTTAAGTAGGACGTATTTTTCGGCTGAATTTTATGAAAATATAATCATTTTCATTTTATCTATTTTTTGGGAGCTATAAGTTTAAAATATAGAGGAAAAGCAGTATTCTTAAAGATAGAGTTTTTTAACATATGTAGGAGGGTTTATTCGTGAGCAACTTATTTACAACAGTAAAAGAAAAAGTTCAAGGAAAAGGCATTTCTATCGTACTTCCTGAAGGAACTGATGAAAGAATTTTAGGCGCTGCAGAGCGTTTAGCAAAAGAAGAGTTAGTAAAACCAATTTTAGTTGGTAATAAAGAAGAAATTAGCGCAAAAGCTGCTAGCATGAATTTAACATTAGCAGGCGTTGATATTTATGACCCAGCTACATACGAAGAAATGGATGCAATGGTAGCATCTTTCGTTGAACGCCGTAAAGGTAAAGCAACTGAAGAAGACGCTCGTAAAATCCTTAAAGACGAAAACTACTTCGGTACAATGCTTGTATACATGGGCAAAGCACATGGTTTAGTAAGTGGTGCAGCTCACTCTACAGCTGATACAGTTCGTCCAGCACTTCAAATTATTAAAACAAAACCAGGCGTTACAAAAACTTCTGGCGTATTCATCATGGTACGCGAAGAAGAGAAATATGTATTCGCTGATTGCGCAATTAACATTGCACCAAACAGTCAAGATTTAGCTGAAATTGGTATTGAAAGTGCGAAAACTGCTGAACTATTTGGCATTGACCCACGCGTTGCTATGTTAAGCTTCTCTACAAAAGGTTCTGCGAAATCTCCAGAAACAGAAAAAGTTGTAGAAGCAACTCGCATTGCAAAAGAAATGGCTCCAGAATTAACTTTAGATGGAGAATTCCAATTCGATGCTGCATTCGTACCATCTGTAGCTGAGAAAAAAGCTCCAGGTTCTACAATTAAAGGTGATGCTAACGTATTCGTATTCCCAAGCTTAGAAGCTGGTAATATTGGCTACAAAATCGCTCAACGCTTAGGTAACTTCGAAGCAGTAGGACCGATCTTACAAGGTTTAAACATGCCTGTAAATGATCTATCTCGTGGATGTAACGAAGAAGAAGTATACAAGTTAGCTTTAATTACAGCAGCTCAAGCACTTTAATTCTATAATGAATTGCTATGAAAAATGACCACCCTTAGGGTGGTCATTTTTATTTTTCTAAGCCAAGTGCTTTATTATTACGATCAATAATACGCTGTAAATTCGTCTCATATAAAGGAACTTCATCTACTGTTAATTGAGATGGTGTTAACTTTGGAGCGAATTGCTGTAATGTTTTTAAAAGACGCATCATTAAATCTTGTACTGTAATTGTTTCACCAAGTAATTCTGAGAGTGAGGCCATTGTACTCGGTACAATTTCGGGATACGTGAAGCGTGTTTCTTCTCCTTGAATTGCTACATTGTAAAAGTCGCGAACAAGCGCAGCGCGTTCCGATCCGCTTCCTGTAGCACATAAGTAAATTTGTACAGCAACCCCACCGCGAATACGGCGCTGAGAAATACCTGCGAATTTTTGGTCGCGAATACTTAAATCATAGCTACCAGGACAATAAGAACCAACAATTTCTTTTGCCTCGATTGTAACGTCGTAATCTTTTAACATTTCCTTAATTAAATGCCACATTGTATCGTATCCCAGATCAATATCGATACCTTTTTCTGTTTCTTGGAATAAAAGTGATACGTTTAACACACCTTCATCAAGTACGACCGCAAGTCCACCGGAATTACGAACGATAACATTGAAGTTGTTTTCTTTTAAAAAGGAAATACCTTCTTCTAAGTGTGGTAGGCGTGAATCTTGAATGCCGAGAACGATTGTATTGTGATGAACCCAAGAACGCATTGTTGCAGCGGATGCGCCATTCCCAATACTTGTGCATAATGTGTCATCCATTGCGAATGATTGCAAGGCATGGAATGTCGGTCCTAAACTAGACTGATCTACAATACGCCACTCTGGCTGAGATAAAATTGAACGGGAATTGCTCATATAACTAACCCCTTATCTTTAAAATGACAATCTCTATTATAGCAAAAAATGATGAAAGGAGTTTTCCCATATATAAAGAGAGATTTTAAAGTAAAAGAAGCGTGTGTGCTTGAAGTGAAATAATAAAAAGGATGCATTGCATGCATCCTTTTTATTCTGCAATTTTTTCTAAATTACCGTTTCGATCCATTCGGAAAGAAGTTTGCGAACGTTCCTCATCATCCATTACTGCTAATTTACGAGCGCGGTTCATAATATTCATAAGTGTTTCGTAATCCTCTTGTACAGTATGAGATTGTTGTTCTAATTTTTCTAGTTTCTTTTCTAGTTCTTCATTTCGCAAGATTTGTGATTTAATTTCTTGTTTCAATCTCGTATTCTCGTTTTCAAGACCGGTTACTTTTATATTTGAAGATCCAACAGTTTGTAAAAAGTAAATAACATCTTGCATTGTGATAGAGCTTTTTACAGCAGGGATAGTAGGCTCTTGATATAGACTAGCTTCTTTATATTGTACAGTTGTTTCCTCTTGTACTAGTTCTTCATAATCAGTTATCGCTCCTGAAGCTGGTGGTGTATAAAGTAAACGTTTTTTCGCTTGTTCACCGCTCGCAGCACGCATTTTATCTTTACGATGTTTTTTTGCTAGTTGAAGAG
Source organism: Bacillus sp. WC2503 (assembly GCF_052682895.1). Taxonomy (NCBI): domain Bacteria; kingdom Bacillati; phylum Bacillota; class Bacilli; order Caryophanales; family Bacillaceae; genus Bacillus; species Bacillus sp. WC2503. Next base: position 4,525,800 of record NZ_JBQYMD010000001.1, on the reverse strand, counting down.
CCTGCTCATAACTATAGCGAACAACGGCATTCCAGCGGAAACCACAAGCAGCGGATGTGCGATTTAACTGATCTCCTACCTCCTCAAATGCATTTAATTGCGTACTTCCTTCTCTAACATGGCGAAGTACCGTTTCAGCAAGTAATAAATCATCCTCGTCTGTCCAAGCATCTTGTCTTACTTTCATAGATTCAACTCCCTTTCTTTTTATGAACTTCCTATTTTTATAATGGGCAAAAAAATGTGCTTTTATACAAAGCTTTTAAAAATATGGTAGATTTCGATGAAAGGAATAAAGTGAAACTTTAATCAGTGAAAGTTTTTTCCGTCTCCCGCTGATTATTAGGGGTTTTTACGGGCAGTGGATTTTCTACCTAACTCTCTCTCATTCGCCGAATTTTAAGGCGGAAGTCTTACTGCACGCAAACAGCGGGATAAATTTTGCCAAGAATGATGGAAGCTTCTGTAGGAGAGCATAAAAATATGTAGCTTTATATGAAGGAAAGAGCGTCGCAAGGAAACTTGCAACGAGCTTAAAAGAGCGGTAAAATACCATTTAGTGTTTATTTTTAAATGTACTTGAGAAAAGTTTAAAATAGAGGAAGTGTTATATAATGGGAAACGAATTTCGTGTGTGCGATGATTGTCAGGCAACGAACGTTAAAACGTTAATTCCGAAGTTAAAAAAAGTAGATTCATGTGCAACGATTGAAGTTGCATGCCAGTCTTACTGTGGTCCTGGTCGTAAAAAATCATTCGCATTTGTAAATAATCGTCCAGTTGCAGCTCCAACAGAAGATGAATTAATTGTAAAAATTGAAGCAAAGTTAAATAAGTAAGAAAAAGAAGAGTGAACAGACTACTCTTCTTTTTTTATACCCATAAGAAGAATGAGTTATTCTATGGAAGCTTAATTGGTTATTACTGATAGTCAGTGACAGATGGACATCAACTGTTCATTACATTGTCAATTTATATGAATTTGTATTTCGAAATAATGGTTGACAGCCTTTTGAAGCGGTGGGTAGAATAGAAAGTGTCTGATTCTGATAATCATTATCAAGAATAAGCCAATTCACCTATTTTTTTATTACTATTTGAGAATAAATTTCATTTTATTAAATATATGTTGTTGGTTAGGATGGTTGAGGGATGGAAGCGAGCGCAAGGAGTGTAGAACAACAAGATGAGAGTGTTAAAGAGATTAAGAGCAGGCCGCTCATCGCTTCTATTATTTTAGTAGCGGGTACAATTTTGTTAGCTTTAAGCATGGCAGTTTCTATTTCGTTTGGCGCGGCAGATATTAGTTTAAAGACTGTATGGCAAGCTGTGTTTCAGTTTGACGGATCTATTACGCATCATAACGTAATTCAAGAACTTCGCATGCCTAGAGCAATAGGGGGCGTAGTTGCAGGTGCCTTTTTAGCAGTATCAGGAGCAATTATGCAAGGTATGACGCGAAATCCACTTGCATCACCATCGTTAATGGGGATTACAGATGGCGCTGTATTCGGGATTGCAATTATGTATGCATTCTTCCCTAATTCACCTTATTTAATGTTTGTTATCGCATCTTTTATTGGAGCTGCGTTTGGCGCAAGTATTGTATATGGAATTGGGTCTTCTTCACCAGGTGGATTAACACCTGTGAAATTAGCTTTAGCAGGTGCAGCAATTAGTGCTTTATTAGGGGCAATTTCATCTGGAATTGCGCTGTATTTCAATCTTGCCCAAGAGGTGAGTATGTGGAATGCAGGCGGAGTTGCTGGAGTGAAATGGCAAAGTATTAATATGTTAGTGCCAATTGGTCTAGTTTGTCTCTTTATTGCAATTATGATGTCGAGGTATATTACAATCTTGAGCTTCGGTGAAGAAATTGCGATTGGACTTGGTCAAAATACGACATTAATTAAATTTATCGGAACAGTACTTGTTCTTGTGTTAACAGGTTCTGCAGTTTCTATGGCAGGGTCAGTTGGGTTTGTTGGTCTTGTAATTCCACATATGACTCGTTTCCTAGTAGGCTCAGACTATAGATGGGTTATTCCATGTTCTGCAGTCTTAGGTGGATTGTTAATTGAGTGTGCAGATATGTTATCTCGCGTTATTAATCCACCATTTGAAACGCCAATTGGAGCAATTACAGCGCTAATTGGGGTTCCATTCTTCCTCTACTTAGCACGTAACGAAGGGAGAGGAAAAATGTGAGGACGAGCATTTTAACAAAAAAGAACGTTTCTGTTTTAACAATTTTAGTAGGATTAATCATTTCTATATTTCTTATTAGTTTAAATACAGGAACTTTTAAAATACCACCAATGGATGTATTAAAGTCATTGGTTGGACTCGGGGCTGAAGATCAGTCAGTTATTTTATTTGAATTTCGTATGCCGCGTATGGTTATCGCTATATTAGTAGGATCTGCGTTAGCCATGTCAGGTGCAATTCTGCAAGGACTATCAAGAAATCCACTTGCTGATCCAGGTATTATAGGTATTAACGCTGGAGCGGGATTAACGGTTGTTATATTCGTCTACTTTTTCTTTGGAAAAGTTGGGACAGGTACATTTTTATCTGTATTTATCCTTCCATTTTTCGCCCTAGTTGGTGCGATATTAGCGGCAGTTATTATTTACTTATTAGCATGGAAAGACGGCGTTTCATCGACTCGATTAATACTTGTTGGTATTGCCGTTGCGGCTGGATTTGGTGCCGTTAGTTTAATTTTCTCTATGAAGATGACATCTAACGATTTTCGTTTTGCTACGATTTGGTTAGCAGGAAGTCTCTGGGGTACAGATTGGAAATTCGTATTAAGTGTACTTCCATGGATGGTTATTTTCTTACCGCTTGCTATTAGTAAAGCACACATATTAAATGTAATGAATTTAGGCGACTCTACAGCTGTTGGCCTTGGTGTAAACGTAGAAAAAGAAAGACGTAAATTATTATTTATTGCAGTTTGTTTAGCTGGTGCATCTGTTGCGGTGGCGGGCGGAATAGGTTTTATCGGTTTAATGGCTCCTCATTTAGCGAGACGCCTTGTTGGTGGTAAACATCAAATCATGTTACCAACTGCAGCATTAATAGGAACGTTCTTGCTTTTATTTGCAGATGTAATTTCAAGAAGTGTGTTGCCAACTTCAGAAATACCGGTCGGTCTTGTTATTTCTGTAATTGGTGCACCATATTTCATATATTTACTTATGAGGACAAAATAAAGGGAGGCTTTTTGTATGGCAACTTTAGCAGTTGATTCGGTATCTGTTGGCTATAATGAAGGATTAATTATTGATGGATTAACAGTTGAAATTCCGGAAGGAAAAATTACAACGATTATTGGACCAAATGGTTGTGGGAAATCCACATTATTAAAAACGGCTTCTCGTATTTTGAAGGCGAAAAAAGGTACTGTTTATCTTGATGGAAAAGCAATTGAGAAACAGCCAACGAAAGAAATCGCAAAGAAAATGGCGATCTTACCACAAACTGCAGAAGTGCCAACAGGCCTTACTGTGTTTGAACTTGTTTCATATGGACGTTTTCCTCATCAAAAAGGATTTGGAACATTGAAAGAAGAAGACTATCGCTACATTCATTGGGCACTTGAAGTGACGGGAATGACAGAGTTCGCAAATCGTTCAGCAGAAGCCTTATCAGGTGGTCAACGTCAACGGGTATGGATTGCGATGGCTCTTGCACAAGGAACAGATTTACTTGTATTAGATGAACCAACGACATATTTAGATATGGCACATCAACTTGAAGTATTAAACTTACTGAAGAAATTGAACCAAGAAGAAGGTAGGACAATTGTGATGGTTATTCACGATTTAAATCATGCTTCTCGTTTCTCTGATCATATGATTGCATTAAAAGCAGGTAAGTTAATGAAACAAGGAACGCCAGATGAGGTTATGACAAGTGAAACACTTCGTAACGTGTTTGAGATTGAAGCGCAAATCGTTCCATGTCCAGTAAACTGTAAACCGATTTGTTTAACATATGATTTAGCGATGATTAGTAATCAATTGCGTAAAAAAGCATAAGTAGAACCCCCTCGTAAAGAGGGGGACTTCTAATGGACGTTGAGCTTCTTACTTATAAATGGGAAGTTGAACGCCCGTTAGAATGGGTCATTAACAACGGTTAATAAATATATATTGATTAATTGTTATTTTTGTTTCTTATAGTTCATCCTAAATTATAAGATAAATACAGCCAGAAGGAGTGGGAACATGAAGAATTTTAAAATGGCACTATTAGCAATGGTACTAGTGGTTACTTCTGTACTATTTGCAGCTTGTTCTAACAAAGAAGAAGAAAAGAAAGCAGATGCGAAGACTGAAGAGCGCACTGTAAAACATGCAAAAGGGGAGATTAAAATCCCTGCAAATCCAAAGAAAATTGCTGACCTTAGTGGTTCAACAGAAGAATTATTAATCTTTGGTATGAAACCAATTATTACAGCTAATACATCTCAAGAAAAAATTGATGCACATATTGCAAATAAATTAAAAGACGTTAAACCAGTTGGTTCTGCTTGGGGCGATAAAATTAACATCGAAGCAGTAGCTGCTGCAAAACCAGACTTAATTCTTGTAAATAATCGTCAAGAAAAGATTTACGATCAATTATCTAAAATTGCACCAACAGTTATGTTAAACACTCCATTAGATCAATGGCGTCCAAAGTTTGAAGAAGTAGGCCAAATTCTTGGTAAAGAGAAAGAAACAAAAGAATGGTTTAAAAAGTATGATGAAAAAGCAAGCAAATTACATGATAAAATTATCGCTAAAACTGGTGATGCAACATTCATGAAAATGGCTGCATATCCAAATGCATTCCGTGTATATGGTGACTACGGTTACGGTAGCGTAATCTTTAATGATTTAAAATTACCAGCAGTTAAAGGTACACCAACTGATAAACCATTAGTACAAGTACAAAAAGAAGCTTTAATCGATTACAACCCAGATTACTTATTTGTATTTACAACGGGTGACGGTTCTCAGCGTCTAAAAGAATTCCAAGAAGAATCAATTTGGAAAAACATGAATGCTGTTAAAAATAACCACGTATTTACAATTAAAAATGAAGATCTAAACAAAGGTTACTTCCCACTAGGAAAAGAAATGATCTTAGATGAAGTTGCTGAGTTCGTTTTAGGAAAATAATGTATAAAAAGAAATCGCTTTTACTTCGGTAAAGGTGATTTTTTCTTTATATAAGGGCAATTAATACAGTCTTTCATTTCTTTCTGTTTCCTATTTCGTTTATAATATATAGTAAGAATGCAGTAAAGAAAGGGGGATGTCGAAAAGTGGTATATTTAAACGACAAACTCAGCGAAACAAAAGTGTTTAAAGACCCAGTACATAAATATGTGCACGTGCGTGATCGTGTTATTTGGGATTTAATCGGAACGAAAGAATTTCAACGCTTGCGCCGTATTAAGCAGCTTGGAACAACATTTTTTACATTTCACGGTGCAGAGCATAGTCGCTTTACTCATTCGTTAGGTGTATATGAAATTATTCGTCGTATGATTGATGATGTGTTTGATGGCAGACCGAACTGGAATGCTGAAGATAGATTGTTATGTTTATGTGCGGCATTACTTCATGATGTCGGTCACGGCCCATTTTCTCATTCGTTTGAAAAAGTATTTTCATTAGATCATGAGAAATTTACGCAAAAGATTATCGTAGGAGATACGGAAATTAATCGTGTATTAAGTCGTGTGGATAAGGACTTCCCGCAAAAAGTGGCAGATGTAATTGCGAAAACATCTACTAATAAATTAGCGATTAGTATGATTTCAAGTCAAATTGATGCAGATCGTATGGATTATTTATTAAGAGATGCTTATTTCACAGGTGTAAAGTACGGGAACTTTGATATGGAACGTATATTGCGTGTCATGCGTCCGTATGGGAATCAAGTAGTTATTAAAAATAGTGGTATGCATGCTGTTGAGCATTATATTATGAGCCGTTATCAAATGTATTGGCAAGTATATTTCCATCCGGTAACGCGCAGTGCAGAAGTTATTTTAACGAAGATTTTACACCGTGCTAAATCATTGCATGAGAAGTATTATGCGTTTAAAAATCATCCTGTTCATTTCTATTCTTTGTTTGAAGAAGAAGTGACAGTAGAGGATTATTTAAAGCTAGACGAGAACGTAATGTATTATTACTTCCAAGTATGGCAAGACGAAGAAGATCCAATTTTAAGTGACTTATGCCGTCGTTTTATGAATCGAAATCTATTTAAATATGTAGAGTTTACAGATAAGCACGGTTTAGATAATTGGATGGAGCTAAGCAGCTTATTTAAAAAGATTGGACTAGATCCAGAGTATTATTTAGTTGTTGATTCAACATCGGATTTACCATATGACTTTTATCGCGCAGGAGAAGAGGAAGAGCGTCTGCCAATCTTACTCCTTATGCCGAACGGGGAACTTAGAGAGCTTTCACGTGAATCGGATATTGTTGAGGCGATTACGGGGAAGAAGAGAACGGACCAAAAGTTATTCTATCCGCATGATTTAATCTATGAAGATGGAAGAAAAGGAAAATATAAAGAGAGAATTATCGAGTTGTTAGAAGGCAAAAAATAAGAAGCAGCTAATGGCTGCTTCTTATGAAAGAACTTGAAATTATTTGTCGCTTAAGCGTTTTCCGCCAACTGCATAATGGTTTTTAGACATTTCTTCGATGAAAACAACGATGTTTTCTTCAGGAGCACCAGTTGTTTCGCTTACTGCTGCTGTTACTTTCTCAGCAAGAGCTTTCTTTTGTTCCTCTGTGCGTCCTTCTAGCATTTTCACTGTTACGTATGGCATGTACAATCGCTCCTTTTATGTAAGTTACACTCTTATTATAGCGGATTATGGGGAAGAACAATCGGAAAAAAATAATTTCTTTTTTGACATATTGAAGAGGAGATGAAGTATGGATCAGTTATTTAGATATCCATTGCACGAAATTCCGTTAGTAGCAATGGCGATTATTATTGCACTATCCGTTCATGAATTTGCACATGCATATGTGGCATATAAATTTGGGGACGATACAGCGAAAAAACAAGGACGTTTAACGTTATCACCGATGGCCCATTTAGATCCTATCGGGATGATTGCAGTATTAATTCTTGGATTCGGTTGGGCAAGACCGGTGCCTGTTAACCCGTATAACTTTAAAAGACCACGTCTTGCAGGGATATTAGTTTCTATTGCAGGACCGATTAGTAACTTAATTTTAAGTGCGATTGGTTTAATTATTTGGTATAGCTTATTAACATTTGGCGTACTAGACTCAATTCCATTTGCAGTAGCAGATACATTAGGTCGATTCTTCCAAATTTTTATTATGCTTAATATCGTTTTACTTGTATTTAACTTATTACCGATTCCGCCACTTGATGGATATCGCGTTGTGGAAGATTTAGCACCAGCAAATATTCGTGCGAAAATGACACAGTATGAAAAATATGGAGCAATTGCGTTATTAATTCTTGTTATTACACCGCTTAGCAATTACACAATTCAACCTATTTTCAATGTTGTCATTCCGTATGTATTCGTATTTTTACAAAGTATCATTGCGCCTATTTTTGGGCTTTTATAATTTTTAAGTGAGGAGGAAGTTACATATGACAGAGAAAAAGAAGAAAATCGGTTTTAATATCGTGAAAAATGATTCAACAGATGGACATGGTGGATTTGGTGTTGGGGCATTAAGCTTAGAAAACATTTCACCTGTATTTGTTGATGTACTAGAGAAAACTGCATTCGTTGATATCGGTGCGATGCATGCGCGTAGTACGGTAGAAAAAGGAATTAAGTTTTTAACAAATAAAGATGACGTTCCAAACGGAAAACCATTTTGGCTTGTTTGGGTAACAATTGAAAGAACACCGAACGGTGCTTATTACGCAGGGGTAACAGCTTGTGAAATGACAGTAGACCGTGAAATTCGCCGCGGATATAAATCACTTCCAGAGCATGTAAACAAAATGGATAAATCATTGAAGCGTCACATTATGGTTGAACATATGGATGAATCTTCTAAAAAAGTACTTGGTACGTTCTTGAAAGAACATAATGAAGCGATTTGGAACGAGTCTAGTGAAGAATTGCGTCATGCATTATTAAGTGAATAAAAAAATAGCTGACGGATGTCCGTCAGCTATTTTTTTTACCAAGGAAGATATTTTTTCCACCAACTTGTTTTTTTCTTTTCTTCACTTGTTTTTTCAAATTCCTCTTTATCATCGACATGATCCATACAATATTCAGTAGGCTCGGTGCCTTTGGCGAAATACATTTTAACTGAAATTGGACAGTTCTTTGTAGCGATCTTGCCGTTTTCTGGGTTAATATTAACGGCTACGACATCACTTGGTTGTTTAAAATCCTTTTTAGGCTGTCCATCTAAGCCTTTCTCCATCGTATCGGTCCATATTTTTTTCGCATATCCTTGTTCTGCTACGTTTGAAATAGATTTAGGTTGATCGTATCCAACCCATACACCAGTTACAATTTGCGGAGTGAATCCAATCATCCAACTATCGGTTTCAGTAGAACCAGACTTTCCGGCATATGTTCTTGATAGTTTTGATAACATAGATTGACCAGTTACAGCGGCATAACTGCTTAGTTTTTTATTAAACATACCAGTCATCATTTCTTCCATCACAAACGCTTTGCTCTTATCGAGAACTTGTTTGCTCTCCAAATGAGCATCGTATAACATGTTCCCTTCATGATCCATAATACGGCGAATAAAGATAGGTTTTACTTCTTTTCCACCGTTTGCGAACATACTATAAGCATTCACCATTTCAATTGGTTTTACAGGAGACGTACCGAGAGCTAGGGAAGGCACATCTTTTAATGCACTCTTAATTCCGAATTGCTTCGCTGTTTTTGCGAGCGTGTCATCACCTAAAAATAAATTTGTTTTCACAGCGTATATGTTATCAGAGACTGCGAGAGCTTGTGCCATCGTTACGAAATCATCTGCGTAATAATCTTTATAGTTTTTCGGTTTATACTTTGAAACACCGTCACCTAAAGTGAATACAGTGTATTCGCTTTTTAAGCGCGTAGCAGGGGTGAATCCTCGTTCCAAAGCTGCGTAATATAGAAAGGGTTTAAATGTAGATCCAGGCTGACGGACGGCTTGTGTAGCCCTGTTAAATTGACTCGTATTATAATCAGTTCCTCCAACAAGAGCAGCCACTTCACCTGTTTTTGGATTCATAGAGACGAGGGCAGTTTGTATGTTTGCTGTTTCAGGTATATGATCTTTGACAGCTTGTTCTGCTACAGATTGTAACTTAGGATCTAACGTTGTATAAATACGTAAGCCACCTCGTTGTAAGGCTTGCTCATCCAGTCCGATATCCCGAAGAAGAGAAGCTTGTACAGCATCTTGGAAATAAGGCGCAACCTCTGCTACTTTTTTCGTATCAAGCGAGGCAAAAGTTAGCGGTTCCTTTTTTGCAGAAGCTGCTTGCTGCTTCGTAATATAACCTTGTTCTACCATTTCATCTAATATGAGAGATTGACGTCCTTTAGCACGTTCTTCTTTTAAAAAGGGAGAGTAGACACTAGGTCCTTTCGGGATTCCTGCAAGCATACTGGCTTCTGCTAATGTTAATTCTTTTGCTGTTTTATCGAAATATAGACGAGACGCAGCTTCGATGCCATAAGCACCATGTCCGTAATAAATTGTATTTAAATAACCTTCTAAAATATGATTTTTATTATAATTCACTTCAAGGCGGACAGTATACATTGCCTCTAATAGTTTCCGTTTCCACGTTTTATCATGATCTAAATATAGATTACGTGCGTATTGTTGTGTAATTGTACTAGCACCTTGCACTTTTGCCATCGCTTTTAAATCAGCAACAATTGCACCTGCAATACGTTTCATATCGAAGCCATGATGCTTATAAAATCTTTGGTCTTCAATAGAAAGTGTCGCTTCTTTTACATAGGGGGAAATTTCATTAAGAGAGACATTGTAACGCTTTTGTATTTCGTTACTTTGTCCAATAACTGTATCATCATTCGCGTAAAAGACGCTTGTTTGCGGGACTGCGACAGGAGGTGGTCCCATAATTTTCGCAACTATAATAATAACAAAAAAGGAAAAAACGAAAAAAAGAACACAAGAAAACATTACGGTGAAGAAAAGACGTTTATATTTTTTAAGTTTTGGATTCATAGTTTGATTCATCTTTTTCAGCCCCTCATTAATACAAACATTATTGTATTAGTATTGAGGATTTTCATTTATTTTAAACAATGAAATTTTGAAAACAAAAAAGCCCCTTCAATTAAGAAAGGAGCTCAAAGGCACGTGCTGGCCAATCGGTGATGATGACATCTACACCATAATCAATTATCGTTTGTAAATCTTTGTATTCGTTAATTGTATAAGGGCGGAAAACGTACCCTTGTTTTTGTGCTAACTGTACGAATTCTTTAGTTAGTAGCTGAAAGTTTGGATGTAAACCAGTTGCTTCTCTAATTTTTGCTTCAGCAATAGGATCAGCAAGTGGCGTATCATATAAAATTGCCCTTGGGATTTCAGGAGCTATTTCTGCTAATAATGAAACAGAGTCATGGTTAAATGATGAGAATACAATTTGATTAGAAAGATGATATTCACGAACAAGTGCAACAACTTTCTCTTCAATATTTGGGTAGTGAATCACATCTGTTTTTAATTCGATATTTAGTTGTAAGTTCGTTGTGGAAAGCCAGATGAAAACTTCGCGTAACGTTGGGATTTTTGCTTCATGGAAAGAAGGATCTTTATGGCTACCAGCGTCCAATGATTGTAGTTCCTCTACCGTTTTTTCAGAAACAATCCCTGCGCCATTTGTTGTGCGATCAACTGTTTCATCGTGGATTACGACAAGTTCGCCATCTTTTGATAGATGAACATCAAGTTCAATCCCATGAGCGCCAATGCGTTCAGCTTCTTGGAAGGCGATCATCGTATTTTCTGGATGTGTTCCTTTTACCCCGCGGTGAGCGAAAATAAGTGGTTTATTCATGTGAAAATCTCCTTATCATCTCTTTTCCTTCATTATGAAACCGCTATGAGAAAAATACAATTTATATGAAAAAAATTTACAAAAGTCTAACAGTTGCACAAAAGTTAACGTTAACGTAAAATGTAATAATTGAGTGAAGGGAGGAATAAACATGTATAAAATTGATGAAGTAACAAAGCAAGTTGGTTTAACAAAGCGTACACTTCGTTATTATGAGGAAATTGGTTTAATTCATCCCCCGGAGCGTAGTGAGGGGAACATTCGGCTTTATACGGATGAGGATATTGCAAGAATTAAAAGGATCGTGGAAGCGAAAGAAGTATTAGGAATCACGCTTCAAGAAATGCAACATTTCTTATCGTTAAAAGAAAGAATGGAACAAAGAAGAAATAGCGAGAATCCTCGCGATCGCGAAGTGATTCAAGAAATTAAAGATATGCTTGAGAAACAAGTGCAAACGTTGGATGAAAAAATGGAGCAAATGCAGCGTGTAAAGGCAGAACTTGAAGATAGTTTACATCGTGCAGTGACATTTTTAGAGAGCATAAAAGGAGAATGATTGAAATGGAGAGCAAACAAAAACTAGGGAGATTGATTACAGTGGTGGCTACTTTCCTTGCCTTTTCTGGTATAGGGGTAGTCGATCCAATCTTGCCAATTATTGCTGAGAAAATTGGTGCAACACATTGGCAAGTTGAAATGTTATTTACCGCATATATTTTAACGATGGCAATTATGATGTTACCAGCTGGTATATTCGCATCAAGATTTGGTGATAAGCGCATGATGACAATCGGTCTTGCAATTGTAACTGTATTTGCGTTTATATGCGGTATATCGCAAACGATTGCTCAATTATCTCTTTTCCGTGCTGGATGGGGATTAGGAAATGCGATGTTTTTTGCTACAGCAATGACACTTTTAATAGCATTAAGTAAGGAGGTTCATGAAGCAGTAGGATTATATGAAGCAGCTATCGGTTTAGGAATGGCAGGTGGCCCATTGTTAGGTGGTATATTAGGTGGACATTCTTGGCGTTACCCATTTTTCGCAACGAGTATTTTAATTTTCTTAGCATTTATTTTAGTATTCTTTTTTGTAAAAGAACCGGAGCGAAAAGTGAAGCGTAAAGCAGCGGGCGTAGGTGAATTACTTAACTTGGTGAAATATAAACCGTTTATGCAAGGTGCGATTTCAGGGATGTTATACTACTACGGATTTTTCGTCGTGCTAGCATATTCACCACTTATTATGCATTTATCAGCTATTCAATTAGGTTTTGTATTTTGTGGATGGGGATTAGCGTTAGCTTACGGTTCCGCAATTTTAGCACATAGGCTAGAAGGAAAATATGAACCGAAAACATTGTTAAAAGGTAGTTTACTCGTATTTGCGATTTTCTTAATTGCATTATTCTTTGTGAAAATTATGTGGTTACAAATCGTATTAATTGTCCTATCAGGATTAGCATCTGGTTTAAATAATGCATTATATACAAGCTATGTAATGGATATTTCACCTTATGAAAGATCTGTTACTTCAGGTGTTTATAACTTCGTTCGTTGGTTAGGAGGAGCGATTGCTCCCATTTTATCAGGAGTTATCGGACACACTGTTTCACCACAAAGTCCATTTTTAGTCGGTGGAGTTGTTGTATTAGTTGGTTGCGTTATGATCTTAATTCCGATTCGTAAACCGGTAGAAATAGAGACAAAAGCCCTTTCTTAAGAAAGGGTTTTCTTTCCTATTACAAGACAAACCCTTTCCACATATATGTTAGAACCCTCTGACTAAAATATATTTTCGGTATTTTTGTACTTTTAACTATACATTTTGGATGTTTTGTTTTATTTTTGTTAGGGGACATTAATGATGTCCCTATTATAAATTTGCATTGAAAGGCGTGATTGTACGATGGAACTATGGTTCACTGAAAAACAAACAAAACATTTTGGGATTACGGCACGTATTAACCGCACATTACATACGGAGCAAACAGAATTCCAAAAACTTGATATGGTTGAAACGGAAGAGTTCGGAAACATGCTTATTTTAGATGGCATGGTCATGACAACAGAAAAAGATGAGTTCGTTTATCATGAAATGGTAGCGCACGTACCTTTATTTACACATCCAAACCCTGAAAACGTATTAGTTGTCGGTGGTGGTGATGGCGGTGTTATTCGTGAAGTGTTAAAACACCCAAGCGTAAAAAAAGCAACTCTTGTTGAAATTGATGGAAAAGTAATTGAGTACTCTAAACAGTACTTACCATCAATTGCAGGCGCATTAGATGATGAGCGTGTAGAGGTGAAAGTAGGAGACGGTTTCCTACACATCGCAGAAAGCGAAAATGAATATGACGTAATTATGGTAGATTCTACTGAGCCGGTAGGACCAGCAGTAAACTTATTTACGAAAGGTTTCTACGCTGGAATCTCTAAAGCGTTAAAAGAAGATGGTATTTTCGTTGCACAAACGGACAACCCTTGGTTCACACCAGAACTAATTACAACTGTGTTCAAAGACGTAAAAGAGATCTTCCCAATTACTCGTTTATACACAGCAAACATTCCAACGTATCCAAGTGGACTTTGGACATTCACAATCGGATCTAAAAAACATGATCCACTAGAAGTAAGTGAAGAGCGTTTCCACGAAATCGAAACGAAATACTACACAAAAGAATTACACAATGCAGCATTCGCATTACCGAAATTTGTTGGCGATTTAATTAAGTAAGAGCGTTAAATTGAAATAAATAAAGTGTAAGTAACTCATTTAAGGTGTTTGTCTAGAAGGCTTGAACATGCTAGTTACTTACACTGCTACAAATGAAGTAGTCTTCTTGTGATAACAAGAAGGCCCAGGTAAATCGAGAAAGAGGAGCAGTACGCTCCAAATTTGAGAAATAATGAAAGGTTGGGATACCTTAAGTTCCACATAAGGAGGAAAAGAATATGCGTTTTGATGAAGCTTATTCAGGTAAAGTATTTATTAAAAGTCATCCAAGTTTTGAAGAGTCAAAGGCGGTTATTTATGGGATGCCTATGGATTGGACAGTAAGTTTCCGTCCAGGATCTCGCTTTGGCCCTGCACGTATTCGTGAAGTATCAATCGGTCTTGAAGAATATAGTCCGTATTTAGATCGTGAACTAGAAGAGGTAAAATATTTTGATGCGGGTGATATCCCATTACCATTCGGAAATGCACAACGCAGCTTAGACATGATTGAAGAGTATGTATCAAAACTTTTAGATGCCGGTAAGTTTCCACTAGGTCTCGGCGGTGAGCACTTAGTGTCTTGGCCAATTTTTAAGGCAATGGCAAAAAAATATCCGGATTTAGCAATCATCCACATGGATGCTCATACTGATTTACGTGAATCGTATGAAGGGGAGCCTTTATCCCACTCTACACCAATTCGTAAAGTGTGTGATTTAATTGGTCCGGAAAACGTATATTCTTTCGGAATTCGTTCTGGAATGAAGGAAGAATTTGAATGGGCGAAAGAAGTAGGTATGAACTTATACAAATTTGACGTATTAGAGCCGTTAAAAGAAGTATTACCGAAACTTGCAGGACGTCCAGTCTATGTCACAATCGACATTGATGTATTAGACCCAGCTCATGCTCCTGGAACAGGAACGTTAGAGGCTGGAGGTATCACATCTAAAGAACTATTAGATTCCATCATGGCAATTGCAAATTCAAATATAAATGTAGTTGGAGCAGACTTAGTAGAAGTAGCTCCTGTCTACGACCATAGTGATCAAACACCAGTCGCAGCAAGCAAATTCGTGCGGGAAATGCTGCTCGGTTGGGTAAAGTAAAAGTGAAGCCGACTGTTTAGACCCGGTGACTAAGGTTCTTTCCTGCAAAAGGTGCTTTTTATCTTTTGGCAGGGAAGGTTCTTAGACGCAAGGGGCTAGGAGGCGTAACTGGATAGAAATAAAAGCGGAAGCGGCTCGCTCAGAATGTGAGGAGGATGGAGCTTCAGACGTAGAGGCGCTTTTTGCCTCGAAGGAAGAAGCGAAGCCACCGATCATTCTAGCCGCTGTAGCTGGATAAAGTAAGAGTCCCCTATGAATAGGGGCTTTTATTTTATCCGTTATGTGTCGGTAAGTCGATATATTAAAAAAATCGTCGATATAATCCCATTTACCATAGCAAGACATGAAAAAAAGAGTTATTCTCAAAAGGTGAGAATAACTCTTTTTCTTATGCAACCTTTTCTTCTGAAGCAATGCCGCGAATTTCATCAGCAGAGCGGATCGGATATTTGCGGAACACAATAGATCCGATGTATCCGACAATAGTGGTAACGATTCCACATAGTACAGCAGCGATCGTTACTTTTATAACGTCATTAAATCCAAACAAGACGAGAAGCCCTGGAATTGGTGATGCTGTTCCTGGCGCATTATTAACGAGCTGGAATAGCGATGTAATAATACCGGCAAGCGCGCCGCCAACGAAGTTTGTCATATAGATAGGAATTGGATTTGCTGAGACAACATCGGCTTGTGTTAAAGGCTCGATTGCTACAGCAATTGTATCTTTCTTTGAACAAATTTTTAGTCGTTTAAAGAAAATAAAGTTCATCGGGGCTGAGGCCGCAACGGCAAGACTGCCAATTGCCATTGGTAAACCTGTTAATCCAAGCATTGCAGTTAATGCCATAGAACTTAATGGAGAGGTAGAAATAACTGTTATTAATCCACCAAGCATAATACCCATAATGATAGGGCTTTCTGTAGTTGCAACTGAAATCATAGAACCGATTTTACCAAGTGTTGCGTTAACGAGTGGATCCATAAGCATGGCCATTCCACGTGAGATTGGTGCAGCAATAAATAGGATTGCTAAAAACTCTACACCAGCTGGTAATTTCTTTTCGAGAAATTTCACGACGAAGGCACAAACGTATCCAGCAAAAAATCCTGGTAAAATACCGAATCCACTAGTAGCGATACCGATTAAAACAGCGTATACGGGTGAAACGCCGATTGCTAATGCTACTAAAATTGCTGCTGCAACACCGCTCATACTACCAGAAGCTTCTCCTACTGATTGTAAAAAGTCATTATGAAACATTTCTCCACCTATATAACGGTGAAATGCTTCAATAAGAAAACTTGCGATTGCTGCATTAGCTAAAGCACCCATCGCCTTCATTCCGTAAGGCGCACGGTAACTGAAAAGTGTAAATAGACAAAGTACAACAAGTAATAGTGCTAAACCTTGCAAGATAGCCATTTGAAAACTGTCTCCTTTGATTTTTGTAATAAAAATTTGTATCATTCAATAATAATATAAAAGTTTGTGAAACGGAAAAATTTTTTATTGGGAAATTGCTGTAAGGTGAAAAACCCTTACAATAATGTAAGGAAAGTGTAAGGCATTTCGATAGAGTATAGTATGCTTTTTTTCGTATAATACAGGTATAGACATACGGTTAGTGAGAAAGTAGTGCAAACAGGAGGCGCATTTATGAAATTGGTAATTAAAGTTTTAGCTGTGTTCGCCATTATTTTAGGAGGAACAGCATATTATTTAAACACGAAAACAGAAGGTGTGCATGCTTTTGTAGACAACTTCTTTTCAAATAAAGAAATACAAGATTATTATGCTGTTATAGATAAAAGCGAGAAAAAAGACGATGAATATTTGTATACATTTAAAGGATATACAGAAGATGGAAATTTACAAGTTATTAAAAGAATGGTGAACCGTGAATTGCATACGGGTGCTTTTATAAAAATTTATGCAAAAGGTATGCAGGGAAAAGGATGGGCTGAAATCCCGAAAGAATCAATCCCACAAAAAGCGTTGCAAAAAATAGAAAAACCATAAAAGGAGCGAATCGTTCGCTCCTTTTTTAGTGCGTTAAAATGGTGATAGCTGAACTTTCTTTATTAGAAATGATTTTTGCACGTCCGCCAATTGGGAAAGTAAAGATCGGAGTTGTATGTCCGAAACTTGCATTCGCAATAATAGGGATATGTACAAGTTCAGGCTTTGAAGTAATCATTTCTTGAATGTCCTCTATCATACATTCTGCTCCTTTTTGCATTCTCCCTATAACGATACCTTTTACGTATTCAAAATCAGTTTGCTGCATAAGAGAATGTAAGTATCGATCGAAAGTTTTAAGTGTAGCTTTTCCCGTTAAACTATCTTCTTCAAGAAATAAAATTTTATCTCGTAAGCTTGGCATATACGGAGTACCTTGTAGTAAATGTAAAGTGCTCATATTTCCGCCAATAATATCCCCTGTAGCTTCTCCTTCTTGAATCGAAATATATCCTTCATTTTTAATAAATTCTCGATTTTCCTGATCTATATACCAAGAATCATCACTCCACGTTTCGGATGGTAGGATTTCAATAGAATCATTAGAAGTTAAGCATTTAAAAAAGTAATCGGTTGTATACGCGAGACCTTTCTCCATTCCAAATGAAGAGAAGTGAGGACCTGAATATGTAACAAGACCTGTTTTTGTATAAAGTGCGTTATGTAAAGCAGTAATGTCAGAATAGCCGCAGAAAAACTTTGGATTTTCGCGAATTAAATCGTAATCGAGATGTTTCAATAAGCCGTTAGAGTTATATCCGCCAAGTGTCGTCAAAATTGCTTTTACATTAGGGTCTCTAAATGCTTCGTGGAGGTCTTGAACACGTGAAGAAATAGAAGAGGAAGCGAATCGATCTATCTCATCAGCATATTTTGAGAATGTAACTTGAAAGCCCATGTCGGTTAATCTTTTTATAGCAAGGTTTCTGTTTTCATTTGAGACAATACTTAAACTACAAGATGGTGAAATAACTCTTATTTCATCCCCTTTTTTTAATTTTGTTGGTATCACAACATTCCCCCCTTTAATTAAAAGAATATTTAGATTTAAAAAATATTTTATCATATGAAATAAAGTGAGGGTGAATTATTTTTTGAAAAGGAGTTTTCCTGATTTTTCAGCAGACAGACAGCATCTTTTTTTGATATGATAGGAAAAGTGATTTATTATAAGTAGTATTTAATATCTATAACATTTGAAAGGTGTGCAAGACGTGAAGAAACAACTTGCAGGCTTGCCGGTACACGTTCATTTCGTAACAGAAATCCGTGAAGGGGCGAGGAAGGAAACCGTTGCTTTTGAAGCAAATGGTCAATACTATGTAAAAGGTCAAGGTACATACGTAACATTCCAAGAGCCGAACGAACAAGGCGAAGTGAAGACAATTATAAAAATTCAAGATGAACAAGTTCTCATTATGCGTTCAGGTGCTATTTCTATGCGTCAGACGCATGTGAAAGGTGAATGGACAACTGGTACGTACACGAGTGAACTTGGTACGTTTGCACTGCAAACGAAAACTGATAACGTTCTTTTTAAATGGTCGGATGAAAAGAAAAAAGGACAACTCTTCTTAACGTACGCATTGCTTCTAAGTGAACAAGAAGCTGGCAGATATACAATTACAATTAACTTGAAGGAGGCAAAATAATGAATTCTTTAGAACAGGTAAAAGGATTGATTAAAGAAGAAATTCAAGCTGCTGTATTAAAGGCAGAATTAGCAACAGAAGAACAAATTCCAAACGTTGTATTAGAATCTCCAAAAGATAAAACAAATGGTGATTTCTCTACAAATATGGCAATGCAACTTGCACGTGTTGCGAAAAAAGCACCTCGTATGATTGCAGAAGAATTAGTTGCAAACTTCGATAAAGCAAAAGCTTCTATTGAAAAAATTGAAATCGCTGGTCCTGGTTTTATTAACTTCTATATGGATAATAGTTACTTAACAGACTTAATCCCAACAATCGTTAATGCTGGTGAAGCTTACGGTGAAACGAACACTGGTAAAGGTGAAAAAGTACAAATTGAGTTCGTATCTGCAAATCCAACAGGTGACCTTCACTTAGGACATGCACGCGGTGCTGCGGTAGGTGACACTTTATGTAACGTATTAGCAAAAGCAGGATACGATGTATCTCGTGAGTACTACATTAATGACGCGGGTAACCAAATTCATAATTTAGCTCTTTCTGTTGAAGCTCGTTACATGCAAGCGTTAGGTTTAGATAAAGAAATGCCAGAAGACGGTTACCACGGTGCAGATATTATCGGTATCGGTAAACGTTTAGCTGAAGAGTTTGGCGATCGTTATGCGAAAGCTGATGCAGAAGAAAGCTATGAGTTCTATCGTTCATACGGTTTGAAATATGAGTTAGCAAAACTTCAAAAAGACTTAGAGAGCTTCCGTGTTAAATTCGATGTATGGTTCTCAGAAACATCATTATACAAAAACGGAAAGATTGATCAGGCTCTTGCTGTATTAAAAGAGCGTGACGAAATCTTTGAAGAAGGCGGCGCAACTTGGTTCCGTTCAATGACTTACGGTGACGACAAAAACCGTGTATTAATTAAAAACGACGGTTCTTACACATACTTAACGCCAGATATCGCTTACCATCGCGACAAATTAGAGCGTGGTTTCGATAAATTAATCAACATTTGGGGTGCTGACCACCACGGTTACATTCCTCGTATGAAAGCTGCGATTCAAGCACTTGGTTACGATAAAGACACATTAGAAGTAGAAATCATCCAAATGGTACAACTATACCAAAACGGTGAAAAAATGAAGATGAGTAAGCGTACGGGTAAAGCAGTTACACTTCGTGAGCTTATGGAAGAAGTAGGCGTGGACGCAATGCGTTACTTCTTTGCAATGCGTAGCGGTGATTCTCATTTAGACTTCGATATGGACTTAGCTGTATCAAAATCTAATGAAAATCCAGTATACTATGCGCAATATGCACATGCTCGTGTATGCAGTATCCTTCGTCAAGGTGAAGAGTTAGGATTAGCTACAGGCGGAGACGTGAACTATAAACTTGTTACTTCTGAGAAAGAAGTAGAATTACTGAAAAAACTTGGTGAATTCCCAGCTGTAGTTGCGGATGCAGCGCAAAAACGTCTGCCACACCGCATTACAAACTATGCATTTGAATTAGCTGCAGCACTACACAGCTTCTACAATGCAGAGAAAGTATTAAACCAAGATAACTTAGAGTTAAGTAAAGCTCGTTACGAATTAATGAAAGCAGTACGAAATACACTTCAAAACGCACTAGCAATCGTAGGAGTATCTGCACCAGAAAAAATGTAATAGACAAAAGAAAAGATGCTTATTTTTGTTTAGAAGTGATATACGAGTTGACATAAAAACATCTATTCAATGTATAGACTGATTAGATGTCAAAGAAAGAAGACCAATGAAAAGCTGTATGGCTTGATAAGGGGAAGTTGAAACAGAAAAAGAGATGGCAAAGCTATCTCTTTTTCTGTGCCCAATTTTCTAATCTAAATATATGTGATAGTGATGAAGTGAAAATAGAAAAATACCAATTAACTATTGATTTTTAGGAACGATTCTAGAATAATAGACTGTTGGGGGTAAGATTATCAAAATCCATATATGTATTATTAGTTGTTGGAATGTTACTAGGAAATGGTGTGATTGTTTTGAAAGATATTGTTACAGCTATGCCAAATACTAAAATAACAATGCATCTAACCAAGTATCTAAACAATTAGTAATCAATCTTGAAAACTTCCAACTTAGTCAAGAAACTAGGGGTGGTATGTTTAAAATAGTACATATAGTACAATTAAAGTTTTCATGATTTGATAAAAAATAATGAAAGGATATAAATCTCTCGGTTTTGATAGTATCATCACATATAAGCTCATTTTAATTCTTCGACATAGCCATGGAACCCATTAGGCAAAGTGTTTTTTCTCGACACTCATTTATATACTCCAAAAATGAAAAGGCTGAATTTCGTATTTCTATACGATTTATATGAAATCAGTTGACAATCATACCCTTTTTTAGTTACCCCCAAATTCGTTCCACTGTATTCAAATTTGGAGAATATGACTTTCATCTTGCATAGGCAACCAATACTTCATCCAGAACGTTTTTAATTATATAATGCTTCTTGTTCTATTTGTTTCGGTGTGTAGGTTGGTTGTGTAACTAAACACAAAACGTTTTAACATATGCCCAATTTCACCTCAACTCATAATGACAGAAAACGCACCTTCAATGACATCTTTTAGAATACGAGTATCCTAGCATGTTTCACAGTCGTAACCTTCTTCGGCGGATATGCTAAATTCGATTATAGATTGTACTTCTTGGTATTCTTTAGGAGGATAAGTAAGGAAGTTGTCCAAATGCATATTTACTGTGAAATAGCTCTTCCATACTTGTCGGCAATAAATTTTTGTATTTATAGAGCAAGCGTTTGCGTTGGTGATGATAATAGCTATCAAACATATTTTAGTAGAGTGGCTTAATGACATTGATATAGTGGAATCTTTGTCATAGTATATTTGTTCTAGAATCTAGAAATATTTTATAGGGAGGATAACAGAAAGCATGTATTTAAAAAGGATAACTTCAATTTTTTCGATTATAATGATTTTCATGTTTACTATAGGTCAGAGTCTTTTACCTATAGTAGCAAACGCACAAGAATTAAATACATTAGGACTTGTGGATAGTTTTAAAATTGATAAAACAGATCTTTCTATCGGACAACGGACTAAAGTAACTATAAACTTCAGTGAAAAAGATAGTCTTAAGATGAAGCCTGGAGACACACTAACATTAACACTGCCTCCAGAATTAAAAGGATTAAATACAGAGTTTCTATTAGATGATTATGGTACTTGTAAAGTCACTGCAGGTACTGTGGTATGTACATTTAATGATAAAGTGAGTACACATCAAAATATTAAAGGGTATTTAAACTTTTTTGTGGAAGCTGCTAATGTAGGAACGGATGAAAAGAAAGAGATTGAAACCAATTTCGGTACAAATGTAGATAAGCAATCTGTAACAATTACCGGCCCAAGCAGTGGTGGGGGTACAGATCCTGGAAAGCCACCATTTTTTTATAAAACTGGTGATATGAACTCAGGTAAGAGCGATGAAGTACGTTGGTTCTTGAATATAAACTTGGCTAAAGAAGAGTTAAGTCGTGATATTGTTGTGACTGATAATTTACAGGAAGGTCAAACACTTAATAAGGATAGTTTCTATATAATTGTAGATGATTATATAGGTCGTCGATCTTTAACGCTACAAGAGCTTGAAAAGCAAGGTTACGGAACGATTACCTTTACTGGAGACAAATCATTTAAAGTTGTGCTTAATAAGGGTAAAGCGCGTCTTGCCTCCTTTTCGATTGGTTATACATCTACTATAACGGAAGCTGGGAAGAAGCAAGAGTTTTTTAAGAATGATTATACGATTGATTACCAAGTTCTAAACAAGGAACCAGTTACCGAATCGGGTACTCATCCAGTCGAAAATATGATAGCTGGCGGTGGTGCTGAAGGTAATGTGACTCCAAAAGGAACACTAAAAATTGTGAAGCATATTGAAGGGGATGAAGAAAAAGTAATCCCAAATGTTTCGTTTAAGTTGTATAAAGAGTCTGATGAACAAGTTGGAGATGTATATAAAACAGATGAAAAAGGGATAATTGAAATCCCTAATTTACAACCAGGTAAATATTATGTGAAAGAAGTTTCAGCTCCAGACTATGTTGATTTCGATCCTCAAGCAAAAGTAATTTTTGAAGTTAAATCAGATGCTGTAAATGGAGTTAAGTTGCCAATTCCGAATAAGTTGAAAACTACATCTATTGCAGGGACGAAGACGTGGAAAGGCGATAACGAGAAAGATCGTCCAAGTTCAATCAAAGTAGACTTACTACAAAATGAGGAAGTAGTAAACACGAAAGAAGTAACAGCGGCAGATGGTTGGAAATACAAATTTGACAACCTAGCAACGTATGATGCAAATGGAGTAGCGTACAAGTATGAAGTAAAAGAACAACCGATAGATGGATACACAACAGAAATAAACGGTTATGATATTACAAATACAAAAGTGGTACAAAAAACCAAAGTAGAAGGAACGAAAACATGGAAGGACGGAAATGCGGAAGGTCGTCCAACGATGATTAAAGTAGACTTACTACAAAGCGGTACAGTGATTGCGACGCAAGAAGTAAGCGAAGCAACAGGCTGGAAATATGAATTTAAAGATTTGGCGATAAACGATGCAGACGGAAAAGCATATAAGTATGAAGTGAAAGAACAAGCAGTAGCCGGATACGAATCCAAAGTCAATGGTTATGACATCACGAATACAAAAGTAGGCAAGACATCAGTTGCAGGAACGAAGACGTGGAAAGGTGGCACAGAGGAAGAGCATAAAGCCATCAAAGTAGACTTACTACAAAATGATACAGTGATTGCGACACAAGAAGTAAGCAAAGAAACAGGTTGGAAGTATGAATTTAAAGATTTAGTAGCATTCGATGCAAATGGAAAAGCATACAAGTATGAAGTGAAAGAACGGCCAGTAGCCGGATACCAATCTGACGTACACGGTTATGACATCACAAATACAAAAGTAGGCGAAACAAAAGTAGAAGGAACGAAAACATGGAACGATAACAATGCAACAGATCGTCCAAGCTCGATTAAGGTAGACTTACTACAAAACGGTAAAGTAGTAGACACAAAAGAAGTAACAGCGGAAACAAACTGGAAGTATACGTTTGAAAAACTGCAAGCATACGATGCAAACGGAGTAGCGTACAAGTATGAAGTGAAAGAACAGCAGGTAGCCGGATACAAGTCTGAATTAAAAGGTTATGACATCACAAATACAAAAGTAGGCGAAACAAAAGTAGAAGGAACGAAAACATGGAAAGACGATAACACGAAAGATCGTCCGGAAATGATCAAAGTAGATCTTTTACAAAACGGTAAAGTAGTAGATACAAAAGAAGTAACAGCGGAAACAAATTGGAAGTACACATTTGAAAAACTTCAGGCATACGATGCAAACGGAGCAGCGTACAAGTATGAAGTGAAAGAACAAGCAGTACCAGGATATGAATCCAAAATAAGTGGTACTGATATCACAAATACAAAAGTAGGCAAAACAAAAGTAGAAGGAACGAAGACATGGAACGACGGAAATGCAACAGACCGTCCGACAATGATCAAAGTAGACTTACTACAAAACGGGAATGTGATTCAAACACACGACGTACTAGCAGTATTGGGTTGGAAATATATATTCTCAGATCTAGAAGCATATGATGCGGAAGGAAAGGCTTACGAGTATACAGTGAAAGAACAGCCAGTACCAGGATATGAATCCAAAGTAAGTGGTACTGATATCACAAATACAAAAGTAGGTCAAACAAAAGTAGAAGGAACGAAGACATGGAACGACGATAACGCAACAGATCGTCCAGAAATGATTCAAGTAGACCTCTTACAAAATGGTACAGTGATTGCGACGCAAGAAGTAAGCAAAGTAACAGATTGGAAATATGAATTCAAAGATTTAGTAGCGTATGATGCAAATGGAGTAGCGTACAAGTATAAAGTGAAGGAACAACCGATAGCTGGATATGAATCCAAAGTCAACGGTTATGACATCACAAATACAAAAGTAGGCGAAACAAAAGTAGAAGGAACGAAAACATGGAAAGACGATAACGCGAAAGATCGTCCGAAAATGATTAAAGTAGACCTTCTACAAAATGGTACAGTGATTGCGACGCAAGAAGTAAGCGAAGCAACAGGCTGGAAATACGAATTCAAAGATTTAGCAGCATACGATGCAAACGGAGTAGCGTACAAGTATGAAGTGAAAGAACAAGCAGTAGCTGGATATGAATCCAAAGTAAATGGTACTGATATCACAAATACAAAAGTAGGCAAAACAAAAGTAGAAGGAACGAAAACATGGAAAGACGATAACGCGAAAGATCGTCCGGAAATGATCAAAGTAGACCTTTTACAAAATGGTACAGTGATTGCGACGCAAGAAGTAAGCAAAGCAACAGGCTGGAAATACGAATTCAAAGATTTAGCAGCGTATGATGCAAATGGAGTAGCGTACAAGTATGAAGTGAAAGAACAACCGGTAGCCGGATATGAATCCAAAGTAAGTGGTACTGACATCACAAATACAAAAGTAGGCGAAACAAAAGTAGAAGGAACGAAAACATGGAAAGACGATAACGCGAAAGATCGTCCGGAAATGATCAAGGTGGATCTTTTACAAAACGGTAAAGTAGTAGATACAAAGGAAGTAACAGCGGCAACAAATTGGAAGTACACGTTTGAAAAACTACAGGCATACGATGCAAACGGAGTAGCGTACAAGTATGAAGTGAAAGAACAGCCAGTAGCCGGATATGAATCCCAAGTAAGTGGTACTGACATCACAAATACAAAAGTAGCGAAATTGACAGTAGAAGGAACAAAAACATGGAACGATAACAACGCAACAGATCGTCCAAGCACAATCAAAGTAGACTTACTACAAAACGGTAAAGTAGTAGATACAAAAGAAGTAACAGCGGAAACAAACTGGAAATATGCATTTGCAGATGTAGAAGCATATGACGCAAATGGAGTAGCGTACAAGTATGAAGTGAAGGAACAGCCAGTAGCCGGATATCAATCTGACGTACACGGTTATGACATCACGAATACAAAAGTGGGCGAAACGAAAGTAGAAGGAACAAAGACGTGGAACGATAACAACGCAACAGATCGTCCAAGCACAATCAAAATAAACTTACTACAAAACGGTAAAGTAGTAGATACAAAAGAAGTAACAGTAGCAAGTGAATGGAAGTACACGTTTGAAAAACTGCAAGCATACGATGCAAACGGAGTAGCGTACAAGTATGAAGTGAAGGAACAACCAGTAGCTGGATACCAATCTGACGTACATGGTTATGACATCACAAATACAAAAGTAGGTGAAACAAAAGTAGAAGGAACGAAAACATGGAAAGACGATAACGCGAAAGATCGTCCGAAAATGATTAAAGTAGACCTTCTACAAAATGGTACAGTGATTGCGACGCAAGAAGTAAGCGAAGCAACAGGCTGGAAATACGAATTCAAAGATTTAGCAGCATACGATGCAAACGGAGTAGCGTACAAGTATGAAGTGAAAGAACAGCCAGTAGCCGGATACGAATCCAAAGTCAATGGTTATGACATTACGAATACAAAAGTAGGCGAAACAAAAGTAGAAGGAACGAAAACATGGAAAGACGATAACGCGAAAGATCGTCCGAAAATGATTAAAGTAGACCTTCTACAAAATGGTACAGTGATTGCGACGCAAGAAGTAAGCGAAGCAACAGGCTGGAAATACGAATTCAAAGATTTAGCAGCATACGATGCAAACGGAGTAGCGTACAAGTATGAAGTGAAAGAACAGCCAGTAGCCGGATACGAATCCAAAGTCAATGGTTATGACATCACGAATACAAAAGTAGGCGAAACAAAAGTAGAAGGAACGAAAACATGGAAAGACGATAACGCGAAAGATCGTCCGAAAATGATTAAAGTAGACCTTCTACAAAATGGTACAGTGATTGCGACGCAAGAAGTAAGCGAAGCAACAGGCTGGAAATACGAATTCAAAGATTTAGCAGCATACGATGCAAACGGAGTAGCGTACAAGTATGAAGTGAAAGAACAGCCAGTAGCCGGATACGAATCCAAAGTCAATGGTTATGACATCACGAATACAAAAGTAGGCGAAACAAAAGTAGAAGGAACGAAAACATGGAAAGACGATAACGCGAAAGATCGTCCGAAAATGATTAAAGTAGACCTTCTACAAAATGGTACAGTGATTGCGACGCAAGAAGTAAGCGAAGCAACAGGCTGGAAATACGAATTCAAAGATTTAGCAGCATACGATGCAAACGGAGTAGCGTACAAGTATGAAGTGAAAGAACAACCAGTAGCTGGATACCAATCTGACGTACATGGTTATGACATCACAAATACAAAAGTAGGTGAAACAAAAGTAGAAGGAACGAAAACATGGAAAGACGATAACGCGAAAGATCGTCCGAAAATGATTAAAGTAGACCTTCTACAAAATGGTACAGTGATTGCGACGCAAGAAGTAAGCGAAGCAACAGGCTGGAAATACGAATTCAAAGATTTAGCAGCATACGATGCAAACGGAGTAGCGTACAAGTATGAAGTGAAAGAACAACCAGTAGCTGGATACCAATCTGACGTACATGGTTATGACATCACAAATACAAAAGTAGGTGAAACAAAAGTAGAAGGAACGAAAACATGGAAAGACGATAACGCGAAAGATCGTCCGAAAATGATTAAAGTAGACCTTCTACAAAATGGTACAGTGATTGCGACGCAAGAAGTAAGCGAAGCAACAGGCTGGAAATACGAATTCAAAGATTTAGCAGCATACGATGCAAATGGAGTAGCGTACAAGTATGAAGTGAAAGAACAACCAGTAGCCGGATACCAATCTGACGTACATGGTTATGACATCACAAATACAAAAATCAAGGACGAACCAAATGTAGATCCAAAAGATCCAAGCACAGATCCGAAAGATCCAAGCACAGATCCGAAAGATCCAAGCACAGATCCGAAAGATCCAAGCACAAATCCAAAAGATCCAAACACAAATGCAGACGAAAATAGCGATTCAAAAGTTCCACCTACTACAGAAAATGATAAGCCAACATTACTTCCCAACACAGGAGGAACATCAGCAGAAATGAGTTCAATTCTTGGAGGTATGGTATTGTTCCTTTTAGGTGGAATCCTACTCGCTCGTCAGCGAATAAAATAATAAAAAAGCTTTAGATTATTGATTACACTGTAATCTGAGTAGCTGACAAATTAAAAAATTACTATTGATATTGCTCCCTTTGGGTAAGTATTCAAAAACACTTCACGATAAAGTGAAGGGAAGAATGCAGCCTGAAGGGTTTTTTTTATAGAAAAAAGAGAGCAATTTCAAGATGGACTCAATCAGCGGCCCTAAAGTAATAACAAAACCGTCTTTAAAAAGCCTATTATCCATTGGACCATAAGCTTAGAGCGTGGTATCGCATGTAATGTAAGGTCAATGCTATACAATAAATGTGTTTTTATTTATATATTACGATTTTAATTATACACGATAATACCATGTAATAAATATGCTTTTATGCATATTTGTTTTTTTTCTTTTTCAATAAATAGCCACCGATTAATCGGTGGCTTGAAATAGTATTAAGCGGCTTTTTGTTCTGTTTTCACGGTAGATTGAAGGCTATTATAGACGCCTGTACCAATGACCTCTAATGCCATTTTCATACGTTCTAGCGAAATATTTTCTAATACGTTATCTTGGGGTGTGTGATATACCTTTTCAATATGATAGATTAATGGATTCCAACTATCGACGCCCATCCAAATAAATAGTGCAGAAGGAATACCGACTTCAGCAAACGGTACATGATCACTAGAGCCAAATTTCCCTTGTTGTACGAGATCATTATTTAACTGTTTACCTGCTTGCAAGGCTGCGTCTGTTACAAGGTTTGGAGAACCGTTAGGCGTCATAGCATATAAATTTTTTGCCTTATCGTAATTTGTTGCAACCATGTCTGCGTTAAAGACACCTAAAATTCGATCACGTTCTTTTTGGGATAGACTATTAACGTAATAATCGGAGCCGAGTAAGCCAGTCTCTTCAGAACCAAAAGCAATAAAACGAATTTCTTTATCAGTTTCTACATTTTGAAAAGCACGAGCTAACTCTAATACTAATCCTGTACCAGAAGCATTATCGTTTGCTCCAGGTGCTCCAATGACACTATCATAGTGCGAACTTACAACGACAGCTTTTTCATTACCTGTACTGTTTTTGGGTTTCTTTTTAGCGATGACGTTTAAGGATTTTAAATTAGATTCATGTCTCGCTTTTAGGGAAAGAATTGTTGACCCTTTTTTAGCGATTTCTTCTTTAAATGCATTTCCTTGCGCATAAGCAAGACCGAAGACAGGGACAGACTGCTTTTTCGTTAGGCGAGGATTGAAAGTTTGTCCGTAGTTTCCACGACCGCCAATTAAACTGTATAAAAGAACACCTTTTGCTCCTTTACTAACAGCGTTTTCAACTTGTTTATTGTAGTCTGCAACTGTTGTTCCTCTTTCAAATAGAACAATCTTTCCATTTACTTCATTTGGAATATCCTCTAATTTTGTCCCACCTTGAACAAAGATAAGAGGAGCTGTAACAGTTTCTGTAGAAATTAGTGCGTTAGGAGCAGCGCCAGCTTGCCAATTACGCTTTGTGGATAATGGGGATTCAATAAAGCCAACGTATTGATCCGGCACTTGAAATGGCTGATATTCTACTTCATAACCCATTGATTTAAGTTGCATACCAACGTAGCGAGAACCCCATTCTTCTGATTTTGTTCCACCAGGGCGAGGACCAATTGTTTCGGATAAGAAACGGATGTGTTCGATGGCGCGACTTGCATCAACTTGTTTTGTGATAGGTGAAGTCTGTGTGATTTCTGACGTGGAATCAGCTTTGACTTGTCCAATTGGAGCCAAGCTAACAGCGAGTGATACAGCAAGTAAAGAGCTTACTATTTTTTGTTTTAAAGATTTTTTCATTTTTTCCTCTCCTATTCTTCTATTCTCTCTGACTGACAAAAGAAGACGGATAACGACTTTATTTTACCTTTATATTTTTTATTTTTCAATATTCTGACATTGATAAATAAAAAATACTATATGCATATTTGCATATTTTTGATGGAGATATGTATGCTATCATTTTAAATGAAGGTTCGCTTTCTGCTTGGAAAGCTCCTACATTGCATGAATCTAGTGTACCCAAACTTTAGATTATGTAGAGAAAAGAATCCACTGTAGGGTTTCTTTTCTCATGTTTGAATCATGTGATGATAAATATGTTTCCGCATTTCATAATTATCATCAGTGATATATGTAAGGCATCCATATGAAAATACGAGGCTGTTCAAAGGTTTTCCGTACTTTTGGGCAGCCTCACCCCGTTAAAAAGGTGATGCTTTGATGCATCACCTTTTATTTATATAAATTTTTGCATACCTAAAAGTAATAAAAAATAGCCGTTTGGTAGGTTTCTGCTACCAAACGGCTATTTTTTATATTTCTGTTAAAATTATCGGCTCACCACGTGTTACGACAACTGTATGCTCACATTGTGCAACAAGGCTTTTGTCAGGAGTAACGAATGTCCAACCGTCATCACCGCGTTCGATAATATGATCAGCTTTCATAGAGATAAATGGCTCTACAGCGATAACAAGACCGTCTTTTAGAAGCGCACTATCCATTGGATCATAATAGCTTAAAATGTGGTTTGGTGCTTCATGTAAACTAAGACCGATACCATGACCAGTTAAGTTTTGAATAACATTGTATCCACTTTTATGTGCGAAGTTTGAAACCGCACGACCAATTTGATTTTGTTTTGAACCAGCTTTAACTTTTTTCATTGCTGCCCAAAATGCGTCAACAGCTGCTTGGCAAAGTTTTTCTTTTTCTTCGTCTTTCCCAAGTACAAATGAGATACCCGTATCTGCATAATAACCATCAAGTGCGGCAGATACGTCGACGTTTACTAAGTCGCCTTCTTTTAATACACGATCTCCTGGAATGCCGTGAGCAACTTCTTCATTTACACTAATGCAAGTTACACCAGGGAAATCATATTCTTTTTCAGGTGCAGAAATAGCACCATGCTCATCTAATACTTTTTTACCGATCAAATCAAGCTCTTTCGTTGTCATACCTGGCTTCGCTTCTTTTTTCATTTCTTCACGTGCAAGCGCAACGATGCGGCCGATTTTTCGTAAGCTTTCTAAATCCTGTTCATTACGAATAATCATGAAAACCACTGTCCTTCCTCGAATATATATCTTACCCGATTGTATCATGTTTATTTTCGTCCTGCTACTCGCTTGCGGTATGCGGGTTGATTCCTCACACAAAGAATACATGACAATTGTCATATGGATGTCATGACGCATCATACTGTTTCCTAACTTTTCCAAGGAATACAATGTAAATATAAGAAACAGCGGGGGTGGAGAGATGGAAAAGGTTATTGAGATAAATGGTGTTTCTAAAACATTTAAACATAAAAACGCAGTAAGTAACGTTTCATTTCACGTGGATAAAGGGGAAATAGTAGCATTACTTGGACCAAATGGTGCGGGGAAGACGACGATGATTTCGATGATGCTTGGATTAAAAGATCCTACAGAAGGGACAGTTTCTATATTTGGAAAGAGTCCAAAGCATAGAGGCGTTCGTAATAGCCTTGGGGCAATGTTACAAGAAGTAAGTGTGATTGATAGCATTACAGTGGAAGAGGCAATTGAGCTATTCCGCAGTTATTATACAAACCCGGTAGCGAAAGAAACATTACTACAGTTATCAAATTTGGAATCAGAGCGAAAGCAAAGATGTGAAAAGTTATCAGGTGGGCAAAAAAGAAGATTAAATTTTGCACTCGCACTTTCGGGAAATCCAGATTTGTTATTTTTAGATGAGCCGACAGTTGGAATGGATATTACGTCTCGAAGAACGTTTTGGGAAACGATTAAAAAGTTAGCAAGTGAAGGGAAAACGATTATTTTAACAACACATTATTTAGAGGAAGCAGATGCGTTGGCGAATCGTATTTTATTGTTTGCGAACGGAAAAATTATCGCAGATGGCACACCAGATGAAATGAAAGCGACGATTTCTCGAAAAACGATCTCGTTTTATTCTAAAGAAAAAATCCCTAAGAGTTTACTAAAGGAATTACCGCATGTAACAGAAGTACAGTCAAATGAAGGGCGCTTCACTTTAACGACGGAAGATACAGATGCCACTCTACAAGCAATTTATCAGAAGAATCTACCTGTAACAAATGTTTCAGTTGAACGTGGAAGTCTCGATGAAGCATTTGAACAGTTTGTCGCAAATCAAAAGGGGGAAATTGCATGAAAGCTTTATGGATGCAATGCAAAATAGAAATTTTACGTACGTTCCGTAATAAATTATTTATCTTTTTCTCATTATTAATGCCAGTTATGTTTTACTACATTTTCACAAATGTTGTGCAAGTGCCACAAAACGGAGATGCGTGGAAAGCACATTATTTAATTTCTATGGCGACTTTTAGTATTGTAGGGACTGCACTTTTTAGTTTTGGTGTGAGACTTTCTCAGGAAAGAGGGCAAGGTTGGACACATCTTCTAAAAATTACACCGCTTCCTGAAGGGGCGTATTTAACAGCAAAAATTATCGCTCAAACAGTAGTAAATGCTTTTTCAATCTTAGTTATTTTTATGGCAGGGATATTAATTAATCATGTTGAGTTAACGGTAGGACAATGGATTGGTGCTGGATTATGGTTATTGTTAGGTGTGACACCATTTTTAGCACTCGGAACAGTAATAGGTTCCATTAAGAAGGCGGATGCAGCTGCTGGCCTAGCAAATATTTTAAATATGAGTTTAGCTGTAATTGGCGGGTTATGGATGCCGATTGAAGTATTCCCGAAAATATTAAGAACGATTGGTGAATGGACACCGACATATCATTTTGGAAGCGGTGCGTGGGATATTGTAGCTGGAAAATCAATTGGATGGGAAAATATCGCGGTATTAGGAGGTTATTTCCTTATATTTGTTGTAGTATCAATATATATAAGAAAAAGACAGGAAGCGGTATAAATGATAGAGAAGAAGAGGATGGAAATTTTTCCGAAACATATGGGTTTTTTTCCGTATATGTGGCTCGTATATTTGTTATTTCCAATTTATAATTTAACACAAGTATCAGGATGGAAACTTGTAATGGGGATCGGTATGTTGATAGTCTTCATTATCACATACCGTCAACTTTATTTTGTTCAGAAGACGTTCGTTTTGTGGGCGTTTATTCAAATGATATTAACCTTTTTATTTGCCATATTTTATAATCCTTTCATGATATTCTTTGGCTTTTTCACGGCAAGTGCGATGGGATTTGCGCCAAGTAAGAAAGTATTTCGAGTGCTACTATGTCTGTTAGTTGTAATGCTCGGAGCATTTGTATTTGTAAATATGAATCAACTAACACCGGCAAATTTAGTAAATATCGTTCCGATGTTTATTTTAATGCTTCTTACGCCATTTGGTATGCGTAATTTTAATCAGAAAAAGATGTTAAAGAACCAATTAAACGAAGCGAATGAGCAAATTAAAGATTTAGTAAAACGTGAAGAACGGCAGCGAATTGCACGGGATCTTCATGACACGTTAGGTCATACGTTATCTCTTATTACGTTAAAAAGCCAGCTTGTTGAGAAGTTAATCGTAAAAAATCCAGAGCGTGCAAGTGTGGAAGCAAAGGAAATTACACAAACATCTCGTACCGCTTTAAAACAGCTGAGGGAATTAATTTCTGATATGCGCATGATTACAGTAGAAGAAGAGCTTGAGCAAATAAAAGCGATCTTACAAGCTGCTAACATTGAGTTAGAAATAGAACAAGAAGCGAGTGCAAGTTCGTTATCACCGATTGAACAAAATATTTTAGGCATGTGTTTACGTGAGGCTGTGACGAATGTTGTAAAACATAGTAAGGCGACGCAGTGTACAGTTTCTGTATTAGAATCACAAGGTGAACTGATTTTGAAAGTAGAAGATAACGGAATTGGTTTAGAGGATCAAAACAATGATGGAAATGGTATTCGCGGCATGAAAGAACGAATTGCTCTTATTGATGGATTTGTTGAACTAAATACGATACATTCAGGGACGCTATTAACAGTAAAAGTACCAGTGGTCATTAGAACAGGAAAAGATGAGGTGAGGGTATGATTCGAATTATTATTGCGGAAGATCAACGGATGCTTCGTGGTGCATTAGGAGCCCTACTTGATTTAGAAGATGATATGGAAGTGATTGGGCAAGCTGCGAACGGAGAAGAGGCGTTAAAATTAATTGAATCGTTAAAGCCAGATGTAAGTATTATGGATATTGAAATGCCGATTCAAAGTGGATTGGATGTCGCTGAGACTTTAAAGAAAGAAAAATCATCATGCAAAGTAATGATTTTAACAACATTTGCAAGACCTGGTTATTTTGAACGAGCAATGAAAGCTGGTGTGCACGGATATTTGTTAAAAGATAGCCCAAGTGAAGATTTAGCCGCAGCGATTCGTAATGTAATGAAGGGAAAACGAGAGGTTTCTCAAGATTTAATGTTTGGTTTATGGCAGGAGCAAAATCCGTTGTCAGATCGTGAAAAAGAAGTATTGTTACTTGCTAAAGAAGGAAAGACTGCAAATGAAATTGCGAAAACACTTTATCTTTCACCGGGCACAGTACGTAATTATATTTCTGAAGTGTTAACGAAGCTCGACGCGAAAAATAGAATTGAGGCAATTACAATTGCGGAAGAAAAGGGATGGATATGAAAAGAAGTTTACCTACGAACGGTAAACTTCTTTTTTATTATTATACTTCTATTACTCTATTTATTTTTTGTAATGGTTTATAACCATGTGCTTCAAATGCTTTTGCAAATTCATTTGATACGGCATTTCCGTATAAATCTTTTGCAGCTTGTACGATGTGGGATTGGAGTGATTCAAAATCTTCAGCTGAAGTTGCGTAATTTTGCAATGTGCGCATAACAACTTTACTTACTTTTTCGTTGCCTTGTTTTTGAACAGCAACATTGTTATATGTTTTACCTTCAGCTAATTGATATAATACGTGGCTGATGATACCAGAATTTACGTGAGACTCTTGATTATTTCCATCGTTATAAAAATCTTGTAAGTTTGTATATAATTTATGACCACCGTCACCAATTTCTCCCGGGATGTCACGGATTGTTAGGCCACCTAGTGTATCGCCCATAATCCAGTTTCCCTTATCTTTCTTTACATAATATTCGATTTGTGTGCCCCAGAAATCTGCTAGTCCCTCGTTTAACGCAGATGTTTCAGCGCTTGGATATCTCACAATTTTATTCTTTGTCGTACCGCTGAATACAGCATGTCCAAATTCATGGGCTGTTACATCAAGGGCTGAAGTGAGCTTTCCGTTTAAACCATCACCAAATACCATTTGATTCCAAGCAGGGTGCCAAAATGCATTTACATAATCTTCTTTTACACCATCACTAACTTCAGTAGAATCAAAACCGTGTACACTAGCAACAACTTTTGAATCTTTATTATCGTAACTTTTTAGATTATGTTCTTTTTTGAAGTAGTCATAAATATCACTCATATTCTTCATAGCACCCGCTGCTTCTTTATCTGCAAAGTTAGGAGTGCTACTTGAAACTAGTGTCCCTGGATAACCAGCTTGACTATATCCGCCGAGAGAGTCCGCATAGTTTGCATTATAAATATATATGCCAGTTCCGCGTGATAAATCAGCTAAATAAAATTTTCCGTCAGTCCCTTTGGCGATATTGAAAGAGATGTTTTCTTGAAGTGCATTTTTCCCAGTTCCTTGCTCACTTGCGAGGGATAGTCTAGGTGATGTTACTTGATTTATAGTTTTATTCTCTTTATTTTTAATGAATTTTTCTTGGAAAAGTACCTCGCCAGTTTTTAAATCAAGGATTGCATTACCGTTTATAATTTGTTCATTGTTTTCGTAAGTAAAGGTAATAACAGTTGCAAATGTGTAATATCCATCTTTTTTCTTATAAACAACGGTTTCGTTGGTGAATTCTGTCTCAGTCGCATCGCTTGGAATTTGAAGTATATCGCGTAATTTAGATTTTACTTCATTTTTCGACAAAAAATTTGTTATAGTAAGATTAGGTTGTTGGTCTAAATTTTGGACAACTTTACCACTAACAGTTGTAATTACTCCATTTTTATCTACGTTTACAATAAGATCTTGACCATATACTTTATAGTTTTTGTAAGTTTGTGCAAGGCGAACTTCGGTTTGATTTTCTTTTGTTTCTTTATTTGTAGGTTGAAAATCAACATTTTTTTCAGTTGTAACTTGCTCTTGTTGAGCTTTAGCCCCGTTTACCTCACCTTTTAAATATTTTTTAGCAATATTCTCTTTCGTATCATTTTGAGGTTCTGTTAATTTTCCGATTGTTAAACCAGGCTGAGCAATTTCAACTTTCACTTCATTTTTGTTTAATTCTTGGGCATGAATAGCTTCTGTGGATAAAGGACAAAGGAGACCGAATGTAACGAATGCACTAGCAAGTTTTCTATAATTCATCTATAACACTCCTAATCTATTGTATGTGAGATGAATTGTATGAAACATTTGCCAGATTTTATATATATTATGCATTATTTCATATCAAAAATTGTCGAATTCACATTATTGTAGTGGTATGACAACTCAAAAAATTAGATTGTTATAATGGGATGGTGAGTAAGTATGCACGCAGAAAAATTAGGAATTGAAATTAAGAAAATTAGGGTGATGAGAGGATTAACACAAAAACAGTTATCCGAGAACATATGTCATCAATCAGAAGTGAGTAGAATTGAATCGGGTGCGGTATACCCAAGTATGGATATATTGCAAGGTATAGCAGCAAAATTACAAGTTCCCATTATTCATTTTTATGAGGTACTCATTTATTCTGATATTGAGAGGAATAAGCAGTTAAAAGATCGAATTATTACGCTTTGTAAGCAAAAAAAATATAAAGAAATTTATAATAGGGTATGGAATGAACTGAAAAAGGAAGAATATCATCCCGAGCTTCAGCAATTTCTTCAATGGCAATATCATGTAGCAGCTTACGTATTGAAAAAAATTGATTACGAATATTGTATTTTAGAATTAAAGAAATTGCTCAATCAACAATTGGCAGGAATAGATGTATATCAGAATCTTTATATTGAAAACGCAATTGCAAACATTTATGCTGAAAATGGCTATTTGAAGAAGGCTATTGAGTTATTTGAAAATATATTAAAACAGTTAGAGACATTGCATGATAATAAAGAATTTGATGTAAAGGTGAGACATAATCATGCAAAAGCATTATACTCAGATAATCAATACGAAGAAGCGCTTTGCCACGCAAATAAAGCTATTGAACTATCGTGTCAAATTAATAGTATGACATTGATTGGACAGCTATACTTTCGAAAAGGTGAATGCTTAGCAAAGCTAGGGTCTGATAGAGCAGAAATTGAAGATGCTTACGAAAAAGCATGCTTCTTTTTTGATATGTTAGGAAACCACGCATTAAAAGAATCACTTATGAAAAAAATGAAAAAATAAAAAAGACCTAAAAAACAAATATGCATAATTGCATAAAATGTGGATAAATTTTCATGGTATATTTAAAGAAAAAATGCAGGTGATGGAATATGAAGAAACTGCTTATTGGTAGTCTATTAACGTTAGCGATGGCATGGGGTATTTCATTAGGAGATATAGCATTAGAGAAAAGCCAAATAATTTCTCATAATGATCAAGAGGTACAATTAGCTCAAGAGGTACCTTATGAGTACTAAAAAACAACCGTCTTACTTAGGCGGTTGTTTTTTTATGGAGTAACATCCAAACGTCTTTACTAGAAACAGGTTTGCTAATAAAGAATCCTTGAATGTGGTCACAGTTTTGTTCATAAAGAAATTTCCATTGTTCTTCTGTTTCTACACCTTCTGCAATAACTTCTAAATTTAATTCTTTTGAT
This sequence comes from Bacillus sp. WC2503, assembly GCF_052682895.1. NCBI lineage: Bacteria > Bacillati > Bacillota > Bacilli > Caryophanales > Bacillaceae > Bacillus > Bacillus sp. WC2503. The sequence goes on along the minus strand of NZ_JBQYMD010000001.1, from coordinate 4,488,072 downwards.
AGTGTAATAATGGAAGAGATAATTGCTTCCTCTAAAGGACTTGTTGTAATTCCACAAATAAATTCTCGAGCAATTTTTAATGTGTTGATTGGATATTTTGTTAAATAAGCTAAAGAACTATAACCAGTTCCAAAGTCATCTATTGAAATTTGAATACCGAGATTTTGAAGCTGCTCTAGCTTTGCAACTACAGATTGATTTTGGTTAATAGCGATACTTTCTGTAATTTCAATATCTAGTGCTTCCGGTTTTAGTTCTGTTTCTTTCAACACCTTTGAAATAGTTGGGATTAAATCTGTATGGTTAAATTGAACAACAGATAAATTCACACCAACTTTTAAGTGAGAAAAACCTTGATTATGCCATCTTTTTGCTTCTGAGCAGGCAGTACGTAAAATCCAATTTCCAAGTTCAATAATAAATCCTGTTTCCTCTGCTAGAGGAATAAATTGGGCAGGAGATACGATACCGAGTTTTGGATGTTTCCAACGAATTAACGCTTCAAAACCGATAATTTGTTTTGTTTTTGTGCTTACTTGTGGTTGGTATTCAAGGAAAAATTCATTTTGTTGTAATGCTTTTGAAAGTTCACCTTCTAAGAACTCAATCTCATTTTGTGCAATACTCATTTCTTTCGAGAAGAAAACAAATCTGTTTTTTCCATTTGCTTTCGCACGATACATAGCTAAATCGGCATTTTTCATTAATTCAGTTACATCGGTTCCGTAATCAGGATACATTGCAATGCCGATACTCGGTGTAACAGATAGTTCTTCATCTTTAATGAAGAATGGTTTGTTTAAAATAGTTAAAATCTGTTCAGCTATAAAAACCGCACTTTTTTCTGAGTACATATCTGGTAATAGAATTGTAAACTCATCTCCGCCTTGGCGGGCAACGATATCTTTTGAACGCAAACATCCGCGTAACCTTTTTGCTACTTCAATTAGTAATAAGTCTCCGACATCATGACCGAGTCGATCGTTAATTTTTTTAAATCGATCTAAATCAAGAAACATGACGGCAACATCATTTGCGCTAGTTTGAGCTGTATTTAAAATAGTTTTTAAATCTTTTTCGAATTTGCGGCGATTTGGTAATCCAGTAAGTGCATCATGAAATGCCAAATGTTCTACTTGTTTTTGTTTTTCATATAAAGTTGTAATATCACGCGCTATCCCAAACATCCCAACAACTTCTTTATTTATAAAAGTAGGTATGAGTGTAATGTGAAGGTAATAGTAATAGCCTTCTTGTTCTTTCGTACGAACCTCTAAAGTTTGTGGTCTACCTTCTTTTGTTATTTGTAATGCTCTTTTTAGTAAGTCATGATCTTTTGGATCAATAAAGTGCAGAAGGGAATAGCTTGCTACTTCACAATAGTAAGCAGTAAATAAGCTTTCACAAGCTGTGTTAGATTGCTGAAAAACACCATGCATATTTAAAGAGAAAACGGCATCAGGATGATCTTCAAATAAAGATTTATAACGTTGTTCACTTTTTGATAACGCAGAAGCACCTTCTTCAACTTCATCTTCTAGTTGTGTAGTCAGCTGTTCATATGTATCAATTAAGACTTTATTATCTTTCCACATGTAAAGTTGTCGCAAGAATAATAAAATAAGTGATAATACAAGACCAATTAACATGAATTTATCATCCCAAGGCTGAATGATAATAAAGGAAAAAGTAATGATTATACTAAAATAAGGCAATATAAAGCGTACATAATCAAATCGATAATATTTCGTTTTTGTTTCATGTTGCATTGGCTTATCTAAAATGTATAGTATGGACGATAAACCAATTAATAAAATCGAAGCAGTATGTATTAAATAAGAGAATTCAGCAGAAGTTTTTATTCCTGTGTTTAACTGGAATAGCTGTATATATCCGTATACAAGAATGATAGTAAAGCCAATAATTAATGAAATTCTACTAGAAGAATATTGTTCTCTTCTATATAGGCTAATAACGGCGTAAATGACTAATGATTGTGCAATAAAATATCCAATTAAAACCCACGTATCCTTTGTTAACGTATGAAAGCTTGAAAGATCTAAAATAAAGGTTAAGGTAAAATAAATATTCATAATAACGATAAAGATACTATCGAATGAAAATTGAGCAAGGCCTCTAATAGAGTAATGTTTTATGAACTTTATAGCAAATCCAGAAAAGAGTAAAATATATTGTATGATGAAAAAAGGTAGTGCCTCATAAGAGAATAGGACTTGATCGCATATAGAAAGTGAATGAAGGAATAAAGTTATCTCCATAGCCAATCCACATAGGCAAGTACATAATAATAACACCCAAAATAATTTATCACCACGCTTCATTTTTTTAATTGCTTTATAGGAACAATAACAAGAAAAGATTGCGGCAAAACAAAATAAGAAAAGGATTCCAATTTCTTTTATGTTCCACTCATTTGGAATAAGGAATATCCAAAGAGAAAATACAATTATATACATCATGACAAATTGTACATATTTTTTTTGATTAATCATATGATGACTCCGTTTCAATAAAGTTGAATCGCAGGATGAAAATGCTAATTTAAATAATATCATATAAAATAGGAACTTTTTTACTATAAGAATTACTTTTTGAAAAAAACAACGCAACATGACAATTTACCATTGTAATGTTGCGCCATTTATTCTTTTGATTCCTTTTATAGAAGAAAGCTCACTTATTAATTGTAACATTGCTAAATCTTTCTGTTTACTTTCAATCATAATATCAAAATTATAATTAATTTTTTTTGCAATGTGTAAAAAGGGCTTAATAAATTCTAAATTAATATAATCTGCATGAGCCCTAAATTCTTTTTCTGATTTAGGAGAGGAAATATGAACTTTAGGTGGGATATTTGTATGTGACCAAGTTTCAAAAATTGCAGGAAGTAATTCTTCTAGTGATTCTTCGCAAAGATTAGCCATGTGATGATGATAATCAAATACGAAAGGGATCTTTTCTTTTTGGCAAATTGATAAAGTTTCAGCAGTTGTATATGTTTTATCATCATTTTCTAGAGTCATTTGTTTTTTTATATGTGCAGGAAGTTTTTTTATGTTTTCATGGAAGCGTCCAACTGCTGCTTCTTTATTTCCGTAGGCACCACCTACATGAATGTTAATGTAAGAAGAATCTGCAATTCCTATCGCATGTAATACTTTATAATGATAGGTCATATCCGTAACTGCATTAGTTGTAATATGCGGCTTATCGCTTGTGAATAATGTAAATTGATTTGGGTGAAAACTTACTCGTAAATTGTGCTCTTGAATTAACGAACCTATTTTACGCCAAAGCGGCATGAATGCTCCAATATAATCAAATTCAACTTCAGGGTGTGTTGCAAGTGGAATAATGGAAGAAGAAAGACGATATAATGGGATTTCATGTGCGATATTGTAATGAAGGATACGTATCGTATGTTCTAAATTTTGCCTTGTAACATCGTACAGTTTATCCTCTCGCTCTTGTTTATTGAGTTTTTTAAAAGTTGTAAATGTCATCGTTTTAGCAGGAGAACAGTCCCACAATGCCATTGCATGTGAGACGTATCCAAACCGCATAATCATAAGGAATACACCTCTTTTATTCATCACCTTTCTTATAAGAAGAAAGCAAGTATCGTTCCTATCCATTCCTTTCCTCTATCTATAAGGGAAAGCGGGCTAACATCGTCATAGGAAAGTAATGACGCATTTTTTAAATCTTCATGGAATTTATTTTTTACCACCTGTATGAAGTGCCTATCATATAAGAGGCAGTTGATTTCATGGTTACTATATAAACTTCTCATATCAAAGTTTGCAGTTCCAACATCGCAAATATCATCGTCCACTATAATAACTTTAGCGTGAAAAAACCCTTGTTGAAATGCGTAAATATTGCAACCAGCCCGTATTAACTTTCGGCAGTACGGGAATTTCGCTTCTCGAACGAGGGCATGATCAGCCTTTTCTGGAACGAGAATTGTTATTTGGACCCCTCTTTCTCGTGCTTTTAATAGAGCGTTCATAATTTTTTTGCCAGGAATGAAATATGGTGTACCGATAAAAAGTTCCTTTTTCGCACTTTTAATTAAATGTAAAAAGGTATGTTGTAAATAGGCACCATCGGTTGGAATGAATTGATGTAGGATGGTACCAGGTTCCTGTTTCGGAAAATAAAGAGGAGCATCCAATAAATTTTGGTTCGTATCATCCAACCAGTCATGTAAAAATTGTTTTTGTAAATCTTGAACGCCTTCTCCTGTAAGACGTAAATGATAGTCTCGCCATAATCCTAATTGCTCATTATGTCCCAAATATTCCTCGCCGATATTAAATCCCCCAATATAACTAATTTTCCCGTCAATCACTGTAATTTTTCTATGATTGCGTTGATTGGCAGAAAAGAAAGGGAAAGGGAATTTGACTTTATGACAAAAAGAAAAAGAGACACCATGTTTTTGTAGGGAACGAATTGCTTCATTTGATAAATAATGGCTACCAAATCGATCAAGTAACAGTCTTACTTCAATGCCTTCTTTTGCCTTATCAATAAGTAACTTTAAAAATTCACGACTGATCTTATCATTTTTTACAATGAAGAATAAAACGTGAATGTGGTGCTGGGCTTGTTTTATATCAGTAAATAAAGCATCGTATAAATCTTTCCCATATGTATAAAGGTGAAAATCACTTTGACGTAAAGGGAAAGTACGGGAACGCACACGTTTTAAATGAAGAAGTCTCCCATATGAAAGGTCAATTGTGATCCAAAGAGTAACGCATATGAATAAGAGAGAGAAATAGAACATGAGTGAAGTCCCTCCTTTGCATTCTTTTCACCTTCAGTGTGTTACAAATGATATGGGGAGTAAGAATGCTACCAAAAATTTAACTAGAAGATAGCCCGGTTTGTTCATTAAGGTTTCACTTTATCCCGCTTCAACGGGCAGTAAGACAATCGCCTTAAAATCCGCTGAATACGAGGAAGCTCGGTTGAAATCAACTGCCCGTAAAAGCCCGATTGATTTAACTAATAATTAGTGGGGGATGGACAGTCCCCACTGACTAAAGTTTCACTTTATAGTTTCACCCAAATAAACAGGTTTATTAAAAAATATGTTGTTGTATAACAAAAAACTGTTGACTGAATGCTCACTCATTATATAATGAAGGTAGGGGATAAAATTCAGAAAATTATATGTTTTTGAAGATTCTAAAAAAAGAAAGAAGGCTTACAAAGAGAGGGGTAGCATAAAAATGAATAGCTTACTGATCATTAATTGGCTGGCTGCCATTGCTGTTATTGCTTATGCGGGATATTTGTTTGTATATCTTATACGAACGAGAATGGCCTACATACAATTAGGAAAAAAGATTGAATTTGACCGTCGCTTCAAAGAACGTTGGGATCTTCTTAAGGTCAATGTTTTCGGTCAGAAAAAGCTGCTGAAAGATAAAAAGAGCGGCATTATTCACGTTATGTTTTTTTATGGATTTATTCTTGTCCAATTTGGAGCAATTGACTTCGTTTGGAAAGGACTCGCACCAGGATCGCATCTTCCACTTGGACCACTATACCCTGCATTTACATTCTTCCAGGAAATTGTCACACTCGTTATATTAATCGCAGTCTTTTGGGCTTTTCATAGACGTTATGTTGAGAAGCTAGTTCGTTTGAAACGTAATTTTAAATCAGGTCTTGTTCTTATCTTTATCGGTGGTTTAATGATTTCTGTACTACTTGGTAATGGGATGGGAATTATATGGCACGGCGAGGAACTTTCATGGAGTGAACCGATCGCTTCTGCAATCGCTTACGTTTTCTCGGGAATAAATGAAACCGTAGCCATTTCAGTGTTCTATTTTTCTTGGTGGGTGCATCTACTAATTTTGTTAACATTTTTAGTCTATGTTCCACAATCAAAACATGCACATTTAATTGCTGGACCAGCTAACGTTTTCTTCGGTCGTCTCTCAAATCCAGGGAAGCTTGAAAAGATTGATTTTGAAGATGAAACGCAAGAAACATTTGGTGTTGGTAAAATTGAAGACTTTAGACAAAATCAGCTTATTGATTTATACGCTTGCGTAGAGTGTGGGCGCTGTACAAATATGTGTCCGGCAACAGGAACAGGAAAAATGTTATCACCGATGGATTTAATTTTAAAACTTCGGGATCATTTAACTGATAAAGGAGCGGCGGTAACATCGAAAGCACCTTGGGTTCCAGTAGTTGCTTTTAATAATACACAAGGAAATCAATTAGCGATGATGGCAGCTGGAAAAGGGCAGCAAGAATCAGCAGCTACAGCGCTAGCTTACGATCCGAGTTTAATCGGAGATGTTATTACAGAAGAAGAAATTTGGGCTTGTACAACGTGCCGTAACTGTGAAGATCAGTGTCCGGTTATGAATGAGCATGTTGACAAAATTATTGATTTACGCCGCTATCTTGTTTTAACAGAAGGAAAGATGGATGCGGAAGCGCAGCGTGCGATGACGAATATCGAGCGTCAAGGGAATCCATGGGGTCTGAACCGTAAAGAGCGTGAAACATGGCGCCAAGGTGATGATGAAGTAACAGTTCCGACTGTAAAAGAAAAATCAAAAGCTGGCGAGGAGTTCGAATATTTATTCTGGGTAGGTTCGATGGGATCATACGACAATCGTAGTCAGAAGATTGCGATATCGTTTGCGAAGTTAATGAACGAAGCAGGCGTCTCATTCGCGATTCTTGGTAATAAAGAAAAGAACTCTGGAGATACACCGCGCCGCCTTGGAAATGAGTTCGTATTCCAAGAGATGGCAACAAAGAATATCGAAGAATTTGAAAAAGCAGGAGTGAAGAAAATCGTTACGATTGATCCTCACGCTTATAACACATTCAAAAATGAGTATCCAGACTTTGGCTTACAAGCAGAAGTCTATCATCATACAGAATTGTTAGCTCAGTGGGTGAAAGAAGGACTCTTAAAACCTGTTCACGCTATTGAGGAGACAGTTACGTACCATGATTCCTGTTATTTAGGACGATACAACGAAGTGTACGAAGCACCGCGCGATATTTTGAAAGCAATTCCTGGTGTGAATCTTGTAGAAATGGCACGTAACCGTGAAACAGGAATGTGCTGTGGCGCAGGTGGTGGCTTAATGTGGATGGAGGAGACAACGGGTTCTCGTATTAACGTTGCTCGTACAGAACAAGCACTAGCTGTGCAACCATCCATTATCGGTACAGGTTGTCCGTATTGCTTAACGATGATTAGTGATGGGACGAAAGCGAAGGAAGTAGAAGAGAAAGTTCAAACACTTGATGTAACAGAGATTTTAGAACGATCTGTTATCGGACAGAAGAAAGAAGCAATGTAGTTTGTAAGCATGTATACAACTTTAGAAAGAGGTGCAATTATTGCACCTCTTCTCAACGCAAGGATACCGAGCGAGCGCTCGGTACTAAAAAAGAAACGGGGGAAAGAAATATGAATAAGACAGTTATTTTAAGTGCTGCAAGAACACCGGTTGGAAAATTTGGAGGATCTTTAAAAGATGTGAAGGCAACAGAACTTGGAGGAATTGCAATTAAAGCAGCGCTTGAAAGAGCAGATGTTTCTGCTAGTGATGTTGAAGAAGTTATATTTGGAACGGTTATTCAAGGTGGACAGGGGCAAATTCCATCTCGTCAAGCTGCGAGAGCTGCTGGAATCCCTTGGGAAGTGCAGACGGAAACAGTAAATAAAGTTTGTGCATCGGGACTTCGTGCGGTTACGTTAGCAGATCAAATTATTCGTACTGGTGATCAATCACTTATTGTAGCTGGTGGAATGGAATCAATGAGTAACAGTCCTTACATTTTACGAGGTGCAAGATGGGGATACAGAATGGGTAACAACGAAGTTATCGATTTAAACGTGGCAGATGGTTTAACATGCGCATTTTCAGGCATACACATGGGCGTTTATGGCGGTGAAGTTGCGAAGGAAGACGGAATCTCTCGCGAAGCCCAAGATGAATGGGCATATCGTAGTCATCAGCGTGCGGTTTCAGCGCATAAAGAAGGGCGTTTTGAAGAGGAAATTGTACCAGTAACAATTCCGCAAAGAAAAGGCGATCCTATCGTCGTTGCTAAAGATGAGGCGCCGCGTGAAGATACAACAATTGAAAAGTTAGCGAAATTAAAACCTGTATTTGATAAGACATCGTCAGTAACAGCTGGTAACGCTCCAGGACTGAATGATGGCGGTGCTGCACTTGTATTAATGAGCGAGGACAGAGCGAAGCAAGAAGGAAGAAAGCCTTTGGCGACGATTTTAGCACATACGGCAATCGCGGTAGAATCAAAAGATTTCCCAAGAACGCCAGGTTATGCAATTAACGAATTATTGAAAAAGACCGGCAAGACAATTGAAGACATCGATTTATTCGAGATTAATGAAGCGTTTGCGGCAGTAGCAATTGCGAGTACAGAGATTGCAGGTATTGACCCAGAAAAATTGAATGTAAATGGCGGCGCGGTAGCAATGGGACACCCAATTGGAGCAAGCGGAGCGCGTATTATCGTTACACTTATCCATGCACTGAAGCAGCGCGGCGGCGGAATTGGAATTGCTTCGATTTGTAGCGGTGGCGGTCAAGGTGATGCAGTTATGATTGAGGTTCATTAATTTACGGCGAGAAAACGATTCATTTATTACAGACTTATATTAAGGGGGAAGAAAGAATGGGTGTACAAAAAATAGTTGTAATTGGTGCGGGACAAATGGGATCGGGAATTGCGCAAGTGTGTGCAATGGCAGGATATGATGTGAAGATTCAAGATTTAAAACAAGAGCAATTAGATAGAGGGTTAGCTATCATTACGAAAAACTTAGTGCGTCAAGTAGAAAAAGGACGCATGAAGGAAGAAGAGAAAGAGGAAACGTTAAATCGTCTTACAGTAACTCTTGATTTAGATTGTGTGAAAGAAGCTGATCTTGTTATTGAAGCAGCTGTTGAGAAAATGGATATTAAAAAGAAAATATTTGCGAATTTAGATGAAATTGCTCCAGATCATACAATTTTAGCAACGAATACGTCATCTCTTCCAATTACTGAAATTGCAGCGGTAACGAAACGCCCAGAAAAAGTAATCGGTATGCACTTTATGAATCCAGTTCCCGTTATGAAGCTCGTTGAAATTATTCGTGGTTTAGCTACAGATGATACAGTTTATGAAACGATTGAAGATATTACGAAAAAAATCGGAAAAGTGCCAGTTGAAGTAAATGATTTCCCGGGATTTGTATCGAATCGTATTTTATTACCGATGATTAACGAAGCAATTTATACGTTATATGAAGGTGTAGCGACGAAAGAAGCGATTGATGAAGTAATGAAACTTGGTATGAATCATCCAATGGGGCCTCTGACACTAGCTGATTTTATCGGTTTAGATACGTGTTTATACATTATGGAAGTGTTGCATGAAGGATTAGGAGATAGTAAATATCGCCCATGTCCATTACTACGTAAGTACGTAAATGCAGGATGGTTAGGGCGTAAAACGGGCCGTGGTTTCTACGTTTATGAGTAAATCCCTCCTTGTATAGAGTAGTGGTCTTACCAAATTGTTAAAAGATATATAGCAAATGGAGGCGGAGTATATGAACTTTCGTTTTAATGAAGAGCAACAGATGATGAGGAAAATGGTTCGGGATTTTGCACAGAAGGAAATAGCACCCTTTGTTCCTAGCATGGAACAAGGGGTGTTCCCGACAGAGATTTTGCAAAAGATGGGTGAGCTTGGATTAATGGGTATTCCAGCGCCTGCAAAATACGGCGGCGCAGAAATGGATTTTATTTCTTACATTTTAGCAATTGAGGAAATCTCAAAAGTAAGCGCAACGGTTGGTGTAATTTTAGCTGTACATACGTCAGTTGGAATGAACCCGATTTTATATTTTGGAACAGAAGAGCAGAAGCAGAAATATGTTTCTAAGCTTGCGGCTGGTGAATATTTAGGTGCATTCGCCTTAACTGAGCCAAATGCTGGATCAGATGCAGGGAGTTTGAAATCACGAGCTGTCAAGAAAGGTGATAATTACATCATTAATGGATCGAAAGTATTTATTACAAATGGCGGCGAAGCAAGTACATACATCGTTTTCGCTTCTACAAATCCAGATGCAGGAAAAAGTGGTATTTCTGCATTTATTGTAGAGAAAGATACGCCAGGCTTAATTATCGGAAAAGATGAACATAAGATGGGACTTCTCGGTTCTCGTACAGTTCAACTTACGTTCGAAGATATGATAGTGCCGGCTGAGAATTTACTCGGTGAAGAGGGACAAGGATTCAAGGTAGCGATGGCGAATTTAGATGTTGGACGAATTGGAATCGGGGCGCAGGCGTTAGGGATCGCGGAAGCGGCGCTCGCATGTGCGATAGATTATGCAAAGGAACGAGAGCAATTCGGAAAGCCGATTGCGGCGCAACAAGGGATTGGCTTCAAACTTGCGGATATGGCGACAAGTGTGGAGGCGGCGCGATTACTTGTATATAGGGCTGCATCGCTTAGAGCACAAGGATTACCATGCGGTAAAGAAGCGTCTATTGCGAAGTTATTTGCTTCTAAGACAGCAGTTGAAGTTGCAATTGAAGCGGTACAAGTATTTGGCGGTTACGGTTATACGAAAGATTATCCGGTAGAGAGATTTTTCCGTGATGCGAAGATTACGCAAATTTATGAAGGAACGAGTGAGATACAAAAACTTGTTATCAGCCGTGCTTTATAAAGGGAAGAGGGGGAGACGGAAATGCATTTTAAATTATCAGAAGAACATGAAATGATAAGAAAAATGGTTCGGGATTTTGCTAAGAACGAAGTAGCACCAACGGCAGCTGAGCGTGATGAGGAAGAGAGATTTGACCGCGAGCTATTTGATCATATGGCGGAGCTTGGTTTGACAGGTATTCCATGGCCTGAAGAGTATGGTGGAATTGGAAGCGATTACTTAGCGTACGTAATTGCGATCGAAGAATTATCACGCGTTTGTGCTTCTACAGGTGTAACGCTGTCCGCTCATACTTCACTTGCTGGGTGGCCGATTTTTAAATTCGGAACGGAGGAGCAAAAGCAAAAGTTTTTGCGACCGATGGCTGAAGGGAAGAAAATTGGTGCATACGGTTTAACGGAACCGAGTTCTGGATCAGATGCTGGTGGAATGAAGACAATCGCCAAAAGAGATGGAGACCATTACATATTAAATGGATCGAAAATTTTCATTACAAATGGCGGTATTGCTGACATTTATGTTGTTTTTGCGTTAACAGATCCTGAATCGAAGCAGCGCGGCACGAGCGCATTTATTGTGGAAAGCGATACGCTAGGATTTTCGGTTGGGAAGAAGGAAAGTAAACTAGGGATTCGCTCTTCGCCAACGACTGAAATTATGTTTGAAGATTGCCGTATTCCTGTAGAAAACCTACTAGGAGAAGAAGGGCAAGGATTTAAGATTGCAATGCAAACGTTAGATGGCGGTCGTAACGGTATTGCTGCACAAGCAGTTGGTATTGCACAAGGGGCTTTAGATGCTTCTGTAGAATATGCAAGAGAGCGCCATCAATTTGGAAAGCCGATTGCGGCGCAGCAAGGGATTGGCTTTAAACTTGCGGATATGGCAACGGATGTAGAGGCTGCGCGCCTTTTAACATATCAAGCTGCGTGGCTTGAATCGGAAGGGCTTCCGTATGGGAAGGAATCAGCGATGTCAAAAGTATTTGCAGGTGATACAGCGATGAAGGTGACGACTGAAGCTGTGCAAGTATTTGGTGGTTACGGTTATACGAAAGATTATCCAGTAGAGCGTTATATGCGAGATGCAAAGATTACACAGATTTATGAAGGAACACAAGAAATTCAAAGGCTCGTAATTTCTCGTATGTTAACGAAGTAGGGGCAAAGGCGTAGGTATTTTCCTACGCTTTTTCCTTCCAAAAAATAATAGAGAGAGGTGAAGGGGATGGTTAAACATAATGTGCATGCGTCAGTAAAAGATGAAAAATTAGTTGCGTTAAGGCGTGAACAAATGATTAAAGGTGCGGTGCAACTGTTTAAGCAAAAAGGATTCCCGCGTACAACAACGAGAGAGATTGCAAAAGCGGCCGGATTTAGTATCGGAACACTATATGAATACATTCGTACGAAAGATGACGTATTATATTTAGTTTGTGATAGTATTTATGAACATGTAAAAGAACGATTAGAGGAAGTAGTATGCACGGAGAAGGGAAGTATAGACAGTTTAAAGATAGCGATAACAAATTACTTTAAAGTGATGGACGAATTGCAAGAAGAAGTATTAATCATGTATCAAGAAGTACGGTTTTTACCAAAAGAATCACTCCCATACGTACTAGAGAAAGAGTTTCAAATGGTAGGAATGTTTGAGAATATTTTAGAACAATGTACAGAAAATGGAACATTTATATTAAATAAAAAAGAAATACAGCTTCTTGCACATAACATTTTCATACAAGGACAGATGTGGGGATTTAGACGTTGGGCGCTGCAAAAACTGTATACGCTCGAAGAATATACAGAAATGCAAATTAGGTATGTGTTGCAAGGGGCGCATATGCTTCCGAAGTAAGGAATGGACAAATTATAATTTTATTACCATATAAAGTGAGGATGTTCATCCAAAGCCGATTAGTAGCCTTCACAAATCAGGCGTTTACAGGTAGCGGGGCTTCCGCCTAACTTCTTTGCTCCAGCCGAATGTTGAGGCGGGAGTTTTACTGCTCGCAAATAGCGGGATAAAAGTTTCCCGTTTTTTTTGTAGCATATTTGTGCGACTTTTGTTTATAATGAATAGTATGGATTTTTTTAAGCAGACCGTTATATATAAGGTTATATTTGATGAAAGGAAGTGCCGCATAAGTGAATTTTAAGCAATATTCACCAGAAGAGCTAAAAGAATGTTCAATGATTGAAGTTGTACATAGCGTTTTAGGGGATAAAAGACAAGCAACGACATTCAACGAGTTGGTTAAAGAAATCGCTCAAGTGCTGGGACTATCTCAAGAGCAAGTTAATGCGAAACTCGCACAATTTTATACAGATTTAAACATCGATGGACGCTTCATTAATTTAGGAGAAAATCGTTGGGGACTACGTAGCTGGTACCCATATGAGCAAATCGATGAAGAAATTCTGCCTCAGCCAAAACCGAAGAAGAAACGTAAAGTTGAAGAGGACGGTTTTGACGACTACATGGAAGACGAAGATGACTTCGACGATGCAGACGGAAATGTAGAGGAAGAAGAAGAAGTAGAAGATTTGGACAAGGTTCTTGAAGAAGAAGACGGAGATGACGATGATCTTGATGATTTAGATGAAGATGATGAAGATGACTTCGCTGAAGAAGAACTTGAGTATGATGAAACTGAAGAAGAAGAGGAAGAACTGTAGTTCTTGACTTTTCATTATCGTCCATGTAGAATCATTTTTGGGCTCTTTAAAAAAGGACGATAATACTTTTAAAGTGTAAATATAAAAGAAAATTGCTCCCTACTTGTTACTTTTTGTGATGAGGGGAGCAATTTTCTTTTTTGTTTTTTGTTTAGAATACAAAAAGAGTCTAACAATAAGATAGATACAGTGTTATCTACATACGTTGCGCTTTGCAACGGTGATTATATAACAACAAGGTAGAAGGGAGCTTTTTCATGACTAAGTATATTTTTGTAACAGGCGGTGTAGTATCGTCTTTAGGTAAAGGTATTACAGCAGCATCTCTTGGAAGACTTTTAAAAAATCGTGGTTTAAACGTAACGATTCAAAAGTTTGATCCGTACATTAACGTAGACCCAGGGACTATGAGCCCATACCAACACGGTGAGGTATTCGTAACAGATGATGGTGCAGAAACGGACTTAGACCTTGGTCACTATGAACGTTTTATCGACATCAACTTAAACAAATACAGCAACGTAACAACAGGTAAAATTTACTCTTCAGTTCTTCAAAAAGAGCGTCGTGGTGAATATCTAGGAGGAACAGTTCAAGTTATTCCTCACATTACTAACGAAATTAAAGAACGTGTATATCGTTCTGGTCGCGAAACAAATGCGGACGTTGTTATTACAGAAATCGGTGGAACTGTTGGTGATATCGAGTCTCTACCATTCTTAGAAGCAATCCGTCAAATTAAGAGCGACATCGGTCGTGACAATGTAATGTACATTCATTGTACGTTAATCCCGTACTTAAAAGCAGCGGGTGAAATGAAAACAAAACCAACGCAACATAGCGTTAAAGAGCTTCGTAGCTTAGGTATTCAACCAAATATTATCGTTGTTCGTACAGAACTGCCTGTTTCTCAAGATATGAAAGACAAGCTTGCATTATTCTGTGACATCGATACAAAAGCAGTTATCGAAGCACGCGATGCAGATACTTTATACGCGGTTCCATTATCTCTTCAAGAGCAAAACATGGACCAAATCGTTTGCGATCACTTAAAATTAGACAATCCAGCTGCAGATATGACAGAGTGGACTGCGCTAGTTGATAAAGTACGTAACCTTTCTAAGAAAACAAAAATCGCTCTTGTTGGTAAATACGTAGAGCTTCAAGATGCATATATTTCTGTTGTAGAAGCACTTCGTCATGCAGGTTATTCATTCGACACAGATGTAGAAGTGAAATGGGTAAACGCTGAGCACGTAACAGCAGAGAACGTAAAAGAATTAGTTGGTGACACAGATGGTATTCTTGTGCCAGGTGGTTTTGGAGATCGTGGTGTAGAAGGTAAAATCGTTGCAATTCAATATGCTCGTGAAAACAAAGTTCCATTCTTAGGAATTTGCTTAGGTATGCAACTTGCATCAATCGAATTTGCACGTAACGTATTAGGATTAGAAGGAGCTAACTCTTCTGAAATTAATCCTGACACACCTTATGCAATCATCGACTTATTACCAGAGCAAAAAGATGTAGAAGACTTAGGTGGTACACTTCGTCTTGGTCTATACCCATGTAAGCTTTCTGAAGAAACGAATGCTTATAGAGCTTACAGTGAGCCGGTTGTATATGAGCGTCATCGTCATCGTTATGAGTTCAACAATCAATTCCGTCCGGATATGGAAAAAGCAGGATTTGTATTCTCTGGTACAAGCCCAGACGGTCGCCTAGTTGAAATCATTGAATTAAAAGATCATCCTTGGTTCGTGGCAGCACAGTTCCACCCAGAACTTGTATCTCGTCCAAACCGTCCACAACCATTGTTCCATGATTTCGTAAGTGCTTCTATTACGAATAAAGAGAGCAAGTAATAAAAAAGCGCCTGAAATAGGGCGCTTTTTTTAATATTCGTTTAACATTTCATCAATTGTAAATTTCAATCCGTGATAAGCAAATAAGGCTATCATTAAACTTGGGAATCCGTAGCGATTACCTTCATCGTCTGGAATAAGACCTTTTAACAGCTTTGTATCAATATGTACATCTGTATATTGTTCCAGTGATTCAATACCTTCTTGAATAGCAGAGATTCCAACGATAGAGTGGCCTTCTTCTTGAAGTTTTTTTGCAATATTTACCGCTTCTTCATCTGTTGAAAAACGGCTAATAAGAAGTACACGGTCTGCAGAAGTTACTTCTGCTTCTGTATCATTTTCAAATAAACGTTTCGCTTGCTGCATTGGTTCAGCACCGAATAGTGCTTCAGCAACAACACCATCCATTTCATTTGTACCATGTAAATAAATGAAGCCATCGCCAACTAATGCTTGAGCAAGTAGACGAGCGCTATCTTCTATATTCATTTCCTCTTTTTGAGAAACTCTGGAGAAATAACCACTTAATTGAGTCGAAAAAATTTTTAACATAATGTTACTCCCTTCGTACGTGTTCGCCGGCTTTCATTATAGTGTATTTTTTTAGAAAGGTGAAATCGTAGGGTAGCATAACAAAAAAGGAAACGGTAAAATAAGAAAGAATAGGAAGGAATTTGCCAAAGAATAGCGAAAATAAATCGTTAAGATATAAGAAGCTTTAAATCTTGTATTTATACAGAAAGGTTGGGAGTTATGGAAGGGAAAATTTTAATCGTTGATGATCAATATGGCATTCGTGTGTTATTACATGAAGTGTTCCAAAAAGAAGGTTATCAGACGTTCCAAGCAGCGAATGGATTTCAAGCTTTAGATATCGTGAAAAAAGATAATCCAGATTTAGTTGTGTTAGATATGAAAATTCCAGGTATGGATGGTATAGAGATTTTAAAGCATGTAAAAGAAATTGATGAGAGTATTAAAGTAATTTTAATGACTGCTTATGGAGAGCTTGATATGATCCAAGAGGCAAAAGATTTAGGAGCTTTAATGCACTTTGCTAAACCATTTGATATTGATGAAATTCGTCAAGCGGTGAGAAATGAGCTTGCTGTAGAGGCGTAAAAAATGAATTTTTTATAAAAAATATGGAAAAAAGCGTTTACATGGACTATTGAGCAGGTGAATACAGTTGAGTTTTTGAGTACAAGTTGTTATCCTATTGAGTGTAGAAAAAAGTCCGGTATGTAAATATACATATTTTACCTTATTCTGGTCATACTACCAGCGATAAGAATTTATCGGATACAAAAAACGTTTTTTAGGAGGATTCACCATGCCTTTAGTTTCTATGAAAGAAATGCTAAACAAAGCACTAGAAGGAAAATACGCAGTTGGTCAATTCAACATGAACAACTTAGAGTGGACTCAAGCTATCTTAGCTGCTGCGGAAGAAGAAAAATCTCCTGTAATCCTAGGTGTATCTGAGGGTGCAGCTCGTCATATGACTGGTTTCAAAACAGTTGTAGCTATGGTTAAAGCTTTAATCGAAGAAATGAACATTACTGTTCCTGTAGCGATTCACCTTGACCATGGTTCAAGCTTCGAAAAATGTAAAGAAGCAATCGATGCAGGTTTCACATCTGTAATGATTGACGCTTCTCACCACCCATTCGAAGAAAACGTTGAAACTACTAAAAAAGTGGTAGAATACGCACACGCTCGTAACGTATCTGTTGAAGCTGAGCTTGGAACAGTTGGCGGACAAGAAGATGATATCATCGCTGAAGGCGTAATTTACGCTGATCCTGCAGAGTGTAAGCACCTTGTTGAAGCAACTGGCATCGACTGCCTAGCTCCAGCTTTAGGTTCTGTACACGGTCCTTACAAAGGTGAGCCTAACTTAGGATTCGCAGAAATGGAGCAAGTTCGCGACTTCACTGGCGTACCTTTAGTATTACACGGTGGTACTGGTATCCCAACTGCTGATATCGTAAAAGCTATTTCTTTAGGTACTTCAAAAATTAACGTAAACACTGAGAACCAAATTGAGTTTACAAAAGCTGTTCGTGAAGCATTAAACAAAGATCAAGAAGTTTACGATCCTCGTAAATATATTGGACCTGGCCGCGAAGCTATCAAAGCAACTGTTGCTGGTAAAATTCGCGAATTCGGTTCTAACGGTAAAGCGTAAGAATAAAATTCCGTTTTGGAAACCGTCTAGTCTTTTAGACGGTTTCCTTTCGTTGTATAATGAAAGCGTGAACAAGTCTAAAGATTTTTATCATTTCGTTTTTGAAATAGAAAATAATGTGCATAGTCCTATTAATAAATGTGATAACGTATCTAAATTGATAAATTTTGCTCGATGAATAGTTAATCTTTATCTATTCGGAATATAGGAGAAATGGAGATAATGGTTTCCTATTTATTGAGTTTTGGGATGGAAAGAGTGATTGAGATTCTTAAGGGGAATCTTCTAATTCTTTTTATAAAGAATTTAGAAGGTAAATACATTCACAAGAAGGGAGCTCAATATGGAAAAATTGCTAATTGAAGGCGGAAGAGCTTTAAATGGAACAATTCGAGTGAGTGGTGCGAAAAACAGCGCTGTTGCACTAATTCCAGCGACAATTTTAGCAGATACTCCAGTAACCATTGGTGGAGTTCCTAATATTTCGGACGTGAAAATGTTAGGAGACTTACTAGAGGAAATTGGAGGGAAAGTAACATATGGGCAGGAGGAAGAGATGGTAGTCGATCCTTCTAACATGGTTGCGATGCCTTTACCAAATGGAAAAGTGAAAAAGTTGCGTGCTTCTTATTATTTAATGGGTGCGATGCTTGGTCGTTTTAAAAAAGCTGTTATTGGGCTTCCAGGTGGATGTCATTTAGGACCGAGGCCGATTGATCAGCATATTAAAGGGTTTGAAGCGTTAGGTGCACATGTTACGAATGAACAAGGTGCTATCTATTTAAGAGCAGATGAATTGCGCGGGGCGCGTATTTATTTAGACGTTGTTAGTGTAGGGGCTACGATTAATATTATGCTAGCAGCTGTCCGAGCAAAAGGTAGAACTGTTATTGAAAATGCAGCGAAAGAACCCGAGATTATTGATGTAGCTACATTGTTAACAAGCATGGGAGCACGCATTAAAGGTGCTGGTACAGATGTAATCCGAATTGATGGTGTGGACTCACTGCATGGTTGTCACCATACTATCATTCCAGATCGTATTGAGGCTGGTACGTATATGATTTTAGGAGCGGCATCAGGAGGAGAAGTAACAGTTGATAATGTTATTCCTCAGCATTTAGAGTCAGTTACTGCAAAGCTAAGAGAAGCTGGTGTTCAAGTTGAAACGAACGATGATCAAATTAAAGTGAACGGTAATAGAAGGTTAAAAGTAGTTGATATAAAAACGCTTGTATATCCAGGTTTCGCAACAGATTTACAACAGCCGTTTACGACGCTTTTAACAAAGGCGCACGGGACGGGAGTTGTAACGGATACAATTTACGGCGCTCGTTTCAAACATATTGATGAATTACGTCGTATGAATGCACAAATTAAAGTAGAAGGTCGTTCGGCAATTGTAACTGGTCCTGTTTTATTACAAGGTGCAAAAGTGAAGGCGAGTGACTTACGAGCTGGGGCTTCGCTTGTTATTGCAGGATTAATGGCGGATGGAATTACCGAAGTAACCGGACTTGAGCATATTGATCGAGGTTATGAAAATATAGTAGACAAGCTTAAAGGGCTTGGTGCAAACATTTGGCGAGAACAAATGACAGAGCAAGAAATTGAAGAGCTGAAGAACGCATAAGTGATACTTCCGCAAGTGGGGAGCGAAGTATCACTATTTGCGGAAGTACACTTTATAGAAAAATAAAGTTCACAAAATACGGCAGAAATATAAAGGCTTAAAGGAGAGGGATTATCGTGGAAAGAAGTTTATCTATGGAGTTAGTACGTGTAACAGAGGCTGCAGCATTATCATCAGCGCGTTGGATGGGACGCGGGAAAAAGGATGAAGCAGACGGTGCAGCAACGTCAGCTATGCGTGATGTATTTGATACAATTCCGATGAAAGGTACAGTTGTAATTGGTGAAGGTGAGATGGATGAAGCGCCAATGCTGTATATCGGAGAGAAATTAGGTACAGGGTATGGCCCGCGCGTAGACGTTGCAGTTGATCCTTTAGAAGGGACAAACATTGTAGCAGCTGGCGGATGGAATGCACTTGCCGTTATTGCAATTGCAGATCATGGTAATTTGTTACATGCTCCTGACATGTACATGGATAAAATCGCGGTTGGTCCAGAAGCAGTTGGAGCCGTTGATATTGATGCACCTATTATTGATAACTTACGTGCAGTTGCGAAAGCAAAAAACAAGGATATTGAAGATGTTGTAGCAACAGTTTTAAACCGTCCACGTCATCAAGCAATTATCGAAGAAATTCGTAAAGCTGGTGCTCGTATTAAATTGATTAACGATGGAGATGTAGCTGGAGCAATCAATACAGCATTTGACCGTACAGGTGTAGATATTTTATTCGGTTCTGGTGGGGCTCCTGAAGGAGTATTAGCAGCTGTCGCATTAAAATGTTTAGGTGGAGAAATCCACGGAAAGCTTCTTCCTCAAAATGAAGCTGAATTAGCTCGTTGTAAAAAAATGGGTATTGAAGATATAAATCGTATCCTTCGTATGGAAGACTTAGTAAAGGGTGACGATGCAATCTTTGCAGCAACAGGTGTAACAGACGGAGAATTGTTACGAGGCGTTCAATTTAAAGGTAGCGTTGGAACAACACAATCTCTTGTTATGCGTGCAAAATCAGGTACAGTACGTTTCGTAGACGGACGCCATAGTTTAAATAAAAAACCGAACTTGGTTATTAAATAAAAAGTGCAAGCGGCTCGTTCAGAATGGAAGAAGCAAAGCTACCGACCATTCTAGTTGTTAAAACTAGATTAAATAATAAGCGAAGACAAATTTTCTTGTCTTCGCTTATTGTATTTGTGTCCCAACGTATTGATTAAAACTAGATAAAAGGGTTACAATAGTGAATATTACCCTACTTGAACTTATTGCCTTTCATTATTAATTATTTGCCTTCCGTATTTTTTCCCTTTACCCATGTGAAAAGAGAATAACGTTAAAGTGTGGTGTCTGAATGAATTTGTCAATTGCAGCATTAGAAAACATGAAATTAAAAGAGTTATACGAGCTTGCGAAAGAATTTAAGATTTCGTATTATAGCAAATTAACGAAAAAAGAATTAATCTTCGCCATTTTAAAAGCTCGAGCAGAAAAAGAAGGTTTCTTTTTCATGGAAGGCGTATTAGAAATTATTCAATCAGAAGGATTTGGATTCCTACGTCCTATCAACTATTCTCCAAGCTCAGAAGATATTTATATCTCAGCTTCGCAAATTCGTCGTTTCGATTTACGTAATGGAGATAAGGTTTCTGGTAAAGTACGACCTCCGAAAGAAAATGAACGCTATTTTGGATTATTACAAGTTGAAGCTGTAAACGGAGATGATCCAGAGTCAGCAAAAGAGCGTGTGCATTTCCCTGCATTAACACCATTATACCCAGATCGCCAAATGAAATTGGAAACGGAACCGAAAAAGTTACCGACACGCATCATGGATTTAATCGCACCAGTTGGATTTGGACAACGTGGTTTAATTGTTGCGCCTCCAAAGGCGGGTAAAACAAGTCTATTAAAAGAAATTGCACACAGTGTTACAACAAATCATCCAGAAGCAGAATTAATTGTGCTTCTAATTGATGAGCGTCCAGAGGAAGTAACAGACATTGAACGTTCTGTTAAGGGCGATGTTGTAAGTTCTACTTTTGATGAAGTACCAGAAAATCATATTAAAGTAGCTGAACTTGTGTTAGAACGTGCAATGCGTCTTGTAGAGCACAAAAAAGACGTTATCATTTTAATGGATAGTATTACCCGTTTAGCGCGAGCTTACAACCTCGTTATTCCGCCAAGTGGTAGAACATTATCGGGTGGTATCGACCCAGCGGCTTTCCATAGACCGAAGCGTTTCTTTGGGGCTGCGCGTAATATTGAAGAGGGCGGTAGCTTAACGATTTTAGCAACAGCGCTTGTTGATACAGGGTCTCGTATGGACGATGTAATTTACGAGGAATTTAAAGGAACTGGAAATATGGAACTTCACTTAGATCGCTCATTAGCTGAGCGTCGTATCTTCCCAGCGATTGATATTCGTCGCTCTGGTACGCGTAAAGAAGATCTATTAATTCCGAAAGAGCATTTAGACAAGTTGTGGGGTATTCGTAAAACAATGCGTGATACACCAGACTTCGTTGAAGGTTTCTTACGTAAACTTCGTCAAACAAAGACAAATGAAGAATTTTTACAAAACATTGTTGCAGACTCGAAAAGATATGTAACAACTAAGTAAAGGGAAAAGATTGGGACTCGCTTATTTCGTAGTAAGCGAGTTTTTTTATGTTTTTTAGGTGATGTTAAAGGGAGAAGTAAGTGGGAGAACTTTAGCCGGTCAGAGCTAAGCAAGCCACCTCCACTTTAAGATAATATCCAGCTCCAGCGGCTAGAATCTCCGGTCATTTCACTCTCTCGCTCGAAGCAAAAGGCGCTTCAAGGTCGAGAGTTTGAAGTGTCCTGGATTCTGAACGAGCCGCTTATGCTTTTAAATTGTATCTAGTTCCGACGGCTAGCTCTTCGTGTCTAAGAACCTCCCGCACTAAAGGTAAAGAGCACCTTTTGTGCGAGAGAACCTTAGCCAGTCAGAGCTGAACGAGCCGTCTCCACTTTTAATTTAAAAAGACAAAAACAGGTAGTTGCAAAATGAAGTTAGCCTTGTTATAATTTCATCATATGTGTTTCATCAATATAGTTGTGTATGCAGCTGAAGATGAAAAACTCTGTTTCGAAAATGATTCAGGGCGGAAGGAGATGAAAAGAATGAAAGCAGGAATTCACCCAGATTACAAGAAAGTTGTATTCATGGACACAAACACAGGCTTCAAATTCTTAAGCGGGTCTACTAAAGGCTCTAGCGAAACTGTTGAGTGGGAAGATGGTAACACTTATCCATTACTAAAAGTTGAGATCAGTTCTGATTCTCACCCATTCTACACTGGACGTCAGAAGTTTGCTACTGCAGACGGACGCGTTGATCGCTTCAATAAGAAATACGGTATCAAGTAATAAAAACATAAAACAGGCAAGTGTATGTATTCGCTTGTCTGTTTTTTTTGCGAAAATATTATACCTTTACCCTACTTTTAACTAAAAAGTAGATGAAAGGAGAGCTTCATGTACTTAATAAATCAAAATGGCTGGATTGAAGTGATTTGCGGTAGTATGTTTTCTGGTAAATCAGAAGAGCTAATCCGCCGTGTGCGCCGCACGCAATTTGCGAAACAACATGCAATTGTATTTAAACCATGTATTGATAATCGTTATAGTGAAGAAGATGTTGTATCACATAACGGATTAAAGGTAAAAGCAGTTCCTGTTTCAGCTTCAAAGGATATATTTGAACATATTACAGAAGAGTTGGATGTTATTGCAATCGATGAGGTGCAATTTTTTGATGGGGACATTGTGGAAGTGGTGCAAGTATTGGCAAATCGTGGCTATCGTGTCATTGTAGCTGGTTTAGACCAAGATTTCCGTGGTCTACCATTTGGACAAGTTCCTCAGCTGATGGCGATTGCTGAACACGTAACAAAACTACAAGCAGTATGTTCTACATGTGGATCTCCGGCAAGTCGTACACAACGATTAATTGATGGAGAGCCGGCGGCATTTAATGATCCGATTATTTTAGTTGGAGCTTCAGAATCGTACGAACCACGTTGTCGTCATTGTCATGCAGTTCCTGCAAACAAAAATAAGTAAAACTCGCTTTGTAGGGCGGGTTTTTTTCAAAATAGAGAGAATGAGTGGTGCAAGCCGCTTGCGCTTTTAAATATAATTTGCGTTTTTTTGAGTAAGTACCATATACTATTTGTATTAGATACTAGGATGTAGAGGTGAATGATGTGTTAGATCGTTTGCAAGCTGTAGAAGATCGTTATGAGAAGTTAAATGAATTGTTAAGTGACCCAGAGGTTATTAGCGATACAAATAAGCTTCGTGAGTATTCAAAAGAACAATCTGATATGCAAGAAACGGTAGAGGTGTACCGTGAGTATAAAGATGTTCGTGAGCAATTACGAGATGCAAAAGCAATGTTAGAAGATAAGTTAGACGCTGATATGCGTGAAATGGTTAAGGAAGAAGTCTCTGAATTAGAAGGACAAGAGAAAACATTATCAGAACGTCTGAAAATTTTACTTGTTCCAAAAGACCCTAATGATGATAAAAACGTTATCGTGGAGGTTCGTGGTGCTGCTGGTGGTGATGAGGCAGCTTTATTTGCTGGTGATTTATATCGTATGTATAGCCGTTATGCTGAGGTGCAAGGTTGGAAAACTGAAATTATCGAAGCGAGCTATACAGAGTTAGGTGGATATAAAGAGATTATCTTTATGATTAACGGTAAAGGTGCTTTCGCGAAGCTGAAATTCGAGAATGGTGCTCACCGTGTACAACGTGTTCCTGAAACGGAATCTGGTGGACGTATTCATACATCTACAGCAACTGTAGCTGTATTACCAGAGGCAGAAGAAGTAGAAATTACTATTCATGAAAAAGATGTTCGTGTTGATACATTTGCTTCTAGTGGTCCTGGTGGACAGAGCGTTAATACAACGATGTCAGCGGTACGTTTAACGCATTTACCGACTGGTGTAGTTGTATCTTGTCAGGATGAGAAATCACAGATTAAGAATAAAGAAAAAGCAATGAAAGTATTACGTGCACGTGTTTATGATAAATTCAGACAAGAAGCGCAAGCTGAGTACGATCAAAACCGTAAACAAGCTGTTGGTACGGGAGACCGTTCAGAGCGTATTCGTACGTATAACTTCCCGCAAAACCGTGTTACTGACCATCGAATCGGCTTAACGATTCAAAAGCTAGATCAAATCCTACAAGGTAAGTTAGATGATTTCATCAATGCCTTAGTGATGGAAGATCAGGCGCAAAAGATGGAGGCAGCTGAGTAATGCGTGTCTATGAAGCCCTGAAATGGGCTTCTTCTTTTTTACAGGAAAATGGACGAGATGAAAATGCGGGAGAGCTTGTCCTTTGTCATGTATTAAAGACGAACAGAACAGGAATGCTCATGAATATGCGTGAAGAGATAACCGCGGAACAAGAGAAAAGTTTTGCAGAATTTATCCACAAGCACGTGGAAGGTATTCCAATCCAATATATGCTCGGTTATGAAATGTTTTATGGACGCTCGTTTTTTGTGAATGAAGAGGTATTAATACCAAGGCCTGAAACGGAAGAGCTTATAGTAGGAGTGCTAGAGAGAATTGAGCGTCACTTTGGTAATGAGAAACTTCATGTAGCGGATATTGGTACAGGTAGTGGAGCAATTTCTATTACGCTCGCTTTAGAAAATAAAAATCTTCATGTGTATACGGTAGATATTGCACGAGAATCGATTGAAGTTGCAAAAGAAAATGCAAAATCTTTGGGTGCAGAAGTAACGTTCTATCACGGTGATTTATTGTCACCATTTTATAAAATAGATCAAAAGTTAGATGTTGTTGTTTCAAACCCTCCATATATACCAGAAGAGGATTGGCGTGGTCTTTCTCCTGTTGTGAAAGAGCATGAACCAAAGAGAGCACTTGTTGGCGGTGAAGATGGATTAGATTTCTATCGCCGTTTTATGGAAGAATTGCCGAACGTGTTGCAGAAGAAAGCAATTGTGGCATTTGAAATTGGAGTAGGGCAAGGTGAGGATGTAAAGGAATTGTTACAACAAGCCTTTCCGCATGCTCATGTTGAAGTTGTTTTTGATATTAACGGAAAAGATCGTATGGTATTTGCAGAGATGGAGTAAGGTTCACACCTTACTCTATTTTTTTGTGGGGAAAATTCATATAGATTTTGAATTTAATAGTTTAGAAAGATGAAAGTCTGTCCACACTGTTTGTAGAGGGGACGGTGGAGGAAATGAAAAAACAAGTTATTGCTTATCTTCTTCTATTATTAATTGGTGCACAGTTACTTGTGCAGTTTGGATATATGAAAGCTGATGCGAAAGGGCCTTCTGTTATTCCGAAAGAGGCCGTTCGATTAAGAATTTTAGCAAATAGTGATTCAGATAAAGATCAGGCGTTAAAGCGTAAAGTACGCGATGAAGTAAAAGCGCAAATTGATGGATGGGTAGCAGATTTAACGTCATTTGAAGAGGCGCGAAAGGTAATTCAAAGTCATATTCCAGAAATCGAAAAAACAGTGAAAAACACGCTAAAAAAGGAAGGCAGTACAGAGTCATTCCAAGTGAAATTTGGTAAGAATGTAAAGTTTCCTACAAAGGTATATGGGAATTTTATTTATCCAGCAGGAGAATATGAAGCGGTACTCATTACAATTGGAAAAGGTGAAGGGGCGAATTGGTGGTGTGTGTTATTTCCTCCAATGTGTTTCTTAGATTTTTCAAGTGGTACAGCTGTAAGAAAAGAAGAGCATGTTGTGAAGGCTGAATCTCCTGAAGAAGATCAAGTGGAACAAGCTGAAGGGGATATAGTCGATTCACCAAAGATAGAAGAGGATAAGGTGAAGGAAAAGAAAGTTGTAAAACAGGAAGTAGCAAAAAAAGTAACAGCTTCTGAAAAGAAAGTAGTAAAAAGTGAAATAAAAGTAGAAGAACAGCCTGTAAGTAAAGAAGAAACAAAAACAGTGGAAAAAGTGGAGAAAAAGCAAGAAAAACAAAATGAGTATGTACATGTAGAAGAGGAAGAAAAAAAGCCAGAAGTTAAATTATTTATTGTAGAAGCTTTTACATCTTTATTTTCTAAATAGTACTATTAACAAGTCCCTTCTCATATATAAAGATGAGGAGGGATTTATTATGAAGAAAGTGTATTTTGCTACGAAAGAGGATGTAGAAAGATTACATTCTTTTTTCGGACAAGCTAATAAAAAAGATGATAAAATAAATGAGTTATACGCACAATTTATGATTTTGGAAGAGGCGGAAGAAATACGAGCTGTAATTGGATATGAACAAAGTGAAGAAAATGCACTTATTCGTTCTTGTTTATTCACACCTCATGTGGATAAACAGACTTTCTTATATTTTTTCGAAATGT
This sequence comes from Bacillus sp. WC2503, assembly GCF_052682895.1. Classification (NCBI taxonomy): domain Bacteria; kingdom Bacillati; phylum Bacillota; class Bacilli; order Caryophanales; family Bacillaceae; genus Bacillus; species Bacillus sp. WC2503. The sequence continues at coordinate 4,461,514 of NZ_JBQYMD010000001.1, read as the reverse complement.
TTTTGCAGTATATGAAAGAAAAAAATATTCGACAATTGTACTTACTAACAAATCATCCACAATCTATAACAATCTTTCAGTTTTTTGACTTTGTCACTATAGAGAGAGAGAAAGTGCCAGAGGGAATTCGACAGCTAGAACACTTTTGTAAAAATATAAAAGAGCCAAATGCAATAATACTAAATTGTCAGCTATTCACAAAGTTATCCACGGATTAATTAGGTTTATCCACATTTTGTGGATAAACCTTGTTTGTCTTTTGGATAAATCTCATAGTAAACTAAAAATAGACAAGTATTTCAGGGTAGAAAAGGACGTGGAAAAAAATGCACACAAATATGTGGGTTGTGGATAATGTTGTGGAAAGAAAAAAAAATTATCCACAGTTACAAGAAGCAGCAAGACTATTAAGAGAAAACGAAGCGGTTGCCTTCCCTACGGAAACGGTATATGGGCTAGGTGCAAACGCGATGAATGATGAAGCAATTGCGAAAATTTTTGAAGCAAAAGGGAGACCAAGTGATAATCCACTTATTGTTCACATAGGTACAAAATCTCAGTTAGATGGGATTGTAAATGAAATTCCGCCGGTTGCGGAGAAGTTAATGGAACACTTTTGGCCAGGACCATTAACGATTATTTTGCCAAGAAAAGAAGGTATTTCTGAGAAGGTGACGGCAGGTCTTAATACGGTTGGAGTAAGAATGCCGGATCATCCAGTAGCGCTCGCTCTTATTGAGGAGGCGAATGTACCGGTTGCAGCACCGAGTGCGAATCGTTCAGGGCGTCCAAGCCCAACGTTAGCTTCTCACGTATATGAAGATTTAAATGGAAAGATTGCAGGTATTGTTGATGGTGGGGCAACGGGAGTAGGCGTTGAATCAACTGTAATCGATTGTACAAGTGAGATTCCAACAATTTTACGTCCAGGCGGGATTACGAAAGAACAATTGGAAGCAGTAATAGGTACTGTTTCTTTAGATCCAGCTTTAAAGGACGAGAAGGAAAAACCGAAATCACCTGGAATGAAATATACACATTATGCACCGAAAGCGCCACTTAGTATTGTTGAAGGATCACGTGAGTTTATTCAGCGTCTTGTGGATAAGAAGAAGGATGAAGGATTTAAAGTAGGTGTATTAACGACAGAAGAATATCAGCATGTATATAGTGCAGATGTCGTATTATCTTGTGGTATGCGAAGTGATTTAGCTAGTGTTGCGACCAAATTATATGATGTACTTAGAACGTTCGATGCAAGTGAAGTGGATGTTATTTTTAGTGAGTCGTTCCCGAATGACGGAATAGGGAATGCAATAATGAATCGCTTAACAAAAGCAGCAGGACATCATATTATTACTGAATGATAATGTACGATTAGCAAACAGAATATTTCTCCTCGGATAAGCATATTTTGAAGTAGCACGTCCGAGGAGGGACATGAATGACGTTTGAACAGCTAATACCTTTAATAATTATGGCATTCGCCTTAGGGATGGATGCGTTCTCGGTGAGTCTTGGTATGGGGATGATGACCTTAAAGTTAAGACAAATCCTGTATATCGGTATGACGATAGGGATTTTTCATATAATCATGCCATTTATAGGAATGGTATTAGGTCGTTTTTTATCAGAGAAGTATGGGGACATTGCACATTTTGCAGGTGCTATTTTATTAATTGGTCTAGGGTTTTATATCGTATATTCGTCTATTTTAGAAAACGAAGAGACTAGAACAGCTCCTATTGGAATTAGTTTATTTGTATTTGCATTTGGCGTCAGTATAGATAGCTTTTCGGTAGGCCTTAGTCTTGGTATTTACGGAGCACAGACGATTATTACAATATTACTTTTTGGATTTATTAGCATGTTATTAGCGTGGTTTGGTTTATTAATTGGTAGACATGCGAAAGGTATACTCGGTACATATGGTGAGATAGTAGGTGGTATCATTCTGGTTGGATTTGGATTATATATCCTTTTTCCTATATAATTTTATGTAGGAGGGAATTATGAACACGCTATTGGAATGGTATGTTAAGTTTTTAACCTTCTTTCCTCGATGGCTAAGAAGACTTATAATTTGGGGTATTATTTTGCAAATTTCGATGTTAGGTTGGATTAAGTTAATTCGTGAATGGTGAGATGGTTCCTTTCTGTGCATATTTTGTTTGTACTATATTTATTGCACTAAAAATTACAGATATAGAAAGGATGAGATGAATGACGAGATTGAAGCAAGTTTTTGGTATTATTATTAGTTTTTTTGTTTTTTGGTTTAGTATGCTCGGTGTACAAATGTTTGCTGAGTTTTTAGATATTGAGTCATTGAAGTTTGTTGCCGGAAAGACTGAGGCAGCGCGTACTTTTTATTCTCCATACCCTTTTTTAATTGTTTTTCTTATTACATTGCTTTCCCTATATTTCTTAGTAATTAAGCTTGGGAAACCGAAAAAAGAGAAATTGCCTGCTTTAGAGGAAAAGAAGGAAGAATTACAATGATAAAATCCCCTGCTATTTAGCAGGGGATTTTATGTTTGAGTGATGGAGGTAATTAAGTTACCTTCGCTTTTAGATATATCCAGCTCCAGCGGCTAGAATCTCCGGTCATTTCGCTCTCGCGCATGAAGCAAAAAGCGCTTCAAGGTCGAGGGCTCCAATGCCCTGCGATTCTGGGCGAGCCGCTTCCGCTTTTAAACTGGCCTCACCAATTCAAATTGTTCTCCTAATTTTGCATAGTTGTGTCCTGCTAGACGGCTTACTGGTTTTAGTCCTTCTGCGTGAATGCGGCCTTTTTCGTATAGGTGTTCTGCGACGTGGAAACGAACGATGCGTCCGATTAGTAGATCGCAAGCTGGTGAGTCTTCCGTTCCGCCAAGAGGGATTGCGCGTTCTAGTACGCATTCCATTCGAATGTTCGCTTCTTTCACACCTGGAACAGAGATGACGTCACTTTTAATTGGTGTTAGTTTTGCTAGTTCGATTTCACTCTCGTTTGGCGGAAGGTTAGCTGCTGTTTCATTAATCGCTTCTATGTAAGATTCGTCAGAAATATGTACAACAAACTCTCCTTGTTCCATTGCGTTTCGGGAAGTATCTTTCGGTGTTCCTGCTTTTCGTTGTACAGAAACTGAAATAAGTGGTGGATTAGCAGCAACAATATTGAAATAACTATAAGGCGCTCCATTTAATACACCGTCTTTTGTTATAGAAGTAACGAATGCGACGGGACGTGGAATAATGCTGCCCGTTAATAATTTGTAATTCTCTTTTTCCGTTTGTTCATTTGGATTAATTGATAACATGTTTAAAATCTCCCTTCTGAATATGACGACTTATTGTTTGTTTACAAGATGTTAGTGGGAAACTCCTGCTGGAAATAATATTTTTTTAATGATGTAAAAAAGAGATTACCTCAATTATACTGAAGTAATCTCTTTTTAAGTAAACATCTTGAAATTGAGATAAATATTAAAGTAAAACGTATGCGCCAGGCCCGATTAAAGCGACACCAACAGCGACAGCGATTAACATTAAATTATATTCAAATCCGTCTTGTGTTACCCAGTAACCATTTTTTCCGTGAACAGTGAAGATTGCCATTAACATTGTTCCAACGATAAATAATGAACCAATTACAGTGAAAATACCTGATGCGAATAAGAAACCACCTAGTAATTCAGTTGCACCAGCCATAAATGCCATAAATACACCAGGGCGTAAACCGATTGATTCCATCCAACCGCCTGTTCCTTTTAAGCCATAACCACCGAACCAACCGAATAATTTTTGAGCACCATGACCCATGAATGTAATTCCTATAATAAGACGAATAATAAGAAGACCGAAATCCATCATTTTTGAAAACCTCCTGAAAGTTTATTAACTTACCTTATGTAAGTAATGATAAAATAGTTACTTACTTTAGTCAAGTGAATTTCGAAAAAAGTTTGAATTAAATTTTACAAATTAACGACAAAAAATAAAATGTAGTAAAGACCTCTAGACAAGTTGGGCGAAAAAAGAGAAAATATAAGTAGAAGTTAACTTCTTATTGTTATTCAGACAATCAGAATTGACTGGAATTTTGTGAAGCGCTACAATAAGAGTCTATTAGTAATGACGTAATTTATTTCGAAAGCGTTTTTACAGTATAATATTCGAAGTATGAAGTCTTACATGTATCCCGAGCTTTACTAGGGATTGCCCTATAAACTTTTAGGTAAATTATAAGGAGGACTATCCTATGTTTAAAAAATTATTCGGTCTTGGTTCAAAAACAAATGAAGAAACAATTGTAGCTCCATTAACTGGAGCAGTGAAAAATATTGAAGAAGTACCAGATCCAGTATTCGCTGGTCGTATGATGGGTGACGGTGTTGCAATCGATCCTATTGAAGGTGTAGTTGTATCTCCAGTTGATGGTGAAATCGTACAATTATTCCACACGAAACATGCTATCGGAATTAAAGCGAAAAACGGTACAGAAATTTTAATCCACGTTGGATTAGAAACTGTAAAAATGGAAGGTGAAGGTTTCGAAGCTCACGTTTCTGAAGGACAAGCTGTAAAAGCTGGAGATAAATTAATCTCATTCGACTTAGAATTAATCCGTGAAAAAGCGAAAAGCACGATTACTCCAATCGTTATTACAAACACAGATGCAGCTGAGTCTATTAAGACAACTGTAGGTGTAACAGCTACAAAAGGTTCAACAGAAGTAATGAAAGTTACAATGAAATAATTGTTGTATAAAAGGAATCCGTTTCATATGAAATGGATTCCTTATTTTTTGTTGTATGTTTAGTAGGTATGTTAAAATACTCTAGGCACTTGGAAATAGGGTTTCACATATATGTGGATAGGCGCATTTTTCTTAGAAAAATGCGCCTTTTGTATATTCACATTTCTTTTGTTCCATCCTAATGTAAGCTATTATTAAAGGGAAAAGATACAATATAAGGGGTGGGTTTGGATGAAACGAGTGTTATTTGTTTGCACTGGCAATACATGTCGTAGTCCGATGGCTGAGGCGTTACTTCGTCATCATGGAGGAGATAAGTTTGAAGTGCAATCTGCTGGTGTTTTCGCCTATCCTGGAAGCGATGCATCGATATATGCGAAGGAAGCTTTAGCTGAAAAAGGAATTTCAATCGATCATGCCGCGCAGCAGGTAAATGAAGCTTTGCTTGATTGGGCTGATATTGTCGTAACGATGACGGAAAATCATAAGCAACTTGTACTTGGTCACTATCCGAGTGTTGAAAAGAAGTTGAATACATTATATGGACTAACTGAAGGTATAGGTAAAGACATTTCAGATCCTTTTGGAGGATCGCTTTCTATTTATAAAGAAACGTTAGATGAGATGGAAAAACTTGTACAAACTTTACTGAAAAAACATTCAGAGGGTTGATGTTTCGTGTATAATACGATATTGGAGATCACTTCGTCCTATTGAGGTAGCGAATGTGAAATGAAGATAATTGATTGAAACTTTGGAGGGGTAAAAATGAAAGTAGTAATAGCATCTGATCACGGCGGTATGAATATCCGTAAAGAACTTGTAAGTTTATTAGAAGAATTAAATATTGAATATATTGATTTAGGTTGTGAATGTGAAGCTGGTTCAGTTGATTACCCTGATTTTGCATTTCCAGCAGCGGAAATGGTAGCAAATGGTGAAGTGGATCGTGGTATTTTAGTTTGTGGGACAGGCATCGGTATGTCAATCGCGGCAAACAAAGTAAACGGTATTCGTTGTGCGTTAGTTCATGATACTTTCAGTGCGAAAGCAACGAGAGAGCATAATGACACTAACATGCTAGCAATGGGCGAGCGTGTAATTGGTGCTGGTCTAGCGCGTGATATCGCAAAAATTTGGTTAACAACTGACTATGAAGGTGGCCGTCACGAAAACCGCGTAGGAAAAATTAAAACATACGAAACAAAGTAATAGATTCTAACTATCAGTAGTGTGAAATATAATTTGGTGAACCAACCTGTGAAAGGAAGAGGCGTAATGACAGAAATCGTAAAGGTAAGAGAACAGCTACAAATATCGCTTTCTGATTTCCAAGAACAAGCTTCATTGCAAAGTGGTCAAATTTTTGTAGTGGGGTGTAGCACGAGCGAAGTGCTAGGAGAAAGAATTGGAACATCAGGAACGATGGAAGTAGCAGAGGCGATTTTTTCTGAGTTAAAACAATTTCAAGAGCAAACAGGTATTGCGTTAGCGTTCCAATGTTGCGAGCATTTAAACCGTGCTTTAGTAGTTGAGAGAGAAGTAGCGATAAAATATCAATTTGAAATTGTAACAGTTACGCCTGTTAGATCAGCAGGTGGTGCATTGGGGACATATGCGTATCACAATTTGAAAGATCCGGTAGTAGTTGAATTTATTAAAGCGGATGCTGGAATGGATATTGGTGATACATTTATTGGTATGCATTTAAAGCATGTAGCTGTTCCAGTTCGTACAAGTGTGAAGGAAATTGGAAATGCACATGTAACGATGGCGAAAACACGTGGAAAACTAATAGGTGGAGCACGTGCTGTTTATGCAGCGGAGGAAGAAACGATTACTTGCCGTTAAATGCGAAAAATGAGGAAGTCATATAGCAGCTTTTCATCATAGGATAAAAGGTATGTTGTCTGACTTTATAATAGAAGAAAGAAAAGACCGATTTTCGGTCTTTTTTTTCTTTTATGATATAGAAAGTCATGTTAGAATGTAGTTGAAAACATGAAGGTTCGAAAGAATTACAACCTGAATTTTCGTTTTTTCTGAATAAATAAGAAAAAACTGTTGGGAATTGATGTAATTCGTTCAGAAAAGGGGGATTTTGGTGGATCATTTAAAACGTCAAGATGAAAAGGTATTTGCTGCAATTGAGGCAGAACTAGGAAGACAGCGTTCAAAGATTGAGTTAATCGCTTCGGAGAACTTCGTAAGTGAAGCAGTAATGGAGGCGCAAGGTTCTGTTTTAACGAATAAGTATGCTGAAGGATATCCTGGAAAACGTTACTACGGTGGTTGTGAACACGTAGACGTAGTAGAAGATATCGCACGTGATCGCGTAAAAGAAATTTTCGGTGCAGAGCACGTAAATGTTCAACCACATTCTGGTGCACAAGCGAACATGGCAGTATATTTCACAATTCTAGAGCAAGGCGATACAGTACTTGGTATGAATTTATCTCATGGTGGTCACTTAACACACGGAAGCCCTGTTAACTTCAGTGGAGTACAATATAATTTCGTAGAATATGGCGTGGATGCTGACTCTCACCGTATTAATTACGATGATGTATTAGCAAAAGCGAAAGAACATAAACCAAAATTAATCGTAGCAGGTGCAAGTGCATACCCTCGTGTTATCGATTTCAAACGATTCCGTGAGATTGCAGATGAAGTGGGCGCATACTTAATGGTTGATATGGCACATATCGCTGGTTTAGTAGCTGCTGGTTTACATCCAAACCCAGTACCACATGCACATTTCGTTACAACAACAACACATAAAACATTACGTGGCCCGCGTGGTGGTATGATTTTATGTGAAGAGCAATTTGCAAAACAAATTGATAAATCAATCTTCCCTGGTATTCAAGGTGGCCCACTTATGCATGTAATCGCTGCAAAAGCTGTTGCATTTGGTGAGGTGCTTCAAGATGACTTTAAAACATATGCACAAAATATCATTAATAATGCGAACCGCTTAGCTGAAGGCCTTCAAAAAGAAGGACTTACACTTGTTTCTGGTGGAACAGACAATCACTTAATCTTGATTGATGTTCGTAATTTAGAAATCACAGGTAAAGTAGCGGAGCACGTATTAGATGAAGTTGGTATTACAGTGAACAAAAATACAATCCCATTTGAAACAGCAAGCCCATTTGTAACAAGTGGCGTACGTATCGGTACGGCAGCTGTAACATCTCGTGGTTTCGGTTTAGAAGACATGGATGAAATTGCTGCACTTATTGCTTATACATTAAAAAATCATGAAAATGAAGCTGCATTAGAAGAAGCACGTAAGCGTGTAGAAGCGTTAACGAGCAAATTCCCAATGTATACAGATCTATAATAGATTGAAAAAGACTGCTGAAACGTACTTGTTTTAGCAGTTTTTTTTGAGGACATATATTGTTTTTAAAGTATGTATACAAATGATGAATAAATTTTGGCGATATAATGAAGGATACAGCTCCCATTATTGGTAAAGATACTAGATAGATTCATCGTAAAATCATGATTTTGCCAAATTTGCCCTTGAATATTAGTAGCGTTTTCTTTACAATCGTAAATAGTGTAAAAAAGCGTGCAAACGCATGAATATCATCTAAAGGAGAGATTCACATGGGAAAACTGTATGTATTTGATCACCCGTTAATTCAACATAAGATTACATATATTCGCGATAAGAATACAGGTACGAAAGATTTTCGTGAATTAGTGGACGAAGTAGCAAGCTTAATGGCTTTCGAAATTACTCGCGACCTTCCACTTAAAGACATTGAAATTGAAACGCCTGTAAGTAAAGCGACAACAAAAGTGATCGCTGGTAAAAAACTTGGTTTAATTCCGATTTTACGTGCAGGTTTAGGAATGGTTGATGGAATTCTGAAATTAATTCCAGCAGCAAAAGTAGGACACGTTGGTTTATACCGTGACCCTGAAACATTGCAACCGGTAGAATACTATGTGAAACTTCCAACGGATGTAGAAGAGCGTGACTTTATCGTACTAGATCCGATGCTAGCAACAGGTGGTTCTGCAGCTGAAGCAATTAACTCTCTGAAAAAACGCGGTGCGAAACAAATTAAATTAATGTGTATCGTAGCAGCTCCAGAAGGAGTAAAAGTAGTACAAGAAGAGCATCCTGATGTTGATATTTATGTAGCAGCATTAGATGAAAAGTTAAATGACCACGGTTATGTAGTGCCAGGTCTTGGTGATGCTGGTGACCGTTTATTCGGAACGAAGTAAGACAACTGACGAGAGGGAATTCCCTACTCGTCTTTTTTTGTCCCGGGTATGCAGGCAGGGGAGGGGGATAAATATGCAACGTGTATACAACATAAGTTGCATACACAACACATATAATATAGAAGTCTTACGTCTAAGGAGCACTATATTATGGAAGGAAAGCGTTATATCTTAAAAATATAATAGTGACAAACTTGTGAACATTTCCTTCCATTATAAAGAGAAAACTGTTAGAAATTGCATATCTCTAACCAGTATTTAGAAGGGGAACGTTTTCATTTTTGGGAGGAAATGCCTAATACTCAAATTTTTTGATTTTTTACGATTTCTCGTTGACACTGTTAATACCCTATTGTATGCTAACAACGGGGATAGATGGTAGGGCTTTCAGTGACAAAAATACATCTATTCCGTGACGAAAATGTAAACTTTTTATTTTGTATAGGATTTATGCAAAAAAATGAGTTATTATTAACACATCGTGAATGAGGGTTACATATTGGAGGGATGAATCCTTGCAAAAAAACGACCGCAGCCATATAAAAGCTTATGCTTTAATGTCAGGAATTCTTGCTCAATTAGTCGGTTCTATTCTTATTGGAATCTTTGGTGGGCAGTGGATTGATAATAAGGTTGGAACGTTTCCATTGTTTCTTATTATAGGTTTATTACTAGGATTAGGAACAGGGGTATACGCAATGATTCGACTCATTCGACATTACTATTCGGGAGAGCAATGATGATAGACGTACATGGACTTGTCCAAAGACAAAAGAAATATATGTACTACTTGCTTGCGCTTCTAGTGCTAGGATGGGGATTCACCTCTTACAAGGATGTATTTCTTGGGCTGATTATCGGAACGATTTTCAGTTTTCTTAGTTTGCGCATCATTGCACGTAGAACAGACAAGCTGTTAGATCGCGTAACGAATGGAGAAAACGTGAAGTTTAAGGCAACAGCGGTAAGTACATATTCGAGATTCGCGACAATTGGGTTATTAATTTTATTTGCAGCCAAATATCAAGAGTTAATTGCGATGTGGGGCTTAGGTGTAGGATTGCTGACAGGATATCTTGTCATGATCATAGATTTTCTTTATTTAGAGTATAAGAGCAGGGAAGAGAGGTGAATTACTAGTGGAACACGGTAAATTAGTTGAATTTCTAGGTTTAACGTTCGATTTGTCATCAGTTATGATGGTTACTGTAGCAGCAGTTATTGTTTTCTTAATCGCAGTTATAGGAACTCGCAGCTTAGCTCTTCGCCCAACAGGAATGCAAAATTTCATGGAATGGGTGTTTGACTTCGTGAAAGGGATTATCAATAGTACGATGGACTGGAAAACAGGTGGACGTTTCTTAACGCTTGGCGTTACGCTTATCATGTTTATCATCGTATCGAACTTCCTTGGTTTACCATTCATGTATTCAACAGTTGAGGCTGGCGAACATATTGCATGGTGGAGATCACCAACGTCTGATCCAGCAGTTACATTAACATTAGCCGTGATGGTAGTTACCCTCACCCATTATTATGGAATTAAGATGAAGGGTACGAAAGAATACGTTAAAGGTTATTTCCAACCTATGAAATTCTTATTCCCATTAAAGGTTATTGAGGAGTTTGCTAACACATTAACGTTAGGTCTTCGTTTGTTCGGTAACATTTATGCAGGTGAAATCCTGTTAGGATTACTTGCTAAGTTAGGCGGAGCATCAGTTCTTGGAGCATTAGGTGCGCTTGTACCGATGTTAGCATGGATGGGATTCAGTGTATTCGTTGGATCAATCCAGTCATTTATTTTCGTTATGTTAACGATGGTTTATATGGCTCATAAAGTAAGCCATGACCATTAATATAATTTAAGTAAGAAAAAATTTATTTTTTTATAATACAAAGGAGGACAAATTAAATGAGTTTAGGTGTAATCGCAGCTGCAATTGCAATTGGTTTATCAGCATTAGGTGCAGGTATTGGTAACGGTCTTATCGTATCACGTACAATCGAAGGTGTTGCTCGTCAACCAGAATTAAAAGGCGCACTTCAAACAATTATGTTCATCGGGGTTGCTTTAGTTGAGGCACTTCCAATCATCGGTGTAGTTATTGCTTTCATCGTAATGAACAAATAAGGGAGACTCCCCTTACATAGATGGCGAAGAGTGTTTTTTGAACTTTCTTCGCCATTGCTTTATGAACGAAACGTATGTCTTTTTTTTTCATATGATCAATTTAGATATTTTGAAGGGAGTGAATCCTTGTGCCAACTTTATTATTAGGGGCTGCCATTCCATTTGGAACGATTGCTTATACATTGTTCATTTTCTTACTTCTATTAGTAATGCTACGCAAATTTGCGTGGGGTCCTTTAATGGGAATTATGAAAGAACGTGAAGAGCATGTTACTAGTGAAATCGACGCTGCAGAAAGAAGTAACGCTGAAGCGAAGAAATTAGTAGAAGAACAACGTGAAATGTTAAAACAATCGCGTGTTGAAGCACAAGAGTTAATCGAAAGAGCGAAAAAACAAGCTGTAGATCAAAAAGATGTGATTGTTGCTGCTGCGAAAGAAGAAGCAGAATCAATTAAAGCATCTGCTGTACAAGAAATTCAACGCGAAAAAGAGCAAGCGATTGCTGCTTTACAAGAACAAGTCGCTTCTTTATCTGTTCAAATTGCTTCTAAAGTAATTGAAAAAGAGTTAAAAGAAGAAGATCAAGTGAAGTTAATTCGCGATTATATTAAAGAAGTAGGAGAAGCGCGATGAGCAATGGGATTGTAGCAAAACGTTATGCTGTCGCTCTTTTTAAAATTGCAAAAGAAAAACACGTATTAGAAATGTTTGAAGAGGAATTACGCCTTGTACAAAACGTTTATGTAAAGAACGGAGAACTACATAGCTTTTTAACGCAACCGAACATTTCAAAAGAGCAGAAGAAAACGTTTCTTGCAAACGTATTCGGATCTGTTTCTGAATCTATTTTAAATACGTTATATATTTTAATTGATAACAAGCGCATTGAAATCTTACCTGAAATTGCAGATGAATATGTTGTTCTTGCTAATGAAGAACGTAACGTAGCGGATGCAACTGTGTATTCTACTCGTCTTCTATCTGAAGAAGAGAAGCTTAACATTGCAGAAGCATTTGCAAAGAGAACGGGAAAAGATGCAATTCGCGTAAAAAATGTTGTAGATGAAGATTTACTAGGCGGCATTAAAGTACGTATTGGAAATCGCATTTATGATGGAAGTTTACAAGGAAAATTAGCACGTATTCAACGTGAATTAATGAAGAATAGATAGGGGTGAAGCACATGAGCATCAGAGCTGAAGAAATTAGCGCACTGATAAAGCAACAAATCGAGAACTATCAGTCTGAAATCGAAGTTAGTGATGTTGGTACAGTTATCCAAGTTGGTGACGGTATCGCGCGTGCTCATGGTCTTGATAACGTTATGGCTGGTGAACTTGTAGAGTTCTCTAACGGCGTTATGGGGCTAGCACAAAACTTAGAAGAAAACAATGTAGGTATCATTATTTTAGGACCTTACACAGAAATCCGTGAAGGTGACGAAGTTCGTCGTACTGGTCGCATCATGCAAGTACCAGTAGGGAAAGAACTAATCGGTCGTGTTGTAAACCCATTAGGTCAACCAGTTGATGGTTTAGGCCCAATCAATACAACAAACACTCGTCCAATCGAAAGTCCAGCACCAGGTGTAATGGATCGTAAATCTGTTCATGAGCCACTTCAAACAGGTATTAAAGCGATCGATGCTCTTGTACCAATTGGCCGTGGTCAACGTGAGTTAATCATCGGTGACCGTCAAACAGGTAAAACAGCAGTTGCACTTGATACAATCATTAATCAAAAAGATGAAGATATGATTTGTATCTATGTAGCTATCGGACAAAAAGAATCAACTGTACGTAACGTAGTAGAAACACTACGTAAGCACGGTGCATTAGATTACACAATCGTTGTAACTGCATCAGCTTCTCAACCAGCTCCATTATTATACTTAGCTCCTTACGCTGGTGTAACAATGGGTGAAGAGTTCATGTACAATGGTAAACACGTATTAGTAGTATATGATGACTTATCAAAACAAGCAGCGGCTTACCGTGAGCTTTCATTACTATTACGTCGTCCTCCAGGTCGTGAAGCATATCCAGGGGATGTATTCTACTTACATTCTCGCTTATTAGAGCGTGCAGCAAAATTAAGTGATGCAAGAGGCGGCGGTTCTTTAACTGCACTACCTTTCATCGAAACACAAGCAGGGGACGTATCAGCTTACATCCCAACAAACGTAATCTCGATTACGGATGGACAAATCTTCTTACAATCTGACCTATTCTTCTCTGGCGTACGTCCAGCGATCGATGCGGGTACTTCTGTATCACGTGTAGGTGGATCTGCTCAGATTAAAGCAATGAGTAAAGTATCAGGTACACTTCGTCTTGACCTTGCATCTTACCGTGAGTTAGAAGCGTTCGCTCAGTTCGGTTCTGACCTTGATAAAGCAACACAAGCGAAACTAAACCGTGGTGCTCGTACAGTTGAGGTATTAAAACAAGGATTACACAAACCGTTACGTGTAGAGAAACAAGTTATCATTCTTTACGCTTTAACACGTGGATTCCTAGATGATATCCCAGTAGTCGATATCACTCGTTTCGAAGAAGAATTCCATGCTTGGTTAGATTCAAATGCAGCTGACTTATTAAGCGAAATCCGCACAACTAAGAAACTTGCGGATGACGACAAATTTGCAGCAGCAATTAACGGATTTAAAAAAGTATTCGTAGCTTCTGAGTAATTAATAAAAGCGGAAGCGGCTCGATTTGAATGTGAAGTGAAGCCACCGAGCATTCAAGCCGCTGGAGCTAGATAGTATATATAAAAGGCATCTCAGGTTCTGAGATTGCTGACGGTTATGTAGAGGAAAAGAGTAGGTGCACCTATTCTTTTCCTTCAATCATGAGCAAGAATATCTTGCAACGTAGATTAGGAAGAGGATTCTTACTAATCGTGCCAACTTCCGGAAAAAAGGTGGTGAAAACCTGTGGCATCTTTACGCGATATAAAAGCGAAGATTACCTCGACAAAGAAAACGAGTCAAATTACGAAAGCGATGGAGATGGTATCTGCATCTAAGTTAAACCGTGCAGAGCAAAATGCTAAATCTTTCGTTCCGTATATGGAAAAGATTCAAGAAGTAGTAGCGAGCATTGCGCAAGGAAGTAAAGGAATTAATCATCCAATGCTAAATGCGCGTCCTGTAAAGCGTACAGGATACATCGTTATTACATCTGATCGCGGACTAGCAGGTGGTTATAACAGTAACGTATTACGTACAGTTAGTAACGTGATTCGTGAACGTCATAATATGGATTCAAACCAATATTCAATTATTGTGCTTGGCCGACTAGGACGTGATTATTTAAAACGTCGCGGATTTAACATCATTGATGAAGTAGTTGGATTATCTGACCACCCATCATTTACTGATATTAAAGATCTTGCTTCTCGAGCAATTGCGATGTTCGCAGATGGTGCTTATGATGAGCTGTATATTTACTACAACCATTACGTAAGTAAAATTTCACAAGAAGTAACGGAAAATAAAATTTTACCGCTTACTGATGTGGCGTCTGACAAACCGACGACAGCTTATGAATTCGAACCTTCTGAAGAAGAAATATTAAAAGTATTATTGCCACAATACGCAGAAAGCTTAGTGTACGGTGCATTACTAGACGGTAAAGCAAGTGAGCACGCGGCGCGTATGACAGCAATGAAGAGTGCTACAGACAACGCAATGGAAGTTATCGATTCACTTACACTTTCATTCAACCGTGCACGTCAAGCAGCGATTACGCAAGAAATTACGGAAATCGTTGGTGGAGCAGCAGCGTTAGAATAGTAATAAAAAGTGGAAGCGGCTCGTCCAGAACAGGAGGGCATTGGAGCTCCTGACGAAGAGGCGTAATTTGCCTCACAGGAAGGCGCGAAATGACCGACTGTTCTAGCCGCTGGAACTAGATTCAATAAAAAGTGGAAGCGGCTCTGTCAAAAGAGTCGCATAAGCTATAAACTAATAAAAAATTAAAAGCCGACTTCTCTTAGAAAGCTGGCTAATTAAAAGAAAGCTAGGAGGGAACCCGATGAATAAAGGGCGCGTTACGCAAATCATGGGTCCGGTTGTAGACGTTAAGTTTGATGGCGGAAAGCTACCAGAAATCTACAACGCCCTTACGGTAAAACAAAGCAACGAAAACGGAGCAAACATTAACTTAACATTTGAAGTTGCACTTCATTTAGGTGATGACACAGTTCGTACAGTTGCAATGTCTTCCACAGATGGACTTGTTCGTGGCACAGAAGTAGAAGATACTGGTAAAGCAATCTCTGTACCAGTTGGTGATGCAACACTTGGTCGTGTATTTAACGTATTAGGTGATGCAATTGACTTAGATGGTGAACTTCCTGCGGATGTACACCGTGATCCAATTCACCGTCAAGCACCTGCATTCGAAGAGTTATCTACTAAAGTAGAAATTCTTGAAACTGGTATTAAAGTAGTAGACTTACTTGCTCCTTACATTAAGGGTGGTAAAATCGGTCTATTCGGTGGTGCCGGCGTAGGTAAAACAGTATTAATTCAGGAATTAATTAACAACATCGCACAAGAGCACGGTGGTATCTCTGTATTCGCTGGTGTAGGTGAGCGTACTCGTGAGGGTAATGACTTATACCACGAAATGAGTGATTCTGGCGTAATCAAGAAAACTGCGATGGTATTCGGACAAATGAACGAGCCACCTGGAGCACGTCAACGTGTTGCATTAACAGGTTTAACAATGGCTGAGCATTTCCGTGATGAGCAAGGACAAGACGTACTATTGTTCATCGATAACATCTTCCGTTTCACGCAAGCGGGTTCTGAAGTATCTGCCCTTCTTGGTCGTATGCCATCTGCGGTAGGTTACCAACCAACACTTGCAACAGAAATGGGTCAATTACAAGAGCGTATTACATCTACAAATAAAGGGTCTATCACGTCTATCCAAGCGGTATATGTACCAGCCGATGACTATACTGACCCAGCACCAGCTACAACGTTCGCTCACTTAGATGCAACAACAAACTTAGAGCGTCGTTTAACGCAAATGGGTATTTACCCAGCCGTAGATCCATTAGCATCTACATCTCGTGCACTTTCTCCAGAAATCGTAGGAGAAGAGCATTATGAGGTAGCTCGTCAAGTACAGCAAACTTTACAACGTTATAAAGAGCTTCAAGACATCATCGCTATCTTAGGTATGGATGAGTTATCTGAAGAAGATAAGTTAGTTGTACATCGTGCTCGTCGTATTCAATTCTTCTTATCTCAAAACTTCCACGTAGCTGAGCAGTTTACAGGTCAAAAAGGTTCTTATGTACCTGTAAAAAATACAGTTAGTGGTTTCAAAGAAATTCTAGAAGGAAAATATGATGACCTTCCAGAAGATGCATTCCGCCTTGTTGGTGGCATTGAAGAAGTTATTGAAAACGCGAAGAAAATGATGGCGTAAGGCCTTAGGGGGGACGAAGTATGAAGACATTTCCAGTCAGTATTGTAACTCCTGATGGACCGGTTTACGAAAAAGAAGTAGAGATGGTAAGTGTAAAAGCAGAGAGTGGGGAAATGGGGATCTTACCAGGTCACATTCCAACTGTTGCACCATTAAAAATTAGTGCAGTTCGTCTGAAAAATGGTGGACACACTGATTATGTAGCAGTTAGCGGTGGCTTTATCGAAGTTCGTCCAGATAAAGTAACTGTATTATCATCATCTGCTGAAGAAGCAAACCATATCGATATCCATCGTGCAAATGAAGCGAAGCGTCGCGCTGAGCAACGTATGCAAGACAAACAAGCACATGTTGACTTTAAACGTGCAGAAATGGCATTACAACGTGCTGTGAACCGTTTAAACGTTTCCGATATGAAATAAAAAAATCCGTAAAGGTAAAACCTTTACGGATTTTTTTTATTGTATTTTATGGGTAATTTTACAAAAATGGTATAATTGCATTGATGGTTGTATAAGTAGAGAATGTACAACAATTTATATTTCATAAAGGGGATGAATCAATGATCGGTGAAATGAAACGAGAAGCGTTGCACTCTTTAAAGGGGAATTGGGGACTAGGTGTTGGATCAACGATTTTATATTTTATTTTAAGTTATGTTGTTTCAATGGCTGCAATGCTTATACTTTTAATTCCAGGACTTATTCTATTTTTTTTAATTGTTAGCTTCGCTGGTTCAATTGAAGGGGAAACAATATCAATTGGAGCAGCTATTACATTTGGGGTATTTTATTGTATCATGATAATTTTGAGTAACGCATCGTATGGTATTACATCATACGGTTATACGAATGTATGTCTACAGATTAGTAAACGAGAAGGTGCTAAAGTAGATTACTTATTCGAAGGATTTCGTGGTTTTAAAAGAATGATGAAAACAATGTGGGCAATGCTTGCGATTTTGTTATATACAGGTACATGGATTCCGATGTTGTTAATAGGCTTATTTGCATTGTTAGGTGAAGAAGGGAATACGTCATTTGCAATTGCTTTCTTCGTACTATTAGCTATTTCAATCGTTGGCATGATTGTGATGTATTTTTCTTATGCAATGACGTACTATGTAATGATTGGAAATCCAGAATATAGTGTGTCACAAGCAATGAAAGAAAGTAAGGGTCTTATGAAGGGACATAAGTTAGATTTGTTTCTTTTATGGCTTAGTTTTATAGGGTGGGTTATTTTAGCGATTTTGACATTTGGAATAGGTTTTCTTTGGCTTAGTCCGTATATGGGTACAACGACATCTCATTTTTATCGCTATATTTCAAAAGATGAATTGCGGTAAGAACATGCTATACTAATAGAATTGTTACGTATAGGAGGCTAATTATGATTAGTGATTTAAAAGGAGAAGCGTTAGACTCTCTAGAAGGAAAATGGGGCTTAGCTGTTGGGGCAACATTATTAATTTCAATTCTTATCACGATGTTTAGTTTTAGTGTTAAGTGGGGATTTTCTTCAACTTTCGGTTGGCAAGATACAACTGGTTCATTTTCGATAGATATTCTTACACTTTTTGTTACCGGACCGTTAACTTTAGGGGGGTATTATCTGGCTTTAAATATCATTCGTGAAAAACAAGCTAGTATCGGCAATGTATTTGTTTGGTTTACAGAGGGGAAAAGATTTTTAAAATCATTTTTAGTATATTTATTAGTGAATCTTTATCTTCTTTTATGGACTTTACTTTTCATTATTCCAGGCATTATTAAATCATTTTCTTATGCGATGACGTATTTTATTATAAACGATCATCCCGAGTATTCATTGAATCAAGCCATTACAGAAAGCCGTCGTATGATGGATGGGCATAAAATGGAGTATTTCATTTTATGTTTAAGTTTTATTGGTTGGTTTATATTAAGTTGTATTACATTAGGGATTGGATTCCTCTGGTTAATTCCATATTTCTATACGACAGCTTCAGCTTTTTACGAAGAGGTTGCAGAAGAATATTACGAGAAAAAAACCCCAACAATATAAAGTGAAACTGTTGTCATTGGGGCTTTATTCATCCCAAAATGATAACGAACTTTCACTCTCGCAAATAGCAGGATAAAAACACCCAGTGTGAATTAATTGTTCATACTGGGTGTTTTTTGTAGAAATTTTATAAACTGTTTACTTGTTAAAGGTTTACTGAAATAGTAACCTTGCATATATTTACAGTTGTTTTTTTGTAGAAACTTAAGTTGTTTTTCCGTTTCAATTCCTTCAGCAATGACAGAGAGATTTAAAGTATTTGCAAGAGAAAGGATAGTGGAAAAGATGGCTCTTTCTTCAGGGCGATGATCGGCTAGTTGTGTAAATTCTCTTGGTACCTTTAATGTATCGATAGGGAAAATTGATAAATAAGCGAGAGAAGAATAGCCAGTACCGAAGTCATCAATGGCCGTTTGAATGCCATATTCTTTTAATTGCTTCAGTCTCGATAGTGTTTCTTTTTCATTAATCATCGCAATTCGTTCTGTTAACTCAAGTGTGACATGTTTTGGATCGACCTGCACGTCGTTTAATATTTGTGAAATGTTTTCGATTAATTGATTTTGTTGGAACTCTTTTGCTGATAAATTAACGCTTATTTTTAAATTTTGATAGCCAAAGGTATGCCATATTTTTAATTGGAGACAGGCTTCTTTTAATACCCAATGTCCAAGTGGAACGACTTGTGGCGTTTCTTCTACAATTGGAATGAACTCACATGGTGAAATGTCACCTAATAGTGGATGTTTCCAACGTATTAATGCTTCAGCGCCGATAATTTTATTTGTTGTCGTATCAATTTGTGGCTGATAGACGAGATAAAATTCCTTGTTTACTAAAGCGAGTGGCAAATCCTTTTCGATTCGAGCTTTTCGTTCTATTTTCTTATATAGTTCTTTCGTATAAAGAGAGCTACGATTTTTTCCTTTATTTTTTGCTTCGTACATGGCCATATCGGCATGTTGTAAAATAGAAAGTGGGTCTTCGCCCGCTTCAGGGTATATTGCAATCCCGATACTCGGTGAGATTCGTAAATGCTGATTTTCGATTTCGAATGGTTTGTTCATGGCCGCTACAATCATATCAGCTATTTTTTTTACATCTGTCCTTTTTTTATAATTTTCGATGAGGATTGTGAACTCATCTCCAGCTAGTCGAGCAAGTTTCATATGCTGTGTTGATAATCGTTCAAGCCTTTTGGCTACTGCAATTAATAGGAGGTCTCCCACCCGATGCCCGAGAGTATCATTAATAACCTTAAAGCGGTCTAAATCGAGAAACATAACAGCAAAGGAGCTTTTCGATATTTTTGCTCGTGCAATCGCCTTTTCTAAATATTGATGAAATGCACGGCGATTTGCAAGTTCAGTTAAAGTATCATGATATGCTAGGAAGTTAATTTGTTCTTGTTGTTGTTTGCTTTCCGTAATATCTTTAATCATTAAGTAGACCCCTGAAATATGATCCTTTAAAAAGATGGGAACAGCTGTAACATGCAAGTAGTAAATATCTCTGTTTTTGTGATACGCTCGTATTTCTAAAGAGATAGAATTCCCCTTTTTTACGCGATGAAAGGCGTTAATAATTTCTTCTAAATCTTCTTCGTATATGAGTGAGTAGTAAGGTTGATTTAATAATTCATTCGTTTGATACCCTAGTAAAGTAGTACCAGCGTTATTAACTTTAAGAAAATTGCCGTACAAATCTAATGTGAAGATTGGATCTGGATGGTGCTCGTATAAAGATTTAAACATTTGTTGGTTATGATAGAGCTCATTTTTTTGTTCTACTAAATCTTCTGTACGTAGTTCAATTTGTTTCTCGAGTTCCAAGTTGAATTGCATTTGGGCTAGTAATAATATTTTATTTTGTTTTCGAACTAAACTATGGCGTATGAGAACGAAAGTGAAAGTTATTATAAGCCCGATTACTACAATGGGGGCAAAAACATATTCGGCCAATATAAAAATAATAAGCATTACTACAGAAATATAAGGTAATGATAATCGGATTGATTCACCAAATTTAGGCGTTAATAGTACCTGCTCTTGTTTTTCAGGCTCTTTCGTATGAAGAATACAGGCGATTGCTGCTAGCACTAAAACCACTTGATAGAACGGAGTAACTGTAAACATAGAATACGCTGGTGTGAAATATTTTATATAAGCATAAATAGCATCTGTAGTAGCATACAAAATTAAAGCACTACCAAGAAGTGCACCAACTTGTTTTGGTAATAAGGATAATGGTCTGAATAAAAGGTTGATTCCAATTAAAAGAAAGAGTAAATCAGCCATTGGATAGGTAAGTTGAACAAATATATCGATATAGGATGTTGTGAAAACGTGAATGGTTTGCTCAATAAGTAAGTAGTAACTTAAAGTAAATTGGGCTGTAACGATAATACAAATATCACATATCATAAAAAGCTTTTCTAATAAGTCCCGGTTATAAATGATCTCGTATAGAAAGGCAAGTGCAAAGCTAATTAAAAAAAGTAGGTAAAAAAAGTCAGACGGATCAACAAACGTATAGTAGTCCTTTAAAATTAAACGTTGATAGGAAACAACTATATCACCAATGAAATAAGAGAGAGCCCCAACAGATAATATGATCCAAAATAAACGGGATAACCCTTGTTTCGTATTTGTAAAATAAAATATATAACTACAAGCGATAATATCAATTAATAGGGTACTCATTCCAATTAATATTTGAAAGGGAAATGAGTATTCATATAGAAAGAGCATGGCTACGTAATGAATTGCGATAGAAAACAATAAAATGATTATAAGAATACTTACATGTGTTTGTTTTTTCATTTATATCACCTACGGTATATACATATAAACTTCCCTTTTTATTTTTTGTGATTGCCTAAAAAATATATATAAATTCTATACTTATTTTGCACCGGTATAGCGAGTTATAAAAATAGATTTTAATAATTCTTGTTTCTGTCCTCAACATATCGACATAGGAATTTGAAGTTTGCTATAATAAATAAAATAGTTTAATTATTTAGAAAAATTTAAAAATAATATTTGTCGCAACTGGGACATATTGTTTACTAAGTGAACTTGTTCTTAATTCAGGGGGGAGGGTTTCACAATGGCAAGTGTATATGAAAATAATTATATGATCGTTTTGATTTTCTTGCTAGTAGGCATATTACTGCCGGTAGTGGCTCTTACATTAGGAAGGATGCTGCGCCCAAACAAACCAAGTGCAGCAAAAGCGACGACGTATGAGAGTGGAATTGAGCCTTTTCATGATGCAAATATTCGGTTTCATGCTCGTTACTATATTTTCGCTTTATTGTTTGTCATCTTTGATGTAGAAACTTTATTTCTATATCCATGGGCTGTTGCATATGACAAGCTAGGTTTATTTGCATTAATTGAAATGCTCATCTTTGTTGTAATGTTGCTAGTTGGATTAGCTTATGCTTGGAAAAAGAAGGTGTTACAATGGTTATAAATTTTGAGGCACTACATCCAAATGAGCGAGCGGAATTAGAGAGAAATATCTTTTTTTCTACATTGGAGCAGTTAAAAGGGTGGGCGAGGAGTAATTCTTTATGGCCGATGACATTCGGACTGGCATGCTGTGCGATTGAAATGATGGGAGTAGGTTCATCACATTACGATTTAGATCGATTTGGGTCATTTTTTCGGACTTCACCAAGGCAATCAGATGTCATGATTGTGTCGGGAACGGTAACGAAGAAGATGGCTCCTATTGTTAGGCGTTTATATGATCAAATGCCTGAACCGAAATGGGTT
This sequence comes from Bacillus sp. WC2503, assembly GCF_052682895.1. NCBI lineage: Bacteria > Bacillati > Bacillota > Bacilli > Caryophanales > Bacillaceae > Bacillus > Bacillus sp. WC2503. The sequence continues at coordinate 4,439,105 of NZ_JBQYMD010000001.1, read as the reverse complement.
ATTGCGATGGGATCTTGTGCGACTGCTGGTGGTCCGTATGTGAATTCGTACGCTGTTGTGAAAGGTGTAGATCAAATTGTACCAGTTGATGTGTATATTCCTGGATGCCCACCAAACCCTGCAGCTTTAATTTATGGAATTAATAAGTTGAAAGAGAAAATTCGTTACGAGGCAAAGACAGGGAAGCAGGTGACGAATAAATGAGTAATCCAAATAAAGATTTAGAGGATCTGAAAAGAGAAGCTGCTAGGCGCGCGAAAGAAGAAGCGAGAAAACGTCTTGTTGCGAAACATGATGGGGAAATAAGTAAGCTTGAAGGAGAAAATCAAGAAAAAGAGAAAGCGCTACCAAAAATTGATGGAATGACTGTAGAAGAAGCAAAACAACGTGCAGCCGCAGCTGCGAAAGCAAAAGCAGCGGCGCTAGCAAAGCAAAAAAGAGAAGGAACAGAAGAAGTAACGGAAGAAGAAAAGGTCAAAGCGAAGGCGAAGGCGAAGGCAGCCGCAGCTGCGAAAGCAAAAGCGGCAGCATTAGCGAAGCAAAAAAGAGAAGGAACAGAAGAAGTAACGGAAGAAGAAAAGGCCAAAGCGAAGGCGAAGGCAGCCGCAGCTGCGAAAGCAAAAGCGGCTGCGCTAGCGAAGCAAAAAAGAGAAGGAACAGAAGAGGTAACGGAAGAAGAAAAGGCTAAAGCGAAGGCGAAGGCCGTGGCAGCTGCGAAAGCAAAAGCAGCGGCGCTAGCGAAACAGAAAGCTTCGCAAGGTGATGGGAATTTGGGAGATGAAAAGGCGAAGGCAATTGCAGCAGCGAAGGCGAAAGCGGCTGCGGCGGCAAGGGCGAAGACGAAGGGTGCTGAAAGTGAAAAGGAAGATGTACCGAAGCAAGAAGAACCGTCCGTTAATCAGCCGTATCTCAATCAGTATGTTGAGGTTATTAGGGGTAAATTAGGAGGTAGCACATTAGTAGATTCCTATATTAATAAACTTTCAAAAGATGTACCAACTCTTGTGGTGGATCCTTCAAAATATTATGAGGTGATGGAGTTACTACGATTCCATGAGGGACTTGCTTTTGATTATATGTCAGAGCTACATGCGACAGATTTTGTGACTCATATGGAAGTGTATGTTCATTTATTTTCATATGGAAAGAAACAGTCTGTAGCGGTGAAGGTAAAGCTGGATAGAGAAGTGCCGCAAGTTGAATCGGTAACAGCGCTGTGGAAAGGGGCTGACTGGCCGGAGCGAGAAGCGTATGATCTGCTAGGCATTGCATTTAAGGGACATCCGAATTTATTGCGTATTTTAATGCCTGATGATTGGGTAGGGTATCCGCTTAGGAAAGATTATGAACCGTATGATGTGGAGGTGTAACTTATGATTCGTACGGAAGAAATGCTTTTGAATGTAGGACCTCAGCATCCGAGTACACACGGTGTTTTCAGGCTTGTTATTAAGATTGACGGTGAAATTATTAAAGAAGCTACACCGGTTATTGGGTATTTGCATCGCGGGACTGAAAAGATCGCTGAGAGCTTACAGTATACGCAAATTATCCCTTATACAGATCGAATGGACTATTTATCAGCAATGACGAATAATTACGTCATTTGCCATGCTGTAGAGACGATGATGGGACTTGAAATTCCGGAACGTGCCGAATACTTGCGAGTACTTGCGATGGAGCTGGGAAGAATTGCGAGCCATCTCGTTTGGTGGGGTACAAATCTTCTTGATATAGGAGCGGTCAGCCCGTTTTTGTACGCGTTTCGTGAACGAGAGATGATTATAAATTTATTAAATGAATTATGCGGGGCACGGCTTACTTTTAACTATATGAGAGTTGGCGGTGTGAAGTGGGATGCGCCGGATGGTTGGATTGAAAAAGTGGAAGAGTTTGTTCCATACATGAGAGAGCAATTGGCAGGTTATCACGACCTTGTTAGTGGTAATGAGATTTTCTTGAATCGCGTGAAGGGCGTTGGTATATATAGCGCGGAAGAAGCAATTTCGTATTCTTTAAGCGGAGCGAATTTGCGGTGCACCGGAGTAAACTGGGATCTTCGCAAAGATGAGCCGTATTCGATTTATGATCGTTTTAATTTTGATATTCCTGTTGGGAGCGTGGGAGATGCTTGGGATCGCTACGTTTGCCGAATGGAGGAAATTGAAGAGTCGTTAAAAATTGTAGAGCAAGCAGTCCAGCAGTTTCCAAAGGACGGAGCCGTACTGGCGAAAGTGCCGAAAATTATTAAGGCGCCTAAGGGGGAAGCGTTTGTCCGTATAGAATCACCACGCGGAGAGATTGGTTGCTATATCGCTAGTGACGGAAAGAAAGAGCCATATCGTCTGAAATTCCGCAGACCTTCTTTTTATAACTTGCAAATTTTACCGAAGTTATTGAAGGGTGAAAACATCGCCAATTTAATTACGATTTTAGGTGGAGTCGATATTGTACTTGGGGAGGTCGATGGCTAATGATTGAGACGCTCTTACAATCACCTTCAAGCTGGACGAATTTCTTCATTTTTTTCGGATTAGCAGTGCTTCTACTATTTGCAGTCCTTGGCTTCGTTACATATGGTATTTTGGCAGAACGGAAAGTGATGGGATTTATGCAAGGCCGGATTGGGCCAAACCAAGTTGGAGGGCGGTTCGGTTTACTGCAAACGGTAGCTGATGTTTTGAAACTATTATTGAAAGAAGATAGTATTCCGAAAGCTGCAGATAAACCGTTGTTCATATTAGCACCTGTCATTGCATTTGCGCCAGCATTTATGGTACTTGCGGTTATCCCGTTTACCGATAAATTTCAGTTCGCGGATATTGGTGTCGGATTGCTGTATTACATTGCTGTTTCTGGGATTACGACAATTGGTGTCGTAACTGGGGGATGGGCATCAAATAATAAATATTCCCTTTTAGGAGGGATGCGCGCGGCGGCGCAAATGATTTCTTATGAAATTCCGCTCGTAATGAGCGTAATTGGTATCGTTTTGTTAGCTGGTAGCTTGAATCTAAATGAAATTGTAGCGGCGCAGGAGAAAGTTTGGTACATTTTCGTACAGCCAATTGGATTCGTCGTTTTCTTAATCGCAGCAGTAGCAGAGTTAAATAGGACGCCGTTTGATTTACCAGAAGCGGAGTCAGAACTTGTTTCTGGATATCATACGGAATACTCAGGTTTTCGCTGGGCGTTTTTCATGCTTTCAGAGTATGTATATTTCTTCGGAATGGCCTCTTTAATTACAGTACTTTTTTTAGGCGGCTGGAACCCAGTTATGTTTCTTGGATTTATTCCAGGTGCTGTATGGTTTGCTTTGAAATTTAGCAGTGTAGTCTTTCTATTAATTTGGTTCCGCGTTACGTTCCCGCGTATAAGGGGTGACCAGTTAATGGAGTTTGGCTGGAAAGTATTATTACCAATCGCACTTGCAAATATTTTCTTAACGGCATTGATTAAGGAGCTATTCTTCTAATCTATGAAGGGGGTGCCAGTAAGAGATGAAAGGGTTATTTAAAGGTTTAAAATATACGCTGAGTAATTTGAGTAAGAAAAAGGTGACGTATGATTATCCAAATCAGCCGTTGCCATTGCCAGATCGCTTTAGAGGGATTCAAAAGTTTTATCCTGAGAAATGTATTGTTTGTAATCAGTGTTCTAACATTTGTCCGACAGATTGCATTCAATTGACGGGAAAGAAACATCCTGACCCTACGAAAAAAGGGAAAATTATTGATACGTATGATATTAATTTTGAAATTTGTATACTTTGCGATTTATGTACAGAAGTTTGCCCGACAGAGGCAATTGTTATGACAAATAACTTTGAACTCGCAGCATATTCACGTGATGATTTATTTAAAAATTTGCAGTGGCTCGACGAAAACGATGAAAACGTCAGGAAGGAGAATAAAGCATGAATGGCGAGTTTGTAGCATTCTTTATACTATCCTTGTCTGCAATTATCGGTGGTGTTCTCATGTTGAACTTAACGAAAGTAATGCATATGATGCTAGCTCTCGTTCTGACATTTCTCAGCATTGCAGGTTTGTACTTTCTTTTATCGGCCGAGTTTATCGGAGTTGCACAAATATTACTTTACTCTGGTGCAATCACAATTATTATGATTTTTGGCATTATGTTAACGAAACATAATGCGGAAAATGAATCACGTCTTACTCTTCGAAAATGGATTATCTTCTTTGCAGTTGTAGCATTTGGGGCAGTTATGTATTTCGCTGTTAATAGTATCGATTTTTCAAATGAAAGCACACAAGGAAGTTTACCTCTCCATGAAAAAAACACACTTCAAATCGGTACACTTCTCTATTCGAAATACATTATTCCATTTGAGTTAACCTCGGTTATTTTACTTGTAGCACTTGTTGGCGCGATTATACTTGCGAAGAAGGATGAGAAAGAGGAGGATTCCAATGAGTAGCGTTCCAGCTTCTGCGTATTTAACACTTGCGATTATTTTGTTTTGCATCGGTTTATTTGGAGCTTTAACGAAGCGAAACACAGTAATCGTATTAGTTTGTATCGAATTAATGCTAAATGCTTCCAATTTAAATTTAGTGGCGTTTAGTAAATTAGGTTTGTTCCCGAATTTAACAGGGCAAATCTTCTCGCTGTTTACGATGGCTGTAGCGGCAGCGGAGGCGGCGGTAGGGCTCGCCATTTTAATTGCTTTGTATCGTAATCGCACGACAGTTCATGTAGATGAAATGGATACGCTTAAAGGATAGCATTGTGACCGAAAAGGGGGAAGGAAACAATGATCGATTATGCATGGCTCATACCGCTTTTCCCGCTTGTTTCGTTTTTTTTACTTATTATGTTCGGGAAGAAAATTAGAGAAGGAAGCAGCGTACTTAGTATTTTCTTCGTCTCTCTCTCCTTTATACTCGCGGTACTTGTATTAATAGAAAGATTTTCGAAGGTCACAGTGAAGCATAAATGGGTATGGCTTAGAACTGGAGATATTGATATATCATTTGGCTTTGAAGTGACTGCATTAGGGGCTTTGATGTTATTTATCGTTACACTTGTGAGCTTACTTGTACATGTGTATTCAAAAGGTTATATGAAAGGTGACGCAAGATTACCAACTTTTTATGCATATTTAGGACTCTTTACATTTGCGATGCTTGGGCTTGTTATATCGACGAATTTGTTACAGCTTTATATATTTTGGGAGTTAGTAGGCCTCGGTTCATTTTTACTCATCGGTTTTTATTTCTTTAAGGAGGAAGCAAAGGCTGCTGCGAAAAAGGCTTTTATTATGACTCGTATTGGGGATGTTGGTTTATTTATTGGGATGATTTTAATCTTTTGGCATGCAGGTAGTTTTGAGTATGAAGCAATTTTTAGAGCGATTCATACAGGCGATCTGTCCCCGACTATGATAACGATAACGGCGATATTAATTTTTATCGGGGCGATGGGGAAATCAGGTCAATTTCCGCTTCATACGTGGTTGCCTGATGCGATGGAGGGGCCAACGCCTGTTTCGGCACTTATTCATGCGGCGACGATGGTCGCAGCCGGTGTATATTTAGTAGCAACGATGTTCCCGCTATTTTCGGCAAGTGCGGTGGCAATGCAGACGGTGGCAATTGTTGGGGCTTTCACCGCAATATTTGCAGCCTCTATCGGTCTTGTACAGACGGATATAAAGAGGGTACTTGCTTATTCTACAGTTAGCCAGCTCGGGTATATGATGCTCGCCTTAGGTTCTGCTGGTTATGTAGCGGGTATATTCCATCTAACGACACATGCCTTTTTTAAAGCGTTACTATTCTTGGCAGCAGGAAGTGTAATTCATGCTGTGCATACGCAAAACATTAATAAAATGGGCGGTTTACAGAAGAAGATGAAAGTAACGGGTACGTTATTTTTAATAGGTACACTTGCAATTAGTGGAGTTCCGCTTCTTTCGGGTTTTTTTAGTAAAGATGAAATTTTGGCAGCAACTTGGATGAGTGGCAATTACTTTCTATTTGTTCTAGCAGTCTTTGCGGCATTCCTAACAGCATTCTACATGTTCCGCCTATACTTTCTTGTCTTTACTGGGGAAGCGAAGACGAAGGAAGACGTGCATGACTCGCCGCGTATTATGACGTATCCGATGATTGTTCTCGGCGTTCTCGCGGTAGTAGCAGGATATATAAATACACCGTGGTTTGGAACGTTTCTCGGAGATTGGCTGACGAAGGATATACAATTTAAAGTGGAAGAAGCACATGGACCAGTTTGGATTATGATTGTTGCGACGCTCGTTTCATTTGGGGGGATTGCCCTTGCGTATTTCATATATGGAAAGAAAACTATCTCAAAAAATTGGGCAGGAGGAGAAAGGTCATTTCTTCATAAGCTCTTGAAAGAAAAATATTATGTGGATGAACTATACAATATGACAGTGATTCCTATTACGAAGGGAATCGCTCATGTGCTTCGCTTATTTGAAGTATATGTCGTGGAAGGGATTGCTGTTTTAATCGCAAGTTTGGTTAAAGGGGTAAGTGGCACATTGTCGAGGCTTCAAAACGGGAATGTACAAGTGTACGGCACTGTAACAGCAGTTTCGCTCGCGGTCCTCGTCATTATTTTGCTATATACGGGAGGGGATTTACGATGAATGATTTGTTGTTGACGTTCTTCATTTTCTCCCCACTTTTAGGGATTCTATTACTTGTATTAACACCGAAAAAAGAATCGCGTACAGTACGAGCGCTCGGTTTATTTGGGACGGCGCTTCCATTTGGGATAGCTACCGTCCTCGCTTGTACATATGCTTCTGGAAAGAGTCTATCGCTATTTGATGAAAAAGTGAAATGGATTAAATTTGGTGATTTTGCAGCGGTGGATAAAAGATGGTTTTCTATTTATTACGAGCTTGGAATTGATGGTTTGTCACTTGTAATGATGGTGCTGACAGCCCTTCTAGCGATGCTTGCAGCAATTGCAGCGTTTTCCATTAAAAGAAATTTAAAAGCATTTTATATGCTATTGCTCATGCTAGAAATAGGGATGCTCGGTGTCTTCGCTGCTAAAAATTTAATGTTGTTCTTTATTTTCTTTGAAATTACACTGCCACCAATGTTTTTATTAATTGGCAAGTGGGGGAAATTGTCGAGTGAAAAGGCTGCATATAGTTATTTAATATATAACGGCATTGGATCAGCTATTTTGCTCATCGTTTTCTCGATTTTGTTCGCGAAAACAGGTACGACAAATATTGCGGCATTGAAAGAGATATTAACAGGTGTAAGTGCTGGGGGAGGACAGATCGTCCCGAGTAGCATACAGCTTGGTGTATTTATTGCTATAATGATTGCCTTTGCAATTAAACTACCTATTTTCCCGTTGCATCGCTGGATGGTCAATGTGCATATTGAAGCGCACCCTGCTGTAGTTATGCTTCATGCAGGCGTTTTGCTAAAGATTGGAGCGTACGGGATGATTCGCTTCGGGAAGGGGCTATTCCCAGAATACTTTCGCGAGTTTGCCACGCTAATTGCGATTTTAGGAGTAATCAACTTATTGTACGGTGCCTTTTTAGCGCTCATCCAAACGGATTTTAGGAAGGTGCTTGCCTACTCTAGTATTTCGCATATGGGAATTGTTTTAATGGGGCTTGCGGCACTTAATGCACCAGGTACACAAGGGGCGCTATTCCAAGTTGTTTCGCACGGTTTAATTGCAGCCTTGCTCTTCTTCTTGCTTGGTGTTATAGAACAGCGCTTTGGCACGTCGGATATTACAGCGCTTGGTGGACTCGCAAAAAGTGTCCCAATACTTAGCGGCTTCTTCCTAGCAGGAGGAATGGCATCGCTTGGACTACCGGGGATGTCTGGATTTGTGAGTGAGTTTCTTGCCTTTCTCGGCTTATTCCAAGGAGAGCCAGTCATTGCTGCAGTCGGTGTACTTGGGATTATTTTAACCGCTGTGTACGTATTAAGAGCGACACTCCAAGTAACATTTGGTAAGAAAGAGTGGGAAGCGAAAACTGATATACACGGATGGGAGTACGTCCCGGTCCTATTGCTTATCTTCTGTATTATTGCCATTGGAGTAATGCCAGAAATACTAGGGGATCCGCTTCAAAATACATTGAAAACATTGGGGGTGAAGTAGGATGGATATGGATACGTTACTGAGCTTATCATGGCATCTCATGTTGCCAGAATTCATTATTCTCGGGTTTGCCATCCTTCTTTCCATAGGTGATTTGTTTTTTAAGCTGAACCATAGGTATGTGGCGCTTAGTGCAATCGCTGCTGTCATATTAGCAATTGTGTCATTAATTACGCTATACGGCGAACCAGCAGGAGATATTTTAAATGGATCGTTTGTGTTAGATGGATTTTCAAAAGGGTTTAAAACGTTGTTATTAGGCGGAGCGGCCCTCATCTTATGCACCGCAATGAGCGATGACAAGAAAAATCCAATTGAAGATAAGGGAGAATATTATTACTTATTTTTAATGGCCCTTCTTGGGGCGATGTTCATGGCTTCTAGTGTTGATTTTATTACACTTTTCGTCGGTTTAGAGCTACTATCACTTTCTTCCTATGTTTTAGTAGGAATACGAAAAAGGAACCGTGCATCAAATGAAGCGGCAATGAAATATGTCATTAATGGAGGAATTGGAACGGCGATTACGCTCTTTGGAATGAGTTATTTATACGGTATTACAGGCTCAACCAATATTGTGGATATGCAAAAAGTATTCACCGGGGAGCTAACTAGTGGTATTCAGCTATTGTTAGCTCTCGCATTTCTACTATTGCTCGTTGGGCTCTCGTTTAAAATTGCAACAGTGCCGTTTCATATGTGGGCACCCGATGTGTATGAAGGGGCGGCTACACCTGTTACTGCTTTCCTTGGAACGATTTCTAAAATTGCGGGGTTCCTACTCATTATTCGTCTGTTCCTTATGATTTTTGCAAGTGTATCGGTGCAAGGAGACATGGAATCTTTATACGGGCGTATGAGTATATATATTGCGGTTCTAGCAAGTATTACGATGATTATCGGAAATGTAGTCGCACTAAAGCAATATAACGTAAAACGCCTATTTGCTTATTCAGGAATCGCGCATGCGGGGTATTTACTCGTTCCACTTGTGGCATTATCACCATTTACGATGGATAGCATGTGGTTTTACATGCTTGCCTATATGCTTATGAATATAGGCGCATTTGCAATTATCCACGGCTTAATCTTACAAAGCGACAAAGAAAATATCACTATTTTCACCGGATTATATAACAGGTCGCCATTTACAGCGATAGTAATGACGATTTTTATTTTATCGTTGGCCGGGATACCAGGAACAGCTGGTTTCATCGGGAAAATTAACATCTTTTTAGGTGCACTTCATGTAGAGCCAGCTCATTACGTACTAGCTTCTATTATGATGGGTACGACAGTCATTTCATTCGTATATTATTTCCGTATTTTACAGCAAATGTTTTTCCGGACGGGAGAAGTAGAAGAGAAAATTCGGTTGCCATTAAATATAAAGGTTGTTATGAGTCTTTGTGCAATTTCGATTGTAATACTAGGGATTATGCCGATGATTGGATACAATTTCTTTTATGAATATTTTCCATTAATGAAAGATTTCTTCTTCTTGGGGAACGTGGTACAATAGTGAAAATAAAAGGTGTGGAGTCGGTACTCTGCGCTTTTTATTTTGTGTTAGCCGCAAATGAAAATGCATATAGGTATACGTTTTTTCGAGAGAAGTTTACGATGTAAAATGTAAGATGCTTATTTGCATTTGAAAAAGTGTGGCTCCTACTTATTATGGTATCGTTTTTATATTCTTTCGTAAGTAGTAGCCGAGTAAAAAGGGGTCGATTTTTTGGCACAACTTTTAGGGCAACAAGCACTGATTGCCATCGTTTCGCATTTATTGTTTATTACCATTACGTGGTGGGCCTTACAAGGTATTCACATCGAGCGTTTAATGAAAGCTGGAAAAGTGTTGCAGACGAGGGTATTACTCATCCTAATTACAATTGCAATTGGGACATCTGTAAGTAACTTTTTCCTTGATTATTTAGGCTATTCGAAGAGTTTAACGTATTTAGTAAAGTAAGTGTATAGAACCTCATATCTCCGTTAACAATGGGGATAGGAGGGGATGAAATTGAAGCTTAAAGCCATTCTTATTGTTGCGTTGAGTGTTGTTTTCTTTTTGGTTGGATATAGAGAGATGAAACCGATAAGCGATGAACAGAAAATGGAGAACATGATTAAGGCTTTAGAGAAAAATGATGCTAAAGTGGAGAAATGGTCATGGTTAGCGCGAGAAACAAAAACAATTTCTAACATACATACGTTTCAAAAATTGTTAAACGATGTGAAGGGGAAGGCAAATATTCAAAAATGGGACTTAGAGCAATCTCCAGATGGATATAAAGCTACATCCTATAAAAAGTTTGCTTCATATGAAGAACGAGTAGTAGTAACTTGGAGTAAGGAAAATACTAAAGAAAACACTTTCATTATTTTTGAAGTAAGTGGGGCGAAATGGGACCCGAAGCATGTTCAGAAAATGAATAAAATTTTTAATGAAAAACCTATAATTTACACTTGTGTTCAAGGTGTACTGAATGATAAGATTGAAGGTGTTTTGCAAAATAAAACCAATCAGGTTTTGAAAGATCTTTCAGCAAGAGCGATCGAACAAGTAGAAGAAAGAGCATTTGTGTCAGTCTCCGCATACAATAAAAAGTGGGATGACGCTCTTTCAACAAATAGAGAGAAAATAAATGTGCAAATAGCAATACGTTCTACAAACAACAAAGATACAATTGTGGTTGGCACACCGATCATAACTTCTGAGTATTGAGTGAATAGATACTGAAAAAAGGACACGGAGGGGAATAATTTGGAAAAGATCATCGTCCGTGGCGGAAAGCGGTTAAACGGCACAGTGCGTGTTGAGGGCGCAAAAAATGCTGTATTACCTATAATCGCTGCAGCCCTATTAGCGAGTGATGGAAAGAATGTACTATCTGAAGTACCAGTTTTGTCTGATGTATACACAATTAATGAGGTATTACGTCATTTAAATGCTGAAGTCGTATTTGAAAATAACCAAGTAACAATCGATGCTTCTAAAGAACTAAACATTGAAGCACCATTTGAATATGTACGTAAAATGCGTGCATCTGTTCAAGTAATGGGACCATTATTAGCACGTAACGGTCGTGCTCGTATTGCACTTCCAGGTGGATGTGCAATTGGTTCACGTCCAATTGACCAACATTTAAAAGGCTTCGAAGCAATGGGAGCAAAAGTACAGGTTGGTAACGGTTTTGTTGAGGCATACGTTGAGGGAGAACTAAAAGGAGCTAAAATTTATTTAGACTTCCCAAGCGTGGGCGCGACAGAAAACATTATGTCTGCAGCTACATTAGCAAAAGGGACAACAATCCTTGAAAATGCAGCGAAAGAACCAGAAATCGTTGACTTAGCTAACTTCTTAAATGCGATGGGAGCGAAAGTACGCGGAGCTGGAACTGGAACGATTCGTATCGAAGGCGTTGAGAAATTATATGGTGGAAACCACTCTATTATTCCTGACCGTATTGAAGCGGGAACATTCATGGTTGCAGCAGCAATTACTGGTGGAGACATCTTAATTGAAAATGCTGTTCCAGAACATTTACGCTCAATTACAGCGAAGATGGAAGAAATGGGTGTTAAAATTATTGAGGAAAATGAAGGTGTACGTGTTATCGGCCCAGATAAGCTAAAAGCGGTTGATATTAAAACTATGCCTCACCCAGGTTTCCCAACAGACATGCAATCACAAATGATGGCATTATTACTACAAGCTGATGGAACAAGTATGATTACAGAAACGGTATTCGAAAACCGCTTTATGCACGTTGAAGAATTCCGTCGTATGAATGCTGATATTAAAATCGAAGGTCGTTCTGTTATTATGAACGGTCCAAACAGCTTACAAGGTGCTGAAGTAGGTGCAACTGATTTACGTGCAGCTGCAGCATTAATCTTAGCTGGTTTAGTATCAGAAGGTTACACTCGTGTAACTGAATTAAAGCATCTTGACCGTGGTTATGTAGACTTCCATAAGAAATTAGCTGCATTAGGTGCAACTATTGAACGTGTAAACGAAAAAGTAGAAGAAGTGAAAGAACAAGAAGTTTCTGATCTTCACGCTTAATTGAAGTAGTCTCTATGTCTTTTGATATAGAGACTATTTTTTTGGGGTTATTACTGTTATAGTCAATAAACTCTATACTTATGCACGTACCAGTAAAAATATTTAGAAAATTTTCGTTTTATCTCCCATTAGCGGGCAGTAAGACTCCAACGCATTAAAACTTCAGTCTATACCGATACCCCCAAGTATGTTCTAAAAAATTCCGTAGTTCCATAAGAATGAAAGGAAGCCAACTTTATATTGGGGGAATAGGATGAAATTTTCAAAGCCATTTTTCATTATAGTAGTGCTTTTAATAGCGCTCGTTATCATTGTACCCGCTGCTCTTGTAATTCCGTTTGCGAAAGCAAAAATAGGAGAAGAAGCAGCTTCTAAAACTCCTCCAGCGATAGAAAGTATACCAGCTCCAGGGAAAGTGGATACAGCAGTTCAAGTTGCTGTATATCGCGACCAACAGAAGAAGGTAGAAACATTACCTGTGGAGGAATATGTGACCGGTGTAGTAGCTTCTGAGATGAATGCCAGTTTTGAAATAGAGGCGCTAAAGGCACAGGCATTAGCAGCAAGAACATTCGTGGTGCAGCGTATGCTAAGTGGAGAAAAGAAAAACAATGCAGATGTGGTAGATACGGTGAAAGATCAAGTGTACAAAAGCAAAGAGGAATTGAAAAAACAATGGGGCAATAACTACGAAAACAATTTAAAGAAAATCGAGGAAGCCGTTTCTAAAACCGCAGGACAAGTTTTAACGTATGAGGGAAAACCGATTTCAGCGTCTTTCTTCTCAACGAGTAACGGCCGAACAGAGAATGCAGCTGATTATTGGGGAAATGATTATCCGTATTTGAAAAGTGTAGATAGCCCGTGGGATCAAGCCTCTCCAAAGTTTACAAGCGAGCAAACGTTCACAGTAGCTGATTTTCAAAAACGTCTCGGTGTGAAAGTGCTAGCGGATGGAAAGGTTGGAAATATTAAAGATCTTACGGAGGGTAAAAGAGTAAAGGATGTAGCGTTCCAAGGGAAAACATTAACAGGAAAACAAGTTCGTGAAAAGTTAGATTTGCGCTCTTCTGATTTTACATGGAAACAAGAGGGCAATAAAATCATTGTCACGACGAAAGGCTTCGGTCATGGTGTTGGCATGAGTCAATACGGTGCGAATGGTATGGCAGCGGAAGGTAAGAAATATACAGATATCGTCGCTCATTATTATAAAGGCGTTGAAATAAAAACGATGAATGATTATGAGGGAAAACTGATGGTGAAGAAGTAGAACGTGAAAGGAGCTAATTAAGATTAGCTCCTTTTTTCATTATTTGTAGGTAAGTTTTTAAAAAGAGCACTTCGTGATTTACTCAAAACTTATATGGTAGAACAAAAATAGAGAATAAGGCTATCCGTTCATTTGGATAGCCTTCTTTTTATTTGTTTCATAAAAATATCAAAATTTTCCATTAATTGTTTGGTATAATAGGATAAAAAGCATTTGGGGGAGACGAAATGGCGCTACTGGAGTTGAAACAATTAGGGAAGACGAACCAGTTACCGGCAATTGAGCTAGAGGTTGAGAAAGGACAATGTGTTGTTTTGCAATGTAATAACCATACAGCTAAAGTTTTGCATCGCATCATTATTGGTGAGGAAGAAGCTTCAACTGGCAATGTGCTATTTGGAGGCGAAGCGATTGGAAAGAAAAATTATTCCCGCATCGGTTTTTGTTTTTTGAAAGATGAAGCATATGATCGTTTGAAGGTGAAGGAATACTTTAAATTTTTGTTAGGGCTTTATGAATCAAAGATAAGTATAGAAGAAGTAGTACAATATGTCGGTCTCTTAGATAAGTTAAACGTGAAAATAGAAAAATTATCATTTTCAGAGAAACGTCGCCTTCATATTGGGCGAGTTATGATTCATAATCCGGATTTAGTTATTTTGGAAGAGCCGGAGCAAAATGTAGATACAGAAAGTACGATTATTATTCGAAAAGCAATTATGAAAATGAAAGAGAAAGGAAAGGCGATCTTTATTACGTCCTCTTTCCTATCAGACGCTCTTTCGTTAACAGAAGATGTATACATATTAAACAACGATGGTGTGAAAAAGGTCGAAATCGAGCAAGAAGAGGCGGAAGAAGTTGATGAAGAAAAAGTCGTTCAAATGATTCCGCAGATGAAATTAGAAAGAATACCAGCGAAGGTGAACGATAAAATCATTTTACTTGATCCGATGGAAATTCATTTCATTGAAACACAAAATGGAGTGACACATATTCATGTGCGTGAAGGTGATTTCGTATGTGCATTAACATTAAGTGAACTAGAAACGAGATTAACAGGATTCGGTTTCTTTAGATGTCATCGTTCGTACCTCGTTAATTTACAACGAGTACGAGAAGTTATTACTTGGACACGGAACAGTTTTAGTTTAATTTTGGATGACGAAAGAAAAAGTTCAATTCCGCTTTCAAAAGGACGAATGGATGAATTAAAAGGTGTAATTGGGCTATAAAAAGTGCTCCAATAGGATCGAAATATGATTCATTCACCGGTAAAAATACTCCTTTTACCGGTATTTTACTGCGCCTACCCTTTATTTTTCATATGATTGAGTCAAGAAAAGCGAAACATACAAATCGAAACTTGCGAAAGCAAATTTCATCTATAAAGAAAAACAAAGGGGATGACGAAATGACATTGGCAATTGAAATGAAAGATGTAATGAAAAGTTTCAACGAAAAAACGGCACTTCGAAATGTAAATATTGAGGTGAAGCAAGGAGAAATTTTCGGATTCCTCGGACCGAGTGGATCTGGTAAAACAACAACAGTAAAAATATTAACTTCTCAATTACTTCATAGTGTTGGAACAGTAAGAGTATTAGGGAAAGACATTACAGGACCAAGTAGCATCGATTATAAACGAATTGGTATTTTAACAGACAACAGCGGCTTATATGAAAGACTTAGCAT
The DNA here is from genome assembly GCF_052682895.1 of Bacillus sp. WC2503. NCBI lineage: Bacteria > Bacillati > Bacillota > Bacilli > Caryophanales > Bacillaceae > Bacillus > Bacillus sp. WC2503. Next base: position 4,423,926 of record NZ_JBQYMD010000001.1, on the reverse strand, counting down.
TTATGATAACTTACTATTATTTTGCGACTTATACGATTGCAAAAAAGAACGAATCGATGAAGTGCTAGCACAAGTGAATCTATTAGATGATAAAAAAACATTAGTAAAGAAACTATCAAAGGGAATGAAGCAGCGCGTCACACTAGCGAGAGCGATCCTTCATAAACCAGATATCCTCTTTTTAGACGAACCAACATCCGCACTCGATCCAGTTAACGTACAAAACATTCATAAAATCTTAAAAGACTTAAATAAAGAAGGAACGACGATTTTCTTAACGACGCACAATATGGAAGAAGCAGAAACGCTTTGTAACCGTATCGCCTTTCTATGCGGCGGAGAAATTGTAGCGCTTGATACACCAGAAAACCTTCGCTTACAATACGCGAAAGATCAAATACAAGTCGTATTAAAAGATAAGCAAAAAGAAGTCGTGCAAAAAGATGAATTAGGTGCAAAACGTATTTCAGAATGGATGAAAAAAGGTGAATTACTATCTATTCATTCACACGAGCCAACATTAGGCGATATCTTTATTGAAGTTACTGGGAGGGGATTATAATGACATTTTCAATGAGACGTGTATCAGCTATTTTTAGAAAAGAAGTACAAGATTTTAAGACAAATTCACAAGTGTTATTAATGGCATCTTTACCAATTATATTTGCATTTATATTTAGCAGATTTGGAGAAGGGCGCATGGGGGTTGGCATTATTACTTTAATGGCCTTTCTATTTGTTGCAGGGTTTGTTCAATCAATGGTAATTGCAGAAGAAAAAGAAAAACATACGTTACGTGTGCTAATGCTATCACCAGCTTCTTCGGTTGAAGTTCTTCTTGGGAAAAGTATATTAACAGCATGTTTGACGTTGGGCATTTGTATTGTGAACTTATTCATTTTGGATCAATTCGGTGGAAATCTTTTATTACTAGGATTTATTTTCTTATGTGGAACAATTCTATTTATTGTGATTGGAACAATGATTGGATTGTTAGCTGAGTCTGTACCGCAAACATCACTCATTGGAATGCCGATATTAATGACGATGTATTTAGCTGTACAATTTGAGCCAATGGTTGAAAATAAAGTAATTAAAACGATGATCGAGTATCTTCCGACATCTCATATTGCCAAAGCGATTAACAGCTTAGTAGAGGGAGCGGGATTTAGTAGTATTAGCGGACATGTCTTGAATGTTGGAGTGTGGCTTATTCTTTCGGTTGTTGCATGTTTAATCGTATATAAAAAGAAACAAATGGACTAAAAACTGAGCTGAAAATGCTCAGTTTTTTCTTTTTTCATCATTTCCTCGGAAATTTTACAATTTCTATACATATTTTTACATAATTTGTCGAAAAGTAATTAGTTATACGTTGTATAGGATACATGAATATTGTTCAAAATGATTGCTGAGGTGATGATGGAATGCGAGGAAGAAATAATAAAAAGTCGCAAAAGGTAGTACATTTATTTCAAAAAAGATGGGTGTTTCCGGCACTGTACATTGCTTGTGCAGCGGTAATCCTAGTGGTTGCGCTATGGTTCCAAGGAGCTAATCCAAAGAAGACTCCGAACCACGATCAAGCAACACCGTATACACAATCGGAAGATCCAGCAGTACCAGTAACGAAATCTTCAGAAGTAGTGAAAATGCCAGCAGCCGCTAATGCGGAAGTAGTCGTGCAGAAGAAATTCTATGAAGATGCAGCAACTGAGGCGGAACAAGAAAAAGCACTTGTCTTTTATAACAACACATATTCCCCGAATAAAGGAATTGACATTGCTGCGAAAAATGGAAAAGAGTTCAATGTTGCTGCTGCTTTAAGTGGCACAGTAACAAAAGCTGAAAAAGATTCACTTCTTGGTTATGTTGTAACAGTTGATAGTGGAAATGGTGTAGCAGTTTCTTATCAAAGCTTAGGCAGTGTGAAAGTAGAAAAAGGTGCAAGAGTTGCACAAGGTGAAGTATTAGGAAAATCCGGTCTAAGTGCAATGAATAAAGAAGCAGGTTCTCACGTGCACTTTGAAGTACGTAAAGACAATGTGGCTGTGAACCCTGAGCGCTACTTAAATAAATCAGTAGCAGAAATTAAAGCTGATGCAGGTGCTACAAAGGCAACGAATGCTTCTGGTAAAAAGGCTGATGACAAATCTCAAAAAGAAGAGAAGTCAACGAGCACGAAACCAGAAAGTAAAACAGAAGATAAGTCTCAAAAAGAAGAGAAATCAACAAGCGGTTCGACTGGTGACAAAAAAGAAGAACCGAAGAAAGAAGAAAAATCAACAAATGGTTCTACAGAATCATCTAACGATTCTTCTTCACAAGAATAAGAAAGTGGAAAAATCAGTTCTCATTAAGAGAACTGATTTTTTTATTTTCATCCTGCTATTTACGGGCGGTAAGACCCCGATCTCAAAATTCAGCGAAAGCAAAGAAGTTAGGGTTGATTAACTGCCCGTAAAAGTCCGATTATTAGTCGAGCTATATATAAAAATAATCAATTTCGAGAAAAAAATTGCATTAACAAGGAAAAATGACGAGATTCTCGAATATATATTACAAAAGGGAGGGGATACTGTGTCGTTTTTGTTTGTTCTGTCGATTGCTATTATATTATTGTTTGTTTTATTTACTTTGTATTATTATATTGCCGGTAAGAAGGAAGTTCCCCACCATCAATTGTTAGAAGAAGAATATGATCGAGAAGAATGACACCTTTTAAACAAGGTGTCATTTTTTTGCCAAAATAGTCATTGTTAACGTATTTCTCACAAAAAAACGTAATTTTTCTTAACTTAGTCCGCAAAAATAGTGAACATGTAGCATATATCAGTAGTGCGGGCAATACAATGGTATAAACCAAAGCAAAGAGAGTGTTTGAGGTGAGAAATCGTGAATCATTTCATTATAAATCCAAGAATGTTTAACGCTTACAAACAGCACTCACACTTACTTCTTAGTCGTATGCAGCGAAGCTCATTTCACACTTCTCACATCCAATTTAGGGAGGCGAGTGGTGTGCACGATTACATCAAAGAGAGAACTATCAAGATTGGTAAGTATATCGTGGAGACAAGAAAGACAGTGCGTGTAATTGCAAAGGAATTTGGGGTATCAAAGAGTACAGTCCATAAAGATTTAACAGAACGTCTACCAGAAATTAACCCAGAGCTCGCAAATGAAGTGAAAGAAATTCTTGATTATCATAAGTCTATTCGTCATTTAAGAGGCGGAGAAGCAACAAAGCAAAAATATAGAAAAGAAGATGTAGAAAAGCCTGTACGTCAATAAAGTGAAACTTTAATCAGTGGGGCATGCCTCACTGATTATTAGTCTTCAGTAATCGGGCGTTTGCAGGCTTTTTGTCTTTCGCTCAACTCTTCTAAACTCGTCGGATTGATTTTGAGATGAGAGTCTTACCTTCCGTTAATATAAGATAAATATACGTTAGCAAACATTCCGCGTGCATTCGGTAATATTTTTCAGAAGAATTCTTTTTGCGAATATTACGTTTCTGTTAAATTTATGATAAAATCAGAAATTAGGTGTAAAAGAATTCGGGTGTAACCTGATTTTGAATATCGAGGAGGAAAAGACGGGAATGTTTGCGCGAGATATCGGAATTGACCTAGGTACGGCTAATGTATTAATTCATGTTAAAGGTAAGGGTATTGTATTAAATGAGCCATCTGTTGTGGCAATTGATCGTAATACAGGTAAAGTATTAGCAGTAGGTGAAGAAGCAAGAAGTATGGTGGGACGTACGCCTGGTAATATTGTAGCAATTCGTCCACTTAAAGATGGTGTAATCGCAGATTTCGAAATTACAGAAGCGATGTTAAAGTATTTCATTAACAAGTTGGACGTAAAGAGCTTCTTTTCAAAACCTCGCATTTTAATTTGTTGTCCAACAAATATCACATCGGTAGAACAAAAAGCAATTCGTGAAGCTGCTGAACGTTCAGGTGGTAAAACAGTATTTTTAGAAGAAGAACCAAAAGTAGCCGCAGTTGGTGCTGGTATGGAAATCTTCCAACCAAGCGGTAACATGGTTGTTGATATTGGTGGAGGTACAACAGATATCGCTGTACTATCTATGGGTGATATTGTTACCTCTTCTTCTATCAAAATGGCTGGCGATAAGTTTGATATGGAGATCTTAAACTACGTTAAACGTAAGTATAAGCTATTAATTGGAGAACGTACTTCAGAAAATATTAAAATTAAAGTCGGTACAGTATTCCCAGGTGCACGTAGTGAAGAGCTTGAAATTCGTGGACGTGACATGGTAACAGGTTTACCACGTACAATTACAGTATGCTCTGAAGAAATTACAGAAGCACTAAAAGAAGACGCGGCTATCATTGTACAAGCTGCAAAAGGCGTACTAGAGCGCACACCACCAGAACTATCTGCGGACATTATCGACCGCGGTGTTATTTTAACAGGCGGTGGAGCTTTACTACACGGTATCGACATGCTTCTAGCAGAAGAATTAAAGGTACCAGTATTAATCGCTGAAAACCCAATGCAATGTGTTGCGGTTGGTACAGGTATTATGTTAGAGAATATTGACAAATTACCACGTCGTGCTTTGAAATAAAGTGAAACTTTCATCAGTGGGGCACCCAACTGATTATTATTTCAAAAATAGCTGGATAAAGTAGAAGGAACTAAGGTGTAAACCTTAGTTCTTTTTTATTTTTCTATTTTTTTATTTCGTTTTTTTGCGAAAATGAGAGAAAAATAAAGAAAAACGGAGGAAACAGGTAAAATATTCATATATATGGTTAAATTTAATATTTCCTTATTTGAAAACGTTTATAATATAATGAGTCGAATACGACATTAAGGCAAATAATGTTTCAATACATATTGCCTTTCCCTAATCTGGGCATACACTCTTTTCTACCTCCGTGTCAGTTGCAGGAATGTGCAACTATTTTAAGGGAATAGAGTGTGTGCATTTTTTTATATGGAGAAGTAAGTATACTAAATATAAAAATTCACTTTGTAATGACAAACGATAAACAAAATGGGATAATAACAATATGTCCAAGTGGTAAGACCAATATTACAAAAGGGGCGATCATTACATGCTAAATATAGAACAAATTAAAGAAATCATTCCTCACCGCTATCCATTTTTACTTGTTGATAAAATATTAGAAGTAGATGAAGGCAAAAGAGCGGTTGGAATTAAAAATGTATCTGCAAACGAAGAATTCTTTAATGGACACTTCCCTGACTATGCAGTTATGCCTGGCGTACTTATTGTAGAAGCGTTAGCACAAGTCGGAGCGGTTGCTGTATTAAAGAAAGAAGAAAACCGCGGAAGACTTGCTTTCTTCGCAGGTATCGACAATTGTCGTTTCAAAAAACAGGTACGCCCGGGTGATCAACTTCGCCTAGAAGTAGAAATGACACGTGTACGTGGCCCGATCGGAAAAGGAAAAGCAATTGCGACAGTAGATGGTGAAGTTGCATGTGAAGCTGAAATCACATTTGCAATTGGTGATAAAAAAGAATAGAGAACAAATAAAAAAATCTCCTTGTGAACGTACAAGGAGATTTTTTGTTTCTGTTATATAACGATGAAGCGATAAAATACAAACTAATCAGAAAATTACTTGTCAATAGATGGTAATTACCATATAATTTACTTTATCATTTATTTAGAAAATAGGATAAGTGATAAAGGTAATGAAGAAGTAAGGGCATTGTCATATTGTTAAGGCGCTTATATAAGACAAAGTAGAATGTTATTGATTATGATGAGATGTGGGGAAATTAGCAATACAAAATATTAATTAGACGTATGAAATCGAGCATAAGAGAGAGAAAAGGGAAATGTCGCATTTCACAAAAGGAGATTATGAATATGTTCGGGAGAAAGAAAAGAAAATCATTACGACAATTAATTACACATAAAGAACCTAAATCGCGTATTACAGAACAATATCGTAACATTCGTACAAACATTGAATTTACATCTGTGGATAGTCATGTTCGTTCTATTATCGTTACCTCGGCAGATCCAGGTGATGGGAAAACAACGACAATCGCAAACTTAGCAGTTGTTTTCGGCCAACAAGGAAAGAAAGTTTTATTAATTGGAGCTGATTTGCGTAAGCCGACGATACAAAACTTATTTGCCATTCATAGTTCAAATGGGTTAACGAACTTATTATCAGGACAAGCAAAGCTTATGCAATGCATTCAAAAAACAGATATAGAGAACGTATATTTAATGGCAGCAGGTCCAATCCCGCCAAACCCAGCAGAATTATTAGGGAGCCGGGCAATGGACGAAGCGTTGCTAGAAGCATATAACATGTTTGATATTATTTTAATCGATACACCACCTGTCCTTGCGGTTACTGATGCGCAAATACTAGCGAATAAATGCGATGGAATCGTACTCATTGTACGCAGCGAAAAGACAGAAAAAGATAAAATCGTAAAAGCGAAACAAATATTAGATAAAGCATCAGGAAAACTACTAGGTGTTGTTTTAAACGATAAAAAAGAAGAAAAAGAGCAATATGGTTATTACTAAAATATAAAAAGCCAACAAAAAAATTTGTTGGCTTTTTATTGTTTTCTGAAAATTATTTATCAAGTTACACACTATAAAAAACATGATATGATAAAATTTTTGGGAAATGATTGGAATGTGTTGTCATATTTAAGATTATTTTGTAAGATTAAACTTGTTTCTTGTGAACAAATATAGAACTGAATGATTAAAAATAAAAAATGTAAGATTTATATGTTATAATTTTTCCTATGTGTAAATTTTAGAAAGTTGGAGGAACCTATGGAAGAAACAATTAGTCTAAAAGAGTTATTTCATATCTTAAAAAAACGTTTAGCAATGATCCTCGTAATCGCATTTGGTGCAGCTATTGTAAGTGCTATCATTAGCTTCTTCTTTATGACACCAATCTATCAATCTTCGACGCAAATTCTTGTTAATCAGAAGAAGCAAGAAGGTGCAATGTTTCAGGCTGGTGAAGTTCAAACGAATATTCAATTAACAAATACATATAAGGTTATCATTAAAAGTCCAGTAATCTTAGATCAAGTGAATGAAAAATTAAATTTAAATATGACAGCACAATCTTTAACAAAGAAGATTAATGTTGCGAATGAAAAAGATTCACAAGTCATTTCTGTAACAGCTGAGGACAAAAATCCGAAAGTGGCTCGTGATATTGCAAATGCAACAGCAGATGTATTTAAAGGTGAAGTTGCAAAGATTATGAATGTTGATAACGTAACGGTACTATCGAAGGCAGAAGTTGCGGAGAATCTATCTCCAATTAAACCGCGCCCAATGTTAAATGTAGCAATTGTTTTCGTTGTTGGTTTAATGGCTTCAGTTGGTCTTGCATTTTTACTAGAATATTTAGATAACACAGTAAAAAAAGAAGAAGATGTCGAAAGCTTACTTGGTTTACCAGTGTTAGGTATTGTAGCTCGTATGGATGAAGAAACATTGAACGTGAAATCACACGCTACATCATCAAGAAAAGTGAGGGGACAAACAATTGGCTCTTAATTTATTTAGAAAGAAAAAAACCCATCGTCAACGTCGTCAATTAATTGCTCATCAACAACCGAAATCACCGATTTCAGAGCAATATCGTAATATTCGAACGAATATCGAATTTGCAGCTATTGATACGAATTTACATTCATTAATGGTAACATCTGCAAATCCAAGTGAAGGGAAAACGACAACGACAGCTAATATGGCAGTTGTGTTTGCTCAACAAGGAAAAAAAGTATTATTAATTGATGCGGATATGCGTAAACCAGCGATGCATCAAATGTTCCAAGTTGATAATATTTTTGGACTAACGAATGTATTAACATATAGTGAACGTTTAGAAAAATGTGTACAAACAACATTAGTTGATAATCTACACTTTTTAGCTTGTGGTCCAATCCCACCTAATCCAGCAGAATTGTTAGGTTCAAAATCAATGAAAGAACTTCTTGGACAAGCATACAGCATGTACGACTTAGTTATTTTTGATATGCCACCTATTTTAGCTGTTACCGACGCACAAATTATGGCAAATGTATGTGATGCCTCTATTCTTGTCGTTCGTAGTGAAGCAACAGAAAAAGAAACAGCAGTAAAAGCAAAAGGATTGTTAGAATCGGCAAAAGGTAAACTGCTAGGTGTTGTCCTGAACGATCGTGAACGTGAAGAAGGCTTATATTATTATTACGGTGCAAACTAATTAAAAGAGTGAGATATGGTTGAAACATATCTCCTTTTTTCCCTTGAATATGAGATGTCTCATATTCAAGGGAAAAAAGATTACTAGGAAAGAGGGAGGATAAAATAAATGATTGATTTACATTGTCACATCTTACATGGCATCGATGATGGTGCACAAACTATGACAGATAGTTTAGCGATGGCGCAACAAGCCGTAGCAGAAGGAATACATACAATTGTCGCAACGCCGCACCATCAAAATGGAAAATATATAAATGAACGTACCTCAATTATTCATCACGTAAAACAACTAAATGATGAACTACAACAACATAATATTTCACTTACTATTTTACCGGGGCAAGAGGTCAGGTTATATGGTGATTTATTAGAAGACTACGAAGCTGGTAAAATTGTTACTTTAAACGAAACAAATAAATATATATTCATTGAATTTCCATCTAATCACGTACCAAGATATGCGGAACAACTATTATATGAACTGCGAGTTAAGGGAATGATTCCAATTATCGTTCACCCAGAACGTAATGCCGAGTTAATCGAGCGGCCAGATAAGTTATATAATCTTGTTAATAAAGGTGCACTCACGCAAGTAACAGCAGGTAGTTTATTAGGGAAATTCGGTAAAAAAATTAAAAAGTTTTCACTACAACTTGTGGAACATAATTTAACACATATGGTCGCTTCAGATGCACATAACACGACATCAAGAGGATTTCATTTAGCGGAAAGCTACGAATTAATTGAGAAGGAATTCGGTATGAGTGTTATGAGTGATTTGAAAGAAAATCCATATTTATTAATTAGCGGGAAGGCGATTTATAAAGAAGATCCAGAACAAATTCGTCGTAAGAAATTGTTCGGTATTTTTTAAATAAGGAATAGGTGATGTCTCCTAACCGTTATCAATGGAGGCACTCGGTCGTGCTGTGGGTAGAAAATTTATTTTCGAACCTACCTTAGACGCTTGTCGTCGGGAGTATGACGTGAGGATGGGTTAGATGCCCATATTTTATTTATGATAGAAACTCTACCTATGGAGTTATAGCTATGACTTTATAGGTAGGGTTTTTGTTATTGTTACATATAAATAAATAAATAAATATGGGGGACTAACATTGAAAAAAGTAAGAAAAGCGATTATCCCAGCAGCTGGTCTTGGGACAAGATTTTTACCAGCAACGAAAGCAATGCCGAAAGAAATGTTGCCAATCGTTGATAAGCCGACAATTCAATACATAATAGAAGAAGCGATTGAATCAGGAATTGAAGATATTATTATTGTTACTGGAAAAGGAAAGCGCGCGATCGAAGATCATTTTGATCATTCATTCGAACTAGAACAAAACCTTTTAGAAAAAGGAAAATATGAAATGCTTGAAAAAGTACAAGCTTCTTCAAAAATTAACATTCACTACATAAGACAGAAAGAACCGAAAGGTTTAGGACATGCAGTATGGTGCGCACGTAAGTTTATTGGAAATGAACCATTTGCGGTATTACTTGGTGATGATATTGTACAAGCAAAAACACCATGTTTACGTCAGCTGATGGATCAATATGAAGGTACACAATCATCCGTTATCGGCGTACAAACAGTGGCAGAAAATGAAACGCATCGCTACGGTATTATCGATCCAGTTGAACAAAACGAGCGTCGTTATCAAGTACGTCAATTTGTTGAAAAACCAGCTCAAGGAACAGCACCATCCAATTTAGCGATTATGGGTCGTTACGTATTAACACCAGAAATTTTTATGTTTTTAGAGAACCAACAGACAGGTGCTGGTGGGGAAATTCAACTGACAGATGCGATTCAACGATTAAATGAAATTCAGCGTGTATTTGCTTATGACTTTGAAGGAACTCGTTATGATGTTGGTGAGAAGTTTGGGTTTATTAAAACGACAATTGAAATGGCATTACAACATGAAGAATTAAAGGACGAATTAATGGAGTATATGACTGAACTTATAAAAATAGAAAATGTACATGTGTAAAGGGGAGGTGAAGAAAGGTTGGAAGAAAGAGGATTGATACATAAATCTGTGGAGAAAGAAATAGGTGTAGTGAAAAAAACATCAATTTTCCATGCATTTTTAAAAAGGACACTGGATATTATAGGTGCTATTGTTGGTTTAATAATATTTTCTCCATTCTTTATTATAATTCCTATCCTTTACATGCGTGGGGATGCGAAAGGGCCGGTTTTCTTTAAACAATCTAGAATTGGTAAAGATGGTAAAGTATTTGGTATTTATAAATTTCGTTCTATGGTAGTTAATGCAGAAGAAAAATTAGAGAAAAATGAAGTTTTATATAAGAAATATATAGATAATAACTATAAACTTGAGCCAGAGGAAGATCCACGTATTACAAACATAGGGCGCTTTTTAAGGAGAACAAGTTTAGATGAATTACCACAGTTTATTAATGTCCTTAAAGGTGATATGAGTTTAGTTGGTCCGAGACCAGTAATTCAGGAAGAATTAAAAGAATACGGCTCTAAAACTTCAGACTTTTTATCTGTGAGCCCTGGTTTAACAGGTTATTGGCAAGTAAGTGGTAGAAGTGATGTAGGGTACCCAGAGAGGGTAGATATAGAATTATATTATGTATACAATCAATCCTTGAAATTAGACATTATTATATTATTTAAAACTGTTTTATTGGTTGTATTACGTAAGGGTGCGTATTAAACATAATAATCACGTTGTCGAGATTAATCATAAATAGATTCCTTGAGAGAGTTATAGTCTTTTCTATCTGAGGGATCTATTTATTTTTTATGTGAAATTTTCAAAAAGCTGAATAATAATATTAGATGTATCATTGTAAATATTAAATCTAGTGCATTTAATGGAATTAAGAGGGAATGTAAAATATGAGCGAAAAATATTTTCTTATAGGTCCTTATCCTCCTCCATTAGGGGGCGTAAGTATATATATATATAGGTATAGTAAATTTTTAGAAAAACAAGGTAAAGAAGTAGAATTTATTGATTTTGATAAAATGGGGCGTTTAGAAAAGTTGAAATTTTTAATACATTATTGTGTAATGTCACCACAAAAGCATACTTTCCACCTTAATGAATTTAATACATTAACCATGATAGCTTTATTATTACGGCCATTTCAATGTAGGATTATTTTACAAAACCATTCTATAAGAATTTTAGATACTTTTCGTAATGTGAAAAAAATAATGACTAAATTATTTATAAAAAAAGTAGATCAGTGTGTGTTGGTTGGAGAACATTTAAAAGATGGATATAGAAAGAATAACATCCAGCTCCCAAAACAAGTCGTGGTAAAATCGCCCTTTATACCACCTCCATTAGAGGATGAAGAACATATTTTGTCGACGTATAGCGAAGAGGTTATAAGTTTTTTAAATAACAGTGAACAAATATTAATAGGCAATGCCTCAAAGATTACATTTTATAAGAATATAGATTTGTATGGAATTGATATGTGTATAGAAGTAATAAGAATTTTAAAAAACAAGTATCCAAAAATAGGATTGGTTTTTGCTTTGGCAGAAATAGGCGATGAAGAGTATTTCAAAAGTATGTTAGACAAAATTAAAGAATACAAAATAGAGGGAAATATATTATTTCTTACAGGACAAAAAGAATTATGGCCTCTATTTAAAAAGTCGGATATAATGATTCGACCAACTTATAGTGATGCTTATGGTATAAGTATTGAAGAAGCAATTTACTTTAATTGTAGAGCTATTGCAAGTAATGTTTGCAATCGGCCAGAGGGTACGATATTGTTTGAAAATCGAAATATAAATGACTTGGTATGCAATATTGAAAAATGTATTGAAGATATGGATTTTAAGGAGAAATCGACATGGTGCAGCTATTAGCAAATATGAGAGGGAAAATCCATAATAATATAATTCAACTAAGAAAAAAAGGTTTTTTTAGTTTATTATTAACAAAATTTTTAGTACAGTTTGTTGGGTTCGGAAGTGTTATTTTAGTTGCAAAATTTATTTCTCCTGAAAGTATGGCACAGATAAAAAGCTTACAGACTTATTTAATATTAGCTGTTCTAATAGGTACTTTTGGACTCGATACGGCAATATTGAAATATTGTTCGGAACCTAGGGAGGAGGGCGAAAAAAAATATCTTCTCTTATATGCGATTCGAAAAAGTATAATTTTTTGTGTGATTTCTGTAATATTATTTAACTTGTTTTTAGTTTTTTCTCCGAAATACTCTGTATTTCAGTGGGGGGTATATACACTTTGTATTCCAATGCTTACTATGACAAATATTTTGATGAATTATTTGTTGGCTCTGAAAAGGGTAAAACGAATGGCTGTTATACAATCAATAATAAAAATTCAAAATGCAATATTTATTATTATTGGTACGTGGTTTTTCGGTATTAAAGGATTTATTATCGCAACAGTTCTAGGATTAGTAGTAGGGCTATTTCCACTGTTTAAAGAAGTAAATTCTATAAAAGTATCTTATAATATGTCCAAGAAAATACCGTTTACATTTTGGAATATTGCATTTTTTAGTTTTTTGGCTAATTTTACCAATAATATAGGGAATTATACAGATATTATTATTATGGATAGTTTTATTACAAATCGCGTTGAGATGGGATACTATGCAATAGCAACTATATTTTTATTAGGAGCAACGCAAGTTACTGCTACTTTACAGAATATCTATACACCTTATCTCACTGAAAGTACTAAAGATATTAGTAAATTAAAACAGATGACTTTTAATATACAAAAAAAGACTTTAGTATTGAGTATTTTTGTAGGGATTACAGTTTATTTAGGGGCGAAAATATTTGTTCCTATTTTTTATGGGAACTCTTATATAAATACTGTCACATATACTGGCATATTAATGGTTAAATACGTAATATATTCATCCTATGCAATTGTAGCAATTATGTTAATTGCCCTAGGAAGAATGAAAGAGAATTTTTTAGTAAACCTTATTTCTGTCCCCATCATTTTGTTAATTAATTATTTTATTGGAAAGCATTTTTCTATCATTGGAATAGCGTGGGCGCAAGTATTTAATGCTCTATTGGTATTGGTTATACAATATGTCTTTGTTTTTATAGTGATAAAGAAAGAGAGAAGATACGTTTAAGTTGTTTTTAGAAAAAGTAGAGAGTTTTTATAGTAAAGAGGCAGGTGATAGCATATTGAACTACTTTCAAAAAATAGAAGGGTTGTCTGTAAAGGAAGTCCTAGAGAAAGCGAAAAGAAAAATAGTTTATAAGTCATCAAGAAAGATTGAATGTTGGAAAGATAGTATAGCTTCTAGTTACTCAAAAGAATTTTTTAATTATGAACTAGAGGAGATTTTATCAAAAACCGTGGAATATGAATTTGATAAAAATGAAGTGGTACAAATTAGAGATTTAACTTCACTGTATATGAACCATTATTTTGATTTATTAGGATCAGGTTGGTTGAATGTTAAATATAACATGAAGTTCCAGGGATTGGAAGAACACCGGTATACCTCAAAGAAAATTGAAGTGGATGAGAATAGTGATTGGATAAAAAACTTAATTAATAAAGAGAATCAAAATTATAGTGAGTATGTTAGGAGTCATATATCTAGTAGTTATGTACCTATAGATTGGCGAATCGATTTTAAATCAGGATATACGTGGGATTCCAAAAAACATTATTCTGAATTGAATCTTAATACAGGGCCAGGAATTGATGTTAAAGTACCTTGGGAACTTTCCAGAATGCAACATTTAATTCAATTTGTTTGGGCATATACGCTAGCGAGTAAAGGAAACAAAGAATTTGAAAATCCTGAGGTATATGAAAGAGAATTCCAAGATGAAATTCTGGATTTTATCTCTGCAAATCCTCCTAAATTTGGAGTAAATTGGACGTGCACTATGGACGTTGCAATTAGAGCTGCTAATTGGATTTTAGTTTATGATTTACTTAAAGTACAAGGGGTAGAATTTAATAAGGAATTTAAAAAAATATTTGTACTTTCTATATATGATCATGGGAAATTTATTTTTAACCATCTAGAACGTAATAAAGGGATAAGAAATAATCATTATTTATCTAATATTGTAGGATTATTCTTTATTTCTGCATATCTTCCTGTTACAAAAGAGGTATCGACATGGTTAAAGTTCTCATTCCAAGAATTAATTCAAGAAATGAGTTTCCAATTTTATAAAGAAGGTTCAAACTTTGAAAACTCTACTACTTATCATCGCTTATCTGGCGAACTTATGCTTTATGCAACAGCGGTAGCCCTAGCGTTGCCTAAAGAGAAAATAAAGATATTACATAGTTACAAATTGCAAGATCATATTGGGGTTTGTAAAAAACTAGGGTTTGAAATTGATCCGGATAAATTTTGGGATTTCCATAACGGGAGGATATTTCCTGGATGGTATATGGAGAGATTAGAAAAAATGGCTGAATTTACAGTTGATATTACTAAGCCTAACGGAAAAGTTGCGCAGTTTGGTGATAATGATAGTGGAAGATTCTTTAAGACACAGCCCTCTTATAATTTATTAACAGTTCAGGAAGCTAAGCAAAAATATTTAAATTTAAGTACTTATAATGAATTAAGTGATAAAGCAAATTACTGGGATGAGGACTTTTTAGAACATCACTTTCTAGTAGCGGGAATTAATGCTTTATTTAAAAGGAAAAAATTTTTTAGCTTTGTAAATAAGCCTTCTATAGAACATACCTTAATTAAAAATATGGTGAAAAATCGTATGAAAACATATGAAGAATTTATTTCACAGGGTTTAAAACATGATACTTTAGAAATCTCCATAAATGAGCAAGAGAAAAATGAAATAAATAAATTAGAGCAACAAGAAAAATTTGTTCAATATATTTTTTATTCTAAATCTAATTTGGTTGAGAGGCTAAAAAAGATAGCATATCCCGACTTTGGTATGTATATTTTTAAATCTCCAGATTTTTATTTAGCTATTAGGTGTGGGAAGTTAGGTACTAACGGAAAAGGAAGTCATGATCATAATGATCAGCTCAGTATTGAATTGGTAATTGACGGAGAAAATATTATAAAAGATCCTGGAACATACCTATACACCCCAATACCGGAGAAAAGAAATTTATTTAGATCCACAAAAGCACATTTTACAATCCAATTGGGCGATATAGAACAAAATAATTTTTATGATGGATTGAGTGGTTTGTTTAGCTTAGAGAATAATACAAATAGCCAGTGTTTGGAATTTAAAAACAATAGTTTTGTAGGATGCCATAGTGGTTATGGTCAAAAAGTATATAGGAAAATAGAGATATTTGACAAACGAGTAGTAATAACCGATTTTGGAACAAGTATTGTTAATCAAGAATTCAATTACTATTCAAACGGTTACGGACGAATTATGAAAAATAAATAAAGGGCATTTAATAATAAGATTTTTGGGTAGAACTCTAGTGAAATAATGGGCTAGAGGGTGGAGAATATTGTATTACATGGCGTGTATTAAATGAATTTTAGAAGGGATTTATTACAATAATATGAAGAGAGTAATGGTAATTAGTTATTGGTATTATCCAGAAAATGTAGCCCGTGCTTTCCATGTGAAGGGTATCGTATCTTCTTTGGTACAAGAGGGGTATAATGTTGATTTAATAATTCCTAGAAATAGTATGTATCAAGAAATAGATGCTAGAGAATCAGATAACATAACCATACATCAAGTGAAACCAGGGAGTATACTCCATAAAGAAAAAAATAGATGGGATGTTAATAGAAATATATTAAACAATTCTCGGAGTAATTTTTTCATTAAAGGCTTAAAAAGTTTATATGACGTACTTATTTGGCCAGATCGAACAGTTGAGTGGGCAATAAATGCATATCGTTATGTAAAAAAACATAAGCTGCATAGTAATAGTGAGGCTATGGTGACCGTTGGGTTGCCAGTTTCTACTCATATTACAGGGCATCTATTAAAAAAAGATGCTACTCATTTAAAGTGGATAGCTGATTACGGAGATCCATTCTCTTATAATCCAGATAGAGAAATAAGAAAATACGATAAATTTCTGGAATCAAAGATACTTAATAATGTCAATTCCATAGTAATACCAACAGAAAATGCAGTAGATTGCTATACTAATTTAGGTGTCAATAGGTCGAAAATTCATGTTATTCCTCAATTATTTGAAGAACAACAAGGTGAAAGCAGCTATAGTATAGATAAGGAAAAATTTAATATAATGTATGCAGGATCTTTTTATAGAGGGATTAGAAGTCCAGTGGAATTTATCCATGGTCTGGTATTAGCCAGTGAAAAAAATCCAAATCTACATTTTCATTATTTTGGAAATGTCAATGCATTAGAAGAATTTTTAGAAATGGAAGGGCTTGATATAAAAACAATTCCTATTACAGTCAACACCTTTAAAGATAGAAGTGAAATTATTAGTATTATGAAAAATATGGATTTGTTAATTAATTTAAATAATAAAAGTACAAGTCAAATACCTAGTAAAATTATTGATTACTTGTACGCAGATACGAGAATTTTGAATGTAGGGTCAAACTTAACTGATCTATTTGATAATGTCGATAATGAAAAGGAAAAAATCGCGAAAAAATTAGTGGAGATTAGTAAAACCTCTTCTAATTTTGATTACTCTGAATTGAAGGGGTTTTATAGCTATAATGTTAATTCAAGTAAATATAATAGGATTCTTCAAAAGGAAAATTCTTGATTTATGAAGAATTTATCAATTTTATATAAGGTGTTTGAGAAAATATGAATGTAAAAATCAATAATTTATTACTAGTGTATATAGCAGTATTATTTTTGGCAATTTTTGTAAGTGGTGCAATACAGAATATAACAATAATCTTTAGTCTAGTTGTTTTGAATATACTGGTATACAGGCGTTTGAACTTGAATAAACCAATAATTTGTTTATTAGGGATATTGTTGACGAGTATATTTGTAATTATAGTGTATATTCAGTACTATAATGCCATCAACTTAGGATTTAGTGATGGAAATTTATTGGGGAAAATCGGGGAGAATTATTACGCCGATACAAAAAATTATTATGATGAATCCCAACAACTTGTACAGATACTTTTTAGTCAGAACTTTAAATATTGGTTAGCAGGAGATTTTCCGCATTTTGGATTTTACGGCCCGTATAATGCCTATAATATACTTAATGCTGTCTTAATTAGTATATTTGGTCCGAATCTTTTAACTTTGATATTATTAAAATTAAAAGTAAGTATTTTGAGTTATTACGTATTGTATAAGATAGTAATTAACTACTTAAATGATAAATGGGCTATTTTCTCAATAATGTTATATGAATTATACCCAGCCAATTTGCTGGTCATATCCACTCTTTCTAGAGACAATATAAACTCTTTTTTAGTGATACTAGTATGTTATTACTGTATATATTTTGTTGGAAATAACTTTGAAAATAAAGTAAAGTATACTATTAAAATTTTAATTACATTAATATTTCTGTTTTTATTTAGGTCATATGCCGCTCCCATTACTATTATTTCGCTGAGTTGTGCGTATTTCTTCTCAAAGAAACAGCCTGTTAAAAATTATTTATTGGTAACAATTTTGATGATTGTTGTGGTTATAGGATGCTATGTTTATGGATTCGAAAATGTACAAAATAAATTCACACTGAATGATGGAACTCAGCCATGGATAGCAGAGCGTTCTAAAGGGTGGAACTTAGCTATATATAGTGTACTGTATAGCTTTTTGGGACAAACAACAGTTTTAAAGAATTATGATTTATCTGCATTTTCGGAGTTTTTGAATCTATCTTCCTTTTATTATCAAAATTTTATTTTAATGTTCAGCTTTGTAGCTATTATGATTCTTATGGTTATTGGAAAAAAACAAAAGGATACTTGGATTTGGCTGTTATGCTGTATAATGCCTATTTTGTTTATCTTTTTAATTACAAGTGTATACGGACTTCCAATACCTAGATTATATAATATGTGGATATGGTTAAATTGCCTGTTAATAGGAGTCGTAATCAATAGATTTAGGGAGAAGTTATTGTTCTTGGGATTAGTTAGTTTTGGTCTTATTGTTATATTGACGGTTTTTTTAGTTAAATAATCTATTTGTTAAATACAATTAAAATGTTTATTTATATAAAAATTTAAAATGCTCACACATAGATAATTATTACATGTGTTTTATGTAATGATTATCTATGTTTTTTATTATACGAAGTATGAATTGGAGAGGTCTTATGGCAGAAATAGCGTTATTAATTCCTGTATATAACGATCAAGTTGGTTTAAATCAAACCTTAGAATCTTTATTGAAGGAAACAAAAGAAAAAGTAGATGTAGTAGTTGTTGATGACGGTAGTAAGGAACCGATTCGTGTCCCTAAGATTATTGGAATTCATCATATTATTTTTATAAAGTCTGAAGTTAATAAAGGAATTGAGCATGTCTTAAATTTAGGATTAAAGTATATTTGCGATAATGGCTATAAATTTGTTGCCAGGATAGATGCAGGGGATACAATTGAACCTAATCGATTTTATAAGCAAAAAAAATATATGTTAGATAATCCGAATTATATGTTGATAGGATCAAACGTGAGGCATACGGATATGAATGGTAAAGAAGTGTTTATAGAGCGTGTGCCACTTTCAACAGATGAGATAAAAAAGAAGATGCATATTAATAGTTGTTTTCCACACCCATCCGTTATGTTTAGAACGGTGATTATTGAAGAGATTGGTGTATATCACACTAATTTTCCAGCAGCAGAAGATTACGAGTTTTTCTTCAGGATAATGAATAAATATGAGGTTTCAAATTTAGATGAAGTTCTTATTTGTAAGGAAATCAATCCAAATAGCATCTCATTAAGTAGGCGAAAAAGACAGTTGTATAGCAGAATAAAAATTCAAAGAAAATATTTTAACCCCCTAGTTTTAGAAAGTTATGTGGGAATAGTAAAGTCTTTTATCTTGCTAATAGCTCCTAATAAACTAATTATTGGTATTAAGTCTTTACTAAGTAGATCTTCTAACTAATGATAAAAGGGGTCATGAGTAATGAAAAAGGTTGTTTTTATATGTGAGGCGTTAGGTGGAGGAGTTAGGAGACATTTAGTAGACGTACTCTCCAATTTAGATCTAGATAAATATGAGGTACATGTTGTACATGGTACTAAGCGAGTAGATGATATATTCCTATTGGCAAAAAATAAGCTTAAAGGGATTTATTTTTACGAAGTCCCAGAAATGGTGAGGGAATTATCAGCTAAAAATGACATAGGGGCTACAAAATCAATTATAAAAATACTAAGAGAAATCAAGCCGCAAATTGTCCATTGCCATAGCTCTAAAGCGGGTGCAATAGGTAGGATAGCGGCAAAAATATGTGGGGTGAAAAAGATATACTATACACCACATGCATACGTATTTCAAAACCCGAATTTATCTTCAAAGAAAAAATTCGTATATAAAAATATCGAAAAATTACTAGGTTTTTTAACAACAAAGGTTCTTCATGTTTCCAAAGGTGAAGAAACATTTGCTTTGGAGCATAAAGTCATTTCGTTAAATAAATCAATGGTAGTATATAATGGTATTTCTTCATCCTCTACAGATAGCAAATTGCCTGTAAAAGGTTGTAAAGAGAAATTGGTAGTGGGAACAATTGCGAGAATGGATTATCAAAAAAATCCATGGTTATTTATTCGTATAGCTGAACAAGTAATTAAGGAAAATCAAAACGTTGAGTTTGTATACATTGGAGATGGAGAGTATTTTAAAGAAGTTTCTGATTATGTTAAAAAAAATAATTTAAGTGAATTTATTAAATTAAAAGGATTTCATTCAAACCCAGATATAGAATTAATGTATTTTGATATATTTTTATCTACTTCCTTATACGAAGGTATGCCATATTCATTAATAGAGGCATTATCATATAAAAAACCTATTATTGCGACGGATGTTGTAGGTAATAATGAAATTGTTGTTGATAATTATAATGGTTATCTTTTTGATAAAGATAATGCTGAAGAAGGAACACAAAAAATATTAGATATTATAAAAAATCCTATTCTATATGACAAGCTCTCCGAAAATAGTTTTAGGACATTTGAAGAAACCTTTACAATTGAAAAAATGCTATCTTCAATAGAAGGGTTATATTCCAAATAAAAATTATAAGTAGTGCAAAGAGGCTTTATAATTAGAGAGATAATAATCATTGATACGTAATAATAGGATTTAATTAATTGAAAGAATAATAAAATATAGTATATCTATATGAAATTATTTGAGTAAGTATAACTTTGTGTGATTTTATATTTATTATAATTTTGATATATGAGCTAAATAATAAAAAAGATAAGGATTGGTGAAAATGAATAAGAAGGTTTGTGTAGTAGGTTTAGGTTATATTGGTTTACCCACTTCAGCTATATTTGCAAAAGCGGGATATGATGTTATAGGGGTAGATGTTAACCCAGTTGCAATTGAAATGATTAACCAAGGTAAAGTTCATATTGAAGAGGTTGGATTAGGAGAATTAGTTAAAGATGTAGTAGAAAAGGGGAAATTGATCGCCAGTGTAGAACCAACCAAGGCTGATGTTTTTATTATTGCTGTTCCTACACCACACAATGCTGATCATACTGCAAATTTAGACTATGTCGTAGAAGCTACTAAGTCTATTTTACCATTCTTACAGAAGGAAAGTATTGTAATTGTAGAATCTACGATTCCGCCAAGAACTATTGATGATACAGTGGCTCCAATTATTGAGGAACAGGGATGGGAAGTAGGAGAAGAAATTTACCTTGCACATTGTCCGGAACGTGTGTTACCTGGACGTATTTTAATTGAATTAGTAGAGAATACAAGAATAGTTGGTGGGATTAATAAAAAATCTACGCAAAAAGCAGCCGAAGTTTACGGTAGTTTTGTAAAAGGAGAAATCCTTGAAACTACTGCTGTAACAGCAGAAATGTCTAAGCTGATGGAAAATACATTCCGTGATGTAAATATTGCATTAGCAAATGAATTGGCAAAAATATCTGAAAAACTTGGCGTAAATGCTTTAGAGGTTATTAAACTAGCTAATCACCATCCTCGAGTAAATTTACATCTTCCGGGACCAGGTGTTGGAGGGCATTGTTTAGCAGTAGACCCGTATTTTATTATTGAAAAGGCACCTGAAGAGTCTCAATTAATTTCTAATGCACGCTTTATAAATAATTCTATGCCTGTATTTGTTGTAGAACAATTAGAAAAGATTATTCCAGATAAGAATGCAAAAGTTGCAGTCTTAGGAATTACATACAAGGGTAATATTGATGATGTCAGAGAAAGCCCAGCTATGACAATTGTAGATTTACTTAAAGACCAGGGTTACCAGATTGCTGTACATGATCCCCATGTTCATGAAAATCAGGTGCATTTTAATTTATATAGTCTAGAGAATGCTGTAAAAAATGCAGAATGTATTTTGGTACTAACAGACCATAATGAATTTAAACAAATAGACGAAAAAATAATTATTGATAATGCAAGAAAGGCTATTATATTTGATACACGTAATTGTATGAACATAAGTAGTAAACAAATTTCTTATTACAATTTTAACAATCTATATGAACTAAGAAGTTTAGAAAACGTACAAGTATAATGAACCAATTGTAAATAACTGATCAAGAATATGTTTTATTAAATGAAAAGTTAGATTAGATATTTAGTATGTATTTAAGTTATAATTGTAACTATGTTTTTTGAGAAAAGATTTCGATTTTCGAAAGAAGGTTAAAAAGATGAAAAAGAAAATTTTATTCTGGGTTCTGGGTATTATTGGAATTATTGTTGTTGGTGGTGGAGTATATGCATATACTGTTTATTCTAATGTATCTAATACATTAGATGCTGTCCATAAACCATTAAATCGCGAGAAATCTGAAAAACGGGAACAAAAAGTAGATATTTCGGATAAGAAGCCAATATCTATTTTAATGATGGGTGTGGACCAACGTGGTGAAGATCAGGGAAGATCAGATTCGTTAATGCTATTCACATTAAATCCCAAGACAAAATCTATGAAAATTATTAGTATTCCGCGTGATTCTTATACAGAAATTGTTGGGAAAGGTACAAAGGACAAAATTAACCATGCTTACGCATTTGGCGGGATTGATATGGCTGTCAAAACAGTAGAGAATTTTCTTAATGTGCCAGTTGATCATTATATTGAAGTAAACATGGATGGATTTAAAGATATTGTAGATGCTGTTGGTGGCGTAGATGTAAATAATGATTTAGATTTCACATATGAAGGAATTCATTTTGAAAAAGGAAATATTCATTTAGATGGTAGAAAGGCATTACATTATTCTAGGATGAGAAAACTTGACCCACGTGGTGATTTCGGACGTCAGATGCGTCAACGTCAAGTAATCCAAGGGGTAATTAAACAAGGCGCTACAGTTTCTTCTCTAGCAAGTTACGGTGACGTATTAAAAGCAATTGAGAAAAACGTAAAAACAAGTTTAACGCAAGATCAAATGTTTGATATTCAAAAGAACTATAAAGATTGCATGCAGAATAGTGAAGAGATTCAAATCCCAGGTGACGGTCACAAAGCCGCTGATGGCATTTGGTATTACTATGTTCCAGATGCAGCGAAACAAGATATAACGAATAAGTTAAGAGCGCATCTTGAAGTGACTAAGTAATATGTAATAACCCAACTCCTTTGGAAGGAGTTGGGTTTATTTTTGCATGGATTTATATTAATATTATATGTTGTGAGATTAATAGATGAGGTGAATCGATGAATAAGAAAGCAGTACTTGTTCTTGTTGTTTTTGTATTGTTTATTGCTTCGATTGTGAGCGGTAAATTGTACTGGAATAAGAAAGTTGCAAATGCAACGGGACAGACGAGTGAAGTAACGAAGACAAAGGCTGAAGTGAAAGATAGCGGAGCGAAGAAAGAAGAGAAAAAAGCAGAGAAAAAGCAAGATGCGAAGTCATCTTTTAATGAAGCATATGCGAAGAATTTGCCAGATGAAGTGAAAGAAAAGTTGAAGAAAGCTGCTAAAGAGAAAAAGGCAGTGAATCTTGTTATTGTTGGTGATGAGGCTTCTTCATCTGAAAAAGATGCTTGGGCAGCTAAGTTAACAGCTAATTTAGAAACTGCTTACGGTAAAGGTTTATGGAATGTGACAGTAAAGGAATATAAGGGTGAAAGCACAGAAGAGTTAATCGCGAATAAGCGTGATAAAGAGATTGCGAAAGACAAGCCAGATGTGATTTTATTTGAGCCACCATTTATTACTGATAACGGTAAAACTGGTAATGGGAACTCTGTTGCGAGTACACAGAAGTTTGTTCAAGCACTTTCTACTAGTGCAAAAGGCGCTACAATTATGATTCAACCATCAAACCCAGTGTATGGTGCGAAGAATTATCCGAAAGCAATTGAGGCATTAAAGCAATTTGCGACGCAAAATGGTTATACATATGTTGATCATTGGGGAGCATGGCCTGATGCAGCAACAAAGGCAATTTTACCGTACCTACAAGAAGAGTTTGGTTTCCCAAGTGCTAAAGGACATGAAGTTTGGGCACAATATGTAACGGATTATTTCGTGGCTAAGTAATGAAAGATACACAAAAGGTATACGAGAAATCGTATGCCTTTTATTTATAATATGTGGTAAGTTACTGTTCAAGTTTGGTGGTTATTTGTTATAGCATAAGTAATTTGCTTTCATTTATACAACACGATCACTCCAAAAATCTGACTTTCCCTTTGAAAAATTTGGTGTCAAATAGTATGATGGTGTAGGAAACGGAGAAAATAACGGAGATATGTGAGTGATTTTATTCCGTTATATTACCTTAAATAGATGTTATTGCGAGGATTTTCATATGGGATTTAAACAAGAAATTAGAAAATTTATTGAAGGAAATAAGCTAGTTCGTACATTGTTAAAAAAGCCTTTAGAATATCGTGCGAATAAGCAATTGCAATTAGTACGAAACAATATTAAACAATATGGAGTAGAGTGTTTACTATTAGTGCAAGAAGCTTTTAAAGAGCATGATCAAGAATTTTGGTTAGATTATGGCACGTTACTTGGCGCTGTGCGAGAAAAAGATTTCATAAGCCATGATTTAGATATGGATATTGGTACTTTTAATATAAGTGAAGAGAAGAAAAGAGCACTAGAGAAAACGTTAAATGATAAAGGTGTTAAGACGTTTAGGGAGTTCACAGTTGATGGTCATGTTGTAGAGCAAACTTTCACTTATAAAGGAACTCATATCGATCTTTTCTATTATTTTTCGGAAGATCCTAATAAAGTATGGTGTTACTTCTTTGAAGGAACGGATGAGATGTCGACGCAGGAAAGAGGAACTGACAAGATCCTTACAGGGTGGAAAACGAAAACAGCAAGTTCTACATTGTTAGGAACGAAATTAATGCCATTCAAGGGCGAAGAATTCCCTGTTCCTTCAAATGTTGAAGAGTACCTTATTGAAAACTATGGTCCTAATTATATGATTAAGGATGAGAATTGGGATTTTGCAAATTCTGCTAGTAATATTAAGGTTGTTTCAGCCAATAACGTTGAGGCTATTTATAAATAAAAAGAAGTGCCCCTGTGCAAAATAAGCAGGGGCACTTCTTTTTATTTTAGATGATAGGAGAAATGTAAAGCTGTATTTACTAAAAATTTACAACAAATTTACATTCCGCCTTATTAGTGATAATATTAATGTTGCGTTCAAATTTTGAATGTATTATCGATGTTATGGGGGACCACATATGCAACATATGCTTGATATATTAGAAATTATTAATAAAGAACCACATTTAAGTCAGAAGAAAATTGCAGAACGTAGTGGGATATCTACCGGAAAAGTGAATTATATTATAAATGATTTGACGAAAAAAAATTATGTTGTTAGTGAAAAAAATGGAAAACATATAAGCTATTATGTGAAAGAACAGGGTCTTAAATTTTTGCAGAGCGAGTTAGCTACAATGCAGAAAAAAAAGATTCGTATTCATCAGCGAGAGTATAAAAAAGTTAAGCAAGCTGTTATTCTTGCGGCAGGAAATCGTAAGGAATTAGGTAAACCATCTGGGTTATTATCCATTGGTGATAAAATACTTTTAAATCGAAATTTAGAGATATTACACAATAACGGAATTGAAAAAGTTGTTATTGTTTCTGGATATAAAAAAGAAAAATTTGCTTCTTGGAATAAAGAGCAAGGAGTATACTTTGTAGAAAATCCGAAATATAAATGGACAGGCTCTATGGCTTCACTTTCAAGTGTTCAAAGTTTAATTACAGATGATTTTCTATTAATTGAAGATGATATTTTAATAGAAGAAGATGCGATTTCTCAATTGCTACAATATCCGGAACGGGACTGTGTATTGATTACGAATGAAAGTGGTTCTGGTGATGAGGCATTTGTAGAGATTCAAAACGGGAATTTGTATAAAATCTCGAAAGATGTTCATCAATTAAATCGTATTGATGGCGAGATGATTGGAATTTCAAAACTTTCTTATGATGTTTTTCTTAATATGTTGGAGTTGTTTAATCATAATCAAAATCCGTATGTGAATTATGAATATTTACTTCTTGATGTTGCAAGAACATATGATATTGGGCATATCAAATTACAAAATATTGTGTGGGCAGAAATTGATACAAAACAGCAATATGAAGTTGTGAGGAATAAAATTTACCCTCGTTTATTGAGAAAAGAAGCAGAGTTTAAAGAAAAACAAATTAAAGGCCACGTTATGGAGGCTTTAAATATTCCAGAAGATGCTATTACAAATATTCAACCATTTGGTGGTATGACAAATACGAATTTCAAGGTAAGTGTCGGGGATTCAGAATATGTACTTCGTATTCCAGGAAGCGGTACGGAAGAAATGATTAGTCGTCATGATGAAATGGTGAATTCTAATTTGGCAAGTGAGCTAGGAATTGACGCTGAGCTTCTATACTTTAATGAAGAAACAGGTGTTAAGTTAGCAGAGCTTATTTCAAATGCAGAAACATTGAATCCGAAAACGGCGCGACGTAGTGATAACATGCAGTTAACGGCAGCTATTTTGAAGGAATTACATGAATCAAGTGCAGCGATGAGTAATACGTTTAATGTATTTGAGAAAATTGAGCATTATGAAGGTTTATTAAGTAAATCAAATGGTTCAAACTTTGCTGATTATAAAAAGGTAAAGAAGCAAGTTATGCGATTAAAAGCAATGTATGAGAAAATGGATGTTCAGTTAACACCTTGCCATAATGATACTGTTGCTGAAAACTTTGTGAAAAACGGAGAAAACAAGATGTATTTAATCGACTGGGAGTATGGCGGCTTGAATGATCCTATGTGGGATATTGCAGCGCATAGTTTAGAGTGTGAATTCTCAGCTGAAGATGAAGAGTTATTTTTAGATTACTATTTTAATGGAAAAGTAGAAGAAATGCATCGACAAAGAATCTTATTAAATAAAATTTTCCAAGACTTTTTATGGAGTATTTGGACAAAGATTAAAGAAGCAGCGGGTAGTGATTTCGGAACATATGGAATGGATCGTTATACGCGGGCAAAAGAAAATTTACAGTTATTTTTAGAGTACTATGGAGGATACCAGTATGAATCGAAAGCAAAGTAGAGGGATTTTTTATGGTGTGTTCTCCGGATTTGCTTGGGCTATAGATACGGTTTTAATTGGGATTATATTATCCTCGACAGTTATGTTGGAAACGGAGCAAGTTATATTCCTTGCGCCGCTTGTTAGCACATTTTTACATGATTTTATGTCGACATTGTGGATGATGGTCTATATGGGACTTAAAGGTCAATTACGAACAGCACTTTCTAAATTAAAAACAAGAAGTGGTCGTTTCGTAATGTTAGGTGCTTTAATGGGCGGACCTTTAGGGATGACGTTTTATGTATTAGCCGTAAAGTATATAGGGGCTTCGTATACGGCAGCAATTTCAGCCATATATCCAGCCGTTGGAGCATTTTTTGCATTTATGTTTTTAAAAGAACGTTTACGCTCTTGGAATTGGTTAGGACTTGTAATAAGCATTAGTAGTATTATTATTCTTGGCTTTACCGGTGATGGATTTGCAACACAAAATTATATGTTAGGTTTTATTTTTGTTTTGATTTGTATTATAGGTTGGGGATTAGAATGTGTTATTTGTGCCTACGGTATGAAGGATGGGGAAGTTTCACCAGAAGAGGCGTTGCAAATTCGCCAACTTGTATCGTCTGTAACATATGGATTAATCATTTTACCGACATTAGGCGGGCATTTTTTAACGAAAGAAGTTATGGTAAGTAGTGAATTTATCTTAATTATATTTGTGGCGTTAATTGGGACAGCTTCGTACATTTTTTACTATAAAGCAATCCATGAACTGGGCCCAACGAAAGCTATGGGGCTGAATATTACATATTCAGCTTGGGCGATTTGGATTTCTATATTAGTAATGGGAACACCATTTTCTTGGAAATTAATTATTTGTTGTTTATTCATTATTGTAGGGGCTGTTTTAACAGTCGCGGATGCAAATGAATTTATTAAGAGAAAGAAATATAGAGGAGAGGTAGCATGAGAGCGATTTTATTAGCAGCTGGTATGGGGACACGCTTGCGCCCATTAACATTAACGAAACCAAAGTCATTAGTAGAGGTAAACGGGAAACCGATGCTAGAACGACAAATTGAATATTTACAAGAGATTGGTATAGATGAAATTATTGTTGTTACTGGATATTTATCGGAAAAATTCAATTATCTTGTTGATAAATATGAAAATATACGTCTTGTATATAACGATAAATATAATGTGTATAACAATATTTATACGATGTATGTAGTGCGTGAATATTTGGCAGATGCGTATGTGGTAGATGCTGATGTGTATTTACATCGTAATATATTTATTGAAAAACCAGAGTCATCTTTATACTTTAGTGCAAGAAAAGAAGACTTCCGCAATGAATGGATTATTAAGCACGATGAGAGCAAGAAAGTGTACGATATTGAAATTGGTGACGGTCATGATGATTACATTTTATGTGGCCTTTCCTATTGGTGTAAGGACGATGCGGATTATATCGTAAAAGAGTTAGAAAAAGCAGTGGAGCAAGAAGACTTTAGTGAGCTGTATTGGGATAATATTGTGAAAGATAATATTGGTCATCTGAATGTTCATTTATATGAAATTGATAGCAATGCCAGCTTTGAAATAGATTCTGTCGAGGATTTAGAGAAGGTTGAAGAGAAGCTTGCCGCTTTAAGAAGTTAGTTGTCGTTACGGTTCACATTATATTATTTTAAATGAATGTTTATGGTAAAATATAGGTAAGCATAAAATGTATGAGAGAAACTATATATTTGTTGTATTGAGTATAGTAGGAGGAATAACATGAGTTCAATTTTGGTTTGTGGCGGAGCTGGCTACATCGGTTCACACGCTGTGAAAAAATTAGTAGATGAAGGTTTATCTGTAGTAGTAGTGGATAACTTACAAACAGGTCATGAAGATGCCATTACAGAAGGCGCAAAGTTTTATAACGGAGACCTTCGTGATAAAAGTTTCTTAAGAGACGTCTTTACACAAGAAAATATTGACGCGGTTATGCATTTCGCGGCTGATTCTTTAGTTGGTGTTAGTATGGAGAAACCTCTTCAATATTATAACAACAACGTGTATGGCGCACTTTGCTTATTAGAAGTAATGGACGAGTTTAAAGTAGATAAGTTCATTTTCTCTTCTACTGCGGCGACTTATGGCGAAGTAGATGTGGATCTTATTACTGAGGAAACTGTAACAAATCCAACGAATACGTATGGCGAGACAAAATTAGCAATTGAAAAAATGCTTCATTGGTATAGCCAAGCGTCAAACTTAAAATATAAGGTCTTCAGATACTTTAACGTAGCTGGTGCAACTCCAAATGGTATTATTGGGGAAGATCATCGTCCAGAGACACATTTAATTCCTCTTGTATTGCAAGTAGCGTTAGGTCAACGTGAGAAGATTATGATGTTTGGTGAAGATTATAATACACCAGATGGTACTTGTATTCGTGATTATATTCATGTTGAAGATTTAGTAGCAGCTCATTTCTTAGGACTTAAAGACCTACAAAACGGCGGAGAAAGTGATTTCTATAACTTAGGAAACGGTAATGGTTTCAGTGTAAAAGAAATCGTTGATGCAGTTCGTGAAGTTACAAATCATGAAATTCCTGCTGAGGTAGCACCGCGTCGTGCGGGAGATCCAGCACGTTTAGTTGCTTCTTCTCAGAAGGCAAAAGAGAAGTTAGGATGGGATCCTAAGTATGTAAATGTGAAAACAATCATTGAGCATGCTTGGAATTGGCATCAAAAACAACCGAATGGATATGCTAAGTAAATATAATAAGTGAAAGAGAGGGTATTGTCGTTCAACATATGTTCGACAATATCCTCTCTTTTTTTGTATGATTTTTGCTATACTAAACTGTACTATAATACAGGATGGAAGGAGGATAAGGATGAAAATACTTGTAGTTGATGATGAATCGAGTATTCGTAATTTGATTCGAATGCAGTTAGAGATGGAAGGATATGAAGTATTAGTAGCGGCTGATGGTAGAGAAGCGCTAGAGAAGTGGAAGGAAGGGCCGGATGTATTGATTTTGGATGTTATGCTTCCAGATACAGATGGGTATGAGTTACTTCGCTTGTTCCGTGAGAAGGATAGGGATATTCCAGTACTCATGTTAACTGCAAAGAGTCAGATGAATGATAAATTGCTCGGCTTGCAGCTCGGTGCGGATGATTATGTAACGAAGCCTTTCAATTATGCGGAGCTCATTCTTCGTGTGAAGAATATGAGTCGGCGTGTGAAGAAGGAGGAGGTCATTACAAGCCACGAAGTAATTCGAGCTGGAGAGTTAATAATTTGTCCTAAGGAAAGAAAATTACATGTTAGTGGACAAGAGATTCAGTTAACGTACCGAGAATTTAATTTATGTCAGCTGTTTGTTTCAAATCCACAGCGTGTATTTATGAGAGATGAGTTACTCGAGAAAGTGTGGGGCTTTGAGTATATCGGAAATACGAGAGCGGTTGATATTATGGTGCAAAGATTACGTAAGAAGCTTGGTACGAGCGGAGAATATATTAAAACAATTTATGGCGTGGGCTATAAGCTGGATTGTTAAGTGGTGATGATATGTCGTTAAAACGGAATATGGTATTTGGAATAGTTGGATTGTTGATTCCAATTCTTTTTCTTTTGTATACGGTTGTTTATATTTCACTAGAGAAGAATATGTATCATAATGCAGCAGATTCTCTTGAGAAGTTAAGTGTAGAGGCACAAATTTATACGATGAATTATTTAGAGAAAGAAGCAGAAATCGAGACGTTAGGTCCGAATTCGCTTTTAATTGCTTCGTACTTAGCGAAGCGGATGGATGTCCGTGTACAGATGATAGGAAAGAATGGAGATGTTGTTGCAGATACACAAAAAGGAGCGTTACTTCATCGAAATATTGATATTGAGAGTTCTTTGAAGGGTAAGAAAGCTTATGTTTTTGCGGAAGGAGAGCCAGCACCCATTATTTTGTTTTCAAGCCCGGTTTATTATGGAAACGATGTCATTGGGAGTATTCGTTTTATAGATGAGTTAACGGGTGAGAAGGAAGTTTTAACAAATGTGAGCTGGACTTTTTTAATGACATCTCTTTGTTTAGTGGCTGCAGGTATTTTCTTTGCGGTTCGTTTAGCTAGGTCTCTTCATAGGCCAATTGATCAGTTGAGACAAATGGCAAAGCGGCTTGCGAATGGCGATTATGAAAGTAAGATTGAGCTAAATGAGTATGTGGAAATTGCACAGCTTTCAGCATCCTTTAATGCGATGGCTGATGGAATTGAACTGCATATTAAGCAATTGAAGGAAGAAAAAGAGAAACAGAAAGATTTCTTGGACCGTATTACGCATGAGTTGAAGACACCACTTACGGCAATTATCGGTTATGTTGATTTAATTCCGAAGTTACACTCGAAGGAAGATGTGCAAGAGAGTCTCCGGTATGTAGCTGTAGAAAGTGAGCGTCTATTATCACTTGTAGAGGAATTACTTAAGTCTTCAAAGTACGGGACGAGTACGTTTGAAGTGTCACCTACAGTTGTGAATATAAAAGAATTAGCAGAAGAAGCAGTTTCAATTGTGAAACCTCGTCTGCAGCAATTTGAGATTGAAGTGATAAATGAGTTAACGGATGTACATGTCGTTGCGGATTTTGATAAGACGAAGCAAATCTTTTTAAATGTACTTGATAATGCAATTAAATATAGTGATGCTACGCAAATTCGCATGAATGTAATTGTAAGTGAGCATGAGGCGAAGGTTTTTGTTCATGATGATGGTATCGGTATAGATGAGGATGTACTTGCCGAGTGGAATGGGTCTCCAGGAGGGAAAATGCTTCCTTCTAGTTATGGGAACGGCTATGGTTTGTATATTTGTCAGGAGATTATGAATAAGCAAGGCGGAAGTGTGCGAATTGAGAGCAGTGAAGAGATTGGTACTACGATATTTATTACATTTTTGCTTCCAAGACGAATGGAAGACATAAAAAACTTGAAAGCGGTTAAATGATACATTTATGAAACAATTATGCGGTATTTTCGAAACAACGTTTTTTTATCTTGGAGGTAGGCAGAAATGAAAAGGCTATCATTTCAAATTCTTATGTTTGTCTTTTGTATCATTGTTTCTCTTGTTTTGTTTTATGTTGTGGAGAAACAAACATATAATCGAATCACAATTGTGAATGACAAACAAGCCGTTTTACAAAGAGTGAACGAATCTCTTCCAATTGAAGTGAAAGTAAGACATGAAAAGTGGGGAGAAATTGTTGTAACGGATGAAGTTCGTTTACATACAATTGTTTCATTCTTTGACCGAATTCGAATAGAGCCGAGAGAGGCAGAGAGACAAGAACAAGTATTTACTGGAGAAGTAACGTACTTGAATGGACATAAGCGTACTTTTGCAGTAGGTGACTTGTTCCAGTATGAGGCGAACGTATACGGGAAGAAGGGCACTGATCCGATGATCTCGGCATTTCAAACGTATTTGTTAAGCCTGTATTACACGCCAGAGCGTATTAGTGATTTCTTCGCTTCAGCAAAGGATGTCATAGTACGTCAAGGGAATGTAGTACGTACTATCAATCTTACGCACATGCTTGATTCTATTCGGTACGCAAAACAAATTACAGATTACGGAGAAATTCAGAAATTATTACAATCACAGAATGAACCGATTGCTTATATTACAGCTTATAAATCAGGTAAGCATGTAAAGAATGAGCGTGAAGATATTCTTACGATTTCTGTGTATCCATCGTACTTTGTTGTGCAATACCTCGGTGATAATAACGGGAATGTCATGTATATGAAAGGCTCTCTAGCAGAGTTATTCGTAAAGGAGAATGCGTCATGAGAAAGATAGCCTTTTTCTTCTTTTTGCTAGTAATTGGAGGAGCGATGTCTAGTTGCTCTCGAGATACAACCTCTATTAAATATAATAAAAGTGGTCTCCCTATTTTGGATGATCGTCATCTTGTTGCATATGTAGCGGCCCGTGAGGAAGTTGGTGAGGCATTGCTTTCATCATTTTGTAAACCGCGTGGATGTACGTATGAATTTATTCGTCTTTCGACAGAAGAACTTCTTCGAAGAGTGGAAGAAGAATCTGGAAATCCGAAAGCGGATATTATTATTGGCGGTACAGTAGATGCACATCAAATGATGAAGCAAAAAGATCTGTCTATTCCTGTGACGAGCCAGCATGCGAATCGTATTTCAAAAACTGTTAAAGATAAAGATGGTTATTGGTACGGTTACGAAGTAGAGAAATTGGCAATCGCAATTAATAAAGAGCGGTGGAACGAAGAAATAGCACCGCTTGGCCTACCGTATCCATCCAGGTGGCAAGATTTATTAAACTCTGCGTACACAGGAAAGATTGTTATGCCAGATCCAAATGTTTCGGGTACTGCATATACGTTTTTTCAATCACTTATTGATACTTTAGGTGAAGAGGAAGCGAAGGCGTATGTGAAGCATCTTGCAGGACAGGTTGGAGAAGTAACGGTGAATGGTTACATACCAGCAGAACTTGTGGCAAGTGGTGAATATATGATAGGCATCAATTTTATGGGAGATCAGAGAATGCTTCAAAAACGAGGCTTTCCTATTTTAAGTAACGAACCTGAGCAAACAGGTTTGTCTGTCAATGCGATTTCGAAACTAAAACGTGCACCGAGTGGTATTATTGCGGATTTATTTATTGATTATTGTTTATCAGAAGAAGCGGGTCACATTTTAGAAAAAGTTTCGTTTGGCGTACCAACGATGTTTGCGAAGAATGAGAAAGAAATAGAAGGACAGCCGGTTAGAAGGACGAACCAAAATATATCAAATAGTGGAATAATCGAGATATGGAATAGACAGCGTCTCTCTCAAAAGTGAGAAAAGGAGACGAGTGTATATGTTTAAATGGCTTAAGCCAGCACCTGCAATTGAGAGATTACCAGCGGATATGATCGCGAAAGTATATACGTTACTACGTATTCGTGTGCTAATCGGAATCTCTGTTGGATATGCTGCTTATTATTTAGTGCGCAGTAATTTTACGTTATCAAGTACGTATTTAGTACAAGAATATGGTTTTAGTACAGCTGAAATTGGACTACTAGGTTCAGTAATGGCGATTGTTTATGGATTTAGTAAGTTCTTTATGGGGAATTTATCAGATAAAGCTTTTGCCCAGCGCTTTATCGCAGTCGGATTATTCTTATCAGGGCTTGTAAATATTTGTTTCGGGTTTGCATCTTCATTTGGAATGATTGTTACATTACTTGTCCTGAACGGTATTGTACAAGGTATGGGAGCACCACCTTGTAGTATCGTTATGACGAAATGGTTCTCAAAGAAAGAACGCGGTACGAAAACAGGTATTTGGAATATTTCACATAACGTTGGCGGAATGCTTGTGCCACCACTTGTCGGAATTGGTGTAGGTATTTTCGGTGAAAGTCATTGGCAAGGCGGCGTATTTATTTTCCCAGCGATTATCGCAATGGTAATTTCAGTTCTTGTTTGGATCAATGCGAAGGATACACCAGAGTCTGAAGGTCTTCCTCCAATTGATGAGTATCGTAATGACTATGAAAATCTTGAAAAAGCAGATAATGCTAACAAGATGTCACCAAAAGAGATTTTAATGAAATATGTAGTAAAAAATAAATTTGTATGGTTCTTATGTATTGCGAATGCATTTGTTTATTTAATTCGTTTCGGTGTTATTAACTGGGTTCCACTTTATTTAACGACAGTTAAAGGTTTTTCAAAAAATGAAGCACATGCAGCATACGCAATCTTTGAAGGTATGGCAATTCCAAGTTCATTAATCGTTGGTCTTTTAAGTGATAAATTATTTAAAGGGAAACGTATGCCATTGTGTATTATTAGTATGGTTGGAGTTGTTATTGGTACGTTTGTATATTGGCAAGCAACTAGCGTACTTGTTGTAAGTATTGCAGTTTCTATTATCGGATGTTTAATTTACGTACCACAGTTCTTAATCGGTTTAAGTGCAATGGAATTAGTACCGAAATTTGCGGTAGGTACGACAGTTGGTATGTGTGGTCTGTTCGGTTATGTGGGTGGAAGTCTTGTAGCAAACGCAGCAATTGGTGTTATTGTTGATCGTTCTGGCTGGGATGGTTGCTTTATCTTACTATTAACAGGTGCGATTTTATCAACAGTCTTCTTGTTCATCGTTCAACGTGGACATGAGAGAAAAGATCCTAAAGCGGCGTAATATTTTGTTTGAAAAGCTATTCAATTTTTATATTGGATAGCTTTTTCTATATAATATAATATTTCCTTAAATCTATCTTAAAAGACAAGATGTCATATTTCTAATCATTGGAATTTTTGTTACAATATAAATGGATGTGTAAAACTTTGTAAAAATAATGTAATAATATGTAATGTATTTTCAGAAAGTTTTATACAATTTTTTTATATTAAACTATTAAGTTATAAAGGGAGAGAGAATATGTTACCAAATACGGTTCGTACTCCAAATAAGAAGAAAAAATGGATTATTATCGGAGTTATTGCACTAATTGTTATTGTAGCAGCAGTTAATATTTTTATTATGCAAGGTAAGAAGAAGGGCGCATCAACAACGGCTGATGCTGTAAGTTTCGAGAAAGTGACAGAGCGTAAGCTGAATAATACGAAGTTAGTTTCTGGTCAGGTGAAGCCTGGGAATATTGAAAGTTTCTATGCGGATCCGGCCAAAGGAAAAGTGAAAGATATTGAGGTAAAAGAGGGACAAGAGGTAGAGAAAGGTACGAAATTATTCTCTTATGATAATGAAGAGATTAATCTTCAAATGAAGCAAGCTGAGCTTGATCAGAAGATGGCAGATATGCGTTATGATCAAGGGAAAAAGAAGATTGATTCGCTCAAGAAAGAAATTAAGAAGGTGAAAGATAGCGGAGCTGGGAAAGAAGTAACAGATCCTATGGAAGAGCAAGTAAGTGAGTTAGAAATAGCGCAAAAAACAACTGACCTTGAGAAAGAGAAAGGGAAGTTACAGAAAGAAGAGTTAAATAAAAAGCAGAAAGAGCTTACGATTTATAGTAATTTTGCTGGTGTTGTTCAAAAGTTAGATAAAGATGCGGCGCAAAGTTCATCTCAAGCGTTAGGTGGACAAGGGAAGGCATTTTTACAAGTTGCTTCTAAAGACCCGTTCCAAGTTCAAGGGACTTTAACAGAGCTTCAGAAGTCACAAATCCAAAAGGATCAAACATTCACTGTAACTGCGAAAGCAAATAATAAGAAGAAGTGGACAGGTAAGATTACAGAGGTAAGTGAATTCCCAACGAGTGCAGAGATGGGTCAAGCTGGTGGTGTAGGTGAAGCAACTCAAAATATGTCCCAATATACATATAAAGCAAGTCTTGATAGCCAAGACGGTTTATCTCCAGGTTACCATGTTTCATTACAAGTAAACTTAGAGAATAAGACGATGATTGCTGTTCCAAGTAAGAGCATTGTAGAAAAAGGCGAAGATGCATTTGTTTATATTGAAGACAAAGGAAAACTTCGTAAACAAAATGTGAAAAAAGGTTCTACTGATGGAGACTGGACAGAGGTTGTTGAAGGCGTAACAGTGGGGCAAAAGGTGGTTAAAAATCCTTCCGACAACGTGTATGACGGAATGGAAGTGAAAGAGAAATGATTACGTTAAATAATATTTCTAAAACTTATTATCAAGGGAAATTGGCAGTGCCGATTTTACATGGTATTAGTTTAACGATTCAAAGTGGTGAGTTTGTTTCTATTATGGGGCC
Source organism: Bacillus sp. WC2503 (assembly GCF_052682895.1). Classification (NCBI taxonomy): domain Bacteria; kingdom Bacillati; phylum Bacillota; class Bacilli; order Caryophanales; family Bacillaceae; genus Bacillus; species Bacillus sp. WC2503. The sequence goes on along the minus strand of NZ_JBQYMD010000001.1, from coordinate 4,387,145 downwards.
GTCTGGTTCTGGTAAATCCACGCTTATGAATATTATCGGTTGTTTAGATCGTCCAACAGAAGGCGAATATATGCTGAATGATGTGAATATCTTAACAGCAGACGAGTCAAAGCTCGCTTTAATTCGTAATGAATATATCGGCTTTGTATTCCAGCATTTTAATTTACTGCCGCGTCTCTCTGCAGTGGAAAATGTTGAACTTCCGCTCGTATACGGTGGCGTGAAGAAAGCAGAACGTCGTAAGCGTGCCTTAGAGGCGTTAGGTAAAGTTGGATTAGCAGACCGCGTACATCATTTACCGAATGAATTATCAGGTGGACAGAAGCAACGTGTAGCGATTGCAAGGGCAATTGCGAATAACCCAACGTTCATTATGGCCGATGAGCCGACTGGTGCGCTAGATACGAAGTCTGGTGAGCAAGTTATGGATATTTTTACGAAGCTTAATGCAGAAGGTACGACAATTGTTATGGTTACGCATGAAGAGGAAGTAGCGGCTTATTCGTCTCGCCGCATTGTACTGCGAGACGGGAAAGTTACAGAAGATAGAAGGTGTGCAGTATGAGTTTACTAGATAGTATGAAAATTGCCTTATCGTCTATTTTAGCTCATAAACTACGCTCGGCTTTGACGATGCTTGGGATTATTATCGGTGTAGGCTCTATTATTACCGTCGTTGCGATTGGGCAAGGTGGGGAAGCTGCATTGAAATCTCAATTTGTTGGATCAGGTAATCAAACGGTTCCGATTCATTATAGTGCTGATATGAATGATCCTTTCGGTATGGGGATGGTAGAAGCACCGAAAATAACTGAAGAAGATATTTTTGAAATTAAAAAAATCCCAGAAATCTCACATGTTGTAACAACAAATTCAAGTATGGAACCACTTGATATTGAAGATAAAGTAGAAATGGTGAGTATTACTGGATTAGACAGTGAGTATTTTTCAGTAAATAAAGTAAAGTTGTTAAAGGGACGTTCTTTACAAGAATCAGATGTGGATCAAGGTAATAACGTTGTCATGATTAGTAAACAAATGGAGGAAAAGGTATTTAAGGATGCCAATCCAGTCGGTAAAATTATTGAAATGAAGGGTCAACCGATGCAAATTATTGGTGTCTACAAATCAGATAACGAGTTTATGGGAATGGGACCATCAGAAGCATTAATTCCAATTTCATTATGGCCGACACTGTATGGAAAAGATGAAATTCAAAATATTTCTGTTCAAGCAAAAAATGTAGATAACTTAGAAAAAGCAGGTAAAAAAGCTGCAGATGTCTTAAACAGTCGTAAACCGAGTGATGCAACTGGTAAATACGAAGTTATGAATTTAAAAGAACTTCAAGAAGGTATTTCAAAGATGACCGGCATTATGACGATGATCATCGGCGGTATCGCTGGTATTTCACTAGTCGTTGGTGGTATTGGTGTTATGAACATTATGCTCGTATCTGTAACAGAACGTACGCGCGAAATTGGAGTACGTAAAGCACTTGGAGCGACGCGTAGTAAAATTTTATTACAGTTTTTAATTGAAGCAGTTATGTTAACGCTTCTAGGTGGTTTAATCGGAATTGGTCTTGGATATGGCGGGGCATATATCGTTTCCACATTTGCGAAGTGGCCACCGCTCGTTTCATGGGAAGTTGTCGTTGGAGGAGTGCTATTCTCTATGACACTTGGTATTGTTTTTGGATTAATTCCAGCAAACAAAGCTGCGAAATTAGATCCAATTGAAGCATTACGTTATGAGTAATTAATAGTGTAGTAGAACTACACATTACCGTTCTAGTGGGCGGTTCGTAGCCTCTTACAATGAGGAAGTGAACCGCCCGTTAGAACGGGTTATATAAATAGAAGGAGGCGTTATAATGGAAGCGAATTTGAATACGCAAAAGGTTGGCGGAGAGAAGCCATCATTATTTGGAATGATTACTTCTCCTGGTGTGCAGTTTGAGAGAATGAAGACTAGTAATGCGGTTTGGGGTGCTTTTTGGTTACTGGTTTTATTAGCGGGGATCATAGGAGGACTTGCTTCTTATGTTTACTCTTTAACTCCGGAGGCGATTAAGGTTAATAAGGATTTAGGTATTACTGTTACGCCTGTAATGTCGTTTGGTACGGGTGCAGTATTCGGTGCTATTGGTATGGCGATAGGTTTCTTTATTAGCGCAGCAGTGTATAAAGTATTAATGATGTTAATGAGCAATGATACTTCTTATAAGAAATTATTAACAATTAGTGTGTATTCAAGCATTATTTCATTACTTGGTTTATTAATTAATACAGTTTTAGCACTTGTTTTAGGCGGATCAGGACAAGAAATGTATACTGGCTTAGGACCGATTTTCGCTTCAAGTGGTGGTGTTGCAAAAGGTATTGCAAATAACATTGAAGTGTTCACAATTTGGGGATTTGTTATTACATGGTTAGGTCTTCAAATTACGGCTGATTTAAGTAAAAAGAAAGCAACAATTCTTATGGTTGTCTTCTTTATCTTAACTATTGGATTTGGCGCAGTAAAAGGCATGTTCCAATAATAATAAAATAAAATAAAAAAGGTGGCTCTCTAGAGTCACCTTTTTTATTTTTACCCTTACTTCAAATACCACCAACAAAGTTTCAAATACTGCCTAGTGTAATTTCAAATTCCTTCGGTAGTATTTGAAATTACTCACAGTGAAGTCTCTTCTTTATTTTTATATTGTAAAGGTACCGCGGAATAACAAAGGGGTATACCTTTTAGAAATAGGTACTATGTGAAGCCAGCGACTTTTACAGAGACGGTTGTTTTGTATGAGGGAATGATTGTAAATCAAATAAAAAAGTTAAGTATTTATCAAGATCATGAAGAGTATTATCAATGTGGTTTAATTGGTCTTTGGTATGCGTATGAAAGATATGAGGAGGGGAAAGGAAGTTTTCCTGCTTATGCGGTGATAACGGTACGTGGTTATATATTGGAAAGACTAAAGAAAGAATGTGTAATGCAGGAGAGGTATGTGTGCGTCGGAGAGTACGATGAACAATTTGAGTCTGAAGAAACGGGAATGAGAGCACAGGATTTTATGAGTGTGTTAAATAAGAGGGAGAGACACATTATTTCGGAACGATTTTTTGTAGGGAAAAAGATGGGTGAGATAGCCTGTGAAATGGGAATGACATATTATCAAGTGAGGTGGATATACCGGCAGGCACTTGAGAAAATGCGAGATAGTGTAAAGGGATAAAGAGAATAAATAGAATGGAAGATAAGAGAAAGATCACCTTCCATTCTATTTGTTTTAAGATAGTAAATGTGGCATGAGGTTTTATGAGTGTAGTGAATCTTGCATGTTCATTTGGGATAAAACATATCCAGCTTTCCATAATTGCTGACTTAACTTATGGGAACTAATTTGTATCGTTACGGTAAATCCGTTTGAGAAAAAAATTTTAGCTTTTTTAGTTTTTTGAAAAACTCTATTGTATGGATATGCTTGTAGAACAACCAAATACAGTTTGGAGAAGCAGGAGATTCTGTTGGAAAAGCGCAAATATATTCCTTATGATTAATTGAAATCGGAACGTTTTGTTTGAATTTAAAGTTTGCTTGGACTGCATTACGTCTGCCCTGATAAGTAGAATAAACATCTGTTAGACAAGATTTCTGTATGAGCTGGAGAGCGGTTTGGCGGGAGTAAAGGTGCTTCCCGCTACTGTCGATAATTTTTGTACGGTAAGAGGGGTGCTTACATGGCTCTAACATCATTGTAGAACTAGAAATAAAAATATCATTTTCATTGTTCATTAGTATAATGCCTCCCTTGTAATTTTTATTCTGAATATAATTATATATAAATTTTGTAAAGTCACTATTAATATTCTGTTTTATATTGTAAATTTTAGTTATTCGTTTACAATCAACAGATGATAGTCTTTCTAATTTGCATCGCTTGTACATATATATGAAAATAGAAAAGAATAGGCGGTGATATAGCATGAAGAAAAAGTATATTATTATAGTTCTAGCTGTTGTTCTCCTAGTTTATTTAGCGAATAGTAATCCGAGTAAAGGAGAATATACGGATTGGGCAGCGAAGCAGTTTATGAAACGTAATGATGTAAGTAAGAAGCTAGATGAGGTTCAAAAAGAAAATGAAGAGGGTCTTCTTGGCGATTTAGCATCGGCAGGTAAGAAGTTGGCGAAAAAGTATGTTGAGCCACAAGTTGGATTATTAATCGACCATTATACAAAGCGAAATGATTATATTTTCTTCTCAACATATACGACTGATTTCGATTTAGGTGGAGAAAATTATAAATATGTATGCGTCGGTTTTTCAAAGATTTTTATTCCGATTGAAATGCCGAAGAAAAAAGACGAATCTGCAAAATAATGCAGATTCGTCTTTTTCGTTTATTCCGCTGTTTGTGGGCAGTCAGACTCCTATCTCAAAATTCGGCTGGAGAGAAGAAGTTAGTTGGGAGCCTTACTGCCTGTAAATGCCCGATTGGTGAAGGTTAATAATCAGTAGGGATGAACAAAATCCCCACTGATTAAAGTTTTACTTTATAGAGTAATTGGAACTTCGGATACATTTTTTTCTACGAGACGGGCTCCTTTTTTTCGGGTATTTTCATCAATTGATGAAAATATAGATGACGCAAGAATGGTATCCATTACTTGATTTACGACTTGTGCATCGACGGGTGTGATGGGCTTATCGATAGAAAAAACAACTGTTTTTCCATCTTCTTTCGTGAAAATCAATTCGAGTACTTGCATGCTTTATTCCCTCCTTATTATTTATACGTTAGCAAGATCTGAAGTACTTACAAGTTGTACAGCGTGAAGTGATGATTCTTGTAAGGAAGCAAGGGCACGGGCTACGTTGTGTACTTGCTCTAAGTTTGCATTTGTTTTAACGCGTTTAAATTGTTTGTTCTTCAAAGTTGTTTTTCCATTCTTATCTAATCCATTGTTTAATACAAGACGTAGAGTTAAATCCATTACGATTGTTTCAACTGCCATGTTTATCACCCCCTTTCACTTTATAAATAGGGGGCAAATGTCATGTTTTGGCGTGAAATTTTTTCTTTTTTTTGGTACTCTTAAAAGACTAAGAGAGGGGTTTCGGAAGAATGAATCGTAAATGGTTATTTTGGATTCCTGTATTACTATGGATGGGGCTTATCTTTTATTCCTCAGCACAACCATATAAAAAACAGGATATGCGCTCGGATATTGAACAATATGTAAATGTTGAGTTTGTGAAAGAGCATTTTTCATGGGTATCTATCGATTATGGTGGAGGTACACCTGTTAGTATTGCAAATAAAGGTGTGGGCGGATTTGTTGAATTTTTCCTTCGTAAAGGTGCTCATTTTATGGTGTTCTTCATGCTCGGTTCTTTGACGTATTATGCTTTTCATCGATCGGGTTGTTCGAGAAAAAGATGCTTTATATATGCCCTTCTTTTCGTTGCAGGGTATGCAACATTGGATGAAATCCATCAATGGTTTACGGGAGACCGTACACCGATGTGGCAAGATACATTACTTGATACGTGCGGCGGATTGACAGGAATTATAATAAGTAATTGGTTTTGGAATAGAAAAAGGAGCTAATCTCATTTCGAGATTTGCTCCTTTTGTTTATACACCAAGTAATTCTTTTAATTCGTCTGTTGATAGTTCAGTCATCCAACTATCACTTGTAATGACCGCATTGTTTAGAGATTGTTTTCGTTCTAACATTTCATCAATTTTCTCTTCTAATGTTCCTGTTGTAATAAGTTTGTGAACATGAACGAATCGTTTTTGACCAATACGATATGCACGGTCCGTTGCTTGATTTTCTACAGCTGGATTCCACCAACGATCGTAGTGAATGACATGATTAGCGGCAGTTAAGTTTAAGCCTGTTCCGCCAGCTTTTAAGGATAAGATGAAAATGTCATACGTTCCGTTTTGGAACTGTTCGATCATCTTATCACGCTCTTTCTTCGGCACACTGCCGTTTAAGAAGAGGACGCGCTGACCAAATGTTTCCTCTAATATGCTCTTTAGCATGTTTCCCATGCTGATGTATTGGGTAAAGATTAAACAGCTCTCATTCTGATCTTTAATATTTTCGATTAGTTCCATTACCGTTTTTGTTTTCATAGAACGTTCAACGATATCTTTCGGTTCTGTTTCTTTTAAATAAAGAGCAGGGTGATTGCAAATTTGTTTTAGTTTATTCAACATTAGTAATATGAACCCGCGACGTTCAATCCCGCTTAGCCCTTCAACATTTTGTAATGTATCTTGAACAAGTTGCTCGTATAAGGAAGCCTGTTCACCAGTTAGTGGGCAGTAAGCTTTCTGTTCCTGTTTATCTGGTAAGTTTAATGCGACTGTTTGATCTTTCTTCGTTCGACGCAGTAAAAATGGTGAGATAAAGCGTTGGACTTGTTGGATTTTTCTTTCATCACGGTCTTTTTCAATCGGTGTGACGAAGCGGCGCTGGAATTGTCCTAAACTGCCAAGATATCCATGATTAATAAAGTCGAAAATGGACCAAAGCTCGGCAAGTCGGTTTTCCATCGGTGTACCAGTTAAAGCAATTTTATGATTTGCCTGCAAGTTGCGTACTGCTTTCGACTGTTTCGTATGTGGGTTCTTAATATTTTGTGCTTCATCCAAAATAACAGCGTCCCAGCATAACGAAGTAAGTTCTTCCTCGTCAAGTTGAGCTAACGCATAAGACGTTAATACAACATCTGCTGATTGAAGAAAATCTTTAAATGAATCTCCCTTATCGCGGTTACTTCCATAATGTAATTGAACGCGTAAATTTGGTGCGAAACGCTCAAATTCTTTTTGCCAATTTCCAAGAACGGATGTCGGCGCCACGATTAATGCAGGACCTGTTTTGAGCTTGTTTTCTTTTACATATAGTAAGTAAGAGATCGTTTGAATACTTTTCCCAAGTCCCATATCGTCCGCTAATAATGCCCCAAATCCAAGTTGTCGTAAATATAATAACCATTCAATGCCGTGTTGCTGATACGGACGAAGTGTTGCGTTTAGTGAAGTAGGGACATCTACTTTTGGAATATCTCCAATATGGAGTAGCTTTTGGAATAGCTCTTCATAATATCCGTCTAGTTCGATTTCAATATCAGTAAACGGACTATCTTCTTCCACAATTTCTGTTTCAGCAGTGTTTGATAAATGTTGCTGGAGGACATCTTTCATTTCTAGTCCGTATTTATCGGCACGGTTCATTAGTTTTCTTACTTCTTCAATAAAGGCTGGATCCAGTCGCATCCATTGACCATTTATATTGAATAATCGTTTGTTTTGTTCAATGAGTTCGAAAAATTCGCTTTCCGATAAATCAATTCCGTTCGTTGAAATGCGCCAATCAAAGTTAACGAGCGTATTCATGCCGAAGAAAGATTGTGTTTGTGCTGTGCTTTGCTTCAGCTGTACACGCAGCTTCGGTTTTGCTGCTTTTAAATTTTGCCACCATGATGGTAATAAAATTGTAATACCAGCTGCAAGTAACTCGTCACTTGCTTCTGTTAAGAAATTCCAAGCTTCCGTTTCAAACAGTTCTTTTCTGAACGTATCCCCTTCTTTTAGCCACGGTACGAGCTTACTAAAGCCTTCTTGCGTTTCCGTAATACGCTCTTCGTAATCGTGCCATCTTTTCGGTAAGGAATCAATGTTTTCATATACATATATGCGATGTGCCCCGCGCTTTGGTGCCACAATCGTTTCAAGCTTCCACATTTCAAATTCCTCTTGTGGTTCTTGCAGTCTTAGTCCAATTGTAAAGGGAAGGTCATCTTCAATGTAACCGATTTTTCGAAGCCAATCTTCTTCATGTAGCGCTGTTTCCAGCTGTCTTTTCGTAAAGTCGTAATGTTCGTATAGTCTCTTTGCATCTTCCCATCCGTCATTTGATCGGTTATCTTGCAATATACTTTCATTTACCGAGGTTGAGAAAAGCGTTGCTAATGTGTCATCTTCGATTGGTGTATTTTGAACTTTCCAAGATGGTTGTTTGGACCAATGTTCCATATCGGGTACGAAGCTACCGCTTACGAAGGCATCCCATAATTCATTTGCATCTTTCGTAAGTGCTGTAATAGGATCGTTCATTTGAATATGTGCAAAGGAGTTCATCGGTTTGTTTGCGATGTATTCAAATGCTTGTGCGTTTGTTAGCATAACACCTTGTTTCCCTTCAAAGGTTGCTTCTTTTAGAAACGTGCCATAGAAGGAAGTGGCGTGCCATGTAAATGCATTTCGTTTCCAACTAGTTACGGATAATGGAGTACCGCTGTCATCTTCGCCCCAAAGGAACCAACCTTGACTAACATGCTGGAGCCTAATTGTTACTTCAGTTTGATTGATCATCGATTAATTTTCCTTTCCGTAATTCCTCTTGTAGTGCACGAAGGCGTGAATGTAGATTGGCGATATGAATAATGAAAGCATCCCATTCATCGGTGCGTTTTAAACGTTTATATAATGTACGTAATTTCTTTAAGTAGCGAACTGCACGTCTATATGATTTACGGTTTCGTTCTTCAATGGCCTCTACAGCAGCAAGATGATAAAGAGGAAGTACCGCTTCTGGCGCTTCTTTTTCAATATCTTTCAATGGCTCTTTCAATAGTTCAATTGCTTCAAATCCATATAAGAGATGAAGTTCGGACCATGTACGATACTGCTTCTTCGCGAGTACGTATTGTTCGTAGTTTGTGAAACTATACGGTAATAGTTCTTGTAAAATCATTTCGAATCCAGCTTGTTCATTTGTATGCGTTGCATATGTTTCGTACATGATTACAAATAACCGAACGATATCTTTTATGAAGATTGTATCCTCGTGCTCATGTATGGTTTTCTTTACTTGTTTATACGTAAACGAAAGCCAGTTTTTTCCGCGATCCCACTGCATGGCGCTTAATAGCTCTTCTAACCAATAGAAATAAAGACTTACAACAGAAGCAGGCTGTTTTTTTAGTAAGTCCATTGCTAGTAGGTCTTCGTCATTTAAAAAGAATAGATGAGAAGATGCTAATGCTTTGGAAAGTGGATTTATTTTCGTGACAATTCGTTTTTCTTCTTCTTGCAGTTGATTTTTATTGTTTAACAGTTCACTCCATATGTGACGATAAATAAAAAATCTCTCCTGTGTATAGGCATCAGTGGAGAAGAATACTTCGTGAACGAGACGAGCAGTTTCTTGTAAAATTGATTCAGACTCTAAAGGAATCGCTTCTGATTGTAGGTCCCGAACGATGGATTCCACTTTATCCACAAATAGGCGAACGACGTTAACAGGTTGGTGATAAGAATACGTTTTATTTACTTCGAATGCCTGAATTTCTTCTAATAATTTTTGAAAGCAATAAAGTGCCGCGTGTAGTCTGAACAATTCATGTATCGCAATGATACGCGGAGCTTTCCGCTCGAGTTTCGTATAGAAGTCTGTAAAAATACTCATAAGAAAATACATTTGTTTATAAGTAAGCCGAGCTTGTTCTTTTTTAAATGATTCATATTCGTTGTCAAAATATGATTGCCAACTTTTATAATCCGTTTCTTCAAAAGCTGATGATTGCAATACTTGTCTTGCAGTTCGAATAGGAGGAAGAGAAGGTTTCGTATTATTTTTAAATAAAGTTAATACATCTCCTACTTGCCCGAAACTAGACGCTGCAGATAGTAACACAGCGAGCATATGCTCACATTGCGTTGGTGCGAAGCAATCGCAATAGCTTTCAGCGACGTTACGAATCGGGATATGAACGCTATATACGCTGCCTTCAGCATCTACAGTTCCTGATAGCGTGTAACCATCAAAGTCAACGTTGTAGACAACACCACTACGATATAGGTGCCGAGCTGTAGCGACATGTTCCTGATCAGCTGTTTGCTGTGGATCTAGTCCTTGAACGAACTCATTCGCAATCATCATAATTTCATCTTTCGTAATTGAGTGTTGCAGCATAATATTCCTCCGTACACATATTTCTTTCCTTTACCATTATAAACAAAAAATGCTCAAAACAGAAAAAATGAAATTTAGATTATCATATCGTAACTGTGAATGGGAAGATGCTGTATCATTCTCTTGGTACAAATAATACGTTGAAACCAGGGGAAGTATCTGGTCCGACTCGTTAACGTAAGAAAGACTATCTCTTGTAATTGAGATAGTCTTTTTGCGGTCAGAAGCGTGTCTGCTTTAATGTCGCTTGTACATACGGATCCTTTACTATTTGTTCGACTAGCGGTAGCATTGCTTGTTCGAATGGAATATCGATAGGAAATGGCTTTTGTGAGCCTGGTTTTATCCCGTATTGTACAATTTTGTAATGTATATTTCCTTCATGGCCGAGCACAATTAATTTATAGCGATTGTCATCGCCGGCGAGTGAAAAATCAATGGAAGTAGCATCATATGTTACTTCGTCTTTATATATATAAGGTTTTGGTGTACCAATCCAGTCTACTTTTACTTGTACATTCATGATAATAGCCTCCTCATAGCTATTATAAATAAATAAAAGCCAGCTCTCAACAAAGAGAACCGGCTTTTATTTAGCAGTCATTGGTTATTTTAAAATTTTCACTTTAACAGTTTTGCGTCCCCATTTTTGGGCAGCGCTATCTGATCCAAGTAGAATGTCGATACGGTTACCTTTAATTGCACCGCCAGTATCTCCAGCGATAGCTTCTCCATAACCTTCAACCCATACTTTAGATCCTAATGGGATTACTTTCGGATCAACAGCGATCATTTTCATGTTTGGATTCGCAGTTAAATCATGACCCATTGCAGTTAATACACGGCCGCCATATGTGCCACCGTTTTCGCTCGGGTGAGCTGTATATGCTGTAGCTACAACTGTTAACTCACGACCACCAGAAGGTTCGCTAGTTTCAGCAGCTTTCACAGCAGGCTTAGCAGCTGGTTTTGCTTGTGCTACAGGTGCTTGAGCTTGAGCTGGTGCTGCAGCTTTAGCAGGAGCTGGTGTTTCTTGTTTCTCAATAACAGGTGCTGTACCTGTTAAGAAAGGAACATGAACATAAGCTGTTTTCCCGTTATATTCAAATTGTAACCACTCATTTTGTACTTGGTTCGTTGTTTCGATCATATCGTCCTTCTTCAACGTTCCAAGAATTTCTGAGTTTGTGTTCGCTTCAGCACGTACGTTTAATACGTTAGCTGTTACGTAGTAGATGCTTTTTGTGAACTCTGCACTTACGAATGCGTCTTTACCATCTAAAGTGATTTTTGACCATCCGTTCTCTGTATTTAGAACATCTATTTTATTACCGTTTAGTAATTTACCGACAACTTTTGATTCAGTAGTAGGGTTTTCGCGTACGTTTAGTACGTCTGTTGTTACAACAGTTTCTGCATTGGCAGATGATGTGAAAATCCCAAGACCAAAAACTGCTGCTGTTGCTATACCAATTAATTTTTTCATGATAGCCTCCATTGCGTTTGTTTTCGTGTCCTCATTATAGCAACAGATTTTTTCGGATTTGGGGAAAACACACAATTACAAACCATTCGTAATCAGTCGTTAACATCCTGTAATATAACAAAAAATATAGGAAAGCGTTTTTCATTCTATATGATTAGTAGGTTTCTAGTTATATTCAAAATATTTAATACAACATATTTTTTTCGTCGTAAATAAAAATGTTACGACAGTATTACAAAACGTTTACTATACAGTTACATTCCTTGAGTATTTTACCGTTTTATGGGTAATATAGTTATATAAACATAAACATTTCGTTTGTGAAGCTATAAACATGTGCTATATACTAGTAAAAAAACCGCATAATTGTTACAAGAAGAAAAGGTTGCAAGGAAGGAATTTGCCCTTTTTTACATATGTAACACATCCTTTTTTGGGAAAATACATTCCCATCCGCATTTTTCTCGCACAATTTGGCAGCAGTATTTCTACCTTGTAGCTCTTGCAGAGTGAAAAGGTTATACGGAAGGTAAGGCTGTCTATAAGAATTCTAATTGGTGAAGGTGAAAGTAAGAGATTTGAAAGAAAATCACCGCAAAAATTATAGTTTTCTATCCGATTTAACATATCGGAATTTATGTTATTTACAAAAGTGAAACCTACGAAGGGGGATTTGATGAGGAAACTGACAAAGACATTCATCGTTTCATTAACATTATGTATTGCATTTACAATTTGGGGGATTATTCCCGAATCTATTATTGGACAAGGTAGCCTAGGAAATGTAACAACTGCAATTCAAACTGCACTAGTTAGTAAGTTTGGATGGTTTTATATTATTTCTGTTTCTATCGTTTTAGGTGTGTCCATCTTTTTAATTGTCTCGAAATACGGTTCTATTCGTTTAGGTAAAGATGATGACGAACCTGATTATAGTTATATGACATGGTTTGCTATGTTATTTAGTGCTGGTATGGGTATCGGTTTAGTTTTCTGGGGTGTTGCGGAACCATTAAACCATTTATACGCACCTCCGTTTGGAGATGGTGCAACTGAGGAAAGTGCGCGTCTTGCACTGCGTTTTTCATTTTTCCATTGGGGATTACATCCTTGGGGACTATATGCGTTTGTAGCGTTATGTATTGCGTACTTCACTTTTAGAAAAGGAAAAGCAAGTACAATTAGTGCGACAGTAGGTCCGTTATTTAAGGGCGGGGAACATGGGCGTATTGCTCATTCATTTGATGTGTTAGCTGTGTTCGCGACTGTGTTTGGTGTTGCGACATCATTAGGTCTTGGGGCAAAACAAATTGCAGGTGGTGTTAGCTATTTAACATCTATCCCTAATTCATTAACGACACAGTTAGTTATTATCGCAATCGTAACAGTTCTTTTCATGTTATCTGCGCAAACCGGTCTTGATAAAGGAATTAAATATTTAAGTAATACGAACATTATTTTGGCATTTGCACTTATGATAATTGTATTATTTGCAGGTCCAACAAACTTTATTATGAATTACTTCACTTCAACGATTGGTTCTTACATTCAGGAATTGCCAGGCATGAGTTTCCGTTTAAGTCCATTGGATGAAGGCGGAAATCAATGGATCCAGTCTTGGACAATTTTCTATTGGGCATGGTGGATTGCATGGTCACCATTCGTAGGTACATTTATTGCTCGTGTGTCACGAGGGCGTACGATTCGTGAGTTTGTTATTGGTGTGTTACTTGTTCCGACCGTAATTGGTGCACTTTGGTTCTCTGTTTTCGGCGGGACTGGTATTCATATGGAGCTGTTTGGTGATGCGCATATCTTCGACAAAGTGAAAGAGATGGGAACAGAAGTAGGATTATTCGCTATGTTCGATCAGATGGGTAGCTTTGGATCAGCTTTATCAGTTTTAGGTATTCTACTTATTGCAACATTCTTTATTACATCAGCAGATTCTGCGACGTTTGTTTTAGGAATGTTAACGACGCATGGTAGTTTAAATCCACCGAACCGCATTAAAATGGTTTGGGGTATCGTTCTAGCCGCGATAGCTTCTACCTTATTATATGTTGGTGGATTAGAAGCATTGCAAACGGCAGCTATTATTGCGGCATTCCCATTCGTCTTTGTTATTTTCTTTATGATGGCAGCATTATTTAAAGAATTGCAAAAAGAAGGACGTATGAAGCAACATAAATAATAGAAGGAAAAGGGCTGATTTCATATCAGCCCTTTTTTATCCCTCTATTTGTGGCAGTAAGACACCCACCTCAAAATTCAGCAAAAGCAAAGAAGTTAAGTGGGGGATGAATAAAGCCCCACTGATTAAAGTTTCATTTTATATAGAAGAGATTTTAAATACAAATCAGGGAAATAAAATACTGTACTATATAAGTAGTATGCCTTTTATACGAAGAAAAAATGATAACTTTCGACAACATTCGATATTTTATGAATTCTATTCATATTTTTGTCAAAAATATGTCGGAAATGTGTTGTCACTTTTATGTATATGTGCTATATTATTTCCTGTAAGCGATTTCAAATAGTTTTAAAGCGCATTCAAGGGGGACATCTAGAATAATGAAACGTTACGAAAGAAAGTGGAAGCATATTTGTTTGAAACGTGTGGCACATCGAAATGTGCAAGAAAGCACGGAACCTAAGACTGAAACGCGCAAAGATCAGCAAGAGAAGCAATTGGTTCTACAAAAATAGCAATCACTTTTTCGTATATAAATGAAGGTCGATCGTTCGTTGGGGGATGGACGTGAAATTACTTTCAGCTAAGGGGTATTGTCTGATATATAATTTATACGGCAATAAATAAGCACAGAGCATACGGCGCTCTGTGCTTATTTTTATTATTTATCTTTTTTGAATCGAACGGTTTTATCCCAGCCGATGACTTGTTTCTTGCTCTTTGCACGTAAGTATAAGATTAGACTGCGAATAAATAAATACGTGAAGAGCTGTGCGTACGTAAAGTACATGATGACGCTAATAAAAATATTCGTCGGTGTAAAGGTTCGTTCGACGCTCTGGGCACTAAATAATTGCGAAACATATGTAATATATGCAACATACCACATAAATAGTAACGGAATACTATATTGAATCTGGAATATCCCGAGTAGTCCAATGACAAACCAAACGTTTGAAATGATTAAAAATAGCCAAAATACGACATACACTAACACTTGCTGTAAGGAATGGACAAGAAGTTTCCCTTTAAAGAAACTTAATGAAGAAAACATCTTTTCTAAAATATAGAGATTTCCTTGGAGCCAACGTGTACGTTGTTTAATAAGAATTTTTAAATGCTCAGGTTCTTGTTCCCATGTAATCGATTCTGGAACGATTGGTAAGAGATAGCCTTTTTGTGTAATTCGTAATGTTAATTCAGCGTCTTCTGCAATTGCATAAGGATCATAGCCACCAAGCTCTTCTAAGGCAGAGCGACGAAGAAGCATGTTCGTTCCTGTTAGTGAACCTGTTTGGAATAGTAACCAGCGTCCAGATTGCATAAGGAGCTGGAAGATTTGAAACTCTAGTGAAATCATTCGTGTCAGCCAGTTTCTGTTTTCATTGACTGTACGAACGTGTCCAACAGCCCCAACGGCATCTTTGGTTGTTTCAGCATGTTCGACAAGCATTCGCAGAGCATGTGGTTCAGGTTGATTGTCCGCATCGTAAACGCAGAAATATTCACCATTCGAAATACTAAGCCCATAGTTTAATACACGTGATTTTCCTTTTGGTTCACCAGGCGGGACAAGAATGTGACGGATATGAGCATAAGCTTTGTCAAAGTCATCACCAATTTCAGGTGTTTCATCCTGAGAATTATCGTTTAATAAATAAACAGTTAGTTTGCCTGGATATTCAATCTTTGCCATCGCCTCTAATGTATCTTTAATAACGACCCCTTCATTATGGGCGGGTATTAAAATATCAACGCTCGGATAATGTTCTAGCGTACGATCTTTTCGTTTACTATTTCGGTGAATTAAGCCTGCGAGTGTTAAGAAAGAATAATAAACGAGTAAGCCAGAGAATAGAAAGGCTGTAAAAATAAGTACGTATTTAATTGAAAATGCGATGCTAATCCAAAAAACGAGTACACAGAATAAAAGAAATAAAAGGAGTATAACAAGCGTCATCATAATAATGTCGGTCCTTTACTTCCGATTTGCTCTCGCGAAATTTTTATATCTTGAATTGCTTCAGCAGCAAGCCATTGCCCCATTTTTGGCTGTAGGCGGTTCATTACAATGTTAGCACCGGCTTCATTTGTGTTTTGTAGTAAAATAACCAGTGTATTGCTATCGTATTCAGCAGCAAGGTCAAAGTCATTTCTTACCGTTTCAACTAATAATGAAGCTACACGGTCCATGACGCTTTCTTTCGTGTATTTACTAAAGGAAGCGAAATCGAAGTATATGATAATACCTGATTCATTGCGACGATTCATTGCAGTTATTAATAATGCTTGTCTTCTTTCGAATTCTTGTCTCGTTAATAATTTTGATTCTCCAATGTATTGTTCTAGCGTTCTCACACGCTCAGTTAATTCTTTATTCTCATGAATAACTTTCTTTAATAGATGTGTTGAGATATAAACAATGAAGAAGTTTGCTACCATCAGGAAGTGAGTAATAATGTACTCCCATTGATCTGATGTACTCCATAAGTAAAGCCACGCTTGATAGAATAAATAGAATACCGAAATAATGGTTCCCAATATGAAGAAAACAAATGCGGTTTTATCAGGCAAAAATAGAAATAGTACATTAACGATTACATATATAATTGTAAAAATGAGAGCATGCTCATAATGCGTCACATGTACAGTTGTAAAATAAAATAAAATTTGTAAAATCCACATAGAGAAGACTTTATAGAAATTATTTTTCACAAAACTTTCCTCCTTAAAGGTAATTCAGGCAAGGATACTTGTAGTATGCGCAATTAATAAGAATTAGACCATGTAACTGCAATTCTTTTTTAATAGAACAAAATGAAGTAGTATCTCCCTTGCACAAGAAAAAATAAACAGACTTACTAATTATTGTAGCATAATGTTTTGATATTTAAGCATAAAGTATTTCGTATATATAAAAAATACATTTACACATACAAAAAACCCTCCTCTATGGAAAGAGGAGGGTTGATATAAATTTATAGGAACATCATACCTGCAACTGCTGCGTTTAAGAAGTTCGCTAGTGTACCAGCGATAACTGCTTTAATCCCTAATTGTGCAATTTGTTTACGGCGAGTAGGAGCTAACGTTCCAGTTACACCTAATTGAATTGCAATAGAAGAGAAGTTTGCGAATCCACAGATTGCGAATGTTAAAATCAGATTTGTTTTTGCAGAGAAATCTGCCATATGTGGTCCTAAGTTTGCATATGCAACGAATTCGTTGATTGCAAGTTTTTGACCGATAAAGCTTGCTGCTTGTATAGCTTCACCTGGAGAAACCCCGATTAAGATTGCAAATGGTGATAATAAGTAACCGAAGATTAAATCTAGGCTAAGTTTAATATCGAACCAAGAACCAACCCATCCTAATAATCCATTTAATAAAGCGATTAATGCGATGAAAGCCATTAACATTGCTGCTACGTTAATAACAAGTTGCATACCTTCAGATGCACCACGTGCAGCTGCATCAATAACGTTTGCGTCTTCACGTTCTGTAGAAAGCTCAACGTTATTATCTACTTCTTCTGTTTCTGGCATAATTAGTTTTGCAATTAATAAACTTGATGGAGCTGCCATAATTGCTGCTGCTAATAAGTGTTCTAACGGAATTCCCATCGCTGCATAGCCGACAAGAACTGACCCGGCAACAGCCGTCATACCACTTACCATAATAGTGAAGAACTCACTATTTGTTAAGCGTGCTAAGTAAGGTTTGATTAAGATTGGTGCCTCAGTTTGTCCTAAAAATACAGTTGTTACTGAGTTTAAACTTTCTGCTTTAGAAGTTCCAAGAAGTTTACTTAATGCACCACCAACGACACTAACAAATTTCTGCATAATACCGAAATGATATAAGATTGCTACTAATGAACTAATAAATACAATTGGAAGTAGTGCTTGAATAAAGAAGACAAATCCCCAAGGGCCTTTTGCGTTGACTAAATCCCCAGCAACGAACCTAATTCCCTCGTAAGAAAAATTAATTAATCCTTGAACACCATCAGCAGCGTGTTTTAAACCTGCTTTACCAGCATCCCAGCGTAATACGATAAATGAAAATGACATTTGTAATGCTAGCGCGATTAAAATTGTGCGCCAATTAATAGCTTTGCGGTTGGAAGATAGTAAAAAAGCAATTGCTAATACTCCAATCACGCCGCCAATTCCCCATAAAAGATTCATGCAGTGTATGCTCCTTCCTCATAGTAAAAAAGTGTATAAACCAGTTGTCTATACTTTTGCGAATATAACATCTTAAGTAACTTATCATAATGGACATCGGAGGTCAAACGTCTAACGAAAAGTTTAAATAAAAAGAAAATTCTTCAAAAAAACACATATGAAATGAATAGACATGAAATAGGTTATGTTTTTTGTGGGAATATATTCATTGTGATAACGTTTTGAGTGATTTTTATAGAATATAGTGTACGAAATAGGAAAATGAACGCATAATTTTTGTGTGGAGAGAGAACGAAAGGGGATTACTATATTGAGTTCTTTAAAAAAGAGCCTTCTAGTAATCTAGAAGGCTCTGAAACTATAACTTAAGGTGCTTTCGTATAACCTAAGAAGTGGCTCTTCCAATAAGAGTTACTTAATGAAGCGATTGCTACCCCTTTATCTCCAGATTGGATAAATGATCCGCCCCCAAGGTAAATTCCCATATGAGAAGGACCTGCTTTATAAGTGTTTTGGAAATAAATTAAGTCACCTGGTTGTGGACTTGAAGTTTTCGGTAAGCTGCTCCAATATCCCGCAACACTTTGACGGCTAATGTTATGACCAAATTTCTTAAATACGTGGTAGATGTAACCACTGCAGTCAACACCGTTAGCAGAAGTACCGCCCCAAACGTATGGTACACCTTGCATAGATTTCGCGTATGCAAGTAGAGAAGAAGTGTCACCGCTGTTGTTGCCTGTATTGTTGTTTTGATTGTTGTTATTTTGATTATTATTGTTGTTAGGCTTATCTACTGCACCACCAACTGGTGTTTTAGATAGGAAACGTGTTCCGATATAACCATTTTGGCCATTGTAGTTAATTTTACTCCATCCAGAGTTTTCAGAGATTACTTGCACCTTCTGTCCTTGCGAAAGTGCCCCTATGATTCTATAATTTGTACCTTCGCCACTACGTACATTTAGTGCAGAAGCATTAATGTAGTAGTCACCAATTGCACCTTGGTTAGGCTTTTCAGGTTGTTTCGGTTGTTCAGGAGTAGCAGTGCCACCTTTAACGAATTTTACAAACTCGCCACTCACAAAACCAGTTTTTCCTTGGTAATTAACTTTAAACCAGCTACCTTCAGATCCAACTACGTTTAATGTTGTACCATTTAACACGCCGCCAATTACACTATGGTAAGCAGCAGGGCCTGTACGAACACGTAGAGACGTTGCGTTAACAACGTAAGTACCACCAGTTTGAACAGTTACGTTATTGTTTTGATTATTATTTTGATTGTTGCCTTGTGAACCGTTTTCGTTAGAACCGCCCTTTGTTAGGTAGTCTTTACTTATGTAGGCAGCTTGTCCTGCATAATTGATTTTGAACCAATCTTGAACTTCGCCAACGACTTGTACTACTTGTCCTTTTGTAATAGAAGCTACAGTTGTATGAGAAGTGCTAGGGCCTGTACGAACACGAAGGGAAGATACATTTACTGTATAGTTTCCGCTTGCTGGTTGTACAGTTTGTTGATTCGTATCGTTTGTAGCTCCTGTATTTGCAGAAACGCCTGATACGAACTGACCACTAACATAACCAGTTTGTCCATTGTGATTGATTTTCACCCAACCATTTTCTTGACCAATTACGTTTAATGTTTGTCCTTCATACACACGTCCTGAAACGGAACTGGAAGTGTTAGGAGCTGTACGTACACGTAATACATCGGCAGTAACTTTATTCTTTCCACCTGTTGTACTTACATTGGAATTAGTTGCTCCCTTTTTTGATACAAATTCGCCACTGACAAAGCCAGTTTTTCCATTATGGTTAATTTTGAACCAACCATTTTCTTCGCCAATCACGTTTAATGATTGACCGTTATAAACACGAGAGATGATATCTTGAGAAGTGCTTGATCCTGCACGAACATGTAATACATCAGCATTTACCGTGTAAGATGAAGTGTTAGGTGCAGAAGCTTGTACAGTTTGTGTAGCAGCTTTTTGTGTATTTTGTTCCGGGGCAGCTTGCACACTATCAAGTGTAGGTGCTGCTCCTCCTGCTACAGACACTGCGGCAAGACCGGCAAGGTATTTTTTCATAGTTTGTCGATTCCTTTCTGTCTGTAATGTAGTGAAGAAAAATTTACCAACTATTAAAAATTCTAAAAGGCATGTCGATTACTGTCAAGACTTATGCGGGAAACTGAATGTGACAAAAAGATTACAAGAAAAAATCAAGGTATGAATTTCTACCTTGATTTTGATTTAAATACATATATTAACATTATAGGAAATGGTAATTATTCGTATTTAAGAAGATGGTGTGTTTGATTTTAAAAGGCTTTGAGAAAAGGATTTTTGTATTGTTTTTGTAATGGGGCCAACTTGACCATCTCGAATCGCAGCTCCATCAAGGTGAGTCATCGGTAAGATTTCAATCGTCGTGCCTGTAAAGAAACATTCATCGGCTTGATAAACGTCACGAATGCTAAAAAGTTCTTCTTGTACAGGAATGTGAAGAGTATTAGCTAAAGAAAGGACATACTGACGAATAATTCCGTTTAAAATAAGATGATTGGCTGGATGTGTGTAGAGTGTTCCATTTTTAATTAAAAAGAAGTTGGAACGGCTACCTTCAGTTACAATACCATTTCGTACGAGAAGGGCTTCTTTACAACCTTTGCGTTCAGCTTTCGTAGCAGCTAATACATTTGGTAGTAAATTTAATGATTTAATATCACAGCGAAGCCAGCGAGTATCTGGTTCTGATATAGCACGTACACCATATTCAATCCATAAAGCCGGTCTTTCCTTTTTTGTGATATAGGCATAGATTGTCGGGGGAATGTCATATGAGAATGCATGAGTACGAGCTTGTACACCGCGAGATACTTGCAAATAAATGGTTCCATCTTCGTAGAAATTATTACTTTCAATGAGTTTGTACAGTAAGGTGATGAGCTCTGCTTTTGAGAAAGGGAGCGATAATTCTATTTCTTCTAGGGAGCGATATAGTCTTGTTATGTGCGGATCTAATAAGTGAAAGTTTCCGTTGTAGAGCCGCATTACCTCGTAGACACCATCTCCAAATTGCAAGCCTCTTTCTTCTAGTTCTATGTATGTTTTTTGTTTTGTTGTATCAATAACTGCATCATTCCAAAGTACAAATCTTTCATATGCCAATTTCCATCCCATCCTTTCGTAAGTACTGAAGTAAGGTGAAACTTTGATTAATCGAGCTTATACGGTTAGACCACCCATATGATTTTTGAATCCGGCCAAATTTTGAAGTGGGATTCCTATTGCTAGTTCACGCGGCATAAAATCGCTATAGTAATTTTTATGTAAGCAATACTCTACATATGACGTATATGTATTTGTAAATAATAGGGAAGTAATAGAGATTTATAGCATTTTGTATATACAAATTCGAAAATAAGAAATAAGAATCCTGCCTATAAATAAAAAAAAGCAACATTCATATGGAATGCTGCAAAAGGAGGGTAGCTATCTTTCATAGGGATATCATCTTATTGAAGGTTTTGTACATGAGAACAAAACACTTTAAAAGACAATTAAAAGAAAGTAGAAAACAAACGGTTCGCATATTTCTTTAAGGGATCTTATTGAAGATGAGAGATAAGAAATATGTAGAACCTCGTTTACATATTTTATTATAGAGATGTTTCATTAATGTGGTGTGAATATTTGGTAAAGGTTACGTAATTTTAAAGTTAATGAATAGGAGAAGAAGGATAGCGGAAAATAAAAAAGAGGCTGAGATTACTCAGCGCTCTTCTTTTCTTCTTTAATAGCTGTTTTTACTTCACCAGTTTTAATCTTGTTACTTTCAGAGAAGCGAAGTAAGTCACCTTCAATGAGTTTGTCTGACATGTTCAATTCATTTTGGGCACGATCAATGAGTGGTTGAGATTCTTCTTTCGGTAATTGTACAACTTCGCCAGTAGCACGGTCGTAGAATGTACTGTTCGTGTACATGTACTTATCTGTAATGAAGCTACCGTCACGAAGAACAACGAATCCTTTATTATCAGGTGAGAATACGTCATGGCCAAATTGAATTTGATTCGTAGAATCTACACCAAGTAAGTTTAGAATAGTTGGTTTAATATCAATTTCACCAGTTGGTTTTGAAATTGTTTTACCTTCTTTTTGACCTGGAACGTGAATAAACATCGGTGTTTTTTGTAAGTTCATATGGTCAAATGCAGTAATTTCTTCTTTTCCTAAGAACTGTGCCATTGCACGGTTATGGTTTTCAGAAATACCATAGTGATCACCGTAGAATACGATCACAGAGTTGTCGTAAATGCCTTCTGCTTTTAGACGCTCAATAAAATGTTTCATTGCTTCGTCTAAATAGCGAGCAGTTACCATGTAACGGTCAAACACGCCATCACCAGAATTATATTCATCGATTAATTTCGTGTTGTCATCATAAGTGAATGGGTAATGGTTCGTTAAAGTAAGGAAGCGAGTGTAGAATGGTTGCTTCACTTCTTTTAACATATCGATAGATTGATCAAAGTATTCGATATCTTTTAATCCCCAATTTAATTTTGTTTCTGGCGTAATCTTGTAGTCAAGCTCGTTGTAGTAACGATCATAACCAAGTGCCGGATACATAATGTTACGGTTCCAGAATGTTGCGTTGTTTGCGTGGAATACCGATGTGTGGTACCCTTGCTGGCGTAAAATTTCTGGAGTTGCTGTGTATTCGTTGTTACCGTGTGTGAAGAATACAGCACCACGGTCTAGTGGATATAAAGAAGTATCTACTAAGAATTCAGCATCAGATGTTTTACCTTGCCCAGTTTGATGGAAGAAGTTATCAAAGTAATAACTTTCTTTCGTAAATTGGTTTAAGAATGGTGTAACTTCTTGTCCGTTAACTGTTGCGCCAATTAAGAATGTTTGTAATGACTCAAGAGAGACAACAATTACGTTTTTTCCTTTTGCAGTACCGAACATATTTGGATCTGGTTTACTTTGTGTTGTTTTCACATAGTTTTCTGTTTCTTGTAATTTACTACCGTCGGCAAATGCCTTTTGTGAACTTGACTTCGCTTGTAAGCCAAGATCGTATGCTTGGTGTACATATAATCCTAAGTTTTTAACAAGCATAACGCGGTCGAATGAACGTGTTAATAGTTCTGGACGTTCAGCTTCTGCAAACCCTAGGTTTACGAAGAAAATAGCAACTGTTGACACGAAGTATAGAGAACGCATCGGACGTGCTACACGCTCTGTCGGTGCAAAGTTTTTCTTCTTCTTCAATAAGATGAAGAATACGATAATATCCGCAAATGCAAGGATAATTTTGTAGTTAAATAATTCTTTCACACTAGAACCTAAGCTTCCAAAGTTAGAAGTTTGCCCTAGTACTGGTAAAGTAACGAAGTCATTGTAGAATCCGTAGAACATTACGTTACCAACAAGAATGAACGTTAAAACAAAATTAATTCCAAGTGCTATATAGTTACGTTTTTTTCCTTTTGCAAATAATGCAAGTCCCACAAACAGTAATGATGCTGCTAATGGACTAATGAATAAAATGAATTCTTGCATGAAAGATTCAAGTTTTAAATCAAAGCTTGTGCGTGTAATAATGTAGGTTTTCAGCCATACGGCTAAAGCTACGAATAAAGTGAAACGCACATTTTGAAATTGTGATTTCAAGGTTTCTTTCATTCATTTCCACCCTTTCTCTATCAGGCTTGGTCGATTTTGGAGCGAAAAATGCTAAAATAAAAAATACATAGTTTCTTTTGCCATAATTAGAGCTTCTATATTCACCCATATACGACTTTAACTATGCATACCCTTTTTTGGTTTCTTTTGCTGCTCATAAGTATAACGTCATTTCTGTATTATACAACAAAATTCATTTCTGAGAAACACTATAACATTTTACATTTTTTGTATGTGTTTTGTCACTACCAGAGAAAACTTTATCATTCGTTTATATGTCCGTCAACTAGAAAATATAACAAAGATAGAGAAGAATGTTAAGTGAAAGTGAAAATTTTCATGGTTGAGAAATAAGAAATGGAAATATGTAATGGTTTGTCTAGAAAACTATTATATGAAGGAAAGGGTATGAAAATTAACGAACACTTGTTCTTTTTAGGTTTGTTTGTTAAAATAAAAATTCATTGATAGATTATGTGTAATTTTGATAAACTTTTACTGGTAATATATTGTAGCTTATTTCTTTTGAAAAATAGGGGGGCTTTTACATGAAACAAAAATTTTCAGTTGAAGCGTTTTGGAAAAAAGTAAAACATGTTGCAAAGCAAGCCGGACAGTCGGTCATTTATGCCAGTTTATTACTGTTTTACGTTTTGCAAAGACCTGATGTTCCAAAGCGGGTGAAAATTATTGTAATTGGAGCACTTGCTTATTTTATTGCACCGATTGATGCCATCCCAGATTTCATTGCTGGAGTTGGTTATACGGACGATTTAGGGGCATTAACGGCGGCACTAATACAGGCGTCATTATATGTCAATGAAGATGTGAAAGATAAGGCACGAGTGAAGTTGGCAGAATGGTTTGGTTCGGATATAGACACATCATTTATCGATCAGAAATTAGATCAATAGGTGAGAACTGTCATAGAGTGACAGGGCGAACGTAAGCGAGGAAGTGCATTATGCCATCAGGAAAAACGCATACGAAAATAAACTTAATATCCCTTCCGGTTGTTTTGTTTCTGCTCTTTTCGTATGGATTAACAAATTTTGATTTTTTATTAACTTTTGCAATTGGCTTTTTAGTAGGTACTTCATTTTTAACACCTGATTTAGATACGTACAGTAATGCGTATAATAAATGGGGATTCCTGCGTATATTTTGGTATCCGTATAAGAAAGTAATGCCACATCGTTCCTTTCTTACACATACGATTATACTTGGTGATGTAATTCGTATTGCGTACATGTTAATCGTATTTTCTCCGTTTTTATTTCTATTAAATGTAATAGCACTGGACGGGAACTTAATAGAAATTGCGAAAAAACATGAGGTGGAAATTAAAACGTTCCTAATGGGAATTGTTGTGGCGAGCACGCTTCACATTATAGCGGATAAAACGAATACGCGCCGAAAGAAAATGATGAGAAAAAAGAAGAAACGAAGAAGATAAAGTGAAACTGTAATCGGTAGGGGCACCCCCCGCTAATTATTAGCTCACACTAATCGGGAAAAGGACACTTGCAAATTGCAAGTGTCCTTTTTTTAAACAAACGTTTGTTTAAAATTAAGCTTTCAGCACTTTAATTCCTTTTACAATGTTCCAGATGAAGTAGTATAAGCTGATGATTCCGCAAATAGCTAAGACAATCATTGCTCCAATTCCAAGTGTTACATCTGGTTGGTCCGATCCGATACCCATAATTCCTAAAATGGCTACGCCGATAAATGTAGCGATACTTGGAATGATATGTGTCCATAGAGCACGTTTTGCATGTGGCTTTGTTTCAGCATCCCCCACAATCCAAACGATGATTGGGAATAAGATAGGGGCAAATAGTACACTAAAGTATGATAAAGCAGCTAGTATTTTGTTTCCATTCATATATATCACCTCATAAATAATTTCCGTTGTTATACTATTATTATGCAGTAATTTTTACAAGCTTACTATCGATGAACATTACAAGAACGTGACGATTTTGTAAGATTTTTTCTTTAAATAATAAAATTTTCAAAAAAATCTTTTTTTATGGAAAACGCTGTGATAAAGTATAAATGGGATTAGATGAAAACGTTTTCTTGAACGTTTTTTATTTTTAGACTTAAAGGTATGATGACCTGATAGTCTATTGATGAGGTTATTCTATTTAAAAGGGGATTCTTTAGGGGGAGAGAACAATGAACACATGGACACAAGTTTATGATCCGTTCGGTAACATTTGGATTTCGGCAGCAGTCGCACTTATTCCAATCATCTTTTTTTTCTTAGCTTTAGCAGTTTTCCGCATGAAGGGGTATGTGGCAGGGTTTATTACAGTTGTACTTACAATTTTAGTAGCGTTATTCGCTTATAAAATGCCGTTTACGATGGCGATGGCAGCAACCGGATACGGTTTTTTATACGGACTATGGCCAATTGCTTGGATTATCATTATGTCGGTATTTTTGTATAAAATTTCCGTAAAAACAGGTCAATTCGATGTCATTCGTGCATCTGTATTATCTATTACAAATGATCACCGTTTACTCGTTATTTTAATTGGTTTTTCATTCGGAGCATTTTTAGAAGGGGCTGCGGGATTCGGTGCACCAGTAGCAATCACGGCAGCGCTTCTAGCAGGTCTCGGATTAAATCCTTTATATGCGGCTGGTCTTTGTTTAATCGCAAATACTGCACCGGTAGCATTCGGAGCGATGGGAATTCCGATTACAGTTGCTGGACAAGTAACGGGTATTGATCCACATAAAATCGGACAAATGGCTGGACATCAGTTACCGTTTCTATCATTATTTGTTCCGTTCTTCATCGTATTTTTAATGGATGGGTTTAAAGGGGTAAAACAAACGTGGCCTGCGTTACTTGTAGCAGGTAGTTCATTTGCAATTACACAGTTTATTACAGCAACGTTTCTAGGGCCGGAGCTTCCGGATATTACGTCAGCACTTGTAAGTTTAGTGAGTTTAGCGCTGTTCTTAAAAGTTTGGCAGCCGAAAGAAATCTATCAATCTAAACAAGCAAATAGTGAAGTAGCGGCAACAACGACGACATCTATGCCAAAACTCACAATAGGAAAAGTAGTGAAAGCATGGTCTCCGTTCATTATTTTAACGGTTATGGTAGTTGTTTGGAGCCAAAGCTTCTTTAAATCTTTATTTGCTCCAGGAGGCGCTTTAGAAAGTCTTGTATTTAAGTTTGAAGTTCCAGGCTTACACAATTTAGTAATGAAAGCAGAGCCGATAGTAAATAAACCAACGCCTTATGAAGCAATTTTGAAATTAGATGTTTTATCAGCGACTGGAACGGCAATTTTAATTGCTTGTATTATTTCTATCTTTATTTTGAAAATGAGTGCAAAAGATGCAGTAGCGACATTTAAAGAAACGTTAAACGAACTTAAGATGCCAATTCTATCTATCGGATTCGTATTAGGATTCGCATTTATCGCAAACTATTCTGGTCTATCTTCTACATTAGCGCTAGCGCTAGCAGGAACTGGCGGACTATTCCCTTTCTTCTCACCATTCCTAGGTTGGATTGGTGTATTCTTAACAGGATCCGATACGTCTGCGAACGCACTGTTCTCGAATTTACAAGCAATTACGGCGCAGCAAGTTGGCGTATCTGAAGTACTTCTCGTTGCGGCAAATACAACAGGTGGTGTAACAGGTAAGATGATTTCTCCGCAATCGATTGCAATTGCTTGTGCTGCAGTTGGACTTGCCGGAAAAGAGTCGGATTTGTTCCGTTTTACAGTGAAGCATAGTTTGTTCTTCGTTATTATCGTTGGTATTATGACGTATGTACAGGCATATTATTTAACGTGGATGATTCCATAAACAATAAAAGAAATAAACTTTTCATTTTTCAGATTATCGTGTATGATGAGAAAGTATTGAAAATTAAATCAGTGATAAACTAGGGGTGCCTAACGTATGCGTAGGCTGAGAGAGAAGCGCGTGAACTTCTTAACCCTTTGGACCTGATCTGGCTCGTACCAGCGTAGGGAAGTTAGCGGCTTTACATAATGATGTCTTTTATGAGCCAGGTCCTTATTTTTTTATGGACCTGGCTCTTTTTGTTTTGGCATACGCTGGCCATATCTCGTCCTTGTCACGTACAGGGGGGCAACAAAGGTTATGAAACAATCTGTTTCAGCTGAACAAATTGAATTGAAATCGAGTTTACCAGGAAGTAAGAAAGTGTATGTAGATGGACCACGGGAAGGTATGAAAGTACCGATGCGTGAGATTGCACAAAGCGATACGAATGGTGTCCAAAATCCGCCCATCCGTGTGTATGATACGAGTGGTCCTTATACGGATCCGGCCTATAAAGTGGAGCTGGAAAAGGGGATTCCAACGCCGCGTCATTCTTGGGTCATGGAGCGCGGGGATGTAGAGGCATACGAAGGGCGTGAAGTAAAACCAGAGGATGACGGTGTGAAAGTGGCTTCGAAACATACACCTGTTTTCCCGCAAATGGATCGTAAGCCGCTTAGAGCGAAGGAAGGTGCAAATGTTACGCAAATGCACTATGCGCGTAATGGCATTATTACGTCTGAGATGGAGTATGTTGCGATTCGTGAAGGAGTGGAGCCTGAGTTTGTTCGTAAGGAAATTGCAGAAGGTCGTGCGATTTTACCAGCGAATATTAACCATCCGGAAGCAGAACCGATGATTATCGGACGTAACTTTCATGTGAAGGTAAATGCAAATATCGGAAACTCTGCTGTATCTTCTTCTATTGCAGAAGAAGTAGAGAAGATGACATGGGCAACGCGCTGGGGTGCAGATACGATTATGGATTTATCTACAGGTAAAAATATTCATACGACGCGCGAATGGATTATTCGTAATGCTCCTGTACCGGTTGGAACTGTGCCCATTTATCAAGCGCTTGAGAAAGTAAACGGAATTGCAGAAGATTTAACGTGGGAAGTGTACCGTGATACGTTAATTGAGCAAGCGGAGCAAGGCGTTGATTACTTTACGATTCACGCTGGTGTATTACTTCGTTACATTCCAATTACTGCAAAACGTACGACAGGTATCGTTTCACGCGGTGGTTCGATTATGGCGCAGTGGTGTTTATTCCATCATAAAGAAAACTTCCTATATACTCATTTTGAAGAGATTTGTGAAATTATGAAGCAGTACGATGTTTCATTCTCGCTTGGAGATGGATTACGTCCAGGTTCGATTGCAGATGCAAATGACGAAGCGCAGTTCTCGGAGCTTGAAACGCTTGGTGAATTGACGAAAATCGCTTGGAAACATGATGTGCAAGTTATGATTGAAGGACCTGGACATGTACCGATGCACTTAATTAAAGAAAATATGGAGAAAGAACTTGATATTTGTCAGGGCGCGCCATTTTATACACTTGGGCCGCTAACGACAGATATTGCACCAGGATATGACCATATTACATCCGCAATTGGAGCAGCAATGATCGGCTGGTTTGGAACGGCGATGCTTTGTTATGTAACGCCGAAAGAACATTTAGGTTTACCAAATAAAGATGATGTTCGAGAAGGGGTTATTACGTATAAAATTGCAGCACATGCGGCTGATCTTGCGAAAGGGCATAAAACGGCTCATCAGCGTGATGACGCACTTTCAAAAGCACGTTTCGAATTTCGTTGGCGCGATCAATTTAATTTGTCTTTAGATCCTGAACGTGCGATGGAGTATCACGATGAAACGTTACCAGCAGAAGGAGCGAAAACAGCTCATTTTTGTTCAATGTGTGGACCGAAGTTTTGTAGTATGAGAATTTCACATGATATTCGTGAATATGCGAAAGAAAATGACTTAGAAACGACAGAAGCAATTGAAAAAGGAATGAAAGAGAAGGCGAAAGAATTTAAAGATACTGGTAGTCATTTATACCAATAACACGTTACACCTCTTTACTTGATTGATCACACTGTAGTACCTAACTTAATTATAGAAAAAGCCCCCTTTGCTAAGACGGTAGCAAAGGGGGCTTCTGTTTTCTTTATAAGGCAAAGAAGAGGTGTACCCAGTAGTATAAGAGGAATAATGTGACGACTGTTGTGAGAGGAATAACGATGAGAGATACGCTTAAATAATCTTTCCATTTTACTTTAATTTTGTTTTGTTTCAGAATATACATCCAGATGAGGGAAGCTAGTGTACCGATTGGTAATAATAGTGAACCGATGTCACTACCAATAATGTTTGCGAGGTAGATTGTTTTTAATGTGACTGGATCTAGCCCCATTTCTGTTAATGTGATTGTACCAATCATAAGGGCAGGGTGGTTATTGAAGACGTTAGAGAGGATGGATACAAGTCCGCCCATTGCAAAGCTAGCATAGAGTAAATGCTGACTTACAAGTGGCTCGAGCCATTGCACAAGTGCGGCTGTTAATCCTGCGTTGTGAAGCCCGTAAATAATGACGTACATAGAGAAGGCGAAGATTAAAATGTGCCACGGTGTCTTTTTTAAAATATCGACAGGGTTTGTTCGTAAGTAGTACCATCTCCAGATAAGAAGAACGAGGGAACCTAGCACTGCAACGATTTCGATTGGGATAGATAAGAAGGATGCAACGAACAGAAGACAGCGCATAAGGAAGACAAAACCTAATACTTTTAACATGAATTTTGTACGTTTTTGTTTCGTATCAACAGAATTGTTTCCTTTTAACGGATGGAAGTTTTTCGTGAAGAAAATTTCTTCAATATCATATGAAGAAACCGGTAATTTCTCTGGTAATTTTTTCTTTAAAACAGTGTACATGAGCCATGACATAAACAATAATCCTAATGTTGCAGGTACAAACATCATAGCAGTATGCATATAAAGAGTCATATTAACGATATTTAATGCGATTAAGTTTACGATATTACTTACACCGATTGGTGCACTAGAAGCAGTGGCGATTAAAGCACCGCTTAATAAATAAGGAATTTGTTGATGAGGCTTTAATTGAAGATTTTTCAGAAGAAGGATTAGAATTGGGGTTGTAATCAAAATACTACCGTCATTATTAAATAAAAGAGTCATAAGAAAGCATAGTAATTGAATATACCAGTATAGGCGGCGTCCAGAACCTTTCGCTAAATTTGCGAGTTTTGCTGCAGCCCAATGGAAGAAGCCGAAGCTTTCTAATATAACTGCCATAACGATGGTCGCCAATATCGTTATGGAAGCGCCTCCGATTTTACTTATAATGTCTATGACATCTGGCCTTGAGACAAGTCCAGTAATGAGGATAATACCAGCGCCAATTGCTGCTGGCCATGCCTCATTTAAGCCACGAGGTCGCCAAAAGATAACAATCATCGTTAAGAAGAATACAATAATAGTAATCCATATCTCAATGCTCATATTTTACCTACCTTTCTATTTTTCCTTGAATCAATGTAGCTTGTCTCAAGGTCTGTATTGGTAGTATATTCGAAAAAGAATAAGAGGAACTAGACGTATAATAGAAGAAAGTGAATATGTGTTTTTCAAGCTATAGGACAAGTATACATACTAGTGAAATAACTATTAGGAGAGGAGTCTAATAAATGAGGGGCATTCTATGTACGAATGCCCCTCATTTATTCCGCTATTTGTGGGCAGTAAGACTCCTACCTCAAAATTCGGCTGGAGCAAAGAAGTTAGGTGGAAGTCCTGCTGCCCGTAAACGCCTGATTGGTGAAGGTTAATAATCAGTGGGGATGAACAAAACCCTTACTGATTAAAGTTTCACTTTGTTATTTTTCCTTCAAAAAAGTTCGATCCTTCAAGAATAAATTCCAGAAGAAAATGAATCCGGGTAGTAAAATTGCAATCCCGATTGCGTAGAGGATAAGAAGCGCATAGAATGTTTCGACCGTTGTAAAGCTTGTAAATACAGTTACGTCCGGGTAAATGATATACGGTAAATGAGCGACGCCGTAAGCGTAGCTTGCAAATGCATATTGAGCGACGACAGCTAAAACTGCAATGCGAGGAAACCCTAGTGTGCTATATTTCTTATTTGTCCACCAAAGGGAGGAATAGCCGATAACAAATAAAATGATAGAGACTGTAAACCATGGGAATTGCTTTATTAATCCTTGCATTAGCCAGTGTGTTTGTGGGTCCATTACAACGAGAGCTATAATTGCCGTAACGAGCGTTGCAGGACCAAGTATGATGGCATTTCTTCTATAAATTCTATATGCATCTTCTGAACCTTGCTCTCTCGCAAAATCCGCGAGAAAGAGAGAAGATAGAAACAGTTCCGAAGTTAGTCCGAATAGCATATAACAATAAATAACAGGACTAGAAAGAAGTTTTCCGTAAAGGAGTACTTCTTTTCCTTCAGCCATTGTAATGTAGGCACCCTCTGTAACAGGTAAAACGGTAATTAATAGGGCTGGAATTAAGAGCCCTGTAATACCTGAAATAATCCGAAGAAGATGTTGGTACTTCGGCAGAGAGTAAGCAAATACCATAAATGTACTACGAATTGCAACGAGTACTAGAATTAGCATGACTGGTACGAACATAACGGTTGCAAGGGTAAAGGCTGCTTTCGGAAAGAAACCAAGGAAAGCGACAACGACAAAGACAAGAAACGTATTTGTTACTTCCCAAGTTGGTGATAAGTATCGATTGGCAAGCTTGGCAGCAAGTGTTGGATGTTTCGCATATACCATGCCCCAAAAACCCGCTCCAAAATCAATGGACCCTAATATACTGTATACGAAAATAAGAGCCCATAAGATGATGATTGCAATGCTTTCCTCATGCACGAGAATCGCCTCCTTGGTGATGTAAATCATTCTTTAGCGGATGTCTCTTAAAGAATGTCCGTAGTACAAAGACTGTTAAAATACCGAGTCCGATATATAAAATAATGAATAGAATAAATAAAGGACCGACGAAATCAGCGCGTGTAGAAGCATCGACTGTACGCTGCATACCATAAATTGTCCACGGCTGACGACCGCTACAGCTGAAAATCCATCCGAATTCAATACCGAGCATCATAACTGGTCCACATGCGGCAGCTCCCAAAAGAAGCCACTTCGGTAACTCGGTTCCTTTTTTTCGGTAAACGAAGTACCAATATAAGAGAGCGATTGCTGCAACTGCAAAGGTAAAGGCAGCGGTGCCGACCATTAAGTTGAACAGCGTATGTGTGTAAAATGGTGGCCATGTTTCTTGTGGGAATTCCTTTAAACCTTTTACGACGGTGCTAGGGTCTAGTCCCACTAAAAGGCTAAGCATGTTCGGAATTTCCAGCGCATAGTTTAGTTCAAGTGTGTTAGGATCCACAACCCCGCCAATTGATAAGGGAGCATGTGATGTCGTTTCAAATAAAGCTTCAGCAGATGCAAGTTTTTCAGGTGAATGCTTATGTAAGGCGATTGCTGATTCGTGCCCCGAAAGCCACATCGTAGCACCTGTAATAAATGTCACGACGAGTCCTAACAGTAGTCCCTTTTTATGATAAGCCACTTCACGCTCACTTACATTCTTCTTTAATAATTTAAATCCAGCGATAGAGGCAATGACGGCTGCTCCAGTCGCATAGGCTGTAATAACGACGTGGAATGCGCTTGTGCCAAAGCTCGGATTAAAGAAAGCTTTCCACGGATCAACGTTAAAAACCGATCCATCTGGCCCCATGGAAAAGCCTGCGGGTGTATTCATCCATGTATTTGCTGATGTAATAAGCACGGCGGATGCCGTGGCACCAATCATGACGAAAAAGAGTGAGATTAATCTCATGAATGGAGGTAATTTATCAGCCGCATATACATAAATAGACATGAATAAAGCTTCTAAAAAGAAGGCGAAAATTTCAATTTGAAAGGGAACAGAAATAACTTGCCCAACAATTTTGGCGAAACCAGGCCAAAGAAGTGAGATTTGTACACCAACAATTGTTCCAGTTGGAATTGCTACACCGAGAAGAATAGCAAAAGCCTTTGTCCATCTTTTTGCCATAATGGCATAGTCGGAATCTTTCTTCCAGTGATAGAGTATCTCACTTATAAAAATCATCAAAGATAGCCCGACTCCAAGTGTTGCAAAGATAATGTGGAATGCTAATGAAGAACCAAAAAACGCTCTTGCTAATGTTACGGTATCCATATATATACTCCTCTTCTTTTTTGCCATTATTTTCTGATTGAATTGGAAGATTTATTCAATAAACTGCCAAAAATATATATGTATTTAAAAAGTGAATATGGTAATGTGATGTTCGAATATTATAAATAGAAAGAAATTAACGTTTAATAATATTTTGTTTGTTTTTTATCTAGGAATATTTTATAATCTTTTATGCGAACATAAGTTCCATTTTGTGGTTGGAGAAGTTTATGTGAAATGGAGAGGGTGTTTTATGTATCCTGAAGTCATTAAAAAGATGGCGTTTTCAAAAGAGCATAGAGATTTATTATTGAAGTTGTATAATAAAGAAATTACACGTCGTGAATATGACCGACTTGTGGAATCACTATATAGACCTTCTAAAGAGGTTTGTGAGGGGTAGAAATGCGGGAGACAATCTAATAGATTGTCTTTTTTAATTTACGTATGTTCTGGTAAAATTAAGGTTAGCCTTATTAGGGAGGTGAAAAGATTGCGGAAACGTTTATATATAGGGATTGGAGTTATTCTCTTAATCGCCTTAGGTGGAATTGTATTTTGGTCAGCCTTACAAGGAAACCGTACGGAACATTTTATTTTAAGACATATGGTGAATGAAAATGGGACACTTGCCACCTACCGTTTAGAAGATACAAAGGCAGGTACTGGGGAAGCGAAAGGCCGTGAAGCTTTATCAGAATCGGCAGGGCTATGGCTACAATATACATTGGATAAAGATGATCAAGCGTTATTTGATGAACAAGTAAAGGTCGTTCAAAATAACTTTGTACATAAGGATCGTATCGTTTTATGGAAAGTCTCTGAAAAGGGAGAAATGCAGTCAGCTACAAATGCACTTATAGATGATCTTCGTATTATAGAACAATTATATCGTGCTTATGAAATGTATAAGGAAGATCGTTATAAAAACCTTGCAGATCAATTGAGTGATGCTGTACTTCGTTACAATAAGAAAGATAATTATTACGTTGATTATTATGACGCGGATGCAGGGAAGCAAAGTGGTTTTGCAACAACATCATACATAAATCCGCATGCATTCTCGTACATGAAAAAGTATGGAAAAGTTTCTGCTGAGCAGTATCAAGAAGTGGTTCAATTTCTAGCGAATTATCCAAGGCATGGCTGGGTATTCCCGAAAGAGTATAAGGAAGATGGTACATTTACGTACGATAAAGAAGTGAATCTTATTGACCAATCATACGTTGCATATCATCGTAGTTTAGGGGGGCTTTCATCAGATGCTTATTTGGAATTCATAAAGAAGAAGTTCCAGAAGGACGGAAAGTTATACGGCCGTTATAATTTAGAAACGGGAAAACAAACTGTGGATTATGAATCACCAGCTGCTTACGGATTAACGATTTTGTACGTACTACAAACAGGTGATACAAAGTTTGCGACGGAATTGTATGAACATATGGCCACATTCCGAAATGATAATGTATTTAGTAGATATTACGGTGGGTACGTAACAGGCGAAAATAATAATACGCATATTTTTGATAATGTACTACCACTTTTAGCTGAAATGGAATTAGAGAAGAGTAAGAAATAGAAGGTGCCACCCTATGGGGGTGGCACCTTCTATTTGTGTCGTTATTTGTTGATAAATCAATATTTCTTGGCGAAACGTCGATATATTTGAAGTTATGATCGATATAATTTTATGACCTAATATTGGAGAAGTAGTCAATCACGAATTCACGGAATTGCTGGGCAGTTTTTGATAGATAGCGTTTCTTCGACCAACTTAAGCCGATGGTTCGCTCGCAATTCGGTTCAATAATACGTAATTTATTTAATGCTAAAGTAGAGTTTTTTAATAAAGTTAAACTTGGTACAAAAGCGATGCCGAGACCTTGCTTAATAAGGTCGCTAATCACGGTTGGTTCATCTACTTCAAAAGCGATATGTGGAGTGAAGCCAGCTTCTTTACAAAATTCATCTGTTAAGTGTCGAAATCCATAACCAGTGTTCATACTAATAAACGGTTCGTTCTTTACTTCATGAAGATAGATATTTTCACGTCCTGATAAACGGTGGCCTGAAGGGACGACTAAGAAAATTTCTTCTGTAATAAGTGGTTCCCAAATAATCTCCTCGCCTTCAATTGGCACAGAAGAAATGCAAAAGTCAATTTCTATATTATCTAGTTGTCGTTTCATAGAAGGAGTAGATGCGAGAAATTGTTGGAACCGAACGTTAGGATGTTCTAGTAAAAAAGAACCGAGTAGTTCTGGTAATATTCTTGGAATAGAAACGGCCAGCGTAATAGAGCTTTGTTGTAAGTTAGCTAAATCTTTAATTTCTCGTTCGCCTTCACTTAATTCATGAAAAATGCGCTCTACTCGTTTTAAGAATACTTTCCCGAAAGAGTTTAATGTAATTTGTCGACCTTGGCGATCAAATAACGGGACGCCTAAGTCTTTTTCTAGTCTAGCAATTGTTTTGCTGAGCGAAGGCTGTGCGATATGCAATTCTTCAGCGGCTTTTGTCATATGTTCTAATCGTGCAACTGTTTGAAAGTATTTTAGTTGAAGAAGTTCCATTTTGACTCTCCTTTCTATAGACCAAAAGGAATGGATTGATAATTAAAGATGTATTATACAGTATGAAAATGGACGTGTATAGTAAATCTGTTAAACCATTCTAATGGTGTTAAATTCGGAGAAGGAGTATGTTTCATGAAGGGAATTCAACTTGTATTTAAAGATTGGAAAGCGATGTGGCACCATAAACATGGACGTATCGCTTTAATTTTTTTGTTAATCGTTCCTTTAATTTATTCGGGATTCTTTTTAGCTGGATATTGGGATCCATACGGACGATTAGATAAATTACCTGTTGCAGTTGTGAATTTAGATAAAGGTGCTGCAATGGATGAAAAAACAATTCATGCAGGAGACGACTTTGTTAAAAATTTAAAAGAGAATAAGGAACTGGCTTTTCATTTCGTATCAGAAAAAAATGCTGATGAAGGGTTAAAAGAAGATAAGTATTATATGGTTGTTACGATTCCGGAAGATTTCTCTAAAAAAGTAAGTACACTTATGGATGAGAAACCAGAACCGGCACAATTGCATTACAAAGTAAATCCAGGTAAAAACTTTGTAGCAGCTCAAATTGGAACGACAGCTGTGGAAAATATGAAAACAAAAATCTCAAACAGTATTACGAAATCTTATACAGAAGGTGTCTTTTCAAAGTTTCAAGATTTGGCACAAGGATTGAGTGATGCAAGTAATGGGGCTGAGAAGTTACATGAAGGAACGACCGATGCAAAAAATGGAGCAAATCGGCTTGCGGATGGTATTGATCGTTTAAGTGACGGGACATCGAAATTGAAAGAGGGAAGTGACAAGCTTGCATCCAGTCAATCTGCTTTAACCGGGGGAGCAAATGAGCTAAGTCAAGGAGCGACATCACTTCATAGTGGTTTGGAATTACTAGCGCAAGGTGAAGGAACTTTACAATCAGGAGTTAGTGAATTAAGTGTTGGTACAAATGAATGGGTGAACGGAAGCGAGAAACTTGCTGAGGGACAAGTGAAAGCGGATGATGCGGCAAGTAGTGTGAAGAAGCAATTAGAGGAGTACATGAAAAGTCATCCAGAAGCACAGCAAGATCCTGCTTTTCAAAAAATCGTTGCTACTTCTAATGGGTTAGCTAAAGCAACAAATACTTTAAATAATGGCCAACAACAATTGACACAAGGCGCGAAGAAGCTTGCTGACGGTCAGCGTAAAGTTGAAGAAGGCATGAATACATTCGGAGTTAAGTTAAATGAAGCTACTGCTGGAACGAAAAAGATAGCAGATGGTGCGGCAAATCTAGCTGATGGATTTACGAAGTGGGGCAATGGATTTACATCATTACAAGAAGGTGTAAATCAGCTTGCGAGTGGTGGAACAGAGCTGAATAATGGCGCTGGCAAGTTAGTGAATGGCCTTGTTAAACTTGACGACGGTGCGAAAGAACTTGCTATGAAATTAGGAGAGGGCGCAGAGAAGATAGCGGATGTTCGCAATGATGATGCACGCAATACGATGTTCTCGGAGCCAGTTCAATTAGTGAAGTCAACAGTTTCTGACGTACCTAACTACGGTTCAGGTATTGCACCATATTTCTTATCACTTGCATTTTATGTCGGCGGAATTATGGCATCAAATATTTTACCGCTTGGCCGTAGACAAAATATGAAGGTAAGTGGAACGGTACACTTTATTAATAAACTAGGATTAGTATATTTAATTGGGCTCATTCAAGCGCTACTTGTAGATGTTGTTGTGCTAGGAGCCATGAAATTAGAAGTTGCAAGTGTACCGCTCTTTGTTTTATCAAGTATTGTTATTTCCTTTACGTTCATGACGTTTATTCTTATGTTAGTAACGGTATTTGGTCTTGTTGGGAAATTCGCGGCAGTAACACTTCTCGTCTTGCAATTAGCGACGAGTGGGGGGACTTTCCCAGGAGAATTAAACGTAGCTGTTCTTAGCAAAATCGGACAGTTTCTTCCAATGTCACATTCTCTTAGAGGATTACAAGATGTTATTTCTTTAGGGGATTGGTCGCAATTACGAATGCAAATTTTAATATTGTTATGTTACCTCGTTGTTGCTGGTGGAATTGCTTGGATTACGAGTCATATACAGCATAGAGAAACGAATACAGAACAAGTTTCTTAAAATGAAAGAAGCTATCCGATTTTTTCGGATAGCTTCTTTTTTATTTTCGTTCCATTACCGCAAAGTAATTATTTTCATTATCAGCAAAATTAAATGCTTTACCAGTAGGTAAATTTACAACTTGTCCAACTGTGACATTTTTCTCAGAAAGGTCTTTATATAGACGGTCTAAGTTATTTGAGAAGAACATAAGTGAAGGTGTATTAAGATTTAGTTCAGGTTGCATCTTCGCGATTAACGCTTTATCGTGAAGGACGATGCTTGTTCCTGCTTCTTTCGCCGGTGCAATTTCAATCCAGCGGAATCCTTTTCCGTTATTTTCTTCCGCAATAATTTGGAATCCTACTGTCTCAGTCCAAAATTGTACGGCTTCATCTTGATTATTTACATATAACATAATTTGTCCAATTTGATTAATCATAGGTGTATCCTACTTTCTTTTCTTGTATGGAATTCTATTATATCAAAGATATGGTTTGCATACTTTTTCGTGATTTTTCCGAAGTATGATCTTCGCCCACTTTATATTTGTTGTAGGAGAAGGTCCTGTAATCCACGTATGAAGTGGTAGTGTACTGCAAATGGCCATTGCTGAAATCGAGATTGTAGCCGTTATTGTAAATAATAATAGGCTATATAATATTGTGTTTTCTTGCAGTGTGAATAAAGAAAGGAATTTTGTACATAGTTGCAAGAAGAAAAAGTGAGCTAAATAAGCACCATACGTGTAATTTCCGATAAATCGTAAAGCTTTATATAAGAAACCGCGTCGCTGTACGATTGTAATAGATAGCACGTACAGTATCATAATTTCACAAACGATATATAAAAACATAGACGGTTTTAAATAAGTAGAAACGGTTAAATGAATAGAGTTTGCTCCGTAAAAACTAAATAACTCATAATTGATGAATAAAAATAAGATGAAAAATAATATTGTGATAAGCGGGATATGTTTCATGACAAATATACGCCAAGTTTTTAATGATACAGCAGCGATTCCGCCCATAACGAAATAGAACGAGTAGAAGAAGAAGGAACGATCTGTATAATGTAAAATGGTTGAACTAGTCAATTTCTCTCCATTAAAAATGTAGTGAGAGGAGTACCACATTAAAAGGAAATATAGACAAGCAAAGATGGTCATATATTTATATATGTCTTTTTTATTTTCTGTTCGTTTTTGAAACCAATAAAATAGTGTGCATAGTAAAGGGAATAATAAATGAATTTGGAACATCATAATAACGTACCAAAGATGCGGTGCGGCTGTTCCGAGTAGTAAACTTTTTATCCCGCCTTGTAATGTCATAATACCGTTTGTTGTTAATAAGTAAAGAATAGACCAAAAGAAATAGGGAATGAGTAGGTGTGTGGCTTTTTCAGAAATATATTCTTTGTATACTAATTGCTTTGTATAGTGACGAATTAGGTGAAACCCAACGATAAATATGAATGCAGGTGCTGAAAACTTTGCGAGATTAAATAGCATACCCATAATGAGGGATTGTTCAAGTAAGACATTTCCTTGATTCATTGTATATAATAAGGAACTTTGCAAAACGACAGCAAGAAATGCAATGCTTTGCAAAACTTTAAATTCCGGTGCGCTTTGTGTCATTGTTTCCATCTCCTTTTCCATACATGATTATAGTACGGAGTAAGGATGAGAGGTGTGGAATATTTGTGAAGATTTTAACAAATTTGTGGCAAGAGGAGATATCAACGATTTTTCGGATATATCTATTATAACTTCAAATATATCAACGATTCTTCGAATATATCTATCATAACTTCAAATATATCAACGATTTTTTCAATATATCGACGTTTCGACAAGGGATATCGACTTATCAACAAATAACGACAAAAAGAGGATGCTCGTTTAGAGCATCCTCTTTTTATTTATTAAGCAAATTTATTTTTGATCCAGTTTTTACCTTCTACAAGGCGAGCTGTCATTACGGCACAAGCATTATCTGCTGTTACGTTTAACATCGTTGCAGGAGGATCAATAATTGTACTAATTGCTGCGATAATTGGCAGTGCTTCTGGCGGGAATCCATATAGAGAAACGATTAACATTTCCCCAATCATACCTCCGCCTGGAATAGCACCCATTACTGTTCCTACTAATAGAGAAACGACAAGTGCGATTGCTAATGTTTTTGGTCCCTCAAATTCCATGTTGAAAATACCGAATAAGAAAGCAATCTTTAATACCCCGCCTAAAACAGAGCCGTCTTTATGAAGTGTAGATCCGAGAAGGACAACTGTTTCACGAACGTCTGAAGAAATACCCATTTTCTTCGTTGCTTCTAAGTTCGCTGGAATACTTGCGGCACTACTACAAGTTGCAAGAGATGTAACTGTAGGAGAGACCATGTTCTTCCAAAATATTTGAACACCTTGTTTGCGACCTGCAAGGTATGCATAGAAAGTGAAGAATACAAAGAAATAAATTAGAGATGCTGGATAGTATACCATTGCTGCTCGGAAGTAAGTTCCAAGAAGTTGTGGTCCGAATTCGCCAACTAATGCTGCGAAGTAAGCAGCAAGTCCGATTGGAGCGTAGTACATAATGAAAGATACGACTTTCATTGAAATTTCTGCACCAGCTTGTAAGAATGTAGCGAATGGTTTTCCTTTTTCACCAACTGCTGAAGTTGCAATCCCCATTAAAATAGAGAAGAAAATAAGAGCTAACATATTTTCACGAGATAGTAACTTCGAGAAGTCAGATACTGTTAGAATACCAACGATTTGATCTGCAACACTAACTGCTTTTTCAGCTTTGTCAGGTTGTGTTAATTCTAATACAACACCTTGTGCTGGCGGGAATACTTTCACGACAATAATCATAAAAATAGCAGCTAAAATACTCGTAAATAAGAAAGTCCCAGCCATACTAGACATAATTTTACCGAAACGTTTTAATCCATCCATATTAGCAATAGATGACGCGATGCTAAAGAACACTAACGGTACAACAATCGTAAACATTAAGTTTAAGAAAATGTCACCAAGCGGCTTTAAAGCAACTGCATCGGCACCCATGAAATAACCAATGAAACCACCAATTAGGATAGAAGATAATAAAATAAGTGGAAAGCGATATGCCTTCATAAATATATCCTCCTATCAATTAAAAAAATCATACTGAATTATTATAGCGAGTTAGAGTCCCCTTTACTAGGAAAATACCGATAGATGGAATAGCGTGAAAACCGAGAAATTTTTGTTTTTAAGCTCGGCATACAGTTAGAAATCTAGACATATATATTTGTAACCTAGTGGTAGCAAGGGATGTACCATAACTTAGGTTTAGAAAAAAGGGGAGGGATGCGGGATGAATATTTTGCTTTGCTGTGCAGCGGGAATGTCTTCCAGTTTGATTGTTACAAAAATGGAGAAAGCAGCACAGGCAAAAGGGATAGAGGTAAAGATTTGGGCTGTATCAGGTTCTGAAGTGAATAGTCACATCGATGAAGCAGATGTACTTTTACTTGGACCGCAAGTACGTTATTTATTACCGAAAATGAAAGAACTATGTAAGGGGAAAGGGATACCTGTTGATGTCATTCAATCCGTCCATTACGGACTTTGTAATGGGGAGGCTATCTTGCAAGCAGCTTTGTCAATGAAACCATGAGGAGAGTGGGATAGATGATACGGTTTTTAGAAAAATATGTAATGCCAATAGCAGGAAAGGTAGCAGAGCAGAGGCATTTGCAAGCTATACGTGATGGAATTATTTTAACGATGCCTTTCTTAATTATTGGATCATTTTTTCTTATTATTAGTGCATTACCAATACCAGGTTATAATGATTTTATGGCAGGGTTGTTTGGTGAGAGTTGGCAGAAAGCTTTGGGGTATCCAGTTAGTGCAACTTTTAATATAATGGCTTTAATAGCTGTTTTTGGAATCG
The DNA here is from genome assembly GCF_052682895.1 of Bacillus sp. WC2503. Classification (NCBI taxonomy): domain Bacteria; kingdom Bacillati; phylum Bacillota; class Bacilli; order Caryophanales; family Bacillaceae; genus Bacillus; species Bacillus sp. WC2503. The sequence goes on along the minus strand of NZ_JBQYMD010000001.1, from coordinate 4,344,808 downwards.
CTTACAGACTTGGAGAGTATTATAAAGTGGATGCTTTAGCATCCGGGGCATTGTCGCTTGTGACATTTTTACTTGCGACTCCATTTCAAGTTGCATATATTATACCAAGCACGAAGGAAAGTGTGATTGTAGATGGAGCAATCCCAGCGGCGTTAATGGGAAGCCAAGGTTTATTTGTAGCGATGATTATTGCAATTATATCTACTGAAATATACCGATTTATTGTACAGAAAAAAATGATTATAAAGATGCCTGAGACAGTTCCACCTGCAGTAACACGTTCATTTGCTGCTCTTATTCCAGGATTTATTGTTGTGACAGTTGTTTGGATCATTAGATTGATTTTTGAACACACAACTTTCGGAAGTATTCATAATGTTGTAGGGAAGCTGCTACAAGAGCCACTTAGTGTACTTGGTGCTAGTCTTTGGGGCGCTGTAATTGCAGTTATTATTGTCCATGTTCTTTGGGCGTGCGGAATTCATGGTGCTGCAATTGTTGGTGGTGTAATGAGCCCGATTTGGTTATCGTTAATGGATCAAAACCGAGTTGCTTTTCAAGCAGGGCAAGATGTACCAAATACGATTACCGCACAGTTTTTTGATTTATGGATTTATATGGGCGGTTCCGGTGCAACACTTGCTTTAGTTGTAGGAATGTTATTGTTTGCACGAAGTCAGCAATTAAAAAGTATTGGTCGATTGTCCATTGCACCTGGTATTTTTAATATTAATGAAATGGTGACGTTCGGCATGCCGATTGTAATGAATCCACTTTTACTTATTCCATTTATATTAGTTCCAGTTGTGTTAACGCTTGTTTCTTACTTTGCGATGGAATGGGGATTAGTTGCTCGTCCGAGCGGAGCGGCTGTACCTTGGACGACACCTATTCTTTTTAGTGGATATTTAGGATCGGGTGGGAAAATTTCAGGGGTTATTTTGCAACTTGTTAACTTTGCACTAGCATTCTTTATTTACTTACCATTCTTAAAAATATGGGATAAACAAAAATTAGCAGAAGAAAAGGGGGAGTAAAGAACTAAAATGGATACGATAGAGACGAAAGCTTTTCATCTAATCTTGCATGGGGGAAATGCAAGAAGTTGTTCAATGGAAGCAATTGATTGCGCGAAGCGTGGGGCGTTTACAGAAGCGGAAGCCAAATTACAAGAAGCACTAGAAGAATTAAAAGAGGCGCATCGTGTACAAACGGAGCTTATACAAAAAGAGGCTGGTGGCGAAAAGACAGAGGTTACCTTACTGATGGTGCACGCGCAAGATCATTTAATGAATGCGATTACAGTAAAGGAATTAGCGAGTGAATTTGTAGAGTTATATAGGAAGATGTCAGTGAATGAATGAACCTTGCGTATGCAAGGTTTTTTTATGTATTTGCCCGCACCATCAGTGGGTGTTCATCCCACTGATGGTAGTTGCAATCCTCCTTTTTACGGATGAGTAAGAGAAATAGTTAATCGATAGTAACAATTTCTCCTATACCACGAATCAATTTTTTTATTTGTATCTGCTCCGGTTTTAATATATTTACGATATAATCAATCGCCATTTGTGGTTCAACAGTTGTACCGCATGTATAGCAATCAATTGCTGCAAAGTTTTTTTCTGGATAAGTGTGAATAGAAAGATGGCTCTCTGATAGTAACACTAATACTGTAACGCCATAAGGATGGAATTCTTTTGTACTTACATTTAAAACATGTGCGCCAGAATGGTCGGCAGCGACAACTAAATGGCGTTCTAAAAAGTGAATATCATCTAAGAGGGAAAAATCCACTCCCCACAAATCTACTATTATATGTTTACCGAAAGTAGAATATTCCATAGGTTAGCACTCCTTACTATAATATCGTCAAAACTCCATTTCCTTTTTGTAACATTGATGTAGGATAAGATTGGATTCTGAGTTTAGAAGAACGAGATTACGGTGATCTAAATGTTCTTCTTTAAATTGAAATAAAGGAAAAAGAAGAGAAGGTAATGTTCGAGGAGTTGGTACTACGTATAATTGCTCAATTTGATCGAGTACATAGGCAGAATTAGCTGCAATATGAAATCCCCAGTCAGTTCCGAAAGAAGGAACAATTATATGATAGCTTTTTACAATTAAGCCGGCATTTTCAATTGTATTACCGATACTCCAATATACAAGAGGTGCATCAGCAGGTGAATTAGATTGGCAGACGAAAGCACCATCTTCTGTTAAGAATGTAGCTATACGAGCAAAAAGTTCGCTTGTATATAAAGTACTTAATAACTCTGTCGCTGGATCAGGGAAATCAATGATGATTACATCGTATAAAGAGGAAGGAGAATTCAAAAACTCTTTTGCATCGCATACGTGTGCATTCACACGATTATCAAAAAATGCGCTTTTGTTCAAAGAAACTAATTCAGGAACGTTACGCGCCATATTAATCATTGCCTCGTCTAGATCAACAAGGTCTACATGTAGTACTGTTTCATATTTCAATACCTCTCGTAAGGCAAGACCATCGCCACCGCCTAATATGAGAACACGTTTTGGATCAATTACCTTTGACATAATCGGATGCACAAGTGCTTCATGATAAATTTGCTCATCAACGGAACTAAATTGTAGTTGTTTGTCCAAATAGAGGCGAACATCGCTGACTTGTACTAAATTAATATTTTGATAATTACTTTTTTCTTCAAATAAATTTGTGTGTTCCCCAGCTTGTATTTCTTTTAGAGAAATTTCATCCCATATATCTAAGCTGTGTGAATCTGTGGGTACTATGACTACATTTTCCGATTGTACGTGCTTGTCGTGCTTATCTTGTTTATCTTGTTTATCTTGTTTATCTTGTTTATCTTGTTTATCTTGTTTATCTTGTTTGTCCTGTTTGTCCTGTTTGTCCTGTTTGTCCTGTTTGTCCTGTTTGTCCTGTTTGTCCTGTTTGTCCTGTTTGTCCTGTTTGTCCTGTTTGTCCTGTTTGTCCTGTTTGTCCTGTTTGTCCTGTTTGTCCTGTTTGTCCTGTTTGTCCTGTTTGTCCTGTTTGTCCTGTTTGTCCTGTTTGTCGTGCTTATCTGGTTTACCTGGTTTACCTGGTTTACCTGGTTTATCTTGTTTGTCCTGTTTGTCTTGTTTGTCTTGTTTGTCCTGCTTGTCTTGTTTGTCTTGTTTGTCCTGTTTGTCTTGTTTGTCTTGTTTGTCCTGTTTGTCTTGTTTGTCCTGTTTGTCTTGTTTGTCCTGTTTGTCCTGTTTGTCGTGCTTGTCCTGTTTGTCTTGTTTATCCTGCTTGTCGTGCTTATCTGGTTTACCTGGTTTATCTTGTTTGTCCTGTTTGTCCTGTTTGTCCTGTTTGTCCTGTTTGTCTTGTTTGTCGTGCTTGTCCTGCTTATTTTCTATTTCCTGCTGTTCTAGTTCAAATTTGTCAGAGTCTAATTCAGAGCGCTCGTCTTTTTTATAGCTTGTTATTCTATAAATCTTTATTTTGCTTTGTTTTCTATGTTTTGGCATAGGAATCCCCTTTCGAATTGTGTTATTTTATTTTATTCTATGTAATTTAGTAGAGTTTGCTTGGACAATAGATAGAAGAGTGTGTTCAAGAGAGGTTTATTTTTTTACTGGATTTTCAAGCTGAAAAAATTTTTTAGTGTTTTTTATTTTAAATACAACTAGACAACTAAACACTAATCTATTTTCATACAGTTATGTGTTAAAAGTGTGTTGTTTTATAACACACTGTGTGTTATTTTGGGGGACACACTAATTGAAAGCGTTAACACACAAAGAAAATGCTCGAAAAAGCGCTGATTTTAGTGATTTTAAAAAGTTGGCACGCTAATTGCATTAATAAATAGCGTAAAGAAAAATAAATAACATAAACTTTTTATACTACACAAGGGGGATTTTCAAATGAATATTTTATTATGTTGCTCAGCAGGGATGTCTACAAGTTTACTAGTTACAAAAATGGAAGCGGCTGCAAAAGCTCGCGGTTTAGAAGGAAAGATTTGGGCTGTATCTGGGGATGCAGTAAAAAACAATATCGATCAAGCAGATGTACTATTATTAGGACCACAAGTTCGTTACATGCTCTCTTCAATGAAAACGCTTGCTGATGAGAAAAACGTTGGAATTGATGTTATTAATCCAATGCACTACGGCATGATGAATGGAGAAGCAGTTTTAGATCACGCACTAACACTTAAAAAATAATTAGGGGGGAAGCGAAATGCAAAAATTTATTGCATTTATGGAGAAATATTTAGTTCCAGTCGCAGGAAGAATCGGATCGCAGCGTCATTTAGTTGCAATCCGTGATGGTTTTATCGCAGTTATGCCTCTTATTTTAGTTGGATCGTTTGCAGTACTTATAAATAATCTACCAGTTGATGCATTCCAAAAACTTATGAAGGGTGCATTTGGGGATGTTTGGAAAGATATCGGCGGTGGTATGTGGACAGGGTCCTTTGCAATATTAGCTCTCATAGCCGCAGTTGGAATAAGTTATAATTTAGCGAAATCTTACGGTGTAGACGCGTTGTCAGCAGCAATTATTACATTCGGTGCATTAATTATTATATCTCCGACAACGCCAAAAGAAGGCGGTATTGATTTAGCTTGGACAGGATCACAAGGTTTATTCGTTTCTATCATTGTAGCTCTTCTTGTAACCGAGGTATTCAGGTTCTTTGTTCAAAGAGATATTACAATTAAGATGCCAGATGGTGTTCCACCAGCAGTAATGAAATCCTTCGCAGCATTAGTTCCAGCATTCGTTATTTTAATCGCAACAGCAAGTATTCAATTAGCTGTGAAATTAGCGGGAACAAGTATTCATAAAATCGTATTTGAAACAATTCAATTACCATTACAAGGTTTAGCAGGTACGTTACCAAGTGCAATTATTATCGCATTACTTATTCACGTATTATGGTTCTTCGGATTACATGGTCCTAATATTATCGGTGGTATTATCGACCCAATCTATTTACCAGCACTAGAAAAGAACATTAAATTATTTAACGATGGTATGTCTGCATATGATGTACCGCACATTTTCACAAAGCCATTCTTTGATGTATACGTATACATCGGTGGATCAGGTGCAACATTAGCATTCTTAGTAGCGGTAATGCTTGTTGCAAAAAGTGCGCAACTTCGTGGTGTAGGTCGCGTATCTATCGGTCCTGGTTTCTTCAATATTAACGAACCAGTTATTTTCGGTACACCAATTGTATTAAACCCAGCGTTAATCATTCCATTCGTACTTACACCAGTTGTATTAGTAATTACTTCTTATACAGCAATTTCTTTAGGATGGGTACCAAAAACAGTTGCTTTAGTTCCATGGACAATGCCACCAATCTTTAGTGGTTATCTTGTAGCGGGCGGAAGTATTGCTGGTGCTGTACTACAGCTTGTAAACTTTGCAATTGCGGTAGTTATTTACTATCCATTCGTATTAATGTGTGACCGTACGTATGTACAGGCTGCGAAAGCTGAAACAAAAGGAAACGACAATTCAGTATCACTTTAAAAAGTGTTGTTCTGACGAGTTTGTATAGCTCGTCAGAACAATTACCTTTATATCATGTTCAAAAAGATGAAAAACATCTATAAGAACACCAAACTATCATTCATAAAATAATAATTTAATAGACATGTTCAAACTGAAGGGGTATTTAAATCGGTTGAACCATAATAGAGAGGGCGGTAATTATGATGACTACAGCAGAACAAATTCCATTCCAATTGATTTTAAATAGTGGTAATGCAAGAAGCTTTGCAATGGAGGCACTTCAATTTGCCAAACAGGGGAAAATGGCAGAAGCAGATGAAGCGATGGTAAAGGCGAAAGAAGCGATTAATGAAGCGCATCATTTCCAAACAGAGCTCATACAATCAGAAGCAAGAGGAGAAAAAACAGAGATTAGTGTTCTTTTAATCCATGCACAAGATCATTTAATGAATGCGATTACAGTAAAAGAATTAGCAGCAGAGTTTATCGATCTTTATAAAAAGCTTGAAGCGAAAGGGGAATAAAGCATGACTGGAATTAAAATTGCTACAATCGGCGGTGGATCTAGTTATACACCAGAGTTAATTGAAGGATTTATTAAACGTTATGATGAGCTTCCTGTTCGTGAAATTTGGTTAGTAGATATTGAGGCAGGAAAAGAAAAGTTAGAAATCGTTGGTAATTTAGCGAAACGTATGGTGAAAAAATCAGGTTTACCAATCGAAGTGCATTTAACACTTGATCGCCGTGAGGCATTAAAAGATGCTGACTTCGTAACAACACAACTTCGCGTTGGTTTATTAGAAGCACGTGCAAAAGATGAAGCAATTCCGTTAAAATATGATGTAATCGGTCAGGAAACGAATGGTCCTGGTGGTTTATTTAAAGCGCTGAGAACGATTCCTGTTATTTTAGATATTTGTAAAGATATGGAGGAACTTTGTCCAAATGCATGGCTAATTAACTTTGCTAACCCAGCAGGTATGGTAACAGAAGCTGTCCTTCGCTATACAAATATTCAAAGAGTAGTTGGTCTATGTAACGTTCCAATCGGAATTCGCATGGGTCTTGCGAGATTACTTGAAGTAGATGCAAGTCGTGTACATGTTGATTTCGCAGGTTTAAACCATATGGTATACGGATTAGACGTATATTTAGATGGCGTAAGTGTAATGGATCGAGTGTTAGAGCTTGTAACAGATCCAGAAAAGCAAATTACGATGGAAAATATCGCTGCTCTTAATTGGGAGCCAGACTTTATTCGCGGTCTTCGCGCAATTCCATGTCCATATCATCGTTATTACTACAAAACACGTGAAATGTTAGAAGAAGAGAAAGAAGCTTCAATTGAAAAAGGTACACGTGCAGAAGTAGTAAAACAATTAGAAAATGATTTATTCGAGTTATATAAAGACCCGAATTTAGATATTAAGCCACCACAATTAGAAAAACGTGGCGGAGCTTATTACAGTGATGCAGCATGTAGCTTAATTACATCTATTTACAATAATAAAGGCGATATCCAGCCTGTTAATACAAGAAACAACGGAACAATTGCAAGTTTACCACATGATTCTGCTGTTGAAGTGAACTGTATTATTACGAAAGAAGGTCCAAAACCAATTGCAGTGGGAGATCTTCCAGTACCAGTTCGCGGTTTAGTACAACAAATTAAATCATTCGAGCGCACAACAATTGAAGCTGCTGTTACAGGGGATTATCATAAGGCGCTGCTTGCTATGACAATTAATCCACTTGTACCGTCAGATAAAGTTGCAAAACAAATTTTAGATGAAATGTTGGAAGCACATAAAGAATATCTTCCACAGTTCTTTAAAAAGGTAGAGAAGTAAAAAGCGGCGCTATTTAGCCCGCTTTTTTTATTCTATTAGGAGGTATTATGATGATTAAGTTGATTGTAAATGCAGATGATTTCGGTCTTACAGAAGGTACAAATTATGGTATTATTGATGGACATATAAATGGACTTGTAAATTCAACGACAATGATGATGAATATGCCAGGAACAGAACATGCCGTACGCTTAGCGAAAGATTATAAAACGTTAGGAGTAGGTGTGCATCTCGTATTAACGGCAGGAGAACCACTTTTAAAGGATGTACCATCCCTTGTAGGGAAAGATGGGGCGTTCCATAAACAACGTGTTGTAAGGGAAGGGAATATAAATCCTGAAGAAGTTGAGAGAGAATGGACTGCTCAAATTGAGAAATTTTTATCTTACGGATTAACACCAACTCATTTAGATAGTCATCATCATGTGCATGGATTAAAGGTTTTACACGATGTTCTTGAGATGTTAGCAAGTAAATATAACGTTCCGATTCGTCGTTGTGAGGAAGATAGAGCAGTGCGCCCATTTTCTGATGTGTTTTATAGCGATTTTTACGCGGATGGTGTGACGGAAGATTACTTTTCCAAGTTAAAAGGAAGAGTGAAGGATGAACAAACGATAGAAATTATGGTACATCCAGCGTATATTGATCCAGAGCTTGTGAAACGTTCTTCTTACGTAATGGATCGTGTGAAAGAATTGCGTATTTTAACGGAGAGTGAGTTACCTGAAGGAATAGAGCTTGTGAAGTTTTAATAGGAAAACGACGGCTAAGTGGCCGTCGTTTTTTATATTTATAAAATAGATATAACATATCCACCAAAAGCCCCGAGTATAACGATAATCCAAGGCGGTGTTTTCCAAAAAGTTAGTAAGCCAAAAAGAAGAGATGCAAAGACAAAATCTGAAGCATTCATAATTGTACTCGTCCAAATTGGATCGTAAAAAGCGGCAATTAAAATACCGACAACTGCGGCGTTAACACCGAGTAATGTGCCTTGTATAGCGGGTACCTTTCTTACACTGTCCCAAAATGGTAAAACACCAATAACGAGCAAAAAGGCAGGAAGGAAGATAGCGATTGTTGCGATTACTGCTCCAGTGGTTCCGTTTAGCACTGCCCCTATATAAGAAGCAAATGTAAAGAGAGGCCCTGGCACCGCTTGTGTTAATCCGTATCCAGCTAAAAATTGTTCTTTTGTCATCAGCCCGTTCTGTACAAACTCACTTTCAAGAAGAGGGAGTACGACGTGCCCTCCGCCAAATACGAGAGAACCAGAACGGTAAAAGCTATCAAATAATGCGATATGAGGAGAGAGCGGTCGCAGTATTGGTAGCAATAGTAATAGTCCGAAAAATAAAATGAGACAAGAACTAGCCATCGTTTTTGAAATAGAAATTTGTATTTTATAGACTTGGGCGTTTTGAGGAGTTTTATATAAAAGCCAGCCGATCAGCCCTGAAAGTAAAATGAGAATGATTTGTGTCCAGCTACTTGGCCATAACAAGGCAATCGCGGCAGTTACAATGGCGATTGTTGCACGGTTTCGGTCCGGAGTTAGCTTTTGAGCCATTCCCCATATTGCATGAGCGACAATTGCGACTGCTACAAGTTTGAGTCCATGAATCCATCCTGTACTTCCAATTTCGAATTGATTAAGGAATGAAGCAAAAAAGACTAAAACGAGAACAGAGGGAAGGGTGAAACCAATCCAAGAGATAATTGCTCCTAATAGCCCGCCCCTTAATAATCCAACGCCCATACCGACTTGACTACTAGCGGGACCAGGAAGGAATTGACACAGTGCTACTAAGTCTCCGTAACTTTTTTCATCCATCCATTTTCTTTTTTGCACGTATTCATGATGAAAATAACCAAGATGAGCGACAGGACCGCCGAATGAAGTAAGTCCTAATTTAAATGAGACGAGAAAAATCTCGACTAATAATCGAAAAGAATAGTTGTTATTTTTCAAAGTAACCTCCTAGAAAGTTTTTTCTATGTGCATTATACAAGAGGCGGTAAAGCAAAAGAAATGATTCTTATGTAAAGATTTTGTGAATCTTTTCTTCGTAATTAAAAGTTGAAAAAGTCATAAATGATTATGTGTAAACCATAAAGTAGTAAAAGAAGTGCTGGGAAATTGATATAAGGAGAATGCCCTATGACAACACACTTTTTTGCTAGGTTAACAGGGAAGAGGGAATTGCCTCCTGTAAATACAGAAGCTTTTGGGGTAGCAGAGTTTATTTTTAGTGATGATTTAACGAAGTTGCATTACAGGGTAATATTAAAAAATATAGAAAAGGTCACATCGTGTCAAATTCATTTAGGGAAGTCCAGTCAAATTGGTCCCGTTGTTTTCTATTTATACGGTCCGCTAGAGCAAGGGATTAGTTTGAATGAGGGAAGCATTACTGGTGCCGTAAATGTGGAGGAATTCGAAGGGCCTTTACAAGGAAAATCCCTTGTTCATTTTCTCCAAGAAATTATTCAAGCTAATGTATATGTAAATATTCATACGAAATCACATAAAAAAGGAGAAATAAGAGGGCGGATTAGAAAGGTAAAGAAGTAAATGAAAAGGCTGCTCCAAAAAATTGGAACAGCCTTTTCGAATTAGATAGGATGATGTGTATTGACGATACATTCATATATTTTGAAAATCGTCGATATAAATTTATCCTGCATTAACTGCCCGTAAAAGCCTTCACTTTATTCGAAGGAGTGTCGCTAAAGGTTACTTGTTTAACTTTTAACAGGCTGATTTTTAATAAAGAAGTCCATGATATAAAATACTTCATCATCTGGTATTTGTATTTCAAATGTATTTTCAATTGGTTGTAATGCTTTTTTCACTTTCATATACATCCAGTACTCATCTTGTCTTCTTTTTTCTTTATCAGGATGAGGAAGAAGTTTTTCTCCTTTTTGAAGACGATCAACCATACAGCTCATATGCAAAATAACACCCATTAAGCTATCAGGAGTTAGCTGCAAGGAAATTAATTCTTGAATTGTATTTAGTGCGTAACGAATTGTTTTAATTAGTAATGCCCCGTCGTTACGCTGCATTTGTTGTTCAAGAATATCGGCCATTTTCGCATATGTCTCTTCATACGTAATTAATTCTTGAATTGGCTGAATCGCTGTGTAGTTCACAATATCTTGGAAATGATATGTTAAACATGGAACTTGCACATCGAAATTTGTGACGATACAAATGATATTACGCTCTTTTTTTATGTTCTCAATCATTTTCGTTAAATCTTTTTCATGGACGATACTAATTGGAATAATTTCAATTAAGTCTTTATCAAATCGTAAATAGTTCTCTAACATTTTTTGAATAGCTAAGGCACTTCCTTCACCAGTTAAACAAGCTGTTAAAATAACAGACTTCATTGGTGATAGTGGCTTTTTCTTTTCTTCTTGTACGTTTAAATAGAACGGCGTTAAGTTCTTTACTGTTTCATATAGTGCATCTAATGAATAGCCGAGCTGAGCTTTTCGAGCTGCTTCTAGTGCGTGTGGAGTACTTGTCATGGAAAGGACACGTACAGGAATTTTGAATTCAGTTTCTAATATATCACCGATATAGGCAAGAGACCCCATATCAACAAGTAAGAGAAGCCCGTTTACATTTTGAAGTGTTTTCATATACACTTTAACCCGTTCTAAAAAATCTTTCGGTGATTCATGTAGCGGCATATCAATACCGGTCACTTCATCAATACCGAGGAGTTCATTTGCAACGTTTGCCATTTCTGTTGCGATGCCATTACCGTGCGCTAATATTAATACTTTTACTTCTGTTTGGGAAGCAGGAATTGGATCAACAACGAAGAACATTGTTAAGAAGCCAGCTTCATCCATGGGCATGGTTATTTGTAATTCTTCTTCCAGTAGTTGAATGCATTGCATAGCTACGGAAAAAGCTTCTTTATATTTCGTACGAATTTGATTCAATTGTGGGTGATGAATTTGCTTCCCGCTTTGTAAACGTTGTAGAGTTGTCTGTACATGTAAACTTAATGCGAGAAAGACTTTTTCATCAAACGTCTTAGATAAATGTTTTTCAGCGAGCTCCGCAATTTTTTCACATACGGAAACGATGTTACGATCAACAATTTTAAAAACATTTTCATGACTTGTCTTTTTGGACATTTGGTTAAAATATTGTACGAAAAAGCTTTGAATATCATTTTCTATTAGTAATTCTAATTCTTCCTCTTCAATACCGCGTGCTTGAAGTTCTTCATATTTATAATCAATATAGTCGTAAATAGAAGACCGTTTTTCATCTTCTGCTTTATGTTGACTCCAACCTTCATCTCCCGTAAATACAAATGTTTCATTTGGTATTTGGTATAGGTGACGGCTCTTTCTTTCAATAAATAGCCCTTCTTTCATATACCAAGGTAAATCTGTACTTGAAACATAGACAGAATCACGTTTCTTTGTTACAAAATCAGAATAAGCTTTCGCACAGGCGATTTGTACATCTGTTTTTAATTGACCGATGTTATTGGGACAATTGTAAAAGACGAAAGCACGCATTGCGTTCGGGCTAACGTGAATTTCTTTCCTTAGCCGAATTGCTTCATTTGTGAAAAATAGTTGCAGTAAAGCAAAGCGTTCTTTATGTGTACGCTCACGAAGTGGTGGAAGCTTGACAGTCATCGGTATACGTCTTGTAAATGTTTTTAATAAAAATGAATTTGGTTCTTCTGTTGTTGCAGTAATGATTAATACTTGTGCTTTACGCTCGTTTTCTGTTTCTCCTAGGCGGCGATATACTCCGCGATCAATAAAAGTAAAGAGCATTTCCTGTCCTTCTGGAGGAAGGCGGTGTACTTCATCTAAGAAAAGAATTCCTTCATGTGCTTTTTCAATTAACCCTTTTTGATCATTCGCACCTGTGTAAGCTCCTTTTTTGATCCCAAATAACTGTCCTAGTAGTAGCTGTGGATTGTTTGCATAATCAGCACAGTTAAAGACGATAAATGGTGCCTTTTTTGGAAGCTGTTCAACTTCAATTGCATATTCGTGCATTAAAGAAGCAAACATAGATTTCCCGACTCCTGTTTCTCCTAGCAGTAAAGTATGCATACCGTTTGGAGGATAGAGAATAGAAGCTTTCGCCTTTTCAATTGCGATTTTAAGGCTCGTATTTTCAATTGCAAATGTATCTAGTGAAGTCACGTCTTTTGAATGCGTTTCCAACGAAGTGTTCGTTTCTATATAAAAACGAACAGGGCGCGTATTTGTTTTTAATAAACGTTTATCTTTTACAAGTTTGTTTAAGTCGCTACTTACATTGGCACGATCTAGTTGCAACAGGGTAGCGAGTTCTAATGCGGTTATACCTTCTGTATAATTTCCTTCTTGTATTGCGTTAAAAATGAGATCTATTCGTTTCATTTCTATTCACCTCGAAACTTCATCACTATTTAAAATTTTACACAAAAATGAGAAGGGTGGGAAGAGAAAAATAAAACAGCTTTAGCATATAGGCACTAAAGCTGTTACAATCTTGTGTCTTTCCAAAAATTAACTTCGAGATGGGAAGAGGGATTATAAGGAAGAAGTTTGTATCCTTGTGACTGTAAATAATCGATTACTTTTGGCAGTATTTGTACAGTGACACTTGAATCATGCATTAAAATAACTTCGACTTGTTCATCACTTTGATTACGTACTCTTTCTAGTATGGCAGAAGGATTGTCATAGCTTTTCCAATCATATGTATCAATTGTCCAATCCCACATTTTATATCGAGCTGATACAAGAGCATCACGATAATTCTTTTTTAAGTAAGGCATGCTACCGTATGGAACGCGGACGAGGTGTGTATTTAATTTTGTAACTTGCTGGACAATGTTTTGAGTTTGTTCCATTTCTGTAATTAAAGTGGAAGGATCGCCAGTATAAAGGCGTTTTACATCGTGTGACATACTATGAAGTCCAATATAATGTCCGTCTTTAATTAATCGCTGCATCGTCTTTTGGTAATGCGGTACTTTTCCGCCAATAACAAAGAAGGTTGCTTTTCCATTCTTTTCTTTTAAAATGTTTAAAATTTGCATCGTATATTTGTTTGGTCCGTCATCAAATGTTAAATACGCAATCTTTTGTGTAGGAGAGGTCGTTTCAGCATTTGGATGATGTTCAGCAGGAATAATTGTAGTTGCTTCAGGATTAGATGACGTGTATATAGTAATTGTGAAAAATAAAATGATACATTGAAATACTCGCTTGATCATAACATTCACCCTCAGTTTGACAATCAAGATGTAAAAAATAAAATTTGATACTTTTTTTATTATGTATATCTTTCTCCAATAAAGGGACTCTCAAACAATCTATATTTTGGAAATGTCAAATAAGGAGTAAAAAATAAAAAATAGCATCCTCTTCAAAGAAAGAGGATGCTATTTGAATATTTCATAATTGTAAAGGCTATACTACAATTAGTCTTCGCGTTTTTTCATTTTTTTATAGAAGGAAATAATTGGTTTGTAACGTTCGTGTACAAGGCCGATTATTTCAGCAATGATTTCTGTGAAGAAGATTAAAATGAAAAGAAGAATAATGGATAACCATAATGTTGCACTAGTGAAAATAATGGCATTTACACTAAAGAAGATACCGAATGCGTATATAATTAGTACCGTTTTACGATGAGAGAATCCCATTGCAAGCAAACGGTGATGTAAATGCGATTTATCTGGTGCTGAAATAGGTTTTTTATTTACGATACGGCGGATAATTGCGAATGCCGTATCAAATACAGGTACACCTAAAATGATAACTGGAACGATGAAGCTGAATAACGTTACACTTTTGTATAATCCAAGTAACGATATGACAGAAATACAGTATCCTAAAAATAGTGCTCCTGTATCTCCCATGAAAATTTTTGCTGGATGGAAGTTATAGAATAAAAATCCAAGTGTACTTGCAAGTGCAATTAGTGCTAGAGGCAAAATGATAGCTGTTCCAGTACCCCATGGGCTAGTGAAGGCCATATATGCCAGCGTTGCAAGTACGATAGATGAAATTCCAGCGGACAATCCATCTAATCCGTCAATTAAGTTGATTGCATTTGTAATACCTACAATCCAAAACACTGTAATTGGATAAGCAAGCCATCCAAGTTCAGTATCCCCGAGGATTGGAATATATAATACTTGCACTAATAATCCACTTTTTACAATCATAGCTGCAACTAATAGTTGTCCACCGAATTTTACCTTCGCAGATAGTTCGTACATATCATCTAAAATCCCGATGATTACAATGATAATCGCACCTAATGTTATCGATAACATTCTTTGTTCATATAACCCGCCAACAACAAATCCTACAGCTACACCGATAAATATTGCTAATCCGCCAAGACGAGGCATAATCTTTTGGTGTACTTTACGCGCATTTGGCTTATCTGTTGCTCCTATTTTAAAAGCTAATTTAATAACTAAAGGAGTAACGACGAGTACAGTGATGAAAGATGCCAAAATGGCATAAATCACTTGTGAGTCCATTAATACCCCACCTTTTTATAGTCTAACATAATTTTTTAGTTTATTTATCTGAAAATTATGATGTTTATTTGCAGGCTCATAACATATGGTATCACAAAAAGATTAGAATTCAATCTTTTTTTCTTTTTGTAGTAAGTGGAAGTGAATAGAAGATATGACAATTGTATATGGAATGTTAGCTCATTTAAGAAGGTTGCGTTTGTTGGTATTTATAATAGACCATTTTCGCGCCTCTCCTATAGTGAGTATTTTTATTTCAGTATTATAAGTGTTACACGTAGAAATGAGTAAGTCTCGTGTTAAAATATGGTAATTTATATTCTCTTATGTAATTTTACAAAAACTTAAAAAAGTATGGAAAAGGTAATTCATATAATAGAGAAGTAAAATGTTTTCTCATTTTTAATATGAGAGGAGGAAGCACAGGGGAATTCTATGTATTCGTATATTTTCTATTGTATATTCCTGTGCGAAGGGGAAATGAAAATTACGATAATTGGTACTGGATATGTTGGATTAATTACAGGAGTAGGTTTGGCAAAACTGGGACATTCGGTCACATGTTTTGATATAGATTATGAAAAAATTGAACGGATAAAACAAGGGGATTTACCTATTTATGAATATGGCTTACATGAATTAATACATGATGCGTATAAGTGTGCAAAGTTAACTTTTACAACAAGTAAATTAAAAGCTTTTAAAAATGCTGAATTTATATTTATTGCGGTTGGAACACCATCATTAGCAAATGGGAGAGCTGATTTAACGTATATTAAGCGTGCGTGTGAGGATATTGGGACGTACGTGAATAACGATATTATTGTTGTTACGAAAAGTACAGTTCCTGTAGGTACAAATGAAGCGATGCAGGGATGGATTGAGGCGAAGTTACAAGGGAGGCACAAATTACATGTCGTATCGAATCCAGAGTTTTTACGAGAAGGTTCCGGTATTTATGATTTCTTCCATGGTGATCGTATTGTAATTGGAGCGGATGATGAGAAAGTTGCACGGAAAGTAGAGGATTTGTACAGTGCATTATGCTTGCAAACGTATATTACAGATATTAAGAGTGCAGAGATGATTAAATACGCGTCTAATGCATTCTTGGCTACAAAAATTAGCTTTATTAATGAAATTTCAAATATATGTGAGAAGGTAGGAGCAAATGTATTAGATGTAGCAAAAGGAATGGGGATGGATAAGAGAATTGGTACCCATTTTTTACAGGCGGGCATTGGATATGGGGGATCGTGTTTTCCGAAAGATACGAAAGCACTTGTACAAATGGCAGGAAATGTTTCTCATGATTTTCGTTTGTTAAAAGCGGTCATTGAAGTGAATAATAAGCAGCAGTTGTTATTAGTTGAAAAAGCGAAAAAAGTAATAAATATGAATAAGAAACGGGTTGCAGTTCTTGGAGCAGCATTTAAACCGAATACAGACGATATTAGAGAAGCACCATCTCTTATTATCATACAAGAATTGATTAATATAGGTGCGGATGTAGTTGTATACGATCCGAAAGCAATTCAGCATGTACAACAAACATTTGGAAAGACGATACAATATGCTGAATGTATAGATGAATCGATTAGAGGCGCGAGTGCAGTTTTTATCGTAACGGAATGGGAATCTATTCGAACATATCCATTAGAAAAGTATGTACAACTTATGGGGGAGGCTATTCTATTTGATGGGAGAAATTGTTATACTAATGAGGATGCTAGAAAGCAAGGGATAGATTACTACTCAGTGGGACGAAAGAATGTTTGTAATAATCATGTTGCTACTATTCGATAAAAAGAGCAAGTTCCTTGTTTATTCTTATACGTCATAATAGAAACTGTAACTAGTGAGAGAAAAGAGGCAATAAAATGACTGAACGTTTAAAAGTAATGACAATTTTCGGGACACGTCCAGAAGCAATTAAAATGGCACCTCTTGTATTAGAGTTGCAAAAGCATCCAGAAAAAATCGAATCAATTGTGACTGTAACAGCACAACATCGTCAAATGTTAGATCAAGTATTAAGCATCTTTGGAATTACGCCAGATTTCGATTTGAATATTATGAAAGATCGTCAAACTTTAATTGATATTACAACGCGCGGTTTAGAAGGTTTAGACAAAGTAATGAAAGAAGCAAAGCCTGATATCGTCCTTGTACATGGTGATACAACAACAACATTTATTGCTAGCTTAGCTGCTTTTTATAATCAAATTCCAGTAGGTCATGTTGAAGCTGGACTTCGTACATGGGATAAGTATTCTCCATATCCAGAAGAGATGAATCGTCAATTAACAGGTGTAATGGCAGACCTTCATTTCTCACCGACAGCGAAATCAGCAACGAACTTACAGAGAGAAAATAAAGATGAGTCACGCATTTTCATAACAGGAAATACAGCGATTGACGCACTGAAAACGACTGTAAAAGAAACATATAGTCATCCGGTACTAGAGAAGCTTGGAAATAATCGCCTTGTACTGATGACAGCGCATCGCCGTGAAAACTTAGGTGAACCAATGCGTAATATGTTCCGTGCAATTAAGCGCCTTGTTGATAAACATGAAGATGTGCAAGTTGTGTACCCTGTTCACATGAACCCTGTTGTTCGTGAAACAGCAAATGATATTTTAGGAGAACATAGCCGTATTCATTTAATCGAGCCGCTAGATGTGATTGATTTCCATAATGTTGCAGCTCGTTCATACTTAATGTTAACTGATTCTGGCGGTGTTCAAGAAGAAGCACCATCACTTGGCGTGCCAGTTCTTGTTCTACGTGATACAACAGAGCGCCCAGAAGGTATTGAAGCAGGTACGTTAAAATTAGCAGGAACAGATGAAGAGACAATCTTTAATCTTGCTGATGAGTTACTATCTGATAAAGAAGCTCATGATAAGATGGCGCAAGCATCTAACCCTTACGGTGATGGTCGTGCATCAGAGCGTATTGTTGAATCAATTTTACAACACTTTAATAAGTAAATAAAAAAGAGCCAAATCGTATAAGAGTTGGCTCTTTTTGTTATTCCTGATTTCTCATAATCCACTCTGCATGAGCATTTGTGGAAGGGGGCGGCTCAGTTGGTGTTTTGTTCGGGTTTGTTTCTTTCTTTGCTTTTTCGTTAGAGTTAGAATTTGAGTCAGGATTTGATGAATCGGTTTTTGTATTTGGATTTGTTGGAGTTTTTGCTTTTTCCCCTAGTTCTTTTTCTATTTCATTACGTACCGTCTCTACACCGATTGGATCCGGAAGGAAGTAATAAATACCGCCTATTTTTTTGTCTTCTCCTTCAAGTTTTAACGTTTGTATTGTAGAAGGATCAAAACCAGAAAGTTTATTGTAAAGAGCAAGTCCGTCTGAAATAGGAATGTCGGTTTTTATATATTTTCCAACGACAGTCGTTAAATCTTTAATTTTAAATACAGTAGAGGCAGAATTCAGTTTTTGAGCAACAGCGGCTAGCAATTGCCTTTGTCTAGCGGCTCGGCCATAATCGCCGTTTGGATCCTGCTTTCGCATACGGACGTAAGCGAGTGCCTCTTCACCGTTTAAGTTTTGTTGCCCTTGCTTAAATTGGATTTTTTTGTAGTAATCCACGTCAGAGCGCTCCCAAAAATCGAAAGGGACATCAACGGTAACACCGCCAACAGCATCAACGATACCTTTAAAGCCTTGGAAATCAATTTTAATATAATGGTCTACAGGAACTTTTAGAAAACCTTCGACAGTTTTGATTGCCATTTGTTCTCCACCATAAGCATGCGCAGCGTTAATCTTATCTTCTTTGTCCTTTCCGACAATTGGAACGCGACTATCCCGAGGAATACTCATAAGTGAAATCCTTTGAGTTTTCGGATTGACTGTCGCAAACATTAATGAGTCTGTACGCCCATTTTGACCATCTGTTGCATAATCTTCTATACCCATAATGAGGATTGTAAAAGGTTCCTTTGTAATTTCTACATCTTTAGTTCTTAAATCTGATTTTTCACGACTAAATCCACTATACATCCCCATAAGAGAAGTGTAGGAATTTAATATATAGATTCCTACACTGCCAAATAAAAATGCGAAAATAAAGAAGTAGAAAAGTTTTCTTCTTCGCTTCTTTTTTATTCTGCGATTTTGGAGATGATGATAACGTTCTTCCATATATAATCTCCTTAGTTCATTGTAGAGAAGTTCTTCACTACATTAATCTTTAAAGGTGATAATTTCATTATTCTTAGATAAGATCTTGCTCTAAGTACAACATATCTCCTTCTGTAATTGTACATTTCCCATTTGTTAATTCAATCATCCAATCTGTGAATGCTTGTTTCCCATCTTCTTCTACAAACGTATCAAATGTGACATTTTCTAAATAATGTATATCTTTAATGACATATTTTGAATGGCGTAATTCATTTTCTAACTTGCCAAGTAAAGTGTAATCAATCCCGGTTTGTATAACCCGCACTAGTTTTCGTTCGACAATGCCGACGTGATTAATACCTTCGCTTGTACATTTTCCGTATGCGCGAATTAATCCACCTGCACCGAGTTTAATGCCACCAAAATAGCGTGTAACGACAACAACAGTATCTTTTAAACCTCGTTTTTTTAATACCTCTAACATAGGTACACCAGCTGTGCCGCTCGGTTCACCGTCATCGTTCGCTTTTTGAATTTGATCTTGTTCGCCAATTAAATACGCTGAACAGTTATGTGTTGCATTCCAATGCTGTTTTTTTATTTTTTGTATAAACGCTTGCGCTTCTTCTTCAGTTGTAGCTCTATTTACATAACAAATAAATCTTGATTTTTGAATGACAATTTCGTGTTCGCCATAGTCTTTTATTGTTAAATATTGTAATAACAATGGTATACGCCCCTATCTGTCAAAATGACTAGTACTTTACATTTTAAAAGCGGGCGTTTTTATATTCAAACATTTTTTATAAATAAGCTGAAATTTTTGATGAGTATTTTATCTTTTTGTTGTAATTTGTCGAGATGCTGAGTATAATTTTCAACCGGTATTTTTATGTATGGATGCACCTTTTTTAGTTTTCGTGTAAAATTAGGGGATAAAAATTTTTTATAAGGCAGGTACGAGAATGAAAACAGCTATTGTTACTGATAGTACAGCATATATACCGAAGCATATTCGTGACGAACTAAATATATATATGATTCCATTAAACGTTGTATTTGGAACAGAATCTTATCAAGAAGAAGCTGAAATTTCAGTAGATGATTTTTATGTAAAAGTACGTGAGCAGGAAGAACTTCCGAAAACTTCGCAGCCAGCGATTGGAAAGTTTTTAGAGTTATACGAAGAATTATCTAAAGAATATGATGCAGTTATTAGTATTCATCTTTCAAGTGGAATTAGTGGTACATACCAAACAGCGACGACAGCTGGACAGATGGTAGAGGGTATTGAAGTATATACGTATGACTCTGAAATTAGTTGTGAAGTACAAGGATTTTATGTACGTGAAGGCGCGAAATTAGCAAGTGAAGGAAAAACACCAGAAGAAATTACCGCTCGTTTTGATGAAATGAAGCAAACGATGGACGCATATTTTGTAGTGGATGATTTACATCATTTACAACGTGGTGGAAGATTAAATAGTGCGCAAGCTTTCATCGGTAGCTTGCTACAAGTGAAGCCAGTTTTATATTTTAGAGAGAAAGTCATTATTCCATTTGAAAAGATTCGTACACGTAAAAAAGCGCTAAAACGTATCGTTGAAATTTTTGATGAACAAGCAAGTAAAGGTGTACCTATGGAAGCAGTTATCATTCATGCGCAACGTGAAGAGGAAGCGAATGAATGGAAGCAAGAATTAGAAGCAAAATATCCTCATGTCGCAATTCGCACGGGTTATTTTGGTGCTGTAATTGGTACGCATTTAGGTGAAGGTGCACTTGGTCTTGGATGGTATACGAAGTAATAAGATAGAAAAGGCTCTCTTTTTGAAGAGGGTTTTTTTACGGAAATGTTACGTATAGTTGACAAGTTAATATTTGGAAATGATAAAATGTACGTAAAATAAAATATGAGGAAAGTTTTATAACTTACTTTTTACAAGAAACTATATTATAATAGAAGAGAGGTGAAACATATGGAGCATAATTCTTGTTTATGTCCAAAGTTTGAGTCAGCTTTTACTTTGCTTAGTAAAAAATGGACTGGCTTAATCATTAAATCTTTGCTAGAAGAGCCGAAACGCTTTAGAGAAATCGCAGATATTATACCGAATATGAGCGATCGTATGTTGTCAGAGCGTTTAAAGGAATTGGAAAGCGAAGGCATTGTAGTTCGTAATGTTTATCCAGAAGTACCAGTTCGAATCGAGTATGGCTTAACTGACAAAGGAAAAGCGTTAGAAAGTGTTATGGATGAAGTCCAAAATTGGGCTGAGAAATGGATGAAATAGCGTTTCAATTTCATTTATATTTGCATTTGCATATTTATAAAACGTAAGGGACACCTTGCGTTTTTTCTTTGTTTATAACATTGAGGAAAAATTAAAAAATTCTACACATACATACAAAAATATACGTATTTTGCGCTAGATGCACATATAATATTACATTTGTTTTACAAAAACGTAACATTGGCAAAAAAAATCCCGAATTATGGTATAAATTTTATAGGTTATATACGGAAAAAAGAAAAAGAAAGCGGTGTAAAAAATAAAATGAAAAAGCTAAAAATGGCGTCTTGCGCATTAGTTGCAGGGTTAATGTTTTCAGGATTAACACCAAATGCATTTGCAGAAGATAATATTTCTGACGTGAAATCACAAATTAATACACAAAATGACACTTTACATAAACAACAACAAGAACGTGATGAATTACAAAAACAAATGAACGAATTAAATAAAACAATTCAAGGTTTAGATAAGTCTGTTCAAGAAAATTCTTCAAAGCTTGATGAAACAACGAAAAAAGTTGCTGATACTGAGCAATTAATCGAAAAGAAAAATAAAGACATTGCGGAACTACAAACGAAAATCGCAAAACGTGAAGACTTATTAAGAAAACGTTTAGTTGCGCTTCAAGAACAGCCGAATACGAACGTTGTAACAGAAGTTCTTGTAAACTCTAAAAACGTTGCAGATTTAGTTGATCGTTTAACTTCTGTTTCTAAAATTCTTGAGTCTGACGAAGATATCATGAAAACACAACAAGAAGATCAAGCGAACGTGAAAAAGGATGTTGCAACAGTAAAAGAAAAACAAAAAGAATTAAAAGAAGCACAAGCTCAAATTGAAACTGCTAAGAAAGAACTTGACGCTGAAAAAGCGAAAAAAGAAACAGCAGTAAATGATTTAAGTGGTAAAATGGATACAGTTGTAACTACGATGACAAGTACGGAAAGCCAATTGAAAGAGCTTGAAAAACAAGCACTACAATTACAACGTATGGCTGAAGAGGAAGCACAAGCAAAAGCTGCACAAGAAGCTGCTGCTCAAAAACAAGCAGAACAAGCTGCTAAAGAAGTGCAAGCGCCTGCTCAACAAGTTGCACCAGCGAACAACGGTGGACAAGCTCAAAAAGAAGAGCCTAAACAAGAAGCACCTAAACAAGAAACACCTAAAAAAGAAGAGAAAAAACCAGAACCGACACCAGGCCCAGCTCCGGCTCCTGGCGTAATTGGTAAAGCGCAACAATACTTAGGTATGCCATATGTTTGGGGAAGTGCATCTCCATCAAAAGGTGGTTTTGATTGTAGTGGATTCATTTCTTACATCTTTGGTGTAGGTCGTCAAGACGTTAACGGTTACTGGAACTCAGTTTCTAAAGTAAGTAGCCCACAACCTGGAGATTTAGTATTCTTCCAAGGTACTTATAAAGCAGGTCCATCTCACATCGGTATTTACGTTGGTAATGGCAAAATGATTCATGCTAGTGATAAAGGAATTGCGTACGGTGATATTAACAGTTCATACAACCAAAAACATTTCTTAGGATACGGTCGATTCTAGGATTTATAAACGAATAAAACACGTGTATAAAGTCGATAGCTTACTATTTTATAAGTAGGTTATCGGCTTTTTTGCGTTTTTACGAAATTACGGGAAAGGTTTATAGTGTGCTGGAGGTGATGGTCCATGTTATCTGGGAAACAGTTATTATTAGAAGAACTCTCTACAGACGTACGGGATAATTTAGATGATTTGAAGAAGAAGGGAGAGGTCGTATGTGTACAAGGTGTAAAAAATAAGGCTTCTACATATATGTGTCAGCGTTGCGGAAATATAGCACAAAGACTCTTTTCATCATTTTTGTGTAAAAGGTGTAGTAAATTCTGCACATATTGCCGGAAGTGCATAACGATGGGGAGAGTTAGTGAATGTGCTGTACTTGTTCGTGGAATTGCTGAAAAAAAGGGAGAAATGGATGTAAACCCGTTACAGTGGAAAGGAAATTTATCTACTGGCCAGGAGTTGGCTGTGCAAGGTGTTATGGAGGCTGTTAAACAGAAAGAATCGTTTTTTATTTGGGCTGTGTGCGGCGCTGGAAAAACAGAAATGTTGTTTTATGGTATTGCAGAGGCACTTCAAAAAGGAGAAAGAGTTTGTATCGCAACGCCGAGAACGGATGTTGTACTTGAATTAGCACCGAGATTGAAAGAAGTATTTCCGAATATAAATGTAGCTGCTTTATACGGTGGGAGTTTAGATCGGGAAAAAGATGCAGCGTTAGTCGTTGCGACCACCCATCAGCTATTGCGTTATTATAGAGCGTTTCATGTCATGATTGTAGATGAAATAGATGCCTTTCCATACCATGCAGATCAAATGTTGCAGTATGCGGTAAAACAAGCGATGAAAGAGAAGGCGGCATGTATTTATTTAACTGCAACTCCAGATGAAGAGTGGAAGCGTAACCTTAGAAAGGGGAAACAAAAAGGTATCGTTGTTTCTGGACGGTATCACCGTCATCCGTTGCCAGTCCCCAAATTTTGCTGGTGCGGAAACTGGAAGAAAAGCCTCATTAATAAAAGAATTCCTCAAGTTTTACTACAATGGTTAAAAGTATACTTAAATAAAAAGCACCCCATTTTTTTATTTGTTCCCCATGTGCGATATATAGAAAAAATGAGTCGGTTATTGAAGCTGTTAGACGATAGAGTTGCCGGTGTGCATGCAGAAGATCCAATGAGAAAAGAAAAAGTTGCAGCTTTCAGAAAGGGAGAAATTCCTTTATTAGTTACAACGACGATTTTGGAGAGAGGAGTAACGGTGAAAAATTTGCAAGTTGCGGTTTTAGGGACAGAAGAAGAAATATTTTCAGAAAGTGCACTCGTACAAATTGCAGGCCGGGTAGGTCGTAGTTTTGAAGAGCCGTATGGAGAGGTCATTTATTTTCATTATGGTAAGACAGAGGCGATGGTGCGCGCGAAAAAACACATTCGAAGTATGAACAAAAATGCGAAAGAACAAGGGTTGATCGATTAATGCATTGCTTACTTTGTCATGAGGATATTTCATACGCGATTAGTTGGTACAATTTTTTTGTTAAGGCTCACAAAAAGTATATATGTGATAGATGTGAGCAAAAGATTTCCTATATTATAGGAGAGATTTGTAGAGAGTGCGGACGGTCTTTAGATTCATTGCCAGCTGAATATAAAGAAGGTGACATTTGCAAGGATTGTGTACGATGGATGAATTTGGAGAGTTATCGACCTTTAAAAAATCGTTCATTATACATGTACGATAATGAGATGAAAGGAATACTAGCGCAGTTTAAGTTTCGTGGTGATGCTGAGTTAATTCGTATTTTTCATCGCCCTTTTCGAAGTTTATTTCAACAGTATTTTGCTAACGTTTCAACCGTTATCGCTGTTCCGCTTAGTAAGGAAAGGGAATATGAACGTGGCTTTAATCAAGCTGAGCTATTAGCAGCTTGTTTGCCTGTAGGTCTTTCTTATCCGTCATTAAGAAGAAGGGAAACAGAAAAACAAAGTAAGAAGACGCGCAAAGAAAGGATGTTGGGAAGCAATCCTTTTTATTTTCAGGGTGAAGAGATGTTTCACGGACAACATATTTTACTCGTTGATGATGTGTATACGACAGGTATTACAGTTAGACAAATTGGCAGTATTTTATACGATAGAGGGGCAAATGAAGTTTCTAGTTTGACGCTCTGTAGAAGTTAATCTGTAACTGTCGAAAGAGATAATAAAAAGACGATAAGTCTTCTTTGACTTCGTAAGTTGTCATTCGTTATAGTCAGAATATGGGGCGAATGCCCTGATTTTTAGAGTGAAGGGAATGGAATGAACATGCAAGGAAAAGTGAAATGGTTCAATGCAGAAAAGGGATTTGGGTTTATTGAGCGTGAAGATGGTGAGGATGTGTTTGTTCATTTTTCTGCTATTCAACAAGATGGGTATAAGTCATTAGAAGAAGGGCAACAAGTGAAGTTTGATATTGTAGATGGAGCACGTGGACCACAAGCAGCTAATGTTGTGAAACTGTAGGGATATTGTTTTTGGGAAGAGAAAGCTGCGTTTGTGGCAACGTTATATATAGTAGAACCTCTTGTTTTTCGCAAGAGGTTTTTGTTATGGGGCGAATTGTCAAAAAGTTGTTTCTTTTCTGTAACGAATTGTCCACAGTTATATTCGTTACTCACGATGTTAATAGGATAAAATAAAGGTAGAAACGATGCATCTTTTCATTTCAACAAAAAACGATAAAAAAATCGCAATTCCACTAATTTTTTTAAAAAAGTTAGAAGGAGTTTTTAAGCCGATGTCGAAATTATAGTACATAGGCTTGAAAGGAGGAATTCATCTATGAAATTCAACATTCGTGGTGAAAATATTGAAGTAACTCCAGCATTAAAGGAATATGTAGAGAAAAAACTAAGTAAGTTAGAACGTTATTTTGATACATTCCCAGAGATTAAAGTTAATTTAAAAGTATACTCTGACAAGCAACGTGTCGAGGTAACAATTCCGTTTACTGATTTATTACTTCGTGCAGAAGAAACTAATAGCGATATGTACGCTGCTATCGATTTAGTAGTTGATAAAATTGAGCGACAAATTCGTAAACATAAAACAAAAGTAAATCGTAAGTTACGTGAGAAAGGTTCTGTGAAAACTAACTTTATTCTTCCAGAAGCAGTAGCTGTTCTGGATGAGGTAGAAGAGGATGAATTAGAACTTGTACGTACAAAACGATTCGATTTAAAACCGATGGACGTTGAAGAAGCGATCTTGCAAATGGATATGCTAGGGCATAATTTCTTCGTCTTCACAAATGCTGATACAAATGAAACTAATGTTGTATATGGCCGTAAAGACGGAAAATATGGTTTAATCGAAACTAAATAATAATTCGAAAGCGCAGCCGAAAGAGGCTGCGCTTTTTTTGCTGAAAATAGATTTTTAAAAAACTTTTCCTAATTTAGAACGAGACATTCGGCCGATTGTTGTCATAGTTATAAGACAAGTGTTACAATTATCATTAGGTATATACATTTTAGTTTTTTTAATTAGGAGAAAAATTGGCATAACATACATTTGATTTTTATAACGACTGATTGTAATAGAAAAAGAAAAAACAATCGGAAGTTTTATTTTAATAAAAAAGAGGAGCGTATTTCCTATGATCGGTATTTTAAAAAAGGTATTTGATGTAAATCAACGCCAAATTAAACGTATGCAGAAGACAGTTGAGCAAATTGATGCATTAGAATCATCTATTAAGCCACTAACAGATGAACAATTAAAAGGAAAGACGCTTGAGTTTAAAGAACGTCTAACAAAAGGTGAGACAGTAGATGATCTACTTCCTGAAGCTTTTGCGGTTGTTCGCGAAGCTGCGACTCGTGTTCTTGGAATGCGTCCGTATGGCGTGCAGTTAATGGGTGGTATTGCTTTACATGAAGGGAATATCTCTGAGATGAAAACGGGTGAAGGTAAAACGTTAACATCTACATTACCTGTATATTTAAATGCTTTAACAGGAAAAGGTGTTCACGTTGTTACAGTCAATGAATACTTAGCACAACGTGATGCGAGCGAAATGGGACAACTTCATGAGTTCCTTGGCTTAACAGTAGGAATTAACTTAAATAGTATGTCACGCGAAGAGAAGCAAGAGGCTTATGCTGCTGATATTACGTATAGCACAAATAATGAGCTTGGATTCGATTACTTACGTGACAATATGGTTTTATATAGAGAGCAGTGCGTTCAGCGTCCACTTCATTTTGCTATTATCGATGAAGTCGATTCTATTTTAGTCGATGAAGCACGTACGCCGCTTATTATTTCGGGACAAGCTCAAAAATCAACAGAGCTATACATGTTTGCAAATGCATTCGTTCGTACATTAGAAAATGAAAAAGAGTATTCATTCGATGTGAAAACGAAAAATGTAATGTTAACTGAAGATGGTATTACGAAAGCAGAGAAAGCTTTCCATATTGAAAACTTATTTGATTTAAAACATGTTGCACTTCTTCATCATATTAATCAGGCACTTCGTGCGCATGTTGTTATGCACCGTGATACAGACTATGTTGTACAAGAAGGTGAAATCGTAATTGTAGACCAATTCACTGGTCGTCTTATGAAAGGGCGTCGTTATAGCGAAGGTTTACACCAAGCGATTGAAGCAAAAGAAGGCGTAGAAATTCAAAATGAAAGCATGACGCTTGCGACAATTACGTTCCAGAACTACTTCCGTATGTACGAAAAGTTATCTGGTATGACTGGTACAGCGAAAACGGAAGAAGAAGAATTCCGTAATATTTATAATATGAATGTTATCGTAATTCCAACGAACAAAGATATTATTCGTGATGACCGTGCTGATTTAATCTTCAAATCAATGGAAGGTAAATTCAATGCAGTTGTTGAGGATATTGTAAATCGTCATAAACAAGGACAACCTGTACTTGTTGGTACAGTTGCAATTGAAACGTCAGAGCTTATTTCAAAAATGTTAACACGTAAAGGTGTACGCCATAATATTTTAAACGCGAAAAACCATGCGCGTGAAGCAGATATCATTGCAGAAGCTGGTATTAAAGGTGCTGTAACAATTGCGACGAATATGGCTGGTCGTGGTACGGATATTAAATTAGGCGATGATATTAAAAATATCGGTCTAGCGGTTATCGGTACAGAGCGTCACGAAAGCCGTCGTATTGATAATCAGTTACGTGGTCGTGCTGGTCGTCAAGGGGACCCTGGTGTAACGCAGTTCTATTTATCAATGGAAGATGAACTAATGCGCCGCTTCGGCTCTGACAATATGAAAGCGATGATGGATCGTCTTGGTATGGATGATTCACAGCCGATTGAAAGTAAAATGGTTTCTCGTGCAGTAGAATCTGCGCAAAAACGTGTAGAAGGAAATAACTATGATGCACGTAAGCAGTTATTACAATACGATGATGTGCTTCGTCAGCAACGTGAAGTTATTTACAAACAGCGTCAAGAAGTAATGGATTCTGAGAACTTACGTAGTATTATTGAAGGTATGATGAAATCTACAGTAGAACGTGCTGTTGCGCTTCATACACAAGAGGAAATTGAAGAAGATTGGAATATTAAAGGTCTTGTTGACTACTTAAATACAAACCTTCTGCAAGAAGGCGATATAAAAGAAGAAGAATTACGTCGTCTTGCTCCAGAAGAAATGAGCGAGCCGATTATCGCGAAATTAATAGAGCGTTACAACGACAAAGAAAAGCTTATGCCAGAAGAGCAAATGCGTGAGTTCGAAAAAGTTGTTGTATTCCGTGTAGTAGATACGAAATGGACAGAGCATATTGATGCGATGGACCACCTTCGTGAAGGTATTCATTTACGTGCTTACGGTCAAATCGATCCACTTCGTGAGTATCAAATGGAAGGATTCGCAATGTTCGAGTCAATGATTGCTTCTATTGAAGAGGAAATCTCTCGTTACATTATGAAAGCTGAAATTGAACAAAACTTAGAGCGTCAAGAAGTTGTTCAAGGTGAAGCTGTTCATCCATCTAGCGATGGCGAAGAAGCGAAGAAAAAGCCTGTTGTAAAAGGTGATCAAGTGGGCCGTAACGATTTATGCAAATGTGGTAGTGGCAAGAAATATAAAAACTGCTGTGGCATTGTAAGCTAATAAAAACTGCGGCTGTTGAATTCAGCTTGTTTTGCAAATTATAATAAAAAGGATTAAACTCTCTCCCTAATAAGTGGAGAGAGTTTCCCTTGTTTTCATACGAAAGTAATAGCAATTACATAGAGGTGAAGGAAATGGAATTAGTAGAAATTAGACAGGAATTAGAGAAAATGGCTAAGAGATTAGCGGCTTTTAGGGGGTCTCTTTGACCTCCCTACTAAGGAGAAACAAATTGCAGAATTAGAAGAAAAAATGATGGGCGCAGGATTTTGGGATGACCAACAAGGCGCTCAAACTGTAATTAACGAAGCAAATGCGTTAAAAGATATGGTTGGAAAGTTCCGTCAGTTAGACGAGACGTTCGAAAACTTAGAAGTAACGCATGAACTCTTAAAAGAAGAATATGATGAAGATTTACATGAGGAATTAGAATCGGAAGTAAAAGGCTTAATTCAAGAAATGAATGAGTATGAGCTTCAATTACTATTAAGTGATCCTTATGATAAAAATAATGCGATTTTAGAATTACACCCAGGTGCAGGTGGAACAGAGTCACAAGACTGGGGTTCTATGTTATTACGTATGTATACACGCTGGGCTGAAAAACGTGGATTTAAAGTAGAAACAGTTGACTACTTACCAGGTGATGAAGCCGGTATTAAGAGTGTTACTTTATTAATTAAAGGTCATAACGCTTACGGTTATTTAAAAGCAGAGAAAGGTGTACATCGTCTTGTACGTATTTCACCGTTCGATTCTTCAGGCCGTCGTCATACATCATTCGTATCTTGTGAAGTTGTACCTGAGTTCAATGATGAAGTTGAAATTGAAGTGCGTACAGAAGACTTAAAAATTGATACGTACCGTGCAAGTGGAGCTGGTGGACAGCACATTAATACGACAGATTCAGCAGTTCGTATTACGCATACACCGACAAATACGGTTGTAACGTGTCAGTCAGAGCGTTCTCAAATTAAAAACCGTGAGCATGCGATGAAAATGTTAAAAGCAAAATTATATCAAAAGAAATTAGAAGAGCAACAAGCACAATTAGATGAAATCCGCGGGGAACAAAAAGAAATTGGATGGGGCAGCCAAATTCGTTCTTACGTATTCCACCCGTATTCTCTTGTAAAAGACCATCGTACAAATACAGAAGTTGGTAACGTACAAGCAGTTATGGATGGAGAAATTGATCCATTTATTGATGCTTACTTACGTTCTCGCATCTAATAACCAGTGGGGGAATCCCCACTGATTATTAGCTTTAACAAATCTGACTTTTACGGGCAGCCCGACCCTCACCTAACTTCTTTGCTTTTGTTGAATTTTGAGGTAGGGGTCTTACTACCCAGTAAATAGTGGGATAAGAGAAAAAGCCAACAAAATTGTTGGCCCATGCTGAGAAAATAGAGGATATACAACGTTTTGTTTATATGGATGAAGTACAGGGGAAGAGAAGTTGGAAACGACAACTTCTCTTTTTGATGGGGTTATATGCAGAATACAATGTTGTATATTGTTTTGTAAAAAGTAGAGAATAGTAAAACAGAGCGGCAATAGAGTAAGATTTTATAAAGAACTTTTTTGATTTGCCTTTTAAAAAGATTCTTTATAGAAGTTTTTACGTTGTTCACAGAATTGAAACAAATTATGGAAGCTTTATTTTATCAGGGTTCTCACTGTATTTTTCAAGAATATGAAATATACCTTAGTTTTTCTATATAAAGATAATGCTTATAATAAAAATGAGTGTGTTAGGAATGAAAAGAATATCAACAATGGGGAGCGATAGAATTGAAAAAGAAATTGTTGGCTATTGCACTAGGTACATCAGTCGTTTTTGCTTTAGGAGCATGTGGAAATAAAGAAGAGAGTAAGCCTTCGAAACAATCTGCAAGCACAGATAGCCCAGAGCAAATTTATCAAAAAAGTTGTATAGGCTGCCATGCGAAAGATTTATCAGGAGCAACTGGACCGGATTTACGAAAAGTAGGACAGAAATATGATGCAGCAGAGATTGAAAAGATTATTGAAAAAGGTCGCGGTTCAATGTCACCGGGAATTATTCAAGGTGAAGATGCGAAAAAAGTAGCTGAGTGGTTAGCTGAACATAAATAAAAAGAGAAAAATGGGCGATTTGATTATATAATCTTATCTAAAAATGACTTTGGATAAGAGTTATAACAACTCGTCTCCTTTTTCTGTGATGTAACATAACTGTAACAAAAATGTATCCGAACTGGAAACCGTTTGATGTTACAATGAGGTTTGTAGAATTTTGCTGAAATATATTACATAGAGTAGCGGTGCGAATAAAAAGCATGTAAGTAAGCTGCCTTCAACAAGAATGGTTAAATGAAAATAAAGGATTCCTTTTTATTTTCACATGTACAGAAAAGTATTTCGAAAAAAAAATCATTAAGCATTGGGTGATAAATAATGATAAAAATGACGAATGTTTATAAGGAGTACCCGAATGGTATGAAAGCCGTTGCTGGTCTCACAGTTAACATTAAACAAGGTGAATTCGTATACGTAGTTGGACCGAGTGGAGCCGGAAAATCTACATTTATTAAAATGATGTATCGTGAAGAAAAGCCAACTACAGGATCTATTAATGTAAATGGACTTACTATCGAATCATTGGCAGAAAGAGATGTTCCATATTTCCGTCGTCAATTAGGCGTGATTTTCCAAGATTTTAAATTATTACCTAAATTAACGGTATATGAGAATGTTGCGTTTGCTTTAGAAGTAATTGAAGAAGAACCAGATGCGATTCGTGAGCGTGTTACTGAAGTGTTAGGACTAGTAGGTCTAGATGATCGTGCAGACGCACTTCCAAGTGAACTTTCAGGTGGAGAGCAGCAACGTGTGGCTATTGCAAGAGCGATTGTTAATAGACCAAAGGTTGTAATTGCCGATGAGCCAACTGGTAATTTAGATATTGAAACAGCTCTTGATATTATGAAGATCTTTACGCGCATTAATGAGCGTGGTACAACGATTGTTATGGCGACGCATAATGCAGATATCGTAAATACAATCCGTCATCGTGTAATCGCGATTGAAGGCGGAAAAATTGTTCGAGACGAGATTGAGGGAGGATACGGATATGAAGGCTAAAACCCTTAGTCGACATTTGCGAGAAGGTGTAAAAAATCTATCCCGTAACGGATGGATGACATTTGCTTCTGTAAGTGCAGTAACAGTTACATTATTACTTGTAGGTGTCTTTTTAACAGCGATTATGAATATGAACCATTTTGCTACAAAAGTAGAGCAAGATGTAGAAATTCGTGTACACATTGATCCAGCAGCAAAAGAAGCTGATCAAAAGAAATTAGAAGAAGATATGAGTAAGGTCGCGAAAGTAGATTCTATTAAATACTCTTCTAAAGAAGAAGAATTGAAACGTTTAATTAAAAGTTTAGGCGATAGTGGAAAAACGTTCGAGTTATTTGAGCAAGATAACCCACTGAAAAACGTATTTATTGTAAAAGCGAAAGAGCCAACTGATACAGCACAAATTGCGAAAAAGATTGAAAAAATGCAGTTTGTAAGTAACGTTCAATACGGTAAAGGTCAAGTTGAAAAATTATTTGATACTGTAAAAACAGGACGTAATATCGGGATTGCATTAATTGCAGGTCTTTTATTCACAGCGATGTTCTTAATCTCTAATACAATTAAAATTACAATTTATGCTCGTAGTACTGAGATTGAAATTATGAAACTTGTAGGTGCAACAAACTGGTTTATTCGTTGGCCGTTCTTGCTAGAAGGATTATTCCTAGGAGTATTAGGATCAATTATTCCAATTGGTCTAATTCTAGTTACGTATAATTCACTGCAAAGTGTGTTTAATGAAAAACTTGGCGGAACAATTTTCGAGCTTTTACCATACAGCCCATTCGTATTCCAATTAGCTGGTTTATTAGTGTTAATCGGTGCGTTAATCGGTATGTGGGGAAGTGTAATGTCAATTCGTCGCTTCTTAAAAGTATAAAAAGTTGCAAACATAATTCGTACAAGCTTATCATATAGTAGAAATAGGTAAAGGCATCACACGCTGTGTGATGCCTTTTGCTACACCACCTGTGTGTTTTGGAAAGGGGAATTCCGCATTGAAACGTAGAGTTGCAATTATTGGAATGGTTGTTGCATTTTTAATTGGTGCTGGCGGAATGTTTGCAGGAATGTCTGTATTTGGGGTTAACCCAGCAGAAGTAACGCAAACAATTTCGAGTGGGAACGCTAGCACGACGCAAGGGAATTTGGCAAAAATTAATGAGGCATATGGACTAATTGATTCACGTTATGTGGAAGACGTGAAAGATGACAAGTTAGTTGAAGGTGCAATACAAGGCATGTTGTCTACGCTGAAGGACCCTTATTCCACGTATATGGATAAAGAAACAGCCAAACAGTTTAGTGAATCACTTGATCCTGAGTTAGAGGGGATTGGGGCTGAGGTGAACAAAACAGACGGTAAGCTTATTATCGTATCGCCAATTAAAGGTTCACCAGCAGAAAAGATTGGAATTAAGCCGAATGACCAAATTTTATCTGTAGATGGAAACAGTGTAAAAGACTTATCGCGTGAAGAAGCTGTATTAAAAATTCGTGGTAAAAAGGGAACGACTGTCGCGATTGAAATTAAACGTGCAGGAGTAACTGATCCGATTGTATTCAAAATTAAGCGTGAAAAAATCCCAATCTTCACGGTAGTTAGTACTGTGAAACAAGAGAATGGAAAAGATATCGGTTATATGCAAATTACTTCTTTTGCTGAAAATACAGCGAAAGAATTTAAGGATCAGTTAAAAGAGTTAGAGAAGAAAAACATAAAAGGTTTAGTTATTGACGTTCGTGGTAATCCTGGTGGCTATTTAAATAGTGTAGAAGATATACTAGGAGAAATTATGACGAACAAAAAGCCGATGCTACAAGTAGAGCAGCGAAATGGTGAGAAAAAGCAAATCTCTACAGAGCTGAAAGAGAGGAAGCCATATCCAATTTCAGTATTGATTGATAAAGGAAGTGCTTCTGCTTCGGAAATTTTAGCTGGCGCATTGAAAGAAGGAGAAGGTTACGATCTAATTGGTGAAACAACATTTGGTAAAGGAACTGTTCAGCAAGCCGTTCCGTTTAAAGATGGCAGTAACATTAAATTAACGATGTTCAAATGGTTAACTCCAGATGGAAACTGGATTCATAAAAAGGGAATCAAGCCAACTGTAGAAGTGAAACAACCAGATTACTACCATGCGACGCCAATTCAAATTGAAAAAACACTTTCATACAATTCAAATGATGTGCAAGTGAAGCATGCGCAAGAGATGCTGAAAAGCTTAGGTTATGTACCGGGGCGTGAAGATGGCTACTTTAGTAAAGAGACAGAATCAGCACTGAAAGCATTCCAAAATGCGAATGAGATGGAAGCGACAGGACAGCTTGATAAAAAGACAGCTGAGGCAATTCAAACTAAAATCATTGAAAAAATCCGTTCTGGAGAAAATGATCTACAATTACAGGCAGCATTAAAATTAATAGCGAAATAAGAAGAAATACAGGCATTTTATTGCCTGTATTTTTTTGTGTTAAACAAACGTTTGTCCAGTTATGATAATATAAAAAGAAAGAATGATATAAATGGTGGTGAATGAGTTCGTGGAGGCATGGATTTTTGAAATAATGCGGGCAGTTGGACGTTTTTTCTTGCACCCTGCTGTCTATGTATTTTTAATAAGTAGTATCTTCGTTGGATATTTACGTATATTACGAGAACGAAAAGATTTTTCTTTTAAAGTTTATGATATTTGGTTTGAATTGCGAACATCTCTATTTGCAGGGCTTGGATATGGATTAATCGTATCTATTATTACGATTGGGCTTGGACTTGTTGTTTCCAAGGCGAGCTTATGGGCCATTTTATTTTGGACATTATTATTTGGATTAACTGCTATGTATCGATATTTATCGGCAGCTTATACGTTCAGTATCGCAATTGTATGTGTTTTATTATCTTCTAAGCTGCCAGTTTCCTTCTTACAGCTTGGAGAAGGTGAAGAGGGTACGATTGTATCTCTTGCTATTTTACTAGGCATCATGCTTGTTGTGGAGGGCTTATTGATTTCTAAAAACGCGGTGAGATATTCTACACCGAGGATTAGGAAGGGGAAACGTGGGCTCAAGATTGGTCTACACGAATCGAAGCGTTTATGGATCGTGCCAATTTTTATTCTTGTACCAGGTGATGCGGTAACCCAGTTTATTTCATGGTGGCCTGTCGTTTCAATAGGGGCAAATACATATTCTTTATTCCTCGTTCCATTTTTAATTGGATTTATGCGAAAGATTAGAAGTTATGAGCCGACGGAAGCTTTACTCTTTACAGGAAGACGTGTTTATGGATTAGCTGGTCTTGTACTTGTTTTAGGGGTCGCGAGTTATTGGTGGCACGTACTTGCTATTATTGCAATGGGAGTCGCAATGCTTGGACGTTTTACGATTTCGATGCAAGAAAAAATTGTAGATGAGACAAGACCAGCATATTTCGCTGCACGCAATGATGGACTTGTTGTGTTAGATACAATTCCAAATACAATTGGGGCCGAGCTGAATTTACTGCCTGGAGAAATAATTACGAAAGTAAATGGAGTCGTTCCAAGGAGTGCCGAAGAATTTTATGATGCACTTCAAACGAAAACAACAGGAGCTTTTTGTAAATTAGAAGTGGTAGATACAAATGGTGAGCTTCGTCTTGCTCAAACAGCATTATATGCTGGAGGACATCATGAGTTAGGCGTTGTATTTGTTCAGCAAGAGCACGAGTGGGATTCGGAAGCGATGTAATAAAAATGAGGGTGTTACCACTAGGTGACACCCTTTTTGTTTGATTGGGAGCAGCAGTACATGAAATTTATATCGGCGATTATTAGAATATATCAGCGCAACTGAAATTATATCGGCGATTTCTCGAATATATCGACTTTCTGGCAAAAAACGAAAACTATCGCAAACCTTATTTGTAGTTTCATAGTCGAATAACTTGAACAATTATTTGATAATGGTTATCATTTAGGGAGTCTTTTAATTTGGAAAAGGGAGGAAATATATGCTACGTAAATTTTTTTCTTACTATAAACCGTATAAAGGTTTATTTATACTCGATTTTTCTTGCGCTGTTATCGCAGGATTACTGGAACTTGGTTTCCCGCTTATCGTAAATCAATTTATTGATAAGTTATTACCAGGACAAAACTGGACGCTTATTTTATGGGCTTGTTTTGGTTTACTTGCAGTTTATATGTTAAATGCAGGTTTACAATATGTTGTTACCTACTGGGGGCATATGCTAGGAGTTAATATTGAAACAGATATGAGGCAGAAATTATTTGATCATATTCAAAAGCTATCATTCAGATTTTTTGATAATAATAAAACAGGTCATCTAATTTCACGTCTTACGAACGATTTAATGGAAATTGGGGAAATTGCTCACCACGGGCCAGAAGATTTATTCATCGCCGTAATGACTTTAGTTGGGGCATTTTCATTTATGATGATGATTAACTGGAAGTTAGCACTTCTAACATTCTTTGTAATTCCATTCCTATTATGGTTGGCGCTTTACTTCAATAAAAAAATGACGGGTACGTTTAGACGTTTATTCTCAGATGTTGCTGATTTTAATGCATGTATCGAAAATAACGTCGGTGGTATTCGCGTTGTACAAGCATTCGGAAATGAAAAGTTTGAGAAAGACCAATTCGCTGTGAACAACGCTCGTTTCCGTACAACGAAATTAATGGCGTATAAAATTATGGCGCTAAACTCATCCATTAGTTATATGCTCATGCGTCTCGTAACGCTGTTCGTATTAATATGTGGCACATGGTTTGTTCTGCAAGGTGAGTTAACGTATGGTGGATTTATCGGATTCGTCTTATTAACGAATATTTTCTTCCGACCAATTGAGAAAATTAATGCAGTTATTGAAAGTTATCCGAAAGGAATCGCAGGTTTTAAAAGGTATGTAGAACTTCTTGAAACAGAGCCTGATATTGTGGATTCTAAAGATGCGATAGAAGTAAAGCATGTACACGGTGATATTCACTATAACAACATTACGTTCGGATATGAAAATAAAGAACCGATTTTAAATGATATTAGCTTGAAAATACACGCAGGTGAAACAGTTGCGTTCGTTGGGCCATCAGGGGCAGGGAAAACAACGTTATGTAGTTTATTACCACGCTTTTATGAGCAGGAATCTGGGTCAATCCAAATTGATGGCATTGATACGAAAGAGATGACTTTATCGTCACTTCGTAAACAAATTGGAATTGTACAGCAAGATGTATTCTTATTCTCAGGAACGATTCGCGAAAATATCGCTTATGGAAATTTACAGGCTTCAGAGGCTGCAATTTGGCAGGCGGTAAAACGTGCCCAGTTGGAGGATTTAATTTACTCGCAACCAGACGGTTTAGATACAGTTATCGGTGAGCGTGGTGTGAAACTTTCCGGGGGACAGAAGCAGCGTCTAGCAATTGCTCGTATGTTCTTGAAAAACCCGCCAATTTTAATATTAGATGAAGCGACTTCTGCATTAGATACAGAGACGGAACTTGCTATTCAAAAATCACTTGCAGAACTAGCTGTCGGTCGTACAACATTAGTTATTGCTCACAGGCTTGCAACTATTAAAAATGCGGATCGTATCGTCGTTGTAAATAAAGATGGTATTGCAGAACAAGGTTCGCATGAGGAATTAATTGAGCGAGGCGGAGGGTATAGCCGATTATACGAAGCGCAGTTTAGTTCGTAAATATAATTTCTGCTGAATTCGTGCACCATAAGTAAGTGGAAATCTTATATGGGAGGCTATAAAGCATGATTGTAACAACAACATCTACAATTCAAGGGAAAGAAATTATTGAGTATATTGATATCGTGAATGGAGAAGCGATTATGGGTGCGAATATTGTTCGTGACCTTTTCGCATCTGTCCGTGACGTTGTCGGCGGCCGTGCAGGAGCTTATGAAAGTAAATTAAAAGAAGCGCGCGACATCGCAATGGAAGAGATGAAAACATTCGCAAGGCAAAAAAATGCGAATGCCATCGTTGGTATTGACGTGGATTACGAAGTAGTTCGCGAAGGAATGCTAATGGTTGCGGTGAGTGGGACTGCTGTCCGTATATAAAGTGAAACTTTAATCAGTGGGGGCATCCCGGCTAGTTATTAGCCATCACTAACTGGGCATTTAATGCCCACAAGTAGCAAGATAAAGTGAAAAGCCGTGCTGGTGCACGGCTTTTTGTTATTGTGATGTCTAATATTATCTTTATGTCGAAGCCACGATATTTCTTGGGAAATGTGGAAGGCCCCGTCGATATATAGGGAAGACATTAGAGCGCTTCTTTACACCGCTGAATTTGAACTAATAATTTTTCATATTCTTGTTCAAGAAATGTGATGTCATCCTGATGATTGGGTATAGAAATCCGGCTGATGACTTCTGTTAATTTCGTTTGTAATCGCAATAATTCTTGTTCAGTAACGTTTACGGAAGCTTGAGTGGTTCTTTTAATGTATTGCTCGTAATTGCCATAGAATATTCTTGGTTCGCTCTCATCTACTTGTAGAATATGGTCTGCAACAGAACGAATAAAGGCACGGTCATGGCTAATGAAGAGTATAGTGCCAGGATACTCTTGTAACATGTTTTCTAATTCTTCCTGTGTTGTTAAATCTAAATAGTTCGTCGGTTCATCGAGCAGGAGCATATTATAGTTTCCTAAAAATACTTTTGCGAGTGCAACCTTCATTCGTTCACCCCCGCTTAGAACGTGCACAGGTTTATGAACATCTTCACGACGGAATAGAAGCCGGGCAAGTATTGTGCGAACGAATGCTTCTGTATAGTTGGTTTCTTCTAGAACGTTCTCTAAAATGGTTTTATCTGTTTTTAAAATGGATAGTGCTTGTTCAAAGTATCCAATTTTACAACTTTTTGAAAGCTGAATGCCACGCTCGTTTGTGAGAAGCATATTGAACAAAGTTGTTTTGCCACTTCCGTTTGCTCCTAAAATAGCTAATTTTGCACCAGGGGCAATAGTTCCATTCATATTTTTAAATAGTGTGCGGTCGCCTATTTTCTTTGTTGCTTTATTGAACTGTACTGCCACTTTACTATGAATGGGTGTATGGTATTGCACGTCAAACTGAGCCTGAGAAAGATCTTTTGGCTTTTCTTTCTTTTCTAGTTTTTCGAGACGTGTTTCTAATGCTTTGGCTGCTTTGCTAACCTGTTCTTGCCCATGAGCCCCGCTTAACTTATAAAGTTTAGATTCAGATGAACTGAACCGAGTTGGGATTTTTGTCATGCTAGAAGCACGTTGCTTTTTTTGTGAAATTGATTGCTCTAAACGATTTTTTTCTTGTATATATTGCTCATACTCTGCTTGCTTTTGTATTCGTTCACGTTCTTTTTGCTTTCGATAGTTGGAATAGTTTCCTTTATACTCTTGAATCATGCCGTCTTCAATTTCAATGATTTTTGTGCATATATTATCTAAAAAATCACGATCGTGCGATATTAAAACAAGTGCCCCTTTATAAGATAAAAGTGCTTTTTCTAATTGCTCTGTACCGGCCATATCTAAGTGGCTCGTTGGTTCATCAGCGAATAAAATGCCTGCATCTTGTTCGAGAGCATGGGCAATCTTTAGGCGCATTCGTTCGCCGCCGCTCATTGAATTTGCGACGTTTGAAATACTCCATTTTCCTTTTGCAAGAGAAGAAGCGGTTTCCAGTATTGTATCGCTAAGCTGTGGAATGATGGCGATAGAACTATGATGAGTTACTGTCCCTTTGTCAGCTTCTATTTCTTTACTTAATATTTGCAATAACGTAGATTTTCCAGCTCCGTTGACTCCAACGATTCCTATGCGATCGTGTGCGTGAATTTCTAGTGATGGTAACGTAAATATGGTACGGTCACCAAAGCTCTTTTCAATATTACGTGCGAATAAAATAGTCATAAAAAAACCTCCCTAGTTTCACTAGAGAGGATAAACGTCGCCCTTCAATGTAAAAATCGTACATAAATAAACGATTTTTCACATGATCGTCTCGAAAGAAAGTATCGACAAATGGACAGACTAATCCTCTGCTAGTTTTCATCATTTTTGTTCACTATTTGTGATGGATGAAATAAATAAGAGAATTAGAACTTCATTGGTCAAATTACCTTCCTTTCATAATATTATTTTTATTGTATGCGCATACAAACGGGTTTGTCAAACTTATTTCTGTTAGCTATTTTTAAATTTGCTATTATACAGTTGTGCCTTTGTAATTGCTTCAGCATCATTTTTGATTTCATCCAATCCATTCGCATCCCCGATAATATACCCTTCAAATGATGAACCAACAAAATCAAAGATATACTGGAATTGAGCAATAAGTGGCAATGCTTTCCGTTTCGGATTGTCTCCGCCAACGATGACGACGTACATTTTTTTACCTTTCATTTTCTCTTTGAAATGAAGAGAGGTATCACGTAAGCTTTGTGACCAGCGATCAACGAAGTTTTTCATATGGCCGCTCATTCCGTACCAGTATAGTGGTGTAGCAAAGATAATCGTGTCGTGCTCTAGCATGCGTTTGGTTAATTGCTCGTAGTCATCATTTACAGGTTGAAATCCTTCAGCATCATGGCGTTGGTCTGTAATAGGATAAATGGTATGGTCACGTAAATAAATTTGTTCTGCTTTCATTCCATCAATCATCATATATGTTAAGGCTTCCGTATTCCCATTTTGTCTTGAACTGCCGTGTATAACAAACATGCAATCATCCCTTTTCTTTTTCTTGTTTTAGGAGTGAAACGTGTTTTTGTAAATTCGTTTGAATGTTAGAAAGTAATGAGATTTGCCTTGTTACTTCATTGAGCTTATCTTCGTAAAGTGCAAGGATACTGCTGCATGGATTTTCGTATAGATGTGGTTCGATTTCGAGGCAGCGCAGCATTCTTGCAGTTTCTTCTAAATTTAAGCCGAGCTGTAAGTACATTTGGATAAGCTCTACTTTTTCAATGGCACTTTTATCGAAATCACGATAGCCGTTTGTGAGGCGATTTGAAGGGAGCAATCCCTTTTCTTCATAATGTCTTAGTGCTCTTTCGCTAACGCCAGTTTCTTTTGATAACTCTCCAATTCGCACTGCATTTCACTCCTTTTACATGTATTGTAAACCTTCACACTAATGTGAAGGTAAACTCTGTTTTTTCGCAAAAGAATCTACATGATTTAAAAACACTTGAATGGCTTTAGATGGAATGAAATATTTGCCACGCACGATGGAGAATGGACGAATTAGTTTTTCAGTTGGAACTTCGACGTGGAATAGTTCTTGGGTTAGTAGTTCTTTCCGCACGGTCCAATTAGAAAGTATAGCGATGCCAAGCCCGGCAGCGACGGCTTCCTTTACACTTTGAATGCTACTAAATGTAAAGAATCGTTTCATTTTTAAATGATGTTGATGAATAAAACGATCGCTATAGGCACGTGTCCCAGAGCCACTTTCTCTTAATACCCATACTTGGTCTTGGAGAGTAGCTTCGTTTATATCCTTGATGTGAAGTAATGGGTGATTTGGAGGGACGACGAGCTTCATTTCATCTTGCATAAACGCTTCAACGTCTACGTCAGCATATACGACTTGCCCCTCTACTAAGCCGATATCAATTTGATTAGAGCGAAGGCTTTGCAAAACTTCTTCTGTATTAGAGATAAGGGTATGAACTTCAACGTGCGGATTTTCATTGGCATAGTTAGCGAGTATTTTGGGAAGTAAGTATTCGCCAATTGTAAAACTAGCGCCGATGCGAAGTGTTCCTGTTACAACGTTATGTAATTCGTTAATTTCCTGTTTTGCATCATCATAAAGAGAGAGCATTTGCTTTGCATGTATGTATAATATGTTTCCAGCTTCCGTAACTTGTACATGCTTTGGGGAGCGCTGAATGAGTGTAGTTCCAAATTCATTTTCCAGGTTGCGAATGTGCATGCTTACACCGGGTTGTGAAAGGTTTAAAAGTTCTGCTGCACGAGAGAAATGTTTCTGTTCAACGACAGTCACAAAGATTTTCAAAATGTCGACGTTCATTTGTTGGCCCCTTTATTTTTGTTTTTATTCTATCATAAGTATTTCTGATGATAGAGATTTAATATTAATATTAAACTTATTATAAAAACTCTCTTATAATGTAAGTAGAAAGAACATGCATGTTCCAATACGATTATTGGGGTGGTACAAGGTGGAACAAACACTTGTTATACAAAAGAAAAAGGGCTTTGGATTTTCGCAAGGTATTGGGATTACATTATTAATCGCCATTGCTGCGAAATATTTAGCGGAGCTTCCATTTTTAAATATTATGGGACAATTAGTAATTGCTATTCTAATTGGGATGATTTGGCGCGCAGCGATTGGAGTCCCTCCAGAAGCGATAGCGGGAACGAACTTTGCGAGTAAGAAGTTGCTTCGCTTTGGGATTATCTTACTTGGAATGCGATTAAATCTGGGTGATATTGCGAAGGCTGGGCCGAAAGTATTGGTCATCGCAGCGGTAGTTATTACATTCACCATTTTCGTTGTATATGGATTGACAAAAGTATTTAAAGTAGAAAAGAAACTTGGGATTTTAACGGCGTGTGGAACGGCGATTTGTGGTGCGGCAGCGGTCGTGGCAATTGCACCACAAGTGAAAGCGAAGGACGATGAAACGGCGGTTGGTGCCGCAATTATTGCTATTTTAGGTACGATATTTACGCTTATTTATACATTATTATATCCAGTGCTTGGCTTATCTCCGTACGGTTACGGTGTATTCTCGGGAGCGACGCTGCATGAAATTGCTCACGTAATTGCGGCTGCGGCACCAGGCGGTAGCACGGCTGTCGACATCGCAGTTATCGTGAAATTAACGCGCGTTGCGATGCTTGTACCAGTAGCGATTTTAATTGGGTTATGGTTTGGTAAGAGCGAGGGAAGCGAAGAAAAGAAATCGTGGAAGGAGCTTCCGATTCCTTGGTTTATATTCGGATTTTTAGCGATGAGTGCGGTACATTCACTCGGGATTATCCCCGAAGTTGTTGCCGGCTATATTGTAATAATTGCGTACATGCTTATCGCAATGGCGATGGCAGGTCTCGGTTTAAATGTAGAGTTTAAAACGTTCCGTAAGTTAGGAAGCAAAGCATTTGTAGCAGGGCTGATCGGCTCGGTTTGTCTTTCTATTCTTGGATATGTTCTTGTATGGGTATTAGGATTTATGTAGTAGAGGAGAAAGCTGTTCCAAAAGATATTTTGGGACAGCTTTTTCTTATGATTATAGCGCTATGGATTTCAGTATTTGTTAGTAAGTCGATATATTCGGAGAATCGCCGATATAAATGGAGTTGCGTCGATATATTGGGAGAATCGCTGATATAAACTTAACTACTATCGTACTTTGTTAGAGAAGGTGTTCAGTGGAATGTTTTTCTAAAATTTGTAAATTAATCTTTACTTGTAATTGGAAAATATTTATAATTTAAGTAAAGATATCTTTACTTTTGAAGGTGGATCCTATGGGTGTGAAAAATAAAATTAAAGAATTAAGAAAGCAAAATCATATAACACAAGTTGAAATGGCAAAGGTGATGCAGGTGACGCGTCAGACGATTGTAGCGATTGAAAATCACCATTACAATCCGAGTCTAGAGTTATCCCTAAAAATCGCCAAATATTTTGGGATGAAGGTGGAGGAAATCTTTACGCTGGAGTAAGGGAAGAAAAAATGGAAAATGCTAAAAAGTTGTATATCGATGCGTTTTTTAGATTGTTGTTGGGAGACGTTTTCGTTCGTATTATGAATCCAGCTATACCAATTTTACCGCTCGTAGTTAGTAACGTTTTAGCAATTGTATTTTTGACAGTGTATGTGTATTAAAAAAAGCGTAAGTACATAAAAGAAGAATTTCCAGATATAGATGAGCGAGTAAATGAAAATATAAAAAAGCATGTAAATGTTTCGTTTATCTTCGCATTCATTCTACTTATAGTTTATATTATTGCGAGCAAAGCGATAGGGAGAATTACTATACCTATTTCAGAAATATTCATTGTATGTAGTTTCTTATTTGCCAGTAGTCTCATCGTAGGAGTTATGAAGGGAAAACGAGCATAGGGATAGGAGGAATGAAAATGCAAGATGAGTTTGAGAGATTTCAGTCGGATAAAGCGTTTAAATATGTAGGGTTGTTTTTCACAATTAGTTTAGCCGTGTGGAGTTTGTACAATTTAATCGTTTATGGAAGTGCTGGCATGCCGTTTGTGTTATTTGTACTAGGGCAGTTTGTTTATTTCTTTGTGAACTATTGGCCGAAGTGGAAATATAGAAATAGTAAAGGTGCTGATCGTGTATGAGTATGGCATCGAAGAATGTGTTAACAACAAGAAATAATAGATAGAAAAAGGGGAACTGGGATGTGGTTACCGGTGTTATGTGTCGCTACAGCTATTTTTGCACTTCTTTGGGGAATGCAAAATTTCTCTCGTAATCCAGTGCCAAGTATTTGTATTATGATTGGTACTGTTGGTTTATCGTATTATTTATTAGTTTCAACTCATTACCATAAAACAGCAACAAGTGTTGTTGTTGTTGTTGTTGTTGGAGCGCTTATTTTATTTTGTGGGCGCGCTGTACAAAAAGGATTATTTCCGTAAAAGCTGTTTATACAATGAGTATAAACAGCTTTTTGTATTTTTTTACAAAAGTCTTGAAAGTTACGTAACGTCATCTTTTATAATGAAGGGGAAGAGGTGATGGCAGTGATTTCAATACAAGAATTGACGAGAGAGACAGGGGTAACA
Source organism: Bacillus sp. WC2503 (assembly GCF_052682895.1). Lineage (NCBI taxonomy): Bacteria > Bacillati > Bacillota > Bacilli > Caryophanales > Bacillaceae > Bacillus > Bacillus sp. WC2503. Next base: position 4,299,814 of record NZ_JBQYMD010000001.1, on the reverse strand, counting down.
GTACGTACATTACGTTATTATGATCAAATAGATTTATTAAAGCCGAGCGGGAAAACAGAAGGCGGGCATCGTTTATATAGTGAAGCTGACGTAATACGTCTCCAACAAATTTTATTTTTAAAAGAAATGGGATTTTCACTAAAAGAGTCTGCGAATATGTTAGTAAAAGGTGAGCTTAACTTAAAGGATTCGCTTGAAAAACAACTTCGGTTTGTACAGGAAGAACAAAAGAAATTCAATCGAATGGAGCGCGTTTTACAAGCAGTTGTTTATTCGGTGGATGTGGAGGGAGAGCTCGATTGGAAAGTTATGTTTGAACTGATCCAGCTTTCGAAACAGTCTTCTCGTATACGTGAAATATTTCAAAATGAAGTATTTTCAAAGGAAGAACAAAAGTTGCTTCATAATTTGCCAAATATGAGTGAGGAAGATCCCAATGTGTTAGAGTGGGTAGATTTATTAAAGCAATTACGCACTTTTATGAAAGACGGTAAAGAAACTGCAAGTGATGAGGTGCAAGGGGCAATGAAGAGATTAATGCAGAAGTGTTTAGAAATGGCCAATGGTGATGAAGCGTTTTTAGATAAGTTATGGGAAGTTAGAAAATCGAAGGAAGATTCACAGAAAATGAGCATGTATCCAATCGAAGAAGAATTTTTATTATATATGGATGAAGCTTTTCGTATATATGATGAAAAGGAGAAGGATAAATGAGTATACTCGCAGAATATCGTTGGTACTTTTTAATTGGGGCAGAGATTGTATTTTGGTTATCGGCTATCGGTTTCTTTTTACTTCGTTACGGATTCCGTTTGAAGAAGGCAAGCTTTATTATGGGGATTGTACTACTCGTAAATGAAGTGTTCATTTTAACCTTAGGGGTAGTGGACTATTATCAAACAGGGAAGTTTTCTAACTTTCAGATTATTACCGTGATCATTTTATTGTATGCGGTCTTCTACGGGAAAAAGGATTTGAAGAAGCTTGATATATTTGTGCAAAAGTTAGCTGCGAAATGGCGGAATGAACCAGCGCCTGTTATTGAAGAACATATAGAATTAACAGGTATGGCCTATGCAAAGCAGGAAATAAAAAATTGGGTATTACATCTTGTTTTATTCGTTGTTGTGCATACTTTCTTTTTCTTCGCGTATGGGCTTATTCCATTTGAACAATGGGGCAATTGGTTAGAGTCAGGAATCGTTTTAAATAAAACTGCGAGTCGAGTGAGCCAAGTGTGGGCAATTATATTTTTAGTTGATACAGCAATTTCATTTTCATATGTTATTTTTCCGAAGAAGGAGAAAGGAAAAGAGAAGCTACTTTCGTAGAGGAAAGTAGCTTTTGCAGTATACAAATAATTCTTATAGGAGAGGATGACAATAGGAAAAAGAAGTGGTTTTATATGCCTACTTCTCTTTAGTTTAGTAGCATGCTCACAACCTAACATTACAATTGATAAGAAGAATGATGTCATTGTAAAGGAAGCAGTAACTTCTAATCTAGATAAATTTGAAAAGTTCGTTTTGAATGTGGAACAAGGGGAAGTTGATAAAATAAGAATTGTACATTATACACATGAAGGTGATCCGGTTTTTCAAACGTTAGAGTATAGTGGAACAGATATAATTCATATGTTAGATAATAGGCAAGATCGATTTGCTGGTAATCATACAGATATAGATGAAGATAGTTGTAAAAGGATTGTTAAAGAGCAGCGTGAATTACAAACGGCTTATAGGTTAATAGACTGTGTGAATGAAAATGGGCGCAATGGATATGATTTATTATATGTACCTAAAAAATAGAGTTAGTAGAGGAAGGAAGTTTTGACTCCTTCCTTTTTCTATGTATATATTGTCGAAAATTTTACCGAATATCTGTTCGTTTTTTTAGGTTTTTTATGGGCATTCGTGGTAAAATAATAATACAGATTTTTATGAGGAGGTCGGATTTTACTTGGAACATCAATTTGAAATTATCTCAGCGTATTCCCCGCAAGGTGATCAGCCGGTAGCTATAGAGAAGCTTGTAGAGGGACTTAATAGTGGAAAGAAAAAGCAAGTGTTGCTTGGAGCGACAGGGACGGGTAAGACATTTACGATTTCAAATGTCATTAAAGAAGTACAGAAGCCAACACTTGTGATGGCTCATAATAAAACGTTAGCAGGACAATTATATAGTGAGCTGAAAGATTTTTTTCCGAATAATGCAGTTGAATATTTTGTTAGTTATTACGATTATTATCAACCAGAAGCGTATGTGCCGCAAACGGATACTTTTATAGAAAAGGATGCGCAAATTAATGATGAAATCGATAAATTGCGTCACTCAGCAACGTCTGCATTATTTGAACGGGACGATGTAATTATCGTTGCGAGTGTTTCGTGTATATATGGTTTAGGTTCTCCGGAAGAATACCGCGAGTTAGTTGTTTCACTTCGAGTTGGTATGGAAAAGGACCGCAATCAATTGCTTCGTGAACTTGTTGATGTACAGTACGGACGTAATGATATTGATTTCAAGCGTGGGACATTCCGTGTGCGCGGAGATGTAGTTGAAATCTTCCCGGCATCACTTGACGAGCATTGTATTCGAATTGAATTTTTCGGTGATGAAATCGATCGTATTCGTGAAGTAAATGCGTTAACAGGTGAAGTATTAGCAGAACGTGATCATGTAGCAATCTTCCCAGCATCTCACTTCGTTACACGTGAAGAAAAAATGAAGGTTGCTATTGAAAATATAGAAAAAGAATTAGAAGAGCGTTTAAAAGAATTAAATGATAATGGTAAGTTGTTAGAAGCGCAGCGTATAGAGCAACGTACACGTTATGATCTAGAAATGATGCGCGAGATGGGCTTTTGTTCAGGGATTGAAAACTATTCTCGTCATTTAACACTTCGTCCAGCGGGTGCAACGCCGTATACGTTATTAGACTATTTCCCGAAGGATTTCTTAATTGTTATGGATGAGTCGCACGTATCAGTGCCGCAAGTAAGAGCAATGTATAACGGGGACCAAGCACGTAAGCAAGTACTTGTGGATCATGGATTCCGTCTGCCATCAGCTTTAGATAATAGACCGCTCACGTTTGATGAGTTTGAAGAGAAAACGAATCAAGTTATTTACGTTTCGGCAACGCCAGGACCGTACGAATTAGAGCAGTCACCAGAAGTAATAGAACAAATTATTCGTCCAACAGGGCTTTTAGATCCACCAATTGATATACGACCAATTGAAGGTCAAATTGACGATTTATTAGGAGAAATTCAAGATCGTATTGCAAAAAATGAACGTGTATTAATTACGACTTTAACGAAAAAAATGTCAGAGGATTTAACGGATTACTTAAAAGATGTAGGAATTAAAGTGAACTATCTTCACTCTGAAATTAAAACGTTAGAACGTATTGAAATTATCCGTGACCTTCGCCTTGGTAAGTTTGATGTACTTGTCGGTATTAACTTATTACGAGAAGGATTAGATATTCCAGAAGTATCACTTGTAGCTATTTTAGATGCAGATAAGGAAGGATTCTTGCGTTCAGAACGTTCGTTAATTCAAACGATTGGTCGTGCGGCACGTAATGAAAACGGCCGCGTTATTATGTACGCAGATCGCATAACGAGATCGATGGGAATTGCAATTGAAGAAACGCAGCGTCGTCGTACTATACAAGAAGCTTACAATGAAGAGCATGGTATCACGCCGAAAACGATTCAAAAAGGCGTTCGTGATGTAATCCGTGCAACGACAGCGGCCGAAGAACCGGAAACATATGAAGCAACTCCTGCTAAGAAGATGACGAAGAAAGAACGTGAGAAAACAATCGCTAAGATCGAAGCAGAGATGAAAGAAGCAGCAAAAGCGTTAGACTTCGAGCGTGCAGCTGAATTAAGAGATTTACTATTAGAATTAAAAGCGGAAGGGTGAAAAGAGTGAGCATGAGCAAGGATTTTATCGTTGTAAAAGGTGCTAGAGCACATAACTTAAAAAATATTGATGTAACCATTCCGAGAAATCAGCTTGTTGTTGTAACGGGATTGTCTGGTTCAGGGAAATCGTCATTAGCGTTTGATACAATTTATGCAGAAGGGCAGCGCAGATACGTAGAATCGTTATCTGCGTATGCACGCCAATTTTTAGGACAAATGGATAAACCGGATGTCGATACGATTGAAGGGTTGTCACCAGCGATTTCGATTGATCAAAAAACAACGAGTCGTAATCCACGTTCAACTGTCGGGACAGTGACGGAGATTTATGATTATTTACGTTTATTATTCGCACGAATTGGTACGCCGATTTGCCCAAATCACGGAATTGAAATTACATCACAAACAGTGGAACAGATGGTAGATCGTGTTCTTGAATATCCTGAACGTACGAAATTACAAGTGTTAGCTCCTATCGTCTCAGGACGTAAAGGTGCACATGTGAAAGTACTTGAAGATATTAAGAAGCAAGGTTATGTTCGTGTACGTGTTGATGGTGAAATGCTAGATGTGTCAGAAGAGATTACGTTAGATAAAAATAAGAAGCATTCCATAGAAGTTGTAATTGACCGTATTGTTATAAAAGAAGGAATTGCAAGCCGTCTTGCTGATTCACTTGAAAGTGCATTAAAGCTTGGCGGGGGACGAGTGTTAATCGATGTTATGAGAGAAGAGGAACTTCTATTTAGTGAACATCATGCATGTCCACATTGTGGTTTTTCAATTGGTGAATTAGAGCCACGTATGTTCTCATTCAACAGTCCGTTCGGTGCATGTCCTTCTTGTGATGGACTTGGCTCAAAGTTAGAGGTAGATTTAGAGCTTGTCATTCCGAACTGGGATTTAACATTAAATGAACATGCGATTGCCCCTTGGGAACCGACAAGTTCACAATATTACCCACAACTTTTACAATCTGTGTGTAATCATTACGGCGTTGACATGGATATGCCTGTGAAAGATATACCGAAAGATTTATTTGATAAAGTGTTGTACGGGAGCGGTGAAGAGAAAGTTTATTTCCGCTATGTAAATGAATTTGGTCAAGTAAAGGAAAATGAGATTTTATTTGAAGGTGTTATTCCGAATATAGAGCGTCGTTATCGTGAGACGAGTTCTGATTATGTTCGTGAACAAATGGAGAAATATATGGCGGAGCAAGCTTGTCCGAAGTGTAAAGGCGGACGCTTAAAGCCTGAGAGTTTAGCTGTTTTCGTTGGTGATAAAACGATTGCTGACGTAACGAAATATTCTGTTCAAGAAGTACAGGAATTCTTCTCAAATGTTGAGTTAACGGAGAAACAACAAAAAATTGCTCATTTAATTTTAAGAGAAATTCAAGAACGTGTAGGTTTCTTAGTAAACGTTGGCTTAGATTATTTAACGTTAAGTCGTGCGGCTGGTACTTTATCAGGTGGTGAGGCACAACGTATTCGCCTAGCAACACAAATTGGTTCTCGACTCACTGGCGTACTTTACATCCTTGATGAGCCTTCTATCGGTTTACATCAGCGCGATAATGATCGTCTTATTCGTACATTGCAGGAAATGCGTGACTTAGGAAATACGTTAATTGTTGTTGAGCATGATGAAGATACGATGATGGCTGCTGATTATTTACTTGATATCGGACCTGGTGCAGGTATTCATGGTGGTCAAGTTGTATCAGCAGGTACACCAGCTGAAGTTATGCAAGATGAGAATTCGTTAACAGGAAAATATTTAAGCGGTAAAGAGTTTATTCCAGTTCCACTTGAAAGACGTAAAGGTGACGGACGTAAAGTGGAGATTGTCGGTGCAAAAGAGAATAACTTAAAGAATGCGAAGATGTCATTCCCACTTGGTACGTTTGTAGCGGTAACGGGTGTATCTGGATCAGGTAAAAGTACGATGATTAATGAAGTACTATATAAATCGTTAGCGCAAAAGTTATATAAAGCGAAAGCGAAGCCAGGTGCTCATAAAGAGATTAAAGGTCTTGAGCATTTAGATAAAGTAATTGATATTGATCAATCGCCAATCGGTCGTACACCACGTTCTAACCCAGCGACGTATACAGGTGTATTCGATGATATTCGTGATGTGTTTGCTCAAACGAATGAAGCGAAAGTGCGCGGATATCAAAAAGGACGTTTTAGCTTTAATGTGAAAGGCGGACGTTGTGAAGCGTGCCGTGGTGATGGAATTATTAAAATCGAAATGCACTTCTTACCAGACGTATACGTGCCGTGTGAAGTTTGTCATGGTAAACGTTACAACCGTGAAACGTTAGAAGTGAAATATAAAGATAAGAACATTTCTGAAGTATTAGGAATGACAATTGAAGATGGGGTAGAGTTCTTCGCTAATATCCCAAAAATTAAGCGTAAACTTCAAACGCTTGTAGACGTTGGGCTAGGTTATATGAAATTAGGACAGCCGGCAACGACGTTATCAGGTGGTGAAGCACAGCGCGTGAAATTAGCCTCTGAATTACACCGTCGTTCTACAGGGCGTACGTTATACATTTTAGACGAACCAACGACGGGTTTACATGCACATGATATTGCACGTCTTCTAGAAGTGTTGCAACGTCTTGTAGAGAGTGGTGAGACGGTACTTGTAATTGAACATAATTTAGATGTAATTAAAACAGCTGATTATATCGTTGACCTTGGACCAGAGGGCGGGGACAAAGGTGGACAAATCGTCGCTTCTGGAACGCCAGAGCAAGTAGTAAAAGAAGAACGCTCGTATACAGGTAAGTATTTAAAAGAGATTTTAAATCGTGATAAAGCAAGAATGAAAGAGAAAATAAAAGAAGTAGAGCTATCGCAATAAGTTTATTACGAAAAACCGAGTGGAAATGACACTCGGTTTTTCGTTCATAGGGGGAGAAAATGGAGTTTATAGATGTTTTAAGAAAGAAAAATATGAAGGTAAGAGAGTTTCAAAATTGGGGTGTTTATTTTCGCAAGCGCTGGGAGGAGCATTTTGCAAACCATTTAAGTGATGAAGAAAAAGAAGACATTTTCCTTTATGGAGATAAGTATGGCTGTGGGTATCTTTGGCACATATTTAGTTATGAGAAGAAGAAGTGTTTAGAGGGGAAAGAAGCGGAGAACGCGTTTCATAATGAAGTGAAAAAGGAGTGCTATATCTTCTATCAACACTGTAATGATGTACTACTAATAAAAGATGCGAGTTTATTAAGTATGGATGATATATTACGTGAAACAGATGATATGTATAAAGGTGATATATATATTGTAGATAAAGATTTCACTTGGACTTTTGTAAAAACTCATGAAGATAGATGGTGTGGTCCTTATTTTACTAGGAGATGTTAGTAGGTATACAAGCATGAAGGGTAGAATAAGTTGATATAAGTGTTTGTATGATACTTGCGTTTATTGTCTATTAGCGTATGATGAAATATATATGTCAAAAGGATGTGTAAGAAAATGAGATGGATTGTATCACTTCTTGTAAATAGCGTTGTGTTAATCGCTGTATCGGGACTTTTAAAAGGGATTGCACCAGACGCGTTTTACGTAGCAAATATACAAACTGCAATTATTGCGAGTATTATATTGGCGGTTTTAAATGTGTTTGTAAAACCATTTTTAATTTTAATTACGCTACCAATTACTGTTGTAACGTTCGGGTTCTTCTTAATTGTTATTAATGCGATTACGTTAAAAATAACAGATTCATTATTAGGAGATGCTTTTAATATAACAGGGTTTGGCGTAGCAATTATTGCGGCAATTTGTATTTCTATTTTTAATATGATAATTGAAAAGGCAATTGTTGAACCGTTATATGAAAAAAAGAGAAAATGACAAAAAGAAAAACATTTCATCATTCGTATGAAATGTTTTTTTCTATTTATGAGAAACCGTATTTCTTGTTTCCAGAAAAAAATGGTACAATATCCGGTAGAATGGAATTTTACATCAAACGAGACTGAACCCGCAGCGGAGTGGAGGTTTATACATATGCCAAAAGTAAGGACAAAAGATTTAATTGAACAATTTCAATTGGAGTTAATAAGTGGTGAAGAAGGAATTCATCGTCCGATTGATACAAGTGATTTATCACGACCTGGAATTGAAATGGCAGGATTCTTTACATATTATCCAGCTGATCGCGTGCAGCTTCTTGGAAAAACGGAGCTTACGTTCTTTGATACGTTAACGACAGAGCAAAAACAAGAGAGAATGAAAGCGCTTTGTACCGAGGAGACGCCATGTATTATTATAACTCGTAATCAAGATGTACCAGATGAGTTATTACAAGCATCACGTGAATCAGGCATGCCTTTATTACGTTCTTCTCAAACGACAACGAGATTATCAAGTCGTTTAACAAATTATTTAGAAGGTAAGTTAGCACCAACAACTGCTGTTCATGGTGTATTAGTAGATATTTACGGTGTTGGTGTTTTAATTACAGGTCAAAGTGGTGTTGGTAAAAGTGAGACAGCTCTTGAACTTGTGAAGCGTGGCCATCGCCTTGTTGCGGATGATAGTGTAGAAATTCGCCAAGAAGATGAAGACACATTAGTAGGAAGCTCACCAGATTTAATTGAGCATTTATTAGAAATTCGTGGTCTAGGCATTATTAACGTTATGACGTTATTCGGTGCAGGGGCAGTGCGAAATTATAAGCGTATTACACTTGTTATTAATCTTGAAATTTGGGATCAAAAGAAAAATTATGATCGCTTAGGTCTTGATGAAGAGAAGATGAAGATTATTGATACAGAACTTACGAAGATTACACTTCCAGTTCGCCCTGGCCGAAACTTGGCTGTTATTATTGAAGTAGCAGCAATGAACTTCCGTTTGAAACGTATGGGAGTCAATGCGGCACAACAGTTTTCTGAACGATTAATGAGTGCGATTGAGTTAGGGAATCAGGAGTAAACTTTGGAGAGGGAGGTCATACATATGCTGTTAGGTTCTGTACCACAGCTTGACCGCGTAGCCATCCAACTTGGGCCGTTTCCTGTTTATTGGTATGGGATTATTATCGGTACAGGTGTGCTATTAGGTCTTTGGCTAGCAACTCGTGAGGGAGAAAGGCTAGGTATTCCAAAAGATACATTTGTTGACCTTGTATTAATTGCAGTACCGATCGCTATTCTATTTGCGAGAATGTACTATGTTATTTTTGAATGGGAATATTACGCGCAAAATCCGAGTCAAATTATTAATATTCGTCAAGGTGGCTTGGCGATTCATGGTGGTTTAATCGGGGCTGTTATTACAGGTATTCTTTTTGCAAAACGACGCGGGCTTTCATTCTGGAAGTTGGCGGATATTGCTGCGCCGAGTATTTTATTAGGACAAGCAATTGGCCGATGGGGAAACTTTATGAACCAAGAGGCGCATGGTGATGAAGTAACGAGACAGTTTTTAGAAGGTCTTCATTTACCAGATTTCATTATTAATCAAATGTATATCGAGGGTGTGTATTATCACCCGACGTTTTTATATGAATCATTATGGAATTTTGCAGGTGTCATTTTATTACTCGCACTACGAAAAGTGAATTTACGACGCGGGGAATTATTCTTTACATATTTAATTTGGTATTCAGTAGGGCGCTTCTTCGTAGAAGGCTTACGTACAGATAGTTTAATGCTAGGACCACTTCGTATTGCACAAGTAATGTCAATTGGACTTGTTGTTATTTCTATTATTTTCATTATTGTGAGACGAAAAATGGGGCAAGCTGATAAAAGATATTCAGAAAATTAGAGACAAGTAGCATCTTATTATAAGATGCTGCTTCTTTCATATTCAGGAAAGCGAAAGGACTAGGGCGATGCAAATAAATACAGTGTTATTTGATTTAGATGGAACTTTAATTAATACAAACGAACTTATTATTTCTTCTTTTTTACACACTTTAAATACATATTATCCAGATCAATATAAGCGTGAAGATGTGCTGCCATTTATCGGTCCATCTTTGCATGATACTTTCAGCAAGATTGATGAAAATAAAGTTGAAGAGATGATTACATGTTATCGTCAATTTAACCATGAGCATCATGATGAATTAGTAGAAGAATATGAAACTGTATACGAAACAGTTCAAGAGTTGAAAAAACAAGGTTATAAAGTTGGTATTGTTACAACGAAAGCGAGACAAACCGTTGAGATGGGATTAAAGTTGTCAAAGCTTGATGAGTTTTTTGATGTTGTCGTGACAATTGATGATGTGGAACATGTGAAGCCACATCCAGAACCACTTCAAAAAGCGCTCGAGTTATTAAATGCGAAACCAGGAGAAACAGTGATGGTTGGGGATAATCACCATGATATTGTCGGCGGACAAAATGCGGGTACGAAAACAGCTGCGGTTTCATGGACGTTGAAAGGTAGAGCGTATCTAGAATCTTACAAACCAGACTTTATGCTAGATAAAATGAGTGATTTACTGCCGATTTTGTCCGGTATTAACCGATCATAAGTAGAGGAGAGGATTAAGTGCGACGGACAACGCGCTATCCTGTTTCAGGAGAGAATTCATTATGGAATGTGTATAAAACCGTGTCTTTTTGGAAGGTAATGAAAAACTTTATTATTATTCAAATTGCACGTTACACACCATTTTTATCTGTGAAGAATTGGTTATATCGTACGTTTTTAGGAATGAAAGTAGGAGAAAAAACATCATTTGCACTTATGGTTATGCCCGATATTATGTTTCCCGAAAAAATCACGGTGGGTGACAATTCAATTATCGGATACAATACAACGCTTTTAGCGCATGAATATTTGATTCGTGAATATCGACTTGGAGAGATTGTCATAGGAAATGAAGTGATGATTGGAGCGAACACGACAATCTTACCGGGGGTAAGGATTGGAGATAGCGCCATTGTTTCGGCTGGAACACTTGTCCATAAAGATGTACCGAGCGGCGCTTTCGTAGGTGGAAATCCAATGCGTATTATTTATACGAAAGAGGAAATGGCGGCTCGAGAAGGTTGATGCTAAAAATGTAACATTTCTTTTCTTTTTTTATGAATAAAAAGGAAATAATTGAGTATAATATACTGTTTTGTTTTTTACGGAATCGTTTATACTTATAGATAGAAGAATGTGTGAGCGAAGAAAACAAAAAACTGGAGGATATATGGGGAAAAATCAAAGGATATATAAGGAGAACGGACAAGTTATCTCTTTTAACCAATTAGCGGACTTCTTTTATAAAAAAGGGATGAGGGCTTACAAAGGGCAAAAATTGCAAGATGCAATTAAATATTTTCGAAGAGCGGCACAAAGCGAGAAGGAGCCGTTTATTTTATGCCAATTAGCAATAGCGTTATCTGAGGCTGGTGAATACCAAGAGTCGAATCAGATATTTCTAAAGCTTGCTAGATCCAACCCTGAACTTGAACAATGCTATTATTTTATTGCAAATAATTATGCATATATGGGTTTATTTCAACAAGCGAAGAAGTATGCGGATCGATATTTAGAAGTTGCGAAAGAGAAGGAATTTGTAGAAGATACATTAGAATTGCTTGAGATTATGGAAGAAGAAGCAATGGGTGCGGAAGAGATTGAGGATGAAGATGATTTAATTGTTATGCAAGAAGAGGCAAATCGTTATATTCGTAATGGACAATTAGAAGAAGCAATTGCTACATTAGAAATTGTTACGAAAGATTATCCGGAATTTTGGTCGGGTCATAATAATTTAGCCATCGCACATTTTCAATCTGGTAATGTAGACAAAGCGTTGAAATTAACGGAAATGATTTTAGAGAAAAATCCTGGTAATATACATGCGCTTTGTAATACGCTTATTTTTCTATATTCAATTGGGGAACATAAACAAGTAGAAGCATTAGCGGGACAGCTAGTTTCAGTATATCCGATTTCATTTGAACATCGTTTGAAACTTGGAACGACCCTTGCAACAATTGGTTATTTCGAGCATGCATATAAGTGGTTCAAAGTATTAAAGCGTCAAGGATATGAGGGAGACGTAAGTTTTTATTATTGGTTTGCGTATTCTGCGTATATGGTGAAAAATCAGCAAGTAGCTGAAAAAATGTGGCAACATGTAGTAGAATTGCACCCTGATAAAAAAGGAAAAGAGCCGTGGAACGCACTAAATTTAGCGGATGAAGGGCAAAACGTGTTGTTTGAAGAATTACAAAAGTCATTTCAGCAAAGTGCGACGCTAGAGGAGCAAATGCTAGCTTTATATTTAATGAATGAATTGTCAACACCAGAGAAGGTCGGATTCTTTTTTGATGTAACGCAAGTGAAAAATGGTGTTCCAATTGTATCGCAACTTGCAAAGTATTTCTTTTTACTTAATAGTCATAAAGGTATTCCTGCTGATTTACAGCAATTTGAACAATGCGCGCGAATCGCGGACGCATTATATAATTATACGAAAAAGGACGATGAACTAATCGAAGAGTGTTTACACTTTTGGTTTTGTACGTTCATACGTTTATATACATCCGGGTCTGTTTTTACAAACGTGTACGGTTGGTCGGCGGCAATTGAATATATTGTGCGCGGCGAACAAGGAAATAAGATGACGCAGTCGGAGCTTGGAGATGTATATAATGTATCTGTAGCGACTGTTCGAAAGTATGTGCAAGCTGTTAAGCGTACGCACACATAGTATAAGCAAATCATTGGGAAAAAAATGATGCTAACAGTATAATGAGGGTAACTTAATTGTGTAGGAATGGATAGGAGTGAATGGTGTGTCAGAAGAAAAAATTTATGATGTCATTATTATTGGTGCAGGACCAGCTGGTATGACAGCTGCAGTATATACATCTCGTGCGAATTTAAGCACATTAATGCTTGAGCGTGGTATTCCAGGTGGCCAAATGGCAAACACAGAAGATGTAGAAAATTATCCAGGTTATGAGTCTATTTTAGGACCAGACTTATCAAATAAAATGTTCGAGCATGCGAAGAAATTTGGTGCTGAATATGCATATGGTGATGTGAAAGCAGTCATCGATGGTAAAGAATATAAAACAATTATTGCTGGTAAAAAAGAATATAAAGCACGTGCAATTATCGTTGCAAGCGGTGCAGAATATAAAAAAATTGGTGTGCCAGGTGAAACAGAGCTTGGCGGCCGCGGTGTATCATATTGTGCAGTATGTGATGGGGCATTCTTTAAAGGAAAAGAACTCGTTGTTATTGGAGGCGGAGATTCAGCTGTTGAAGAGGGTGTGTTCTTAACGCGCTTCGCATCAAAAGTAACAATCGTTCACCGTCGTGATACTCTTCGTGCACAGAAAATTTTACAAGATCGTGCATTCCAAAACGAGAAAGTGGATTTCATTTGGAATCACACTATAAAAGAAATTAATGATGCAAATGGTAAAGTAGGAAGTGTAACACTTGTAGACGTAAATAGTGGAGAAGAGAAAGAAGTAAAAACTGATGGCGTTTTCGTATACATCGGTATGTTACCTTTATCAAAACCATTTGTTGAACTAGGTATTACAAATGAAAATGGTTACCTTGAAACGAACGAGCGTATGGAAACGAAAGTTCCTGGTATTTTCGCAGCAGGTGATGTTCGTGAAAAAATGCTTCGTCAAATTGTAACGGCAACAGGTGACGGTAGTATTGCTGCACAAAGTGCACAACACTACGTAGAAGAATTATTAGAGGAATTAAAAACTGTAACAGAAAAATAAGGGGTAATACTCCTTTTGAGAAGAAAGCTACCGATAGGAGCTTTCTTTTTTTATGTAAAAATGTCAAAGTTTTGTCAAAAACAATTAGGATTATAAGCTTTCTTATTGATATACTGGACTTTACGGAAAAAATCACTATAAGAAATGAGGAATTTATTCAGTATGGAATGGCGTAATATATATCGTGGATTTTGTATGGGAGTTAGTGATTTAATTCCTGGTGTGAGCGGCGGTACAATCGCTGTAGTGTTAGGGATTTATGAACAATTGCTTGCGGCAATTAGCGGGTTCTTTAGTCGTGAATGGAAAAAACATTTAGGATTTTTAATTCCCCTTGCAGCTGGTGTGGCGGCAGCGTTTTTAACGTTAAGTCACGTTATTAAATATTTACTTGCAAATCATTATGAACCGACTCAATTTTTCTTCCTCGGTTTAATTATTAGTATATTACCGATGTTAATGAGAGAAGCTGATGCAAAGGCGACGTTTAAAGGTAAGCACATCGCTTTATTAATAATTGCAGCTATTCTTGTTGCGATAACAGCGTTCTTTAAGCCAGATAAGGCAGCAGATCCAATTACGACGTTAACAATTTTAAATGCAATCGGTTTATTTTTCGCAGGATGGATGGCTAGTATGGCTATGCTCCTTCCTGGAATTAGCGGATCGTTTATTTTATTAATTATTGGTGTTTATCCAACGGCAATTAACGCTTTAACTACACTTAATTTACCATTAATTATGGTTATTGGTGCTGGTGTTATGGTCGGATTTGTTGTAAGTAGTAAAGGAATTAGCTTTTTATTAGATCGTTATAAAAATATGACATTTGCAGTAATTATTGGACTTGTTATCGGTTCGATTGTAATTGTTTTCCCTGGTATTCCAACTGGCGGATTTTCAATTGTAAGTTCGATCATTACCTTCATTTTAGGATTTACGATTGTTACTTATTTCGGTAAGAAATAAAGAATGTAATCCCCTTAGCGATAAAAATCGTTAAGGGGATTTTTATGTGTGATTCATTGTAATTGCAAGCATTTAGATTGCTTGTTATAGAAAGCTTTTTTACAATTGTTGAGGACTATGTGTTTAGCGAAAGAGGACTGGCTCCTTCGTTGTAGCAAACTGTTTTTGATAGTATAATGAAATGAGTATGCAGTGATAAATTTTGCTGCAAGTAGCTGAGGTGAAGAAACATGCAAAGAGTGACAAACTGTGTGTTAATTAGAGATAATGAAGTACTCTTACTCCAAAAACCTCGCCGAAATTGGTGGGTTGCACCAGGCGGGAAGATGGAGCGTGGTGAGACAGTAAGAGATTCCGTTGTTCGCGAGTATCGTGAAGAAACAGGTATTTATTTAAAGAACCCAGCGTTAAAAGGGGTCTTCACCTTTGTCATCCAAGAAGGTGATAAAGTTGTTTCTGAATGGATGATGTTCTCCTTTTTAGCGACAGATTTTGCAGGAGAAAACAAACTAGAGAGCGAAGAAGGCATCATTGGTTGGCATACATTTGATAAGATTGATGATTTAGCAATGGCGCCAGGAGATTATCACATTATTGATTATTTAATTAAAGGGAATGGTATAATCTACGGTACATTTGTATATACCCCAGATTTTGAGCTGCTTTCATATCGATTAGATCCGAGTTAAATTGCCAAGGAGAGGATACGATGACAGAGAATAATGATATAAAAATGGTGATTATTACAGGAATGTCTGGAGCCGGAAAAACAGTAGCTTTACAAAGTTTTGAAGATTTAGGATATTTTTGTGTAGATAATTTACCGCCGATGTTATTGCCGAAGTTTATTGAGCTTATGTCGGATTCAAAAGGGAAAATGAATAAAGTAGCGCTTGGCGTTGATTTACGTGGCCGAGAGTTTTTCGAACATTTATGGGGAGCGCTTGATGATTTATCAGAACGTACATGGATTATTCCTCATATTTTATTTTTAGATGCGAAAGATAGTACGCTTGTAACTCGTTATAAAGAAACGAGACGTTCGCATCCGCTTGCGCCGACTGGTTTGCCGTTAAAGGGAATCGAAGCGGAGCGTAGTTTATTAACAGATATGAAGGCACGAGCGAATATTGTGCTTGATACATCGGATTTAAAACCGAAAGAATTACGTGAAAAAATTGTTCATTTGTTTTCTACTGAAACTGAGCAAGCATTTCGTGTAAATGTTATGTCCTTTGGATTTAAGTACGGTATTCCAATTGATGCAGATTTAGTATTTGATGTTCGTTTTTTACCAAATCCATATTACATTCCACATATGAAGCCATTAACAGGACTAGATGAAGAAGTTTCGTCGTATGTACTGAAATTTAATGAGACACATAAGTTTTTAGAGAAACTGATAGATCTCATTACTTTCATGCTGCCTCATTATAAAAGAGAAGGCAAAAGTCAACTTGTAATTGCAATTGGATGTACAGGTGGACAGCATCGTTCTGTTACGCTTACAGAGTACCTTGGGAAACATTTGAAACCAGAGTATAGCGTTCATGTATCTCATCGTGATGTGGAGAAGAGAAAGGGCCATTAGGGGATGAAAAAAGAGAGAAAACCTAAAATTGTCATCATGGGAGGAGGAACTGGACTCTCTGTTTTATTAAGAGGATTAAAGCAATATCCTGTTGATATTACAGCAGTTGTTACAATCGCTGATGATGGTGGCAGTTCAGGTAGATTACGTGATGAGCTAGAAATTCCACCCCCAGGTGACATTCGTAACGTACTTGTTGCACTGTCGGATGTAGAGCCCCTGGTGGAAGCTTTATTTCAGCATCGTTTCACAACGGGAGACGGACTGAAAGGTCATGCGTTAGGAAATCTGTTATTGGCAGGTATGACCTCGATTACAGGAGACTTTTTCCATGCAATTACAGAAACGAGTAAAGTATTAAATGTCAGAGGACGTGTATTACCAGCAGCGAATCAAAGTGCAGTACTGCATGCAGAACTAGAGGATGGAGAAATTGTAACAGGTGAATCAAAGATTCCGTATTTCGGAAAGAAGATTAACCGTGTCTTTTTAACTCCAGAAGATGTAGAGCCGTTACATGAAACGTTAGCTGAGATTAAACGAGCTGATTTACTTGTTTTCGGTCCAGGAAGTTTGTATACGAGTATATTGCCGAATTTAGTTGTTAATAAAATTGGGGACGCTGTTCTTGCTGCAAAAGCAAAGAAGGTATATGTATGTAATGTTATGACACAAGCGGGTGAAACGATGGGGTATACTGCGTTTGATCATGTGCAGGCGTTACATGATCATTTAGGGCAACCATTTATCGATACTGCAATTGTAAATAATCGTGATATTCCTTGTGAATTACGCAAGTTATATGAGGAAGAAATGTCGACACCAGTTGTAGTGGATGAAGAGCGTTTTACTGAAAATAATATTGATGTCATTCAAGATAGATTAGCGAAGTATGATGAGCGTGTTGTAAGGCATGATACGTTAAAGTTAGCTTCTATTTTATATTCACTGTTATAAATGTGCGTTACCTCGTTTTGAGGTAACGCTCCTCATTCATATAGGACAAGATTTTTGTTCCATAATAATCGTATAAGGAGGTGTTGACTGTGTCATTTGCATCGGAAACAAAGAAAGAGTTGACGAATCTTGAGGTGAAGGAATGCTGTGAGAAAGTAGAATTATCAGCATTACTTCGAATGAACGGGTCGCTTTCTTTTTCAAATCGTCGTCTATCTATCGATATTCAAACGGAAAATGCGGCAATTGCAAGAAGGATTTATACGCTTTTGAAAAAAGGATATGACGTAACGGTAGAATTACTTGTTCGTAAAAAAATGCGATTGAAGAAAAATAATGTATATATTGTGCGGCTTGTTGAGAAGTCTCGTGAAATATTAGCAGATCTCCATATTGTCCGGGACGACTTTTCATTTATTCGAAATATATCACAAGAATTAATTGAGAAGAAATGTTGTAAACGATCGTATTTACGAGGTGCATTTTTAGCAGGTGGTTCAGTAAATAACCCAGAAACATCATCTTATCATTTAGAAATCTTTTCGTTATATAAGGAACATAATGATGCTATATGTGAACTAATGAACGGATTTGATTTAAATAGTAAGACGTTGGAAAGAAGAAAAGGGTACATTACGTATTTGAAAGAAGCAGAAAAAATTACGGAATTTTTAAATATTATAGGTGCTCATAACGCACTTTTAAGATTTGAAGATATTCGAATTGTTCGTGATATGCGTAATTCAGTGAATCGACTAGTGAACTGCGAAACAGCTAATTTAAATAAAACAATTGGTGCAGCGCTAAGGCAGATTGAAAATATCCGCTATATTGATGAGTCAGTTGGTCTAGATATTTTGCCAGATAAACTAAGAGAAATTGCGCAACTACGAAGAGATTATCAAGATGTAACATTGAAAGAGTTAGGTGAGATGGTATCCGGGGGGAAAATTAGTAAATCGGGTATTAATCATCGTTTGCGTAAAATCGATGATATTGCAGAGAAATTACGCGCGGGGGAAACGATAGCAAAAAAATAAGAGGTTAAAGGGGAAATGGAGCTGTGGTTCAAAAACAGGTTAAAGTTTCATTAAAAAACGGCTTGCAAGCACGTCCGGCTGCGTTGTTTGTACAAGAGGCAAATCGCTTTCATGCAGATATCTTTATCGAGAAAGATGGAAAGACAGTAAATGCAAAGAGCATAATGGGGATTATGAGCTTAGCAATCGGAACTGGTAGCATGATAACAATTACAACAGAAGGTTCAGATGCAGAAGAGGCTTTAGAAGCATTAGCTGCATATGTACAATAAAATGGCTATCGCGCATGTGCGATAGCTTTTTTGTTTTTGCTGTTTACTTAAGGGGATTTTGCGGGATAGGGGGTATGTAGCTGGTTTGTCCTTGTCGTAGATTGTCGGTAAATCGATATGTTGTGTCGAACCGTTGATATATTAAAAAAATCGTTGATATAATTTGAGTTTTGTTCGATATAATTGAAAAATCGTTGATATATTTAGGGGAATACCAGGATGGGTATACAGACGGAGGGCATGATAATAAAAAAGCGCCCTGTAATAGGGCGCTTCTGCTTTTAAGTGTATCCAGCTCCAGCGGCTAGAACAGTCGGTCGTTTCACCCCTTCATTCGAGGCAAAAAGCGCCTCGGATGAAGGGGTTCCAACTTCCTCCTGTTCTAAACGAGCCGCTTCCGCTTTAAATCTATTAACGATTTGTAAAGATCTTATCAATTAAGCCGTATTCTAAAGCTCTTTCTGCTGTCATGAAGTTGTCGCGGTCTGTGTCGCGTTGTAGTACTTCAAGTGGTTGACCTGTGCGGTCAGCAAGAATTTGGTTTAATTTTTCACGTAAGAATAGGATACGTTTTGCAGCGATTTCGATTTCAGTCGCTTGACCTTGTGCTCCGCCAAGTGGTTGGTGAATCATTACTTCACTGTTAGGAAGAGCGAAACGTTTTCCTTTTTCACCTGCTGCAAGTAAGAATGCACCCATAGATGCAGCCATACCGATACAGATTGTTGATACTTGTGGTTTAATAAACTGCATTGTATCGTAAATTGCCATACCTGCTGTGATAGAACCACCAGGGCTATTGATGTAGATGTGAATATCTTTTTCTGGATCTTGAGATTCCAAGAATAAAAGCTGGGAAACAATTGAGTTAGCTACGTTGTCATCAATTGCACTACCAAGCATAATGATGCGGTCTTTTAATAGTCGAGAGTAAATATCGTAAGCGCGTTCTCCACGATTTGTTTGTTCAATTACTGTAGGAATTAAATTCATCTGTTATTTCCTCCTTCTAAAGCTTTCTTAGTCTTATAATACAATTATGGTCAATAAAGGTCAAACGAAACCACTTTAAATCAAAAAAATATGTAGTTGTACCATGAAATATTCGCTATGTTTTTGAAATTCCCTGCTTATGTATCTTCAACATCATAACCGAATTACATAAATTTAAACGTCATGAAAACTGTAGAAAAAAAGAAAAGAACGCCTTTTGATTGAAGCGTTCTTTCGATATTTATTCTTTTAAAAGATAGGTTACTCTATTTAAAATCTTTTCGATTTGTTTCGCGTTTTTACTATACATTTCGCTTGCTGATTTCGATTTTGTTTCTAAAGAAAATAGCTCAAGATCAGCATGACATTTTTTTAAAGATGCCAATAATAAAGGTTTGTTTTGAGGAGAAGGCATTTGGAGTTTGTCATTATAAATGTCGATAGTAAGTTGCCCGTACGAGTCAACTTGACCGAGAAAAACATTTTCAATGACAACGCCGAGCTTTTCTAATTCTGAATGTAGCCAAGCGCGGTTATGCCCGCTTGATGACAGAGGTTCATCTAGTACATTTCCATCCATAATAACAGTTTGTGGTTCCTTCTCGTTTGGTACTTTTAAACCTACGTCTTTTGCTGTAAGGGGTTGGCGATCTTTCTTTAATAATACATTTAATTCACCGCTCGGTTCTAGTACAGCAAATTCAACATCCGCTACGCTGAATGCATTTTTTCCTCGGAGTAGTTCAAGTAATTCGTCACTTGTATATTTTTCTTTCTTTAAGTTATCTTCAAGTATTTTTCCATCTTTTATTAATACGGTAGACTTCCCTTCAAAAAAATCTCGAGCTGTTTTGTTCTTTAAAGAGAGGATTCCTGTGAAAAAGGGTACCGCAGCAAAAATGAGTATCGCAAAGACGCCATGGAAAAATTTTTGATCGAGCCCTGTAGATACTTGGGCAGCGATGTCACCAATCGTCATTCCAGCTATGTATTCAAAAAAGGAAAGTTGGGAGATTTGTCTTTTCCCTAACCATTTTGTAATAGCGAATAACATGATTAATATAAAAACAGAACGGAGAATGACAAGTGTCCATTCAGGTAGGTGAGACATAGCGATTTCCTCCAGTCTGCTTAAAACCCTTTATATTGAGGTTCTTCACGTTCTAATACTGAAACTCTATCCTTAACATCAGCGATGACGCTGTCCATTTCTAACATACATTCATGAAATACGCGTTTTGATTCTTCATCCTGTGAATTTAATGAAAGGGAACTTAAACTTGCTTGAGCACCCCTTAAACTAGCAAGACAAGTTTTTACGCTAGCGATAACAGTCATGCAAACACCTCTTATCCTTTCGGTTTAAATAGTAATGCTCCAATGAAGCCGAAAATAATCGCTGCGGATACACCTGCGCTCGTTACTTTAAACATACCAGTAATTACGCCGACGATTCCATGTTTTGCAGCTTCTTCCATCGCGCCGTGAACGAGGGCATTTCCAAAACTTGTAATAGGTACAGTTGCCCCAGCTCCGGCGAAATCAATTAGTGGTTCATACAAATTGAATCCGTCTAATATAGCTCCAGCAACAACGAGTGTTGCCATTGTATGAGCTGGTGTTAGTTTGCCGACATCAAACATAAGTTGTCCAATTACACATATAAGTCCACCGATTACAAAAGCCCAGAAGAAAATCATTGCGTTGCACCTCCAAATTCAATCGAAACGGCGTGGGCGATACACGGAATCGTTTCTTCTTGTTGGAATGTAAGTGGAGATAGTAAAGCGCCTGTCGCAACGACAAGTATTTTTTTGAATTCTCCTCTTTTCATTCGGTTTAATAAGTGACCGTATACGACTGTCGCTGAACAGCCTGGACCACTTCCGCCGGCTATTACAGGTTGACCTTCTCTATAAATGAGTAGTCCGCAGTCTTGAAATTGTTCACTCGTTACTTCTGTTCCATGTTTATGTAGTAAGTCATAAGCAATTTCGCGTCCAACATGTCCGAGGTCGCCTGTTACGATTAAATCATAGTGAGATGCATCAAGATTTCTTTCTCTTAAATGAGCTTCAATTGTATCGACAGCAGCAGGGGCCATTGCACCTCCCATATTAAATGGATCAGTTAATCCCATATCAACAATGCGCCCAATTGTGGCGGAAGTTACTCTTGGGCCATGTCCTGTATCGCTTAAAATAGCTGCGCCCGCACCAGTTACTGTCCACTGGGCCGTAGGAGGTTTTTGACCACCATATTCAGTTGGATAACGAAATTGTTTTTCCACGGCAGCGTTATGGCTTGAAGCTCCAGTTAATAAATATTTTGCGCCTTTTGCATTTACGATACTTGCACCGAGCGCTAAACCTTCCATAGAAGTAGAGCAAGCGCCAAATAATCCGAGATAAGGTGTGCCAAGTGTGCGGCATGCAAAGCTAGTAGGCGTAATTTGGTTAATTAAATCTCCAGCGAGAACGAATTGAATATCATCTTTCCTAAGTCTCGCTTTTTCTGTAGCACGGCTACAAGCTTCTTCAAACAAAATTTTATGTGCTTTTTCGTAGGAATCTTGTCCGAGCCATAAATCTTCATGAAGGGTATCGAAGTCTTCAGGGATTTTTCCCTTTGCCTCAAAGGGGCCACCGATTACACCTGTTGAAATAATAACTGGCTTGTTTTCGAATACCCATGTTCGGTGTCCTTGTAACATTTATAACCCTCCCCATTGAACGAGAATCGTTTTAATAAGTGCGATGACGAAAGCGGAAAATACGCCAAATAAGATGACTGATCCTGCTAGTTTAAACATGTTACCACCAACGCCGAGAACGAATC
This sequence comes from Bacillus sp. WC2503, assembly GCF_052682895.1. NCBI lineage: Bacteria > Bacillati > Bacillota > Bacilli > Caryophanales > Bacillaceae > Bacillus > Bacillus sp. WC2503. The sequence goes on along the minus strand of NZ_JBQYMD010000001.1, from coordinate 4,277,468 downwards.
CTTCTGTACGGTGTTCAATACATGCGGCAATAACAGAATTACCAAATCCAGTGACGGGAACTGCGGTACCAGCACCAGCAAATTGTCCAAGGCGATCGTAGACGCCAAATCCCGTAAGTAGCATGGAGATAAAAATAAGAGTTGCAACGGTAGGGTTCCCGGCAGAGCGCTCAGTGAAATCAAAATACGTAATATAAAAGGTAGAAATCAGTTGGCCTATTAGACAAATGAATCCGCCGACGAAAAAAGCTTTTATACAATTTTTTAAAACGGGGCGCTTCGGTTCGCGCTGTTGTTCGAATTTTTTATATTCTTGTTGTACAGGTGTTAAGTTTTTATCTTTACTAGACATTTGAATCCTTCCTTCTCTATTAGAAAGCTTAAATATTAGATCCCATTTCTGATTGAATGAGCTTCAATTGTTTTTTGATGCCGTCGTTACTTACTTTCTTTTTCTTAATTTTGTTTTCAAGTTCTTCTATGAGCATAAAGATCTTTTTGTCTGTACTTACATGAATATCAAAAGTAGGATTTTCATCACTTAGTTTCTTTTTTAATTTACTTCGTAAAGGTTTTAAACCAAATCTTTCGTGATGTTCAGGTTTGATGGCTATGTAAAGATCTAAATTTGTATTAACTGCGGTAGCTTCTATAATTCCCTCCATAGCAAGAGCTCTTTTCTTAGCGTCTTGCGATATAGATTGATTAAAGGATTCTGTACTCATTTTTGTTAATTTAGGACCTTTTTTCTCATCTGTTCGCTTCGCTTCTTCTTTCTTTACCTTTTTATCTAACGGGCTATTATCACATCCGGTAAGTGAACCGAATAGCAGCATAAATAACGCGGTTATGATTCCGAGTTTTCGCATTATAATCATTCCATTTCTATCTGCATTATGTAATGTGAGAAAAAGGATGATTGCATATCACCCTTTTTCTCAAATTGTGTACCATTAGATGAAATGGTACTTTCGGTTATTGCTGTGAATATTGTGGTTCTTCTTGTTGGACTTCTTCAACGCGTGGGTTTAAAGAATCAATAATAGTTTGCGTTTGCTCTGCAGCTGTTTGGAAAAGTTGCTTTGCTTGTTGGTTATCCGTATCAAGAGCGAATCCCTCTAAGCTAGCTTGTGCACTTTTTAATCCAGAAACAGTTTGCTTTAGTTTTGTAATTACAGTCATTGAATGAAGCCCCCTTTGGAATATCAATTCAAAGTTTATAATTTGTGAGTTGAGGTGAATTTATGATTGGAAAATTTAGGTGTATTACACGTGTAGATTACAATTTTGTAATGAATACGTAAGGGTAAGCGATAGTGGAAAAACTTTTTCTCATAGAATAAAGAATGTAAAGCAAGTTAAAAGGATATGTTAAGGAGAGGAAAATGGGTTTAATTGGAATTTTTATATTAGTTATTGGTGTGGCAAGCTTTTCTCATAATGAGGTGATTGATAGATATAATCCGCTTGTGAAAGAAGACTTTGTATATGTAAAAGCGAAAGAATCCGGCCGATTATCCACAGTTGGAGAGGTAGCTGGAGACTATAAATTTACTGGTTAATCCGCTTCGGGTGAAGAAAGAGATGTTAAGTTTTATGCGTCGCGTGGACTTAGAGAAGGGGCATATGTAAAGGTTAAAACAAAAGGTGAATATATTGAAACATACTAAGAAGTACAGCCAAATGAAATTCCAAAAGGGATTAAAAAGAAACTAGATAAATAAGATGGTTAAGAATTGCCTCCTAAATGTAGAAATTAGGGGGCGTTTTTATGCAGGAAAAAGCGTATGTACAATGTGTTATCAAAGAGTTTTTATTGATTTAAATGGTTTTTATTGCTATTATTATGAAGAGAAAATGAAGTGTATTTTATAATCATGCGCCCATAGCTCAGTCGGATAGAGCGGTGGTTTCCGGTACCACGTCTGCCGGGGGTTCGAATCCCTCTGGGCGCGTTAAAAATCCCTAACTTACATCGTTGTAAGTTAGGGGTTTTTTTATTCATAATTGTATTGTTTGTCCCGTAAATACCAGATTGGTAAGGGTTATGAATCAGTGGATGCCGTTGAACCAGATTGCGCTTTATTCATTTTAAATAATGATAAATTCATTATATATTGCAAAGTAAAGGCTGCAAGTATAATGAAGATCGGGAAGAAGAAATAGCGATAACGAATTTGAACTTCAGTCACTAAGTAAATGAGAAAAGCACCGATAATCAGAATTTGAAAATACTTCATGTTTAAATTTTTAAATGGAGAACTGAAAAGAAAAATAAAGACAGAACCCATGCTCAGCAACATAATCGATACATAGTGTATAAAGTCTAGTTTTATAAATGAAACATCGTTGATAGTATTTCTGGCGATATCATTTATAGGGATATATGCATAAGAATCTGTTGGACTACCCCACATAATAATATTTTTTTTGTTCATAAGAGGGATAAGGTCGGTTAAATTTTCGGTTCTTTCTTTAATTAATTGTTTTTGAATTCGATTATGTTCCTCTATATCAAAATCGACAATACTTTGTCTTAATTTAGCGAAGTCCTCTAAGGAATATTGGCCGTTAGATTCTTTATTCAAGCCTATAACAAATTTCCAGCCAGAATCCGCATTGGTTATTGGGTTATGTGAAATATTAAGCATTACAGGAATATAGGCTAAAGTATATAAGATAACTAAGTATGTAGAAATAAATGTTATAGAAGAAATGAAATTCCTTTTTAAAATATTGCTGTGAAAGAATAAAAGGAAAAGCCCGGCAGCTATTAAAAATAGGATCCCAATAGGATAAATAATATTTCCTAAAGCGAATAGCAGACCACCAAAAACCATATTTATGTAATTTTTATTTTCATCGCGTGCTAATAGGTGATACGTTCCCCAAGAAAACAACATCATAGAAAGATGCTGATTTGTGAGCACAGGGACTAGTAAAAATAAGTTAATAGATGTTACGTATAAAATGAAACCAAATCGCCCGAAGGTTTCATTGTTTAATCGGTGTTTAGCTATGTAAAAAATAGCTAAACCTGTTAGCAATGTATACACAATATTCAAGAACTGTAAGGCAAAGTAACTATGTGAGGTTAATGTAAGAACAAGTGCCTCGTAAATTGTAAAGCCCAACTGAGTAGTATTCCAAAAGAAGTACTGATTATCCTTAATGGCTTTCATGTTGCCAGCGGCTAATTCTTTAGCTCCATCCAACATGTACTGAAAATCAGAAATTGGAGACGAAGGGACTAATTTAATAATTATGATAGATATCAGTAGATAAACGATGCTTATCGTATAGACGTATTTTTTTGTGCTTATATTTCTTGTTAAGAAAACGAGGGCATATATGAAAATGATGAAAGCACATATCCCAAAGATGATAAAAGGACTAAATGCCAAATCTTGTTGTTGAAAGATACTCCAACACATGATTAGCAGAATGATACATGATGCCAGGTTAACTCCTAATGAAGGTATACTTCGAAGTATTTTTTGCATGATTCATCTCCCGTTCTAATTGTTGTATATAATGGAAAATTTTACGTTATAAATTTAGTTCTTTCAATATTTATAGTTAAAGATTTGTTGTTTTCTATGAAATTTTATTGTTTTATACACGAGAAGATAGAGTTTTATTCTATCTTCTTTTTTATTTCCCTATTGTTATATCTAGTGATAAGATTTACTATTAGTATGTGGTTCTAATTTTTGTGCACTATTATTTTCTTTCAATATTATTCAAATTTCGGTTGTAAGTTGTAAATCTCATTAATACATATAAATTAATAATATTTTGGAATGGGTGTCTGCGATAGGATTCTCCTTTTACCAAACTTATTGTACAATAGAAACAAGGGGGAGATTAGTTTGAAGGCAAGTCTTTTACAAGAACAAAGCTTACGTTTGGCAATGACACAAGAGTTAAGGCAAGCGATTACAATGCTTCAGTATAATGTACAAGAATTATCGGAGTTTTTGTATGAGCAATCGTTAGAGAATCCCCTTATTGAGTTAGGTGGTTTTGAGAGGGAGAAGAAGAGCTCTAACAAAAGTAAAAGTACCAGCAAACAAGTCGATAATCAGATGGAAATCTACAGTGTGGATTCCATGACGATTCAGCAACATTTATTAAATCAAATACAGTATTATAAAATAGAAGAAGAAGAGCGAAAAGTAGCTTCTTTCATTATTATGAACATGGATGGAAATGGGTATTTACAAGAAACGAATGAAGAGTTAGCAGACCTCCTTTCTGCACCGCTTCATGTAGTCGATCGCTCTGTAGAGATTGTCCAATCACTTGAGCCAGCAGGGGTAGGAGCACGTAATATTCAGGAATGTCTTATTTTACAATTGAAGCGCTTACAAAGAAGGGATGGATTAGCGGAAGATATTGTAGAGGAGCACTTTGCTTATTTCGTGAAGAAGGATTGGCGAAAGCTCGTTCATGTGCTGAAGTGTAGTAATGAAGAATTACAATCGGCGGTGAACTGTATTACATCATTGCAGCCGAAACCAGGCCTTGCGTATTCTTCGGATAAACCACTGTATATTGTGCCTGACATGGCAGTGAAAAAAGAAGGCGATCGCCTCGTTTTACAGATGAATGAGAGAAATATGCCGAGAATTGAAATTCACTCTGAGTACAGTGCACTTCTTAATAATAGTGAAAGTGAAGTAGCATCTTACGTTTCAGAAAAGTATCAGCATGTGCAATGGATTATGCGCAGTTTGAAACAGAGAAAACAAACACTTCTGCAAGTGATGACGATTATTATGGAAAAACAACGTGATTTCTTTTGGGAAGGTCCAGCGTATTTGAAGCCACTCGCTTTAAAAGAGGTGGCGGAAGAGCTAAGTGTGCATGAGTCTACGATTAGTCGTGCAACAAGAAATAAGTATGTGCAAACACCACACGGTTTATTTGAGATGAAATCGTTCTTTAGTAATGCAGTTTCGACGACAGAGGATGAGGCAGTTTCAACAAAGCGAGTGAAACAGTTTATTCAAACGCTTGTGGAAGCAGAGAACAAGAAAAAGCCACTCTCAGATCAAAAGATTTCAAAATTATTAGAAGAAGAGCATGAAATTGTTATTTCTCGAAGAACAGTGGCGAAGTATAGAGAACAAATGCATATCCCAGCTTCATCATTACGAAAAACGATCGGATAGGTGAAGAAGATGAAAGTTGTACTATATACAAAAGTAGATTGTGGTCTTTGCGTGCAGGCGAAACAAGTTTTACAAGAAGTACAATGTGAATATTCTTTTCAAATCAAGGAAATAGATATATATGAAGATAATGACCTTTTAGAAAAATATCATTTAATGATTCCGGTTGTAGAAATAGGCGGAAAACAAGTAGAATATGGTAACATTCACAAAGGTGTCATAATAAACTATATAAAGAATGCAGTTAAGAGTTGAATAAGTTTCTATCTCCTGTTACAATAATACACGTAGCAGGGATTATTTTTTTAACCTATGTGGGACACAAAATGTCACTACGGGACGTAAAGTGACCACGAGGGAAAAATGAACCAATGTAGTGAGGAGAAAAGATATGCGCTCATGGATTCAGAACACAAAAAAATTATTACCTGATCTGCTACCTGTTATGCAAACGAGAATGCAAATTCTTCAATACATTAGGCTCATGCAGCCGATTGGAAGAAGAAACTTATCAGCAAGTCTCGGTATGACAGAACGAGTATTGCGAAGTGAAGTTCAAGTTTTGAAAGAACAAAACTTAGTTCACGTCGCTTCTTCTGGAATGACTTTGACAGAAGAAGGAACAGCTTTAGTTCTTGCTTTGGAAGACTTTATGAAAGAAATTTCCGGGTTAAAGGTTTTAGAAAAGCAACTTAAGGAAACATTAGACTTGGATGAAGTTTTCGTTGTCCCTGGTGATAGTGATGAATCGCCGTGGGTCAAACTGGAGATGGGCCGTGCTTGTGTGACTTGTATAAAAGACCGTCTGACAGCGAATAATATCGTTGCTGTGGCTGGAGGAACTACGCTAGCTGCTGCTGCGGACATGATGCAACTTGATTGCAAAGATTTACATATGCTATTTGTCCCAGCACGTGGTGGAATTGGAGAAGGTGTTGAATTAGAAGCCAATACCATTTGTGCCAAGATGGCGCAAAATACGATGAGTAATTATCGCTTATTGTATGTTCCAGACCATGTTAGTAGCGAAGCATATGCGTCTATTGTGACAGAGCCCTCCGTGAAAGAAGTTCTTGAGTTGATTCGATCTTCCAATATCGTCATTCATGGAATCGGTGATGCGTTAACAATGGCACGTCGCAGAAGTACTTCGGAAGCAGATTGGTTAAAGATTCAAGCAAACGAAGCAGTTGGCGAAGCTTTCGGTTACTACTTTAATGAACAAGGAAATGTTGTTCATAAAGTAAGAACAGTTGGTATGCAACTTGAAGATTTACAAAATGTATCTCACGTTGTTGCAGTCGCTGGAGGTTCTTCAAAGGCAAAGGCAATACAGGCTGTAATAAAGCAAGGGCACACTTCAATTCTAATTACAGATGAAGGTGCAGCAAAACAATTAACAAAGGGTATTACCCTTTAATATAATCCCCCAAGGAGGAAATTCAAATGACTAAAATTGGTATTAATGGATTTGGACGTATCGGACGTAACGTATTCCGCGCAGCTCTTAACAACTCTGAGGTAGAAGTAGTAGCAATCAACGACTTAACAGATGCTAAAACATTAGCTCACCTTTTAAAATATGACACAGTTCACGGAACTTTAAATGCAGAAGTATCTGCTAACGAAAACAGCATCGTTGTTAACGGTAAAGAAATTAAAGTTATCGCTGAGCGTGACCCAGCTCAATTACCATGGAGCGACTACGGAGTAGAAGTAGTAGTAGAATCTACTGGCCGTTTCACTAAAAAATCAGACGCTGAGAAACACTTAGGTGGATCAGTTAAGAAAGTTATCATCTCAGCTCCAGCTTCTGACGAAGATATCACTGTAGTTATGGGTGTTAACCACGAACAATACGATGCAGCTAACCACAATGTAGTATCTAACGCTTCTTGTACTACAAACTGTCTAGCTCCATTCGCTAAAGTATTAAACGAAAAATTCGGCGTAAAACGCGGAATGATGACAACAATTCACTCTTACACTAACGACCAACAAATCTTAGACTTACCACACAAAGATTTACGTCGTGCTCGTGCAGCAGCTGAAAACATGATCCCAACATCTACTGGTGCTGCTAAAGCTGTAGCATTAGTATTACCAGAACTTAAAGGTAAATTAAACGGTGGCGCTGTACGTGTTCCAACTGCTAACGTTTCTCTTGTTGACTTAGTTGTTGAACTTGACAAAGAAGTAACAGTTGAAGATGTAAACGCAGCATTCAAAGCAGCAGCTGAAGGCGAATTAAAAGGTATCCTTGGATACAGCGAAGAGCCATTAGTATCTATCGACTATAACGGATGTACAGCTTCTTCTACAATCGATGCATTATCTACAATGGTAATGGAAGGTAACATGGTTAAAGTACTTTCTTGGTACGATAACGAAACTGGTTACTCTAACCGCGTAGTAGACCTAGCTGCATACATGACTTCTAAAGGTCTTTAATTCTTAAGTATATAAGCAATCAATGACAAAACGAGGGAGAGGGTTTGTTCCCTCTCTCTCTTCTTTCGTTTTAGAAGCAAATGTGTTAAGCTTTTGAATGGGTTTTGTCAATCCTAACTAGTAGTCGGAGGGAAATCCAATGAACAAAAAATCAATTCGTGACGTAGATTTAAAAGGTAAGCGTGTATTTTGCCGCGTTGATTTCAACGTACCTATGAAAGAAGGCAAAATTACAGATGAAACTCGTATCCGTGCAGCTCTTCCTACAATTCAATATTTAGTAGAGCAAGGTGCGAAAGTTATTTTAGCAAGCCACTTAGGCCGTCCAAAAGGTCAAGCAGTAGAAGAATTACGTCTTACTCCAGTAGCAGCACGTTTAGGCGAGCTTCTTGGTAAAGATGTTAAAAAAGCAGACGAAGCATTCGGACCAGTTGCACAAGAAATGGTTGCAGCAATGAACGAAGGCGACGTATTAGTTCTTGAAAACGTACGTTTCTATGCCGGCGAAGAAAAGAACGATGCAGAACTTGCGAAAGAATTTGCAGCTCTTGCTGACATCTTCGTAAACGATGCATTCGGTGCAGCTCACCGTGCTCACGCTTCTACAGCAGGAATCGCAGACTACCTACCAGCAGTATCTGGTTTATTAATGGAAAAAGAGTTAGATGTACTTGGTAAAGCACTTTCTAACCCAGAACGTCCATTCACAGCTATCATTGGTGGTGCGAAAGTAAAAGATAAAATCGGTGTAATTCGTCATCTATTAGACAAAGTAGATAACTTAATCATCGGTGGCGGACTTGCTTACACATTCGTTAAAGCTTTAGGTCATGAAATTGGTCTATCTCTATGTGAAGACGACAAGATCGAACTAGCTAAAGAATTTATGCAACTTGCAAAAGAAAAAGGCGTAAACTTCTACATGCCAGTTGATGTTGTAATCACAGAGGAATTCTCTGAAACTGCAACAACTCAAATCGTTGGTATCGACTCTATTCCTTCTACATGGGAAGGTGTGGACATCGGTCCTAAAACACGTGAAATTTATGCAGATGTAATTAAAAACTCTAAGCTTGTTGTATGGAATGGACCAATGGGTGTATTCGAAATGACTCCATTCGCAGAAGGTACAAAAGCAGTAGGACAAGCATTAGCAGATGCAGAAGATACATACTCTGTTATCGGCGGTGGTGACTCTGCAGCAGCTGTTGAAAAATTCGGTATGGCTGATAAAATGAGCCACATTTCTACTGGCGGCGGTGCGTCATTAGAATTCATGGAAGGTAAAGAGCTTCCAGGTGTAGTTTGTCTTAACGACAAATAAGTAGCAGCCAAAGAAAAAGGACGGTGCAAAGCATGCGTAAACCAATTATCGCAGGTAACTGGAAAATGAATAAAACTCTATCTGAAGCAGTTAGCTTCGTAGAGGAAGTTAAAGGTCAAATCCCAGCAGCTTCAGCTGTTGATGCAGTAGTTTGCTCTCCAGCTCTATTCTTAGAGCGCTTAGTAGCAGCAACTGAAGGAACTGACTTACAAGTAGGTGCACAAAACATGCACTTCGAAAAAAATGGTGCATTCACTGGCGAAATTAGCCCAGTAGCACTTAGCGACTTAAAAGTAGGCTACGTAGTACTTGGCCACTCTGAGCGTCGTGAAATGTTTGCTGAAACAGACGAATCAGTAAACAAAAAGACTCTTGCAGCATTTGAACATGGTTTAACACCAATCGTATGTTGTGGTGAGACTTTAGAAGAGCGCGAAAGCGGAAAAACATTTGATCTAGTAGCAGGTCAAGTGACAAAAGCACTTGCAGGTTTAACAGAAGAGCAAGTTAAAGCAACTGTTATCGCTTATGAGCCAATCTGGGCTATCGGTACAGGTAAATCATCTTCTTCTGCAGATGCAAACGAAGTATGTGCGCACATCCGTAAAGTTGTTGCAGAAGCTGTTTCTCCAGAAGCTGCAGAAGCTGTTCGTATTCAATACGGCGGTAGCGTAAAACCAGAAAACATTAAAGAGTATATGGCACAATCTGACATCGACGGCGCTTTAGTTGGCGGTGCTAGCTTAGAGCCTGCTTCGTTCTTAGGTCTTCTGGGGGCGGTAAAATGAGAAAGCCAACAGCTTTAATCATTCTTGACGGTTTCGGACTTCGTGAAGAAACTCATGGGAATGCTGTAGCACAAGCTAAGAAACCTAATTTTGATGGTTACTGGAACAAATTCCCTCATACAACGCTTACAGCTTGTGGTGAGGAAGTAGGTCTTCCAGAAGGTCAAATGGGTAACTCTGAGGTTGGTCACTTAAATATCGGTGCTGGCCGCATCGTATACCAAAGCTTAACACGCGTAAACGTTGCAATTCGTGAAGGTGAGTTCGATCAGAACGAAACATTCCAAAATGCAATTAAAAGCGTGAAAGAAAAAGGTACTGCTCTTCATTTATTCGGTTTACTTTCTGACGGTGGTGTGCACAGTCACATGAACCATATGTTTGCTCTTCTTCGCTTAGCAGCAAAAGAAGGCGTGGAGAAAGTTTATATCCATGCGTTCTTAGATGGCCGCGATGTTGGACCACAAACAGCAAAAGGTTATATCGATGCAACAAATGAAGTAATTAAAGAAACAGGTGTAGGACAATTCGCGACTATCTCTGGTCGTTATTACTCCATGGACCGTGACAAGCGTTGGGATCGCGTAGAAAAATGTTACAGTGCTATGGTGAATGGTGAAGGCCCTACTTATAAATCAGCAGAAGAGTGTGTAGAAGACTCTTATGCGAACGGTATCTATGATGAATTCGTATTGCCGTCTGTAATTGTTAACGAAGATAACACGCCAGTTGCAACAATCAATGATGATGATGCAGTTATTTTCTATAACTTCCGTCCAGACCGTGCAATTCAAATTGCTCGTGTATTTACAAACGAAGACTTCCGTGAGTTCGATCGTGGTGAAAAAGTACCTCACATTCCTGAATTCGTTTGTATGACACACTTCAGTGAAACTGTAGATGGTTACGTGGCATTTAAGCCAATGAACCTTGATAACACTTTAGGTGAAGTTGTTGCGCAAGCGGGATTAAAGCAACTTCGCATCGCGGAAACTGAAAAGTATCCGCACGTTACATTCTTCTTTAGCGGTGGTCGTGAGGCTGAATTCCCAGGAGAAGAGCGTATCTTAATTAACTCACCAAAGGTTGCAACGTATGATTTGAAACCTGAAATGAGCATTTACGAAGTAACGGACGCTTTAGTAAATGAAATCGAAAATGATAAACATGATGTTATCATTCTTAACTTTGCGAACTGTGATATGGTTGGCCATTCTGGGATGATGGAACCAACAATTAAAGCAGTAGAAGCAACTGACGAATGTTTAGGAAAAGTTGTAGAAGCGATTCTTGCAAAAGATGGTGTAGCACTTATTACTGCTGACCATGGTAATGCTGATCAGGAGTTAACTGCTGATGGCGGGCCTATGACAGCTCATACAACTAACCCGGTTCCTTTCATCGTTACAAAAAATGATGTAGAGCTTCGTGAAGGTGGTATTTTAGGAGATATCGCCCCAACAATGCTTACACTTTTAAATGTGGAACAACCGAAAGAAATGACAGGTAAAACAATTATTAAATAATTTGCTTATATAAAAAGGAGAGAATTTATTATGTCAACAATTATTGATGTTTATGCTCGCGAAGTCCTTGACTCTCGTGGTAACCCAACTGTAGAAGTAGAAGTTTACACAGAAAGCGGCGCTTTCGGACGCGCTATCGTACCAAGTGGTGCATCTACTGGTGAGCACGAAGCAGTAGAATTACGTGACGGTGACAAATCTCGTTACCTTGGTAAAGGTGTTATTAACGCAGTAAACAACGTTAACGAAATTATCGCTCCAGAAATCGCTGGTTTCGATGTAACTGACCAAGCTGGTATCGACCGTGCTATGATCGAATTAGATGGCACTCCAAACAAAGGTAAACTAGGCGCTAACGCTATCCTTGGTGTATCTATGGCAGTAGCTCATGCAGCAGCTGACTTCGTAGGTCTTCCATTATACCGTTACCTTGGTGGATTCAATGCAAAACAATTACCAACTCCAATGATGAACATCATCAACGGTGGTTCTCACGCTGATAACAACGTAGACTTCCAAGAGTTCATGATCTTACCAGTTGGTGCTCCAACATTCAAAGAATCAATCCGTATGGGTGCTGAAGTATTCCATGCACTTAAAGCTGTATTACATGACAAAGGTCTTAATACTGCAGTAGGTGACGAAGGTGGATTCGCTCCAAACCTTGGTTCTAACCGTGAAGCTCTAGAAGTAATCATCGAAGCTATCGAAAAAGCTGGTTACAAAGCTGGCGAGAACGTATTCTTAGGAATGGACGTTGCTTCTTCTGAGTTCTACAACAAAGAAACTGGTAAATATGACCTTGCAGGCGAAGGCCGTACTGGCTTAACTTCTGCAGAAATGGTTGATTTCTACGAAGAGCTTTGCAAAGACTTCCCAATCATCTCTATCGAAGATGGTTTAGACGAAAACGACTGGGATGGTCACAAATTATTAACTGAGCGTATCGGTGATAAAGTACAATTAGTTGGTGACGATTTATTCGTAACTAACACTCAAAAACTTGCTGAAGGTATCGAAAAAGGTATCTCTAACTCAATCTTAATTAAAGTTAACCAAATCGGTACTTTAACTGAGACTTTCGAAGCTATCGAAATGGCTAAACGTGCTGGTTACACAGCAGTTGTATCTCACCGTTCTGGTGAAACTGAAGATGCTACAATCGCTGACATCGCAGTTGCAACTAACGCTGGCCAAATCAAAACTGGTTCTATGAGCCGTACTGACCGTATTGCTAAGTACAACCAATTATTACGCATCGAAGACGAATTAGGCGAAATCGCTGTTTACGATGGCATCAAATCTTTCTATAACATCAAACGATAATTGTAGAAAATAAACGACAGACCGTGAGAAATCACGGTCTGTTTTTTTATGCTAAAATTGTTCGCCCGTCATAAGTGACATGAAATGTTTGAAGAAGCGATTATAATCAAAATCAATTGCTATTTGATGACTCGGCCAATCAATAAATGGTTTAGATTCTCCTAAAGAGCGAAATTCTCCAATACTTGCCCCCTGTGCATAAGATTCTGTCATGACAACGATAGGTGATTTGTGATATGTAAACATAGCGTTATCAAGTAAAGCGAGTATTGGTATTGTGTCATGGAAGGGGCTGCCCTTTAAATGTGGTAGGGCGTCTTTATAATATCCGTAGTAATAGTGATCGAATAACGGTTTGACAAGTGGAGCTTTTCCTTTTGCCTCGATGTATTCGGCCATTTCTGGTGTAATGATGGAGTATTGGGTGACGTTTAATGGGTATATGTACATGTTAGCTGCGGATTGAAGGACTATATTAGCGGCAGTAGGATCGCCATAAAAGTTTGCTTCGGAAATAGGGGTAACATTACCAGGATGGAGAAAAGCACCGCCCATTACGTAGAAAGATTTAATTTGCTCCATTAATTGTTTACATACGATAAATAAAATTGCTAGGGAGGTAAGCCTTCCTAAACTTACGATGATTAATTCATCTTTATACTGTTCAATAAGAGGAATAACTTCAAAAAAATTCTCCATTTCTTCGTTAGTCACATTCTCCTTTGGAATAATTGGGCCGAGTCCCTGTTTCCCGTGTACATCTGTAAAAAAAGCAGGAGGGGCACCAGTAATTGGCCGTTCTGATCCACCAAAGATTTTGATATTTCTACCCTCTACTTCGTTTGTAAGAAAATGAGCATTTTCTACGGCCATTTTTTTTGGAACATTGCCGTAATCAGCAACGATACCGACTATTTCTATTTCATCGATAAAGAATGCTAAGAGGAGAGCCATCGTATCATCAATCCCAGGATCACAAAAAATGAGAACTTTTTTGGGCATATGTTCACCACCTATCTTGTTTATCCCGTACAAACTTGCTTGGTGAGGGCTAATAATCAATAGGGATGAGGACACCCTCATTGATTAAAGTTTCACTTTATATATATGTAAGTTTAAGGATAAAAAGATTATTTTATTGAAATAATAGTATCGTAAATTCAGAAAATAAAAACTTTTTATATTAGGTCAATGTTTTTGACGTAATTTTTGTTTGGAAATGCAGTCATATCAAGGTTGTAAGCGTATAACATAGGCTGTTTTTGCTGTCAAGTTGATAAATTGCAGCTTTTTACAATTTATACTATGATAAAGATATTAACAGAAGATCGTATAAACATGAGGGATGATGAACATGAAATTTACAAAGATCCTTGTCCAAATTGCTGCTCTTTATGTGTTTTATATGGTTGGAACTTGGGTGCAAGAAATGTTGAATATTCCAATTCCAGGAAGCTTGATTGGGATGTTTCTTTTACTTTTTTTACTTAGCCTAAAAGTACTTCCAGTGAAATGGTTTGATTTAGGAGCGGAAACACTCGTCGCTATTATGCCGTTTTTATTAATTCCGCCAACGCTTGGCTTAATGAATTACGGTGCTTTTTTTATGAGTAAAGGAATTTCTCTTTTCATTACAGTTGTAGCGAGTACGTTTTTAATTATCATTGTCGCAGGACATACAGGGCAATATCTTGCGAATAGAAAGGAAAGGGAGTCGTGATGAGTCAAATATTAATCGGAATCGGTTGGGTTCTTTTTACGGTGCTATTATATCAATTATCTAAAAAAATCTATCAATTATTTCCAACACCATTTACTATTCCAATGCTTGTAGCGACAGGATTAATGGCTTTCTTATTTATTGTGCTTGATATACCATATCAACATTATATGGAAAGCGGTGGTGGCTGGATTGCGAAGTTACTTGGACCAGGTGTTGTAGCATTTGCAATCCCGCTTTACAAACAACGTCATGTGCTGCAAAAATATGTTGTACCGATTGCGGGCGGAGTATTAGTAGGTACAACAGTTGCGATTGCGAGTGATTTTGCTATTGCCTCACTTATGGGAACAGATAAAAGTTTAATTTTATCTTCATTACCAAAATCAGTGACAATGCCGGTTGCGATGAGCGTTTCTGAACAAGTTGGTGGTGTTCCATCCTTAACAGCGGCATTCGTAGTTATCGCAGGTATTACTGGAACGATTACAGGTCCAATTTTATTAAAATGGAGCCGCGTTACAAACTCGGTTGGTAAAGGTATCGGATTTGGATGTGCTTCTCATATTATGGGTGTTATGAGAGCAATGAAAAATAACGAACATGAAGGTGTTATTGGATCGGTAACAATGACATTAACAGCAATTTTGACATGTTTGCTCGGACCGTTATTTGCAATGATGTTTATGTAATAGAAGAAAAGCGAGAGCGACTCTATAGCTCTCGCTTTTCTATAGGATTTATGCTACAGTTAAAATAACTGAATCTTTGTAGGAGGTACGCCAAGTGCATACGTTATTATCCGTTTTACTTATTATTGTATCGATTTTAATGATTGTTATGGTACTTATGCAGTCTAGTAATAGCTCAGGCCTTTCAGGTGCAATTTCCGGCGGTGCAGAGCAATTATTTGGTAAGCAAAAAGCACGTGGAATTGAAGCGGTATTAAACCGTATTACAATTGTTTTAGCTGTATTGTTCTTTGTATTAACAATTGCTGTTACGTACTTAAACTTATAGAATTGAAAGAAGAAGCGTTAGTAGTTTGTACTAATGGTTCTTCTTTTTTTATTTTGTTATTTGAAAAAAGTTTCTAATTAGATTATAGAAATATAAATATGGTACACTAAGATATAGAAAGAATACGACTAGATTACAGAAGAGAAAGAGGAGAAGTACATGATGAAATTAGCATCTCCGAAACCATTTACATTTGAGGGTGGAGACCGCGCTGTTTTATTACTACATGGATTCACAGGAAACTCAGCTGATGTACGTATGTTAGGGCGTTTCTTAGAAAAGAAAGGCTATACTTGTCATGCGCCAATTTATAAAGGACACGGCGTACCACCAGAAGAACTTGTTCATACAGGTCCTACAGATTGGTGGCAAGATGTAACGGAGGCATATCAGCTTTTAAAAGATAAAGGCTTTGAGAAAATTGCTGTCGTTGGTTTGTCACTAGGCGGAGTATTTTCTCTGAAATTAGCATATACAATCCCTGTTTTAGGTGTGGTACCAATGTGTGCACCGATGTATATTAAGAGTGAAGAAACAATGTACCAAGGTATATTGGCATATGCTCGCGAATATAAAAAGCGTGAGCAAAAATCACCAGAGCAAATTGAACAAGAAATGTTGGAATTCCAACAGACACCGATGAATACATTAAAAGCATTACAAGAGCTAATTGCTGATGTACGTAATAATGTTGATATGATTTATGCACCGACGTTTGTTGTACAAGCGCGTCATGATGAAATGATTAATACGGATAGTGCTAACATTATTTATAACGGTGTAGAATCAACGTTAAAGGACATTAAATGGTATGAAGACTCTACGCATGTCATTACACTTGATAAGCAACGTGACGAGCTACATGAGGATGTATATAACTTCTTGGAGCAACTAGATTGGTAAGATCTAGTTGCCTCTTTTTTTCATAAGGAAATTTTTATGGAAACTGTAAAAAAATCATTAGGGGAGTATTGAATTTTCGCTTTATACATCCCCCATCTTTCGGATACACTAAATAATATAAGGGTTTAAAGGAGGTATTTTTGCTTGGAAGAAATCATACAAGAAAATATTGATAAGTTGTTATTATTTATGAGAGAAGAAGCGTATAAACCGTTAACGATACAAGAGTTAGAAGAGGCATTTGGAATTGAAGGTTCTGAGGGCTTTAAAGATTTTGTAAAGGCACTTGTAATGATGGAAGAGAAGGGACTTGTTATTCGTACACGTAGCAATCGTTATGGTCTTCCTGAAAAGATGAATTTAGTGCGTGGTAAGTTAATTGGACATGCGCGTGGCTTTGCTTTCGTTGTGCCAGAAGAGAAGAAAACGGGAGATGATGATCTTTTCATTCCTCCTACAGAATTAAACGGTGCACTTCACGGTGATACAGTATTAGCACGCCTAAGTTCACAATCAAGTGGTTCACGTCAAGAAGGTTCAATTGTACGCATTTTAGAACGTGGAACGAAAGAACTAGTTGGTACATATACAGAATCGAAAAACTTTGGGTTTGTTATACCTGACAATAAGCGTTGGACAAGTGATATTTTCATCTTGAAAAGCGCATCCATGGGTGCTGTAGAAGGCCATAAAGTAGTTGTTAAAATTACGAGCTATCCAGAGAATCGTTTAAGTGCGGAAGGTGAAGTTATTCAAATTTTAGGTCATAAAAATGATCCAGGAGTAGATATTTTATCGGTCATCCATAAACATCATTTACCTTTAGCATTTCCTGAGGAAGTGATGGAGCATGCAAACAGTGTACCAGAAACGATTTCAGAAGAAGACTTGAAAGATCGCCGTGATTTACGTGACCAAATGATTGTAACGATTGATGGTGCAGACGCGAAGGACTTAGATGATGCTGTTACAGTAACGAAGCTTGAGAACGGTAATTACAAGCTTGGTGTTCATATTGCGGATGTAAGTCATTACGTTGAAGAAGGTTCTCCAATTGATGTTGAAGCAGCGGAAAGAGCGACGAGTGTATATCTTGTTGATCGTGTAATTCCAATGATTCCACATCGTCTATCTAACGGTATTTGTTCATTAAATCCGAAAGTAGACCGTCTGACACTGTCTTGTGAAATGGAAATCAACAACTTAGGTGATGTTGTCAAACACGAGATTTTCCAAAGTGTGATTAAAACGACAGAGCGTATGACATATGCTGACGTAAGAAGCATTTTAGAAGATGAGGACGAAGAGTTAATCAAGCGCTATGAACCGTTAGTACCAATGTTTAAAGAGATGGGCCAATTGGCACAAATTTTACGTGAAAAGCGTATGCGCCGTGGTGCAATCGACTTTGACTTTAAAGAAGCAAAAGTATTAGTAGATGAAGAAGGAAAACCGACTGATGTTGTAATGCGTGATCGTTCTGTATCAGAAAAGTTAATTGAAGAATTTATGCTTGTTGCGAACGAAACCGTAGCAGAACACTTCCACTGGATGAACGTACCATTCATGTACCGTGTCCATGAAGATCCGAAAGAAGATAAGTTAGAGCGATTCTTCGAGTTTGTAACGAACTTCGGATATGCGGTAAAAGGACGTGCGAATGAAGTACATCCTCGTGCATTGCAACAAATTCTTGAAATGGTTCAAGGACAGCCTGAAGAAGTAGTAATTTCAACGGTTATGCTTCGTTCTATGAAGCAAGCACGTTACGATTCGGAAAGCTTAGGACATTTCGGCTTATCAACTGAGTTCTACACGCATTTCACATCGCCGATTCGTCGTTATCCAGATACGATCGTTCATAGATTGATTCGTGAATACGTCATTAACGGTAAAGTCGACAGTGAAACACAAGCGAAATGGCGTGAAAACTTACCAGAGATTGCAGAGCACTCTTCTAATATGGAACGTCGTGCTGTTGAAGCAGAGCGTGAAACAGACGAAATGAAAAAAGCAGAGTATATGGTCGATAAGATCGGTGAAGAGTATGACGGTATGATTAGCTCTGTAACAAACTTCGGTTTATTCGTAGAGCTTCCAAATACAATTGAAGGTCTTGTACATGTTAGTTACTTAACGGATGATTACTACCGTTACGACGAGAAGCATTTCGCAATGATCGGAGAACGTACAGGTAACGTATTCCGCATCGGTGACGAAATTACAATTCGTGTTATTAACGTAAACAAAGACGAGCGCGCAATTGACTTTGAAATCGTTGGCATGAAAGGTACACCTCGCCGTAAGTTCAAAGATCGTCCAGTCGTTATCGAACAGCCAAGAACAGGCAGAAAGAAACGGGGTGGACGTAGCGAGCGCAGTAATGAGCGCGGCGGCGAACGCGGTACAGGTAGAAAATTTGACCGTGGTGGCAAAGGTAACAGCACAGGAAGAGGATCCGCATCAGCATCCACGTCCGCTAGTCAGCCAGGGAAAAAAGATGGTAATGGCAAGAAGAAAAAAGGATTCTTTGAAAACGTACCAGGATTCAAGAAGAAAAAGAAAAAGCGTAAGTAAGAAAAGAGTGGCTTCGCTTTGATGAAAAGCGGGGCCGTTTTTCTTTTTATTGGTCATTTCACTCCCTCGAACGAAGCAAAAAGCGCTTCTCTGTCGGGAGTTCCAATGTCCAAAGATTCTGAGCGAGCTACTTTCGCTTTTTGTGTAATCCAGCTACAGTGGCTAGAATGTTTGGCGACTTCGCTTCTTCCCCAGAGGCAAAGGGCGCCTCAAGGTCAGAAGCTCCATCCACCTCACATTCTGAACGAGCCACTTTCGCTTTTTGTTTACATTTGTTACAATAGTAAAAATAGAGGAGGGACGTTATATGCCAAAAGGTACAGGTAAGGTTATTGCACAAAATAAAAAAGCATTTCATGATTATTTCATCGAAGAAACATACGAAGCAGGGCTTGTCCTTCAAGGAACGGAAATTAAGTCGATTCGCGCTGGTCGCGTGAACTTGAAAGATGCGTTTGCACGTATACATAATGGTGAAGTATGGGTTCATAATATGCATATTAATACGTACGAGCAAGGGAATCGTTTCAACCATGATCCGCTTCGCACGAGAAAATTACTTCTTCATAAAAAAGAAATTGATAAACTAGCGGGAGCTGCAAAAGAAACAGGTTACGCATTAGTTCCACTTAGAATCTATTTGAAAAATGGATTTGCAAAGATGGCACTTGGTTTAGCAAAAGGTAAGAAACAATATGATAAACGTCATGATTTAAAAGAGAAAGAAGCGAAACGTGAAATTGCACGCGTGTTCCGTGATCGCCAAAAGATGTAATACAGATATTTACATTTGTAAAACGGCGCGCGTATGATATAATAACTTATGTAAGGTTATTGCACATTGAAAAACAGCTCTTAGTAGCTATCACGATATTTTCTTCGTATGCTCCATTTTTATCATGGGGACGTTACGGATTCGACAGGGATAGTTCGAGCTTAGGTTGCGAGTCGAGGGGATCGGCCTCGTTAAAACGTCAAAGCCTATAATTGGCAAACAAAACAATCTTTCTTTAGCTGCTTAATTGCACTAAAGGTTCCTCCCTCCATCGTCCATGTGGTAGGGTAAGGGACTCAAACTAAGTGGACTACGCCGGAGTTCGCCGTCTGAGGGCGAAGGAAGAGAACAATCAGACTAGCAACTTGGAAGCCTGTCGATAGGCCGAAGAGTTTGCGAAATGCTAATATATCGACTACACTCGTAGAAGCTTAAGTGCCGATATTTTTGGACGTGGGTTCGACTCCCACCGTCTCCACCAATACATATTTGGTGGTTTTTTTATTTTTGTGATATGAACCATAATTTTGCCAGGTTGGCGAGGTTATGGTTCTTTTTGTTTGTGGCAAAGTTATGGTTCTAAAAATAGAATGTATCTAATTTCTTGGTTCTTTCAATTACATCATCAATGCATCTTGTGTGTTATCCCTTAACTATCACAATTTTATCCAGTAAAAGCCTGATTGGTGAGGACTCATAAGCAGTGGGGGATGAACATCTCTATTTAATTAACACTTCGCTTTATTTGAATCTTCATATGTTTTGTGTTTTTATCCATACCTATTGTAAGATTATATAGAGTTCTCCTAATAAACTGTTTTAGTGGATTAATTAGGGGTTTTAAATTTATAAATCTTAAATTGTTTTTTGGGGATAATTTTTTATCTAAATAAGTTATATTGAAGTAGAGGTGAACCATCGGTGAAGCAGGTGTTGGTGATTAAAAATGAACGGTCTTCAGCAAAGAAAATTGTAAGCGGTCTAACGCAAGAAGGCTATTTCATTTTAAAACTTCACAATGAAAACCAAGGTTTAAATATAATATATGAACAAGATTGGGATATTATCATATTGGATTGGGACTCATTAAGTATATCGGGACCAGAAATTTGCAGACAAATACGACTTGTTAAAACGACACCGATCATTATTGTGACCGACAATATTTCTAGTAAGGATTGCATAGCAGGGCTACAAGCAGGAGCAGATGATTATATAAGAAAACCATTTGTGAAAGAAGAATTAGTAGCAAGGGTTCAAGCAATTTTAAGGAGAAGTGACTATATCCAGCAAAATGAGATGAATTTTTTTCAGTTTAAAGATCTCTTTGTTGATGCATCTAGCAATATTGTGAAAAAAGGTGGCGAAAATCTCTCACTTACTAAGCGCGAGTATGATTTACTTGTATTTTTAATTAAAAACAAAAACACAATATTGAGCCGTGAGATGCTTTTGAATCAAGTTTGGGGATATAACGTAGTAGTAAATCCAAATGTAGTAGATTTATATATTGGGTATGTAAGAAAAAAGTTAAAGTGCGAGAAGAAAGACAGATATATTCAAACGATACATGGCAGAGGCTATTCAATGATTGACTGATAAAAATAAGATAATAAAAAACGAGTAAAACTATTTCATTCCGTTTTACTCGTTTTTTTATTAAATGTGATAATCAAATAGTTTCTTAGAAGTATTAAAAGACGTAAAAAAATGGATTATGAAAATATTAGCTATTAATGAGCGTGTTTTGTAGAGGAAATCATGGTTAATCAACACGCCTGACGTCACATATTACTTTTTATGCCTGATTTTATGAATTCACACCATTCACAAGATTTTCACAGAATTAATGACTATACTAATTAACAGGATGTTCAAATGAAAATGATTATCAATAGCGATTCAATTGAATAAAAGTTACCTTCTAATTCAATCTATGGATGTCATCATTTTCGAAATAAATCACACTATAAGGAGTATACATATGAAAAAATCTATGCTTTTAAAATTAGTGAGTATTCTAGCAGTTTTCACTTTAATGTTAGTAGCTTGCTCAGATTCAAGTAAAGAAACTTCGAAGGCTAATAATAAAGATAATGGTAGTGATAAGCCAAAAACGGTTGAAATCACTGATGCTCATGGAACTGTTAAAGTCCCTGTAAACCCAAAGAATGTAGTTGCTTTGGATAACAGAACTTTTGAAACTTTATCTGATTGGGGAATTAAATTAGCGGCTGCTCCAAAGGATATCATGCCTGCTGATTCAGCATATAAAAAGGATGAAAAAGTTCAAAATATTGGGAATCACCGTGAACCAAATCTAGAAATTATTGCAGCTGCAAACCCTGACCTTGTAATCGTTGGTCAAAGATTTGCTGATCATTACGAAGAGATCAAAAAATTAGTGCCAAAAGCAGCTGTTATTGATCTTAATTTTGATGTTTCTGAGAAATCTACTACGCCTGGGAAAAACTTAGTAAAAGGACTTAAAGATTCTACAATTACTTTAGGGAAAATCTTTGATAAAGATAAAGAAGCTAAAAAATTAGTGGCTGATTTTGATAAATCTATTGAAACTGCAAAATCTGCTTATAACGGGAAAGATAAAGTTATGAGTGTTATCGTTACTGGTGGGAATATTGGTTTTGCTGCTCCACATTCTGGTCGTGTTTGGGGACCAATGTATGAAATTTTCGGTTGGGTTCCAGCACTAGAAGTTTCAAATTCTACTGCAGGTCATAAAGGTGATGACGTTTCTGTTGAAGCTATTGCACAAACAAATCCTGATTGGCTTTTCGTATTAGATCGTGATGCTGCAACATCTGATGCAGCTACTTCAACACCTGCTAAGGATGTTATTTCTAAATCACCAGCTCTTCAAAACACAACTGCTGTTTCTAAAAAACAAGTTGTTTATGCACCAGAAGATACTTACACAAATGAATCAATTCAGACTTATATAGAGTTGTTTGGAAATCTTGCAAAAACTTTAGCTAAGTAGTGTAAAGGAGTACGAAACAGTGTCAAAAAATATAATTTCTAGGGTTGAGAATATTTCTCAACCCCAGTTTTATAATCACAATAAATTATGGACAAAATCTTTTATAATAGCGATTATAGTTGTTATAATTTTAGGGATTATATCACTGTTTACTGGAGTTTATGATATACGTGGACAAGAGGACGGAATGGAGATGTTTTTCATAACTCGTGTTCCGAGAACAGTTGCATTAATGCTTACTGGAGCTGCAATGGCGATGGCAGGGCTCGTCATGCAACTTATTACACAGAATCGTTTTGTTGAACCTACTACAACGGGGACTATTGAATGGTCAGGCTTAGGCCTGCTTTTTGTATATTTATTATTCCCTGCCCCGACTTTAGTGCAAAGAATGACTGGTGCAATCATTTTTTCTTTTATAGGAACTATGATTTTCTTTTTATTTTTAAGAAGAGTTAAACTTCGTTCGTCTTTAATTGTCCCGATTATTGGATTGATGCTTGGAGCAGTTATTTCTGCAGTGTCTACTTTTTTGGGACTCCTTTTTCAAAAGACACAAAGTATTGAAACTTGGTTCGTAGGTTCATTTGCTAACATTCAGGTGGGAAGATATGAATATTTATGGCTGATTGTTATCATTACTTTTCTTATTTTTATGTATGCTAATAGATTGACTTTAGCTGGACTAGGAGAAGATGTCGCAACAAGCCTTGGAGTTAATTACAATAGAATTGTTCTTTTTGGGACTGGTCTTATCTCTGTTGCAGTTGGAATTGTTGCAGCTGTTATTGGACACTTACCTTTCTTAGGATTAATTGTGCCAAATATCGTTTCAATGTTTAGAGGTGATGATCTTAGGAGTAATTTACCTTGGGTTTGTGTGATCGGAATGGGGTCAATAACTGCCTGTGACATCATTTCTCGAACAATTATACAGCCTTTTGAATTACCTGTTTCTTTAATACTTGCAACAGTGGGAGCAGTCGTATTTATTACTATTTTATTGAGACAGAGAAAACCAAGGAGGCTACGATGATCACATTAGAATATAGAAATAAAGAAAATGTCGAAATCGATTCTAGCCTTCATAATGAAAGTAGATCAGCTAGCGCTTTTCGTTCTAAGAAGGAAGCAAGACGTTATTGGATTTTACTGATAACATTGATTGGTTTAGGTCTCCTTTCTTCATATGGACTTTTAGTTTATAACAATCCAGTTCCGATAGATTCACCATCTTTTATCCCAGTTGTTAAGAGAAGGATAGTAGCTATTGTTGCAATGATTATTGCTGCGGTTTGCCATAGCTTGTCGACAGTTGCTTTCCAATCTATTACGAATAATAAAATTATTACTCCTTCACTTTTAGGTTTCGAATCACTTTATTCAGCAATTCAAACGAGTACAGTATTCTTCTTTGGTGCTAGTGCGTTAATAAATTTTAATGGAATTGGATCATTTTTATTCCAAGTTGTTGTTATGGTCTTCATGAGTTTGATACTTTATGGATGGTTACTTTCCGGTAAATACGGGAATTTACAACTTATGCTTTTAGTTGGAATTATTATTGGTACCGGGCTAAATTCTGTGTCAACTTTTATGAGAAAACTACTTGCGCCTTCAGAATTTGATATTTTACAAGCAAGATTATTTGGTTCTGTTAATCATGCAGATCCTGTATATTTTCCTATTGTAATTCCTATGATCATAATTGTAGCAGTATTAATTTTTGCTCATTCTAAGAATTTGAATGTTTTGTCACTAGGAAAGGATGTTGCTACTTCTTTCGGGGTTAAATATCAACCTAGTGTAATTTATACGCTTGTATTAGTAGCTATTTTAATGTCCATCTCAACAGCTCTAATTGGGCCACTTACTTTCTATGGCTTTTTAGTAGCAACTTTGAGTTATCAGGCGGCGTCAACTTATGATCATAGATATATTTTTCCAATGGCTTTTGCAATAGGATTTTTGATAATGACGAGTGCATACTTTTTAATGTATCATGTATTCCATGCTCAAGGTGTAGTTTCAGTTATTATTGAATTATTTGGTGGAATCATATTCTTAACTATAGTTTTAAGGAAGAGGGCTTTATGATAAAAATTGATAACGTTAAAAAGTTCTATAGTGATAAGGTAAAAATAGGACCTTTGGATATTGAAATACCAAAAGCAGGCTTTACTTCTTTAATTGGACCAAATGGCGCTGGAAAGTCCACGACACTTTTGATGATTGGAAGACTCTTAGATATGGATGAAGGTCACATTCAAGTAGCAAATATGGATGTTTCTGAATCCAAATCAAAAGACTTAGCAAAAGTTTTGACTATATTGCGACAAGAAAATCATTTTGTAACTAGGCTTACTGTTAGACAACTAGTTGGATTTGGGCGCTTTCCTTATTCAAAAGGAAGATTAACGAAAGAGGATGAATCTATTATTTCTAAATATATCGATTTTTTGGATTTAACTAATTTAGAGAATAGATATTTAGATGAACTTTCTGGTGGTCAAAGACAAAGGGCATATGTAGCGATGGTATTGTGCCAAGAGACGGAATATGTACTTTTGGACGAGCCTCTGAACAACCTTGATGTTGCTCGTTCTGTTCAAATGATGGAGCATTTGAGACGTGCAGCTAATGAATTTGGAAGAACAATTTTGACAGTTATGCATGATATAAATTTTGCGGCTAAGTACTCTGACAAAATTTGTGCTATGAAAGATGGTCAAATTGCTGCTTTTGGAACAGTAGAAGAGGTAATGGATCCAACACTTTTGACAGATATTTTTGAAACAAAAATAGAAATTATCAAGGGTCCTTATGGGCCAATCGCTGTTTATTAGTTACAAAATGTATACTGTAGCTTGCGTAAATTATGCTAGCTACTCTAGTTGAAGTTGCTGTCTGTATTTTATGGGCAGCAGCTTTTTTTATGCGATCGCCCATCATGATAACTCTTAATTTTTCTGGCTGTTGGTAATAGCTCCACAGATATGTCATTACTCCCAGTCCTGCGACGTGTTGAACACTAGGACGGCGAATGTAAGGGAATCATTATATTCTGGTTTGGTTATCCACTCATAAGCTAACACAATTGTGTTAGACAAAGTAGGTTTCGTCCGTTCTCATATAAGAAGTTGTGATGTAGTTAAGATTCGGTATAGTGTGTCTACATGTAAGGGAGAAGTAGCTTGTTACGCTGCAAGATAATCCTTAGCGTATATTTTCGTTAAAATGTGGGCGGCAGCCCTGGTAGAAAAGAAAAAAATAAAAAGATAAGTGGAGACAAAATTGCTGAACACCTTATGCAAATAATCCTGTGAGATTGGCGTTTACGGCAATAATATTCAAATTACAATTTTATATGATAAGAACTATAACTTTTCCAGGTTGGCAGGGGTATGGTTCTTTTGTTTGCGAAAAAATTATGCTTGCTTTGTAAAATGATAAAAATGTTTTAATCCAAAATGATAGGATTACAAAAGTGTAATGTGGGTGTAAGGAAACTGGATTGTACCCTCTTTTTAGATAAAGCATACTTAAAGTAAGGAAGATTTATATGTGAATGAATATAAATTTTACAAGTAGGATAGAAAGGTTAGGTATTATCATATGAAATGGATCATTAGGATTTTTGTGTTATTAGCTATAATAGGAGGTGCTTTCTACTATCTGAAATCAGGTAATGGGTACTATTCAACTAAAGAATATTATGTAAAGGTAATGACTGATTCTACAGTAGAAAACGAAAAATTGAGTAATGGAGAAATTCTTACGTATCATGTTTACGATGAGAAGGTGTACGATAAAAAAGGGGAAGAAAGAAAACTGAAAATTTCCGTGCAAAATAAATTGGAAAAAAATCAATATTATTTGATTGATTGGGAAGATCGCCGTGGGATTGTTTCTAAAATAGCTAAAGTGGATCAAACAAAAATAGATAAGAGTATCTTAGATAAATTGAACGGAAATTCATAATATGTCAGGACAAGCTAACCAATAGCTGTGTTAACATAAAGCTTTATAAGCAAAAGATATTGTAGGAAAATAAGAGAGATTATTATAAAACAAAAGGGATCAACCGTCTGGTGTGATCCCTTTTTGTTAGGACTGAGCAAGGAGTATTATTGCATTGTATAAACCCTTTACTCTTTCCAAAACTGTTCTAGCAGAATACTGATCATAGTGCCTACGAGTAATCCGTTACTTAAAACATATTGTAAGGAAGAAGGAATACCGCTAAATGCACCTTCTGGAAGGAACATTATTCCTAAACTGATTAATAATGTAATTCCTAATATAGTTAATCGGCGTTGATTTAATTCTTCACGTAAAATCGATTGAAATGAAATGCCTATTACTTGGACAAATGTTGCTAAAAGTGCAGCATTAGCAATAGGGCCTGGAAGTAAGGATATAAAGCTTACAATTGAGGGGATAAAAGAAATTCCTGCTAATATGAGACTTGCTATAAGGAATGACTTCACTTTTCTTTGTCCTGTTAGTTGAATAAATCCAGCTGATGCAGGTAATGGTACAATTCCAATTGTAGAAAACAACGACGAGATAATATGTGATATACCTCCGACCCATATACCACGGTTCAGTGTTTGCTTTTCATTTTCTTTAGATAATGGAGCCACTTGTTTTACAGCCGAAATAGCAGCAATCGTATTTGCAACTAAAAGAAATGTAAATAAAATTGCAGTTAGAGTCATTCCAATATCGAATCTAGGCATGCCCCAAGCAAATATCTGTGGTAACTTAACTAACGGTGTGTGTGAAGGCATATGAGACGATTTTTCTAATAAAGCATACAAAAGCCAACCAAATGAAATGGCAAGTAACACAGCGTAACTTTTCATCCAGCCTTTCCCTTTAATTGATAAGAAGGTAATCATGGTAAAAACAAAGAGTGCAATAGTAGTTGTTGTATAATCAGGATGAGTTACAGATCCTTGTAATCCCATCATTCCTTTTAGTAACACACCACTAAGCTGAAGTGCTAAGATTAAAAGAAAAGTTCCTGTAACTAAAGGGGTAAATAAACGTAAGATTCGATGTACAAGCCCTGTTATA
This sequence comes from Bacillus sp. WC2503, assembly GCF_052682895.1. Lineage (NCBI taxonomy): Bacteria > Bacillati > Bacillota > Bacilli > Caryophanales > Bacillaceae > Bacillus > Bacillus sp. WC2503. The sequence goes on along the minus strand of NZ_JBQYMD010000001.1, from coordinate 4,249,798 downwards.
CCAAGTACGAAGAGTAATATACCTGCAATAATTAACCCGCCTTCTAAAATTTGCAACACGTCTTTTGCACTTTGTCCCTGATGCATAGATACTTGTCCCAGTATGACAAATATACTTACCCATGAACCTGCTGGACCATCTGCTATGGGATAGCGATGCCCAAACCATGCTTGTATAAATGAACTTACTCCCACGACTAAAAAAGTTCGCTGCATTAATGTTGAGATATCTTCTATTGATAAATGAAATATGCCACCAATAATGATAGGCAATGCAATTGCATTTGCTAATAGAAACACAAACCACTGTAGAATACTAAAGCTCGTATTAAAGTATTTTTTGTTCATATTATTCTCCTTTGTCGAAAAAGAATCTCATAGTAAAAATCCATCCTTTCTATACAGTTAGATTAAAAAGGATGGATTTTGTAAATCTATAAAATTATTTTAATTTTATATATAGATTTAAAATTAATTACCATGTACGGAATGGTAAGAATTTACCGTTAAGTGTAATAACGATACGAGGATCGCCACCTTTTGGATCTTCTTGTGTATTCACACCTAGATTGAAGTTAATTGCACTCATTACACCTTCGCCAGCTTTTTCTAAGATTAATTCTCTAAGAGTTGGTGCGTATTGTAACATCATTTCATATAATCGATATAAGATTGGGTCAGTAGGAGGCATTTGCATTACTTGACCTCTAAGTGGAACTACTGTTAATGCCTGAACCACTTCCTCATCTAATTCTAATAGTTTACCGATTTTTTCTGCTTCCGGACGTGTCATTGTAGCTTGTCCTAATAATGCTGTTACAACCCAAGTCTCGGAGTTTTCGCTTACTTTTGAAATTTCTTCCCATGTTAAACCTTTTGCAATTTTTGCTTCCATAATTTTTTGTGTAGCTTCTTGTCTATTCATACTTAATAACTTCCCTTCATTTGAGTAATAATTAATTTTTCATACCATTTAATGTTTTATATCCATCAACTACTAAATCTAATTTACCTGTGTGGGGATCAATGACTAAACCATGTACAGGAACATCTTTTGGAATAAGTGGATGATTTCTTACTAAATCAACATTAGCTTGAGTTGAGTCGCAGACATCATCGAATCCAAATAACCAATTTTCAAGATCAACACCAGCATATTCAATTGCTGATAAAATTTCGGATGAAGCTACTCCACGATCTAATATTTTTTGAAGTGTTCCTTTTGGATTAGTTTGGCTTGCACCACATTTATGGTGTCCGATAAGAAAGATTTCATCTGCATTTAGATCATATACTGATGCTATAACACTTTGCATAACGCTATCGAAAGGAGAAGCAATTTTACCACCTGCATTTCTGATAACTTTTGCATCACCATCGTGTATATCTAAAGCTTTTGGAAGTAGCTCAATTAAACGAGCATCCATGCAAGAAACAACAACCATACGTTTTTTAGGCATTTTTGTCGCTTCAAAAGGAGCGTATTCCTTATTTTCTACAAATTGTTCATTGAACGATAGGATTTCTTGTAATAACATATTTGTAACCTCCTTTAAATCTAGATGTATTTTTTGTTGCGTCCTCTATGTTATAAGTGAATATAACTGATAAACAATGTGATGTAAGAGGATAAACTAAGTATAGTGAATTGTATCGATAAGCAGAATAAGCTGGCGAAACACTTTCTGGCTTTCTACTTTCACGGTGAAAGGATTGGTTTATATCATTGATCAAACAGATTTTGAGATACTGAAATTATTAGGAGAAAACTCAAGAATACAATGGAAAGAACTTGGTCAAAAAATACATATGACGGGACAGGCGGTAGGAAATCGAATTCGAAGGTTAGAGGATTTAGGGATTATTGAGCAATACACAATCGCAATAAACCGAATCAAATTAGGACAAGTAGTGACTGCGTTTGTTACTTTGTTCGTAACAACAGCTAACCATCAAGAGTTTATGAATTTCTTTCAAGGAGAAGAAGGGATTTCTGAAGTACATCGTATAAGTGGTGACGGATGTTATTTATTAAAAACACATTTTGCTTCCAATGAAGAATTGGATAACTTTCTAGGACGACTATTAAAGTATGGGAATTACCGTGTTAACCTATCAATAGGGAAGTTAAAATAAACTTTATGTAAGTTTATGGTTCCTTTTGCTTGTGGCTAAGACATGTTTCCAAAAATAAAAGGAGTATCTCTTATTAAATAAGAGATACTCCTTTTATTTGTTTTTAATAATTATTGATTATTTTACATCTGATTTTTCTTTTTTCATTATTTGCCTTTGACTAGTGAAGGGGAATTTTTTAACATCAAAACCCCTGCGCTGTATGCAACAGGGGGTTCTATTATTACTTATTTGAGGGCATGATCCTATTTCATTTTACAGCTAATTCATGTTTCGAATATAAAAAGTAGACTCATAAGAAAAATCCTGTAGTTCAGTACAGGATTTTTAATCAAACTAATTAAAAACTAAATTGTGGTTTAACATCACCTTTATAAGGTTCATGTTCAACGAATATAGTTATGTCTTTACCAGATTGGTCTTTACCAGTTCTTTTATACGTAAATTTCTTATTGTTCAGTTCAGTAAGTTCAAGAGCCGCACCATATTTATTATTTCCAATTGATACATGAGCTCTTATTTTATTTTCGTGTACAACATCGAAGTAACCATAGTCACCGCGGCTTTGACCTGTTTCGCTATTGAAAAACTCGTATTTATTAGACTTGTCATCAAATTTTGCTAGACTTATAAAATTAGAATTAAACTGTGTTACATCATTACCAGCTTCATCTAATACCTTTGTTCCATGCCAAAGGGTGCCGCCTAAAATTTTATCTCCATCAACATTTTTAACAATATCGCCTGTAGTAGTGTTCAGTTGCTTGTCCGGATCAGTGAAAGAAAGTTCTTTTTCTTTATATGGAACATGTTCAACGAAAACTTCTACATCTTTACCGTTAGCGTCTTTCCCCATTCGTTTATAAGTAAATACATTTTTATTTAGTTTTGTCATGTCAACAACAGCTTGATACTTCATTGATTCTGAAATTAATATTCTCTTCTTCCCATCATTTGTGACAAAGAAAGTTCCTTTATCGCCACGACTTGCACCTGTCTTAGCATCAAAGAATTCATATCTGCCGGACTTCGCATCATATTTTGCAAGACCAATGAAGTTTGCATTCTCTTTTGTTAAGTCATTCTTATCTTTGTCATATACTCTTGTACCTTGCCAATTAGTATCGCTAAGAATGTTAGCCATTTTTTGGCCTTTCGTTAACTTGTTTTCCTTTTTCGTCTCTTTAGCAGCTTGTTCTTGTTTTTGTTTACCATGATTTTCTTCGGCTTTAGTACCAGCACACCCTGTTAATGCTAATGTGAATCCGAGCAGTATTGATGATAGTGCTTTCGTTTTTTTGTTCATTTTTTATCGTCTCCTCATTTTATGATTTTCATGTTATTCACATGGTTTTAAGTAGTGCGGTTTGTGATTATAGTAGTAGTTCATCCTTCTGAATCTTTGTTATATGAAAAGATTTAGGTTGAATCAATGAACTTAGTTGCTACGTTTATTATGTTAATCTCAGAGTATAAACTCCCTCTAAATAAAACATTAAAAAAAGATAAACTAATTCCTAAAAAATTTTCATATTTATAAAAAAGCAATCGCTAGTTTGCAGCAGGGATCTTTCGAATATTTACCAAAGTTGTTTCTGATGCCTACGAGTAATCAAAAAAATACATTGTAAAGAAGAAGGAAAGCCGTTAACAATAATGTAATTCCTAATAGAGTTAATCGATTGTAGTGCAAAATTTTTGAGCTGAACTGTATGGGAAATGAAGATTTTATAGAAGTCGCTTCATATAGGAAGGGGATGTCCATGTTTGATTCAACAGATTTTAAAATTATACAGTTACTACAAGAAAACGCTAGAATGAACTGGAGGGAAATTGGAGAGATAGTACATTTGACTGGCCAAGCCGTTGGAAAACGAATTAACAAATTAGAAGAGGCAGGTGTCATTCAAAAATATACGATAGATATCGACAGAGCTAAGCTGGAAGGATCCATTATGACGTTTGTTACGCTATTTTTGCATGCACCACATTATCATAATCAAATTCAAAGTTTTTTCGAAAAAACAGACGTAATCACTGAAATGTATCGTATAAGTGGCGATGGGTGTTATATCATGATTCTTCACACATCTTCGCATCAGCAATTAGAAGAGACGCTTGCAGATGTTTTACATTATGGTGATTATCGTATAAATACTGTCATTAAGACAATGGAAAAAAAGAAAGAATAAGATATTTATCCTTTCTTTTTTCATATGGAACTGTAATTCTTTATTTGTTTTTATTTATAAAACAGCTTGCTGACATGACTTTTGCGTAAATATCACCAAACTCTAATGCGCTCATGAACGATTGATGAGCGTGTACTGCTGGGATTAGATTTCCTTGGAATTCTAAATCTTTTGTTGTACAAGCATCTTCAATTACAATACATTGAAATCCTAAATCACTGGCAGCCCGTACTGTTGCATCAATACATACATGAGTCATCATACCGCAAATGACTAGTTGGTCTATTTTCTCTTCTTTTAATGTTTGTAATAAATTTGTTCTTAAAAAACTGTTAGGGTGGTGTTTTTGTATGACTCTTTCATTAGCGATCGGTTGTACATCATCATGAATTTGAGCACCTACTGTCTCGGGGAGGAAGAAGGTAGCTCCTTCATTGTTCGCAATATGTTGTACATGAATAATTGTTTTATGTTTTTCACGAAACACTCTCAATACTTCTTTCGCTTTTTGGATGGCTTTTTCAGGTAGATGTAATTCCATATTGCCGCCTTTAAAGTAATCATTTTGTATGTCGACTAATAGTAATGCTTCGTTCATCGTTATTCCCCCATACTTAGTGATTCAGCACGTTATTTGTACTGTACCGTTATTATATAAATTGTAGCTATGCTGAAGTAATAACATTATGAAACGATTTTGAGGTATATAGTTTCAGTGTGAAAAAAGTGAAAGTTGGTATAAGTACAAATGGATTTTGTGGAATTCACGGTAAAGTTATAGGTAGAGTGGCATTATAAGGTAAAAACCATAACTTTGCTAGAGGAGCAGGTTATGTTTTTTTATGCGGAAATGCGATTTTAAGTTTTTGCTGAAGGTGTTTTTCTAGGATATGCTGTGAGTGATTGGAGTGAGGTAGTGTCGGATATTGTCGACCAATCGATATATTGGAAAAATCGTTGATATATTGTGAGTTGTGATAGATATATTGGAAAAATCGTTGATATATTGTGAGTTATGATAGATATATTGGAAAAATCGTTGATATATTGTGAGTTATGATAGATATATTGAAAAAATCGTTGATATATTTGTAAAGGGGTGTTTGAGGTGATTGTGAAAGAAAGAAAAATGCCGATTTATATAAGGCAGTTAGAAGCACTTCTTAGAAGGTTACCTGTACATCATCCGAAACGAAATTTAATTGGAGAAAACTTGGCAAAACACATGGCGGGATATAAAGGGGAGCAATCGATTGATTATCCACTTAGTTTTATTTCTGAGAAAGAGTATAGTATTTTACATGATATTCGCTTATCTAATTATGATAAATACTTTCAAATTGATACTATTATCCTTTCCACAAAGTTTCTTCTTTTTCTTGAGATAAAAAATATAGCAGGTACATTAATATTTGATACAAAGTTTAATCAACTTATCCGAATAACAGAAGGAAATTCAGAGGGATTTCCAGATCCGGTTTTACAAATAAAAAGGCAAGAAATACAAATAAAGAGATGGTTAAGCTTACATGGATTTTCTTCTAGTCTTCCAATTGAGTCCCTTGTTGTTATTAGCTCGCCTCGTACCATTATAAAATCTTCAGATGACAATCTTCTTCATACAATTATTCATAGTGCAAATTTACCTCATAAAATAAAGTGGTTTGAAAGTAAATATAAAAGAAAAGTTATAGATAATGTAGATAGGCTCATTCATCAAATAATAACGGAGCATTCTCCACTTCAACAAAATATACTTGAGCAATATAAAATAGAAAAAGAGGAGTTGTTAAAGGGAGTACAATGTGAGAAATGCTTAGTTATTCCAATGGTTAAAGTGAAGAAGGGTTGGTGTTGTACAAGTTGTAAAGATTTTTCAAAAGTGGCACATGAGGATGCTATACGAGATTATGCATTGCTCATTAGTACGACATGTACAAACGGTAATTTGAAAGAGTTTCTCCATGTTTCGTCGGGTATGGTTGTAAACAGAATTCTCCACACACTAAATCTTCCCTACACTGGCAACAAAGGACGAATATATGATTTAACTTCTTTCCAATCGTAATTTTGCTATAATAAATACGTACGTATACGAAGGGGAGTTTAAAGAGAAAATGAAGTCATTTAATATCGATCATCTTATAGCTAGTGTTTTGCAATGGATATTAAATATAGCGCTAATTATATTATCCATTGTCTTATCTATCTTTTTAATTAATGAGACAATCACATTTATTCAATACATCTTTTCAACAAAGAAATATACATCGTATAAATTGGTTGAAAGTATCATCGTATATTTCTTATACTTCGAGTTTATTGCATTAATTATTAAGTATTTTAAATCGAACTATCATTTCCCGTTACGTTATTTTATTTATATCGGAATTACGGCATTAATTCGGTTAATTATTGTATCTCATGAGGAACCGATGGAGACGTTATTATATGCGGGATCCATTCTTGTTTTAGTCATTGCTTTATACATATCGAATATGAGAGATTTGAGAAAAGAGTAGTAGTGCAGACATAAGTTTGCACTACTTTTTTCACCTTGACCTTCAAGTTACTTGAAAGTTTACAATGAAATTAGGGCGTTTGAAATTGAAAAAAATTGAGAAATTAAGTGAAGAGGTTTCTTTTACTTGGAGGTTATAGAAATGAGTCAGGAATTGAAGTTACGTCCATTAGAACGAGAAGATTTAAAGTTTGTACACGAACTGAATAATAACGCGCATATTATGTCGTATTGGTTTGAAGAACCTTATGAGGCCTTTGTAGAATTGCAGGACTTGTATGATAAACATATACACGATCAAAGTGAACGCCGATTTATCGTTGAGAAAGATAATGAAATGGTTGGATTGGTTGAGTTAGTGGAGATTGATTATATTCACCGAAGAACAGAATTCCAAATTATTATTGATCCAAATTATCAGGGGCATGGTTACGCAGCAGAAGCGACGCGTTTAGCGATGGGTTATGCCTTTGCTGTCTTAAATATGCATAAGATATATTTAGTTGTCGATAAAGAAAACGAAAAGGCTGTGCATGTTTATAAAAAGGTTGGATTTATGGTAGAAGGTGAGCTTCTCGACGAGTTTTTCGTTGATGGTAACTATCATAATGCGATAAGAATGTGTATGTTTCAGAAGCAATATTTTGAAAGTAAGTAGTTGAATGATTTGGAAGTAATGTTGACGCTTCGCAAAACCGTATGCTAAAATCCCTTTTAAGTATTAAGGAAGGTGCAGAACATGCTTTATATAAAATTTGTAAAACTCATTAGAAAACTTTGCTCCGCACAAATGTATACGGTGAAGCGTTGTACGGAGCTTAATCAAGGGGCATAAATCCCCTATATTCATCGGCTGAATAACTTTTCTAAAAAAGTATAGTTTATCTATGCTTATTTGGTTACGGTTTGTAAGTCGATGTATAAAATAGATTAAGGGCCATAGACAATGCTTTGTCTATGGCCCTTTGTGTATATTATTCCAATGAGCTTTTACTATAAATTGGAGTAGTATAGGAAAAACCACGAAGCAGAGGGCTAGTGTCGAATGACGCTATCTCTCTGCTTTTTTTAATTTCAGGAAAAGAGGAATACGAATGAGTTTACTTAAAGTTGAAAGTTTATCACATAGTTTTATAGATAAAGCCTTATATGAAAATGCTTCTTTTAGTTTGCATAAAGGAGAACATATGGGAATTGTTGGACAGAATGGTGCAGGAAAAAGCACGTTAATGAAAATATTGATTGGAGAAATCATTCCTGATAAAGGAGATATAAAGTGGCAACCTAATATTCAAATTGGACATCTGGATCAATACGCAGAAATTGATGGGGGCTATACCATTTCACAATATGTAAAGAAAGCTTTTTATGATTTGTATGAAATGGAAGATAGAATGAACAAGTTATATGAAGAAAGTGCTAGGACTGGAGATGAGAATCAACTATTAAAAGCGGCAGAGATTCAAGAACAGCTTGAGGCTCGTGATTTTTATTCGGTAGACAGTATAACGAATAAGGTGGCAGCTGGTTTAGGTATTGATGCTATCGGGATGGATCGTGTTATTGGTGAATTAAGCGGAGGACAACGTGCAAAGGTAATTTTAGCGAAGCTTTTATTAGAAGAGCCGACTATTTTATTACTAGATGAACCGACGAATTTTCTTGATAAGGAGCATGTGGAGTGGCTTGCTAATTATTTAATGAATTTTGAAGGGGCGTTTATTGTCGTGTCACATGATTTTGATTTTCTGGAAAAGGTGACTTCTTGCATATGTGATGTAGAGTTTGGAACAGTTAAGAAGTATTACGGAAAATACTCAGATTTTGTAAGACAAAAGGAGCATTTGCGAAAAGATTATATTCGCCAATACCATGCACAACAGAAGAAAATTGAAAAAACGGAAGAGTATATTCGTAGAAATATTGCTGGAGTGAATTCAAAAATAGCACAAGGACGTAGAAAGCAGTTGCAACGTATGGAAAGAATTGCGCCACCAAGTTTTACCCATAAACCGTCTATTCATTTTCGGGAACTTCCTATTTCAGTTCAAACAGTTCTTGAGGTAAATAATCTCGAAGTTGGTTATGACTTTGCTCTCTTACCAAAATTGAATTTTTCAGTAATGGGTGGGCAAAAACTTGTTATTACAGGATTCAATGGAGTAGGGAAATCTACTTTATTAAAAACAATTGTTGGCACTATTGCTAGTATTGCTGGAGAATTTCACTTCTCAGAGCAAATAAAGATTGGATATTATGAGCAAGATTTAAATTGGAGCAATGATTCTTTAACTCCGCTTCAAATTATTTCGGAACAGTTTCCTACATTGAATATGAAGGAAATACGTCATCATTTAGCTGCGTGTGGTGTGAAAGATACTCATGTCTCGCAAGAAATTCGTACGTTAAGTGGTGGTGAACAATCGAAGGTGAAACTGTGTGGATTATTACTATCACCTTGTAACTTCTTAATTTTAGATGAGCCGACAAATCATTTAGATGCAGAAGCGAAGGAAGCTTTGCAAAAGGCGCTAATTCAGTTTAAGGGCAGCATTATACTTGTATCTCACGAAGCAAGTTTTTATCTTAATTGGGCAGATAGCATCTTTGATATAGAGACAGGATTAGTTAAGGGGGTGTGAAACATATGAGTGAAAACAATTGGAAAACGAAAATTATATTATTTTTGACCGCTCAAACTATTTCGTTGTTCGGTTCCTCTCTCGTGCAATATGCGATTATATGGTATATCACCCTTACAACATCATCAGGAGTGATGTTGACTATTTCAACTGTTTGCGGTTTCCTACCACAAATTGCGATATCTTTGTTTGCAGGTGTTTGGATTGATCGTTATGACCGTAAAAAGATGATTATGTTATCGGATGGGATTATAGCGATTGCGACGTTAGTTTTAGCAATTTTATTTTTAACAGGATATAAAAGTATTTGGTTACTTTTTATTGTGTTACTCATTCGTTCAGCTGGAACAGGAGTACAAACGCCAGCTGTGAATGCATTAATTCCGCAAATCGTTCCGAAAGAGTATCTTATGAAAGTAAATGGAATAAATAGCAGTATTACATCTTTAATTATGTTTCTTTCTCCAGCAGCAAGTGCTACGATTCTTTCTATTGCCAGCATTGAAACAACATTTTTTATTGATGTTATTACGGCTATGATTGGAATTAGTATTATGCTTATCATTCAAGTAGAGGGACATGTGAATGCAGAGAATAAGCAAAAATCTAATCTACAAGGAATTAAAGAAGGGTTCTCTTATTTAAAAGAAAATGTATTTATTAAAAGGCTAATCGTTTTATTAATTATCGTCATGATTTTAATAAGTCCAGCCGCCTTTTTAACACCTTTAATGGTGACTCGTTCCTTCGGGGCGGAAATGTGGAGACTTACTGCTAGTGAGATGACCTTTAGTGCTGGTGCAGCAGCTGGTGGCGTACTGATTGCAGCATGGGGTGGTTTCCGTAATCGTATGCATACAACAGCGTTGGCCTGTGCGTTATATGGTCTGCTTATGGTAGGACTAGGAATTGCACCGGTATTTATTATGTATTTAGTCTTTAATTTTTTAATTGGTATAACAATGCCATGTTTTAATACGCCAGTTACTGTGTTATTGCAGGAGAAAGTAGATCCAGTTATGCATGGCAGAATGTTTAGCCTCGTACAGATTGCAAATTCATGTGCTTTACCTTTAGGGATGATTATATTTGGTCCTTTGGCTGATGTGTTTAGTGTAGAGGTTTTGTTAATTTATGCTGGGATATTCGTACTATTTTGCGCAATGTATGTTGTATTAAGCAGGAAGTTTGAAGTGTAAATATTTATTGTCTATAAAAGGTTTGTGAGGCAATTTAAGATGCTTCATAAACCTTTTATTTCCATTCTATTCAATAATAATTTATTGTAAAACGATAAAATATTATTGACTAATGATTTTGTTTTGGATAATATGATGTTAATTAAGAAGAATTATATGAATAGAGGAGAATGTAAAATGAAAAATAAATACGTAGTAGCTATTTCTTTCATGATCTTAGCGATTATTTCTTTAACTATACATGCTTCAAACAGTAAAGTTGGAGCGGATGGATTTCTTGAAGAACCTTTCTTTTTCCTAGTACCGGTAAGTTATGTATTGTTCTTTAGTGGTATTGGTGTATTACTATTTGGATGTATTACTTCAAAGCTGAGAAAAAGTAATAGATAAAGTGAAGCTTAATTAGTGATGGATTCCCCAATCCGGACAAAATACTCACTATGAAATAGAAACATACCATATGGAAGAAAAATAATAAGTGAGCTGAATAATGATGAATCATTATTTTTATAATGGTAGACAAGTAGGTGCGGCTATAACCCTAGCCGGGGCACAGGGGACAATTCATGCTGTGAATCAAGTGATTCAAATGCAGCAACAAGCATATTTTGCACAAATGATGCAAGGACAGTATATGCAATACTCACAATTTCCAATGCAAAGTGTGCATTATGATGTGTATCCAGCGGGTTTACTTTCCATTCCATATGGCGGGACTTACTTCTTATGAAAGAAAGCGACTCAATAGAGTCGCTTTTTTATATTCCACCGAGCTTCATTCCAAGGAATGCGAAGAGGATACCGATTATGTAAGTAGTACTTACATATAAAAGGGATGTGTAAATTTTTTTGCGATTGAGAAGCTGAATGGATTCTAATTTAAACGTCGAAAACGTTGTGAATGCGCCCATAAATCCAGTTCCTAATAATAATTGCCAGCCTGTAGTGACTCCGTTGCCAATTATATATCCGAGTAAAAATGCTCCTGTTATATTAATAAGGAATGTAGCAATTGGAAAGGATGTTTTATTTCTTTTTTTAAACCAATTGCTAATTGCAAATCGTGTAATCGCACCGAAAAAACCTCCAGTTGCCACTAATAAAGCTTCCATCATAAGTGATCACCTTCCGTAACTGATTTCTTAATTAAGAAATCACCTAGTGTATAGCCAAATCCAGACATAATGAGACCGCCAAGTATGCTACATGATACATATAAGAAAGCCATGCTCCATTCAGAATGATTAATTAATTGCATGGTTTCTACACTAAATGTTGAAAACGTCGTAAAAGAACCGATGAATCCAGTACCGATGCCTGTGATAACCTCCGAAGGTAAGATGTTTAGCCGTGCAACATATGTAGTCAGCCATGCTAATAAGAAGCAGCCGATTAAGTTAATGAGTAATGTAGCTAATGGAAATGAATGATGCCAAGATTCATGGATAGTAAGACCTAAATAATAACGAGAAAGGGCTCCTAATATACCGGCTATACCGACGATAATATAAATCAAATTCCTCACCTCTTTAAATAGCTTGCTCAAAAAAATAGACTCCTACCAGTAGTTATACTGGTAGGAGTCATTAGCTAAGCAGCGGTTATGGCGAACTCCATCGCCTATAATTATTACATATAGTGTACTAAAAATTGCGTTTGATTTCCAGTGAAGAAGTTGGTGTATTTTGTAGTTCTCTAATCGTTTGAGATAGAGAATTATTACTTATAAACTAAATATAGTGATATAAGGTTTTCAGTGTGATAAAATGTTTCGTATATCTGTCATTTTTTATTTGACTGAAAATAAAGAAAAGTAAAATCGTATGTTTTATAAAAGGAGTCGTTTGTTTGAAAAAGTTATTAAAAATAATACTTATATGTATTTTAGTAGGTGTGGGAGTTGTAGGTGGGTTTTTAGCGTATATGACACTTACAAAAGAACAGCCAGCTGATGTTATAAGCTTGAAGGTGGAAAACAATAAGAAGCGCGTAATTGCGCAGGGAAATGAATTTAAAGTTACAACGTTTAATATTGGATATGCTGGACTAGATAAGGATCAAGACTTCTTTATGGATGGAGGAAAAGGGTCTGGTTCAAGTAGTAAAGAACAAACGGAAACGAATTTAAAGAATATGCTTTCGTTTTTACAAAATGAGAATAGTGATTTTGCGCTATTACAAGAAGTAGATATAAAATCAATGAGATCATTTGATATAAATGGGCATGAATTTTTGAAAAAAGGACTGCCTGATTATGCTTCTTCGTTCGGAAAGAACTATGATACAAAATGGGTTCCGGTGCCAATCACAAGTCCAATGGGATATGCTGATGCTGGACTAAGTACGTTTTCTAAATATACAGTTCAAACAGCGAAGAGGTTCCAATTACCAGGAATGGAGCCGTGGCCAAAGCGTTTATTTGATTTAGACCGAGCGATTGTTGAACATAAAATTCCTGTTAATAATGGAAAATTTGTTAGACTCGTAAATTTACATTTGTCTGCTTATGATGAAGGCGGAAAAATTAGAAAGCAACAAGTGGAGTATTTAAAAGAATATATGAACAAACATTATAAAAATGGTGATTACGTAATAATGGGCGGGGACTGGAATCAATTAATTTCTAACGTTCAGTTAAGTGATCCGAAGTTCGTGAAGGAGCGTCCTGAGTGGTTAGTAGAGTTACCGAAGGACTTTACCGATGGTGGCTTTAAGTGGGCTGTAGATCCGTCTGTTATGACTGTGAGAGATGATGTAAAGAAATACGTGGAAGGTGAAAACTTTGTCACGATTATTGATGGCTTTATCGTTTCACCGAATGTTGAAATTGTAAATGTACAAGGGAAAGATTTGAAGTTTGAAAATAGCGATCATAACCCAGTGAGTGCGGTATTCAAGCTGAAGTAATCGATACGTATGAGAAGGTGGGGCTTCATATATGGAGTGGTTAAAGAGAACTTGTTTTTCTAACCTTGAGAAAGAATCACAGAAAAATCATTTATTGCTGTTTATCACGATTTGCAGTTTCTTCCTCGGGGTACTCGCAATTGGGTATTACGGATATATTTTTACAGAGAGAGCAGTAGCATTTTGGATGTGTGGTATTTCTATCGTAGTATTTGGAACGCTACTTACTTTTATAGAAAGTATGGAAGCAATGTATAAATACATCATGACATGTATGCTACTTATTATGTCTTTCATTATGGTACAAGCATTTAATGAAAGCCCAGCTGTATTTCAAATGGTCTATTTTACATTAGCAGTTTCACTTATTTATTTGAGTGAACGTCTTATTTTAATTCTTGGTGGGGTAGCAGTTGTTGTTACATTTATACTTTGTAGTTATTGGCCAAATCAATTTTTTGCTTATACAGCATCATCTGAAGCTGCAAATTTTGCAAGCTTGTTAGCGATTGTAACGATCGCAATGTGGGGTGTCACAAAGATTGGTTCTAATCTTTTGGCTCGTTTAAGTGATGAGAAGCAAGCAGTGATGAAGAAAGCTCAGGAGTTAGAAGAAACGCAAAGGCTTATTGAGGAAACTGTTGTGAAGTTAGATAGTAATTTCAATCATTTAAGACAGAATATGAACACTTCGATGGAGTCGATGAGTGAAATTAATTTTGCTTTTGAAGAAGTGGCAGTTGGTACTCAATCACAATCAGAGATGATGTCACGTTCAGTAGAAGTATTGAATGATATGGAGGGAAATATTGACCAAATCATCTCTCAAGTAAGAAATGCTTCGATGCGTGTTGATAAAAGTTTGGAAATCTCAAAGGGTAGTGTAAACACTTTAAGAAATTTTGAAGCTAACATGAGAAGTTTAAATGATGTTGTTTCACAATCAGGAACGATATTTAGAGAATTGATGAAACAATCGAAACAAATTAATGAAATTGTAGATGTAATAACGAATATTTCAAGTCAAACGAGTTTGCTAGCTTTAAATGCAAATATTGAAGCTGCAAGGGCAGGAGAACATGGAAAAGGTTTTGCTATTGTAGCGAATGAAGTGTTAAAGCTTGCTGAAGAATCGAATCGTTCTGCGGGGAGAATTCAAGGAATTTTGAAGGAGTTTAGTAATCAAGCAAGTAAAGTAGAAGTGCAGGTAGAGAAGTCAGAAAGAGTACAAGAAGAGTGTAACGAAATGTTAGCAAGTGTTTTAACGAATGTAACGGATTTAGGGAAGTTTATTGATACGATTAATGATGTAATGAGAGAGATTGTTGGTCATCAAGAAAATTTCCAAGTTAAAACGACGAATATCGTTAAAGATGTGACACATGCTTCTAACGTAATTCAGCAAACTTCTGCAGCTACGGAAGAAGTGTTAGCAAGTATTGAAGAAGAGAAGAATCGAAATGATACGTCGGTGAAGACGCTACATACTGTTAGTGAGCAAGTGAAGTTGCTAGAAGATATTTTAGAAAAATAATATCGCTGAAAAAGAGCACAAATGATGTGCTCTTTTTCAGTTGAACGAATACTTGATAGGAATTTAATTGCTTTTCTATGAGTTTTCTGCCAAGCTTAAGGAGATAAAATTTAACTAATAGCTACTGATTATTAGTTAAATCTCGCGGATAGCGAGATAAAATACTTCAAAGAAAGAATTATATAGGTGACGCATATGATCGAAGTTAAGACTTCTGAACTTAGTGATGGAGAATTTAATAGAGGTGTATTTGCAACTCGTGATATTAAAAAGGGTGAGTTGATACATTCAGCACCAGTTATCTCTTATCCGAATGAACAGCATGAACATATTGAGAAAACGTTACTTGCTGACTACGCATTTGAGTATGGGGTAAATCATACGGCATTCCTTTTAGGATACGGCATGTTATTTAATCATTCATATAAGCCGAATGCAACGTATGATATCGTCTTCGAGAACCATACGTTTAACTTCTTTGCTTATAAGGATATAAAAGCTGGAGAAGAGATTTTAATCAATTATAATGGTGAAGTTGATGACGATGAACTATTATGGTTTGATAAGGAAAAAGAAGAGAACGAAAAGTAATATAAAGAGTATAGAAAGAGCGCATTCTGTGGGATGTGCTCTTTTTTTATATTGAAGAAAATAAAGTAAAGATTACAAAAAAATACCACTTTATTTTCGTGTGGTATAGTAAGATACTGAAGGATAGTGTTTTATAAAAGTTATATATTTTACAAATTGTTGTCTTTCTGATGACATGTCAAGTTTAGTAGTCCATTTGGGTTGCTTTATTATGCAATATATATTTTAATATGAGTGGCACCTCTTATAATTTAAGAGGTTTATAGGTGTCTCGAATTGATTTTGGGTACACTGTATCCACCACTTTAGTTTCATTTCATGTATGTGGGGATATTATGGGCCCGTATAGCGGGATAAAAAGAATATAGAAATAGAGGAATCGTAAAATGAATATGCAAGAGGTTTATAAATATTTAAGTACGGTATTGCCTGAAGGTCATGTTACACAAGATGAAATGTTAAAGAATCATACGCATATTAAAGTTGGCGGAAAAGCAGATGTGTTCGTTGCGCCTACGAATTATGATGAAATTCAAGAAGTTATTAAGTATGCTAACCAATATAATATTCCAGTTACGTTTTTAGGAAATGGATCAAATGTCATTATTAAAGATGGTGGGATTCGCGGAATTACGGTCAGTTTAATTCATATTACAGGTGTTACTGTAACAGGAACAACGATTGTAGCACAGTGCGGTGCAGCAATTATTGATGTATCACGTATTGCATTAGACCACAATTTAACAGGGCTTGAGTTTGCTTGTGGCATTCCAGGTTCAGTTGGCGGAGCATTATATATGAATGCTGGTGCCTACGGTGGTGAAGTATCGTTTGTATTAACAGAAGCTGTCGTAATGACAGGTGATGGAGAGTTACGCACTTTAACGAAAGAAGCATTTGAATTTGGATATCGTAAGAGTGTATTTGCGAACAATCATTACATTATTCTTGAAGCGAGATTTGAACTTGAAGAAGGTGTACATGAAGAGATTAAAGAAAAAATGGATGATTTAACGTATAAGCGTGAATCAAAACAACCTTTAGAATATCCGTCATGCGGTAGTGTATTTAAGCGCCCACCAAATAACTTTGCTGGTAAGTTGATTCAAGAATCAGGACTACAAGGAAAGCGAATTGGCGGAGTAGAAGTTTCATTAAAACATGCTGGATTTATGGTGAATGTTGATAATGGAACAGCACAAGACTACATCGATTTAATTCACTTCGTACAAAAGACAGTTGAAGAAAAATTCGGTGTGAAGTTAGAGAGAGAAGTAAGGATTATTGGAGAAGATCTACAATAATTTTTGAATTAAAAGCGTATAAAAGTATGAATTATTTTAAAATAACATTTGGGTATTGTTGACAATTTGTTTTCAATTCAATATAATGGCTAATAATTTAACAAATAACATACGTTGAAAGAGCCCAGTAGCAGTTTGTCACTGTTATCAAAGAGAGCTAGGGGTTGCTGGAACCTAGCACAAACAAACTTGTGAATTACACTCTGGAGTATCTTAGGTAACGCTAAGCGGAGTAGCAATCGATATTATTGCTAAGAGTGGTATGAATAGCTATGCTATTTATGCAAACTGGGTGGTAACACGGTGAATAATCGTCCCTATGTCATAGACATAGGGGCTTTTTTGTTTTAAAAAAATAAAGGGGATGACAAAAGATGAATATTATTGATGAATTAGAATGGCGCGGTGCTGTGAATCAACAGACGGATGAAGAAGGTTTACGTAAGTTAGTAGAAGAGAAAAAGATTTCACTATACTGCGGAGTAGATCCAACTGGTGATAGTATGCATATCGGACATTTGATTCCGTTTATGATGATGAAGAGATTCCAATTAGCTGGTCATCATCCGGTTATTTTAATTGGCGGGGCAACAGGAACAATTGGTGATCCAAGTGGACGTCAATCAGAGCGTCAACTGCAAACTTTAGAAGTAGTGCAGCATAATGTAGATGCGTTAACAGCGCAAATGAAAAAGCTATTTGATTTCGGTGGAAATAGCGAAGTGAAGATGGTAAATAACTACGACTGGACACATGAAATAAACATTATTGAGTTTTTACGTGATTACGGGAAAAACTTTAGCATCAATAGCATGTTAGCGAAGGATATTGTAGCAAGTCGTTTAGATACAGGCATTTCTTTTACAGAATTCACGTACCAAATCTTGCAAGCGATGGATTTCCATCATTTATACACGAAAGAAGATGTTCAACTGCAAATTGGTGGTAGTGACCAATGGGGAAATATTACGAGCGGGTTAGATTTAATTCGTAAGTTAGAAGGACATGAGGCGAAAGTATTTGGACTAACAATTCCGTTATTATTAAAATCAGACGGTACGAAATTTGGAAAATCAGCAAGTGGTGCGGTTTGGCTTGATGCTGAAAAAACAACGCCATTTGAATTTTACCAGTTCTGGGTGAATACAGATGATCGTGATGTAATTAAATACTTGAAATACTTTACATTCTTAGCGAAAGAGCGAATTGATGAATTGGCAACGAAGGTAGAAGCCGAGCCTCATAAACGTGAAGCGCAAAAAGTGTTAGGCGAAGAAATGACGAAATTCGTTCATGGAGAAGAGGCATTATTGCAAGCTGTGAAAATTACCTCGGCATTATTTAGCGGAGATATTAAATCGTTAACAGCTGATGAAATTGAACAAGGCTTTAAAGAGATGCCGACATTCCAGTCTTCCAAAGAGACGAAAAATATTGTAGAGTGGCTAGTTGATTTAGGGATTGAACCATCTAGACGTCAAGCTCGTGAAGACATTAATAACGGTGCGATTTCTATGAATGGTGAGAAAGTAACGGATGTAGGTACGGATGTTACTGTAGAAAATTCATTTGATGGAAGATTTATTATTATTCGTAAAGGGAGGAAGAACTACAGCTTAGTGAAATTGGGATAATAATTTTTGTGGAAGAGTGGAAGTAAGAAAGATGCTTTCACTCTTTTCATATACACAATTCCGACACAAAAAAGTCAGTATATTTAGATAATTAAAAAGGGTTATAGTATCTCTTTGCCGAATATAAGTAAGTAGAGAATATTACGGATAAAAATAGCCCGAACCATGCCGGGCATGATTCGGGCTTATATTCAGATTAGTAAGCTAAGCTGAATAGACCTTTAATGTGTGATAAGTAACGAACGTTACTTGCTTCTTTCATTAATGATGCTGGTAAGCCTTTAAGTGGAGTATTGCTTGCTCCAATTGTAGCAACAGCATCTTTACGTCCTAGACTAGCAAGCGTTCCAGAGTTTACAGGTGCGAACTCTTCGAATGCTTTGCCTTCTAGTGCTGCGTATAAGTTGTATCCAATTAACTCACCCATTTGCCAAGCGATTTGTGCAGTTGGTGGGTATGGACGTCCGTCTGGAGCGAAGACAACAGCGCTGTCTCCAGCAACGAATACGTCTTTATGAGAAGTAGATTGTAGGTATGCATCAACTGTTGCACGACCACGGTTTACTTCAAGACCTGATTCACCGATTAATGGGTTACCTTGTACGCCGCCTGTCCAAACGAATGTGTTAGCAACAAGTTTTTGACCGTCTTTTAAGTCGATTTCATTGCCAGCAACGTTTGTTACAGGAAGACCAGTTAAGAATGTAACACCGCGTGCTTCTAGGCTAGTAGTTGCACGTTCGATTAAGTGGTCTGGTAATACTGGAAGGATTTTTGGACCTGCTTCAACAAGAAGAAGTTTAACTTCTTTTGGATTTACGCCGTGGCTTTTTGCAAGTTTAGGCATAATGTCAGCAAGCTCACCAACTAGCTCAACGCCAGTTAATCCGCCACCACCGATTACGATTGTAGCATCCGCTTCGTTTTTCGTTTTCGCGTATTCACGAATACGGTCTTCAACGTGTTTGTAGATTTTGTTTGCATCAGCAGCAGATTTTAATACCATGCTGTTTTCTTCTAGTCCTGGAATACCGAAGTAAGCAGTTTTACTTCCTAAAGCAACTACAAGTGCATCGTAAGATAATGTAGTGCCACCAGCTAGTTTGATTTCTTTGCTATCAACTGAGAATGACTCAACTGTTGCGATTTTAAGATCGATATCTTTACCTTTGAAAAGCTTTGTAAGTGGCATTGCAATTGCTTGCTCAGCAACGTTACCAGCTGCAAGGCGATGTAGTTCAGTGATGATTTGGTGTGTTGGGTATTGGTTAATCACTGTAACTTGTGCTTCTGATTTGCTGTAAAATTTACGTACGTTTAAAGCGGCAAGAAGACCGCCATAACCAGCGCCTAAGATGACAATTTGTTTTGACATAGTATGATATCCCCCGTCTTTACTAATTGTTGTTATAAGTTAACTTATTTATTGTTACGTTCTGCACTAATTTGAAGATATGCGTTCACAAAGCGGAACATTTTTTGTGCTTGTGGGTCTTTTAGTAATTTTAATAGACCGAATAGGCCGATAACTTCGTTGCTTTCGTCAGCACGATCTTTCGCTTCGATTGCAGTTGCAGCCATGCTTTTCACTGTATCTTTTACAGGCTCTACAAGCTCTGTGATTGCACCAACAGTGTCGCTTTTTAATACTTCATCAGTAGCAACAGTTTGAGCGAAGTCATAAGACTTAGTTAAAATGTTAACAAGCTCAGTTAATTTTGGAAGCTGTTCTACTAGTGTTGTTAATGATTCTTGTACCTCAGGTTTTAACAACTGATCAAGTACATCAAGTTGTCCTTGGCTAGCAGAAATTTGTACAGTTTCTTGTTCTGGCTTTGTTTGAGTCATAGTTTCTGGCATCTCCAATTCTCCTTTACGATAGCAATACTCTTATTTTTTATAAGTAAGATAGTAACCGTTTACGAAACTTTATACAAAGTTTCACAAAACACAATAAAATGCCTTTAAATTTATGACAGCAACTAAGCTGCAAACATAAATCTAAAACCATAACGTCTTACTTATTATTTATGAACTGTCCGATATATGGCTTGTCCGCATAATGGAAAAGCTCCGTTACCGGAAAGTGTATATAATATATATCCTATATTATATACTATATACACCTATGTTAACATAAAAATGATTCCTAATTATTTGATATTGAGTGTATAACGTAGTGCTGACAAGGTATGAAAGCGTATAAAATATTTTGTTTCAGTTAGAAATGTACATATATATATAGAAAAAAAGGAAAAAACGAACAAATTCATGTTCGTTTTTTCCTTTTTCCTATTATTCACCTTCCGCAATTAGCATCGATGTGTTACCTTCTTTTTCAAGATGGCATTCGCCCCAAGAACAAAGAGAATCAAGAATCGATTCTAAAGACCAACCGTAATCAGTAAGAGAATATTCTACTTTTGGTGGGACTTGATTGTATACTTTTCTTTGAATAACGCCGTCGTCTTCTAATTCACGTAATTGCTGCGTTAACATTTTTTGTGTAATACCAGGCATTGAGCGTTTTAGTTCACTCGTTCTCTTTGTACCTTTCGTTAAGTGACAAAGAATAACAACTTTCCATTTGCCGCCGATAACTTCTAAAGTCGCCTCTACAGGAATATTGTATTTCTTCATATGAAACCCTCCTTTTGTGAGCGAAGTAAGTTAAATAATATAAATGTTACTTTTTAGTACCTATAGCACTTTAAAGTACGTACTTTTTATTATGTTAAATATGTTTCATAATAGCACATGTAAGAGGCAAATGAGTAGTACGGTACTGAAAAGTGACTATGTTACTTTTTGGTGCCTATCGTACTTTAAAGTGCGTTCTTCAAAAAAAGGATGAAACCATTCATAATAGCATTTGTAAGTATGAAATATATGTTTTAGAAGATAGAAGGGCCCTTTTATCATACTATTATGATTGGATTTCTTGTAATAAGGAGGAATTCAATTGAGTTCATATACAGTACCATCTTCGGAAGTTCAGACGAATCGAAGAAGTATGTTTGCTTTATTAGCACTAGCAATTAGTGCGTTTGGGATTGGTACGACCGAGTTTATTAGTGTCGGTTTACTACCATCTATTTCGAAAGATTTAAATGTCTCGGTTACAACAGCTGGTTTAACGGTTTCCTTATATGCGTTAGGAGCGGCAGTAGGAGCTCCTGTTTTAACAGCGTTAACGGCTCGTATGTCGCGAAAGACATTATTAATGTGGATTATGGTTGTTTTCATTATTGGTAATGGCATTGCGGCGGTAGCAACAAGCTTCACTGTATTAATTATCGCAAGGATTGTAGCTGCATTTGCACACGGTGTGTTTATGTCGATAGGATCTACAATTGCGGCTGCAATCGTACCAGAGAATAAACGTGCTAGCGCAATTGCGATTATGTTTACTGGATTAACAGTCGCGACTATTACTGGTGTGCCAATTGGAACATTTATCGGTCAAGAGTTTGGCTGGAGAGTGTCATTTATGGCGATCGTTGTAATTGGAATTATTGCTTTCATCGCAAATAGTATACTCGTCCCATCTAATTTAAAAAATGGTGTACCTGTATCGTTTCGTGATCAATTTAAACTAATTAAAAATGGAAGACTGTTACTTGTTTTCATTATTACTGCACTTGGATACGGCGGTACATTCGTAACATTTACGTATTTATCACCGTTATTACAAGAAGTAACAGGATTTGAAGCAAGTACCGTTACCATCATTTTATTAGTGTATGGAATCGCCATTGCGATAGGGAATATGGTCGGCGGAAAATTATCGAATCATAATCCAATTCGAGCGCTATTCTACATGTTCCTTATTCAAGCGATTATATTATTTGTTTTAACATTTACAGCGCCGTTTAAAGTAGCTGGATTAATCACAATTATTTTCATGGGACTATTCGCGTTTATGAATGTTCCGGGGCTACAAGTATATGTAGTTATATTGGCAGAGCGCTTTGTTCCAAGTGCGGTTGATGTTGCTTCAGCAATTAATATTGCCGCATTTAACGGAGGAATCGCTTTAGGTTCTTATATAGGTGGCCTTGTAACGAATTCGTTAGGGTTAATCCATACTGCTTGGGTAGGCGGCCTTATGGTAGTAGGTGCTGTTATTTTAACAGCATGGAGTATGACATTAGAAAAAAGAGATCAAGTAAAATAAAGTGAAACTTTAATCAGTGGGGGTGTTCTTCCACCAATGATTATTAGTTGAACCAATCGGGCGTTTACGGGCAGTTTATCTCCCACCTAACGTCTTTGCTTCAGCCGAATTTTGAAGTGGGAATTTTACTGCCCGTTAATGCGGGATAAAAGGAGAGAAAATAAAATGAAAAACTTACAAAGTAAAACAGTATTAAATAATGGTGTAGAAATGCCTTGGTTCGGTTTAGGTGTATTTAAAGTAGAAGAAGGACCAGAACTTGTAGAAGCAATTAAATCAGCGATTAAAGCAGGATACCGTAGCATCGATACAGCTGCAATTTACGGAAATGAAAAAGCTGTAGGTGAAGGAATCCGTGCAGGTATTGAAGCGACTGGTATTTCAAGAGAAGAATTATTTATCACTTCAAAAGTATGGAACGCAGATCAAGGATATGACGAAACAATTGCTGCATATGAAGAGAGCTTAAAAAAATTAGAACTAGATTATTTAGATTTATACCTTGTTCACTGGCCTGTAGAAGGAAAATATAAAGATACATGGAAAGCGCTAGAAACACTTTATAAAGAAGAGCGTGTACGTGCAATTGGCGTAAGTAACTTCCAAATTCATCACTTACAAGATGTAATGAAAGATGCAGAAATTAAGCCAATGATTAACCAAGTAGAATATCACCCTCGTTTAACACAAAAAGAATTACAAGCTTTCTGTAAAGAACAAGGTATTCAAATGGAAGCATGGTCACCACTTATGCAAGGTCAATTATTAGATAACGAAACATTACAAGAAATTGCTGATAAACACGGTAAAACAACAGCGCAAGTTATCTTACGTTGGGACTTACAAAATGGAGTTATTACAATTCCAAAATCAACGAAAGAACACCGTATTATTGCAAATGCTGATGTATTTAACTTTGAATTAACAAAAGAAGATATGGAAAAAATCGATGCATTAAACCAAAATCACCGCGTTGGTCCAGATCCTGATAACTTCGATTTCTAAGATTAAAGTAGAGAAAAAGAGTGCAAATTATTTGCACTCTTTTTGTTGTGTTTATGTATAAAAAAAAATTCTAACTAAATACTACTTATTAGTAAATTTGTTATTTCATAAGGGGTTGTAAAACATGAATATAAAGCAATCGTTCAAACTTTTAGCTGTTTTTTTAAGTGTTTTATTTGTATTATTCCCACTTCAAAAAGCATTTGCAGAAGTTATGGACCATACAAAGTATGAAATGGATTGGAGTTATAGTAAGTCAAAGAAAAGACCAATCCGAACAGAGCTTATTAAAACGGCAGATGGAAAAATTGCATTTTGCTTAAATGTAGATTTGAAATCTCCAAGTGGTCAAGATTTACCGGAAATGGGAAAAGTGGATATTAACGTGTACCGTGTACTATTAAATGGATATCCACAAAAGAGTCCGCAAGAATTAGGCGTTTCCGATTGGAGAGAAGCACATTACGCAACACAGCTTGCAGTATGGAATGCATTAAAACAAATCGATATTAACGATTTAGATTTCCGTAATAAAAACGTAGAGAAAGTAACGAAAGACATAGTTGCAAAGGCAAATGCGAGTGAAGAGTTACAAGAAATTACGATGAGTGTAACTCCTACAGAAGAACAAGAAGCAGTATTGAAAAATGATTTCTTTGAAACAGGTTTATATACAGTAGAAACGAATGCAAAAAGCGGAACGTATAAAGTGCAAGCAACAGGTGCACCAGCTGGTGTGAAATTTGTAAATGAAAAAGGCGAAGCAAAAAATGAATTTAATGTAGGAGAAAAGTTCCGCATTTTAATTCCAAAACAAACACCAGCAGGTGGATTTAGCTTTAAAGTATCAGGAAATTTAACGAAATTACAAGGGATTGCGCATAAAGGAACACCGACGATTCAAAATGCGGTTGTATTATTAGAACGTAGTGAAGAGAAAACAAGTCCGGAATTAGCGGTGAGTTGGAAAAAGTCTGAAGGACCACAGAAACCGAATAAACCGTATACTCCAAACGAACCACATAAACCAAATCAAATTAAAAGATAGTATAAAAAGCATTGGCATTTGCCGATGCTTTTTATATACATGGATTAGAAGGAATGGAAAATACGAAAGCATTGACAGAACAATTTAATGGTATGTTATTTGAGTATGGTATACATGACGTATTCTTTAAAATTACGAAACAAGGTTTCGAAAGAACAGAAGGTATACAAGAGGTAAAAGCTTAAAAAATAAAAAAGCTCGTAAAACATAATGTTTTACGAGCTTTTTCGTATTATTCAGCTTCAGAAACTACTGTGAAGCGTTCGTTCACATGTTTTGGATTTTCGATTTCATCAAGTGCTGCTACTGCGAAGTCTTCGTAACTTACATAGCTATCGCCTTTTGAGTTAACAAGAAGATTGTCTTTACCAGCTGTGTAAGAGCCAGTGCGTTTTCCTAATGCGAATAGTGCAGAAGGGCTGATGAATGTCCAAGTGATGTCATTTGTTTGTTGTAAGATTTCTAAGTTTTTACCTTGGTTTTGAGCTGTTGCAAGGTATTCGCCCGGGAAACCTGGTGTATCAAATACACGTGTTGTTTTCTCTTCGTCTACAAATAAGCTTCCAGCTCCACCAACTACAAGTAATTTTGTATGTGGTGCACCTTTCACAGCTTCAATCAGTACATTTCCTGCATCTACGTGAAGATGCTCTTGTCCTGCTGGAGCACCGAAAGCATTTACAACTACATCGAATGCTTGTAGATCGTTAGATGTAAGAGCGAATACATCTTTCTCTAAAACTTTTACATTTTTTTCTGTAATTTTCGCAGCATTTCTTACAATTGCAGTAACTTCATGTCCACGATCTAATGCTTCTTTTAAAATACGGCTTCCAGCTTTACCAGTTGCTCCGATGATTCCGATTTTCATAATAAATCCCTCCAAAGTGTTTTGTTAAAGTGTATATCTGAAATGAATGAATGTAATGTAATTAGGTTAGTTACAACTTGATGTAACTATTATAGTTACAGTTATATATTTTTGTCAATGGTGTTGTTTATGAAATTATTTTTTGTTTTAGTATGCACAGCTACTGAAAGTGGAGTCATAAAAGAAGGATGTATTTACGTAGAGAAACCTAATATTTGGAAGTTATAAGATGTCGAAAAATGTTGATTTTTGAATATTTTTTGAATATAATTCGATTTATGGAGAAAAGGAGGGGTTAATTGTATGAATATTTTAGATCAATTCGTTTCATCAACGAATACGATTCTTTGGTCATATGTTCTTATTGCAATGCTAATTGGTTTAGGGCTTTATTTTTCTATTAAATTAAAATTCGTACAAATTACTCATTTAGGAGAAATGGTTCGATTAATGAGTGATGGACTAACTGGTAAGACACGTAAAAAGGGTAGCGTATCTTCTTTCCAAGCGTTCTGTATGAGTTCAGCAGCTCGTATCGGTATCGGAAACTTAGCTGGTGTAGCGCTAGCTATTTCTATGGGAGGACCAGGAGCTGTATTTTGGATGTGGGTTATTGCAATTATCGGGGCGTCTTCAAGTTTCGTGGAAAGTACACTTGCGCAAATTTATAAAATAAAAGATGGCAGTGGCTTCCGTGGTGGTCCTGCTTATTATATGGAAAAAGGTTTAAATAAACGTTGGATGGGAATTTGGTTCTCTATTCTAATCACAATTAGTTACGGTTTAATTTTCAACTCAGTACAAGCGAATACAGTTACGTTAGCATTTGAAAATGCATTCGGTTTAGAGCGTTATATTGTTGGGATTGTATTAGCGGCATTAGTTGCAGTTATTATTTTTGGTGGTGTGAAAAGTATTGCGCGTATGTCAGAAATGATTGTTCCGCCAATGGCACTTATTTATATTGCAGTAGCTATTTTCGTTGTTATTAAAAACTTCTATTTAATACCAGATGTATTTACAGAAATCTTTAAAGGTGCATTCGGTTTAGATTCAGCTGTAGGTGGCGGTATCGGTGCTGCAATGAAATTTGGTATTCAGCGCGGGTTATTTGCGAATGAAGCAGGTATGGGTAGTGCGCCGAACGCGGCAGCAACAGCTGATGTAACGCATCCAGCGAAACAAGGTTTTATTCAAACAATCGGGGTTTTAGTAGATACATTTTTAGTATGTACATCAACAGCGTTTATCGTATTATGTTCTGGTGCATATAAAGCAACAAATTTAGAAGGTATTGAATTAACACAAAACGCATTAAGTTCACAAATCGGCCCATGGGCAAGTAGCTTCTTAGCGATTATTATTTTCTTATTTGCATTTAGTTCACTTCTAGGAAACTACTATTATGGTGAAACGAATATTGAATTCATTAAACAAAGTAAAGCTTGGTTAACAATTTACCGTATTGCGGTAGTTGCAATGGTATTATTCGGTTCTGTTGCGACGCTTAAAGTCGTATGGAATATGGCGGATTTATTTATGGGTCTAATGGTAATTACAAACTTAATTGCGATTACACTTCTTGGACGATTTGCGTATGCTGCGTTGGCAGACTATGTAAAGCAAAAGAAACAAGGAAAAGATCCAGTCTTCAGTGCAGATTCTATTCCTGGTTTAACGAATACAGAGTGTTGGGATAAGCCAGCGGTAACGGATAAAGAAAAAGCAGTGTAATGAAAAGGCGAGCATCGAGAGGAATTTGATGCTCGCCTTTTTTGTTGTAGTAAATGATGAGAAGGGTGAAAGGTAATTATTAATATAATTTTTGTTTGTTCATTTCTCTCGTTATTTGTAGGCAACGTACTGTCTTAAAAGTATGATTGGTCGAATAGGATGAGTGATTGAGTAGTGGATAAATGCACGTATTGGTTATAGTTTTAAGTGAAAAACATATGTATGTTAAGAAATCTAACTTAATCATGTCATAAAACCTAACATAAAGTTCTTGATTACTAAAAGTTTTTAGAATATAATTTTCTTATTGTTAGGAAGAGGGGGCAATTCGATTATGGATTTTTTAGCTAAAGTAATTGGGGATGTAAATAATGTCCTTTGGTCATATATCATTATCGCGATGTTAATTGGATTAGGACTCTATTTTTCATTTCGTGTGAAATTCGTCCAAATTCGCTACTTTGGAGAAATGATTCGCCTACTTGGGGACGGGGCGAGTTCAAAGACAAGAAAAGCGCAAAAAGAAAAAAGCGGTGTATCATCATTCCAAGCATTTTGTATGAGTACAGCTTCTCGTGTAGGTACTGGTAACTTAGCTGGTGTAGCTATTGCAATCTCAGCAGGTGGTCCAGGTGCTGTATTTTGGATGTGGTTAATTGCGGTAATTGGGGGTGCTTCTGCGTTTGTAGAGAGCACATTAGCGCAAATTTATAAAGTAAAAGATGGGAACGCATTCCGTGGGGGCCCAGCGTATTATATGGAAAAGGGTTTAAAGAAACGCTGGTTAGGTGTTGTTTTCTCTGTTCTAATAACAGTGAGTTTCGGATTGATTTTTAATGCAGTACAGTCAAACACAGTAGCGGCAGCTTTTGATGGCGCATTTAAAATGGATAGTAGACTTGTAGGTCTGTTTATGGCTGGTTTACTTGCAATCATTATTTTCGGTGGGGTTAAGCGAATTGCGCGTGCGGTTGAAATGATTGTTCCGGTAATGGCAATTATATATGTAGCAGTTGCATTATTCGTTGTTGTAACAAACATTACGGCAATTCCGTATGTATTTAAAGAAATCTTCTTACATGCATTCGGAATTAAAGAAGTAGTTGGTGGGGGATTAGGAGCTGCGATTTTACTAGGAGTAAAACGTGGATTATTCTCAAATGAAGCTGGTATGGGTAGTGCACCGAACGCAGCAGCGACTGCGAACGTAACGCACCCAGTTAAACAAGGTTTCATTCAAACTTTAGGGGTATTTACAGATACATTATTAATTTGTAGTTGTACAGCGTTCATCATTTTATTATCTGATGTACCTGGTGCAGCTGATTTAAATGGAATTCAATTGACGCAACAAGCGTTAAGCCAACATATCGGACCGTGGGCATCTGTATTTGTAGCGGTTGCAATCTTCTTATTTGCATTCAGCTCATTAGTAGGTAACTACTACTATGGTGAAACAAATATTGAGTTCTTAAATGGAAGTAAAGTGTTATTAACGGCATACCGCATTGCTGTACTTGGTATGGTTATGTTAGGATCTGTAGCAACAATTCAAATCGTTTGGGACTTAGCAGATTTATTTATGGGGATTATGGCTGTTATTAACTTAGTGGCAATTGTATTCCTTTCTAAGTACGCTTTCGCAGCGTTATCAGATTACGTAAAGCAAAAGAAACAAGGAAAAGATCCAGTCTTTTATGCGGAGTCTATTCCAGGGTTGAACAATACAGAGTGTTGGGATAAGCCGGAAGTAGCAGATAAAGAAAAAGCTGTATAATAAAGTGAAACTTTAATCAGTGGGAGTTTTACTGCCCGGCAAATAGCGGGATAAAAGATAGAACGAGCATCAGTGAAATTTGATGCTCGTTTTTTGTGTAGTTATAAAACAGGAGAAAGGGGCAAAAGACGAACATTAATGAGGTTTTTATAATAAAATGTAATTTTTTTTAGAAAAGTGCGGATATGAGTTGGGATTTATGATAGAATGGAAAATGCCTTTGAGACAAGAGGTTTTATGATTTTTCATATCCAGTTAAGTGTTTTGGTGGAGAAATGGAAAGTTCGGATTATTTCTTGTTTTGAATGGTCAGACGTTCAACGTTAATGAAGAGTTAAATGGAGGATTTTATTAATGAAGTTTGTTATGTTTCTTGTAGGATTACTCGTTGTATTCGTACTCGGTTTTCTTATAAGTGCCGATCGAAAGAAGATTAAGTATAAACCAATCGCACTCATGCTTGTAATTCAGTTAGCATTATCGTATTTCTTATTAAATACGCAAGTGGGTTATATTTTAGTAAAAGGAATTTCAGATGGATTTGGCGCACTTCTTGGGTATGCGGAAGCTGGAATCGTTTTCGTATTTGGTGGCCTTGTTAATAAAGGAGAAGTTTCATTCTTCTTAACTGCATTATTACCAATCGTATTCTTCGCAGTATTAATCGGAATTTTACAACACTTTAAGATTTTACCGATATTTATTCGTGCTATTGGTACTTTGTTAAGTAAAGTAAATGGTTTAGGGAAATTAGAATCATATAATGCAGTAGCAGCTGCAATTGTTGGACAAGCGGAAGTATTTATTACAGTAAAAGATCAATTAAGTAAAATCCCAAAACATCGTTTATATACATTATGTGCATCTTCAATGTCGACAGTATCAATGTCAATCGTTGGTTCTTATATGAAAATGATCGAGCCAAAATATGTAGTAACAGCACTTGTATTAAATTTATTTAGTGGTTTCATTATTATTCATATTATTAACCCGTACGATATTACGGAAGAAGAAGATACACTGAAGTTAGAAAATAAGAAAAAGCAATCATTCTTTGAAATGTTAAGCGAATATATTATGCTTGGTTTCACGATTGCAATTACGGTAGCAGCAATGTTACTTGGTTTCGTAGCATTAATTACAGCAATCAATAGCTTGTTTGATTCAGTGTTCGGTATTACATTCCAAGCTATTTTAGGATATATTTTCTCACCATTAGCATTCGTAATGGGTATCCCGCAAGCAGAGATGGTAACAGCGGGACAAATTATGGCAACAAAATTAGTATCAAACGAGTTTGTTGCGATGCTTGATCTTGGCAAAGTAGCTGGTGATTTATCAGCTCGTACAGTAGGTATTCTTTCTGTATTCCTTGTATCATTTGCGAACTTCTCATCAATTGGAATTATCGCAGGTGCAACGAAAGGTATCGATGAAAACCAATCAAATGTTGTATCATCATTCGGTTTACGTCTTGTGTATGGTGCGACATTAGTAAGTATATTATCAGCGATTATCGTTGGTGTTATGCTATAAAGTGAAACTTTAATCAGCGGGGGGCTTCATCCCCCAGTGATTATTAGTTGAACCAATCGGGCATTTACGGGCAGTTGATCCCTCACCTAACTTCTTTGCTTTCGCTGCATTTTGAGGTGGGATCTTACTGCCAGTTAATGCGGGATAAAAAAGGATGGTTCTAGCTCATAGCTAGGGCCGTTTTTTATGGTTAAATTACATAAAAAAACCAATTAATTAGGAATATATTAACATATGAAAATCTTTTAAAATTTATATTGCATTTCTTCTAGATAACGCTTACAATTTGATTTGTAGGTGGTATCAATTTCAGACTTTTAATACGGTAGGAGAGAAGAGGCTACCTTTTATAAATTGCAATTTATGTAAACGCTTACTGATTTTAGATAACAGTTGAATAGTATTTAGGGGTTTTAAATTTTTTTAACGTCAATGGTCAGACGTCATTCGTTATACGTTATACGACCAATAACTCGTGGGAGAAGTGGAGGATTCACATATGAAAATAGTAATGTTTCTAGTTGGTTTACTTGTAGTGTTTGTACTAGGTTTCCTTATAAGTTCAGATCGTAAGAAAATTAAATATAAGCCAATTGCACTTATGCTTGTCATTCAATTGGTACTTGCGTATTTCTTATTAAATACAAAGGTCGGATTTGTATTAGTAAAAGGGATTGCAGATGGATTTGGCGCTATTTTAAAATTTGCGGAAGCTGGGGTTAATTTCGTATTTGGTGGTTTAGCGAACGATGGACAAGCACCATTCTTCTTAACAGTATTATTACCGATTATTTTCTTAGCGGTATTAATTGGGATCTTGCAACATATTAAAGTTTTACCGATTATCATTCGTGCAGTCGGTTTCGTACTAAGTAAAATTAACGGTTTAGGAAAACTAGAATCATATAATGCAGTAGCAGCTGCAATTGTTGGTCAAGGTGAAGTATTTATTACAGTAAAAGATCAATTAAGCAAATTACCGAAAAATCGTTTATACACACTTTGTGCATCTTCAATGTCAACAGTATCAATGTCAATCGTCGGTTCTTATATGAAAATGATTGATCCAAAATATGTAGTAACAGCACTTGTATTAAACTTATTTAGTGGATTCATTATCGTTCATATTATCAATCCATATGAAGTGAAAGAAGAAGACGATATTTTAGAATTACAAGAAGATAAGAAACAAACATTCTTTGAAATGTTAGGCGAATATATTATGCTTGGTTTCTCTATCGCTGTAACAGTAGCGGCGATGTTAATCGGTTTCGTAGCATTAATTACAGCAATTAACGGTGTATTCGATTCAATTTTCGGAATCACATTCCAAAGCATTTTAGGATATATCTTCTCACCATTAGCATTCGTAATGGGTATTCCAACATCAGAGATGCTAGCAGCGGGACAAATTATGGCAACAAAATTAGTAACGAACGAATTCGTTGCAATGCTTGACCTTGGAAAAGTAGCTGGTGATTTATCAACTCGTACAGTAGGTATTTTATCTATCTTCCTTGTATCATTTGCGAACTTCTCATCTATCGGAATTATCGCAGGTGCAACAAAGAGTATCGATGGCAAACAAGCAAATGTTGTATCATCATTCGGACTAAAACTTGTATACGGTGCAACGTTAGTAAGTATATTATCAGCGATTATTGTTGGGGTTATGCTTTAATAAATTAAGAAAAGCAATGAGCGTAGGCTCATTGCTTTTTTTGTTTAACTTGCTTTATCCAAGTCTTTTTTAAATCGTGGTCTCTCTAAATAAGTTCCCATTCTCCACGCATATTCTATAGGGCCCATTCGGTATTTCTGTAGCCAATAGGTGCTAACGAATAATTGAATTGTATAAATTCCAATGGTCAAAAGAATACCGAAGAAATATCCGATTTTACCGAATAAGCCAAAGCCGTATGCGTAAAAAATTGTTGTTGTGATAATGGATTGAGCTAAGTAATTACTAACCGACATTTTCCCCATATTCGCCATATATGTTAGTAAGCGCGATGCTTTTTTGTAATGGAATAATAAAATAATGGTGCTTCCGTAAAAGAATGTCATGGTTACTGATGTAAGGCCATCGTGTAACATAATTAAAATTGGATGCTTTACGAACACGGCTAAGATTTTAATTGTAAAAGAGAAAATACCAGTGATAAGCCAAATCTTTTTGATAGAAGGTATGTGTTTATCAATCTCAAATAGCCAGCCCTTTTTTCCTACATACATTCCGAGTAAGAAAAGTGGGGACATAAAAATTATTGCGAAAATTGATATGAAAACTAGTCCGAAGAAACCGTTAATCCCAATATAATCGAAAGGACTTTCAGTTAACCTAAAGTTGACATGATCCATATAGCTTCCAGTTTCATGAACTTTATGCTCTTTTTCAATATAAGGAGCAAAATCATTAATATTTGTATTTGGATCAGTTTGATAAGACATAAGTGTAATGAGTGCGAGTAGAATAGTTGCCCAAATCAATAATGTTTTTGGTTTTCTATTTATAAACATCATTAAGAAAATCCCGATAAGTCCGTATGCAAATAAAATATCTCCGGACCAAATAAAGGTACCGTGAATGAAACCTAGTAGTAAAAGAATGCTAATACGTCTTATATATGTGGGGAAAAACTTTTTTCCTTTTGCGATAATACTTTTTTGTAACAAAATAATGCTAAGCCCAAATAAAAAAGAGAATAGGGAAATGAAATTTTGTGTGCCGAAAAATTGAATAAACCAATTAGCACTTTCATCGAGTTTTCCGAAAATATAAGTGGGTTTTTCATTAGCGAATAACCCGAATTGAATTAATGTTATATTAACAAATAAAATGCCAAATAAAGCGAAACCACGAATTGCATCAACAGCTTCTACACGTTGATTCATTTTTTCTCTCCTCACATATTGTTTTATCCCGCATTAACGAGCAGTAAGACTCCCACCTCAAAATTTGGCGGGGGCAAAGAGGTTAGGTGGGAGATCAACTGCCTGTAAAGACCCGATTAGTTCAACTAATAATCCGTGGTGGATGAACGAACCCCCCACGGATCAAAGTTTCACTTTATATTGAAAATAATACCATTTATTAACTAGTTCTATGTCAAATGCTAGGAAATTTAAGGTGATTTTAAGATAGAAAGCAAATAAAAAAATCACCTTAATACATGCATTAAGGTGATTAAAATACTACTCAGTTGGAGGCGTAAATGTACGTTTCTCTAATTCAGCATCTAGCATAAATAGTGCGTTTGAATCGCTTGTAATACGTTTTAATTTTTGAATGATGCTATCGAATGAAGCTTCTTCTTCTACTTGCTCATCAACGAACCATTTTAAGAATGTAATTGTTGCATGCTCACGCTCATCCCAAGCAATATCAGATAAGTGATAAATACGTTTCGTTACTTCACGCTCGTGCTCAAGTGCGACTTCAAAAGCGTTCAATACAGATTCGTATTCGTTATTTGGATTATCGAATCCAGTAATAATAGCGCGCTCACCGCGGTCGTTAATATAGTTGTAAAGCTTCATTGCGTGGAAACGCTCTTCTTCAGCTTGTACAAGGAAAAAGTTAGCGAATCCATCATAGCTCTCAGCTGTACAGTAAGCAGCCATTGCCATATAGGCGTGGGCAGAGTAAAATTCAAAGTTCATTTGTTCATTTAATGCGTTATGCAATTTTTTAGATAACATAAAATCCCCCTTAGTATTGTGACAAGAATATTATACCATAATTGATAATATTCTCATTTGAGTGCTTCGAACCTTTTCGAAAGCTTTGTGACGTGTGCGTCCATAATGTCTTGTAAATCCAAATCATATTTTTGCGAAAGAATAATAAGGTTAGATAGTACATCACCAAGTTCTTCTTTTAGTTCTTGTTTTAGCTCTTCTTCTGTTTTCGCATCTTCATCAGGACGATCGCGGCCGATTTCAATAGCGCGAACAACTCGTGAAACTTCTCCAACTTCTTCAGTTAAGAAATTTAAGCGAATAAAGGCATTATACTGTGACCAGCTTCGTTTTTCGTAAAATTCCTCAACCCATCTTTGAAATGCAACGATATCCATTTCTTCCTCATCTCCTCAATATGTTGTACAATGTCAATTGTATCATAACAATATATAGTTTCGGGGTGTAGGAATGAGAAAGATTTGTGTGTTTGCAGGTTCCAATTTAGGGGAGAGACCAGAGTTTAAAGAGCAGGCAATCCAGTTAGGAAAAATGTTTGTTGAGAACGACTATGAGCTCGTATACGGTGGTTCATGCGTTGGATTAATGGGAGAAGTAGCAAACGAAGTTCTTCGTTTAGGCGGACGTGTAACAGGTGTTATGCCGCGTGGTCTATTTCGAGGAGAAATCGTACATACAGGATTAACAGAATTAATTGAGGTAGAAACGATGCATGAGCGCAAGGCGAAAATGGCAGAGCTTGCGGATGCTTTCATTGCATTACCAGGCGGATATGGAACGTTTGAAGAGCTCTTTGAAGTAGTATGTTGGTCACAAATTGGTATACATAATAAGCCGGTTGGTTTATTGAACATAAAAGACTTTTACGGACCAATTTTGCAAATGGTTGAACGGGCAGCAGAAGAAGGCTTTATGAATCCATCGAATAAAGAGTTAATTGTTTCCGCTGAGACGGCAGATAAACTAATTCATGAAATCCAAAATTACGAGCGTCCTGTCTTGGGGACGAAGTGGAAGCAATTATCATAGTACGTTTTTATAGCGATTTATAGAAACACATGTCTTTTTTATCGTAAAAAGACATGTGTTTCTAATTTAGTTAAATATATTAATGTTAGAATATATAGTTTTTCGGAAAGGAGGAATAGATGGAGGAGTTTGTGTATTTACGTCCTGTTTTTAAAAGTATTTTAGCAGCGTCTATTCTTGTTATGCTAATTGTTTTAAGACAGAAGAAAGAGCTGATTAATGAGTTTTCGCTTTGGTTTATTTCGATATTGTGTGTTGGTGTTTCAGCGATAACATTGTTTATGTCTGGATTTATCATTGATGAATATAGTCTAGGTGGAGATGGACAATCGTTTTCTATGTTTATTGCGATTGGTTGTATCAGTGGTTTGAATTTTGTTATTTATTATAGACGGAAATAAAAGAAGGCATTCCATATTACTTTGGAATGCCTTTATCATTTTGATTACTTTGTTTTTTATACAGGTACCAGCCACCCCAGCCGCCACCAATTGCTACGACAACGAGGAAAGCATAGTCTTTCACCTCGACACGTATATTGAAAATATTAGCTATAAGTAAGACGATTCCAACTGTTATTAACGCAAAAAATGCTCTAATTAAGTAGTCTTTCAACTGAACCACTCCCGCCATTTAAGTAGTAAATGATGAATTTGGAAAAGCTTTTTGGATCTATTTTACTAAAAGGTGTTTCCTATATTTTAACATAGATGAGATTGTAATATATTGATAAAAGTAGGGCGAGGGGTGTGTTAATATTGTCGTGATTTGTCGATAAATTGATATCCTTTGTCGAATCGTTGATATATTGCTTGTAATGATCGATATAATGAAAAAATCGTTGATATATTGCGAGTTATGATCGATATATTTGAAAAATCGTTGATATAATTTCGTGTACCGTTAAATGCAACCATTACATAAAAAAAGCGACTCTGAACGAGTCGCTTCCGCTTTTACATAATATCCAGCTCCGGTAGCTAGAATGTTCGGTGGCTTCGCTTTTTCCTGCGAGGCAAAGAGCGCCTCTACGTTAAAAGCTCCATCCCCCTCACATTCTGAGCAAGCTACCTCCGCTTTAAAATCTATTATTGATTCAAGAACGCACGTAGCATCCAAGCGTGTTTTTCTAGTTCTGTGTAGATGCCTAGTAGTAGGTCAGATGTCATTTCATCGTCAGAGTCTTGAGCGATTTCCATGCCTTTTTTCAGTTCGACTAGCATCATTTCGTAGTCTTTCATGATTGCCTCGACCATCCCTTCTGCAGTTTCTCCGTAAGCTGCTTCTTGAATAGAAGATAGTTCTAAGTATTCTTTCATTGTTGCTACTGGTTTGCCGCCAATTGCTAAAATGCGTTCTGCAATTTCATCGATGTGAGTAGCTGATTCTGTGTAAAGTTCTTCGAATTTCTCGTGTAATGTGAAGAATTGAGGTCCTTTTACGTACCAATGGAAGTTGTGTAATTTTGTAAATAAAACGCTCCAGTCTGCTACTTGTTTGTTTAATACTTCGATTACTTGTTTGTTCATTATGATCAATCTCCTTTTGAGTTGTTATGTTATATCAATTACTAATTTATAATTATTATAATCTAGTAATTTGTATAAATCAACCCTTTTGCTGGAATTAATTTGAACAAATTATGAACTGTTGTAAATAAAAGGCCCTATTACGGTGAAGTAATAGGGCCTTTGTTTGTTAAACAGCCTTTTGTTTTTCTTCTACATCCTGCCCATCCCAACACTCTGTATTCTTTAAGCCAGGGATAGAACTTGCAAGGAAGACAGGATCTTTACCTTGTTTCTTTTGCTTAATGTAGTCTACTAATGCTGCATAGGCAAATTTGCTAAGGAATGAGATGGCAATTAAGTTTGTGAATACCATTAGTCCCATGAATAAATCAGCTAAACTCCAAACAGTTTGAAGGGCAGCGATTGATCCGAAGAACACCATTCCGACAACTGCAACGCGATAAATCATTAACCATGTTTTGCTTTCTTTAATGAATGCGATATTTGTTTCACCATAATAGTAGTTTCCTAGTAAGGAGCTGAAAGCGAAGAGGAAAATAATAATCGCTAAGAAAGTGCTTGCCCACGGTCCAATTTGTGAACTTAATGCTTGCTGTGTTAATTCAATACCTTCTAAATTTGATCCTTTGTAAAGTCCAGAACATAATACGATAAACGCTGTTGATGTACATACTAAGAATGTATCTACGAAAACACCTAATGCTTGAACAAGTCCTTGTTTTACAGGATGAGATACATCAGATGTTGCTGCTGCATTAGGAGAGCTCCCCATACCTGCTTCTGTCGCGAATAAACCGCGTTGGATTCCGAACTTGATAGCTGCTCCAATACCACCAGCGATGGCTTGGTCTAAACCGAATGCACCGTTAAAGATTTCCATGAAAATGCTTGGTAACATATTGAAGTTGTTAATCACGACAAAAATAGCCACACCAATATAAACAATTGCCATTGGGGGAACAATCATTTCTGTAATGCGTGAAATGCTCTTAATACCGCCGAAAATAATAACTGCAACTAGTAAAGCTAGTATAGCTCCTACGATCGTTCGCTCTAATCCGAAAGCATTTTCAAACGCTATTGTTACTGTATTTGCTTGTACTGAATTGAAAATTAATCCGTACGCAACTGTAATAAGAAGTGAAAACCAGACACCCATCCAGCGTTTGTTTAACCCTTTTTCCATGTAATATGCTGGGCCACCACGGAACCTGCGTCCATCTTTTACTTTATAAATTTGCGCGAGCGTACATTCTACAAAACTAGTAGCTGCTCCGAGAATCGCGATAAACCACATCCAAAATATTGCACCAGGTCCTCCCATTGAAATTGCTAATGCTACACCAGCTAAGTTCCCGATACCAATGCGAGCGGCTGCACTTAAGCAAAATGCTTGGAATGGAGAGATGCTATCTTTCTTTTTTTCTTTTCGATTAAATCCTTTACTAATTAAACTGACCATCTCACTGAAATGAGTAATTTGGACAAATTTTAATTTGAAAGAGAAATAAAGACCGAAGCCGATTAGCATTGCAATAAGAATATATGACCATAAAATATTATTCGTTACTTCAAGGAATCTGCTAAAGATATCAACCATATAATACACTTCCTTTTTTCTGTAATAAGAAAATTATATGCAAAAAATATACTAGAATCAATTTTTCTAAAAATGATGTTACTTAAATGCGTTTTATGTTATGATTATGTTACATCGTAATATTTTTAGAATTATTTACATTTTAAAAAACTAAATGTAAAGCGAGAAAGTGGGGATAATTTGAAAGAAGAAACTTTATTGAAAGTAAGCCTTGAGAGTTTAAAAATGAGAAGCAATGTATTTTTTATCGTTACATCTTCAAGTATTTTTCTAGGGGCCACTTATTATTACAATAAAAGATTTCCAAATCATAAGTATCCGGAGTGGTTAGAATTTCTAAAATTGGTTGGATGAACAAAAGACTGAAAAACAGAAAATTCAAATAAAATTGTTGAGGAGGAGCTAAATATGAATATTAGAGAAAGTGAACTTCCAGGTATTGGGTATAAATTTCAAATCGTTACGAAAGGTAACGAAAAAATGGTGATTGTGATTCATGATGACGGACGTAGAGAAATGTATCATTTTGATTCAGATCATGAAGAAAGTATTTCTAGTATTTCATTACGTGACTCAGAAGCAAGACAAGTTGCAGCAATATTAGGTGGAATGGTATATAAGCCTAGGGCATTAGAAAATGTTGAGATGGTCTTTGAAGGTTTAGCGATTGAGTGGTTTAAAGTGGAGAATGCAGCTCCAGCAATCGGAAAAACAATTGGTGATCTTGAAATAAGAAAAACGTATAGCGTAACGATAATTGCAGTTATGAAAAAGAATATGAAAAAGCTATTTAATCCAGGACCAGAAACAGTAATTGAAGAAGGCGATATGCTAGTAGTTTCAGGTGAGAGAGAAGAAATTAAAAAAATTATTAATGAGTTACTTTCGAATAGGGGGACTGACTAGATGGATACTTTAATTTTTGAAGTTGGTACAGCTTTAGTTCTAGTGGCAATTGCAGCAGTAATCGCTGGAAAGTTTAAGTTCTCAGTAATTCCTTTTCTAATTGTTCTTGGCATGTTAGTAGGGCCGCACGCGCCGACAATAGGTGTAATCGATCTCAAATTTATTGAAAGTGCAAGTGTAATATCCTTCCTTGGAAGAATTGGCGTTCTGTTCCTTCTCTTCTATCTAGGGCTAGAATTTTCGATGAAGAAACTAATTAAATCCGGACGTTCTATTGCGATTGGTGGAACAATCTATATTCTAATTAACTTTTCACTTGGATTATTATACGGGTTTATCATGGGATTCCCATTACTAGAAATTTTAATTATTGCGGGTATTATTACGATTTCTTCTAGTGCCATCGTTGCGAAAGTATTAGTGGATTTAAGAAGAACTGGTAATAATGAAACCGAACTAATTTTAGGAATTATTATGTTTGAAGATATATTCCTTGCTGTATATTTATCAGTCGTTTCTGGTTTAGTACTTGGGGATCATGCTTCCTTCTTAGGTGCTCTTACTTCAATTGGAATTGCTTTAGGATATATGCTTCTATTCTTTATTGTGGCTAGAAAAGCAACGCCGTTATTAAATAAATTGCTCAATATTAGTTCAGATGAAATCTTTATTATTGTAGTATTTGCTTCGTTATTCTTCATCGCTGGTTTTTCAGAAACAATTCACGTTGCAGAAGCAATCGGAGCACTTCTTTTAGGATTAGTTTTCTCTGAGACAGAGCATAGTGATCGAATTGAACATCTTGTTGTTCCATTTAGAGACTTTTTCGGAGCAATTTTCTTCTTCAGCTTCGGGTTAAGTATCGATCCGTTCTCGTTAGGCGGAGCAATATGGTTAACGCTAGGTGCGGTACTTCTTACGATAATCGGTAACTTTGTAGCAGGGATGATTGCAGGAAGACAAGCTGGATTATCTCATAAAGCTTCTACAAATATTGGATTAACAATCGTTTCAAGGGGAGAATTCTCCATCATTATGGCTAATATCGGTATCGCAGGTGGTTTAATGTCAGTGTTAAAACCATTCTCAGCACTATACGTGCTTATACTATCCATCTTAGGTCCACTTCTGACAAAAGAGTCAAAGAATGTATATAAATTTTTAAATAAAATCTTTAAGTGGGATACGAAGACTAACTAAATTTTAAAAGTAAAAGTACAAGATACTTACTGCTTGTACTTTTATTTTTGGTAACGAAAACAGTAAAGAGAGGTAAATGATGTTAGGAGAGTTGATTCATTCAGTTTTAGTTTTTCTAGAAGGACTTGGTTATTGGGGAATTATGCTTGGATTGATGTTAGAAGTTATTCCGAGTGAAATCGTATTGTCTTATGCAGGTTATTTAGTATCAACAGGAAGCATTACATTTTGGGGAGCTGTTGCGTTCGGGACAATTGGCGGTGTAATCGCACAACTATTTATTTATTGGATTGGTCGATACGGAGGAAGACCTGTTCTTGAGCGATATGGAAAATATATTTTAATTCAGAAAAAGCATATTGATTATGCAGAAGATTGGTTTAATCGTTACGGAACTGGCGTTATCTTTACGGCACGTTTTATTCCTGTTGTGCGTCATGCTATTTCCATACCAGCGGGTATTGCGAAAATGTCACATGCTAAGTTTATTACGCTAACTACATTAGCTGTTATTCCATGGTCAATTGTGTTTGTATATTTAGGATTTAAATTAGGTTCAGAGTGGGAAAGCATTAATAAAGTAGCTGGGCCATATGTGAAATATTTTGCACTTGCTGCTATTGTTTGCGCAATTGGTTATTTTGTACTAAAAAAAATTATGAAAAAAAAGTAATTATGGAAAAGAACCTATACTAATATAGGTTCTTTTTATTGTCATTTTTCAAAGGGGGAAAGAGTATGTTTAATATTTACCATATTGTGGCATACATATAGAAAAAGAGAGCTTGGAAAGGGGAATAAAAAGAAATGGAACTCCAGTTTCAAAATGTATATCAACAGGTGGAGAATTGGTATGTGTTGGATTCGGAGCTTCCTTGGGATGTCAAAAGGATTAGAGAGGATTTATTTTCTCTTATTGAAGTATGTAAAACGCCAGTTATTTTTTGTGATACGTGTGATGCAAATCATGTACTTCTATCATTAGGGGAAGAGGAAGAGGAGTTTTTATTCCCCGTAGGTGGTTTTTATCATAAAGAAAAACAATTAATCTTCGTTTGTATGTGGGATGAGTATGAGCAAGTGCTTAAAACACTACTGCATGAATTTCGCCATGCGATGCAGCATAAGAGAGAAGTATTGTATGTTGGAAGTAAATCGTATGAAGAGAGATGGATTGAGAAAGATGCGAAGAAGTTCGCGGAGAGGAAATTAGATGAATATAAAAATAGAAAATTGATGTAAGCATAGTGGAGAAATAGCGCTATGCTTCCTTTGTTACTTACTAAAAATAAGTAATTGACTTCTATAAAGTTTAGTTCTAAACTAATAGTATGAAACGAGCGAGGTGATGAAATGAAAACAGAAGATAGATTAGGACTACTATTATGGTTTCGTTTATCACGTTTTTATAACAAGAGTATTCGTGAGACGAATCAGCATTTGAAAAAATGGAATGTATCTGCCGCTCAGTTTGATGTACTAGCTCAAGTTGGAGGACATAATCGTTTAACGCAGCAAGAGCTTGGGAAGAAGCTATTTGTTACGAAAGGAAATGTCACGCAGCTTTTAAATAAAATGGAGCAGCTGGACTGGATTGGGCGTGAACAAGAAGGTACTACGAAATATATTTCGTTAACAGAAACGGGAAGAGCTTTATATGAGGAGATCGTCCCGCCCCAGGAAACGTTCCAAGCGGAGCAGTTTCATAAATTAAATATAGAAGAACAAAATCAATTATTAAAATTACTAAAAAAATTACAGTAAGAAACAATTTTAAAGTAAATCTTGAATTCGAGATAATATGAGGTGAAGGATATGTTTAGAAAAGTTGATCATAAAAATATGGGTAGAGCAAATCACGGTTGGTTAAATACACATTTTCATTTTTCCTTTGCTAATTATTACAATCCAAATAATATGAGTTTTGGAGCGTTACGTGTTATTAACGATGATTTAGTAGCGGCACAAACTGGGTTTGATATGCATCCGCACCGCGATATGGAAATCATTTCTTACGTTGTAGATGGTGCCTTAACACATGAAGATAGCATGGGGAATAGAGGAACAATTGAGCGTGGACATGTTCAATATATGAGTGCTGGTACTGGTGTATTTCATAGTGAACATAATTTAGGAAATGAAACATTGCGTTTATTACAAATTTGGATTTTACCAGACCGTGCTGATCATAAACCAAACTATGGTGAGTTTAAATTTGATTGGAGTAAACGTGAAAATGAGTGGTTCCATATGGTTTCCCCAGTGGACGGTGATGCGCCAATTCAAATTCACCAAGACGCGAATTTATATTCTT
Source organism: Bacillus sp. WC2503 (assembly GCF_052682895.1). Classification (NCBI taxonomy): domain Bacteria; kingdom Bacillati; phylum Bacillota; class Bacilli; order Caryophanales; family Bacillaceae; genus Bacillus; species Bacillus sp. WC2503. The sequence goes on along the minus strand of NZ_JBQYMD010000001.1, from coordinate 4,206,708 downwards.
TATCGTTAGAGGCAGGAAAAGAAATTCATTTTCCTGTGAAAGAAGGCCGTCAATTGTACCTTGTACAAATTGAAGGAAGTAGTGTGATAAATGGTGAGATACTTGTTATGCGCGATGCGGCAGAAGCAGTAGAAGAAGATATTCATATTCAAGCGAAAGAGCAATCACACTATTTAGCAATTGAGCTAAAAAAATAACAAAATGTTTATAAAAAAGAGGACACCTGATAGGGTGTCCTCTTTTTGTGTGGAATTATCTGAAAAATGTTTCTCAAATTTTTGGAAGAGGTATCGGGTTAAAAATTCAGAATTTTATAAAAGTGTCAAAAATCTTTATGGGAATGGGGAATGTTATAGTGAAAAAGCAAGTCATTTCATCAGCATTAGCGTTAACTGTTATCGCCGGGGGATTTGGAACGTTTGGAGCAACGACAACGAAAGCAGAAGAACAAAAAATTCAATATCATCAAGAATTTAAAACACCTGCATACATAGGTGAAGAATGGAAAGCACCGGAAGGACTAGATAAAAAAGAGACGGTCTTTCAATATTTAGAGAGTAAAAAAGATATGTTTAAACTAGCAGGAAATATTGAAACACATTTTAATGTCGTTGGGGAAGAAAAAGATGCTGAATCTGGTACGACACATGTGAAGTTAGTTGAGAAACATAATAACATTCCTGTGTATGGTTCAGACCAAACTGTTACACTAGATAAAGAGAATAATGTAAAAGCATTCTTCGGACAAGTTATTCCGAATTTAGAGGATAAAAATATTCCTACCTTTGCAAGTATTAGTGCAGAACAAGCAGAAACAATTGCAAAGGCAGATATTGAAAAAGAAGTTGGTAAAGTAAAGAATTATGATGGTGTGAAAAAAGATTTATTTGTGTATGAAAAAGATGGAAACTACTATCTTGCATACTTAGTTAAGGCATCGATTTCAAAACCAGCTCCAGGCTATTGGCATTACTTTGTTGATGCAACAAATGGAAATGTGATTGAGAAATATAATGCTGTAGATAACATTACAGGATTTGGTTACGGAGTATTAGGTGCTAGACAATCATTTGAAATTGCTCAAAATGAGAAGACAGGAGCATTCCATTTATTTGATGGTAAGCGTGGACAAGGTGTTCATACGTTTGATGCAGAGAATATGGATGAAAACTGGTTTAACATATTCTCACAATGGTTTGGATATACAGGTGTCGAAGTAGAAAGTAAAAATAAGTTCTTTGATGACAAAGCAGCGGTTGATGCGCATGTAAATGCAGGGAAAGTATACGATTACTACAAAAAGACATTTAACCGTAACTCTTTCGATGATAAAGGCGCGAAGCTGATCTCCTCTGTTCACGTAGGAGAAAGCTGGAATAACGCAGCTTGGAACGGTATCCAAATGATGTATGGTGATGGAGATGGCAAGACATTTATTCCATTATCTGCTGGCCTAGATGTTATCGGGCACGAATTAACACATGCTGTAACTGAGCATACAGCAAACCTTGTTTATAAAAATGAATCAGGTGCGTTAAATGAATCGTTATCTGATATTATGGGTGTCATGGTTGAGAAGAAGAGCTGGGATTTAGGTGCTGATATTTATACACCTGGTAAACCTGGTGATGCGCTTCGTTCTCTGAAAGATCCAGCATCTATTCCAAACCCATTAAAACCAGGTGAAGGTTACCCAGATCATTACAATAAACGCTATACTGGAACAGCTGATAATGGCGGCGTTCATATTAACAGTAGTATTAACAATAAAGCTGCGTACTTAGTATCTGACGGTGGCACGCATTACGGCGTGAAAGTAACTGGAGTGGGCCGTGAAGCGACAGAAAAAATTTACTACCGTGCTCTTACTAAATATTTAACTGCAAACTCTGACTTTAAAATGATGCGTCAAGCAGCACTTCAGTCAGCAGAAGATTTATATGGTAAAAACTCTAAAGAGTTACAAGCTGTAACGAAAGCTTATGATGCAGTAGGCGTTAAATAATAAGAGAAAAAGACCTGACTATGACGTCAGGTCTTTCTTTATCCAGCAAGCACTGGATTGGTGTAGGTTGATTAAAGTTTCACTTTATTTAGTCACGAATACCTAATGCGATTTTCGCCATACGTGACATACGTTCTTTCGACCATGGTGGATTCCAAACGACATTTACTTCTATTTCGTTTACTTCAGGTACGTTCGTTGATAGTACTTTTTTAACGTCTGATACGATTTGACCAGCCATTGGGCAGCCGATAGAAGTCATCGTCATTGTAATGATAGCATTATTATTTTCATCCGCTGTAACGTCATAAACTAATCCAAGATTGATAATATCAACACCTAGTTCAGGATCAATAACAGCTTCTAAGTTTGCATATAATTTTTCTTCAAATGCTTGTTGTGACATGTGTAGCACCCCCTACAGATTAATGATATCGATTCTCATTATAACGGATATATGTATAATGTGCAGGGAATGAGCTCAAAAAAATATTCCTCTTGAAAGAGGAATATTTTTTTGAGCTATTCAGTTTTAAAATGAGATACGAGTTGATCTAATTCTTCAACCGTTTGTTTCATTTGTCTTGCAGTTACTTTCATTTCATTCATAACAATAACTTTCTGCTCAGCAGATTGTGCCGTTGCGGCTGTTTCACTAGATACTTCATTTGAAATAGAAGCGATGTTATTAAGTGAAGCGTTCATTTCTTCAGCGCTTGCAGCCATTTCTTCAGCAGTTGCTGATATGTCTTGCATTTGAGTTGATACTTTATTTACTTGTTCAACAATTGTTGTGAAAGAAGTACCAGCCTCACGAACGACAGTAATGCCTTCAAATGCTTCAGAACGACCTTTAGACATCATAGAACTAGCTGTTTCTGTATCATTTTGAATTTGATTTAGTAATTGGTTAATATCTGTTGCAGCAGTTTTAGATTGTTCCGCAAGTTTACGAACTTCATCAGCTACGACAGCAAATCCTTTTCCTTGCTCACCAGCACGAGCTGCTTCAATAGAAGCGTTTAAAGCAAGTAAGTTTGTTTGCTCAGCGATATTAGAAATAGATTGTACAGCCGTATCAATATATTTCGTATGGGTGATTAGACGTTCGACTACTTCTGATGTAGCATTTACAGCTTCATGTATCGTTGTCATTTGTGAAACAGATTTTTGGATAACAGTACTTCCATCGTTAGCATGTTCAGATGTAGCTACAGCAAGTTCGGCTACAGATGAAGCAGATTCAGCGATGCGTTGAACGCTTATTGCCATATCATCCATCGCAGTTGAGCTTTCTTCCATACTAGAAGTTTGCGATTGAATACTTGAATTTAAGTTGGACATCGAGCTTTGAACTCGTATTGTTGCCTCGCGTGATGTATTAGTCTTTTCTAGCATATTTTCAGAAGCTGTTTGTACTTCTACAGATGTTTTTTGAACACGATTAATGATATGTTGCAGGTTTTCTAACATTTTATTAAACGATGATGCAATTGCACCGATTTCATCATTGCTATTTACTTGTAGACGGGCTGTTAAGTCGCCTTCTTGAGAGGCTAATTCTTTTAGCTTAATATCAATTTGTTGAATTGGTTTTACAAGCTTACCAGAGAACCACCATGCAAGAATAATTGCAGTTACAATACAAATAACAAGTGATAAGAAGACAACATATTCAATTCGTAGTGAAGATTGATCGATTTTTTCAATAGATTGTTCGCGTAATTTAGCTTGTTCATTACTGTAATTTGTGAAATCACCAATTACTTTATAAACAGTACCATTTTCTGTAGAAGCTACTTGTAAAGCTTCTTCCCATTTTTGTTCTTTTGCAAGAGTGAATACTTTCTCTTCAATGAACTTTCTCCAAGTGGATCCTAATTCCATTGTGCTTTTCACGGACTGAGAAGTGTTAGGGTTAGAAAGAAGTTGCCCTTTTGTATCTTCAAGACGTTTACTCATCTCATTAAACTTGTCTAATTCGACTTGATCATGTTGTAGCAAATAACCTCTTAAAGCAGAAAGTTGTACTTGATAAGCGTCTCCGCGCTCTTTCAATTCTGTTGCAAGAGGAGAAATTTCTTTTTGTAATGTTTCAGCTTTATGAGACTGATCCATGGTAAAGAATAAAATAAAAGCTAAGGCAATGCCGAATAAAGCACAAATCGTTCCCATCATGAACATTAGTTTTTTTCTGATACCTATAAAATTCATATGATAAAAAGCCTCCTTTTTAAAATCTTAGTATTAGAATTAATTAATGTAAAAAATTGAAAGAAAGCTTTATTCCAGTAGGAATAAAGCTTTCCTCTTTCCTTTAGGAATTATAGCAGACAGAATGGGAGATAGAAAGAGATATTTTAGCGTGAAAAAAGAGAGACTCTAAATCGCTCTTTCTAACAATTTAGAGTTCGTAGAAGTATGAATGGAATTTTCATTTTAACCATTTGTTTTGAAATGAGAAACGAGCACTTCAAGTTCTTGTACAATTGTTTTCATTTCTGATGATTTTTTAGCAACGATACTCATTTTGTTTACTTGGTCACCAGCTGAAGTTGCTGTTTGTGATGTTTCGGCAGCAACTTCATTTGAAATAGAAGCGATATTATTTAAAGCTGCATTCATTTCTTCAGAACTTGCGGCCATTTCTTCAGTAGTTGCAGACATTTCTTGTATTTGTGTAGATACATTGTTAATGTGATTAACAATTTCTGAGAATGAAGATCCAGCGGTACGAATGACTGTAATTCCTTCAGAAGCTTCTGACTGACCTTGTGTCATCATGTCATTTGCTATTTTTGTGTCCGCTTGAATTTGATGAAGTAAATGGTTAATATCAGTTGCTGCTAGCTGAGATTGTTCAGCAAGTTTTCGTACTTCATCGGCAACAACAGCGAATCCTTTTCCATGTTCACCAGCACGGGCCGCTTCAATAGAAGCATTTAAAGCGAGTAAATTCGTCTGCTCGGCAATATTAGAAATAGATTGAAGTGCAGTATCAATATGATTCGTATGTGTAATAAGTCGCTCTACCACTTGTGATGTAGCGTTAACAGCTTCGTTAATTGTATGCATTTGTGTAATAGACTTCTCAATGACTTTATTTCCATCATCTGCTTTTTCAGAAGTTGTAACAGCTAGGCTAGCGACAGAAGATGCAGTTTCTGCAATACGCTGAACACCCGTTGCGATATCATCCATTGCGGTTGAACTTTCTTCGATGCTAGAAACTTGGGAACGAATATTGTGCACAAGAGCATTCATAGTCTCTTTCGATTTTGTGGTATTTTCCATAGAAGCAGTTGTTTCGATAAATACATTTTCAGAAGCTTCTTTTACACTTGTTGATGTTTGTTGAACTTGCTTTATTATACGCTGTAAGTTAGCAAGCATTTGATTAAAGGAATTTGCAATGTCACCAATTTCATCTTTACTCGTTACGTGTAATCTAGCGGTTAAATCGCCATCTTGCGAAGCTAATTCTTTTAACTTCGCATCAATTTGTCGAATCGGTTTAACGAGTTTACCAGAGAACCACCATGCCAATAGAATAGATGTTAATGTACATGTAATGAGTGAGAAGAAAATAATATATTGAATAAGGGATGAAGAAGACTCTACGTCAGCAATTAATACATCCCGTTTGTCATTTTCTTCATTTGTATATTTAGTAAAACGACTTAAAAGGTCATTTACATAATCTGTTTGAGCAAGAGCAATTTTGGATGCTTCATCCCATTTTCCTTCACGCGCAAGAGGGAGGACTTCATTATCTACGACGCTGCGCCATTTTGCTCCCATTAAAATGGCCTCTTTCATTCCTTCTGGGAGTTTTTTATCACTTGTTACTTTCTCCCTAGTATCAGCTAGTTTTTTTCCTTCCCGGTTGAATTTATTCAATCCTTTTTGGTCATGTGATAGTAAATATTCTTGTAAACCAGCGACCTGTGCTTGGAACCAATCGCCACGTTCTTTTAAAATCGTTGCTCTTTTCGATACATCATTCTTTAACGTTTCGATTTCACTTGCTTGATGCATCGCAAATGAAAGAATAACAATAAGAGCAATGCTAAATAAGGAAGAAATGCTTAAGAGTGTGAACAGTAGTTTTTTTCGAATGCTAACATATTTCATCGTTACCCCTACCTTTTAAAACTGTTTATTATAATTTATAAATATTTAGAACGAAATTAATAAAAACATGATTAAGAAGTTATTAATCTGTTTCATGAAAATTATAGCAGATAATGGAATATGGCAGATTAATGTGAGTAAATGTTCTTAAAATGTATACATTTGTATATCAAAAAATTCATAAATAAAAATTAGAAAAGGTATTGTAATTTGAAATAACATCATGTATACTTTTAATTAGTTGATAACGATTATCAGTATCAACTGAAACATTACTCTTCGTTATGTTGGTCATACCCCTTTTTGACGACGTAAGTCAGAGACAAAATGTTGAAATATCTTGTGTCCTATTCTACAGAATTATGGTAATCTCCAACCTCAACTTATATGCGTAAGCATGCAAAAAGGATCCTATCCGTGAAGGGATCCTTTTTTGCATGTTGTCGCAATTAATGTATATAGACCTGGTATACGTTCTTCAATTCCTTCAGGTGAAGTAGAAGGGAAAACCCACCTTTGATGAGATCCGTGTTCTTCAACTAGCTTTTCAATTTTAAAACGTTCTTCCGCAAGTGTTGTAACAATTTCTCCTAATGTCCAGCGGCGTATGTTTGTTTTCGGTAAAGCCTCTTTCTGCGATTCTGTAAGAAGAATGCTATAAGCAACATCATCTTCAATCAATTCTTTATCGAAATAATTTCCATTGGCCCGAAATGATGGATGATCTACACCTAATAATTTAGTGTAAACAGGATGATAATCACGAAGAATAAGCATTCCATCTTGTTTAAGTAAGTTAGCAATCTTTTGAAAGAGTGGTTTTAAATCTAAAAAGTAATGAAGTACACCAAGTTCCAGCAAGACGACATCAAATGATTCGGAAAGATTTACATCCAGTACATCAGAGACGATGTATTGGATAGAGACACCAGCGGCTTCTGCAAGTTCATTTGCATATTTGGCATTACTCGCTGAAATATCAACAACTGTTACGTCAGATCCTAATAGGGAAAGAGCGACGGCTTTATTTCCTTTTGACCCGAGTAAATTAATAATACGTTTTCCTTTTGGCGATTGTATGTAAGGTAAATAATGTGCTACTTCGCGTGTGGGCTCTTCCATAATCTTTTTCGCATAATCAACTGGCGCCCCGTGGCGATTCGTCCAAGCTTCATAAGCAGCTGCATTCCAGCTTTTTTCATTACGTGCGCTTAGTTGTTTTTGATTCAATATTATCACTCCTTTTGTGAACGTATAGTTATTCGGCAGGAAGATGGGATTTCCTGTTTTTTGAAATAGAGTTTGATTTTTCTGTAATTAAGTCGTAAAATACGTGTTATACGTAAAAGCGTTGAAAAGGAAAAGTAGGATGAAACCATTCTTTCCAGAGAGCTTCGGTAGGTGAGAAGAAGCAAGAATACTCATTTGAACAATGGCCTTTGAGCTTCGTCCTGAACTTATCAAATGATAATAGTAGGCGGCGACGAGAGTTGGTACTCGTTATCAAAACCACAGTATAAGAGCACATAGCTCCGTACTTGTTAAGGCTAATTATGTGAGTAATTGGCGAAATAAGGTGGTACCGCGACTGTTTATACAGCCCCGCCCTTATCTTTTTTAAGATAAGGGTGGGGCTTTTTTATATTTAAAAGGAGGAATGTAAGATGAGTATTTTTATTGGAGGCGCTTGGCCGTATGCAAATGGTTCGTTACATCTTGGGCATATTGCTAGTTTGTTACCGGGAGATATTTTAGCACGTTATTACAGGGCAAAAGGTGAGAATGTGTTGTATGTTTCAGGAAGTGATTGTAATGGAACACCCATTACAATTAGAGCAAAACAAGAAGGTGTGACGGTGGTAGAAATTGCTGATAAGTATCACGAAGAGTTTGAGCGATGTTTTCATAGTCTTGGTTTTACTTATGATTGCTATACACGTACAGATAGCGAGCATCATCATGAAACAGTTCAAAAAGTTTTTTTACGTTTATTAGAGGAAGGTTATATTTATAAAAAAACAGTGGAACAAGCATATTGCGAAACGTGTACACAGTTTTTACCAGATCGTTACGTAGAAGGAGTTTGTCCTCATTGCCATGAAGCAGCAAGAGGAGATCAATGTGATGCTTGTTCGGCCATTTTAGATCCACTCGATTTGTTAGAAAAGAAATGTAAGTTATGTGGTAGTACGCCATCTGTACAGGAAACAGAGCATTTCTATTTCGCATTGCATACATTTCAGGAGCAAGTTAAAAGGGATGTAGAAATCGCAAAGCAAACAGGGGCATGGCGTGACAATGCGATTCAACTAACAGAGAGATATGTTAAGGAAGGATTACTAGATAGGGCTGTATCACGTGATTTACCAATCGGGGTACCAATTCCAGTAGAAGGGTATGAAGATAAAAAAATTTACGTATGGATTGAAGCAGTGACAGGATATTATTCTGCAAGTAAACATTGGGCTGAAAAAACAGGGAAAGATGACCAAGAGTTTTGGGATAAAGAAACGAAAACGTATTATGTACACGGAAAGGATAATATTCCATTTCACTCTATCATCTGGCCAGCGGTATTACTTGGAATAGGAGAAGAAGCAATTCCTCGTCATATCGTTTCAAATGAGTATTTAACGGTAGAAAAAAGAAAATTATCGACAAGTAAAAACTGGGCAGTATGGGTACCTGATATATTAGAAAGCTATGATCCAGATTCGATTCGTTACTTTTTAACAGTAAATGCACCAGAAAATCGTGATACTGATTTTTCGTGGCGTGAGTTTATTTACAGTCATAATAGTGAATTGTTAGGTGCATATGGGAACTTTGTGAACCGGACATTAAAGTTTATTGAAAAGTACTATGATGGCGTTGTACCGAAGGGAACTATTCATGTAGAGCTGAAAGAGAAGATAGAAGGATTATATATAAATGTAGGAGAATCAATTGAGCAAACTAAATTTAAAGTGGCTCTAGAAACATTATTTGATGCAGTACGTTTTGCAAATAAATACTTTGACGAAAAGCAGCCTTGGAAACAAAGAGAAGATGATCCAGTTTCATGTGAAGAAACGATTTATAATTGTGTTTATCTTATCGCTAATTTTGCAAATCTCCTTGAACCATTTTTACCATTTTCAAGTGAAAGAGTTCGAAACACATTGTCGATTGTTAAACGAAATTGGGAACCGCAAAATACGTTGCCCAATAGAATTGATAGCGTGCAGCCATTATTTGAACGAATCGATGTAAAACAAATTGAGCATGAGATAGAGAAACTGTATGGAGCGGTAAAGTGAACGAGAGAGAAAAGACCTTTCAAGTAAATGAAAGGTCTTTTCTTATGCACTATGCACACGATTATGTTTGTTTTCTTTTCTATACGTAAGGAGCTGAGGAGTGAAAATACCAAACAATATAAATATAATTCCAATCCACTGCATAAGCGTTACAACTTCATGTACAAGTGTAATAGAAGCGATAATGGCCGTTGGTAATTCAGCTGCTCCTAATATTGTACCAAGTCCTATTCCGACTTTCGGTACACCAATTGAAAAACAAATGACAGGTACGACAACGCCGAACAATCCGAGGAAGAAAGCATATTTCCATAGACCGGCTTGCAGGGCACCATCTGTTAAAAAGGTTGGCGGGAAGAATAGGCAGACGATAAGGGTAGCACTTGTTGTCATGAGAAAGCTTTTCGTATAAGGCGGAACATCTGTAGCAACGCGTCCACTTGCAAAAACATAGAATGAAAAAGAGACAGCAGCTAATAATCCAAAGATAATACCTTTCGTAGAAAAACTTTCTCCTAGACCTTCAAAGACACCGCCAGCAAACAATGTACCAGTGAATAAAATGATGATAGATATAACTTTTTCACGACTTGGAAACGTTCGATTTGCAATAGCTTCGATGACTACTCCGATCCATGTGAACTGGAAGAGTAGAACGACAGCGATAGATGCTGGCAGTTCTTCTACAGAAATAGCATAGAAAATACCAGTCATACTCATTGTTGTGCCGACTGTTAATAATGACAAGAATTGCTTTTTTGTTACTTTATGGCGTGAAAAGAAAAGAACGAGCAGAAGTAGTCCAATCCATCCGAAGACATATTGTCCCCCTAATAGTTGATGTGCTGAAAATCCGTTAATAAATCCGAGTTTGAAAATAGTTGAAAGCACGCCGTAGCTACAAGCACCGAGTAAAACGAGTAGTGAATACTTAAACTTCTCCATAAAAATCCTCCTTTTAAAATAAAAAACGCCCGCTATCCAAATAAGGACAACGGGCGAACGAAACAGAGTAACATACTCTACAAAATTCCGCCATTCATACAAAGTATGAATTTGGGGTATGAAATTACAATAGGTTTTACATTGCCTTTGGGAATACAATGGAGCATTTTACACCTTGAGGTGTGTTTTGTATTCCATAAGGAAACTGATGTTTATCTAATATTTGTTTTACAATATATAACCCAAGACCACTACCTTGTACTAAGCCATGTTTGTCAGGATTTGCGCGATAGAATGGCTCAAATAAATGGGCAAGTTTATCTTCATCAATTTGAGAACCTGTATTTAATACTTCTAATGCGTAACCGTTTGGCTTTTCATAAAGCTTTATATATACATGCTGATGGTCAATTGTATAATGAATTGCGTTTGAAATAATGTTAAAAATAGCAGTTTGCATAAATTTAGGATCAGCTAAAATTTGTACATCTTGTTTAATGTTAGATTGAACATTTAATTGTTTTACAGATACAAAATAATCTACTTTCTTTATAACGTCCTCAATAATATTAGTCAATGAGATAACTTTTAAATTGGGTTTAAATTGAGGGTTTTGTATTTTGGATAATTCTGACACCTTTTCCGTTAATATGTTAATATCTTGCATCATCTCATATGAACGTTTTAAATATTTATCTCTATCTTTATAAGCGCCAATTCCGTGAATCATGCCATCGAGTTGTCCCATAACGGCTGCGATTGGTGTTTTTAATTCATGGGATATCATAGACATAAATTCTTTACGAGATTGTTCTAATTGTTGTTCCTTCTTGATTTCATTTCTTAAATCTTGATTGCTTTCATGTAAATTTTTCACAATAGTAGGTACTTGTGAGGCAGCTACTTGCAAATTAAAATCTGTTTGATCTGTATTTTTGTTAAGTAGCTTTTTATCTGAGAAATCAAGATTCATAATATCTTTTAAAGCATCGCTCATATATTGGAAAGGTTTGGCGATTATTTTTGCGTAGATTAAAGATCCAAGCAGAGATAATGCAAGCATTGTCGCCCCAATATGTGGAGCTAATTGCTGCAACACATCTGTTAACGATGGATTATCATGTGTATCATTTGTTTTACTTGCTGCATTTTGTGTATGTAAGGCATCATTGTTAGTAACTTGCTTTTCCGCTTCTGTAAGTGAAGACGTTGTGTTACTTTTCCCCGGAATATTTTGTGCATGTTCTTTTGCTTTTGCAGTTTGGCTAGGCTGCAAAAGATGATTGATGGCTGTAGAGAGTGTATTCATGTCTATTTGAGAAGATTGAAAATTAGAGATGCTACTCTCTGACACAGCTTTATTTTGCTTTGTTTTACTTTGGTCGTTTTGTTTGTCTGATTCCGCTTGTTCCGCAGTTTGTGTTCCAGACGCTCTCAAACGATCTTTATCGTAATTTGAGGCTAGAAAATAAATAATTTGATAAAGACAAAGTGATAACAAAATACAAAATAATAAGGTTTTGATGAATATATTTTTGGTGATGTTGTCTTTGCTACGATTCGATTTTGTAGCCAATGCCTTTCACCGTTTTAATATAAGGAATTTCTAATTTTTTTCGTAAGTTTTTAATATGTGTATCTATAACTCTCACATCACCAAAATGTTCATAGCCCCATACCTTATTCAACAAATCACTTCTTGATAGTACTTTTCCCCGATTTTGCAGTAAAGTATATATAATTTCAAATTCTTTTGTAGTCAATTCAATTTGATTACCATGAACATAAGCGGCATATGCTGTAGAATTTAACATCAATTCATGGAATTGTAGTATAGTTGCAGCTTCTGCTTCCTTCGTTGCTGCCCTTCTCAATACAGCTTCTACACGTTTTATAAATACGGTGTAATGGAACGGTTTTGTAATATAGTCATCAATACCTAACTCAAATCCTTTAATTTCACTTTCTTCATTATGTAAGCCTGTTAGCATAATGATTGGTACATCAGATTGTCCTCGCATAATTTTACAAATACTATAGCCATCTATATCTGGTAACATTACATCGAGGAGGACAAGGTCGTATGAATTTTTTTGGAAAAGAAGAATGCCTTCTGTACCAGCACCAACTACATCAACAGTAAAGTTTTGTGCCATTAGAAATTCACGAATAAGTTCTTGTATATCTGGGTTGTCTTCAATCACCAGTATATGCGTCATAGTAACACCTCCTAAATAACGCTTTTTACTGCAATATTCGAATTCATCATTTTTCGGATGACTCAGATTGTTTATACATATAATAAGCCCCCGCTATAAAATAGTAATGAAAGTAGCAAGGGGGATTGTTTAGTGTCACTGAATATTTCAGAATTACAGTAGTTCTATTATAGTATGTATTGTAAAATTTATAAAATATTATAACTGTATAATTTTAATATCCATGTTTATCAATGTTACGATGATGTTGAACGCAATCTATTTTTATTATATATGTAAATACAGTTGTTTTGCTACTGTAAATGAATAAATAAAATAAGCCAAGACATAAAATTCTTGGCTACACGTAAATCTTGTTCTTAGGTTAATTTACAGTGACAGTAGCTTGCTGCTGAATGCGCTCAAATAACCAGTGAATATCATTGTTAAACATACGAATACAACCAAGTGTTGTTGCTTTCCCGATTGCTTGATTATTGTTAGTTCCATGAATCGCATACGTTGTTCCGTAAGTACCTGCCATATTTAATCCGAGCCAGCGGTCCCCAAGTGGATTACGTGGATCGCCGCCTTTAATTTTTCCTGTATAGTAAGGACGGTTTTTAATTTTATTTACAATTTGAAAAGTACCCTTAGGTGTAGGTGTTGCTGCTTTTCCAGTAGCGACAGTGAAACTTTTTATGAATTTTCCATTTTGATAATAATCCATTTTATTTAGTTGTGTGTTTACGATAAGCTGATCTTTCGTTGTAGCTGCTTCTGCAGTAGTGAATGGAAGAGTTAAAAATCCTAATGATAATAGCGCACTTAATAATAATTTTTTCATTATATTCTCCTTTTACTTCTTGTAGTAGTCTTACATACAATGAATTTGTAATCCTCGTAATGCTTGATTAACATTTTCATCTAATGTTTCAAAGAAGGTAGTAATCTTTGGATTGCATTTGTTGTTTTTATCAATAAGTAATCTTTCGTTTAATAAAAGCTCACCATGTAGTCCAAAACTTTGAACTTGAATATTTAGTTCATCTTCAGTTTCAGAAATAATTGGTAAGAAATAGTGAAAAGCTTTCGTTGGAATGATGTAGCTTTTGCCAATCATGCTTTCTGGATTTGAATTCACCCATTTTCTAGTGACAATCTTAATGTTCTTTTTTGAAACGATAAAAGACAGCGTAGTAGATTTTGTTAAACTTACGTCAAATTCATTTGTTTCACATATTTGTAAATTAAAAACGGTTTCATTTTGATGAGATTCAACATTCGTATTAATAAAATCGTGCATTTTATAAGCTTCCATTTCTTATTCACCCTTTTTTCAATTTCGAAAAGCGACTTATATTTATTCAATTTAATGTTTAGTCATATATTAGCTAAATTTTTCAACAAATTCCGATATAATCTTACAATACGTATATGAAGCTAATATGAAGTTCGTATGAGTTTGTGGTGGTTTTTTATAGAGAACAAAATAAGATAGTTTTTTAGTGTTAAAAATTGGATAAAAAATGTATATTAATGGATTTCATTCGCGTGATATATAGTTGTTAGCTTGTTTTTAAATGCTAATAGATATAAGTAAATAGAGAACAAAAAAATTTAGTGTGAGCCTTACAAAAATGTAATAAAAATGTAAGCTATTGTGATAGTTATTTCGACATTTTTTTTATACAATAATAGTAAGAAGTTGTACGTGACTGAAAGGAGAGATGACATGGAATGGGTTCATGAATTATTTCAGCAATACGGGTATTATGTTGTACTTGTCGGGTTGCTGTTAGAATATATTGCGCTTCCGTTTCCGGGAGAGCCAACATTAGCATATGCGGGATTTTTAGCACAGAAGGGTGATTTAAGTTTACCAATTTTAATTATCTTATCCTTTATTGGGACAAGTGTAGGAATGACGATTCAATACTTTTTAGGAAATAAATTAGGTATGCCTTTCGTTCAAAAATATGGGAAATACGTATTTTTAACACAAAGAAAAATCGACTTAACAAGAATGTGGTTTGATAAGTATGGGTACTTCCTGATCTTTATCGGTTTCTTTATTCCTGGTGTACGCCATTTTACAGGATACTTTGCAGGAATTATTAATCTACCATTCCGTCGTTTTGCGATTACAATTTATTCAGGTGCTCTGTTTTGGGTGTCATTCTTCTTAATCGGTGGTTATTGGTTAGGTGGAAACTTACATGATATTTTTGGGGTGTTAGAAGGTCATATTGGTAAAATCATTTTTGGAGTTATCGTAATCGTAGCAATTACGCTAGGCATTCGTTTCCGTAAACAGTTAAAACGAGTATTGTTACAAAACGCAAGTTAATATGGAATCCATTCTATGTCAAAATTTAGGAAGGAGGTGCAAAAGCACTGCCTTTTTTATTTTATCCCGCTATTTGTCGGGCTGCCCGTAAAAGTCCGATTGGTGAGGGTTGATAATCAGTGGGGGATGAACAAAACCCCCACTGATTAAAGTTTCATTTTATGTTCCAATCTATTTTTAACTTTCCTTTTAGCTGATTTCCGCTAACTATAATGTAATAAGTTCCTGTCTTAATTGCCGCGAACTGGTATGTATTAGGTCCAGCTGGAGCTAAATAATTTTCTTCCTCTTGAAATTCACTAGCCATTTTTATGTCCCCCATGTAGCCATTCGAATTTTCAGCTCGTGATTCAATGGTGAATTCTAATATGTCCCCTCGTTTTAGTTCAATTGGGACTTTATGTTTACCACTAAAATGTTGAAAAGATGCTTCGAAAGAGTTATCTGTTTTTGTTTCGACCCATTGTTCTTTTGATGTTCCAAACCTTTCTAAATCTACTAAGTTAATTGTGATAAATATAATAAACACAATGCTTGGTACGAAATATTGTAGCCACTTAAATTTTGTTGCTATAACTGTACATAAATAGAAAGAAAGAGAACATAATGCACCAATTGATCCGAGGAACAAGAACTGTATTAGACTAGCTTCTTTAAATGTTAGGAAGGGAAGAAAAAATAAATAGCCGCAAAAAATATAAAGTAATAATGTCTTCAGTCTTGTATGTGTTTTTAATTTCAATTTATCGATGCAAATAGAACAAAAAAATGCATATGCAGCAAGAATAGGAACGAAGGGAACATATAGCAGTTCTCGTAATCCAGCTAAGAAACTATATAATGTTTGTTGACTAGTTGTTAAGAGAAGCGTGCTAATAAATAATAATAATAGGAAAGTCGCTGTAAGCTTAGTAAGAATATAGGAAAAAGTAGATGTTTTATTCATATGTCACTTCCTTTGTTTAATATTTCACATTCATTATATAGGTTATTTTCATCATAATACATCCTTATTTTTGTCAATTATTATAGTCGTAATGACAATTATAATTGACAAAAATAAGGATATTATTTACAATTTTAATTAAATAAATGAAAAAGAGGGAAGATATGAAGCTTCAAAATCGAGTGAGGGAATTGCGAGCAAAGCATCGTTTATCACAAGGGGATTTAGGGAAAGCGATTGGCTCATCACGGCAAACGATTAGTTTAATTGAGCGTGGGGATTATGCACCATCTATTGTATTGTCGTTAAAAATCGCAAAAATTTTCAATGTACCGGTGGAGGAAATATTCACGTTAGTGGAGGGGGAAGAGGACGATGAAGAGTAAACGAAAAAAACAATTTGATTTTGTGGGGAAAATAGCATTAAGTATGATGGGTGGTTTTTTAACATCTTATATAGCTTTAGATTTACTCTCGGATGAACCGAGAAAATTATCATCTAATCTATTTATAGGTGTATGTACTATTTTTGGAATTTTAATGATGTACTACACTTGGAAGAATACACGTATGTTAGCGGAAGCACGCGATGAAGAAGAGAGCGTACAAGGCAGAAAATTAGGCATTATAAGTATATATTTACGTGTAGGTGATATAGTTACGCAGGCATGGTTTGTATATGCAGTTATTACATGTAGACGTGCACTGGTGCAGGATACAAATGTTTCATTTGCGGTGTGGAATTTAGTAGCTTCTATTGTCTGTTTAACTACTGTAGTGATTATCGGGCTCATAACAAAAAATCGTTATAATAAGCTATATCCTGAACAAGGTGTAACATATATGGAATCTATGAAAATGTGGACGAAAAACGCAGATGAAGGATTAAAACACATTGTGCATGAGGCTGGATATAAAGCGTATGAATTTACGAATACAATATTAGCATATGTATGGTGGGCTGCCGTTATATATACAGCGGCTAGTAATATCGATTTTGTATTAATTGGCTTAATCTCATTTATTTGGATATTGCATCTCGGAAAATTCATGTACGAAATGCAGAGGAAAATGATTTATTAAGGAGAGAAAAGAGTGGATATTTTAAGAAGGCCAGCTAGTTCAATGACGGCGGCGCTAGTTTTGTCCATTTTATACGGAGTAATCCGAACTGGAAAATTAGAAGTAATGTTGAATATATGGGCAGTATTTGGAATTGTATTATTAGTGTTAGCCATTCATGAGCTAGGGCACGTACTATTTGGCTTGATAGGTGGTTTGAATTTTAAATTTATGACAGTAGGACCTATCACTGTTCAAAAGGAAAAAGGCAAATTACGCATTCGAGAAAATAAATTATGGGCGTACTTTGGTGGCGTGGTGATGTTAGCGCCGTCTTCTATAGAGACACCGAACCTTTCAAAGAAATGGGCATGGATGACTTTAGGTGGGCCAATTATGAGTTTACTATTCGGTATTACTTCAGGTTACATATATATGGTGAGTTATTATCAATATCTTTTATATTTTTCCGTTTTCCACTTTGTGATTTTTGCAGTTACAATCGTGCCGATAAAAGGAACGCTTCTGAGTGATGGTATGCAATTTCTCATTTTAATTAAAGATGATGAAAAAGCTAAGCAGCATTTATATACGATTCAAATATCGAGTGAGTTATTTAGTTATAAAAGACCGAAAGATTGGGATGAGAGATTAGTAGAACTTAGTGAGGAAAAATTAAAAGAGGATAAAAGTATAAGAGAGATAATGAGCGGACTTATGCTCGTCTTTTATGCCCGAGCTGATCAAAGGGGAATGGAAAGAGCAATACCGTATATAGAACAAATTGTTCAACTATCTGTAACGAAGGAAAATAAATTTTTCGTTAGTAGTTTTCATAGTTGGTATCTTTTATATAAAGCTCTTTATCAGATAAATAGCCTTTCTCTGCAAGAAGCAAAGGAACATGCAAAGGCCATTACCAAAATGGATTTAAACGGATATTACCGTACACAAGGAATTATTAAATATTTAGAGGACGATATGGAAGCTTCCCGCACTTATATGAAGAAAGCTGATAAAGAATTGGAGAGTGCTGAGAAGAGTGGAATGGGATATTTACAAGTAGAGAGAGAATGGTTTGAGCAGCTACAGGCGAGGGTATCTTACGATGGGTGAGGTATCCTCTTTTTTATATGTCATCTTATAACGTTCCATAAACAGCCTAGGACGAGTAAAATAAGATAAGAAGAGCAAAGCTTGGAGGAAGTAAATATGGAAATTTTATCAATTGTTTTGATAGTCTTGCTCATTTATGTTGTTTTTAAAGTAGCATATGTAGCATTAAAGATACTCGCGATCCTATTAATTATCTTTTTAATCGTAGAGTTCGGCAGTAAGTTGCTTGGGGGATAGGGTATGTTGTGTGTTTCGAGTGTCGAAGATTGTCGTTAAATCGATATCTTGTGTCGAATCGTCGATATAATGAAAAAATCGTTGATATAAGTGGAGAAACGATCGATATATTTGAAAAATC
Organism: Bacillus sp. WC2503; assembly: GCF_052682895.1. Classification (NCBI taxonomy): domain Bacteria; kingdom Bacillati; phylum Bacillota; class Bacilli; order Caryophanales; family Bacillaceae; genus Bacillus; species Bacillus sp. WC2503. The sequence continues at coordinate 4,188,295 of NZ_JBQYMD010000001.1, read as the reverse complement.
GTTGATATATTTAAGTGAATACTAAGTGGGGTATATGGAAAAGAAGTTGCCGTGGAGGTAACTTCTTTTTATTTTGGTGATGGAGTATGAACAGGAAAGAATAGCAAACAAAAAAGCCGGAAGATATTCTTCCAGCTTACGAGTTACTTTCAATTTGACGACCATTTTCTTCTTCAGTGTCTTGTAAAAGATTGAATACATCTGCTAGGCAGAATGCGATAAACCAAGTCCATAGACCGTGGAAGAAAGCAGAGCTTAATTGAAGTGGTAATGTATAGTTTGTCATTGAGTAGGAAATACATCCACCAACGATTCCGATCATTGTTAATAACATTGTTTTTTGAGCATTTTCTTCTGGATTGAAGAGGAAATAAATGTATCCGCCTAAAATTGAAGCGCTTACAAGTGTTTCGATTCCATTAAAAATGATATTCTCTCCAAGCTGAGTGTTTGTCCAGAAGCAAATCACACCGCCGATAATGGCAAACAGGACAGCTATTGTATATCGTATATATTGATTCATATGTTCATCTCCTTATGTAATAAGATGATTTGGAAGTCAAAAAGGTAGGTATAGTATATTGAAGTGAATTTTAGTTGTACGTATCTTTTTATAAAAAGATTAGTGAAGAATAACTAAGATGATCGGTTTTTAAACCGTTACGTGTATGGTGACTGAAATATACCCGACTTCTCGTTTCTTTTTGTTTGTAAAATATGAGAAACTTCCAAGTCTATATACTCTTTTTTTGTGAGTCTGTTTTCATTATAACACATTTAGGGACACAATAATAGAATTATCTGATTTTGTAATAAGTGTAAAAAATAAAAAGCGCAAGGAATGTTAGTTCCTTGCGCTTTTTTATATGCGTTTGAAACGGCCGACAATTTCAACTGTTTCAGTAATGTTCATGAATGCTTTGTTATCCACTTGACGGATAATACGTTTCATTTCGCCTAACTCATATCGAGTCACGACAGTGTAAATCATTTTTTTCTTATGGTTTGTATAGCCGCCGACAGCATCTACCATTGTCACCCCGCGTATGCCGTGATGTAATAGTGCGCTTTTTATTTCCTCACCTTTTTCTGTAACTGTCATTATCGTTAATTTAATATGTTTTGTATGCACGGCATCAATTACTTTGCTGACTACAAACCGGCTAATTAACGTATAAAGCGTAATATCCCATCCGAAAATAAATCCTGCTACAACAAGTAAGATCAAGTTGAATCCAAAGATGATTGCTCCAATCGAAATATCTCGATGTTTTGCTACAATCAATCCAACGACATCAAAACCACCTGTTGAAGAAGCAAATCGGAATATGATTCCTGAAGCTGCTCCGCAAATTACACCACCGAATACAGAAGAAAGTAAAATATCGTCTGAAACTTGATGTACTGGGATAATGTTCATCGCTAAAGATGATACAGCTACAAAATACGCTGTTAAAAAGGTTGTCTTCTTGCCTAAGTAAAAGTGACTTAAAATAAGAAGAGGAATGTTTAGTAAAAAGATAAGTGCACCGATATTGTAATGCATTAAATAACCGATAATCATCCCTACACCAGCAAATCCACCGCTAATCATATTATGCGGGATAAAAAACATGTTCATAGAAATTGCATACAAAATAGAAGCTATGAAAATAACAACCAACTGTATCATAAATTCTAAGTGAAATGTTTTAGCTGCTGGGAAAGATAAAAAGGCGGTGTCGGGAACGTAATCGGCGTCTCCTAGTTGACCCATAGTATGTTTCATCTCCATATTCATTTTTGATTACAAGAAGAGAATAAAGGTTTTTTCAAAAACTGGCAATAGTTTTATTATAATGCAAAAATTTTATAAATTTCTAATAAATCAAGCCTATTCATTGATGTGCGTGAATATACTAAAGAAAGCGAATACAATGTTTCTTAATTATTGTTTTCTTGAGAAAATATGCAAAATACTTTTTTTGAAAATAAAAGGAAATAGAGAATATTTGTCCGATGTGCTAAAATGAGCTTATTAAGGATGTGAAGCGATGGAATTTTTATTGCAGGATGCAATTCTATATATATCGTTTGTAACAACGGCGCTTTGTTTATTAGAAGTTTTCTTCCTTGCCAATGTTTCTCGCTTTGTGCGTCAGCAAGCATCGAGCGGTAAACAAAGAGCTTTTGCGTTAGTTGATACATGTGAAGATAGTGCAGGAAATGTAACGCTATTTTCTATTTTTTATAAATATGGAATGATTCGTTCTGTTCGCAGACAAGAATCAAGTGAAGAGAATGACGAGATCGGTCCGTATACACCAATGTTTCGCTAAATAATTACGAAACATTGGAGGAATGAACATGTTAAAATCATATCGAGCTGTGCTCGTTAGTTTATCATTATTACTTGTTTTTGTTTTATCTGGTTGCAGTAATGCGGCCCCAATTGATGCACATAGTACTGGGATTTGGGATCATTACTTTGTATATCCAATCTCGTTTATGATTCAATTTGTTGCTCATCATATACCTGGAGCTAGCTTCGGGATTGCGATCATTATCATGACGCTCGTTATTCGTTCAGCAATGATTCCATTAGCTGTTTCACAATACCGTAGCCAAGCGAAAATGAAAAAAATGCAACCTGAATTGCAGAAGTTAAAGAAAAAATACGGTGATGTAAGCAAAGATCTTGAAAAACAAAAGCAGTATCAAAAAGAAATGTCAGAACTAATGAAATCAGGCGGTTGGAATCCACTTGCTGGTTGTTGGCCAATTTTTATACAAATGCCGATTTTCTCTGCTTTGTATTATGCGATTAGCCGAACAGAAGAGATTCGCACATCTTCATTTTTATGGGTGAACTTAGGACATGCAGATCCATATCATATATTACCGATTATTGCAGCGTTAACGACATTTATTCAGATGAAAGTTTTCCAATCTAATATCACACCTGGAGAACAAGTACAAATGCTAAAAATGCAGCAAATTATGATGCCAGCAATGATTCTATTTATGGGATTTGCGGCGCCATCAGGTCTTGTACTGTATTGGATTACAGGTAACCTATTTACAATGACACAAACAATTGTATTAAGAAAAATAATGGAACGTGAAGAATTACAATTACAAAAAGCTTAGAACAACGCCGCTCGTGATGAGCGGTGTTTTTTTGTTAAGTCGTTAAGGGTATTTTAAGAAACCAATATTACTATAGGCATTGTATACGAAAGTGTACATGCTTTAGAAATATGAAGGAGGAAATTTCCTATGAAGAAGAAAACAGTTGGGTATTTAGCAATTGCAGGTGCTTTATCATTTGGAATTATAGGAGGAGTGGGTGTACCAGCATTTGCGGCAACGAATACTCCAGCAGCGGATCAACCTACAAAAACGGTGAAGAAAGATTTAGATGACGCTACAAAACAAAAAGTGAAAACAATTATGGACGATACAAAGAAACAATTAGAGGAGCTAGGTGTAAAGCTACCTGAGAAAGAGAAACGAAAAGATATGTTTGCAGGATTAGATTATCAGGCGAAAGCAAAAGCGAAATCAATTTTAGAGAAAGAGAAATCTGGGAAGTTAACACATGAACAAGCGCAAGAAGAATTAACAAAGCTAGGTGTGAAATTGCCGGAGAAGGGTAAACACAAGGATATGTTTGCAGAATTAGATGATCAGGCGAAAGCAAAAGCGAAGTCAATTTTAGAGCAAGAGAAATCCGGAAAATTAACACGTGAACAAGCAAAAGAAGAATTAACAAAGCTAGGCGTGAAATTGCCAGAGAAGGGTAAACATAAGGATATGTTTGCAGGATTAGATGATCAGGCGAAAGCAAAAGCGAAATCGATTTTAGAGCAAGAGAAATCCGGAAAATTAACACGTGAACAAGCAAAAGAAGAATTAACAAAGTTAGGCGTGAAACTTCCAGAGAAAGAGAAGCATGAAGACATCTTCGCGGGATTAGATGAAGCAACAAAGGCAAAAGCAAAAGCAGTTCTAGAAAATGAAAAGAAACAATTAGAGGAATTAAATGTGAATCTTCCACATCATAAATTTTTTATGAAAAAAGAAGATAAATAATTGAGCTATGTATCTTTCGTGTGGGCAACCGGAAGGTACATGCGAGGACCGATTTCTACTTATAGAAATCGGTCTCTTTTAATGATTCAATAAAATTCTTTTCATTGTTAGTATGTATCCAAAGATGCAGTAGAAGATTGCAAAACCGATAAACACTTCCGTATATTGATATTTACCCAATACGTAGAAGGAAACAGCTGGCATAATAGCTACCGCTAAAATGCTATAACCAGGATACTTTTGCCGATGCATGATAGCGAATAGAACAGAGAGAAACGTAGCGATGATACAAAAGACAGCAATCATTATTGGTGCACCTCCTAAATGGATTGTACCATTTTTAGGGAAATGGAGAAGTGTCGTACCTTCTGTTATAATATAAGAAGAGAAATATTTCTTATGTTATATAAAAAATATATTGATTTTTTCTAACAATTCAATATAATGAACAATAACTACAAAATTCGACATCAAGAAGTGATGATGAGGACATGATCAATTTTTTACGATTCTCAGAGAGGGAAGCCTTTGGCTGTGAGCTTCCTAGTACGGGAAAATAGATTACCACCTCTGAACTGCAGCAGTGAACGGATACCTAGTAATTGCTTGCCGGCAAAAACCGTTATTTAGACTTGAGAAATTGGTGAAGTATGTCACTTTGCGAATTGAAACAAGGGTGGAACCACGATTATAACACTCGTCCCTTTTTTAGGGAGGAGTGTTTTTTTATTTCATTTTTGCATCACACTAGGATTGGAAGGAGGATACGCAGCATGCATCATGATGAGAAAAACAAAATTGGTTTAACAGTAGCGCTTTCTATCGTAGTAGGGACTATCATTGGATCTGGTGTGTTTATGAAACCAGGGAGCGTATTAGATTACTCAGGGAGTTCTAATATGGCTATTCTTGCTTGGGTAATTGGTGGTCTGTTGACACTAGCAAGTGGTTTAACAGTAGCTGAAATTGGAGCGCAAATCCCGAAAAATGGTGGGTTGTATACGTATTTAGAGGAGATTTACGGAAGTTTTTGGGGGTATTTATCAGGCTGGATGCAAACGATTGTGTATGGCCCAGCTATTATTGGAACGTTAGGGTTGTATTTTAGTTCTTTAATGATCAATTTTTTCTATTTAGATAAAGTATGGAATTTACCAATCGCAATTGGTACCGTTGTGTTCCTAGGCGTTGTAAATAGTATGGGGACAAAATATGGAGGTATCGTCCAAACGGTTACGACAATAGGGAAGATGATTCCGATCATTTTAATTGTTGTATTAGGCTTTTGGAAAGGAAATAGTGATATTTTTAACGTAGTAGTGCCGATATCAGAAAATCAAAGTATAGGTATGGCAATTTTAGCAACTTTATTTGCTTATGACGGTTGGATTTTACTCGCTTCCATAGGCGGAGAAATGAAGAATCCAACAAAGTTATTACCGAAGGCAATGACAGTTGGTATTTTAATTGTAACTGCTGCTTACGTATTAATTAACTTAGCGTTACTGAATGTATTACCAGCAACACAAATTGTAGACCTTGGAGAAAATGCAACAGCGACAGCTGCAGGCATGCTACTTGGAGAATATGGCGGAAAAATTATTAGTATCGGTATTATCGTTTCTATTTTCGGTTGTTTAAATGGAAAGATTTTAACGTTCCCGCGTATCCCGATGTCGATGGCAGAACGTGGACAACTTCCATTTGCTAAGTTTATTGCAAAGGAAAGTCCAAGATTTAAAACACCAGCAAATGCGATTACTGTTGAAATCATTTTAGGAATTATTTTAATGATTATTAGTGATCCAAATAAGCTATCTGAGATTTCCGTATTCATTATTTATATTTTCTATGTAATGACGTTTATTGGTGTCTTCATTTTAAGAAAACGTAATAAGAATAAAGAGCGTGCATATAGTGTACCTTTATTCCCAATCGTACCAATCGTAGCGATTTTAGGTTCGTTCTTTGTAATTGGTAGTGCAATTATCAATGATCCGGTAAGTTGTTTCTTATCAATTGGAATTGTCTTTACGGGACTTCCGGTGTATTGGTATTTAAATAAGAAGAAAGAAACTGAATGATGGAGGGGTAGGTGTATAATGCGCCTACCTTTTTTATTGTAAAAAAATTGTACTTGCTTACAGTTTCTATTTTGGTTACTATAATAGTAGTAACCAAAATAGAAAGCGTGGGGAAAGACTTGAATTTTCGTGTATATATTTTAGCTATTGCGGCTTTCGTAGTCGGAACGGTTGAGCTAATTATAGGAGGAACGCTTGATTTAGTTGCCAATGATTTAGGAGTATCTATTAGCGCAGCTGGTCAGCTTATAACAATATTTTCAGTAGTATTTGCTTTATCAGGTCCAGTTTTATTAGCGGTAACAGGAAAGTTTGAAAGAAAAACATTATACATTGGGGCATTATCAATTTTCTTAATCGGAAATATTATTTCAGCATTTAGTGTAAATTACGAAATGTTAATGTTCTCAAGGGTAATTTGTGCGGCAAGTGGTTCATTAATTATTGCGCTATCTGTAACACTTGCTTCTAGCGTTGTAGAACCGCATTTTCGTGCGCGTGCAATTGGAATTATTTTCATGGGGATTAGTGGCTCTCTCGTACTTGGGGTACCACTTGGTCTTGTGCTCGGCAATGCATATGGATGGCGTGCACCATTTGTATTCATTTCGATATTAACAGTTATGGCAATCGCTTGTATTTCAGTATTCTTAACGAAAGTACCGCCGACATCGGTGTTATCAATAAGAGAGCAAATTGCTACGTTGAAAGATAAAAAAATTGTGAGTGCACAGTTAACATCATTTTTATTTTTAACAGGTCATTTAACACTGTATGCATACTTAACACCATTTTTAAAAGATGTGATGCATGTGGAAGCGAACTGGATTAGTGTGTTTTACTTCATTTTCGGAATCGCAGCGGTACTTGGAGGCGGCCTTGGGGGCTTGCTTGCTGATAAATGGGGATCGAAGAAAAGTATTATTTCCATCATTATCGTATTTGCATGTGCAATCTTTATGTTGCCAATGATGACATTTTCATTCCCGCTCTTCATTATTATGATGGGACTTTGGAGTATGCTGAGCTGGGCTATTTCACCAGCACAACAAAATTACTTAATTGAAATTGCACCAGAATCAGCTGGTATTCAGCAAAGTTTAAATAACTCTGCCCTTCACTTAGGAATTGCGCTCGGTTCAACAGTAGGCGGAGTTGTTATTGAAAAATCATCTGTTATATATAACGCTTGGGTAGGCGGTGGCTTTATTATATTAGCACTGCTTTGTGCGATTTTCTCCATTACGAGAGGACGTTCTACTCAGTTTGTGAAAGAAGAATCTATCGTTTGATAGGTTCTTTTTTTATTTGTAAAAAATGGAAGGGGTTAGTAGAAAAATGAAGAAGGTATATATAGCGAGGTGATAGTATATGTATTCAAGTTTTTCAATCATTGGTTTTTTATTTACGATCATACCATTCTTTCTTGTAATTTTTCTCTTTAGATGGGTTCGTTTCATTTATCAAAATTCAGAGAAACAAGTGGAGCAAAATGAGAAAATCATTGAGCTGTTGATGGATATAAAGGAACAAAATGAAAAGGAGTCTAAGTGAAAAACTAGACTCCTTTTTATTATTTAATTAGTATCTTAATTTCATCAACAAATTCTTAATTTCCTCATCTTCCATAAAGAGATCATGGTGTTTCTGGGTAATTTTCGCAAGTGCAACGTCATGATAGAAGAATTCTGTAAAGAACTTCACGAAAGGTTGTGACATTGTTTTCATTGCTTGCCATGACTCTTGTTCTACACCAGCAAATAAAATTTCACGGTCGTCAACGATGAGTAGTAAGTAGCGCTCTAATGCATTAGGTTCTTCAGCTGGGATTAGAAAATGCATGTTTTCTAAATCTGTTTCTACTTTTCCAACTATAAGGGACTCAATTTGGACGCCTTGTTTTGCTTTTTGTTCTAGTAAAGGAAGGTATTCTGAAAGAGTATCATTCCAAGCTGAAATACGAATCGATTTTTTTGCACTTTCAATGAGCTCTTTACTTTGAACTCGAATAGAAGATTGCATCTTTAAGCTCCACACACGGTCATCCGTAAATGATTTTTTTGATATATTCGTTTCTAAGTCTTTAATATTTGATTGGAATTCTGTCGTTAATTTTTCAATTGCTAGTTTTAGTGGTAATGCTGTATACAACTTTTTCTTTTCTGAAACAGAATCCATTACCATTCCTTTATCTATCAGGCGTGCTAGCACTTCATATATTTTTGCTTTTGGAACACCAGAGTGCTTCACAATTGTTGTAGCATCTAACGGTTCATTGCTTGATACGACAACTTCATAAGCTTGGCTTTCATATTGTGAGAAACCGAATTTTTGTAACATAGTTCCCTCCGAACGAATGAGATTATATTTTAAGGATAATGAACTATTTGTTTTTGCACAAGTGGTAGTCCGTTTTCTAATTGTATTAAGGTGAGAATTAATTTCAATTTTTTAATTTTATCTATTATACTTAATATAGTGATTAATGAGATTTTAATTTAATGCGAAGGGGATGCTTGGGGAAAGATGTTAAGAAGTTTACGTTTAAAAATTGCGGTAGTATTTTCAGTGCTTATTTCTATGATGTTCGTAGTATTGGGTACAGCTATGTATCAATTACAGAAAGAGAAAGAAGTAAGTTCCTTAGACCAGTATTCTCAAAATACGATGGATCTTGTGACAGAGCAACTTACGACATTTGTTCAAAGAACTGATGAAGATATGGGGTATTATGCGAACAGTGAGATGATTCGTAATATGATTCAAGATGGAGTTACTCCAGAAGAGGAAGCATTTTTAACGAAAGAGTTTGCGGAGTATAAAAAGAACCATCCTGGTATTTTAGATTTATATATTGGTACGAAAGATAAAAAAACATTAAGTGCCAATCTTGCTGAAGGTGGAAAAGTGCCGGAAGGATATGATCCAACGACAAGACCGTGGTATAAAGATTCAGAGGCTGATGTGAAAAAGGTTCATTGGGGACAACCTTCATATGAAATCGCGACAGGAAAGTTAAGTGTAGGGGTTTCTAAAGCTATTACGTCTGAAGATGGTTCTGTATTAGGCGTTGTTGCGATGGATGTATCGCTCGGAACAATTCAGAAGTTACTTCATAATATTCAATACAATAATGATGGAGAAATGTTTATTATAAATGATAAAAATATAGCTCTTGTTTACCCAGAAAAGATAGGGAAAGATATTTCTAAAGAGCCATTGCTGAAGAGTTTGAATAAAGATGTTACAAAATATGCTGAAACTACATTAAAAGGTGAGGATGTAGTTGTTTATAGTCAGTTATTTGATGCGATGAAATGGAAGATAGGAATTTTTTATCCGAAACAAACAATTGATGGATTGTTAAGTAGTATGAGAAATACAGTCATTATAATGGCATGTATTAGTTTATTAGTTGGAATAGTAGCTTCCTATTTATTTTCAAGAAGATTAGCAAGGCCACTGCAATTATTAACGAATCACGTTCAAAAAGTAGCAGGAGGAGATTTAACACTGCAAATGAAAGTGACAAGTAAAGATGAGGTTGGAGAGCTGACGAACCATTTTAATCATATGGTTGGGCAAATGAATGAAATGGTAAGTAAAATTAAAAATAGTGTATCAACAGTGCAGCAATCAACGAATAATCTCCATTATTTAACGAATGAAACGGTGGCCGCTAGTAGAGAAGTGTCAGGTGCAATGGATGATGTGAGCGTGGGAGCTTCTACTCTTGCCAATAGTGTAGATGAAGTTTCAGCTCAGCTTGAGAACATGGCGCAGTCAGTGGAAGAAATGAATAGCTCCGTTGGTGAAATAGAAGGAGTGGCTGGTAAAGCGGAAAAGGCATCTAAGCAAGGGTTAAATACGATGCAGAATTTAGTTCGTACAAGAGGAGAGTCATCTTCGATTGTTGTTCATACAGAGGAAGCATCTGGTAAGTTAGAGCAAAAAGTCGGATCGATTCAAAATGTTGTAGAGCTTATAAAAGGTATTTCGGATCAAACGAACTTACTTGCTTTAAACGCTTCGATTGAAGCAGCACGTGCAGGTGAGCAAGGTAAGGGATTTGCTGTTGTGGCTGAGGAAGTTCGAAAGTTAGCGGAACAATCAAAAGAGGCAACAGGAGAAATCGCAACGATGATTGGCGATGTCCAATTAGAAGTAAAACGAGTTGTAGAGGTCGTAAGTAAATTGAAAGATATTGCTGATATACAAAATAAAGTGACGACAGAGGCAGAGGCGGAATTCCGTACAATTATGTCGGTGGTAAATACGATTAGTATCTCAGTTGAAAAAATTGTAGAAGAAGTAAACAATATAGGTCACGAGCAAGGGGAAATTACAGAGGTAATGCATACAATTGCCGGTACGAGTCAAGAAAGCGCAGCTGTTTCGGAAGAGGTAAATGCTGCAACTGAATCTCAAGTGAATCATCTAGAAAAGGTAGCTCATACGATGGAAAGCTTGACGGAGCACATGAGAGACTTAGAAAGATTAGTTGAGCAATTTAAAATAGAGGAATAACAAATTAGTAAAATGATGAGGATTTCGGTAAAATAGACAATGGATATATAAGAAGCAAGTATAGGAGGAAGACTACTATGGCAATTGTTGACGTATCGATTATTCCGGTAGGAACAGGTAATCCAAGTGTTAGTGAATATGTAGCAGAAGTACAAAAGGTGCTAGAGAAAAATGCAGATCGCGTGAAGTATCAATTAACACCAATGAATACAATTATTGAAGGAGATCTTCCTGTCATTCTAGAAGTCATTCAACAAATGCATGAAGTTCCATATACGAAAGGTGCACAGCGCGTTGCGACAACAATTCGTATCGATGATCGTCGTGATAAAGTAAGCACAATGGAGAAGAAATTAAACTCTGTTCGATCAAAATTATAAGAAAAAGCAGCGATCTTCGCTGCTTTTTTCATATAGGAGGTAGATAAGATGAGTGAAAAGTTTAACGAACAATTTGATGGGTTGTTAGAGAAATACACGGAACTATTACTTGGAGAGAGCAATGAAGAAAGAAAAGAACAGGTGCAGAAGTGGGCACTGTATTCTTACATAGCTAAGACGATGCCGGCTTTAGTTAAGCATTGGAATGAGACGTATCCCGATGCGAAAGAAGAAATGGTACAGTTAATTTCGGATATAAAAAAGATAAATGAAGAGAAGCGAAATGAAAAATAAGAGAGCTTGAGGTGAATGTCACCTTAAGCTTTTTTTATCTCGTAAAAACCCGATTGGTGAGGGTTAATAATCAGAGGGGGAGGGCCCGCCTTATTCTAATTGAATTTTCACTTTATTAATATCTTTATATAATTTATATGGAATATAAAGGGTTTTATAGACATGTCGAATATTTTCGACATGTCTATTTGAGGCCCAGTAAACCCGTTTTTTCTAAATGTCGAAAAATATTCCCTTTATATTTGTAAGCAAGAATATAAGGTTTTAAATGTTTTTATAGTATTTTATAAATTGTCTAAATAATTATTTGTATCAAATAATTTTAAAGAATGATATAATTTCGAAGAGGGGTAAAAAACAGATAAATTACAGTCATAGGGGTGAATTACATGGAACAATTAATGCGAAATTCGTTTCTTTTCTTGTCAAAAAATAAAGCGCTAACAAAGTTAGCTAAAAAGTACGGTTTACGCTTTGGAGCAGGTCGTTTTGTCGCAGGGGAGACAATCGAATTAGCGACAGCAGCTATTAAACAATTGAACAAGCAAGGCCTTTGTGTAACGATCGATTATTTAGGTGAATTTGTTGATAACGAAGCGGAAGCAAATGAAATGGCTAGCGAATCGATTGAAGCGATTCGTGCAATTGGAAGAGAAGGTCTTAATTCGCAGCTTTCTTTAAAGATGACTTCTATGGGATTAGATATCTCTGATGAAATCGTAATGAACAATATGCGCCGTATTTTAGAAGCTGGAAAAGAAAATGGTGTGTTTATTACAATTGATATGGAAGACTATACGCGCTGCGGGAAAACAATTGAGATCTTTAAACAATTAAAATCTGAATACGATAATATTGGTACAGTTATTCAAGCTTACTTATATCGTACAGAAAAAGATATGGAAGAATTAAATGCTTATAGTCCTAATTTACGTCTTGTAAAAGGAGCTTATAAAGAACCTGAAGATGTAGCGTTCCCGGATAAGAAAGATGTAGATGATAACTATAAAAAAATTATTAAAATGCACTTATTAAATGGAAATTATACTGCAATTGCTTCACATGACGAAGCAATTATTGAATATACGAAAAAACTTGCCGAAGAACACAATATTCCAAGAGACCAATTTGAATTCCAAATGTTATATGGTATTCGTAATGAGCGTCAACTTGAGCTTGTAAAAGAAGGCTACAAGATGCGTGTTTATGTACCTTATGGAAACGACTGGTATGGCTATTTCATGCGCCGTCTAGCAGAGCGTCCAGCGAACGTTGCGTTCGTATTAAAAGGTATGGTTAAAAAATAACCAAGGAGAACATACTCCTTGGTTATTTTAATTGCTTAAATGCGTAATGTGCCATTTTCTTCGTATCAGGATATAGTTGCGCGCGAGTAGAAGATAATACGACGTTAATAACGCGTTTACCGTCTTTCTCATCAACAGTTACGACCGTATATTTTCCGAGTGCAGATAAACCGCTTTTACTTCCAATCGCATATGGATCGTCATATAGTTCCTCTCGTCCATAGTTTGCGATTTTTGGAGAGCGTTCAGAAGTATGTAGAGTTGTATTTACTGAATTCATGTATTGTAAAACGATTGGGTATTTTAATGCTTCTTTCGTAATAATCGCAATGTCATATGGTGATACTTTATTTCCAAGTGCATCAGCACCACTTGCGTTTTTGAAAGTTGCATGCTTTGTACCAAGTTCCTTCGCTCTAGCATTCATCATTTTCACAAACTCATTTTTTGATCCCGCGATATGTTCTGCAATTGACTCAGAGATTGGGTCTGCACTAATGATAAGCATAAGTTTTAATGCCTCATCCCGTTTTAATTTTTCCCCAGCACGCAGCTTAATTTTTTTACTTTGACTTTCTGTTTTTATTGCGTTTTCTGTAACTGTAATTTCTTCATTTTCTTTTACATTCTCTAGTAAGAGAAGGGTTGTCATCATTTTGGCTATACTAGCCGGATAAGAGCGTTCATCTTCGCGTTTGCCATACAAAATTTCACCTGTGTCTGCATCGATTGTAATTCCGTATTGCCCCGTAATACTAGGCTGATCAACTCTTACAGTTTGTTGTCTTTGTGCATAAGAGAAGAAAATCATCCCTGTAAATAGTGTAGCAATCATTACAATCATAACTATTGTTCGTTTCATCATCGTTCCCTCTTTTGTTTTCCATATGTACAAATAAATTGGGCAGAAAAAGCAGCCATTAATCATTATGCCACGTTCTCTGCCCAAAAATATAGCGTTATTTTTCGCCCATATTATGCTTCTTATATTGTTGGTTATTACCTTGACGTCCTTTTTCCACACCGTGGTTATGCGGACCTGCATTTCCGGTTACACTCGCTGCACTAATTCCAGCTTTTGAGGGGTTCTTCTTAAGTTTTGCCATATATATTCCTCCAGTTTCGTCAGATTGTAAAAAGGAAAAGTGCATTTTAGTGAAGAAAATACACATATATAGCATGGGCAAATAAAAGAAAAAAATTTATTTCAGAAAATTTTATCAATAAATATATTGCGAAAATTTAAACAGTATCATATATTTATTAGTAGAGGCTCACTCATTGATTGCGACTTATGTCGAAAAATTGAATGAGCATTCATTCAAGAATAGGGGGAGAATTGGATGTTCCAAATTAAAAAGGCTGCTGTTCTAGGTTCAGGCGTAATGGGTTCAGGAATTGCGGCACACTTAGCTAATATTGGTATTCCGACATTATTGCTTGATATTGTACCACCTGCGCTAACAAAAGAAGAGGAAGCGAAGGGACTTACATTAGAACATAAAAGTGTGAGAAATCGTTTTAGTAATACGGCACTGCAAAAACTATTGAAGCAAAAACCAGCTCCTCTGACAGTGAAAGGAAATTTAGCACTGATTGAAGCAGGTAACTTAGAAGATGATCTTGAGCGTCTAGCTGATGTAGATTGGATTATTGAAGTAGTAGTTGAAAACTTAGATATTAAAAAGAAATTATTTGAAAGAGTAGATGCTGTTCGTAAACCAGGTTCTATTGTTAGCTCAAATACGTCAGGCATTTCCGTTGAAAAAATGGCAGAAGGTCGTTCAGACGACTTCCAGAAACACTTCTTAGGAACACACTTTTTTAACCCACCACGATATTTAAAACTTCTAGAGGTAATACCGACGAAAGAAACTGATCCACAAGTATTAAGCTTCATGAAATTATTTGGCGAAGACGTTCTTGGAAAAGGCGTTGTTATCGCAAAAGATACACCAAACTTTATTGGAAACCGCATTGGTACGTACGGCTTGCTTGTAACGCTTCAAGAAATGATTAAGCGCGGCTATAGCATTGGAGAAGTTGATTCTGTAACGGGTCCATTAATTGGTCGTCCGAAGAGCGCAACGTTCCGCACATTAGATGTTGTTGGTTTAGATACATTCGTACACGTTGCAAATAACGTATATGAAAACGTACAAGAAGAAGAGCGTGATGTATTTAAAGTACCAACTTTCATGCATGACATGCTTGATAAAAAATGGCTTGGAAGTAAAACTGGTCAAGGCTTCTTCTTAAAACAAGGAAAAGAAATTTTAGAATTAAATCCTGAAACGATGGAATACGAAGCGCGCAAAAAATTAAAAGCTGCATCCGTAGAGTTAAGTAAGCAAGAAAAAGGATTAGCGAATAAATTGAAAGCGCTTGTATACGCGAAAGACCGCGCAGGTGAGTTGTTATGGAATATCATCACACCAACTCTTTTATACTCTGCAAAGCTTCATAAAGAAATTGCTGACGATATCGTGGCAATTGATCAAGCGATGAAATGGGGCTTCGGTTGGGAGCAAGGACCATTTGAAATTTGGGATGCAATCGGCGTTGAAAAATCGATTCAAAAGATGGAAGAAAACGGCGTAAATGTACCAGCTTGGGTAAAAGAAATGGTAGAGAAAGGTTTTACTACTTTCTATAAACATGATAACGGCGATAGCTACTATTACGATAATGGTGAATATAAGCTAATCGAGCGTAATAAAAAAGCAATTTCTCTTAAACAATTAAAAGAGAAAAATGGCGTATTAAAGAAAAATAGCGGCGCGAGCTTAATTGATTTAGGTGACGGCATCCTTTGCTTAGAATTCCATTCGAAGAGCAATGCAATCGGTATGGATATTACACAAATGATTAACTACGCTGTTGATGAAGTAGAAAAGAATTATAAAGGTCTTGTTATCGGGAACCAATCGAAGAACTTCTGTGTTGGTGCTAACCTTGCAATGATTTTAATGGAAGCACAAGACGACAATTACTTTGAAATTGAGTTGGTTGTGAAAAACTTCCAAGATGCAATGACGAAAATTAAGTACTCTTCTAAGCCAGTTGTAGCAGCTCCATACGGTATGACACTTGGTGGTGGTACAGAAGTTTGCTTACCGGCTGCTAGCATTCAAGCTTCTAGTGAAACGTATATGGGCTTAGTAGAAGTTGGTGTTGGCTTAATCCCTGGCGGAGGCGGTAATAAAGAGCTATACATTAAACACTTAAATAAAATGCCAAACGGTGTAGAGTTTGATCTGCAAAAAGTTGCGAATAAAGTGTTCGAATCTGTAGCGATGGCGAAAGTTTCTACATCAGCACAAGAAGCTGTATCGAACAACTTCTTAGGCGATAAAGACGGTATTAGTGTGAATGGTGATCACTTACTATATGATGCGAAACAGAAAGCACTTGCTTTATATGAAGCTGGCTATAAAGCACCGATTCGTAAAAAGATACCAGTTGTTGGCGAAACAGGATATGCAACTCTTGTACTTGGTGCAGAAGCAATGCATTTATCTGGTTACATTTCTGAACATGATCTTCACATTGCGAAGAAACTTGCATATGTCATTGCGGGCGGAAAAGTGCCGTACGGAACAGAAGTTGATGAGCAGTATTTATTAGATGTAGAACGTGAAGCATTTATTAGCTTAGTAAGTGAGATGAAATCACAAGCAAGAATGCAGCACATGCTTGTAAAAGGAAAGCCATTACGTAACTAATAACGAGGGGAGATATCGTTCATGAGAGAAGCTGTCATTGTTGCGGGAGCAAGAACACCAATTGGAAAAGCAAAGAGGGGTTCATTAAAAACAGTTCGTCCTGACGATCTAGGGGCGTTAGTAGTAAAGGAAACGTTAAAGCGTGCGAATTATGAAGGACCAATAGATGATTTAATTTTCGGTTGTGCGATGCCAGAAGCAGAGCAAGGTTTAAATATGGCTCGTAATATCGGCGGATTAGCAGGGCTTTCTTACGATGTTCCAGCTATTACAATTAACCGTTACTGTTCTTCTGGTTTACAAAGTATCGCTTATGGAGCAGAGCGCATTATGCTTGGACACTCTGAAGCTGTATTATCAGGCGGAGCGGAATCAATGAGCTTAGTTCCGATGATGGGACACGTCGTTCGTCCGAATAGTCGCCTTGTAGAAGCGGCTCCAGAATATTATATGGGCATGGGACATACAGCAGAGCAAGTTGCTGTGAAATATGGAATTTCTCGTGAAGAGCAAGATGCATTTGCAGTAAGAAGTCATCAACGTGCTGCAAAAGCATTAGCGGCAGGGAACTTTGCTGATGAAACAGTATCTGTAGATGTGACGTTACGCTCGGTTGGATCAAACAATAAATTGCAAGAAGAAACAATCATTTTCGCACAAGACGAAGGTGTAAGAGCAGAGACGACGCTAGACATTTTAGGTAAATTACGTCCAGCATTTAACGTTCGCGGTTCTGTAACGGCTGGTAACTCTTCACAAATGAGTGACGGTGCAGCATCTGTACTATTAATGGATCGTGAAAAAGCAGTGAGCGATGGCATGAAGCCACTTGCGAAATTCCGTTCATTTGCAGTAGCTGGCGTACCACCAGAAGTAATGGGAATCGGCCCAATCGCTGCAATTCCAAAAGCGTTAAAACTAGCTGGCTTAGAGCTATCTGATATTGGCTTATTCGAACTAAACGAAGCATTCGCTTCTCAATCGATCCAAGTTATTCGTGAACTTGGTTTAGATGAAGAAAAAGTAAACGTAAACGGTGGTGCAATTGCACTTGGACATCCACTTGGCTGTACAGGAGCAAAACTAACACTATCTCTTATTCACGAAATGAAACGCCGCAACGAACAATTCGGTATCGTAACAATGTGTATCGGCGGCGGAATGGGAGCAGCGGGAGTGTTTGAATTACTATAAAAAAAGTGCAAGCGGCTCGTTCAGAATGTGAGGGGGATGGAGCTTCAGACGTAGAGGCGTTTTTTGCCTCGCAGGAAGAAGCGAAGCCACCGAACATTCTAGCCGCTGGAACTGGATTATAAAAAAAGTGGAAGTGGCTCGCTCAGAACAGGAGGGCGTTGAAAGCCCTGACGAAGAGGCGCTTTTTGCCTCACAGGAAGGGGTGAAACGACCGACTGTTTTAGCCACTGGAACTGGATTATGAAAAAAAGAATGGAAGCAACAAAGGTTTATAAAAAATAAACGGGAGAGCCAGTTTCTTTCAAAAAGAGAGAAGCGGCTCATGAAAATATGAAGGAGGAAATTTTCATGGAAAAAACAGTAGGAAATGCGGTTAAAGGCGGTAGCTTTTTAGTTGATGAGATTACGATTGATCAAGTGTTTACGCCAGAAGATTTTTCATCTGAGCATAAAATGATTGCAAAAACGACAGAGGACTTTATCGTAAATGAAGTTCTTCCAGAGCTTGAATATTTAGAGCAACATGAGTTTGATCGTTCTGTTCGTCTTTTAAAAGAAGCTGGGGAACTTGGTTTATTAGGTGCTGACGTACCAGAAGAGTACGGTGGAATTGGTCTTGATAAAGTAAGCTCAGCGTTAATCGCAGAGAAATTCTCTCGCGCTGGTGGTTTTGCAATTACTCACGGTGCTCACGTAGGTATTGGATCGTTACCGATCGTATTATTCGGTAACGAAGAGCAAAAGAAAAAGTATTTACCATTACTTGCAACTGGTGAAAAATTAGCTGCATACGCATTAACAGAGCCAGGTTCAGGATCTGACGCATTAGGTGCAAAAACAACTGCACGTTTAAATGCAGAAGGTACACATTACGTATTAAATGGTGAAAAACAGTGGATTACAAACTCTGCATTCGCTGACGTATTTATCGTATATGCAAAAATCGATGGAGAGCACTTCTCAGCATTTATCGTAGAGAAAGAATATGCTGGCGTATCTACAAGCCCAGAAGAAAAGAAAATGGGTATTAAATGTTCTTCAACTCGTACGTTAATTTTAGAAGATGCATTAGTACCAAAAGAGAACTTACTTGGTGAAATCGGTAAAGGTCATATTATCGCGTTCAACATTTTAAATATCGGTCGTTATAAATTAGGTGTTGGTACAGTTGGATCTGCGAAACGTGCAGTAGAAATTTCAGCACAATATGCAAACCAACGTCAACAGTTCAAACAACCAATCGCTCGCTTCCCATTAATTCAAGAGAAACTTGCGAATATGGCAGCGAAAACATATGCAGCTGAAAGCTCTGTATATCGTACAGTAGGTTTATTCGAAAGCCGCATGAGCACATTATCTGAAGAAGAAGTGAAAGACGGTAAAGCAGTAGCAGCTTCTATCGCTGAATATGCAATCGAGTGCTCTTTAAATAAAGTATTCGGTTCTGAAGTATTAGACTATACAGTAGATGAAGGTGTTCAAATTCACGGTGGTTACGGATTTATGGCAGAATACGAGATTGAAAGAATGTACCGCGATTCTCGTATTAACCGTATTTTCGAAGGAACGAACGAAATTAACCGCCTAATCGTACCAGGTACGTTCTTACGTAAAGCGATGAAAGGTGAATTACCACTTCTTCAAAAAGCACAAAAATTACAAGAAGAGTTAATGATGATGATGCCAGAAGAAGTAGGCGATGAGCCATTAGCACTTCAAAAATATTTAGTAACTAACGCGAAGAAAATCGGCTTAATGGTAGCTGGATTAGCGGCTCAAAAATACGGTAAAGCATTAGATAAAGAGCAAGAAATTCTTGTGAATATCGCTGACATCGTAAGCAACCTTTATGCAATGGAATCAGCTGTTCTTCGTACAGAAAAAGCAATTAAAACAACTGGTCTTGAAAAGAATAAACAAAAAGTGTTATACACTGAAGTATTCTGCCAAGAAGCATTCAACGAAATCGAAGCAGATGCGAAAGAAACACTTATCGCAGTTGAAAACGGCGACATGCTGCGCATGATGTTATCATCATTACGTAAATTAACTCGTCACACGCCACTTAACGTAATTCCGAAGAAACGTGAAATCGCTGCGAAAATTTTAGAAGATGAGCGTTATACAGTTTAATAGATGAAAAGGAACCAGTGGCCGTTTGGCTGCTGGTTTTTTTATTGATGGATTCTTGAAAAGGGTTGTTTTACATATGTATTTGTAAACAGCTCTTTTTCATGGAGGGATAGGAGATGAAGTTAATAAAAGTAGGAACAGTTCATCAAATCGCATTTTTACCGCGTCTATTTCCGATTAACTGTTACTTTGTCGAAGAAGAAACAGGATTAACGTTAATTGATGCAGCTTTGCCATTTTGTGCAAAGAAGATTTTAGAAGCGGCTCGAAAACTAGGAAAACCGATTACGAATATCGTTATAACACATGCACATGATGACCATGTAGGAGCGCTTGATGCTATAAAACAAGAACTGCCGAATGTTTCGGTCTATATTTCTGAAAGAGATGCTCGTTTACTTGAAGGGGATTTGTCACTGCAACTCGGAGAACCAGGCACGCAAGTAAAAGTGAGTGTGTCAAAAAGGATAAAGACGATTCCAGATATCCTTCTTCAAGAGGGAGATCAAATTGGTTCACTTGTAGCAATTGCAGCCCCAGGCCATACACCGGGATCAATGGCGTTTTTAGACACGAGAAATGATGCGCTCATTGTTGGAGATGCATTTCAAACGAGAGGAGGAGTGGCGGTAGCAGGGCAGTTGATGTGGCTTTTTCCGTTTCCTATGTTTGGTACGTGGGATGCAGAAGTTTCATTAAAAAGCGCTCAGAAATTGCTAGAGTATAAGCCGTCTATATTAGCGACAGGGCATGGGAAGATGATTAAAAATCCGTTAGTGCAAATGCAACGGGCGATTGAAGAAGCGGAAAGGAATTTAACTAGAAAGAGCCTTTAATTGTTTAGAGGCTCTTTTTTGCTAAATGATATTATTTTGTGGGTTTTAAGTATGTGTATATCGCTAATAGGAAACCGAAAAACATAAATATAAAAGGGTCTTGGCTTGGGTTAGGGTCATAGCTATCTTGCACCTTAGTAAGAAAATCATGTGTTTTCATGTTTACCTCTCCTTTTATTCATAAGGTTTAGTATGAAGTGGGGATCATGATGTGGAAGTAAGAAATTTTTATTTTATAATAATATAATTCCTAAAACTATAGAATACAAAGCGTTCATAATATGTAAAATTGCATATTATTCTTTTTGAAATTTTTGTTATATTATCCTTATATTTATATTAAAGGATTTTTGTTAAGGTAATGAAAACAAATGGAGGAATAGTATGAGTAAAACGGTGTTAGAAGCGTATAGTGTGGAAAGGAAAATAGATAATATAACATATAAAAATCTATTTGTAATGATAGCAATCATTTTAGGATTCTTACTTCTAGGAGGGTTATTCCTTGGTTTAGCTTTTGGGATTTATGGTGAGGAAGCGTTGCGTGATAATTTAGAAGGGTACTATTTCCTTTTATTAGATGCAGCTGTTGTTGCTATCGTTTTATTAGCTTATAAACCAGTTCTTCATTTTATTAAATATATTTGGGATTTATCCGTTTTGAAGAATGGGAAGACATATTTATATCTATTAATTGGTTTTATGGTTATTGCATTATCACAATATTTAATGTTACATGTGTTTAGTTTTGAAAGTGCAGCAGAACAACAGAAACAATTAGGGAGCTTAGGACTTCAAAATAGTCTACAAAGTATTATATATGTGTTAAGTGTTGCTATAATTACACCGGTTAAAGAAGAAATTCTATTTCGAGGTATTTTATATCGATTTTTAGAAAAGAAATATAATTTTTTAGTTGGTATCATTATTTCTTCCTTCATTTTTGGAATTCTTCATGGAGGTCTTCTAATTACGGCGACGATTATGGGGATTGTGTTTGCGATGTTATACAAAAAGACGCAATCTATTATACCTAGTATTATTTTACACATTGTATGGAATTTACTTGTGAGTATAAGTATGATTGTATCTCTATAAAATTGAACGAATATTTAGCATAAAAGATGGATGGCCTAGCTATGCATCTTTTATTTTGTTTATAGGTAGGAGAAGTTAATTCATGCATGTATATAATCCAAAAAGAACCAAATACTAATGACGAATGAACAAAGAAAGGCAGGAGTATTCCATGCAAAATTTAACAGAGCTTGAAGTAGAAAACTTACGTCATTTAATCGGTGGACACGCAACAATTATTAACAAGTTGGAGCAGTATGCACAGACGTGTACAGATCCAGAGTTGAAACAAATGCTACAAAAGGATGCGCAAGATGCACGAAATACGAAGCAACAATTAATGACTTTTTTAGGATAGGAGGAAGAGAGAAATGAATGAAAAAGATATGGTAAATGATTATTTAGCAGGATTAAATGCAAGTTTAACAAGTTATGCAAATTATATTGCTCAGTCTGATAATGAACAGTTACACCAAACATTAATTCAAATTCGTAATCAAGATGAAATGCGCCAACGTAATATGTATGAGTACGCAAAGCAAAAGAGTTATTACAAACCGGCAGCACCTGCGAATCCAATGATTGTGCAGCAATTAAAAGGCCAATTAAGTGCGGAATAATGGGATGAAAAAAACGAGCGAATGAAGTCGCTCGTTTTTTTGTTTTGTCCCGTAAAAGCCCAATGGATAAAGGTTGATTGAAGTTTCAATTTATATATGTCAATAAATACATAATAAATATTTTTTCAGTTGTAACAAATATGACGAAAATTAAATATAACAATTCACAAAAAGGACAAAAACTTTGCTCAATATTTCACAAAGTATCCATGGTTTCTATCGTGGGAATCTCTATAATTAAGAGTGTAAAGAACAAAAGAAATAGATTATATGATCAATTAGGAGAGATTGCTATGAAAAGAAATACAAGAAAAATTGCAATTATCGGTACTGGATTAGTTGGATCAAGTTGTGCATATTCCATTGTAAATCAAGGCATTTGCGAAGAGCTATTATTAATTGATATAAATCATGAACGTGCAGTTGGGGAAGCGATGGATTTATCACATTGCATTAACTTTACAAATACAAGAACAAAAGTATATGCAGGAAGCTATGAAGACTGCAAAGATATGGACATCGTTATTATTACAGCGGGACCAGCACCAAAACCTGGACAAAGTCGCTTAGATACTTTAGGAGCGAGTGCGAAAATTATGGAAAGTGTTGTTGGCGGCGTAATGGAAAGTGGATTTGACGGTATTTTCTTACTTGCATCGAACCCAGTTGATATTATTACATATGAAGTGTGGAAATTATCTGGATTACCTAGAAATCGTGTGATCGGTACTGGTACATCACTAGATTCTTCTCGCTTAAGAACAATTTTATCTGAAATGTTACATGTAGATCCTCGTAGTATTCATGGGTATTCATTAGGAGAACATGGTGATTCTCAAATGGTTGCTTGGTCTCACGTAACTGTTGGTGGAAAGCCAATTCTACAAATTTTAGAGGAGCAAAAAGAACGATTTGGTGAAATAGATTTAGATGAAATTGTTGAGAAGACTGCAAAAGCAGGATGGGAAATTTATAAACGAAAAGGTACTACTTATTACGGAATCGGAAATTCTCTAGCGTATATTGCGAGCTCAATCTTTAACGATGATCACCGTGTTATTGCTGTATCAGCCATTTTAGATGGAGAGTACGGTGAGTATGATATTTGTACAGGAGTGCCAGCTATTATTACTAGAGATGGTATGAAAGAAGTTGTAGAACTAAACTTAACAGAGGACGAAGAATCTCGATTCGCAAAATCAAACGATATTTTACGTGATTATATGAAAACAATTGGTTACTAACTTATAGGAGAAGGTGAAACAAATGAAGGAATATATAATGTCTCGTGTATTTAAAGCATCTGCTGGAATCGCACAAGGTATTTTCGTATCCCTCGGAATTGGTTTACTGATCGAAAATATAGGAAGAATTGTTGATATTCCATTACTTATTACAATCGGAGTTGTTGCAAAATCACTTATGGCACCAGCCATTGGTGCCGGCATTGCTTTTATGCTCGGTGCAAACGGTCTTGTTATCTTTTCAGCGATGGTAGCTGGAGCGATTGGTGCCGGATCCATTTCAATTACTGAAGCGGGTCTAATCATTAAAACAGGTGAGCCAATCGGTGCATTATTAACAGCAACTTTAGCTGTATATATCGGTAAACGTTTAAGTGGAAAAACTGCGTTAGATATGATGCTCGTTCCATTTGCGGCCATATTAGGTTCTGGTTTAGTTGGTATTTGGTTATCTCATAATATTACTCCTGTTTTAAATACAGTTGGAGCATTTATTAAAGATAGTTCAGCTGGTAGCCCGTTTATCGCTTCTATCGTCATTGCAGTAGTTTGGGGGCTATTACTTATCTCTCCAGCTTCATCAGCTGCATTAGCGATCGCACTTAGCTTAGATGGCGTTGCAGGTGGTGCAGCTCTAGCAGGATGCGTTGCTCAGTTTATCGGATTCTCTGTAATCTCAGCGAAAGAAAATAATTTAGGTGGCATATTAGCTCAGGCGCTTTGTACTCCGAAAGTACAGTTGCCAAACATTACTAAAAATCCAATGATTCTCGTCCCGACTGTCGTCGCTAGTGCGATAGTCGGCCCAGTATCGGCATTAATTTTCCAATTAGAAGCAGGGAAAGAAATCGCTGGTCTTGGATTAAGTTCTCTTATCGCACCAATTAATTTAATTTCCAGTCAAGGATGGGGAGTTCTTCCAGCTATGGCAATCACTTATATCATCATTCCAGTAGCTGTTTCTTATATACTTTACATTGCTCTTAAAAAAGCAGGTCGTATTCATTCTGGTGATATGACTGTACCGCAATCTTAATTTGAAAATCTCCTTAATAATAGATAAAAGCAGACTGAAGAAGCCACAGTCTGCTTTTTTGTTATGTTACATCTTATGATTTTGTTTTACTGGAATGCGTACTGTTTCTTTTGCTAATAAGAGCTGAACGCCGAAGTATAATATACTCGCGAGCGTCATTCCAGAAACAGCATCTACAAATGCATGTTGCTTCGTAAATAGTGTTGATAAAATGATAAGTGTACCGAAGAAAGTAAGGATATAATATTCAAAAGCATGTTGCTCTCTACGCTTAAAGGCAGCTAACATAATTACAAATGTCGTAAGAACGTGAATGCTAGGGAAACAGTTTACCGGTTGATCAATACTATAAATATAGCGAACTAGTTCAGAAAATACGTCTGTTCCAACGACAGTTGGACGTGGTACAGTTGTCTGCCAAAAATAATAAATAGAAAAACAAGCAAGTTTGCCAAGAATTACACTACTTAAAGTAACGTAATATTGCTTTCGATCAGCAAAGCAGTAATAAATAAGTGCGCCGTATAAGTAAGGAAACCAAAGTAAATAAGGAATAATAAATGCTTTTACAAATGGAATCCAATCATCTACTACAGTTGTGACATCTACTGCGTGAACAGTTGATTTATTTAATACGTCGTAAAGGGGACTTACGAGTACGAGTAGAAGTATATAACTTAACGGAAGAAAAGATGAAAGTTTAAATTTCTTCATGATAATCTCCTATGTTTAGTAATGTAGGTAAATTCAATTGATTATAATATAGAAACGTAAATTGGGCTATCGATTTTACTTACATTTTCTTGAATTAACCTTACGTTTTTGTCACTTGACTTAAAAGAAGGGGAGAGTGCTATATGAAGCGTTTATCGTATTTCTTATTTTTTATATTGATATGCCTAGTGAGTGCTGGGTGTGCAAAGGATAAAGAAGGAGAGAAATTAGAATATAACGGGAGAGCACTCGTAATTGGAGTTGTTGGAGAAAAACCGAAAGATACGTTTAGAAATATAAAGTTTGAAAGTGTAAAGCTAGAAGAGATGCAGGAGAAATCAGCAAAAGTTGATGGTTTTTTCGTTATGAAAGAATATTTTAAAGAGGCATCAAAGGAGCGGTATACGGACTTATTTTTATCGTTAAAGAAGCCAGTGTTTTTTATTGGCTTACAAGATAAACCATACTTAATTTTTACTGAAAAAGATTTAGATTATGACAATGCCCCAAAGGATAGAGCTATGATGTATACGCAAGGATTTGTAAATATGGGAAACCCTGAAGGACAGTATTGGGGTATGGGATTATATAAAGATACGGTTTCCAATCAAAATATTCATAATATGTATATAGTAGTGTTTCAAACAATTTCAGATTATTTAAGTCGATGATGGAGGAGGCCGTAAAAGGGGCTTCTTCTTTTTTGAATAAACGTTTGTTTAAGATGCATGTCCGGTAGGAAGAAATCGATGCAGTTTAAAGGCTCACATAAAAAAATAGGAAATTAATCAAACGTTTGTTTAAGATGTATGTTCGGTAGGAAAGAATTGATGCAGCACAAAGGCTCACATAGAAAAATAGAAAATTAATCAAACGTTTGTTTAAGATATATGTTCGATGCAGAATGAGAGAAGAATCGAAAAAAATTATATATTTATTTTTTTCTTAACAAATGGCGGAAAAATAAGAAAAATTCGCAGGATTATTAAAATTTATCACGAAATAAGTAAAAGTTTAGCGAATAATCGTTTGAAATAATAAAACGTTTTCTATATGATAAAGGTAAAGGTTAGTAAAAAAGTAGGTGAATTTATGACAGTAACATTTTATTCATATCCAAAGTGTGGCACATGTCAAAAGGCAAAGAAATGGTTTGAGGCAAACGATGTAGCATATGAGATGATTCATATTGTTGAAAATCCACCGTCAAAAGAAGATGTACGTAATTTACATGTAAAAAGTGAATTACCATTAAAAAAATTCTTTAATACAAGTGGAATGCGTTACCGCGAACTTGGTCTAAAAGATAAGTTGAAAGATGCAAGCGAAGACGAAATGTATGAGCTTTTAGCATCTGATGGCATGTTGATTAAACGTCCAATTGTAACAGATGGAACGAATGTAACACTTGGTTTTAACGAAGAGCAGTTTGAAAGTGTGTGGAAAAAGTACCAATAAGGTATTTTTACATAATTAATACATTCACTGGAGGTACAGTCATGAGCATTCCAAATAATTTACGTTACTCTGAAGAACACGAATGGGTAAAAACTGAAGGTAATGAAGTTGTAATCGGTATTACTCACTTTGCACAAGGTGAGCTAGGCGATATCGTATTCGTTGAACTTCCTGAAGTAGGTGCAACAATCGAAGCTGACGAGCCATTCGGAAGCGTAGAATCTGTTAAAACAGTTTCTGAATTATACGCACCTGTAAGCGGTAAAGTTGTAGCAGTAAACGAAGAATTAAGTGACCAACCAGAACTTGTAAACGAATCTCCATACGAGGGTGCATGGATGGTTAAAGTTGAACTTTCTGATGCAAGCCAAGTTGAGAAGTTATTAACTGCAGAAAAATATGCAGAAATGACAAACCAAGACTAATTTTAGTCAACTGAAGGACAGCCTTTGTGCTGTCCTTTTTATTTTGTGCTACATAATGAGTTGAAAAGCACATATATATGAATCAATTATCATGTGAGAGTACATTAATGGGAAATCTATTTAGTGAAGTTTCATGCTTTTTACAATCTAAACAAGCCGCTTCCGCTTTTCTTTTGCAAAAATAAACAGGAAACAACATGAAAATAACGAATATACTATATACTAAGTTAAAGGTTGTATAGTATATGGTGATCGGGTGATGACATATGATTTATGTAGAAAAAGTCATTATTGTAGAAGGTAAATCAGACAGAAGAAAGATTGAATCTATTATTCGTGAACCGGTGGAAATTGTTTGTACAAATGGTACAATTGGTTTGTCGAAAATGGATGAGCTCATTGATCAGTTTTTTGATAAGGACGTATATGTGCTAGTGGATGCTGATGATGCAGGAGAAAAGTTAAGGAAACAGTTTCGAAAAGAATTTCCGCAAGCAGAGCATATTTATATTGATCGCTCGTACCGAGAAGTGGCGACTGCACCTTCTTCACATTTAGCAAATGTATTATGGGGAGCTGACATTGACGTTTATACAGAATATTTACGGTAAGGAATGATAGAAGTGATTGACTGGACAGGAGCCGAAGCTACAGCCCTAATAGAGAATGAAGAAAAAACAGTGCTATATGTATATACACCGATGTGTGGAACATGCCAATTAGCAAAGAAGATGTTAACGGTTGTCGAGATGACGATTGAAGAGTTGAAAATTGGAATGTTAGATTTAAATTATGCTCCGCATTTAGCGAAAGAGTATGGAATCGAAAGTGTGCCTTGTTTACTTGTTTTTGAAAATGGGACACTCATGAAGAAGATATATGCATTTCATTCGGTTGAATATTTATATACGGAATTAAAGTAGGCGGCAAAGTTTTTGCCGCCTCGACATATTTCTTGGGAAATATGTCGACATGCGGGATGGATACAGTATTTGTCGAGCGAAAGTAACAGGATTGCTCTTTAGTGAGAGGGAAATGGTATGTAATAGAAAGTGATATGAAGGATGTGATTTAGGGTGAAATTATATTCTTTGCTTCAATCATTTGTAAATTACGCTAACGGTCAATATCATTTAGAACCGCTTTTAAGACAAGGAGAAAAAACTGTTAATTTCCGCTTTGGAGATGAAAGTTGTTCATTACAAATTTCAAGAGATTATATAGAATTGTCACAAGAGGCAAGAGGAACGGAACAAATTGTGTGCTTAGATGAAGAGGATGTAAAACAATTAGTGAACGGAAATGTAAGATTGCAAACGTTAATGAACGATGGACGTGTGCAATATTCGGGAACATATCGAACGATGCTATTAGTTGAATCGATGTTTCATATATGTAAACCGATGTCAGTAGGTGCTTAAAATTCTGAAGTTTCTTGTTTTGTGAAAATTCTTGTTGACATGACGTGTGGATATTGATACAATTCAATTCATAAAATATAGACAATTTCATAAATTACAAATCAGACGAAAATTAAATCTGATTTCTCTTATCAAGAGAGGTGGAGGGACTGTGCCCTGTGAAGCCCGGCAACCGTCAACTTATGTTGAAATGGTGCCAATTCCTGCAAAGCGAATGCTTTGAGAGATGAGAGAGAGGGATAATGTTGTTATATACGCATATAAACCTTTCTGCTTCTCTAAAGCGGAAAGGTTTTTTTGTTGTTTGAATGTGGAGGACATTCAAATAATAAGAGGAGCTATGGCGATAGATTACACGCATGAAAAATAAAAAAATTGCGGAGTCTATCCAAAGTTTTATGAAATCCAGCTCCAGCGGCTAGAACAGTCGTTCGTTTCATCCCTTCCTATGAGGCAAAAAGCGCCTCTACGTCAGGGATTCGGGCGTCCACTTGTTCTAAACGAGCCGCTTGCGCTTTTTACTTAAAAAAGGGGTGAACATCATGATCTTATTAGAAAATGTAAAGAAAATATATAAGGCAAAAAGCGGTGATGTCACTGCTGTAGATAACGCCAATTTAAAAATAGAAAAAGGCGAAATATTTGGTGTTATCGGATATAGTGGTGCTGGGAAAAGTTCTTTAATAAGGCTGTTTAATCAGTTAGAGAAACCAACTTCTGGCCAAATTACAATTGCAAATCGTGTCATTTCAGCAATTACAGGAAGTGAACTTCGTAAGGCAAGGCAAGAAATTGGAATGATTTTTCAGCACTTCAACTTACTTTGGTCACGAACTGTACGCGAAAATATCGCATTTCCACTTGAGATTGCAGGTGTTGATAAGGAGAAGAGAAGAAAACGTGTTGATGAGTTAATTCATCTCGTTGGATTAGAAGGAAGAGGAGACGCGTATCCATCCCAGTTAAGTGGTGGACAAAAGCAACGTGTTGGGATTGCTAGAGCGTTAGCTAACAACCCACAAGTGCTTTTATGTGATGAAGCAACGTCAGCACTGGATCCGGAAACGACAGATCAAATTTTAGATTTACTACTTGATATTAATAAGCGTCTCGGTTTAACAATTGTATTGATTACACATGAGATGCACGTAATTCGAAAGATTTGTAATCGTGTTGCGGTAATGGAGAAAGGGAAAATCGTAGAAACAGGTCCAGTACTTGACGTATTCCGTAATCCACAGCAAGACATTACGAAACGCTTTGTACAGCAGTTAACAGATTCTGAAGATACAAACGAAACAATTGAAAGTTTAATTGAAAAATATCCAGATGGCAAAGTAATTCGCTTGCAGTTTGTCGGCGAGGCTGTAGAAAGACCAGTACTTCAAAGATTAATGCAACGCAGTGATATAGAAGTTAGCATTTTGCAAGGAAATATCGCACAAACGAATAACGGTTCTTACGGAAGTTT
Source organism: Bacillus sp. WC2503 (assembly GCF_052682895.1). NCBI lineage: Bacteria > Bacillati > Bacillota > Bacilli > Caryophanales > Bacillaceae > Bacillus > Bacillus sp. WC2503. Next base: position 4,158,275 of record NZ_JBQYMD010000001.1, on the reverse strand, counting down.
AGTTGTTCATTTAAATGGTGAGGAAACAGCAATCCAGCAAGCGATAGAGGGAATACATCAAGATCAAGTAGAGCTGGAGGTGATTGCACATGGATAAGTTACTCGCAAATGTTGATTGGAATCAAATGTTAGAAGCGACTGGTGAAACGTTATATATGACGGCAATCGCAGCGCTTGCCACATTTGTTTTAGGACTCATTTTAGGATTGTTACTCTTTATGACATCGAAAGATAATTTATGGGAAAACAAAGCGGTTAATACAGGGATTGGAGCCTTTGTAAACATATTCCGTTCTATACCGTTCATCATTTTAATCATTTTATTAATTCCATTCACAAAGATTATCCTTGGAACAATTCTCGGGGCTAGTGCAGCATTGCCAGCTTTAATTATTGGAGCGGCACCATTTTACGCAAGAATGGTTGAAATTGCACTTCGTGAAATTGATAAAGGTGTAATCGAAGCTTCAAAAGCAATGGGGGCAAAAACAAGCACAATCATTTTAAAAGTGTTAATTCCAGAATCATTACCAGCGTTAGTATCTGGTATTACGGTAACGACAATTGCTTTAGTAGGCTACACAGCAATGGCGGGAGTTGTTGGTGCTGGTGGTCTTGGAACACTTGCTTACTTAGAAGGATTCCAGCGTGGAAATAACGATGTAACAATCGTTGCGACAATTTGTGTGTTACTAGTTGTATTTTTCATTCAGTGGATTGGTGATAGTGTAACGACTCGAATAGATAAAAGATAATGAAAACAGGAGGGTATTTCAAATGAAAAAATTATTACTTACAGCACTTATTTCAACTTCAATTTTTGGGTTAGCTGCTTGTGGCGGGAAAGATAAAGATGAAAAGAAACTAGTTGTTGGGGCTTCTAACGTACCGCACGCTGAAATTTTAGAAAAGGCAAAACCGTTGCTTGAGAAAAAAGGAATTGAATTAGAAGTGAAAAAATTCCAAGATTACGTGTTGCCAAATAAATCGTTAGCGGATAAGGAATTAGATGCAAACTACTTCCAGCACATTCCGTATTTAGAAAAAGAAATTAAAGATAAAAAATATGATTTTGAAATAGCGGGGAAAATTCATTTAGAACCAATTGGTGTATACTCTCAAAAGTATAAGAGCTTAAAAGAACTGCCAGACGGGGCAACAATCATTATGAGTAATTCCGTTACTGACCATGGACGTGGTTTAGCAATTTTACAAAAAGAAGGTATTTTAAAAATTAAAGACGGAGTAGATCCAGTTAGTGCAACTCCGAAAGATATTGCAGATAATCCGAAAAACTTAAAGTTCAAAACGGATATCGAGCCTGGTTTATTACCACAAGTGTATAACAATAAAGAAGGCGACGCTGTTCTAATTAACTCTAACTATGCAATTGATGCGAAATTAAACCCAGAAAAAGATGCGATTGCAATTGAAGGTAGCGATTCTCCGTATGCTAACATCGTAGCAGTTCGTAAAGGGGATAAAGATAAGAAAGAAATTAAAGCTCTTGTAGAAGTGTTGCATTCTAAAGAAATTGAAGACTTTATTACTAAAGAGTATAAAGGGGCAGTTGTTCCTGTAAAAGAATAATTGTTTGAAGAAGGGCTGGTGTATGCCGGCTCTTTTTTTCTAACTACATACCTATAGGGGAGAAGGGGATATCAGATGAAAAAGATTATACTGTCAGTTGTTACAGCGCTATCTGTATTTACATTAGCTGCTTGCGGGGGAAAAGAGGAAAATAAGCTTGTCGTTGGAGCTTCTAACGTGCCGCACGCTGTCATTTTGGAGAAAGCACAGCCAATATTAGAGAAAAAGGGTATTAAATTAGAGATTAAAAAGTTCCAGGACTATGTTTTACCGAATAAAGCGTTAACGGATAAAGAAATTGATGCGAATTACTTCCAACACATTCCATATTTAGATAAAGAAATTCAAGAAAAAGGATATAAAATTGTAAACGCAGGAAAAATTCATTTAGAACCAATGGGCATTTATTCTAAGAAATATAAAAGCTTAAAAGACCTGCCAGAGGGCGGAACAGTTATTATGAGTAATAACGTGGCTGAGCGCGGCCGTATGTTAGCACTATTACAAAAAGGTGGCGTTATTAAGCTTAAAGATGGAGTAGATGTTGTTAAGGCGACAGTAAAAGATGTTGTAGAAAATCCGAAAAACTTAAAGTTTAAAACAGATGTTGAACCTGGACTGTCACCGAAGCTGTATGAAAATAATGAGGGAGATGCTTTATTTATTAATTCAAACTATGCAATTGATGCGAAATTAAATCCAACAAAGGATGCAATTGCGATTGAAGGATCAGACTCTCCGTATGCAAATATTATTGCAGTTCGTAAAGGTGACGAGAAGAAAAAAGAAATTAAAGAACTGGTAGAAGTATTGCATTCAAAAGAAATTCAGGATTTTATTACTAAAGAATATAAAGGTGCTGTACTTCCGGTAAGTGAATAAACGTAAGGAAAGGACTGGGAATTTATCAGTCCTTTTTTCTTTATATATATAAGAAGAAAGGTGTATCATATAAGGATGCAAAGGAAATACTTATATACATTTGTGAAAAAATTGTTACTTTTTTTCGTCGTTTGCGATATCATTTTATTTGATATAAAATTAGAATGAGAATAAAATGAGAATATGAACGTTTTAGGAATTTTTAAAATGTATATATAGGATTAATGGAGGTATTGAGATGGCTGGTTCTACATTAACGGTTAAAGACTTACACGTATCAATTGACGGCAAAGAAATTTTAAAAGGTGTAAACCTTGAAGTAAAAGGTGGAGAAATCCACGCAATTATGGGACCTAACGGAACAGGTAAATCAACTTTATCTTCTGCAATTATGGGTCACCCAAAGTATGAAGTAACAGAAGGTAGCATCATCATTGACGGTGAAGATGTATTAGAAATGGAAGTAGACGAGCGCGCACAAGCAGGTCTATTCTTAGCAATGCAATATCCAAGTGAAATTAGCGGAGTTACAAACGCTGACTTCTTACGTTCTGCGATTAACGCACGTCGTGAAGAAGGCGATGAAATTTCTCTTATGAAATTTATCCGTACGTTAGATAAAAACATGGAATTCCTAGAAATGGATCCAGAAATGGCACAACGTTACTTAAATGAAGGTTTCTCTGGCGGTGAGAAAAAACGTAATGAGATTCTTCAATTAATGATGATTGAGCCAAAAATTGCAATCTTAGACGAAATCGATTCTGGTCTTGATATCGATGCGTTAAAAGTTGTATCTAAAGGTATTAACCAAATGCGCGGCGAAGAGTTCGGTTGCCTAATGATTACGCATTACCAACGTTTATTAAACTACATCACTCCAGACTTCGTTCACGTTATGATGAACGGTCGTATCGTTAAATCTGGTGGACCTGAGCTTGCACAACGTCTAGAAGCTGAAGGTTACGACTGGATTAAAAAAGAATTAGGTATTGAAGACGAAACAGCAGAGCAAGAAGCGTAAGAGAGGAGCATAAACATGACAATCGGTACATTACCTTTCGATCAAGAAACAATCCGTCAGCGCGCTAGCGAAGTAAACGAAGCTGCTTGGTTGACTGAGTTCCGCTTACAAGCTCTTGCACAAGCAACAGAACTTCCAATGCCAACGCCTGATAAAACGAAAATTGAAAAATGGGACTTTATCGGAAAAGGCGACGCTGCTAAGCAAGAGCCTGTAAGTTCTTTAACAGAGCTTCCAGAAGCAGTGAAAAACTTAATCGATGAAAATAACAGCGTATTAGTACAACGTACTGGTACAACTGCGTTCGTTTCTTTAGCAGACGAAGCAAAAGAAAAAGGTGTTATTTTTACAGACATCGTAACAGCTGCAACAGAGCATGCTGAACTATTACAAAAGTATTTAATGAAAGACGGCGTGAAAGTAGACGAGCATCGTCTAACTGCACTTCATGCTGCATTAATCAACGGCGGTGCATTCGTATATGTTCCGAAAAACGTTGTTCTTGAAACTCCACTTCAAGCTGTATTCTTAGTAGACGGCGAAGAAGCTAACGTATATAACCACGTATTATTCGTAGCTGATGCGAACAGTACTGCAACTTATGTAGAAAACTATGTTGCAAATGAAAATGCTAAAGGTATTGCAAATATCGTAGCAGAAGTAATCGTGGAACAAGGCGCACAAGTGAAATTCGGTGCGGTTGATTTATTAGCAAAAGACGTAACAACTTACGTTAACCGCCGCGGCATTGTAGGACGCGACGGCCGCATTGATTGGGCTCTAGGCCTTATGAATGACGGAAACACAATCTCAGAGAACGTTACGAACTTAATGGGCGACGGTTCATATGCTGATACGAAAACAGTAACAATTGGCCGTGGTAACCAAACACAAAACTTTACAACTAAAGTTGTTCACTTCGGTAAACACTCTGAAGGTTGGATTTTAAAACACGGTGTACAAAAAGATAGTGCAACATCTATCTTTAACGGAATTGGTAAGATTGAACACGGTGCATCTAAATCAAATGCACAACAATCTTCTCGCGTTCTTATGTTAGACGAGAAAGCTCGCGGAGATGCAAACCCAATTCTTTTAATTGACGAAGATGATGTAATGGCAGGTCACGCAGCTTCAGTAGGCCGCGTAGATCCGTACCAATTATACTACTTGATGAGCCGTGGTATTCCAAAACGCGAAGCAGAACGTTTAGTCATCCATGGATTCTTAGCACCTGTAGTAAATGAGCTTCCAATTGAAGGAGTAAAAGCACAGCTTGTTGAGGTAATTGAAAGGAAAGTTCGCTAATGAATATTCATGAAATACGCAAACAGTTTCCAATTCTTGATCAAAAAGTGAACGGCAAACAACTTGTTTATTTCGATAGTGCAGCAACTTCTCAAAAACCAATTCAAGTCATTGAAACGTTAGAACGTTACTATAAAGAATATAATTCTAACGTGCATCGCGGTGTTCATACGCTCGGTACGAAAGCTACTGACGCGTATGAAGGTGCACGTGAGAAAGTTCGCAAGTTTATTAACGCGAAATCAATGGAAGAGATTATTTTCACGCGCGGAACGACAACAGCATTAAATACAGTAGCGGCTAGCTATGGTCTTGAAAATGTAAAAGAAGGCGATGAAATCGTTATTTCTTACATGGAACACCATAGTAACATCATTCCGTGGCAACAAGTTGCGAAGAAAACTGGCGCAACTTTGAAATACCTTCCGCTTCAACTAGACGGTACAATTTCTTTAGAAGATGTTCGTCAAACTGTTACACCGAATACAAAAATCGTTTCTATTATGCACGTGTCAAACGTACTTGGAACGATTAACCCTGTAAAAGAAATCGGAGCAATCGCACATGAAAACGGTGCAATCATGATCGTTGATGGAGCACAAAGTGCACCTCATATGAAAGTGGATGTACAAGATTTAAACTGTGATTTCTACGCATTATCTGCTCATAAGATGTGCGGACCAACAGGTGTCGGCGTATTATATGGTAAGAAAGAATTGCTAAACAATATGGAACCAATTGAATTTGGTGGTGAAATGATTGATTTCGTAGACTTACAAGAATCTACGTGGAAAGAGCTTCCGTGGAAGTTCGAAGCAGGTACACCGATTATCGGTAATGCAATCGGACTTGGTGCGGCAATTGATTTCCTAGAAGAAATCGGTCTTCATAATATTGAAAAGCATGAACATGAATTAGCGCAATACGCTTTAGAAAGACTATCAGAAGTAGATGGCGTTACAATTTATGGTCCAAAGCATCGCGCTGGTCTTGTTACATTTAATATTGAAGACGTACATCCTCACGATGTAGCGACAGTATTAGATGTAGAAGGTATTGCGGTTCGCGCAGGACACCACTGTGCACAACCGCTTATGAAGTGGCTGAAAGCTTCTTCAACAGCACGTGCGAGCTTCTATTTATATAATACAAAAGAAGAAATTGATACATTTGTTGAATCGCTAATCAAGACGAAGGAGTATTTCACAAATGTCATTTAATAATTTAGATACGTTATATCGTCAAGTTATTATGGATCATTATAAGAATCCTCGTAACAATGGCGTGCTAGAAGATAGTGTTACAGTAAACTTGAACAATCCAACTTGCGGCGATCGTATTCAACTTACGATGAAAGTAGAAGAAGGTATTGTGCAAGAAGCGAAGTTTGAAGGAGAAGGATGTTCTATCTCAATGTCTTCAGCTTCCATGATGACACAAGCAGTAAAAGGTAAGAAAATTGAAGAGGCACTTCAGCTTTCTAAAATTTTCTCTGACATGATGCTAGGAAAAGAGTACGATGACAGCATCGATTTAGGAGATATTGAAGCATTACAAGGCGTATGCAAGTTCCCTGCACGTATTAAATGTGCAACATTAGCGTGGAAAGCGTTAGAAAAGGGCTTAAACGAAGATAAGTAATGTTAAAGGTTCCTAAAAACGAGGTTATCTAAGGAGGGACACACCAACATGGCGAAGCAACTGCCAGATATCGGCGATTACAAATATGGTTTCAAAGACAAAGACGTTTCGATTTTCCGTGCTGGACGCGGTTTAACAAAAGAAATCGTTGAAGAGATTTCACGTATGAAAGAAGAACCACAGTGGATGTTAGACTTCCGTTTAAAATCACTGGATAAGTTCTATGAAATGCCAATGCCACAATGGGGCGGCGACTTAAATGACTTAGATTTCGATGAAATTACGTACTACGTAAAACCATCTGAGAAATCTGAGAAGTCTTGGGATGAAGTACCTGATGAAATTAAAGCGACATTTGATAAATTAGGTATTCCTGAAGCAGAGCAAAAATATTTAGCTGGTGTGTCTGCACAGTACGAATCTGAAGTTGTATACCACAACATGAAAGAAGACTTAGAAGCTCTAGGAATCGTCTTCAAAGATACAGATAGCGCATTAAAAGAGAACGAAGATATTTTCCGTGAGCATTTCGGAAAAGTAATCCCACCAACAGACAACAAATTCTCTGCATTAAACTCTGCAGTTTGGTCTGGTGGATCATTCATCTATGTTCCAAAAGGTATTAAAGTTGATACACCACTTCAAGCGTATTTCCGTATTAACTCTGAAAATATGGGACAATTCGAGCGTACGCTTATCATCGTAGACGAAGGCGCACACGTACACTACGTAGAAGGTTGTACAGCACCTGTTTACACGACTAACTCACTTCACAGTGCGGTAGTAGAAATCATCATTAAGAAAGATGCATATTGCCGTTATACAACAATCCAAAACTGGGCGAACAACGTATACAACCTAGTTACAAAACGTGCGGTTTGTGAAGAAAACGCAACGATGGAATGGATTGACGGTAACATCGGATCTAAATTAACGATGAAATACCCAGCAGTTATCTTAAAAGGCGAAGGCGCTCGTGGTTTAACGTTATCTATCGCGATTGCTGGTAAAGGCCAACACCAAGATGCTGGTGCGAAAATGATTCACTTAGCACCAAACACTTCTTCAACAATCGTTTCTAAATCGATTGCGAAGCATGGTGGTAAAGTAACTTACCGTGGTATCGTACACTTCGGACCAAAAGCGAAAAACTCTCGCTCTAACATCGAGTGTGACACGTTAATCATGGATAACCAATCTACATCTGATACAATTCCTTACAACGAAATCAAAAACGATTACGTTTCACTTGAGCACGAAGCGAAAGTATCGAAAGTATCAGAAGAACAATTATTCTACCTAATGAGCCGCGGTATTTCTGAGCAAGAAGCTACAGAAATGATCGTAATGGGCTTCATCGAGCCATTCACTCGCGAACTTCCAATGGAATACGCAGTTGAAATGAACCGCCTAATCAAGTTTGAGATGGAAGGTTCTATTGGTTAAATAGAAACGCGGAGCCGACTGTTCAGCCCCGTTGGCTAAGGTTCTTAGACATGAGGGGCTAGGAGGCGAAGCTGGATAATATTTAAAAGTGGAAGCAGCTTATTCTAGCCGCTAGAACTGGATAATATATGTATGAAGAAAGCGTCCTGCTGTGCAGGGCGCTTTTTTATTTGTTATTTATCCCGCATTAACGGGCAGTAAGGCCCCCACCTCAAAATTCAGTGGAAGCAAAGAAGTTAGGTGGGGGCGGGCTGCCCGTAAAAGCCTTCACCAATCGGAGATGGGGAAAGAGATACCCGGGTGGGTGTTCGGCTAAATATATCAACGATTTTTCAAATATATCGATCATAAATGGGAATATATCAACGATTATTTCAATATATCAACGTTTCGACAAGGAATATCGATTTGTCGACAAAGTAAGACAAAAGAAAAACCTCACATACCCCAAACATTTTATAAGAACAGAGAACGACTAGATTTAAGACAAAGATACTGACAAATCCACTTGAACAACCACCCACTGAATTCTCTATTAAACTTTTTGACCAATCCCCCACTTCACCATCTAAAATCCTTTCACACCAACTAGAAAAAACAAAAGTTTCCATATAAAAAAGACAATCTTTTGCTTTTTCTCATAATGCGAGTACAATGTAAAATAGCAAGAAAAGACGAAAAGTATTTACAGGATTATTGCGTACGTATAGCGTAAATGGCAGTAAGGAATTGAGAGGAGGTTTTTTCTCTGAATATAAATAAAGAAACAATCATCCACCTTTATCATACAAACGATATACATAGTCATTTTGAAAATTGGCCGCAAATTTATCGGTTTGTACAAGGGGAGAAAAAGCGAAGACAGGAAGCGGGAGAGACCGTTTTGACGGTTGATATCGGCGATCATGTGGATCGTTTTCACAGTATTTCGGAAGCGACGAATGGGCTTGGCAATACGAAGCTTTTAAATGAGGCGTTATATGATTATGTAACGATTGGAAATAATGAAGGAATTACGTTAGCGAAGGAGCATTTGAATCGTCTATATGATGATGCTGGATTTGAGGTGCTCGTCGCGAATTTATTTGAAAAAGAAGGTATACGTCCAGCATGGGCAAAGCCTTATAAATTACATACAACGACAGATGGAATTACGATTGCTTTTATTGGATTAACGGTAGCATATCCCGAGTTTTATCAAATGTTAGACTGGCACATTGAAGATCCAATCGAGCATTTAGAGTCTATTTTAGAAGAAGTGAAAGATGAGGCGCATATTAAAGTTGTCCTATCTCACCTTGGAAAAAGCATGGATGAGTATATGGCGGAGCATTATGATATAGATGTTATTTTAGGTGCACATACGCATCATTTATTTGAGCGCGGTGTTCTTATGAATAATACTTTACTTTGTTGTTGTGAAAAGTGGGGCCGTTACGTTGGGCACGTGCAGCTTACTGTGGATAAAGAGACGAAGAGACTGTTGAAGAAGGACGGTAGAGCGATTAAGACAGAGCGGTTAGGTGCTTATAGTAAACCGTTATCCACAATTGAAATGCTGCAGGAAGAAAGTAAGCATATCATGGCAGAGCCTGTCGTTCATTTAAAGGAATCATTACCAGTTGATTGGTTTCATGAGACACCATTTTCGCACATGTTAGCAAATGCGCTGAAAACGTGGTGCGGTGCAGAGATTGGAATGGTGAACGCTGGTGTACTTCTTGAGGGATTAGAAGAAGGTGTTGTGACTCGCGGAGATATTCACAGAATTTGTCCACATCCAATTAATCCATGTGCGTTGAAAGTGTCAGGAAAAACATTAAGAGAAGTGATCTTGAAAGCACGCCGCCCGAATATGGAGAATCTTGAGGTGAAAGGATTCGGATTTCGAGGAAAAGTGATGGGGAAAATGATTTACGCTGGTGTAGAAGTCATTCCAGATACGACTCCTGGGAATAAAATTTTACTCGAAGATGTATTGATTAACGGGGAATCGCTGGAATTAGATCGTATATATACGGTTGGAACGATTGATATGTTTACATTCGGATACTTATACCCAGAGCTATCCACACTTTCTGACAAACAATATTATATGCCGGAACTACTTAGAGATGTGTTAACAGACGTGTTGATAACTCATACATCTTCCGTCAAACTATAGGCTAGTTACTTGTAACACTCATTTTTCTCTTGTCATACAGATAAGAAAGAGAGGAGTGTGAACTATGGTTAATGTGGAGCCAATTATAATCGATAATTATACGTTTATTGCGGTTAGTGTAAAACTTCCAAAGACAAATTTGCTAGCTGTAATGAGCGATAAAGGATATATTATGTGTGGTGCATTAGATGTAGGTCTTTTAAATGAGAAGTTAGGTGATCGGGGAATTATTGCTGGCCGTGCGGTTGGTGTAAGAACCATTGAACAACTTCTTGAAGCACCGTTAGAATCCGTAACGACTGGAGCGGAAGCGTTAGGTATTCCAGTAGGAACGATTGGAAAAGAAGCGTTATTAAAAATGAGATAAGCATATATCGTCCCTCCTTCTTGCATAGAAATGATATAAGAAGGAGGTTTTTTTATGAGCATATTTCGTTCGAAAAATTCGCGGTTTCGAAGGGGACCTATTTCCTTTCGGTACATACTGCTTATGTCGTTTATTCTTTTTGTGATATTACTAATGCAAGGATTATGGATTGTGAATAACAGCATTCAGCCAACGTTAATGAAATATGGGGAAGTAGAGACGCATAAAATGGCGACAGCAGTCATGACGAAGGCGGTAAAGGATAGAATTAATGAAGGATTCGACGTCGATTCATTAATGAAAGTACAAACGGATCGGAACGGAAGAGTATCTACAATTAATTTAAATACAAAGCAAGTAAATGAAATCGTAACATCAACGACCACATACATAGAAAAATATTTACAGCAAGTAGAACAAGGGAATTTGAAGGAGCTAGGTATTTCTGAAAAAAACGGGGCGACTATGGCAGTTCCTTTTGGTCGTGTAACGGATAATGTGCTTCTCGGACATCTGGGGCCAGATATTCCGATTGATTTCACGACAATCGGTCATGTAAACACGGATATTAAACAAAAAATTGAGCCGCATGGGATTAATAATACAGCGATTCAAATTGTTATGGAGATGGAAGTAACGTTGCAAGTGATTATTCCATTTCATACGAAAGAAATAAAAGTGAAACAAGATGTTCCGATTGCAACGCGCATTGTTCAAGGAGAAGTGCCTACTTATTATGGAAGCGGTGGCGTTGTTGTACCGGATAAAAAGAAAACGGATAGTTAGCGAATATAAAGTGAAACTTTAATCAGTGGGGGGCTTTTACGGGCAGTTGATCCCCAACCGACCGAACGCCTTTGCTTTCGCTGAATTTTGAGGTAGGGATCTTACTGCCGGGCAAATAGCGGGATAAAAAATAACCGTAGCAATCTGCTACGGTTATCGTTTTGTATTTGCTCGTTCTTTGCGTTCCCACAAGCTTAAATGCATGTATGGATCGAAGGCCCATTCTGTATAGCCATTGTCTTTATACATGCCAAAATGTAAGTGGGGCGGAAATTTTCCGGCTGTACCAGGAGGTCCATAACCGGTGCTACCAACAAATCCGATTACTTTTCCTGGCTCAACAATTTGTCCAAGCTGTATTTCTTTTGAGAACCCGCCTAAATGTGCGTAATAATGGTAATTATTATGCAGATCGCGAATGCCGATACGCCATCCACCAAGACGGTTCCATCCTTTTGTCTCAATAATGCCATAGCAAGTCGATCTTACTGGTACACCATATCCTGCAAAAATATCGGTTCCTTCATGAACTCTTCTTCCTCCAAAACTTCTTCCAGCGCCGAAAGTACTACGGTAGCTATGGTCACTGCGAATTGGGAGAGGAAAAGCATTTCCCTCTAAATTAATACGTCCATAATGTTTATAAATTCGGGCGTATTCACTAATTAAATCAACTGTTTTTGCACGTCTATAATATTCCCAGAGCATAATTTTAATACGGTCTTCTGACGTTCCTTGTTTCCTTAAAATAGTCGCTGCGGTATGCAGAAGATCACGGTCGCTACTTGCATTTGCAAATCCATCTTTGTCACCATCTAAACCTATTCCGCCAAATAGAGAAATTGTATGGGGGAGAGTATCGTTACTATTAATAGGTCCAGCCCATATTTCTGGTTTGAAATAAAGGGAAATGATGGCATCTGGTTTTTTCGGAATATCTTTTCTTACGCTCCGTATATTTCTTTCATATTGATCCATTGCAGCTAAGTAATACCACGGAATGCCTGAAGACTGCTCGGTTTCTTTATATAGTGCCATGCGCTTTTCGTATATGCTTTGCTGATTATCTTCACCGTAAGCGATGTTTTGGTGGAGAAGAAAGCAAATTGAAAGCAAAAGAGAAATTTTTCGAAGCATGAAATAGACTCCTTTCACAACATCACTCTTTTTAGTGTGGGATATACGGAGTATTTCATTATAGGGAACGATTGGAAAAAATCTTAGAATCTTCATTTGAGCAAATCGCTTTCATACGTTAGAATAGATATGTTACATTGAAAGAAGCGAACACGGTAAACTATTTCATATTGTGCGGAGTTGATAACCATGACAAAACAAACAGAATATAAGCGCAAGCCCGAATGGTTGAAAATTAAGTTAAACACGAATGAAAACTATACAGGCTTAAAGAAAATGATGCGTTCTAAAAATCTTCATACCGTTTGTGAAGAGGCAAAATGTCCGAATATTCATGAATGCTGGGCTGTAAGAAAAACAGCAACATTTATGATTTTAGGTGCGGTTTGTACACGTGCTTGTCGTTTTTGTGCGGTTAAAACAGGCTTACCAACTGAGCTTGATTTACAAGAACCAGAACGCGTAGCAGATTCAGTAGTACAAATGGGCTTAAAGCACGTCGTTATAACAGCGGTTGCACGTGATGATTTAAAGGACGGGGGAGCAGCTGTTTTTGCTGAAACAGTACGAGCAGTACGTCGTAAAAACCCATTCACGTCTATCGAAGTATTACCATCTGATATGGGTGGAGTAGAAGAAAACTTAAAAATGTTAATGGATGCAAAACCAGATATTTTAAACCATAACATTGAAACAGTACGTCGATTATCTGACCGAGTTCGCGCTAGAGCAAAATATGATCGTTCATTAGAGTTTTTACGTCGAGCGAAAGAAATGCAGCCTGATATTCCAACTAAATCGAGCATTATGGTGGGCTTAGGTGAAACGAGAGAAGATTTAATTGAAGCAATGGATGACTTACGTGCAAACAATGTGGATATTTTAACTCTTGGGCAATACCTACAACCATCTAAGAAGCATTTACCAGTTCTTAAATATTACCCACCAGCAGAATTTGCAGAGCTTAAAGAAATTGCACTTAGCAAAGGATTTAGCCACTGTGAAGCTGGCCCACTTGTACGTTCTTCTTATCATGCGGACGAGCAAGTACGTTCTGCAAAAGAAAAAACAGCAGAAGCCAAATAATGAAAAAAGAGAGCTAACCATTAGCTCTCTTTTTGTTTGTACTCTAAAACAGTATTTGGGCATGTGAATACAATTTTTTTTAATTCCTCTGTGGATAATTCAATTGTAAATTCGGGTACACCAGGTGTAATCAAAATTTTATCGTACGTATAAATGGAACTATCCACAATAATCGTTACATCTTGTGAATAACCGAAAGGAGCTACACAGCCAGGGGTGCAACCAGTTTTTTCTCGTAACTCATGTGGAGAGCAAAGTGATAAGCTTTCTCCTGTTATTTCTTTCATTTCTCCTCGGTCGAGCCGAGTACCCTCTAACGTAAAAAATACGAAATAATCTCCGGATTTTGATTTTAAAAATAAGCTTTTACTTGGAGTACCTTGCAAACCGAGTCTTTCACGCACGATACGATCTGTCTCATAATCAAGCACTGGCTCGTGTTCAAACTTTTCATAAGAAATATTTGTTTTATGTAGTAAAGAAAGTACATCTTCATACATATGGAATGATACCCCTCTCTATTGTTAATACAGTCTCTTCTCGTGGCGTCAACTGAGTGTTTTGGAAAGGGATACTACTTGGACGATGCTTCCCATAATCGCTTTATGATACTTTGTTCACCAATTGTAATTTCGTAAACATCAGGATTCGTTAAAGTTCTCCATTCATTAAAGCCGATCGTATGATCAAAGTGCTTTAAAATGAGTGTAAGTAAGTTTCCATGTGTAACGAGTAGTGTTGTAGTATGGTTTAATTTTAAAACGTCTTGGATAAGCGATATAGCACGGTCCGTCGCTTGTTTTGTTGACTCTCCGCCTGAAAAGGCAATATCTATGTTTGTAAAAGTAGATTCTAGTTTTGGCATCCAATCATCCATCGGAACGTTGCTTAATATACGTTCAGCTAATCGTTCATCCTCTTCGATAGATAGGTTAGCTTGGAGCGCATAGGGCCGAATAGAATCGATAGCTCGGACAAATGGGCTCGAAATAATATGATCTATTTGTATCTGATTTTCTAAAAGGAATGTAGCAAGGATATTAGCTTGATTTTTTCCGGCAGTCGTTAATTCGGCATCACGTTTTTGTCCAGTTGCGGAACAATGTCGTATTACAATAATTTTATTCATAATTCATCCCCATCTTTCAAGTTGACGCTATATACTTCGACAAATGTGGAAAAAATTCCTTTTTCTTGGAAACGGACTAGCGATTTAAGTATGTGGAAAAGTAATGTGGATAAAAAAAATTGAGGTGTCACTATGAAAAAATGATGTGCATTGTATTCATTATTTGTTTTCTTATGCAATTATCCACAACATATGCAGAATCCAATCAAAAGTTAGATTATCCAAGTAATCGAAATAAGCCATTTGTGAGTGAGGATGTGTTTTATAAACAGTTAGATAAGAAAATTTATAAAGAATACAAAAATGTAGCATATAGTGTTCGTAAAAAAATCTCATTTAAAGAAGTGCCTGATGAAGAATTTTCTTTCCTACAAAAAACAGCTGTCGGTTGTCGAAGTAGAGTGGTGCTTCAAGATTTTTTTGTTCACCCTGATCGCCAAGTGTACTTCTTTGCTTCTTTTACTCAAAATGAAGTAGAAGAGTTTCATAAGTATATCGTTATAGATGCAGAAACAAAGAGGGAGCTGCAAGAGGGCAAAAGTTATCATCATTGTGATAATCCTTATAAAGTGAAACTTTAATCAGTGGGGGATTTGTCCACTGATTATTAGTTGAACCAATCGGGTAGTTGATCTCCCGCCTAACTTCTCTGCATTTGCCGAACTTTGAGGTGAGAGTCCTACTGCCCGTTAGTGCGGAGTAAAAAATAACCCACCAACTGGTGGGTTATTTTTTACTCCGGCACACTCATTAATTTCACTTTCATTTTGCGAATCACAACGAGAGCACAAATTGTTAGTAGAAGAGTAATCCCTTCTGCAACAAAGATGTTGATCGTTTTTGTTTGGTAAAGTGCTGCGAAAAAGTCTACAAATGCGTGGAATAATATAGCATATACAAGGAAGATGTACTTCTTTTGTTTTACTGCGTATAAAACAAGCATTGTAAAGGCAATTTGCAATACGAGTGCCATAATTCTTTCTACGCTACCAAGGAAGTAAAAATAGGCAGGCTGCTCGATTAACATGTCCTTTACAAGATTTAATTGAGGTAGTTTTTCTGCCATTTGAGCGAAGCTACCATCGTTAATAGCATTTGCGAATATAAGAGTTTGCAATGCAGAGAATCCGCCAACTAAAATAGATTCTATCCCGCCGTGACCAATTCCGTAAGCAAAGCCATCTTTATATTCTAGATATTTTTTTAGTAGGAAGAAGAAGGCAACGAAGCGTCCTAATTCTTCAAAAATACCAGCAGTTAGCCCGCCATAAAGTGCGAAGACAAATGGATTTTCTAAAAATGGAGCGATTGCTGGATTACCGCGCATAAATAGATGAAATGGTGTTTCGAGAATTTGGGTAAATCCGATAAAGATAAGAACACCAACTCCGACCACTTTCCAATTAATATTATATTTTTTACGGAAATAAACGAGTACAATAATTGGGACCAGAACCGAAACAACGAGTTGCATAATGATGCTGGCAATTACAGTATTTGAAACCATACTTTCACCGCTTTCTAATATATGTACATATCTATTATGCATGAAATATGGGAGAGATGAAACTTTTAGAGATAAATTGAAACTTTAATCAATGGGAGTGTTGTCTATTCCCCGAATTTTGAGGTGAGGGTATTACTGCTCGCAAATAGAGGGATAAAATGAATTTACTTATTGACTTTAACGTTGCGTCATACTTTATCGTATGTATTAAGGGGGAGATACAAATGACAATGAGAGTAAAAGAAGTAGCTGATTTAGTTGGAATTAGTGTGCGCACACTGCATCATTACGATGAAATTGGGTTGTTAACCCCAGACGAGACGACAGAATCTGGATATCGTCTGTATTCTGACGAAAATTTAGAGACACTGCAGCAAATTTTATTTTTTAAAGAGCTAGGCTTCCCTTTGAAGAAAATTAAAGAAATTATCATGAGTCCGTCATTTGATCGCGAAGAAGCATTACAGCTTCATAAGAAAATGCTTCTTGAAAAACGTGCGAGGTTAGATAAGGTGATTGCGACGATTGATAAAACAATTCAGCATACAAAAGGAGAGATTGAAATGACGAACAAAGAGAAATTTGAAGGATTTGATTTTAGCCATAACCCATATGAAGAAGAAGCGCGTGAAAGATGGGGAGATACAGCTGTAGATAAAGCGAACGAATATGCAAAAGGTATGTCAAAAGAGAATCAGGAAGAGTTTAATACTATTTACAGAAATTTAGCGGCGCTTAGACATGGTGCACCTGATTCTAAAGAGGCACAAGAAGCTATTAAAGTATGGTATGATTACTTGCAAAACTTTGGTGAATATTCATTAGAAGCCTTCAAGGGACTCGGTCAAATGTACGTCGCTGATGAGCGCTTCACGAAAAATATTGATAAGTTTGGCGAAGGGTTAGCACAGTTTATGTGTGATGCGATGGAGGTTTATGCGGATCGTAATAAAAAATAAAAAGTAAAACAGGTGGAGGTTTTCTCCACCTGTTTTACTTTTTAATCATATCATTTAAAGTCTGATCCTCTGTATTGTTCAAATGAGGATTTTTACTCATTTCCCGTTTTAACATATCGAGGCTTTGCGTATATTCTGTATCATTTAATGCACCAGATTGCAGTCCTTGAATTTGAGAAATCAACTTTTGGTCTGTCGATACATATGCTTTATAATAGCGAGGAACGATGGACAAAGCAGCTTTATATACTTGATCCGCTACGAGTTTCGGATTCGTTGTGTTTGCACGGTATACAACAAATACTTCATCATCGGTAACGAGCGTAGCAGCGTTTGTAACGTCAGGAAGTTTGACTGTCATGCTTGTAATCATTTCAGCAACTTTCTCACGGTTAATGGCCCCTACTTGTTTGTTAGATACTTCATGCTTTTGTTTAGATGAATAACCGACTCTCGTTAATCGTGTATTTGTATTTTCCGTATGATACATGTCGTTTTTGTTGGAAACAAGAACACGGCTTCCTTCCTCACGTTCCATTTCGGCTTTATTCGTTGATTGGCAGCCTGCAAATAGGGAAAGAGTGAGAAGGGAAAGTAAAATTTGTTTTTTCACGATGTATCACCTCCTTCTCCATAGCATGTACTAATTTGCAATTTTTTGTATTTGAAATTGTTGGTTGTTATGCTTTGTGATACGATAAAAAGAAGAATGCTTAGAGAGGAAGTTAATGATGGAGCAAAAGCAAGAAATTCATGCTACGGTGAGCATTAATAATGTTCAGTACGAAGTAATTAAAAACTTTCGTGACGGTTTTAGTGAAGAAGCATTTAAAGAGCGCTATGCAGAAATTTTAAATAAATATGATTATATCGTTGGAGACTGGGGATATGAGCAACTTAGATTGCGCGGATTCTTTGATGATAGTAACCAACGTGCGACATATGATACGAAAATTAGTACTTTATCAGAGTATTTATACGAGTACTGTAACTTCGGTTGTGCACACTTCGTATTACGAAAAGTGAAGAAATAAAAAAATCCTCTTACGATTGTAAGAGGATTTTTTCATAGCAATTATACCAGTTGTGAGGAGGCTGTTTACTTTCAAAATAAACAGCACCTCGGCAAATATAATCGTTTTTTTCATATAGACTTAATGAAACCGGATTGCGAGTAAAGCAATCTAGGCGTATGCCATTGTAACCTTTCCGTCTTGCTTCACTTTCCCAAAAAGATAAAAGTACTTTACTATATCCTTTTCCTTGCGAGAGAGGATGGATAACGAAAGAGTGGACGATAAGAAAGCGTCCGTCTGTTTCTGACCAATCAATTCGTTTATATTCGGGAGACTGCCACTCGTTTAACACGACAGCACCAACGAGTGAATCATCCTCAAACAAGCAATAGAGTTCATCTTGTTCTAAGTGATAGGAAATATGTTCTCGAGCTGGATAAGAATCATCCCATTGGTAAATTTGATTTTGTAAGAGCGCTTTTTTACATTCTGTATACATTCTATCTAATCCTTCTAATAAATCCATCGTACCTTTTCTCACGTTTAGCATGAGGCACCTCCTTATAAACAAATTGAAATATAATCGCCTTCAGAGAGTTGTTTATTTGGTTTCATTTGTTGTCCGTTCAATTGAATATCCCCACTTTTAATTTTATCCACAATGGTAGTACGGCTCCAATCTGAAATATATGTGGATAACACTTTATCAATTCGGTGGGAGCCAAAAACGATGTCTAATACAATCGTGATTTCAACTATGCCACTTTCTTTATGTTGTGTCATAGAAATGGTAGTAGTCGTTTCTGTTTGGTCTTGCTGAATCATATCGATTGTTTCCACATGATCAGTAAATGATTTATAAATGCGCAGTTTTTGATTCCACGTATGATCGTTCGGGCATTTATAAATGGCAAAGCGGTATATGTTTTTTCCATTGGCGTTATGCCTGCGAATATTCGTATCAGTAAATAGGGTATTACGTCCGCAATTTTTACAATATTTTTCGATTGTGTTTTGCTGATTTTCATATAAACTCCAAGAAAGTTGTACTTTCTGCATTTTCCTTCACCTCTTATAGTAGTGGTAAAGGAACGTAATACAGCTATTTGGATGTCTTGTAGTATGAAGACATGAGAAGTAGACAAAAATAAAAGGAGGTTCCCCAAAGAGGAACCTCCGTAAACATCATACTACAGATGCGTTACGTTCCTTTGTAATGGGAATGGGCAGACTACTCCCTTGAAAAAGCACGGTGCTTTTTTGAGAGTAATGCTATCCAATTGCTGGTCCATTACAAAGTAAATGTTGGCATACGTAGATAACGTCCTTTCTATCCAAATAGATTTGTACATAAGTATACCACGAGAGATTGAAAATTCAAAATAATTACAGTGAAAAAACACCAGCTAAAATAGCTGGTGTTTGAGATAAGTTATATAAGTTCAAATAAAAATGAGCGTAATTCTTCTGCAATTTCTTCAGTCATAGAAAATGCGTGCTCTAAGTAGCCTGGTTCGTTTAAATCGTCAGGACCGATGATTGCAAATTTATTGCTCTGCATATCAAGGACAATTGTTTTACCGTAATGACGATCGGAGTATAAAAGCGCTAAATCATGACGCTCATTTTCTCCCATAAAGCTAACGAAACGAGTTTTTGTAGCGACAGTATCGTCGTACAGAAAGAAACGTTCTTCCATACACATGGCTCCTTTATTAAATATCTAAGTTTAAGTGTGGTTTATGATCTAAATGGTGATGCGTTTTAATGAAACGTACTGTTCTTGTTTTGTAACGCATAACGATAGAATATGTTTCAGCTAAATCTCCGCCAAGGAATTTCACGCCGTCTAATAACTCACCAGCAGAAACACCTGTTGCTGAGAAGATTGCATCATCACCAGATACTAAGTCATCTAACATAAGAAGTTGACGAGGATCTTCTAATCCCATTTCACGACAACGAGCTTCTTCTTCTTCGTTCATTGGAACTAAGCGAGCTTGCATTTCACCTTCAAGGCATTTTAATGCTGCTGCAGAAATAACGCCTTCTGGAGCTCCGCCAACACCTACGAATAAGTCGATACCTGTTCCAGGTAGTGCTGTTGCGATTGATGCACCAACATCGCCATCACCAAATAATTTCACGCGTGCACCTTTTGCACGAACACGGTCAATAATATCTTGATGACGTTCACGTTCTTGAATGATAACTGTTAGATCACGAATCTTTTTATTGTTAGCTTCTGCTACAATTTCAATTGTTTTTTCAATTGGATCATCTAAGCTAATTTTACCAGCTGCTTTTGGACCAACCGCGATTTTTTCCATGTACATATCA
This sequence comes from Bacillus sp. WC2503, assembly GCF_052682895.1. NCBI lineage: Bacteria > Bacillati > Bacillota > Bacilli > Caryophanales > Bacillaceae > Bacillus > Bacillus sp. WC2503. The sequence goes on along the minus strand of NZ_JBQYMD010000001.1, from coordinate 4,137,893 downwards.
GGAGCGTGAAGAAGGTTTCCTTTATCTGCGATTGCGATAACTGCCATTGCGTTTGCAAGACCTTTTGCAACGATGTTTGTACCTTCTAATGGATCAACGGCTATATCTACTTCTGGACCGTTACCTGTTCCTAGTTCTTCACCAATATATAACATCGGTGCTTCATCAAGTTCTCCTTCACCAATTACAACTGTACCTGCCATGTTTACTGAGTCGAACATATCACGCATAGCTGTAGTTGCTGCATCATCTGCTTCATTTTTCTTTCCGCGGCCCATCCACTGTGCGGATGCTAATGCTGCTGCTTCTGTTACACGGACAATTTCTAGTGCGAGTTCACGTTCCAAGATTTCATTCCTCCAATTTCAAAAATCATACAAATATAACTATAACAAATAACGGAGAAAAGGTGAATTCGAAAAATTGTCGATTTTTTCAGAAGAAAGCGTTACAATTAAAATGTAAATGCTTTAATTTCCAGGTAGGTGACATGAATGTACTTCGTAGACAGAAAAAAAATAGAACAAATGCTAGTATGTTTAGAACGAGCAACAAATACATTTCAAGAGAAGAAGATATATGAAACCGAGTTTGAATTTTATGCATTAGAGCGCATAGCCCATCTTATGATTGATACTATATTAGATGTAGGGAATGCGATGATTGATGGATTTATTATGCGCGATCCAGGAAGCTATGAAGATATTATCGATATTTTAATGGATGAGCGAGTGATAAGTGCAGAAGAAGGACAAGGAATGAAAGAAATTATCCTTCTTCGAAGAATGCTTACGCAAGATTATATTCAAATGAATCATGATGAATTATATAAGACGATTCAAAAACATATTGCGGTGGTAGAGAACTACCCGGCAAATATTCGCAGTTATTTAGAGAAGGAATTAGGGCCTGTATCTGCATTTGTACCAGAATAATTATGCTTATGAGATCCCCGGGAATACCTTTTGGGGATCTTATATTGTATGTGAGAAAGAAAAGGGAAAAGGGAGAAGGGAGAAGGGTAAAGCATGGGGGAAGCACGTACTACGAAAGACGAGATTGTCCAATTGTTGAAAGTAAAGGGAGAGCATACGGTAGCAGAATTAGCTGACGTTTTAGAGATTACAGAAATGGCGATCCGAAGACATTTAAGTAATCTTGAGAAAGATGGGTTCATTTATTCTAAGATGGTCAGGCAACATGTCGGAAGACCAACTTATTTGTATGGGTTAAGTGAAAAGGGAGAAGATACATTCCCGAAAGAATATAAGCAATTTGCGATTGATATGCTAGAAGATTTAGCTCGAATGGGCGATGAAAAAATACTTCGTTACGTTTTGAAAGAAAGAACGAAGCGAATGGAAGAAAAATTGCAAAAGAGAATCAGTAATCAAAAGAACTTAGCATATAAAGTACAAGAGGTAGCAGCAATGCAAGAGAAAAATGGTTATATGGTTCAAATAAAGAGAGATGGAGAGAACTCTTTCGTAATTGAAAAGCAAAACTGTCCGTTAAAGGAAATTGCAGAGAGATTCCCGCAAGTATGTGCAGATGAAAAAGAGATGTATAAGCGTTTATTTGCGAATGCAGATGTAAATACGCTAGCAAACATGTGCGAGGGTGATTGTAGTTGTTCTTACCAAGTAAAAGAGAAAAAATGAACGTTCTGGGGCGCTTTAAGGTAAAGCGTTTTTTTCTTTTGGAAAAGGGGGTAATATAAGAGTGGTATGATAGATGAGAACTCTAGCATAGAAGGAGAGACATAATAGATGTATAAAGGTTATTTAATTGACTTAGACGGTACGATGTATCGTGGTGAAGAACAAATTGAAGAAGCAAGCGACTTCGTGAAAGCATTAGGAGAGCGCGGCATTCCGTATTTATTCGTTACGAATAACTCAACTCGTAAACCAGAACAAGTTGCAGAAAAACTTGTTCGTTTCGATATTCCAGCGAAAGCAGAGCAAGTATTCACAACGAGTATGGCGACAGCGAATTTCATTTATGAACGTAAACAAGATGCAACTGTATACATGATTGGTGAAGAAGGCTTACATGATGCTCTTGTGGAAAAAGGATTTGAACTTGTGGATGAAAACCCTGATTTCGTTGTTGTTGGTTTAGATCGCGACATCACATATGAAAAATTAGCAAAAGCATGTCTTGCTGTACGTAACGGTGCAACGTTTATTTCTACAAATGGAGATATTGCTATTCCAACTGAGCGTGGATTATTACCAGGTAACGGTTCATTAACATCAGTTGTTACAGTATCAACAGGTGTGGAGCCAATCTTTATTGGAAAACCAGAATCAATCATTATGGAACAAGCATTAAAAGTGCTTGGCATAGGAAAAGATGAGGCATTAATGGTTGGGGATAACTACGATACGGACATTTTAGCGGGAGTAAATGCTGGTATGCATACCCTTCTTGTCCACACTGGAGTCACAACTGTGGAGAAGTTAACAGAATACGAAGTTCAACCGACGCAAGTTGTGCATAACTTGACGGAGTGGATTGAGAAGATGTAATGAAATGCAGGTAACCGGAAGAGGTTACCTGTTTTTTTATGCACAATTGCATATGTACTATAAGTATATAAAATGTAAAATTTAAATGTAATGATGTAAGGGGGAGAGAATAAGAATGTACTGGATGTCATGTATTATGTTTGTTTTTACATTATGTGTTTTGTTTTTTATTCTATGGAAGATATATAAAATAAATGAAATGAAAAAAAGCGCAGGAAAACTCATTGCAATGTATCCTCGGGTGAAAAGACGTTGGGTTGCATTACTTGGACCAGCATATTTCATTGGACAATGTATGTATATATATGCTCAATATGTAAGTGGTGATATTGGCACACTTGAACAGTTTCTCATTCAGTCAGGTAGTTATGCTGTAGCAAGTTGTTTTATGACTTTAATAGCCATCCATCTTATTAAAAGTGTAAAAATATATGAAAAAGGTGTAGTAGACGGATTAAACTTTTATTCATACGAAGAATTGAAAGGCTATAAAACATCAACATGGGAAAATCCAAAAGAAAATATATTTTTATATCGCGGGCGAGAAAAAATGAATGACAATGTGAATTTACTTATTAGACAGGAAGATATGAATGAATTAGAAAGCATTCTTCAAAGGTATATTCCGAAATTAATGATGAAATGAAAAACTCCGGTTGTTAAAGCCGGAGTTTTTTTATTAAAATGCACGATTCACAACATCTTTAACCTCTTCAAGATATTGTTTACGCACACTGTCATCCACAGAAGGAACACTTGTATAGAATGTATGCTCAAGTGTTTCAATGCCTGTAAATTCAAAAATACCAACATCTGCTGTTTTTTTCATTGCATCAAACATACCGCCTGCTGTGTATACTTCTTCCGAATTTCCCATCGTAGATAATAACAATCCTTTTTTACTGCTTAATAATTTTTCAATACCATTCTCACCGTAAGCATAAGCGAAGCCGTGGCTAAATACACGGTCAACGTATCCTTTTAAAATAGCAGGAAGACCTGCCCACCAAACTGGGTAAATGAATGTAATACTATCAGCCCAAGTGATATGCTTTTGTTCTTCTTTAATATCTTCTGGTGTGTTTCCTTGGGAAAATGAGATGAAATCGGAAGCACCTAATACTGGATTGAAGTTTAATTCATATAAATCACGAACGCGTACTTCATGACCTTTTCCTTCTAATTCACTTTTTACAGTTTCTAAAATTGCATGGTTAAAGCTTTCTGTATTCGGGTGTGCATAAACGATTACATGTTTCATTGTTCTTCCTCCTACTTGTGGATATTTGAATAGTTTTTATATATTCGTGTAACTATTATGGTTACTTTCGTTGCGAGAGTCAACTTTTCTGACGTGAGAAATAGAGTGAAATTTTAATCGGTGGGGGCTATCCATCCCGCACTGATTATTTGCTTACACTAATCGGGCACTTAATGCCGGTTAATATAAATGTTAGTATGTGACAAAAAAATACAAAATAGTAGGGATTTTGCATTTTTGAATAGAATATATAGATTGGTAAATAGAGAGAGAAGGGGATATCGGGATGAATATTATTGAAATTGAAGGGTTAGAAAAATCGTTTGATATTGGAGATAGTAAAGTAAAGATCTTAAAAGATATTAATCTTCAAATTCAAAAAGGAGATTTTGTTTGTATTATGGGGGCAAGTGGATCGGGGAAAACGACCTTACTTCAGCTGTTAGGTGGATTAGATATTCCATCAGTAGGTAGTATTCGAGTTGATGGTACGGAGATTTCAACATTAAAAGAAAAAGAGCTCGCTTTATTTAGAAGGCATAAAATCGGTTTTATTTTTCAACAGTTTAATTTAATTCCAGTGTTTAATGCGGAGGAAAATGTAGGGTTGCCTTTATTATTAGATAATGTTTCACAAAAGAAGGCAACGGTGACAGCAAATCGTTTATTAGAGCTCGTTGGATTGAAAGGAAAAGAAAAGCATTTACCAGCACAGTTATCAGGTGGGCAACAGCAAAGGGTTGCGATAGCAAGAGCCTTTGCAAATGAGCCAGCTATTATATTAGCTGATGAGCCAACAGGGGCGTTAGATTCAGAAAACAGCAAAAATATTATTGCGGCACTTCGCAATGCATGTGATGAATTAGGGCAAACAGCTGTCATTGTAACGCACGATCCGTTCGTAGCGGCCCATGCTGATAAAGTCGTTTTCTTATTAGATGGTGAGGTGATTCATGAGCATGCTGAAAGTAAAGGATGGAAATTTCGAAATATCCCGCAACAAGTTATCCACATTCAAGAGATTATGAATCGTCACTTTAAAGTAGGAGGTAAAGGTGATGCGATGGGTAATTAAGTATGCGGTAAAATCGATGAAACAAAATTGGTTGCGAAATATGTTGATTGCCCTCGGTGCAGCTTTAGGTGTTATGTTAGCGACGATGTTATTGCTAGGCAATCAATCAGTAGAGCAAAGTGTGAAGGAACAAGTAGTAAGTCGGTATGGAGATTATAATTTACAATTTGGCTATATAAAAAATGATATGTATTTAAATAATGAAAGTTTAAAAGGAATAGATGGCTTAGAAAATGCTGAAAAAATATCAAAAGTACTTATACCATATCCTTTCCCACACTATAAAGAGTTATCGGGGAAACCGTCCTATTGGGGTGTTGAGCAAGATTCTCCAGAAATACATTCTTATAAAATATTTGAAGGTCGATATCCGAAAGAAGGGGCTGAAGTAGCACTAACAAAAGGGTATACAGACCGTGAAAATATACGGGTGGGAGATACAATTAAACTGCCATTCCCACAGCATGGAGAAAAGACTGTGAAAGTCGTCGGTATTTTAAATCCACCGTTAATGGCGGCAATGGGGCATGGGGCTTATTTTCCCATCCATTGGCTTCAAAAAGAATTAAATCTACTAAATCAGTTCAATCTCGTTCAAGTGAAAACAGCCGATGTAAATGTGAAGAGAGCGATTGCTCTTGATGTAAATAAGAAGATAGAAAATATAAAGGTGGACCAACGTACTTATGTAGATAAGGCATTTGAACGACTAAATGTAATGAAGCCATTAATTTTTAGTTTAGGTGGTATTGCCTTATTTGTTGTAGCTCTTTTAATAATGGGAAGTTTCTTCTTATCTGTCAGAAGTCGATTTAAGCAATGGGCATTATTACGTGCACTCGGTAGTAATCCAAATCAAATTATATTAGTCGTCTTATTAGAGGCTTTATGTATTGGGGCAATCGGATCGCTAGCAGGAGTTATTCTTGGAGCAGGTACGCAAACAATCGCTGCATCATTTATTAATAAATGGGTGAATATTGAGGGGGCAGGGAAAGAATCATTCTCGATTTCAGGCGAGATTTTACTCATTACGTTTTTACTAGGAATTGTTATGTCTATTATAGGGGCTATTATACCAGCCTTCATGGTTAGAAAGATTCCACCAGTTCAAGCGCTTAGGCCAGGTCTTCCTAGTAATGAGAAAAAAGAAAAAAGGTGGAGTGCTTTTAGTGGTAGCATTTTAATTATTGGTACTGTTATTGGACTAACGGGTAACGTATTAGAGCGGTATATCGGTTTTAATCCAAGTGCGATAGGTGCGCTGTTATTTGCGGTCGGTTTGTTATTTGCGATTCCGTTATTTATTCGGATGATAGCACCAGTGATTGCAAAACCACTTCAAATGATATTACGAATTGAAACGACGATTAGTAGCCGAAATGTCATTCGTTATCGAAATAAGGCGGCTGTGTCCGTTGCTATATTAGCATTTGGTTTTATGTTAGCACTTGTTGGAACGATGTATGTAAATTCTATGTATGAAGGTATGAAAAAAGGATTACAAAAACATTTACCAGCGGACTTAGTAGTAAGAATTCCGGTAGAGTCGCAAGGAATAGAAACATTACCGTTTAGTTGGATGGAGAAGGTTAGAAAAATTGACGGTGTAGAGGCGAGTGTTGGGAATGCTACAGACTTTACAGCAAAGCTTGTGAATTATGACTTTATAAAAGCGAATCAAGAGTGGTATGAACATGCGAGGAAAAATGATTTTGAACCTGATTTGATGGAAGTTGTGGGAAATGATATTGTCGCGTATCAAAAAGTAACGAGAGCGAAGGTGATTGAAGGAAAAGATTTAAATAAGCCATTACAAGATGGTGAGGGAGTCATTACGAAGGAAACGGCTAAAAAATTAGGGCTTCAGTTGCATGATACGTTTGAAGTACAAGGAAAGGGAAAAGAAAAACAAACGATTAAAGTCGTTTCGATTATTGAGCAAGGATTAAGGTTAAGAGGATCAGATGTTTTCGTAAATGAACAATGGGCTCGCGATAAGTTTCACGTACAAGGATATGAAGCAATTCAAATTATGACTAATTCTAATCAATCATTTGAAGCGATTAAGAAGCAAGTAAAAGAAATTACAAAGAATAAAGAGAATGTAGAAGTTATAAACAGTTATGATTTATTGAAAGAACAAGAGCAGTTATTATCGCAAATGATGATGTTAATTCGCTTGTTAGTTGTAATTGTTTTCATTATTTCTGGTATAGGGTTAATGAATGCGATTGTCTCAAGTTTACATGAAAGACGTGCTGAAATTAGTATGATTCGTGCGGTAGGAGCTATTCCGAAGCAAATGAGACGGATCGTTTTATTAGAGGGAACTTTACTTGGAGCGATAGCTGGTTGTATCGGCATTTTTGGTGGGATTTTGTTTAGCTATATCGTGTTATCAAGCTTAGAGTTAACGGTTATTATTATTCCGTATAATCAAGTTTGCATATTAGCTTTTGCTAGTGTGGTGCTTGGAGCAGGGGCAGCGATGATTGCTTCATTACAATTAAGAAAGTTCAAATTAAGTGATACTTTAAAGGAATTATCGGCATAAAAGATTGCTATACCCCGCTCATACAAAGAACAAAGAAGACAAATAAAATGATGACAATACCAATACCGAAGTTAAATACGAGAGTACTATCCATATATGTAACCTCCTTGTTTTAAAGTGAAAAGCACTCTAGTCAGAGTGCTTTTTATTTTGAATCTCCCGTAACGTACTTCAAAACTTTTAGAAAGGGATTCATGCGTGTAAAGAGTTACATTATTTTATGCGTTTATTTTGGGGAATGAGTAAGTCCTTATGAAATATAGAAAAAAGACACTCTTTCGAGTGTCTTTTATGATGACAAAATGTGTCAATTGCTTGAGTTCGATAAGACGCTAATTTCCGTTTTAACGCCTTTTCTTTAATCAAGAAGTGTAGCAACAGCGATTCAAATAAATTGTACCATTTGTGTAATGTTTGTGTGCATGCAATTCTGCATATTTCAATTAGAGGGAAATAAGGTGCGGAGAATGAATGAGTATATAGAACAATTGATAAGGAGAGAGAAGGATGGATATACATAAGTTAACGGTAGAAGAAGCAAATGAGATAAATACGTGGACGTACGAGGAACCATATAATTTATATAGTTTTTCAGGCGAGAAAGAAGTGATAGAAGAGCTATTAGATGGAACGTATTATGGCTGTTGTGACGATCAAGGAGAGTTCATCGGCTATTTTTGTTTTGGGGAAAATGCACAAGTACCAGGGGGAAGAGATGCTAATTTATATGGTGGAGAAAATCTGATTGATATCGGACTTGGTATGAAGCCGGCGTTAACAGGGAAAGGAATGGGGAAAGAATTTTTCAAAGCTGGAATAGCGTTTGCCACGAAAGAGTTTAATGCAAAAATGTTTCGATTAAGTGTAGCAACATTTAATACAAGAGCAATTACGCTATATAAAAATATAGGTTTTCAGCAAGGACCTATCTTTTTGAGCCGCGGAAGAGAATTTATGCTCATGGAATATGAAAGACCGTCAGCATAAAACTGACGGTCTAGAAAGCATTATTATTATTCCGAGTGATCAGCTCGGTGCGCTAAACGGCTTGAAGCAGCGGCAGCGATTCCGCCAACGATATCATCAAGGAATGTATGCACTTTGCCAGTTGATTTATCATTTAAGTATTCTAAAATACCAGGTTTTAATTTATCGATATATCCAAAGTTCGTGAAACCGATAGAGCCGTACACGTTAACGATAGAAAGTGCGATAACTTCATCAATTCCGTATAAGCCTTCATCACGTTTTACGATATCTTGTAACGGCGCACTTAACATTCCTTTTTCAGCAAGGACATCGAGTTCGATACCAGTAATTAGTGCGTTTTGTACTTCACGTTTTGATAATACACGCTCAACGTTATAACGGCATTCTGACATCTCTAAATTTGGATGATATTTTTTTTGAAGAAAATGAACAAGTTCAGCAATATCGTCAATTGTTACACCGCGTTCTTGTAATAGTTGTAATGCTCTTTCTTGTAGTTGATTTGATTCTTTCATGTTTATCACCTTTTTTTCTTTTTAGTATTTGTATACGTTTCGTTGCTTTATCATGTGCATAGGAATGAAAGGCGAGCACAAGCTCATATATATAAAGAAAAACCATAGGTGGCGACTGCGATGATTCAGCATATTTATGAGCATTATCACATGCATGTTAAAGAATTAATCCCCCTTGGCCCCTATAAAAGCTTTTGGATTCGCAACAAAATTTATGTACTTGTTCCAATTGGAGAAATGGAGGAAGAAGTACTTGTAGAGATGAAAAAGCTCAGTGACTATATGAACCAGCAAGGGGATATGACTGTAGCGACTTTCGTTCCGACTATACACGGCTACTATGTAAGTGAGATAGAAGAACAAAATTACTGCTTATTAAAAGGTATGCGCACGTTAGAACGACATGCTATGTCATTAGGAAGTGAGCTTTCTATATTCCATAAACGAGGTGCATTCTTTCCAGAAGAAATTGAGCAATTAAGCCGCATTGGTGAATGGAAAGCGTTATGGGAAAAAAGGCTCGATCAATTAGAGAAATTTTGGCAATCACAAGTGATGAACCATCCTACAGACGTATTCGATCAATTGTTTATCGAATCCTTCCCGTATTATTTAGGAGTTGCGGAAAATGCAATTCAGTATGTTGTCGATACAGAGATGGATGATACGCCACAAATGACCGATGCGGCAACAATTTGCCAGGAGCGATTTACACCTTTATTATGGCATCAAACGAAGCGTCTAAAACTTCCTTTTGAGTGGGTGTATGATCATCCCACTCGAGATATAGCAGAATTGATTCGCTATATGATGATTGAAAAGAAGAAAGACTGGGAGCAAACAATCGTTCAATTTGTTACAGATTATGAACGCAATTATTCGCTATCCTCATTTGGTTGGCGCTTATTATTTGCAAGGCTCCTGTTCCCGCTCCACTATTTTGAAACGGTCGAACGATATTATCAAACTGGGAACGAAGAACAAAAAAGTATATATAGAGATCGCTTAGAAGCTATTTTACATGATGTGAACCGCTCTGAGCAATTTATGAGGAATTTTTATGGATCACTTCGTTTGCCAATTGATAAGTTAGGGATTAGAAAATTAGATTGGCTATCTTAAAAGTATAAAAAAGAGACCGATTGAGGTCTCTTTTTTATACCGCAATTGTATGTAATACATTATGCTCCTACCTGTTGATCTGCACATATATTTAAAATGAATTGATTTCTTTCGATTTTTTCATTTACTTTACTCAATAATTCTTGCTGGATTTCTTTAAATAAAAATTGATAGCTTGTATTCCATGTTGGTATAACGGACGAAAGGCCTAATAAATATTCTTTTTTCTCTTCTAGTTCTTGAATTGTTAAAAAAGTGTTCCCCATTTTTGGCATGTGTCGTCCCCCTATGTTTTTTACTTCATCCCGCTATTTGTGGGAATCGGGATGCCCGTAAACACCCACTGATTATAGTTTCACTTTATATGTGTGAACGATTCACTATATAGTATTAATTATCGCATTTTTTGAGAAGGATTTCCAATTTTGTTTTATGATGTTAAAGTAGAAGTGTTATTTGAATAAAAAAAGAGACCCATTGGGGTCTCTTTCTAGGAAGCGATTCTGAACGAGCCGCTTCTGCTTTTAATTAATATCTAGCTCCAGCGGCTAAAATGTTCGGTGGCTTCGCTTCTTCCGCCGAGGTACATTTTGAACGAGCCGTTTCCGCTTTTAATTAAAATACTTGCTCTACTTCAATAACGCCTGGTACTTCTTCAAGTAACGCGCGCTCGATACCAGCTTTTAGTGTGATTGTAGAACTTGGGCAGCTTCCGCATGCACCCATAAGGCGTAATTTTACGATACCTTCTTCAATGTCTACTAATTCAACGTCTCCGCCATCGCGAAGTAAGAACGGACGTAATTTATCTAGTACTTCTAGTACTTGTTCTTGCATATGTGGGTTTTCCATTTTTATCGACTCCTTTCATCAGTTTTATTATAATCAAGATAGAGGGGAAAATCTATTTTTTCTGTTCTTGTTTTATTGTCGAAATATTTTATCATGTGTACAACGTGTTTTTTCAGTATAGGGGTATGGAATAAGTTTGTAAAATGATGTGCTTATGTACTAAGACATCTGAATATACTGTTAGAACAAGAAGTGGGGGAGAAGAAATGGTTAATGTGCAAGTGTATGGGACGAAAGTAATTTGTGCGAGCTGCGTCGGAATGCCATCTTCAACAGAAACGTTTGAGTGGTTACAAGCGGCGATTGGTCGTAAATATGAAGGACAAGAAAATAAATTTAATTTCGAGTATATTGATTTTCAACAAGAACAAGAAGATGAAGATAAAAAAGCATTCGCAGAGCGCGTAGTAGAAGAAGATTTATTTTATCCAGTCGTTCTTGTGAATGGAGAGATTGTTGGAGAAGGAAATCCTCGTTTGAAGGATGTTTACGAGGAAATCGAGAAATATTTATAAAGCAGGAAGCCTTTGCGAATTTGCGAAGGCTTTTTTTAATGGAGGGATAGATGTGGAGAATGGAATAAAACAAGCTTTACCAGCAGAAGTAAAGCAGTTAATGGAGCAGTACATAGTAGGGTTAAAAGAAATTTTTTTAGATGGAAAAATAGTCGGAGTATATGTTTACGGCTCTATTGCGCTAGGTGCATTTCATATAGAAACGAGCGATGTTGATTTTGTTGCAGTACTAAATGATTCCGTGAATGAAGCTGAAAAACAACAAATTGTAGAACTGCATAAGAAAATGAGTGAAAGTACGCTAGGTAAAAGAATGGACGGTATGTATATTCCGCTTGCTGACTTAGGGAAATACAATCATGAAATAAATGAGTACGTGTATTGTGCAGATGGTAAGGCGAATATAGGTCATTGGGATATTAATGCGGTCACATGGTGGACATTAAAAAATCAAGGCATTACAGTTATCGGGAAAGAAGTAGAAGACCTTCCATTTCAAATAAAGTGGGATGATGTAGTAAATACAATGCAATACAACGTAGAACAGTACTGGAGTGAAAAAGCGAAGCAGCCATATTTATTTTTCATAGAAGAGTGGGTAGAATCAGCTGTCGTTACGATGGGGCGTATTTTATATACGTTAGATCATAAAACAATTGTTTCAAAAGATAGAGGATTGCAATACTTGTTAGAACGCTCAGCGAAAGAATGGGAGCCTTTATTAAAAGAAGTAGAGCGAATGAGGTATGATCCAAAGGAGAAGAAGAAACTTTCTATTTGGAGAAGGGCTGATATGATGAAGAGATATTTGCTTAGTTTAATTGAGGAGTGTAGGGGGAAATGGTAGAGAAAATAGTAAAAGCATCCTTTGTATGAAGGATGCCTTTACTATTGTTATATAATGAAAAAGTACTTTACACGGAATGAGAATTCGAAAGATAATATAAAAAATATGTAGACGAGGAAAGCAGATGAGTAAATATAAATTACATATAAATAAAGAACAACTATGGAAAGGTTGTATCTTAAAGTCAATTGCAGATGCAATTTTTGTAGCACATGCTCCTGATTTCTCGCATGAAAGTTCATGGGATGGGTTTAACTATAATATGCAAGATAGTCAAGGCGGAAGAGGGACAATTACGTTTCATCCGGATTATACGATCGTATGTCTGCAAGATGTGAATAGCGAGAGAATTGAAGAGTGGATTGATGCGGCAAATTATTTTGAAGGGGCACCTTTGGAAGTAATAGACATTGCGAAAGAGGAAGCACTTCAATACGTATTAGAAGAAGTAGAAGGCGAAACAGTTCCTTTTATTACAACTGCATTTTGGATTGAGGATAGCGGTGCGTATTCAATTGATCCATTTGAAGAGATGGAAGAGCACGGTGGATTTTTATTAGAAATTCCATTACTTGATACGGAATTAGCAATTGAAAGACTGGAAGAAGAGTATGAACTGACAGCGGAACAAATAGAACTTTTACAATTCGTGTATGAGAGAAAAATCCAAAATCCAAACGAGAAAATTAAGTTGTCTAAAGAGGAAGTAGCAATGATTGGGACGGATGATAGTGAAAGGTTAGAAGTGAGTAAAGCGTCATTTGAAGAAATGAATATTACTTGGTAGTTGTAGGAGGAAATATAAAAAGTTTGATAAAGGACTAGTAGAAAGCACAATGTACATTTACATTGTGCTTTCTACTAGTTTTTTCATATACATATCAACTTCATGAAAGAGTACTTTTTCTTTTTCCTCGTTATTAAGATGCACAGAGCAATGTAAATATTGCTGTAAGTAGAGATTAGCTTGTTTGTACTGTTTTAATTTGTAGAAAGAAGAACAGGTAAGAAGCAGAAACGCTTTTTCTTATAATATTGGAACGACGGCTAGTAACGGAGTAATGGAATGTATATTTATTTTTGTTAAATTTTCATAAGAAGCCCACGTTTGAAACCAGTCGAAAATGGTAGAAAGGTAATCCGGAATGTCGATAGTTTCATGTGAAACATTATGCAATATGGAACGTAGTGAAGTTTTGTGAAAAAACATCTTCTGTCCAAACTATGCACTTCATATTTAATCACCTGAAATAGTAGTTTTATGAACTTTATTTTATATATTATAGTATGACTAAAGCTAGATTATTTTAAGAGAGAATGGAGAAGATATCATGATTAACCATAATAAAATTAAACAACTTTTAGAATATGTAGATCGTGCTGAGGATAATGAAATTGAGCTAGAGTATGAATCTGAACCTATGACGATAGAATTGTTTAATAGTGAAGAAATAGAAGAAGGACAACTTGGTTATAGCTTTGATGAAGAAGGGCAAAGCTTAACCGGGAATGAAGAAGGAGATTGGAAAGAGGGATGGATTGTAATTGGAATAGATTCGTATCTCGGTGATCCAATCTTTGTAGATAGTAATGATGAAAAATGCCCGGTTTATACAGCTTTGCACGGTGAGGGTGATTGGGAGATAGAATGTATAGCGGAACGTATAGAAGATGTTATTGAGAAAGTGAAGGGTAGTGTGGAATAAATAAAAATAGTATTTCAATATAATCAAGAAGTGGAGGAATCATGAAAAATTTTCAAATGGAACTACATAAACTGCCGATAGAAAATACTGGAGAAATAATACTTAGTATAGATGAGCGTATTTTGTTTCAAGAAAAAACAGACATAATAGACCCGATTTGTCAGTTTTTTGACGCTTGGGTCGAGTTTTTTAAATATGATGATGCTACAATTTTCTTAGATGAATATGAAAAAAAGGTGGAATTTAAGAATAATGAAACTGCCTAAAAATATAGTTGAAGTAGATTTTATTGTATCAATTGAGGAAATTAATGATAGATTATTTATTAGTTGTGTAAGTGGAAGTATGTTTTAAATAGTAGAAAGTTAATTTGTGAAGTCTTTTAAGTCGAGATTTTAGGTTAGACCATACCATAATAGTAATTTATATAATAGGAGTAGGATGTGTCCAAATGATTTTGGGGCATCTTTTTTTGTGAACATACAAAACATTTAACTTAGTGTATTAAACGTATAATTCATAAGTATTTTAATATATTTTAAAGTAAAATGAAATAATAAACGGATAATTGTCGGAATATATTCGATTCCGCTCGTTTTTATGAAATATATGTACTTTTTGTTAGATTCCTTCTTTTTGTACATATACAATACCTGTATATAGAAATAAGAAAAGGATGATGTACGTGAAAGACACTGTTTTACAAGAAACAATTTCTCCACAAGAGTTACATAAGATTGTTCAAAAGAATACGGCGTATTATGACTTTAAATGGGGAAAAGTAGAAAATCCAGCACAAGGGAATACGTGGAATTGGGTAGCATTTTTCTTCCCAACTTTTTGGTTAGCTTATCGTAAAATGTATAAGTTGTTTATTATACTTACGTTATTGGCGGTACCTAGTATCGTTGTAACTCCTTTTATAGATATTTCAGATGGGATTTATTTAACAGTTAGTTTAGTTCTTCAATTAGGAGTGATGATATTTACTGGATGGCAAGGAAACCGTTTATATTATAAGCATGCTATTCGAGTTTTACATAAGGAAGAAGATATGCCGGATCACAAGAAGGCGTATTACTTACAATCAAAGGGCGGCGCTAGTGCTGCTGGTATGATTGGTTTACAAGTTATAGTTGGGATAGTGTTTGGTGGAGCTATGTTCGGACTTTCTCTTTTACCAACTGAGCCGAATATTAAAAATGTTGTTCGTTCAAGTGATGAAGGATTTACTTTAGAGGTTATGACTGATAATCCAACTTGGAAGTTCGTGAAGAAAGAAAAAGAGTATGACGTAGTAGAGTTTACTGGTTATGACTATACAGAGAAGAAAAACGTAAAAATTAAATTCGCTGTTTATTTCAGTGAAGGTTACTTTGAATGGCAAGAAGTATATGAGAATAATAAGAAGTTAAGTGAAGAAGAGTTAGAAGAGTATCAATTTTATATTGAAGAGAATGGTTGGGGGTTCTAGTGAGAACTCATTCATTTTGAAAAGAAGAATCTTGTGAAGGTTCTTCTTTTTTATTGTAAACACCATACGAATTGAAATTTTGTAAAATACAATAAAAAATGAGAATTTGAGGTAGGCTTGTCAATAACGTAAGACTATGGCACTATAAAGAAATGCTATACAAATTTTATTTATCGACATGTAAACATCAAATTTGATTTTTACGTATAAATAATGAACGGAGGAAATGAATTTATGGCTACTTTACCAAATTGTCCAAAATGTAATTCAGAATATACGTATGAGGATGGCGTTCTTTTCGTATGTCCAGAATGTGCTCATGAGTGGGGCAAAGAAGCAGAAGCTGAAAATAATGATGGTGCAAAAGTTGTAAAAGATGCAAACGGAAACGTTCTTCAAGATGGTGATGCTGTTACTGTAATTAAAGATTTAAAAGTAAAGGGTACTTCTTCAGTTGTGAAGATTGGTACGAAAGTAAAGAGTATTCGTCTAGTTGATGGAGATCATGATATTGATTGTAAAATCGACGGTTTCGGAGCTATGAAGTTAAAATCACAGTTCGTTAAGAAGGCGTAAGACAAATAAAAAGAGGAGGCTATTCGCCTCCTCTTTTTATTATGTCACTTTTTGTCGGTAAATCGATATTTCGTACAAAATCGTTGATATATTGTGAGTTATGATAGATATATTTGAAAAATCGTTGATATATTGTAAGTTATGATAGATATATTGAAAAAATCGTTAATATAATTTCATTCGCCGTGAACTACGCACGATTCACCTCGCATCATAGTCAATTTCTTTCAACTGACAGCGCTTATTAAAGAATGTTTTATATCCAAGCTGTAAGAAGATAATGACAGCGAAAGCAGTACTCCCTGAAATACCGAGTATGATAGCAATTTGATATTGAATTGCTGTAAACGGTGATACACCGGATAATATTTGACCGGTCATCATACCGGGTAAGCTTATAATTCCCATACCGACCATGGAATTGATTGTTGGTAAAATAGCAGAATCAAAAGCGTCTCTTATGAGGGGAGCAGTTGCTTCTTTCGGTGTTGCGCCGAGCATAAGGGCACCTTCAATATGATCTCTTTGAGATTTCATATTGTTTAAAAAGGTGTTTGCCCCGAGGCAAATACCGGTCATAGCATTACCGATTAACATGCCGGCAATAGGAACGATATATTGCGGTGCATACCACGGATTATGCCCGATAATAACAAAGATAAATAGTAGTAATGGTCCGATTGATCCCGCAACCATGGAAAGAGCGGCTACACGTTTTAATTCTTTGGACATCGGAATATTAACTCGTTTATAAATATTAAAAATAGCAAATGTAGTAATAGAAGTAATGAGAGCAATTGTATAAAATGGATTACTGTTTTCAAATATGTATGTAAGGACATATGCAACAAGTACGAGCTGAATGGTCATACGGAATGTTGCGATCGCAATTTGTTTCTCGCGAGGTATCCCTTTTAATCTTACAAGTCCGATTAAAATAAGAATGAAAATATAGGCAGCAGCAAGTTGCTAAATTTGGAGTTCAATAACGCCCTTCAACTGAGAGCACTCCCTTTCTAGTTGCACCGTTTGTTTTACTAATTTCAATAATATCGTCTGCAATTTCTTCTGGAAGTTGTTGCGAGTGCGTGATGAAGATAACGGTTTTTTTCTTTTCTCTTGCGAGTATAGTGAATTGCTTCATAACGCGGCGTTCTGTATCACTATCTAATGCCGAAGTTGGTTCATCTAATAAATAGACAGGCGGATCCATAAGTATGATGCGAGCAAAAGCAAGCCGTTGTTTTTCCCCGCCTGATAATGAAGCGGCGTTGTCTTCTAAATTCTTATTTAAGCTAACAGTCGTTAATGCATTCTGCAAAGTATCATCACTTGGAGATGGTTTTTCAGAAAGACGAAGTCCCATTAATAGATTGTCTTTAACTGTTCCGTCAAAAATAGGTGGAGTTTGTCCGAGCATAACTACGTCACGGCGTAATTGAATAGGGGGATAATCAGAAATTGGTTTTCCGTTATATTCGATTGTACCGGATGTTGGAGATTGTAAATCATTTAACATGCGAAGTAATGTACTCTTTCCGCTCCCACTTTCACCGATAATACAAGTGATTGTCTCTTTTTGAATCTGTAAATAAGGAATGTGTAGTATATCTTTATATGTAACGTTTTTTAATATAAACATAAATTGCTCCTTTCTGATTCTAGTTATATCGTATCAAAAAAGAGAGAGAAATAGAAAAATAAGGTTATAAAGAGCAACGTTTTTTCTTCGTCTTGAGTTTTATTAATAAGTTAAGTAAACAATCTAATTCTTGACTGAAAGAAATTACTTTATCATGAGTGAATCCGTACATTTCAACGAGATAGATCAATTCTTTCTTCTTCGCTTCTATTCGATCGTGTAGTTTCGTCAAGTTCATAAGTGAAATGTAATGCCTCCTATAAAAGTATTTATCACATAAAAAATAAGACCGAATGAATTCGGTCTTAAAGGAAATAATAAAAACAACTTACAAATAGCATACACTTTTCATCAATAGTTTTTAATATAAAAATAGAAAATTTTGTGAATAAATATTGAGAAAAATATTTCTGATAATTTCTGTTTATGAAAAAAATTTTTTCAACTGATGAAAAGAGGCTGCCTACATAGTAGACAGCTCGTAAAGTATTAACCGTTATGATATTTATACATCCAAAGAAGACCGGATTTTAATAATCTCGGTACACGTCCCATTAATGGTTGGTTTGCTAGTAAACCAAATCCGTGTTTTTTGCCGAGGGAACCGAGAACACCTTTTAATTTAATAACAGGTAGTTCATCAGGAAGTGGTTCATTATTCCAACGTTTTAATAATATTTGGACAATTTGTTCTCCTTGACCTTCAGCAAGTTGAGCAGATGGTGCGTGTGGAAGTGCTGCACAATCTCCTACAACGTAAACGTGCTCGTCATTTGGAATATTGTGATATTTTGTTAAAACAACCCGTCCGCTACCATCTTGTTCAACCGGAAGGTTTCGAACAACTTCATTTGCTTGAATACCAGCTGTCCAGACGATTGCATCACATGCAAGAGGTTCATCGTGGTTGTACACAATATTTGGTTCGACTTTGGTAATGTTAGAGTTTCGTATAATGGTAACGTTATGTTTTATAAACCATTCTTCTACATATCTACTTAATTTCTCTGGATATGGGAATAAAATTCTATCTTTTCTATCAAATAAATAGATTTTTAAATCAGAACGGCTCTCACGAAGTTCACTTGCTACTTCAACGCCACTTAAGCCAGCACCAACGACAGCAACTGTAGCATTCGGTTCTAGGCCATTTAATTGTTCATATGTCTTACGTGTTTGTTCAATTGATTGTAGACTGTGTGTATATTCCTTTGCCCCAGGAACGTTATGATATTTATCTTCACAGCCAAGTCCGATAATTAAATCATCATATTGGATTGCTTCACCGCCATCAAGATGAACAGCTTTTTCTTCGAGATCAATATTTGTTATTGTGCCGTATTGAATATTGAGGCGTGGGTGCTCAGGAAACGGTATGCGAATATGCGTTTCTGAAATTGTACCCGCTACTAATGCATAATATTCAGTTTTGAAACAATGGTATGGTACTTTGTCGATTAATGTCACCTGTACATCATCTGGAAGTTGGTTGCTTGGAAGTAGCCGTTGCAGAATTCTCATTCCACCGTAGCCACCACCTAGTATTACGAGGTGTTTCATGATGGATTACCCCTTTTCTGTTGAAATGTCCCCTAATCCTAAAATTTTATATTAATAAAATATTTCGACTTTACTCAATCAAATTATATCGAATTTGTGAACAAATAACAATGCATGAATGAATACTCTGTTGTACAATAAGAAGAAAAGTAAAGTAAACTGTTTTCCTTTTCTAGTTACTATTTCATTATGAAGGCCGAAAAGCAGTGTTGTGAATATATTTATATAGAAAAGAATATTTGCTTTGAAGTGAAACAGTGAAGGAATTGAATAGTTTAGTAAGTGTAATGAAAACAACAAGAAACAGCTTAGTTTTCTTCTTATAGATGAAGTCAGAAGGTAATTTGTTTTGTAGTACAGGGGGGATAATTTTGATTAAACCGTTAATTGAATTTTGTGTAGGTAACCTCGCGAGTGGTTCACAAGCAGCTTTAGAGAAATTAGAAAAAGATCCGAATTTAGATGTAATGGAGTATGGATGCTTAGGATATTGTGGTATTTGTTTTGAAGGCCCATTTGCCCTTGTGAATGGTGAAGTAGTACAAGGATCGACAGTAGAAGAGCTTGTTAATAATGTATATGAGTATCTGGATGAAAATCCAATGTTTTAAGGTGTTGCGAATGGGCAGCACCTTTTTCCATTAGGTAAAATATTATTTCGCAGGGTAGGATAATACGGAATATAAATAAAAAAAGGCCCTTTTAGAAGGGCTTTTTTCCTACACAATTTGTGCAAGAATGGCTCATCGCCAAATGTTGTCAAATATGAGAAACGGGGGACATTCATATTGTGTTCTAAAAGCATGCATTCTATACTTAAAATAAAAAATTATTTTTGGAGTGAATACAAATGAGCCAATTTTCTTTTACAAAAATGCATGGTCTTGGCAATAGTTATATATATGTAAATATGTTTGAGGAACAAATTCTTGAAGAAGATTTAGCTCTTGTGGCGGAAAAAGTTTCAAATATTAATACTGGTATTGGGGCAGATGGAATGATTTTAATTTGTCCTTCTGACGTAGCTCCGGTGAAAATGCGCATGTTTAATAACGATGGTTCAGAAGGGAAGAACTGCGGCAACGGTTTACGCTGCGTAGCGAAATATGCGTATGAGCATAAACTAGTAGAAGAAACAGTTTTCGCAATTGAAACGTTAGCTGGAATTGTAACGGCTGAAGTAACGGTAGAAGATGGTGTAGTTACATTAGTAAAAATCGATATGGGAGCACCACGTTTAACACGTGCAGAAATCCCGATGCTTGGTGAAGGTGAAACACCGTTTATTCGTGAAAACTTCTTATACAATAATCATCGTTATGCATTTACAGCTGTTTCAATGGGGAATCCGCATGCGGTTATTTTTGTTGATGATGTAGAAAAAGCGCCACTTACAACACTTGGACCAGTCCTTGAGACACATGAAATGTTCCCAGAGCGAGCAAATGTTGAATTTATCGAAATTTTGAATGATGACGAGATGAACTTCCGTGTTTGGGAACGTGGATCTGGTGTAACACAAGCTTGCGGGACAGGAGCATGTGCTGCAGTTGTAGCTGCTATTTTAAATGGAAAGCTGGAACGTGGTAAAGAGATTACAGTTCATTTAGCTGGCGGCGATTTAATGATTGCATGGACAGAAGAAGGAAATGTGTTAATGAAAGGACCTGCGGAAGTAATTTGCCGCGGAGTGTATGAGTACAAGATAGAAGCGTAAAGATGTATAATAGAATGAGAACAGAAAGGATGGTGTATTTCATGATTGAAGTAACAGAACAAGCAGCTTTTCAAATTAAAGATATGTTAAAAGATGCTGAAGATGGAGAGAAGTACGTGCGCCTTGCTGTACATGGCGGCGGATGTAGTGGTCTTTCTTACGGCTTAGGATTTGAAGTAGAACCAAAAGAAGACGACACAGTTCTTGAATTTTTCGGTGTTGAATTTGTTATCGATAAAGAAAGTGCTCCAATTGTTAAAGGAGTAAAAGTTGATTATAAACAATCGATGCTTGGCGGCGGATTCACAATTGATAATCCAAACGCAATCGCATCATGCGGATGTGGATCATCTTTCCGTACAGCGACGAATGCTGGTAAGCCAGAAGAGTGCTAAGTTTTTGGCAGAAATAGAGAAAGACCTTTTTAGCGATGGAATACAATCGTTAAGGAGGTCTTTTCTTTTGTCGTGAAAAATCAAAAAGCCACCTTCTAAATTTAGAAATCAGCCTCAAGATATGTTGTGCAACGAGTTTTAAAGTCTTAATCTAATTTATCTTTGCATAGATGCAGGTATCAGTTAGTTGTTTGCCGTCAGCTGAAACATCTTCATTACGTAATATCCCTTCAAGCTCAAAGCCTAGTTTTTCAGGAATCGCACGACTTTTTGTGTTATTACGTTCACATCGTATTTCAATCCTTCTAAATTTGAATAACTGAAATCCAAGGTTTATTAACGCACTTACTGTTTCTGTCATATATCCATTGCCACTAAATTGGGTGTTAATCCAGTATCCAATTTCACATTTAGAAACCTTCCAATCAATCGCGTGAAGGCTAGCAGTTCCGATAAAATTATTCGTCTCCTTATGATAGATAAGATAGCGAAAGCTTTCTCTTTTCAAAAAATTTATATGTGCATTTCTAAGGAGAATTTCCGTTTCTTCAACAGTAGGAATGGACTGGAATAAAGACAACCATTGCTTTAATTCATGAATTGAATCTTTAATAGCTTTATGTACTACATTCCCTTCACCTGCTTGCAGTGGTGCTCGAAGAATGAGTTTGTCTGTTTCTATTTGTAACGGAACATCTAATAAAATAGGATTCATATTATTTCTCCCCTCGAAAACTTTAAATTAGGAAATAATGAAATTTATGTAATAAAAAAACTTTCAGCCAAAAGTTAGAAAATAATAAATATATATTCAATTCATCGTTTACAAATCCCTTTTCACATATTGAAAACGAAATCGCTAGTTGGTTGAGTAAGGAATTATTATTTTTTATCTATTTTCTTACGATTTTTGTCTTTTGCATAATAGAAGTTGGCTGATGTGTATGAAGAAGTTTGATGAAGTAGTAGCAACTGATTCGAAGGTAGAATCTGTCCTCGTTCCAATTGGTGTTGGAATGACTATTTCTAAAGTGAAGAAATAATTATTATCTTACAAAAGTGTAATGTTCATGTCATGTTTTTGAATTTCTTCTTTAAAGCCTGAGCTTTAAGATAAGAATATAAGAAAAAACATTTGAGGTGAAGGAAATGAAAAGATACATTGCACTTTTTAGTATTTTAGTTGTATTTGCAAGTCTGTTAGTTGGTTGTGATATTAATCGTTTAGGAAAAGATGAGTATTATGTTCAAGTTACAGCTGATGGAATTGAAAAAAATGAGAAGTTTGATAACGGAGAGCCACATAAATATTTCGAGTATAAATTAAAAGGATTCGATAAAGGTGGAGAAGAAAAAGAATTGGAATTCACAGCTCCAAAAAATCTTCGCAAAGAAGCATTCTTACGCGTATACAATTCAGATAAAAAAGGTGTAACAGCTTGGGAAGAAGTGAAAAAAGACGAGCTTCCAGCGAAAGTTAAAGAAAAATTAGGTGCAAAATAAGAAAGAAAAAAGGAATTGACGAACAGGGTCAATTCCTTTTTATATTCTCAAAATCCTCTTCTGAAATGACTGTAAATCCATGTCTTTTGAATAAAGCAGTTGTTACCCCGTAACCGGTTTGTTTATTCCCGTTAAATTCTCCAGTGTAAATTGTAGAACTACCACAAGATGGACTACGTTCTTTTAAAATAATATATTCTGGGTGTAAGTCTTTAAGTTGTTCTAATGCTTTATAAGCACCATTTACGAAAGCTTCTGTGACATCTTCTCCATCTTTTGTCATCACTTTCGCTTTTCCGTCCAAAACGTCATCGCCATTCCCACCAATAATTTCAGCGGAAGGACGAGGCGTCGGTAGTCCTCCTAATACTTCAGGACAAATGAGGACTGTATCTTCTTTGTGCAAAAGTTCCTCTATTTTTGAAACGAGATTGTCATTCCCATCATAACGACAAGCGATACCACCTAAACAAGCGCTAATTACAATCATATTTTCATCTCCAATAAAGAAATATTAACTATCACGCCAATTTCTCTTCCTGCTTCTTACTTATAAATGAGGTGATAAGAATGGGAAGCTTATATAATTTAATGAAACCATATAGTGAATTTCAAAGTAAAGAGGAGTTTAATATATATCAAAAACAAGTTTTGAAATATTATCGATTTCAATTAAATAAAACGGATGCTACCATTATTCATTTTTTAGGAAAGTATGCGGTGAATGAGAAACAGAAAACAGTAGGAGTTGCTTGTCCGTTAATGGAGACGATTGCGACGAATGTTGGAAAGAGTATTCGTACAGTACGCCGCTCCATTGCAAAGTTAGAGGAACTAGGAATTATAAAGCGTGTTGCGACAAAAGAAAGACATAAGCGCGGCGGGTATAGTGCGAACTTATATATTTTTCTTATATCTGCAATTGACCGCATGGATGACCGTATGAAAATGTCCGCATGTGAAAGTGAGGATTATGCAGCTGGCTGTAGTAAAAATGAGCAAAAATATGAGGGGGAAACAATTCTTTTTAAAAACATTCCACAAATAAAAGAGAAAAGAAAAATAACGTATGAGCTTGATGAAACGTATTGCCGTCACGATATACCGAAGTCTTTTATATACGCACTGGTGCCGATGACAAGTAATCCGAAGAAGATTAATATATTTTGGAGTAAGGTGGAACTTGCGTATAAAAAGAGTGGCTTACTAGAGCAAGGTGTTTTATTAGAGCAAATATTAGCTGATGAAGAAGTGAACGGAAATTTCATTTGGCGCGTGAAAAGTGTTGTGAGGGCACATAAATATGGGGAAATTCGTAAAGATATTGGGGCACTTTTTTACAGTACAGTGCGAGATTTATTTTTTGAGGTTGGATTAGAGTGGGGAGCAGTATTAAGGAGGAGAAAGGGACTACATCTATTTGATCCGTTTAAAAAAGAGCCATGCTTATAATACATGACTCTTGCTTGTTAATCGAATTTCCTTACAACTGGAACACGAATCGCTACAAATAGTACGAAGACGATAACGGCGATTGCACCGCTTTTCATAACGGTTACGATTGGAATTCCTATTGCAAGTGCAATGGATGTGAATGCATAAGAGAGTGGGATAAAGCCCATTGATGATAGCATAAGTAAACTCATTACACGCCCCATCATCTCTTCTTTTACAGTTGCTTGAATCATTGCCATAAGTGGAACGATCGCCATTGCGATTGTAATACCGTAAAACATGCCAGCTAATAATGCCTGCCAAAGTACCGTACTAAAGTTAATGGATAAGAAGAATATACCAGACAGTAGCATCATGATAATGCAAAATAGGCCGCGTCTACGATTAATATTCTTTAAACCAACAATGACAGCGCCTATCGCCATTCCACCACCAACAGCAGCTTCTAAGTAACTGAACTGAAGTGAATCACCGTGCAGGACATTTTTAACGAAGAGCGGGAAACCGACTTGCATCGGACCGATTAAAAATAAGTTTAGAAAGGCGCTACAAATAAGGAAAGTTGAAAGGAATGGTGATTCCTTTACATATAAGATTCCTTCTTTAATAGAAGTAAACATGCCTTTGTCGGTATCTTTTTGCTCTGACATCGTAAATTGTATTTTTTGGACGAGTATGGCCGCAACGATCAGTAGTAAAATCGTAATCGAAAAGATTGTTTCATAGTTCGTAAATTTGATGAGAATTCCACCAAGTACAGGGCCCAAGATGACCGACGCTTGATTCGTCATTTGTGTAAGTGAATTTGCCTGCGTTAAGCGGCTTTTTTCTACAAGTTCGGGCAGAATAGATCCATCTGCGGACCAGAAAAAAGCATCAGCAAGTCCAAAGAATAAAGCGAATAAAGCAAATGTATATAGTGTTACATCACCGACGATGAACCATGTGAGAATGGTTGCGACAAGAATCGCTCGAATAATATTGGAGTAAAACATAATATTTTTTTTCGGGAATTTATCAGCTACAGCGCCGCCGATAATCATAAAAATAAGCCTTGGAACACTAAGAGCTACGAAAACAACACCGAGTGAAGCCTCAAGGTTTAATGTTTTTGCTATGTACCACGTTTGTGAAAAAGTAAAAAAGGCTAAAGCAAAGCTTGAAAAAAGAGTAGCTGCCCAAAGAAAAAGGAAATTCGTATTTTTTAATAACGGTTTTCCGCTTCCTTCTAAAGCAGTTTTATTTTGTTGTAGTTCCTCCATATTGCTTCCTTTCTATGTGACAAATTTAAACTAAAAAACCTATTAACAATCGTTTTATCCTGCGTTAACGGGCAGTAAAAATCCCACCTCAAAATTCGGTTCGAGCAAAGAAGTTAGGTGGGAGACCAACTGCCCGTAAACGTCCGATTGGTGAAGGCTAATACTCAGTGGGGGATGAACAAAACCCCCACTGAGTATAGTTTCACTTTATACAGTTTCTAATATTTCTATACTGCACTTTCTCATTGTAGACAATAATAATGAATTTGCCCAGTAGCTATTTAACGACAAAAAAAGAAGATACCAAAGAGTATCTTCTTTAAGCTAATGCGATATAAATATCTACTTGCACATTATTTGGGTCTACCGCTTTTTCATCATACAGTTCGAAATCTGTTGTAAAAGCACGTTTGTTTTCTTTCGACCATTGCCAAATGTATTCCCAAGCTTCGCACACGACTTCAGAAACTGGGCCTTTTCTCGATGTAAATACCGCATATGTAGCGGCAGGTATTGTTAAAGTTGTCATATTTTCAGGAACGTCTTTTAATGAAGAAACGGGCATAGCGATTGTAAATTTATATGTACCAGTTTCATCTGATTCGTAGTTTGAATAGAAAGCGAACGTTTCCTTTGTTTGTTGATTTGGGATGTGATGCATCATTTGTTCTTGGAAGTATTTGTTCCAAAGCCCTGGGATTTTTCCTTCAGTAGACGCCTCTTTTTCATTTGTCGTTGTAAGAGAAACACCGATTGCTTGGAAAGCTTCTTTTTTTACGATAATGGGTTCGTTAATCATGAAAATTCCTCCTTTTAAATAAGAACGTTTGTTCTGTTCTATTGTAACATGTTTTTGGGGAAAAGTAGAGCTTTTTAGAAAGTGTTACTTTTTTGAGGAGATATAAAAGAAACCCTTTCATATGTGAAAAGGGTTCTTCGTAGTTCTATATTAAAACATACTGGAGCTATGCATTGGTTGAAGTTTTGCGTTTGGATCGAAGTAAGCTTTTGCATTGTTTACTGCTGTCGGTGCTTCACCAAATCCACAAGCGATAAGTTTTACTTTTCCTTCATATGTACAAATGTCACCAGCAGCGTAAATGCCAGGAATATTTGTTTCCATTTTTGAATTCACAAGAATGCTATTTTTTTGTATATCTAAGCCCCAGTTTTTAATTGGGCCAAGAGAAGAAACGAAGCCGTAGTTTACAATTACGTCATCAACATCGATGATAAGTTTTTCTTCTGTTTTTACGTGTTGAAGAACGACTTGTTCAATTTTATCATCACCAATAAGTTCAACTGGAACGTACGGTGTGCTTACTTCTGCACGAGAATTCATTAAGCTTTCGACGCTATGCTCATGTGCACGGAATTTATCACGGCGATGAACGATTGTAACTTTGTCAGCAATCGGTTCTAACATCATCGTCCAGTCTACGGCTGAGTCGCCGCCGCCAAATACAACAACACGCTTGCCAGCAAATTTATTCATATCATCAACGAAATAATGTAAGTTTTTCTTTTCGTATTTTGCGGTCCCCTCTAATTCTAAGCGGCGTGGCTGGAAAGCACCATTACCAGCAGTAATAATGACTGATTTAGAATAGTGAGTTTGTTTATTCGTAACAAGTTTAAATATACCGTCAGCTTGTTTCTCAAGCGTATCAACAGCTTCTTCTAAGCAAACTGTTGGATCAAATTTCTTCATTTGCTCTTTTAAGTTATCAACTAACTCTTGTGCACGCACTTTTGGGAATCCAGCTACATCATAAATGTATTTTTCAGGGTAGAGTGCGGATAATTGTCCTCCAAGTTGAGGTAAGCTTTCAATGATTTTTACACTTGCTTGTCTCATACCGCCATAAAATGCTGTGAAAAGTCCAGTTGGACCACCACCAATAATTGTTATGTCGTAAACTTTTTGATTTTCTGCCACTTTCATTCCCCCTATAGATGGAATTTTGATATTGATTTCATATATTGTTCATATGTACATGAAAATCCTGCAAATGATGATACTTTCAAATAAATGATAGCATATTTCAGTTCATAATACTTCTGAAAACGACTGAATTATAAGTAAGTTTCCGCATAGATGTTTTTTACATTGTATAAAATATACAGAAAGGAAAATACATGAAAAAAAGGCTGAAAAACCCTTGTAAACGCTATGTTATTTTAAAATATTGATAATTCGCTAGGTGCTTGAATTATGGAATAAAACCGACTAATATAGGGAAGTATTATGTTAAATTTCTATGACAAAATTCGTACGATTTTTTGACTGCGTTTTGTTACGATATAGAATGTGATAAATTCCACATTCTTGACAAATAGAGTTTTTAGTACTTGGTATTATTTTTCATTACTATTATATAAAGAAAAGGGTTGTGATTTGGTGAAGACTCCAAAAATCGTAGTTTTAGGTGCAGGTTATGGCGGGATGATTACGACTGTTCGTCTGCAAAAAGCATTATCTGTAAATGAAGCTGAAATTACGTTAGTAAACAACAACAGCTATCACTACCAAGCGACTTGGTTACATGAGAGTGCAGCTGGTACATTACAAGATGAAAAAATCTGTCTAGATATTCAAGACGTTATCGATACAAATAAAGTGAACTTTGTACAAGATACAGTAGTAGAAATTAAAGCTGCTGAAAAACGCATTATCTTAAAAGACGGCGAGTTAGAGTATGACTACTTAGTAATTGGTCTTGGTTTCGAATCAGAAACATTCGGAATTACAGGATTAAAAGAGCATGCATTCTCAATCGCTAACATTAATGCAACTCGTGAAATTCGTGAGCATATGGAAGCTAGTTTCGCTAAATATGCAACTGAACAACGCGATGAGTTAGTAACAATCGTTGTTGGTGGTGCTGGATTTACTGGTATCGAGTACGTAGGTGAGCTTGCAAACCGTGTTCCTGAACTTTGCAAAGAGTACAATGTACCACGTGAAAAAGCACGTATCATCTGTGTAGAAGCTGCTCCAACAGCACTTCCAGGTTTCGATCCAGCGTTAGTAGAATACGCTGTAAAACAACTTGAGAAAAAAGGTGTAGAATTCCGCATCGGTACAGCAATTAAAGAAGCAACTGAAGAAGGTATTATCGTTGCGAATGGCGATGACACTGAATTAATTAAGTCTGAAACAGTAGTTTGGGCTGCAGGTGTTCGTGGTAACGGTATTGTGGAAGAGTCTGGCTTTGAAGCAATGCGCGGACGTGTAAAAGTCGATGAGTACATGCACGCTCCAGGATACGAAGATGTATTCATGGTTGGTGATGCAGCGTTAATCATTAACGAAGAAATTAACCGTCCATACCCACCAACAGCACAAATTGCAATACAACAAGGTTACAACATTGCACATAACTTAACTGTGTTAGTTCGTGGTAAGGGCGAAATGAAAAAATTCGCATTCGACAATAAAGGATCTGTATGTTCTTTAGGTCATGACGATGCAATGGGCGTTGTTATGGGTAAAAAGTTAACAGGTTGGAAAGCTTCCTTCATGAAGAAAGTAATTGATAACCGTTACCTATTCTTATTAGGTGGACCTTTATTAGTTCTTAAAAAAGGTAAATTAAAGTTCTTTTAATATATAATAGAAAAAGCAGAAACGGCTAAGAGCTGTTTCTGCTTTTTTCATATTAAAAATATAGTATAATATATAAAAAAGAAAGAATATTCTGTCCGTTCCGGTGGAGGAGGTTATTACATCATGGAGAAACGAGGGAAAGTTTGGTTAGCTGTTAGTGGTTTAGTAGCTACAAAAGATGGCAGGTGGCTATTTGTTAAGAAAAAATACAGTGGATTAAAGGGGAAATGGTCTTTGCCAGCTGGTTTTGTAAATGAAGGTGAGACGGTTGATGAAGCTGTGAAACGTGAAGTATTAGAAGAGACAGGTATTGTCGCTCATGTGAAGGGGATTATAGGTATTCGGTCGGGCGTTATTCGTAATGAAATTAGTGATAATATGATTATTTTCCTTTTGGAGCCTGAAGGGGAAAATATTATTGTACAGGAGAAGGAATTGTCTGAAGTAGCATTTTTACATCCAGAGACGATTGCTGACGATCCCAATACGTCTGTACTTATTAAATATTTGCTAGAAAGAAGATCAGAACTACATCTTGAAATGGACAAAACATTAAATCCAGGAGAGCAATTTGGTTATACAGCCTATCACGTATTTACGGCGCATGCGAAGGAGAGGGAGAAAGAGTGAGTATACCGGTACTACTTATTTCAATGATGTTATTCTTTATTTTGTTTTTTGGAATTGGATTTTTACTCAACATGATTTTGCGAGCTACATGGGTAATGGTTATTGTGTATCCGATTGTTTGTATGCTTATTATTAATAAAGCGAGTGTGTGGGATTATTTTTCAAAGCCGAAAGAAACATTTTCTTCATTTGGGACAAGTGTATCGCATTTAGGACAAGCCGATATGTTTATTTTATCTACTGGATTAGTAGGTGCTGCTTTGGCAGGAATCGTAATTAAGAAACTTCGAAAGAGTGGATATCAAATGTTTTAATCTCCAATCAATTTGGAGATTATTTTTTTGCATATTCCTTCATCGTATAGGGAATGATTAACGATGAAGGAGTGTGGAATATAAAAATGTTAAAACGATATTGTATTCGCATTATGATGACTTGTTTACTTGTATCCGCATTATGCGTAACATGGAAGGCTTTCACAGGAGTTTCTTTATTAGAGATTGTAAAGAAATATGAGGGAACGAGTGCAAAAGAAGTACATGCAGCAGAAGTTAAGAGAAATGTTGCTCCGAGTAAAGAAGTGATAAATGCTTTAGAGCAGGCAAACGACTGGTCTAAATATCGTTCAATTGAAATGACTGCAACTGGTTATACGTCAGGAGTGGAGTCAACTGGTAAGAGTCCAGGACATCCAGAGTATGGTATTACATATTCAGGTGTTAAAGCGAAAAGGGATTTATATTCTACAATCGCTGCGGATTTACGTGTATTCCCGATTGGAACGATTTTATTCGTGCCAGATTACGGATATGGGGTTGTCGCTGATAAGGGCGGTGCTATAAAAGGAAACCGTCTCGATTTATATTATGATACGGTGAAAGATGTTTATAGCCAATGGGGTAAGAAAAAAGTAAATGTATATGTAGTTAAGGTAGGAAATGGTAAGTTTACAGAAGAAGAGTTAACGATGTTAAATGAAGACGAAACGATGCAAGTGTTTCGTGGCCAATATTTAAAACAAAGATAGTCTAGTGGTAATTACGCTAGACTTTTTTATTTGATAATAGAAGAAAGATGGATCACCCCGCTATTTGTGGGCAGTAAAACCCCCACCTCAAAATTCAGCGAAAGCAAAGAAATTAGGCGGGGGGCGGGCTGCCCATAAAAGCCCGATTGGTGAAGGCTAATGATCAGTGGGGGATGAAGAAAAACACCACTGATTAAAGGTTCACTTTATATAGGATGTAACAGAAGTTAGAATTGTCGCATTTTATCGAAAATAAAGTTATAATAAAGGCAGAGTAGAGAAATTTAGGGGGTCTGAACATGTTTCAAGTACAAAAAGAATTAGCAGGTCATGAAGCGGTAATTGTTGCCTTATTTGAAGAAGAGAAAACGAGTAGTTTTGTACAAGAACTGGACAAAGCGTTTGAAGGGCAATTACAAGTTTTATTAGAAGAGAAAGAACTTTCTACTAAGAAGAAAGCTATTTCAAAAGTACATAGTTTAGGAAAAACAAATGTAAAACGCTATTACTTCGTCGGTTTAGGAAAGAAAGAATCTTATACGACAGAAACGTTACGTGCGGCTCTTGGTAAGGCGTTTAAAACGTTACAGGCAGCAAAAGTACAAGATGCAGCAATCTTACTTGATTCTTTCGTAACAGAGAAATTAGATGTGATTGATGTAGCTCATATAGCGGCAGAAGTACAAGGTCTTGGTACATATGAATTACAAACGTATAAATCAGATAAAAAGGATCGTGTAGAGTTAGAGAAGTTCACGGCTATTACAGCGGAAGATGCACAGGAAATTGAAGCTGCATTAACAGTTGGCTACGTGCATGGACGCGCAACAAATTCGGCTCGTACACTTGTAAATATGCCGCCAAACGTATTAACAGCGACGAAGCTTGCTGAGTATGCTGTTGAGTTAGCGGAAAAGTATGATATGGATTATAAAGTTCTTGAGAAAGAAGAGATGGAAGATCTTGGTATGGGTGCGTTACTTGCAGTAAACCAAGGTAGTACAGAGCCGCCAAAAATGATTGCTCTTATTTATAAAGGAAAAGAAGAGTGGACAGATGTCATTGGATTTGTTGGAAAAGGAATCACATACGATACAGGTGGTTATTCTTTAAAACCACGTGAAGGCATGGTCGGTATGAAAGGTGATATGGGCGGTGCTGCTGCTGTATTAGGTGCGATGGAAATTATCGGTGAACTTCGCCCAGAGCAAAATGTGATCGCTGTTATTCCATCAACTGATAACGTTGTAAGTGGTACAGCATTTAAGCCAGACGATGTAATTACATCTATGAGCGGAAAAACAATTGAAGTATTAAATACAGATGCAGAAGGTCGCCTTGCGTTAGCGGACGGTATTACGTATGCGAAAAAACTAGGTGCAAACTACCTTATTGATGTTGCGACATTAACAGGCGGTGTAATTGTTGCACTTGGAAATCATACGACAGGCGCAATGACAAACAATGAAGAGTTGTTTGAGCAAGTACTAGAAGCTTCTATGGAAACGGATGAATCAATTTGGCAATTACCGATTTTTGATCGTGATAAAGAACGCGTTCGAAACAGTAAGTTTGCTGATTTAAATAACTCACCAGGCCGTGAAGGGCATGCGGTTATGGCAGGTACATTCCTAGGTGAATTTGCTGAAGATACACCGTGGGTACACTTAGATATCGCTGGAACATCTGAAACATCAGGAGCAAATGATTTAGGGCCGGCCGGGGCAACAGGTGCAATGGTACGTACACTTGCAACACTTGTTGAGCGTTTCGGGGAAGAATAATTTTTGAAGAAAAGACTGTCTCAAACATTTGAGGCAGTCTTTTCTTATTGATATGGTACGAGTGTGATCAGTTTTTGTCGGTAAGTCGATACAACTTCATTTACTATTATGCTGTTTAAAAACGTGTGGCATAGTGAAAGGCTCGTCTTATAAAGAAATCGTATATAACGTCCCGCTTAAAGCAAAGGAAGTACGTCCTGTTTCTTCAGAGACAACTAAAATAAGTGCGTCACTTTTTTCTGATAAGCCAATTGCAGCTCTGTGACGTGTTCCTAGTTCAGGATCAACTTCCATACTTTTCGTTAACGGAAGAATATTAGCTGCTGAAACAATATGATTATTTTTAACGAGAACGGCTCCGTCATGAAGAGGATTACCTGGATAAAAAATTGATTCGAGTAACGGTGCAGTTAAATGAGCGTTTAATGTTGTGCCAGTTTGAATACAAGATTCAAGCGTCTCGTTTCGTTCCACAACGATAAGAGCACCGTGTTTGCGGGCACTTAAATGTTGGACAGCAGTTGTGATAAAATGTGAGCTTTCTGTATAAGGTGATAAATACGCCTGAATATAGTATGTAGCTGCCAATGTTTGTACATTTGCCAACATATGATGAATCTCTTCCATTTTACATAAAATACATTCATCTTCTTTATCAATCGCTTGCCTCATAATAGATAATTCTTTTTCAGCGCTTTCAATCATTTGCTTTGTTTGTATTTTGAGCTCTTCGGACAAGCCCCATTCTTGCATAATCCTCATTCCCTTTGGTGGAGTATTTAACCATAGTGTATACAAATATTCCTAGTAAAATCCTGCTATATTTTATAAAATATTGAGATACAGGTTGTTTTTTTCATATAATAAAGGTATGACAAGCGGGAGGAGATAGAGATATGAATTGGAAACAAGAATTTAGTCGCTGGCTTTCATATGCAGAATTAGACGTAGAATTAAAAGAACAGCTAGAAAACATGAAGCAAGATGAGAAGAAAATTGAGGATAGCTTTTATAAAAATTTAGAGTTCGGTACAGGTGGTATGCGTGGTGAACTTGGTGCTGGTACGAACCGATTAAATGTATATACAGTTCGTAAAGCGACACAAGGATTAGCGAAATTTATTGAAAAATTAGGTGAAGAAGCAAAGGAACGTGGTGTTGTTGTAGCATATGATTCTCGTCATAAATCACCTGAATTTGCAATGGAAGTAGCTGCAACACTTGGTGCACATGGTATTAAAACATATGTATTTGAAAGCTTACGCCCAACGCCGGTGCTTTCTTTCGCAGTTCGTCATTTACATACAGTAAGTGGAATCGTTCTTACGGCAAGCCATAATCCGCCTGAATATAATGGTTATAAAGTATATGGTGACGATGGTGGACAGTTGCCTCCAAAAGAAGCTGATGAGTTAATTAGTTACGTAAATGCAGTAGAAGATGAATTAACAGTTGAAGTAGCTGATGTAGAGCAATTAAAAGCTGACGGTTTATTACATATTATTGGACAAGAAGTAGATGATGCATATGCTGCAGAATTGAACGATGTCATTATTAATAAAGAAATGGTACAAAAGGTAGGGAAAGACTTAAAAATCGTCTTTACACCATTACACGGAACATCAAATCTTTCTGTACGCCGTGGTTTAGAGGAAGTTGGATTTACAGATGTAACGGTTGTAAAAGAGCAAGAGTTACCAGATCCAAACTTCTCTACAGTAAAATCACCGAACCCAGAAGAGCATGCAGCGTTTGAATATGCAATTCGTGACGGTGAAAAAATTGGTGCAGATGTGCTAATCGCAACAGACCCTGATGCAGACCGTCTAGGTGTAGCAGTTCGTAATCATGATGGTGAGTTCCAAGTATTAACTGGTAACCAAACAGGTGCATTAATGCTTGATTACTTACTATCTCAAAAGAAAGAAAACGGAACGCTTCCAGAGAACGGTGTTGTATTAAAAACAATCGTAACGTCTGAAATTGGTCGTACAATTGCAAAAGCATACGGTTTAGATACAGTTGATACGTTAACTGGATTTAAATTTATTGGTGAGAAAATTAAACAGTATGAAGAAAGCGGACAATATGAATTCCAATTCGGTTATGAGGAAAGCTATGGTTATTTAATCCGTCCATTCTGCCGTGATAAAGATGCGGTACAGTCTGTTTTATTTGCATGTGAAGTAGCTGCATACTACAAATCACAAGGTAAAACGTTATATGATGGTTTATTAGAAGTATTTGAGAAGTACGGTTTCTTCCGTGAAGATCTTGTGTCATTAACGTTAAAAGGGAAAGATGGAGCGGAACAAATTCAAGAGATGATGGCGACATTCCGTGAAAATCCTCCGAAAGAAGTAGCGGGCTTAACAGTCGTAGCGGTTGAAGACTATAAAGCAAGCATCGTTACATCTTTACAAGATGGACATAAAGAAGAGATTCACTTACCGAAATCAAATGTGTTAAAATATCAATTAGAAGATGGTTCTTGGTTCTGCTTACGTCCATCTGGAACAGAGCCGAAAATCAAGTTTTACTTTGGTGTAAAAGATAATTCTTTACAAAATAGTGAACAAAAGTTACTTACTATTAAAGAAGATATTATGAATCGTTTATAATATAAATTAATTTTAGGTAGTCAGAACAAAAGGGAAGCAAAACTTCCCTTTTGTTCTATGTAAGGAAATAATCGTTATTGATCCTGACAGAAGAGAGGGTATTTTGTTATGAAAAAAGTAAGAAAAGCGATAATCCCAGCAGCTGGATTAGGAACACGTTTTTTACCAGCTACAAAAGCAATGCCAAAAGAAATGTTACCGATAGTAGATAAACCAACTATTCAATATATTGTCGAAGAAGCAATACAATCAGGAATCGAAGATATTATTATCGTTACTGGTAAAACAAAGCGATCTATTGAAGATCATTTTGATAATGCATTTGAATTAGAGCAAAATTTATTAGAAAAGAAAAAGTATGAGTTACTTGAAAAAGTACAGGCTTCTTCAAAAATGGTAGACATTCATTATATCCGTCAAAAAGAACCAAGAGGATTAGGACACGCAGTTTGGTGTGCACGTAAATTCATCGGTGATGAGCCATTTGCTGTTTTATTAGGTGATGATATCGTTCAAGCTGAAAAACCATGTTTACGTCAGTTAATGGACGAATATGATAAAACACTTTCTTCTGTTATTGGTGTACAAACGGTTCCAGAAGATGAAACACATCGCTATGGAATTATCGACCCATTAGAGCAGGAAGGACGTCGTTACCAAGTTCGTAATTTCGTTGAGAAACCAGCAGCAGGTACAGCACCATCAAACTTAGCAATTATGGGACGTTACGTCTTAACGCCTGAAATTTTCATGTTCTTAGAACAGCAAAATGTCGGTGCTGGCGGTGAAATTCAGTTAACAGATGCAATTCAAAACTTAAATGAAATTCAACGAGTATTTGCTTACGACTTCGAAGGAAAACGCTACGATGTTGGTGAAAAGTTAGGATTCGTTCAAACGACAATTGAAATGGCCCTGCAACACCCAGAATTACGTGGTGACATGGTTACAATGATGAAGAGGATTTTAGAAGAACAAACGAAACAAGAGTCTTAATATAAAAAAAGAGTTATTTCAGTGTACTGAAATAACTCTTTTTTATTAAGAAATCGTCGAATGAGAACGTTGATAAGCAGAACGGCGTACAGCATAGTATATGCGAGGTGCGATAATAGCACCGATAATTGTAAATGCAATATCTTTTACTGCAAACCACATCATAATCATCCAGGCAGCTTTATAACTCATATTACCGCCCATGAAGAGATTGACCGCCCCGTACATGTAAGTAGTACCGATAATATAAGTTAAAATGATTCCTGTGAAAGAAGCGATAGCAAATGTACTGAATGTTGGTCTTTCTTTTTGTTCTACTATTTTTCCTGATACGTAAGCAACGATAATAAATGCGATAATAAAACCACCAGTAGGATCTAAAAGTGCTCCGAATCCAGCTTTGAAGTTAGCGAAGATTGGTGCGCCGGCTACGCCAACTAGCATATACACAGTCATTGATAATGCACCAAGTCTACTTCCAAGAAGAAGGCCTGCTAAAATTGCGAAAAATGGTTGCATAGATAATGGAACGCCCGCTATTTGCAGGAATGGCGCCCAAGATACAATATTTGCACCAATGGCCATAAGAGCAACAAACATGGCAGCTAATGCTAAATCTAAAACATGAAATCTTCTCATAATGTTAACCTCCTGTTGTTTTTAGGTTAACATTATCGTAGCGAAAATATTTACTTGTTGTCAATCAAATTATTTTGATAAGAAGGCTTCAAATAGTCTCTTAGCAACGTATACGGAATACGAAATTGTGGAATGCCGCTTGAATAAGGAGCGATCTCATATAAAGGGAAATAAATAACGAGATTGTTTGGTTCTAAAAAGAAGTGAAACTTTTTAGCACTCATTACTTTTTCCGTTGCATCAGGAAAATAAATACTTTCATTTTGTTTAATTTGCCTTACAATTTCTGCACGGATTACTTCTTTATATTTATCTTCTTGTTGAAATAAATCGTCTAAGCGTAGTAATTTTTTTTCATTTAAATCAAATGTGTTTGCTTTCCACGTATAAAGGCCGTGTGCCCCGCCCGTATATTGATAGTAATTCACATATAGGCTGAGAAAAGGTGGTTTATTTAAGGAGATTTTATAATCAACATTCGCCACGTACGGATGGAAGGGTGTACTAGACCCTTCTGTTTCTTTATAATATTTTTTTGCTTCTTTTTCTAATTTGTTTTTAAATTTGTCAGTAGATTTTTTGTAATAGAAATTGAGCTTATTTTGAAATTTAGAATCGGAAAAATTGTGAAAGGAAGGCCTACTAATTTGATATTCTATATAAGGTTTCTTACCTTTTTGCGTTATAGTCTGAACATCGATTGTCAGGTTAGATGCTTTGGCTGCCATTGCACAATTTGGTACAATAGTCAGCAAGGAGAACATGAGCAATAGTATACAAAGTTTCTGTTTCATTGTGGTGAAACCTCCTTATATAAGTGTTATAGGTAGTTTGAAAATAAATAGGTAAAATTATACATTTAATTAAAGAGAGAAGGCGAAAACGATATGGCAAAAACTTTAATGGACTCACTTGGAATTGAGTTGTTAGAAATGACAGAAGATAAAGTAGTTGCTACGATGCCTGTTGACGAGCGTACGCATCAGCCGTTTGGATTTTTACATGGTGGTGCTTCTATAGCGTTAGCGGAAACAGTAGCAAGTGTTGGATCATATAATTTAATTGATCAAGAGAAATGTATTTGTTTCGGTCTAGAAATTAATGCAAATCATATTCGCTCAAAGAAAGATGGAATCGTAACAGCAATCGGGACACCGATACATAGAGGACATTCAACGATGGTTTGGGATATTCGTATCATTGATGAAAATGATGATTTAATATGTATTTCAAGATGTACAGTAGCAATTAAAGAAAAACGTGAAAAATAAAAAAGAGGCAGCTCTCATGAGCAGCCTCTTTTTTTATAATTAGAACTGGATTTTCTTTTCTAAGAAACCTTTTAGTTCGCTAATTGGCATACGAACTTGTTCCATTGTGTCACGGTCACGTACTGTAACAGCTTTGTCTTCAACAGAGTCGAAGTCGTATGTGATACAGAATGGTGTACCGATTTCGTCTTGACGACGGTAACGTTTACCGATAGAACCAGTTTCATCAAAGTCTACCATGAAGTCTTTAGCTAGTTCTGCGAATACTTCAGTAGCACCTTCAGATAGCTTTTTAGATAATGGTAAGATTGCTGCTTTGTATGGTGCTAAAGCAGGGTGGAAACGAAGAACTGTACGAGAATCGTTTTCTAATTGCTCTTCTTCATATGCATCACATAAGAACGCTAATGTTACACGGTCTGCGCCTAAAGATGGCTCGATGCAGTATGGTACGTAACGCTCGTTCGTTTGTGGATCGATATAGTTAAAGTCTTCGTTAGAGTGTTCCATGTGACGTTTTAAATCGAAGTCTGTACGAGATGCAACGCCCCATAGTTCGCCCCAACCGAATGGGAATTTGAATTCAATGTCAGTTGTTGCGTTACTGTAGTGAGATAGCTCTTCCTCACCGTGGTCACGAAGACGCATGCTCTCTTCATGCATACCAAGTGAAAGTAACCAGTTTTTACAAGTTTCACGCCAGAATGCGAACCACTCTAAATCTTCACCAGGCTTACAGAAGAATTCAAGTTCCATTTGTTCGAATTCACGTGTACGGAATGTGAAGTTACCAGGCGTGATTTCGTTACGGAAACTCTTACCAATTTGGCCAATACCAAATGGAAGTTTTTTACGCATAGAGCGTTGTACGTTTTTGAAGTTTACGAAAATACCTTGTGCTGTTTCAGGACGAAGGAAGATTTCGTTTGTGCTAGACTCTGTAACACCTTGGAATGTTTTGAACATTAAGTTGAACTGACGAATTTCAGTGAACTCTTCACTACCACAATCAGGACATTTTACTTCATGTTCTTTCATTAAGTCAGCCATTTGGTCGAAAGTAAGACCGTCAACAACCATTTCAATGCCTTTTGCATCTAATGCATCTTCAATTAATTTGTCAGCACGATGACGCGCTTTACATTTTTTACAGTCGATCATTGGATCGTTGAAGTTACCAACGTGACCAGAAGCGATCCAAGTTTTTGGGTTCATTAAAATAGCTGCATCTAAACCAACGTTGTGTGGAGATTCTTGAATGAATTTTTTCCACCAAGCTTTTTTAACGTTATTTTTTAATTCGATTCCAAGTGGACCGTAATCCCAAGTGTTTGCAAGACCACCGTAAATTTCAGAACCAGGGAAAACAAAACCGCGATGTTTCGCTAAGTTTACAACTTGTTCCATTGAATACATAATAAAATCCTCCTTTTGAAAGTTAACGTATTGGCGATGACGTGCTCTGGTACTTGTGAAATGCGCAGTATATGCTTTGAAAAACATAAAAAAACGCTCATCCCAAGGCATATTTGCCTAGGGACGAGCGTTTGCCCGCGGTTCCACCCTAGTTGATACACAAAATGTGCATCCACTTTATCATGTAATGCTCGAGACTGCCGTTTCCTTGCGTCTTCAGGCTTTCACTATCCCTGAATCGCTTTTTGTGCAAGTACTTATAAGTCCGTCATCGCTACTTATATTAATAATAATGAACATATTCTAACACGTTCTTTTTTAAATCTCAATAGAGGAACGCGTCTATCTATGATAGAGTCTCGCCTATTTTTTCGTTATTTATTCCGTAATTTTGTTTAATATGCTTAATTGCTTCACGTTTACTGAGCGGGGCAAGCTCGTTATTTTGCACGTATTCCCAAACGATATCAGGCTTTGTTTTTGCATACTCGCGAAGAACCCAGCCGATCGCTTTTTGAATGAAAAATTCTTTTGAAGAATGTAGTTGTCCAATAATCCAGAAAAGAAGTTCTTCATCCATCTTTTGTTTATATTTTAGTTGGAATAAAATAGCGGCACGTTGTAACCATATGTTATCTGATGCAATCCATTTTG
Organism: Bacillus sp. WC2503; assembly: GCF_052682895.1. Taxonomy (NCBI): domain Bacteria; kingdom Bacillati; phylum Bacillota; class Bacilli; order Caryophanales; family Bacillaceae; genus Bacillus; species Bacillus sp. WC2503. Next base: position 4,097,687 of record NZ_JBQYMD010000001.1, on the reverse strand, counting down.
GAATATATGCAGAAATTAATTCGGGATGTTGTAAAAAGATAGTACCTAAAAATGTAGGAACGATGCTATCAACAGAATCCCACCAAGATTTCGTAACAATAAGTTCTTCTAAAAATGGGATATGAGTTTCGTTTATATGCTTTTTATATTTTTGCATAATATCAAGTGCGGCAGCTTGATATTCACGTTCTGGTAAGTTCCAAAGTTCACGTACGATAATTTGGAAGTCTTTTTTATCTGGGAGAGTATGTATTTGAATGACGTCTTTTAATAATTGGCGTCTTTCCGGTGTTTGAATACCTAGAAATGGGAAGTGATTTTTCATATAACGAGCCATTGGTTCTGCTTTTTCAGGATTTTGATGAGCTGTAAAATGCTCTTGTAATGCTTGTACAAATGGATGCATAAGTGTTTCTCCTCTCTTATTACCTTTCTTCTCTCATTATACAAAGAGTTTGGTTAAATTTTAAAACATAACTTGCAATGTAATGAAATATGTTGAAAAGAGAGGGGAGAGGATAAGATGGAAGATCAGAGCGTACTAGCAGGTTTCTTTGCTCTTAGTTTTGCGTTTATTCTTGTTATAATAATTTGGGCAATTATTTCGTATTTGTTAACGGCTTTTGCACTTTATACGATGGCAAAAAATGATGGTGCAACTGATGGGGTTCTTGCGTTTATTCCATTTTTGAATAGTAAGACGTGGGGTGACTTGGCGAAGGATAAATTACCAGATTTCTTGAAAGAAGAGGCAGGGTGGAAAGTATTCGGTATATATGTCGCATGTTTCATCTTTAACTTCGTACCAATTATAAGTTTACTAGCAACAGCCGTATCGATTGTGCTGTCCATTTATCTCATCTACGCTATTTTAGACAGATACGGAACGAACTCTATACTATTTACGATTATTCATGTAATCACATTTTCGGTTTTCTTGCCGATTCATTTATTCATTATCCGAAATGAGCCGGTAAGATATAACGAGTAGATATATGCGGGGAGCTGTTTCGAAGCTATTTTGGAACAGCTCTTTGTTGGTTAATTGATATTTCGTTGACCAAGAAAAAAGGGCTGCCACATAGGACAGCCCTTTTTCTACTACATAAGATAGCGTAAATAAATGTAAATATGAGAAATGATTAATGAAACAATCATAATTGGGAAGCCGACTTTAAGGAATTCCATGTAGCTAAATTTATGTCCTTCACGACTTGCGATTCCGGCTACGATTACGTTAGCAGAAGCCCCGATTAAAGTTCCGTTTCCACCTAGGCAAGCACCTAATGCTAATGCCCACCATAATACGTCGATTTGTGCGTCAGAAGGTGATAAACCTAGCCCAACTGCCATATCGTTAATAAGTGGAATCATTGTTGCAACGAATGGAATGTTATCGATTGTTGCAGAGGCGATACCAGATACCCATAGAATAAGGATAGATGCATGAGAAATATCTCCGCCTGTTATTCCGACTACCTTTTGAGCTAACATTTTGATAAGACCGATATCGATAAGTCCTCCAACGAGTACGAATAGTCCCGCGAAGAAGAAAATCGTCACCCATTCTACGCTTGCGAATACTTCTTCAATTTCATGTTCTTTCACACCGATTAGCATAAGTACAGTAGCACCAGTCAAGGCGATAATAGCTGCATCAACATGGAAAATGGAATGAGTCATGAAACCTACAATTGTAAGTCCAAGTACTGTTAAAGATTTTTTCATTAATACTGGATCTTTAATGTATTGTTTTTCATCTAAGCTCATTAATTTTTTAACTTGTACAGGATCAGCAATTAATTGTTTACGGTACATGAAGTAAAGTATTGTTGCTGTAACTGCAATAATAATAATTACGATTGGTGCTAGATTCAGTAAGAAAGCATTGAAGTCTAGGTGCTTATTTGCAGAACCAATCATAATATTTGGCGGATCACCAATTAATGTTGCTGTTCCCCCAATGTTTGAAAAAATAATTTCAGAAAGTAAATAAGGAACAGGATTTACTTGCAAGATGCGCGTAATAGATAAAGTAACTGGAACAACAAGAAGTACAGTTGTAACGTTATCTAAAAATGCGGAGCCAAGCGCGGTAAGTAGGGAAAGAGAAATTAAAATTTTAATTGGATTTCCATGTGCCCCTTTTGCTGCTTTAATGGCAACGTATTGGAAAACACCTGATTTACTCGTAATGTTCACCAAAATCATCATACCGATGAGTAGCGTAATCGTTCCCCATTCAATATGTTTCGTAAAGGCGTTATGTAAATCGACGACCCCCACAATTACCATGAGTGCTGCACCAAGAAGTGCGATGACAGCGCGATTAATTTTTTCAGAAATAATAATGGCATATGTAATTAAAAAGACTGCGATAGCAAAATAATACTGCCAGTTAGCGAGTTCTTGCGTTGTTTCGTGCAAAAATCTCATCTCCTTTCATTCATTTTTCTTAGTGTGTCAAATATTAACTAGATGAAACACACATAACGTCATTATAAAGTAGAAAAACTGCGGATGTAAATGAAAGGAGGGATTTTGTCATATTTTCTGCATAGGTCATTTTTTCTCATTTTTAAAAATATTTGTGGGCATTTGACATATATATAAGATACATCCAATCTGAATATTTAAAATGGAATTAGCATTCGAGCTTGTTCGTGTAGGAGTGTCAAATAGAAAGGAATGACAAAGATGATAAGGAAGGGATCGTATGGATGAACAACGATTTTTATTTTTAGATTTTGAGTTTACGATGCCCCAGCATCGAAAGAAACCAAAAGGATTTTTCCCGGAAATTATTGAGGTAGGACTCGTCTCGGTTGTAGGTTGTAAGGTAGAAGATACGTATTCATCACATGTCAGACCGAAAACATTTCCTTCTTTAACGGATCGATGCAAGAAATTTTTAGGAATTAAACAAGAAATCGTGGATAAAGGAATTTCATTTCCTGAACTCATTGATAAACTTGCAGAATACGAAAAAAGATGTAAACCGACCATTGTAACGTGGGGAAATATGGATATGAAAGTGCTGAAGCATAATTGTGAAATGTCGGGAGTAGCTTTTCCGTTTTTCGGACAGTGTCGTGATTTATCGCTTGAGTATAAGAAGTTTTTTGGAGAAAGAAATCAAACAGGATTATGGAAAGCGATTGAGGCGTATGGAAAAGTAGGAACGGGTAAGCATCATTGTGCGCTAGATGATGCGATGACGACGTACAATATTTTTAAATTAGTAGAAAAAGATAAAGAGTATTTAGTGAAACCAGCACCTCCAACATTAGGGGAACTCGTGGACTTTTCAAAAGTGTTAAAGAAAGTGAGTACACAGTAACGACCAAATTGCACAGTATGTAATTTGGTCGTTTTGTTTTTTTAAAGTTTGTAGTCTTTTTTTAACTGCTCTAATGTTTCTAGACTACGAACCGCAAAAGGTGAATCATCTTCAGAAAATGAATTCATTTGAGTTTCTAATGCTAATTTGAGTGAATCTGTATAATCTAGAATCTCTCCTTCATATTTCTTCACCATTTGTTCTGGAATGTTCGTCTGTTCACGGAAAGCTAAAGCACGTCTTTCATGGAAAAATGGTACGTCAGCTTGTTTTACGTTATGTAAGTCACCTTGCACCGGATGTTTTAAAACAGCTAATACTTTTACGACGTAACTGCCCGGGCGGCTATTTGTAACTTCGCCGATGTATTTTCCCGTTTTATAAATACCAGTAACGATTTCACCAATTTCAAATGTTTCTCTCATATTTTTCACCTCAAGTTTATAGTAAGGAAAGTAGGAGAAGGAGTCAAAGAAATCATTCGCTTTCGGAACGCCCCCTTGAGAATATGAATTGGTTCAACTATAATTTAAAATAATATAACAGAAAATTCTGATGGTTTTTGAATCCTACAATAAGGAGTGTTTCATATGATGCCTTTATATTTTCCGGAAGATAAAACAGAATATATTATTCCAGGGATTGTTTGCGTTCTATTTATCATTGGTGCCGTTGCTACGTGGCGTATGTTCATTCGTGTATCCAAACGAGAAGCAGAGCGATTACAGAAAGTAGAAGAAAAGCTTTTAGCTGAAAAGAAACGGTAATTCATTTTTGTATGTTTCCCTCTATGCTCGGACAATCTAAGGGCAGAATGTATTTTGGAGGGAATAGAATGAAAAAACGGCTTTTTTTCAGTTGTTGTTTATTATTTCTGATGGCAGGTTGTGACCAAGGAAAGCCGAAAGAAATTGAAGTGAAATTACATAATGCTTCAGGAGATGAAGTAGGGACTGCGAAAGTAGTTCAGCAAACAAGTGGAGTGAAAATTACGATTAAAGGGGAAGGTTTCGCGCCTGGTCCGCACGGCATACATGTACATGAAATTGGAGAGTGTAAAGCGCCTCGTTTTGAATCGTCTGGTAATCATTTTAATCCAGATAATAAAAAGCATGGCTTACTCAATCCGAAGGGTGCGGAAAATGGTGATTTACCGAATGTAATTGCAGATGGTTCTGGAAAGATTAAAGCGGATATCGATGCACCGCACATAACGCTTGAAGAAGGGAAAACGACGATTCATAGAAAAGATGGAGCGTCTATTATTATTACTGAAAACCCTGATGATGGCATGACACAACCAACGGGTAAATCTGGTGATCGAATTGCTTGCGGTGTGATTGTAAAAAAAGCGTCGGATATGAAGAAAAAGTAAAAGCTACCGTGGATGGTAGCTTTCTTTGTGAAACGTAATTGGAAATATATCAGCGATTATTGGAATATATCGACCGCAACTCAAAATATATCGGCGATTATTGAAATATATCGACCGTAACTCAAAATATATCAGCGATTTTTAAAATATATTGATTTACCGACAAAAATTGAGAAAGAAGCCTGCCCAAAATTGATTCGTGGGCAGGCTCCTTTCTTATTATGAAAACGTATGGCGCAGTCTGTTTAAAATTTCTTCTAAAACAGATCGTGGGCAGCCAATGTTAATTCGAATATGTTCTTCGCCGCCTAATCCGTACTTTTCACCAGGTTCGACGATAAGTTTTCCTTTTTCCTCAAGTAACGTGGTGCGCTCGTTTTGAGAAAGTTTTAGGTGAGAACAATCAATCCATAATAAAAAGCTACCTTCTGGCTTCGTTACGGAAAGAGTAGGTATGTGAGTTTTGATATATTCACAAGCGAATTGAGCGTTATCTTCTATATATAAACGGATTTCACTTAGCCAATCATTACATTCTGTATAGGCGCTTTGCATCGCGGTATAAGCAAATGTATTTAGCCCATGGAACCCTTGTCTATATTGAATAGACGTAAGGGTATTACGTAGTTTTTCATTTGGAATAATAATGATAGATGCTTGTAATCCAGCTATATTAAATGTTTTACTTGGAGCCATACAAGTAATGGTACGTGCTGCTAATTCTTCAGATAAAGAAGCGAATGGTGTATGAGTACGATCTCCGTAAATAATATCGGCATGAATTTCATCTGAGACAACAATTACATTATATTTTGTACATAACGCTCCGAGCTTCATTAGCTCGTCTTTCGTCCAAACGCGTCCAATAGGATTGTGAGGACTACAAAGAAGCATTAGTTTAATCCCTTGTTGAAATTGTTTTTCTAAATGATCGAAGTCTATCATATATGTGCCATCTTGTTTATATAATGGGCTCACGCATAATTGTCTGTTGTTTGTTGTAACCATTTCGAAAAATGGAGGATAAATAGGTGGTTGTACAAGAACGGATTCGTTTTCCTTTGTGAAAGCTTGTACGCTCGTACTAAGAGCTGGAACGATCCCCGCACTAAATACGATCCATTCTTTTTGAATATCCCAGTTGTACTGTTTTTTTGTCCAGTTACAAATAATGTCTCCAATATGTTCAGGTGGAAGTGTATAGCCAAAAATAGGGTGTTCGATACGTTTTTGTAATGCAGTTTGAATTGGTTTTGGTACTTCAAAATCCATATCGGCAATCCAGGCATGAATGAGTTCTTCGTTTTTATAAGTATCCCATTTTGTACTATGTGTTCCGCGCCGATTTACCGTTTTATGAAATAGCTGCATATGTTTGCCCCTTTCTTCTGTGAAACTGCTAAGTTATGAAAGTTCTCTCTCTTCTTATAGAATAGCTGATGTGATAGGATAAAGAAAAGTATTAAAAAGTGAAAAGGCGGGAAGTAGATGGGTACATATGAAAAGATGATAGAGGTTGTGAAGAATTGGGATCCGTTTCGAATGGGACCGGAGTTTTATGAAACAGAAGCGAGCGATGTAGTGAACGTCGTAACTGTGTTTGACGATTCGAAATATATTGCAAAGAAGATTCAACATATATACTTTATGTCTTTTGAGGAAGTACCTGCGCTTGAAAAATGTGAGAAATTAGCTGAAGAGTTACTTGTATTAAAAGAAGGCGGAAGTTGCTCATTATAGGCTGTCGGAATTTCCGACAGCCTTTTTAATATTATCCCGCTATTTGCAGGGCAGTAAGACCCCCACCTAAAAAGACGGTTGAGGCAAAGAAGTGAGGTGGGAGATCCACTGCTCGTAAAAGCCCGATTGGTGCGGGCTAATAATCAGCGGGGTGAAACATTCCGCTGATTAAAGTTTCACTTTATTGCGCGGAAAAAGCGATAATTTCTTCATAAACATGTTCAGGCTTTTCCTCAGGTAGTAAATGCCCTGTATTTTCGTAAGAGATAAATGTTGAATTCGGTAAATCTTTATGGAGACGGTGTCCTACATGTACAGGGACGACGCGATCTTTTTCACCCCAAATGAGTAGTATAGGTGTTTCAATTTTTTGTAATTCAGTTGAAGATAAGTCACCTTCACGGTCTCGTATCATGCGAGTTAGGGCGGGGAATATACGGTTGTCATAAAAAGGAGCGGAGTAGCCTTCCTTCATTTCATCATCAATTAATGAGTGATCATGAACGACATTCATTAAGTTATGAACAATCCCGCGCCTTATAATCCAGTTCTTTACGTATAAATGAAAGAACGGTAAATAAGAAGAATACAGTAAAGGTAAGGTTGCGCGTGCTAAATAGCTAGAGCTACATAGTAAAATCGTCTTTGAGATTAGTTCAGGACGTATACGGTTTACATAGAGAGAAATTTGCCCGCCCATAGAATGCCCAATTAACACAATATTTGAGAGAGATAAATGTTCGATTAAATCGATAATAATGGTTGCTAAATTGTGATAAGAATACTTAAAGAGATGAGACTTATCACTTTTTCCGAATGGAGGCAAATCAAGAGCCAGTACTGTTCCTGCTTTCGATAGTAAAGGAATGAGACGGCGGTAACTGAATGAGGAAGATAAAAAGCCGTGAACGAGTACGAAAGTAGGACGTTTTGTTTTATTTTTATGTTCATACAATTCGTAATGAATAGTAGTGCCGCGAGTGGAAAAAGTGAAATAAGGACAAGTATATTCATGATTCATTTTTTGTCACTCCATTGATTTTTGTTCATATCATCTCCAAGGTAGAAAAAAATATGTTAACAAAAAAAGGCAAGATGACATTGTCATCTTGCCTTTCGCTTATTCATCATTACCCGCGAACAATATTAGGCGGTGTTTTTCCTTGTAACCCTGCAACTAAATTTTCAGCGGCTGTCATGGCCATTTGCTGCCGAGTTTTTAATGTCGCAGATCCGATGTGCGGTAAAGTCACAACATTTTGTAATGATAAGAGCGGATTATCTTTTGGAATCGGCTCTTGTGTAAAAGTATCAATGCCTGCTGCAAAGATTTTCTTTTCTGTTAAGGCATGGATTAAAGCTTCTTCATCTACTGTTTTCCCGCGAGAAGCATTAATGAAGATTGCTGTTTCTTTCATTAATGAAAATTCCTTTTCTCCGATAAGATGATACGTTTCATCTGTTAATGGAGTAAGAAGAACAATAAAGTCAGACTGTTTTAGTAGCGTATGTAAATCACAATATGTAGCATCGAATTTTTGCTCTGCTTCTTCTTTACGGCGACGGTTATAATAAAGAACATCCATATCAAATCCGAATTTTGCTCGTTTTGCAACAGCTTCTCCAATTCGTCCCATTCCGATAATACCGATTGTACTATGATGCACATCTAGTCCGAAATGTTCTTTTCCGATTTCAGCGTTCCACTCACCATTTTTCACATAGGAATCGAGTTCGCAAACACGACGACCAGCAGATAACATAAGAGCGAAAACGAGGTCAGCTACTGTATCATCCAATACGTATGGTGTATTCGTTCCGATGACATTTCGCTTTTCCATCGCTAGTAAATCAAAATTATCATAGCCAACAGAAATGTTACTCACTACTTTTAATTTCGGTGCTACATTTAACAATTCTTCATTTATGGCAGATCCGAAATTTAATAACCCATCTTTATCTTGTATTTTCTCTAATAGAACATCACGAGGTACTTTCTCATTTTGATTCCATGTTTCATAATCACAGTGTTCTGATAAATAGTTTTCTACAAATGTTGGAACTGGTTCAGCGATATATACTTTTGGTTTCACGGTTCCATCCCCTCTCACTTTTATCCCTTGTTAACGGACAATAAGCCTCCCGCCCCTAAAAATGCCTGAAGCAAAGAAGATAGGGGGAGACTAACTGCCCGTAAAAGCCCGATTGGTGTGGGCTAATAATCAGCGGGATGAACCTTTCCGCTGATTAAAGTTTCACTTTATTTTGACATAATTCTCTAAAAAAATCTTCTTTTCAAACTGGAAAGGGTATTTGTATAATTTAGACAGAAACGAAAAGGAAGGATGATTTATATGGTGACTGAAAAGGAATTAGAATTATTGGCTTGTCTTGAAAAAAGTAGTCGTTTGTCTGTAGATACATTGGCAAAGCTGTTAAATATAGAAGTAGAAGAAGTGAAGAAGATGGTTGCGAAATTAGAAAGTGAAAAGATTATTGTGGATTATGTAACACATATTGATTGGACAAAAGTAAAAGAACATACGGGTTTAACAGCGATGATTGATGTGAAAGTTACGCCGAAGCACGGTGTTGGGTTTGATGCAGTTGCTGAACAAATTTATCGCTATTCAGAAGTGAAATCCGTGTATTTAATGTCAGGGACATATGATCTTTCTATTACATTAGAAGGAAAGACGATGGGAGAAGTAGCGATGTTTGTTTCTGAGAAATTAGCAACGATTGAATCTGTCGTTTCTACAACAACTCATTTCATTTTGAAGAAGTATAAACATGAGGGAATTATTTATGAAAAAAACGATGATGATAAGCGAATTGTGGTGACACCATGAAGCAGTTTGAACTATCTAGAGTAGCAGAATCTTTACAACCGTCTGGTATTCGAAAGTTTTTCGATTTAGCCGCAAGTATGAAAGGTGTTATTTCACTTGGAGTGGGAGAGCCTGACTTTGTTACACCTTGGAATGTAAGGCAAGCATGTATCCGTTCTTTAGAGCAAGGATATACAGCGTATACAGCAAATGCAGGATTATTGGAGCTCCGTCAAGAAATAGCAAAGTATCTAAAAAAACAATTTGCAGTATCTTATGATTCAAACGATGAAATCATTGTTACGGTTGGAGCGAGCCAAGCGTTAGATGTAGCGATGCGTGCCATTATAAATCCTGATGATGAAGTACTCATTATTGAACCGAGCTTCGTTTCTTATGCACCACTTGTAACATTAGCTGGAGGAGTTCCAGTTCCTATAGCGACTACTTTAGAAAAAGAGTTTAAATTACAACCCGAACAAATTGAAGCAGCTATTACAGCGAAAACAAAGGCAATTTTACTTTGTTCCCCAAATAATCCAACAGGTGCAATGTTAAACAAATCCGAACTAGAAAAGTTAGCAGTAATGGTTGAGAAGTACAATTTAATCGTATTATCTGATGAAATTTATGCAGAGCTTGTATATGACGAAGTGTATACGAGTTTCGCGAGCATTCAAAACATGCGCGAACATACGATTTTAATTTCGGGATTTTCAAAAGGATTTGCGATGACAGGATGGCGTCTCGGTATGATCGCAGCTCCCGTTCAATTTTCAGAGTTGATGCTTAAAATTCATCAATATTCTATGATGTGTGCACCGACGATGTCCCAGTTCGCAGCTCTTGAAGCATTACGCGGAGGGAATGATGAAGTCATTCGAATGAGAGATAGCTATAAGAAACGCCGTAATTTTATGGCGACATCTTTCAATGAGAGGGGATTAACGTGTCATGTGCCGGGCGGAGCGTTTTATGTCTTTCCTTCTGTTGCCTCAACTGGACTAACTTCAGTGGAATTTGCAGAACAGTTATTACTAGAAGAAAAAGTGGCTGTTGTACCTGGAAGTGTATTTGGAGAAAGTGGTGAAGGATTTATTCGTTGTTCGTATGCAACATCGCTTGAACAACTTATAGAAGCAATGAAGAGAATGGAACGGTTCGTCGAGAATAAAAAAAGGACAAAACATAATACGTTTTGTCCATAAAAGGGGGGGAATACTAGAAAGCCATGTGTTAGTATTCTATCCCAATATTGGAGAATTATACGTGCTACAGGAAATTTTTTCGTGAATTTTGAATGAGTTCTGTCATAGTGGTATAATTTACTAATATAAGGTATGCGCCTGTTAGGTAGCGATACGTAACAGGCGTACTAATTAATCGGATATTTAAAATAAGTACATCTGTTTTGCAATCTACATTTGTAGAGAAAATGGTAAACGTATGGGAGTGTTTCATATGTCAGAACAATATACAACAGGAGTGGTTGTAACAGGGAAAGTGACTGGAATTCAAGATTACGGTGCATTTGTAGCGTTAGATGCAGAAACACAAGGACTTGTGCATATATCTGAAATTACAAATGGATATGTAAAGGATATTCATGACTTTTTGAAAGTCGGCGATACAGTAGAAGTAAAAGTACTTTCAATTGATGAAGAGCACAGAAAAATGAGTTTATCGTTAAAAGCGGCGAAAAGAAAACAAGGAAGGATTCTTATACCGAATCCATCTAAGGACGGATTTAATACGTTGCGAGAAAAGCTGACAGAATGGATTGAAGAGTCCGAGTTAACAAAGTAAAAGAGGAGCGCATATGAGCGTTCCTCTTTTACTTTATCTTATGATATATATTTGCAAATATGATTGCATGCAATCATATTCGTATGTCGGAGGTGAAAGGACATACTGGTTATCGAATTTCGTTTGTTTCTGGGTGTGTACCAAGATTTTCAGATGGTTTAAACAGTAAACCAAGATTGATAAGCCCAGATATACCAACGATGCCGTAAATAATACGTGCAAGAGCTGAGTTTTGTCCGCCGAAAATGGCTGCTACTAAGTCAAACTGGAAGAACCCGATTAGTCCCCAGTTTACTGCACCAATTACAGTAAAGACTAATGCGATACGTTGCAATGTACTCATGAAAAAGCCCCCCTTAATTGTGAAGCATGAGCAAGCGCTGAGTTAATCAACTCTTTTATAGAATGGTGCAGTTATGTTGTTTTTATACATAAAAAATGTGTGAAAAAAAGATGTATATACATCTATACCGAAAAATGCGAATTTTTATGCAAAAAATGAACTTTTTCTAAAAAATATATATTGGTTACGTTTACACTGGTTGAATCGCTTGATTTACAACTTCAGTTTCGCTAAAGTGAATACAGAAATACATATCCATAATTGGAGGGAAAAAGATGAGTACACATGTAACGTTCGACTATTCTAAAGCGTTATCCTTCATCGGTGAACATGAAATCACTTATTTACGTGATGCAGTGAAAGTAACACATCATGCAATCCACGAAAAAACTGGAGCTGGGAACGATTTCCTTGGGTGGGTAGAGCTTCCGCTTCAATATGACAAAGAAGAATTTGCTCGCATTCAAAAATGCGCAGAAAAAATTAAAAATGACTCTGACATTTTACTTGTTGTAGGTATCGGTGGTTCTTACCTAGGAGCACGTGCAGCAATCGAAATGTTAAACCATTCATTCTACAATACGCTTTCTAAAGAACAACGTAAAACTCCACAAGTGCTATTTGTTGGACAAAACATTAGCTCCACTTACATGAAAGATTTAATGGATGTATTAGAAGGTAAAGACTTCTCTATTAACGTTATTTCCAAATCAGGTACAACAACAGAGCCTGCACTTGCATTCCGTATTTTCCGTAAGTTATTAGAAGAGAAGTATGGAAAAGAAGAAGCTCGCAAACGTATTTATGCAACTACAGATAAAGCGCGTGGTGCATTAAAAACATTAGCTGATAACGAAGGCTACGAAACATTCGTAATTCCAGATGATGTTGGAGGACGTTTCTCTGTATTAACGCCAGTTGGTTTATTACCAATCGCAGTAAGTGGCTTAAATATTGAAGAGATGATGAAAGGTGCAGCTGCTGGCCATGACGACTTCGGGGCATCAGAACTAGAAGAAAACCCAGCTTATCAATACGCAGTAGTTCGTAACGCTTTATACAATAAAGGAAAAACAATTGAAATGCTTGTTAACTATGAGCCAGCACTTCAATACTTCGCTGAGTGGTGGAAACAGTTATTTGGTGAAAGTGAAGGAAAAGATCAAAAAGGTATTTTCCCATCTTCAGCAAATTTCTCAACTGACTTACACTCATTAGGTCAATACGTTCAAGAAGGTCGTCGTGACTTATTTGAAACAGTTCTTAAAGTGGGTAAATCTACACATGAACTGACAATCGAATCAGAAGAAAACGATTTAGATGGATTAAACTACCTTGCAGGTGAAACTGTAGACTTCGTAAACACAAAAGCATATGAAGGCACATTACTTGCACATAGCGATGGCGGAGTACCAAACTTAATCGTAAATATTCCTGAATTAAATGAGTACACATTCGGTTACCTTGTATACTTCTTCGAAAAAGCATGTGCGATGAGCGGCTACTTATTAGGCGTAAATCCATTTGACCAACCAGGAGTAGAAGCATACAAGAAAAACATGTTTGCTTTACTTGGTAAACCAGGATTTGAAGAATTAAAAGCAGAATTAGAAGAGCGTTTAAAATAATAAAAAGCGACCGGATCTCCGGTCGCTTTTTATTATTTTACTGAAATGTCCATCGGTATATTCAAACTAGAATGGGTATGCTAAAGGAAAAGTCTTGGAGGGATGGGCTTGATTCCGATTCAATCAAAGTTAAAAGGACATACATATGCGTTATATAAGTTAGAAGAGGTTATGAAACCACTTGGATATAGTATTGGTGGCAATTGGGATTACGATAAAGGGTGCTTTGATTACAAAATCGACGAAGAAGATGGCTATCAATTTTTACGAGTGCCATTTACAGCTGTGGATGGGGAATTAGATGTGCCTGGTGTAATAGTCCGTCTTGAAACGCCGTATATTCTTTCGCATGTGTATCAAGACGAACTAGATGATAATGTGAATGCGTTAACAGCTGGAACGAGCGGATTTGATCAATTTGCTGAGCCGAAAGATCCAGATGGAGATGTGAAAAGTAAGTATATTAATATTGGGAAAGTATTAGTACAGGAACTAGAGCGTCACTTTTTTAATGGTGAATAACAATGAGTATGTCGCTTTCGATAAGAATGAAGGTATGGACTGGGTTAATCATATATTGATCGTCACGCTTTATACCTAGTAAGAGAATGTTTTGTTTTAAAAGAGTATAGCTACAATTTGCAAAAGTTTGTCCGGTGCAAGGCGGAGAAAGCTCCATCAGTTGTAATTTGTTATCAGAGATTTCATCGTAAAGTGAGAATAGTACACCTGAAATAGAAGGAAATAAAAGAGAAGCGGTAAATACATAGCTCGTTAATTTATTTCCTTCTATAATTTCTGATACACCAGCTCTCGTTGCATTTTGAATTTGATCCGAAGTAAGAAGTTCAGCGATGCAATGAATGTTTGGATTAAGTCCTTTTGCAGTTAAAATATTTAAGATGGACTGTGTATCAGCTAAGCTTTCATTTTTTTCTTTATCAGCCGTTATTAATATGGTGTGTGCCGTTGTAATGTTAGCTTTTAATAACGTTTGATCGTGATGTGGACAACCTTTTATAAACTCTAAATGATGAAATGGTTTTGGAAGTAAAGAAAGTGTTTCATCAATTAAAACGATATCAAGGTTTGGTTGTAAGATGTGCATTTGTTTTACAACATGTTTTGCCCGTTCGTTCCAGCCGACAATAATCATATGACCGCTAGCAGTCGCAGCTTCTTCTCCTTTAACTTTCATATATTGTTTATTAATCATATCAGTGGCGAATAGAACCATATAATAAGAACAAAAACCGGTTCCAAATAAAATAATACTCATACCGATGAGTTTGCCTATTAGTGTATGTGGGGCAAAGTCACCATAGCCAACAGTGAAAATTGTAACGATTGACCACCAAATTCCATCAAACCATGTGGTGAAGTGCGATGGTTCTAATCTATGTATAAGAAAGCCGGAAAAAGCAGTAAGTACAACAATAAAGCAAATTAAACGAAAAATAATGGAATCACGAAATGTATCTACTAAATTTGGACGGGATTTCAATTGCTAATTCCTCCTTACTTTGCAGGACTACATTCATTGTTACCATTATAGAAAAAAGAAAAACTCTCTAATTTAAAAGAGAGTTTGTTTTCTATTACATACTTTCAACTTCAGTTTGTTGAACACTTTCAAGGTGTTGAAGAGCATAATAAACATCAGCAGTATGTCTTTTTTGATCGATAGACAATTTTAAATGTAAATAGTGCGAACCATTTTCCAATGTTTTGAGCTTCATGTTCTTAACTTTTATATCCATTTCTTTTATTTCTTCAATTACGATCGGGATATTGTCCATATTTCGTACAACAAGTTTCACTGCGATATCACGTTGACGAAATGACCTAGGTCCTATAAATTTCATCGTTAATGGTATAAGTTCTACACTAATCATAAGGAAGCACATTCCGAAAATCGCTTCAATATAGAAACCAGCTCCAACGGCAATGCCAATACCAGAAGCACCCCAAATCATGGCGGCGGTCGTTAGCCCAGCAATACTATCGTTTCCTCTTCGTAAAATAACACCTGCACCTAAAAAACCAATTCCTGATACAATTTGAGCAGCAAGTCGAAGGGGGTCCATATTCATATGGTCGGTATGTGGTAAATTGTAAGCTGCT